>CAVWUC010000005.1:0-50758 GCA_963758105.1 uncultured Acidobacteriaceae bacterium | reverse complement strand
AGGGCTGCGCTTTCCGGTCGCTCGATCGAGCTGCGCCTTTTTAGCGCTCCACACCGCCGTAGCCAACCCGGCGCATGCCGGAGGGCGGTTTGGAGCGGGAGACGAGACTTGAACTCGCGACCCTCGCCTTGGCAAGGCGATGCTCTACCACTGAGCTACTCCCGCTTTAGTGCAAGATTGAGTATACCGGCCCCCGGAAATGAGGTCAAACCGCGGCCGGAGCCGTATTTGCAGCCGGTGAAGCCGCGCCGACGGCGGGCAGCGGCGCATCCGCGCGGGCGCCCTTTTCCTCGCCCACGATCTGGCCGTCGCGCATATGGAGAATGCGGCTGGCGACCGCGGCTGCCTCGGGATTGTGCGTGATCATCAGGGTAGTCTGGCCCAGCTCCCGGTTGGAGCGAAGCAGCATGTACAGGACGGCGTCGGAGTTCTTTGTGTCCAGGTTGCCGGTGGGCTCGTCGGCCAGCACGATGGCCGGACGCGTGATCAGGGCGCGCGCAATCGCCACCCGCTGCTGCTCGCCGCCGCTCAGCTCCGCCGGCCGGTGATGCAGGCGGCCGCGGATCGACAGAATGTCAGAGAGATGGTCGAGATAGGCCATGTCCATGGGCCCCTTGCCGCCGCTGATCGAGTAGGCAATCTCGATGTTGCCCATGGCCGAGAGCGTGGGCAGGAGATTGAACTTCTGAAAGACGAATCCGATTCTGTGCTTGCGCAACCGGGTGCGTTCCGCATCGCTCAGCGCGGCAAAATCCACGCCGTCGATGAGCACGCGGCCCTCTGTGGCGCGGGTCAGCCCGCCGAGCAGGTAAAAAAGCGTGGATTTACCCGAGCCGGAGGGCCCCACGACAGCCACAAACTCGCCCGGCTCGACGGCGAAGGAGACGCCGCGGACCGCGGCCACCTGAAGACGGCCTGCCGCGTAGACCTTGGTCAGATTTTCCGCAAGAATGATCGGCGAAGAAGCTTTGGACGGCACGGATTCCATTGTAAATTGCGCCGCCCGCCCGCCCGCTCTCGTAGAATAAATCTGCATTGAGATCAACGCCCAGGATTCCCCACGTATGACCGCCGAATTGAAATCCTCCCTCATCTCCGCTCTGGAAACGGCCGCCGCCCAGGCCGGCCTGGTTCTGCTCTCTGCCGCGCAAGGCAGCGACTACAACGGCAACCCGACGGCAGTCTTCCAGCTCGCCCTGGCCGGACCGGACGGCGCCGGACGCGCCCTCAGGCTGGAGCTGAGTGACGCCTTCGACTTTGACAAGCCACACCTGCTGCCGGAGATGACAGCGCACCTGGCCGGTGAGGCGAGGCGCCTGCGCAATCCGCGGCCCGAGTGCTACGTCACCCTGGGCGGGCTGCCGGTGGCCTTTGGCCAGTTCCAGTGGCCCTTTCACCGCTCCACCTCGGGCGCGGATACCTATATCGTCCACGGCGAGATTCACCTGGCCGACGGCGGCGCGCACAACCTGCACGCCAGGATCGCCGCCGCCGTCACCCAGACCTTCGCCGAGATCGTGCCCGCCATGGAGCAGCCCTACGCGGAGACTTTTGTCTACAACGCTGTACGCAAGACGGTGGACTTCGGCCAGCTGGAATTTCTGAAGTCCGGCAACCGCCAGCCGGTTCCCGTGACCACGCGCTACTACAGCCGCTGGCAGAAGAAGTTCGTCTTTACCGAAACCGACGACCAGGAGCGGCTGCGTTACCTGCTGAGCAAGGTGTACTGGCTGAGCGGGGTGCTGGGCGAGGGCAAGCCGGTGTGGATTGCCGATCCGCGGGACGCGCAGTACCTGAACACGACGGTCCAGGATCTGCTGCGCATGGCCGGCGATGAGGCGGGCGCGGGGCTGCTGGCGCTGAAGGGCGAGTTTGCGGCGGCGATGCCGCTGCTGATGGAGAATGCGGGCGAGTACCAGGCGATGCTCGAGGCCGCGCTGGACTTCACCAAGCCCAAGTTCAACGAGTCGATGCGGTCCGGGCACGCGAATATGTAGCGGCTCTGCCGTCTCTACGCCGGAGTTGACGCCCGGCCCTTCCGCTGGGTCCGGCAGGATGGGCTTCGGCGCTTACAGCGAGAGCGCCGCGCCGCAGCCTGAGCAGAACCGCGCCCCGTGCGGATTCGCCTGCTGGCAGCGCGGGCAGGCGATCAGCGTGCCCGGCTGCACCGCCCCGGGCAGGTTCACCGTGACGTTGACCGGCTGGCCCCATCCCGGTACGGCGATGCCCAGCGCGGCGGCGATCCCCGCGGCTTGGATGGCGTTGAACTCGCGCACACGGCCGGGCATGAAAAAGCACTCGATCACGCCGAGAACCGTGGTGATCCCCGTCCAGCAGAAGCAGCAGTAGAGAATGCCCAGTCCGGTGCGGCGCAGGTAGAAGTGGTGCACCCCGAAGGTTCCCAGAAACAGCGCCAGCAGAATGCCCACGACCTCGTCGCGGCGCACCAGTTCGTACTGCTGGTAGAAGATGGCTTGCGGGTTAGGATACGCGGCGCTGCTCATGGCGGCCTCTCCTGTCCTTCATCTCAGAATACGCAGCCGGCCGGAAACCGGTTCCCCATCGTAGCCCGATTCCCTTGCAGCCTGAATGTTCCGCCCGGCAGCTCCCAAAAGCAATACCGTAGCATCATACGCAGTATGAAGACAGAGCCCATTTCCGCAGCCGCCAGCGGAACATTTCTGATTGGCGGCGATCTCCCCGTTCATCGCCTTGGCTACGGCACAATGCGCCTGGTGGGCGACGGCGCTTGGGGCGAGCCGGCCAATCCCGATGAAGCCCGCCGCGTCCTGCGCCGTGCCGTGGAGCTGGGCGTGACCCTGATCGACACCGCCGACGCTTACGGGCCGGAGATCGCCGAGCGCATGATCGGCGCGACGCTCGCGCCCTACGCGCCCGGCGTGGTCATCGCCACCAAAGGCGGCATCACCCGCCAGGGCCCGGCGAAGACCGAGTACGTCGGCCGCGCCGGCTATCTCATCCAATGTGCAGAGATGAGCCTGCGCCGGCTCCGGCTGGAACGCATCGACCTCTACCAGCTGCATCGCATCGACCCGCGCACGCCCCTGGAAGAAAGCCTGGGCGCGCTCAAGCGGATGCAGGAGCAGGGCAAGATTCGCTACATCGGCCTGAGCGAGGTGAGCGTCGAGGAGATCGAGGAGGCGCGGCAGATCGTTCCAATCGTTACTGTCCAGAATCGATACAGTTTGAATGACCGCCGTCATGAGGAAACTCTGAACTGGTGCCAGCGGCAGGGCATCGGCTTCATGCCGTGGTATCCCTACGCGGGAGGCAAGCTGCTCAAGACCGACCACCCCGCCGCCCAGGCGCTCTTCAGGATGGCCGCGCGACACAGGGCTACGGTGGCGCAGCTCTCGCTGGCCTGGCTGCTGCAGCGCTCCCCGGTCATGCTGCCGATCCCCGGGACCTCCAGCGTGGCGCACCTGGAAGAAAACATTGCCGCGGCGGGGCTCACGCTTGCGGCCGGGGAGTGGGCCGAAGTTGAGTCCGCTGCCCATCTGCCGGCGAGTTGATGAGAATCGTCTGAACCCGGCGCATTCGATTTGAACTGTCCGGAACTTTGATCGAATGATTCACAACTCGGTGGACGAATGCGCAGCGTTGTCTCCTCAGGGGAAAAGCAGCCCACTGGATGACTGTTCCTGCGCACTGACTCTGAAGAATCGGGCCGATACAGCCCTCGAATCTGTAAGCGCGAGCCTGCCACCCGCGTTCTTGACACCTTCTCTCACCGCTGCACTACAATCCATCCGGCTTCATCCCGCTATGCCCATCGGCGCCAAATCTCACCACCCAGGACCAGGCTCATCAGGAGGGAATCCAATGTCTGCTCCAGCCTCTCGCCGCAAAGTTCTCCGTACGCGCCATATGCCCGTGGCCCTTTCCGTCGTGATGCTGATAGCTTTTGTGTTGCTGCCCGTGACCGGAAACGCGCAGCACAACCTCAATGCGAAAGATCCGCAAAACCTGCGCTCCAAACTGTTCAACAACCCGGGCCCCGCGCAGATTGCCGCGGCACTGAAGGCTCTGTCGGGCCAGTCGCGCATGGTCATCGGCCGGCTCTTCAGGTTCGGCGAGCTCCCCGTCCAGGAATGGAGATTTCACATCGGCGATGTGCAGGGCGCGCAGTCTCCTGCCTTCGACGACTCCTCCTGGCAGCAGAAACTGAGCAATTCCCGCTTCCAGACCGCCGACATCGTCTGGGTGCGCGTGAAGATCGTCATCCCAGCCGCATTCAACGGTTATGACCTCACTGGCGCGCGTCTCTGGATTCGCAACACGTCTTCCGACGGGATCGATTTCTTTTTCAATGGCCGGCGCGTGGCGGCCGGCGAATCGATGGAGCCTCTGGTCCTGTTCAGCTCCGCAAAGCCCGGCGACTCGCTGCTGGTGGCTCTCCGTGCCGCAGCCAGCGACCACCCGCACGATGTCCCCACCATTCAGGTTCACATGGACTCCGCTCCCAATCGCCCCAGCCCGCAGGACGCCTACGCGGAGTTCATCACCGCCGCTCTGCTGATTCCTGATCTGTCCAGCCATGTCGCCGCAGATACGGCAACTCTCGACAAAGCCGTCCAGGAAGTCGACCTCCGCGCGCTCGACTCCGGCAACCAGCAGAAGTTTGACGACTCGCTCCGCAGCGCCATGCGCGACATCGAGCCTCTCAAGCCAACGCTGCAGAAGGCGAACTTCCACCTTACCGGCAACTCCCACATCGACGCAGCCTGGATGTGGCCCTGGACCGAGACCGTCGACGTGGTCCGCCGCACCTTCGGCACCGCTCTGCAACTGATGGACGAATACCCCACCTACACCTACACGCAGTCCGCGCCCCAATACAACGAGTGGATGGCCGAGAAATATCCCGAGATCAATGCGGAGATCAGGAAGCGCATTCAGGAGGGCCGCTGGGAGATCGTCGGCGGCATGTGGGTCGAGCCTGACCTGAACATGCCCGGAGGTGAGTCGATCCTTCGCCAGTTGCTCGTCGGCCAGCGTGAAGCCATCAAGCTCTACGGCGTCACCACCCGCATTGGCTGGAACCCGGATACCTTCGGTTATAACTGGCAGCTTCCGCAAATCTACAAGAAGTCCGGCATGGATTACTTCGTCACCCAGAAGCTCTCCTCGAACGAAACCAATCCCTTCCCCTTCAAAATCTTCTGGTGGGAGTCGCCGGATGGCAGCAAGGTTCTCACGTATTTCCCGCACAACTCCGGCAATCAGGACCTGAATCCGGTGCGCCTGAGCAATGACCTGGTTCACGCGCGCAGCTTGAATCCCGGCTTCGACGATCTGCTCGACCTCTACGGTGTCGGCGACCACGGCGGTGGTCCCACGCGTGCGGTGCTGGACCAGGGTCTCCACTGGATGCAGCCGGACATGGTGGTTCCGCGGATGGAGTTTGGAACCGCGCAGAGCTACTTCACTGAAATCGAGAAGACAATCGCGCCCGGCTCCCCGACCTACAACTACTACAAGATGGGTCATGACGGCCCTGTTTCCCCGCCTACGCCGCCTCCCGGCGAGATCACCGTTCCCACCTGGGATGACGAGCTTTACTTCGAGCATCACCGCGGCACCTACACCACCCAGGCCAAGCACAAGCAGAACATGCGTCACAGCGAAGAGTGGCTGCTGAACGCCGAGAAATACTCCTCGATCGCCTGGCTCGCCGGACTGCCGTATCCCGGCGACGCGCTGACCGAATCGTGGAAGAAAGAGCTCTTCAACCAGTTTCACGACCTCGCCGCTGGCACCGGCATCCCCGACATCTACAGAGATGCGCAGCGCGATTACGACCAGATCCACTGGCAAACCGACGCCGCTTCATCCAAAGCGCTCAACACCATCCAGGCGCACATTGACACCCATGCCGCCGGCGCCGCGCCCATCCTCGTCTTCAACACTCTGAGCTGGCAGCGCTCCGGTCTGGCTGAGGTAACCGTCGAAATGCCTTCAGCCAGCGACGGCATCTCCATCCTCGACGCGGGCAATCACGTCCTGCCGTCTGAAATTCTCTCCAGCGACAGCTCTACGAATACTTATCACGTACTGGTCGATGTGAAGGACGTTCCCTCCATCGGCTACGAAGTGCTGCACGCAGTCCCAGGCCGCCGTCCGTTTCCGAGCGATCTGAAGGCGAACAGCAACAACCCGACCATGGAGAACTCGTTCCTCAAGGTCACCGTCGATCCGTCGAACGGCTGTATCACCAGCCTCTACGACAAGAAGTCGAACTTCGAGTCGCTGGCCGCTGGCGCCTGCGGGAATCAGTTGCAGACCTTCCACGACGACCCCTATGACGAGACCGCGTGGAACATCGATCTGGGCACGCTCGATCCGAGCAACATGACGCCGATCAACGAGGTCGATTCGGTGAAGATGATCGAGCACAATCCCCTGCGCAACGTCATCCGCATCACCCGCCACTGGCAGAACTCCACCTTTCAGCAGGACATCATTCTCTACGAGAACTCCGGCCAGGTCGTCGTGAACAACAGCATCGAGTGGCACGAGACCCTTGTGTTGCTGAAGGCGGCCTTCCCGCTGGCGGCGTCCAGCACGATGGCGACGTATGAAATTCCCTACGGAACTATCCAGCGCCCGACCACGCGCAACAATAGCTGGGATGCGGCCAAGTTCGAAGTCTCGGCCATCCGCTGGGCCGATCTTGGCGACGGCCGGCACGGCTTCTCGCTCATCAACGAAGCCAAGTACGGCTACGACTGCAAGGACAATGTTCTGCGTCTGACCCTCCTGCGCTCGCCGACCTACCCGGATCCCAATGCGGACCGTGGTCACCAGGAATTCAGCTACGCCCTCTATCCGCACGCCGGCGACTGGAGGTCAGCGATGACCGTCCGCCACGGCTATGAGTACAACTACCCACTCCACGCGTTTCAGGTGGATTCGCACACCGGCGCGATGCCGTTGGAACACTCCTTCTTCTCCGTCAGCGGCGACGACAGTGTGATCCTGACCGCGGTTAAGAAGGCCGAGGACACGAACGCGCTGATCCTCCGCTTCTATGAGTGGGCGGGCAAGGACGGCCAAGTATCCCTGACCTTCCCGCAGGGCGCGACCTCGGCCACACTCACAAACCTGATGGAGAAGCCGGAGGGCGCGCCGCTCCAGCTGGTCAACTCCGACTCGGTCACGGTGCCGGTAGGCCACTACTCGATCAATACGCTCGAGGTTACCTATCCGCACGATCAGCAATAGGGGCTCATGCAGTCGGGCACAGCTTCTGCTTCGCCCGACTGCTGCTGTTTCCGGGAGTTATTGACCCATTGAGACGCAATGAAGCGAAGATACGAAAGATATAAGTTCATGGATAGCGCTGTCTCCGTGAGTTATAGAATCCCGCTTATATTGATTCTTCAGTGCTGGCAAATCCATTCCGGAATCGGGCTGATAGGTGCATGTGAACAGCCGATATATAAGTTACCCGGAGAAGCAGAAGCTGTCCTGGCAGCTAAGTCGGCCGCATGCTTGACATGCCAGCCAACCGCTGCTTTACAATCCTCCCGAATCGAATCCGGCTTGCCTGTCCGCCCTGAGCCGCGACGCGGATACTCACGACAAATTGGCGATTCACCTGGAGCGAATGCAGTGTCCATCTCTTTTTCCCGTGTCCTTTCCTCCCTGTTCCGCCGCATGAGCCTTTTTTCAGCCGCGCTGAGTTTCACCGGGCTGGTGTTCCTTGCGCAGCCCGCGAGCGCGCAGCAGAGCCAGCGCGCCCGGGAGGCCGACCATCCCGCCCCGGCGCAAACCGCCGCGGCGATCAAGAGCCTTTCGACCCAATCGCAAGTGGTGATTGCGCGGCTCGCAAAACTGGGCGAGGTCCGCATCGGGAACTGGAAGTACCACTTTGGCGAGTTGCCCAACGGCCAGTCCCCTGCGCTGGATGATTCTTCCTGGCCTGAAATTCATGGCCGCGTCAATCCCAGCGGCGATAACTGGCTGAGAAAGTGGGTGGAGATTCCCGCCTCGGTGGCCGGCTACGACCTCACGGGCTGCCGGGTCATGGTCAGCCTTATGGTGCATGCCTACGGCGGAGAGGGAGCAACCATCTTTATCGATGGCAAGCCCATTGCCCAGATCAACCACTCTGAGCCGGTGGTTGCGTATTACAAGCCGGGCGACCGCGTACTGCTGACCGTCAAGTACGGAAGGACTCCGACGGCCTCGAATCTGCCCAGCGCGTATACGCAAATTCAATTCAGCTCCGGCCGCCCGAACCCGTGGGACCTCTACACCGAGTTCATTACGGCGACGCTGCTCACTCCGGACCTCTCGCAGAATGTAGCAGCCGACCTGGCCACGCTGAACAAGGCCATTGAAGATGTCGATGTGAGCGCTCTCGACGCCAATGATCAGAATCGCTTTGACGCTTCGCTGCGCAAGGCACAACAGGATCTGGACCCGCTGCGGCCGTCCATGCAGCAGGCCACCTATTACCTCGACGGCGACTCGCACATCGACGCGGCCTGGCTGTGGCCGTGGACCGAAGGGGTTTTCATTGTGGAGCGCACGTTCAGCTCGGCGCTGGAGCTGATGGACGAGTTCCCCAACTACGTCTACACGCAATCCGCGCTGCAATACAGCGAATGGGTCGCGGAGAAGTATCCGGAGATGAATGCGGAGATCAAGAAGCGCATTCAGGAGGGTCGCTGGGAGATCGTCGGCGGCATGTGGGTCGAGCCTGACCTGAACATGCCAGGCGGCGAGTCGCAGGTGCGGCAACTGCTGGTAGGCCAGCGCGTCTCAGAAAAGCTCTACGGCGTGACCACGCGCATCGGCTGGAACCCCGATACCTTCGGCTACGACTGGCAGCTTCCGCAGATCTACAAGAAGTCCGGCATGGACTACTTCCTGACCCAGAAGCTGGCGGCGAACGAGACCAATCCGCTGCCCTTCAAGCTGTTCTGGTGGGAGTCGCCGGACGGCAGCAAGGTGCTGACGTACTTTCCGCATGCTTATAACAACACCAACCTCGACCCGATGCGCATCTCGAACGACCTGGTGCATGCGCGGACGCTGGCGCCCGGCATGACCGAGATGATGGACATCTTCGGGGTGGGCGACCACGGCGGGGGCCCCACCCGCGCGGAGTTGGCGCAGGGCGAGCACTGGATCAAGTCGGACCTGGTGGTTCCCCGGATGGAGTTTGCCTCCGCGCAGAGCTACTTCAGCGCCGTCGAAAAGAAAATCGCTCCCGACTCACCCACCTGGAACTACCAGGCCATGGCGCACGGAGCGGGCGCGCTGCCCGCGCCGCCGCCGGGCGAAGTCGTGATCCCGACCTGGAAGGACGAACTCTACTTCGAGCACCACCGCGGGACCTACACGACGCAGGCTAAGCTCAAGGCGAATATGCGGCACAGCGAGGAGTGGCTGCTGAATGCGGAGAAGTATTCGTCGCTGGCCTGGCTCGACGGGCAGTCCTACCCGGCGACCGAGCTGACCGAGGCGTGGAAGAAGGCGCTCTTCAACCAGTTCCACGATCTCGCCGCCGGCTCCGGAATTGCAGAGATCTACGTAGACGCGCAGAAGGACTTCGACCAGGTGCGCTGGGCCACCGATGAGGCCTCAGCCAAGGCGCTTAACACGATCCAGGCGCATATCGATACGCATGCGGCTGGCGCCGTGCCTATCCTGGTCTTCAATCCGCTGGGCTGGCAACGTTCCGGACTGGCTCATATTGCCGTCGAAATGCCTTCGGCCAGCGACGGGATCTCGATTCTGGACGCGAGCAACCATGTCCTGCCGTCGCAAATTCTGTCCAGCGACAGCGCGACCAACACTTATCACGTGCTGGTTGATGTGAAAGACGTTCCTTCCATCGGCTACGAGGTGTTGCATGCGGTCCCCGGCCGGCGTCCCTTCGCCAGCGACCTGAAGGTGAACGGCCTGACCATAGAGAACTCCTACCTCAAGTTGACGGTTGATCCAACCACCGGCTGCATCACCAGCCTCTACGACAAAAAGGACAACTTCGAGTCGCTCGCGCCTGGAGCATGCGGCGACCAGCTCCAGACCTTCAAGGACAAGCCGATTACCGACGATGCGTGGAACATCGATCCGGGCACGCTGGATGCGAGCAACATGACGCCGATCACCGAGGTTGACTCGGTGAAGCTGGTCGATCATACCCCGCTGCGCGCGGTTATCCGCGTAACCCGTCATTGGCAGAACTCGAAGTTCGTGCAGGACATCGCCCTCTATGCGGACTCCGACCAGGTCGATGTAGTCAACGACATCGACTGGCACGAGACGCATGTGCTCTTGAAGGCGGCCTTCCCGCTGGCGGCGTCGAGCAAGATGGCCACCTACGAGATTCCCTACGGAACCATCGAGCGGCCCACCACCCGCGACAATAGTTGGGATGCGGCCAAGTTCGAAGTTCCTGCCATTCGCTGGGCCGATCTGGGCGACGGCCAGCACGGCTTCTCGCTGATCAACGAAGCGAAGTACGGATACGACTGCAAGGACAATCTGCTGCGCCTTACCCTGCTGCGCTCGCCGGTCTCGCCCGACCCCAACGCCGACCGCGGCCATCAGCGCTTCAGCTTTGCGCTCTATCCCCACGCCGGCGACTGGAAGACCGCGCTCACCGTCCGCCACGGATGGAACTACAACTACAGGCTGCGCGCCATGCAGGTGCGCGCGCATGCGGGGGTCCTGCCGCCGGAGCGCTCGTTTATCTCCGTCAAGGGCGACAACGTAGTTCTGACCGCGGTCAAAAAGGCCGAGGACGCGGATGCATTGATCCTGCGCTTCTACGAGTGGGCCGGCAAAGACGGCGAAGTGCAATTGACAGTGCCGAAGGGCGCGACCTCGGCCACCTTTACCAACCTGATGGAGAAGCCGGAGGGCGCACCTCTGCCGCTGACCGATAGCGATCAGGTGACCGTGCCCGTGCGTCCATATTCGATCGAAACGGTGGAGTTCGCCTACCCGCACCGGCAGCCAATGCAATCCATGCAGTAAAAAGCGGTGAGGAGCAACGAGATGAGCGAGAAGAACAAAATCTCCCGGCGTGAGGTGTTGCAATCCGCTCTGCTGCTGGCCGCGGCCCAGGCGCAGCCCGCGCTGGTGCTGGGCGAAGGGCAGCCCGCGCCCCAGCTTGCCGCGCCACGCGCCGCGCGCAGCGACAAGCGCCCCAACATCGTCTTCATCATTGCCGACGATATGCGCCACGACGATTTGTCCTGCGTGGGGCATCCCTTCGGCAAGACGCCTCATCTCGACCGTATCGCGCGCGAGGGCGTCCTTTTCACCAACGCGCGCTGCACCACGCCGCTCTGCTCGCCCAGCCGCGCCAGCTATCTCACCGGCCTCTATAACCACAGCAACCTGATCGTCAACAACGACCGCAATGGCGAGGCGGAGATCAGCCATCGCCTGCCCACCTTTCCGCGGATTCTCTACAACGAGGGCTACGAGACCGCGCACATTGGCAAGTTCCACATGGGATTTGACGACACGCCGCGGCCCGGCATCGAGCACTGGGTCAGCTTCAAGGCGGTGGGCCTCTACGAAAACAATCAGTTCAACATCAACGGCGAGCGCGAGCAGAAACGCGGCTACACCACGGACTATCTGAATGAGTACGCGGTGAAGTTCATCGAGCAGCCGCATGCCAGGCCTTTCGTACTCTTCATCGGCCACAAGGCGCCGCACAAGCCGTACATTCCCGCCGAACGCTATGAGAGCAGCTACAGCAACGCTGTTTTCCAGCCCCCCGCGGTTCCATCCGGCGACCGCGAAGGCAAGCCGGTCTTCAGTCATAAGTTTGAGCATCCTGACATGCTGCGCACAGTGGGCGTCACGCCGGAGCCGCAGGAGTCGCCAGGGGGCAGGCCTACGGATTTGCAGTCGGTGGCCCGGGACCGCGCGCGCAGCCTCAACTCTTTGGATGACGGCGTGGGCATGGTCTACGACGCCCTGGAGCGCACCGGGCAACTGGACAACACCATCATCATCTGCACCAGCGATCACGGCTACCTGATGGGCGAGCATGGCGTGAAGGAAGAGAAGCGCTGGGCGTGGGAGCCTTCGGTGCGCGTGCCCATGGTGATGCGCTATCCCAAGCTGATTCCGGCCGGGAGCAAGCGCGAGCAGGACGTGCTCAACATCGACATTGCACCGACGGTGCTGGAGCTGGCTGGCGTTAAGCCGCCTGTGCCTATGCACGGCAAGTCGCTGGCGCCCGTCCTGGCCAGCGCGGATGCCCCGCTGCGCGACAGCTTCCTCACTGAATACTTTCTGGAGACGTATGTACCCGACGTTCCCGACTGGCAGTGCGTCCGCCGGGGCAAGTGGAAGTACATCCACTACCCGACCATCGCGGGAGCCGATGAGCTTTATGATCTGACGGCTGATCCGAACGAGGTGAACAACGTCATCGGCGATGCGGCCAATGGAGGCGTCCTGAGCGCCATGCAGGCAGAGCTGGTGCGCCTGCTGGCCGAGACGCAGACCGGCATGCTGATGGTGTAACCCGCCGCGCAACTTGCGCCATGCGCCGGAGTATACTGGCGCGTGCCAGTGACCCACCCCGGTTTTGGCCCGATTTTCTGGAGGATGTATGAACTCTCAGCGCGCATCGTTGCTCGCCGTGCTCGTTTCCTGCCTGGTTCTCCCCGCAAACGCCCAGACCGGAAGCTCCGGACCACTGGAGGTCAGCTCGCCCAACGGGCAGATCACGTTTCTGCTCTTTGACGCGGCCACGCCTCCGGAGGCTGGCACGCAGGCAGCGCAAGATACCCCGCCGGGGCTACGGTATGCGGTCGAGTTCCACGGCAAGCAACTGATGGCCGTGTCCGCGCTGGGTCTTGAGATCCAAGGCCAGCCAACGCTGGGGCCGGGAATGCGCAGCACCGGCGCGCAGACCGGCAGCTTCGATGAGACCTACACCATCCCCGTGGGCAAGACGAGCACGGTGCGCGACCACTACAACAGCCTGCATGCCGACTTTGAGGACGCCAGCGGACGCAAGCTCGCCATCGAAGTCCGCGTCTTCGACGATGGCATTGGCTTTCGCTATGCGGTGCCCGACCAGCCAGCGTTCAAACAGGTGCGCATCGCGCGCGAGCTCACCGAATTCAACTACGTCAAAGACGCGACCACCTATCCGCTGATCCTCGAAGGCTACCAATCCTCCTGGGAGGACGAGTACCAACAGCGGATGGTCAGCGGGCTGCACCGCGAATGGGTGGTCGCCACTCCCTACCTTGCCGAGGAGCCCGGTCTGGGGTGGGTTGCCATCACTGAGGCGGATATCGACAACTATGCGGGCATGTTTCTGCGCAAGGGCAGGAATCGCTACGGGGTGCGTGCCGACCTGACGCCGCACTGCGACGAGGCGGGAAACCCCGATCCGGAGCTGGCCGTGATTACGCAGACGCCGTTCACCAGCCCGTGGCGCGTGCTGATGATCGGCGCTGAGCCGGGCCGCCTGATCGAGTCCAACATCGTCCTGAACCTGAATCCGCCTTCGAAGATCGCCGACACATCCTGGATTCACGCGGGCAAGTCGGCCTGGGACTGGTGGTCGGGCGAGGCGGCGCCGAGCGTGCACTTCAAGACCGGCATGAACACGGCGACCATGAAGCACTACATCGACTTCGCCTCCGCCTCCGGTTTCCCCTACATGCTCATTGATGCGGGCTGGGCCTATTCCGCCGCGCGCAAAGATCCCGGCGACTACGCGGCGGAGACCGACATCACCCGCGTCAACCCGGCAGTGGACATGCCGGAGCTGTTGCGCTACGCGAAGGAGAAGCACGTGCGCATCTGGCTCTGGTCGCACTGGAAGTCGGTGAACGAGTACATGGACCAGGCCTTTCCGCTGTATGAGAAGTGGGGTGTGGCCGGGGTCAAAATCGACTTCATGAACCGCAACGATCAGTGGATGGTCGGCTTCTACCGGCGCGTGGTGGAGAACGCCGCGGCGCATCACCTAATGATCGACTTCCACGGCGCCTACCCGCCCGATGGCCTGCGGCGCACCTGGCCCAACCTGATGACCCGCGAAGGCGTGATGGGCAAGGAGTACCTGAAGTGGTCGGCGCGGACCACGCCCACGCACAACACCACGCTGCCCTTCACCCGCATGCTGGCCGGCCCGCTGGATTACACCCCAGGCGCCTTCGGCAACAGCGACCGGGCAGACTTCATTGCGCGCAACTTCATGCCGATGGGGCTGGGAACGCGCGCCCACGAGCTCGCGCTTTACGTCGTCCTCGAGAGTCCCTTCGAGATGGTTTGCGACTATCCGGAGCACTATCAAGGCCAGAAGGAGTTTGCCTTCATCAAGCGCGTTCCGCCCACCTGGGACGAGGTCCGCGTCCTGAACGGCAGGCCAATGGAAAACATTACCGTGGCGCGGCGCAGCGGGAAAGACTGGTACGTGGGCTCGCTGACCAACTGGGATGCGCGCACGGTAAAGGTGCCGCTCAGCTTCCTCGGGCCGGGGAAATATGAGGCGGTGATCTACGCGGACGCGCCGGACTCGGCGGTGGAGGCGACGCACACGACGCTGACCCGGCAGACGGTAGACCGGACGACGGTGCTGGAGATCCATATGGTCTCCGGCGGCGGCAACGCCATCTGGATTCATTCCGCGGAGGAACGCTGACGGCCGGAACATGCTGAATTTCCCGGCCTGGCCGGAGCACGTATTTGCGGGCCGAAGCAAGGGTTCTGCCCCGAACCAGGAATCTTCGCGGCTTTTGGCGAATCTGAGAGAATAATGGATGTGAGTCGAGCGCCACAGTTTGCTGTCCCGCGGCGGGGAAGGCCAGTGTTTTTTGCCGTTCTGGCTCTGGCCTGCGCGGCCGCATGGGCGCAGAACCCGAGCTCAGCAACCAACCCGTTTTTCGGCAGCGTGACGGCCAAACCCGCCAACGATACGCCGCTCCCGCTCTCGCTGGACGATGCAATCCAGCGCGGCCTCCAGAACAACCTCGGCCTCAAGCAGGTCGAGAACGGCGAAAAGGCGGTGCAGGGTGAAAAGAACGAGGCGCTGCAGCAGTTCCTGCCCACCATCACCCTCACCGGCGATACCGGCGTCCACCAGTTCAATCTGGCGGCTCTCGGTTTCAAACCCGGAGTGATTGGGAAGTTCAAGGGGCTCTTCCCCGGCGGGGTCATTCCTCCCGGTCTCTCTACGATCACCCGCGCCGAACTGACCGAGGGAGACATCCACTTCACAGAAACGCTGTTCTCCGGCCCGGTCATCGCCGGCTGGAAGGCAGCCGGCGCGGCGGAAAAGGCGGCTCACTTTGCCAAAATGTCGGCGCGCGGCGAGGTGGTGCAGCAGGTGGCCACCGCCTATCTTCATGCGCTTGCCGCAGCCAGCGAGGTCCAGAACGACAAGGCGCAGGAAGCGGCCGACCAGGTCCAGTTGGAGCACACCGAGGCTGCGCACGACGCAGGAACCGTCCCGCATCTGGACGTGCTGCGCGCCCAGGTTGAGCTGGAGACGCAGCAGCAGGAGCGCATCGCCGCCGAAGACGCCCTGGATAAGGATTTGATCCTGCTCAAGCGCGAGATCGGCGTTGCTTCCGGCCAGAAGATCCTCCTCACCGACCGTACCCCCTACAGCGATCTGGCCACGCAGTCGCCGGAAGAGGTCTGTGCAGTCGCCTACGCCAATCGCCAGGACTACCAGAACCTCCAGAATCAGCTGGTGGAATACAAGGCCGTTCACGCGGCCTATCGCAGCGAGCGACTGCCCACCCTCAAGTTCGACAGTTTTTATGGTGTCGACCAGGTCAACGGCGCCGGCTCGCATGGCGTCTTCCTGGCTGAAGGCACGCTGAGCGTCCCGGTCTTCCGCGAGGGCAGCCTGCGCGGCGATACCGACACGGCGGCGGCCGAACTGGCCGCCGTGAGCGCAGAGCTGGCCGACCTGCGCCAGCGCATCGAGTTCCAGATCCGCTCGGCGCTCCTGGACGTAAACGCAACCTCGCAGCTGGTCGCCGTGGCCCGCTCGAACGTGGAGCTGGCCGCGCGCACGGTCAGCGACGAAACCGACCGCGTCAACGCCGGCGTGGATGACAACCTGCCGCTGGTCACCGCGCAGGCCGCGCTGGCCGCCGCCCAATCCAACCTGGTGGAGAGCCTCTATCAGTACAACGTGGCCAAGCTCGAGCTGGCGCGCTCCGCCGGCGTCCTGGAGCAGCAGTACCGGGCCTATCTGGGCCAGTAAAGACGCGCGCGGGAGGATTCCCTGTCCCCGCCTCTCGCATCGGAAATGGCAGAGAACTTTCCCGGTCCGATCCCGGGTAGAGTAAAGAGACAGGAGGGAGCAACGGCCGATGGCCAACCAGCTCAGGATCGAATACTGCGTGGAGCCGGATGCGTCCTCGCTGGCCGAACGGGCGGCACGGTACTTCGCGGAAAAAACCGCCGCGGCAGCCGCGCAGTGCGGGCGCGCCCGCATCGCCATCAGCGGAGGGTCCACGCCCAAAGCTGCCTTCCGCCTGTTGGCCGATCCCGCCCTGCCCTGGCGCGAGCAGATGCCCTGGGAAATGCTGGACCTCTTCTGGGTCGATGAGCGCTGCGTTCCCCCCGACCATCCGGAGAGCAACTACCGCATGACCCGCGAGGCGCTGCTCGATCATGTTCCCCTGCGTCCCGAGCAGATTCACCGCATGGAGGGCGAGCTGGAGCCGGAGGTTGCCGCCGCCCGCTATGAGTCTCAGCTGCGCAACAGCTTCCGCCTGGAGGGCGCCGAGACACCGCGTTTCGACCTGATTGCCCTGGGCATGGGCGAAGATGGACACACCGCTTCACTGTTTCCCCACACCGCCGCCATTCACGACCTGAACCACCTGGCGACGGCCAACTTCGTGCCCCAGAAAGACATGTGGCGCATCACCCTCACCTGGCCGGTCATCAACCAGGCCGGCGCGGTGTTTTTCCTCATCGGCGGCTCGGATAAGGCATTGATTCTAAACGAAGTGCTGACAGGCCCGCGGGATCCGGACCGTCTGCCCAGCCAGTTGATCTGGCCGGCGGGCGGTATACTGACGCTAATTCTGGACAAGGCCGCAGCTGCGCTTCTACCCGCGACTGATGGGGAGGCTTGCGGGGTTCTGGAGAGGCAACGATGATTCTGGCGGGCGACGTGGGCGGCACAAAGGTCCATCTGGCGCTGTACGGCTTCACCAACGGCAAGCTGAAATCCACCCAGGACAAGCAATATCCGGCCCGGGAATTTACCGGCCTGGAGGAGATTGTTCACGAGTTTCTGGGCGGAGAAAAGCCCAGTGCGGCCTGTTTTGGCGTTCCCGGGCCGGTGCGCGACGGCCGCCTGCGCCTCACCAACCTGCCCTGGACGCTGGACAGCCGCGAGCTGGCCGCGCATCTGGCCATCGATCACGTCTTTCTCATCAACGACCTGCAGGCCAACGGCTACGGAATCGCCGAGCTCGCTCCCGAGCAGCTTTATACCCTCAACGAGGGTGACCCCCGGCAGATGGGCAACCGGGCGCTGATCTCCGCCGGAACCGGGCTGGGCCAGGCGTTCATGATCTGGAACGGGCGCGTCCACGAGCCGTTTCCCTCCGAGGGCGGCCATGCGGACTTTGCCCCGCGTACCGACGAGGAGATCGACCTGCTGCGCTTTCTCCGCCAGAAGTACACCGGGCGCATCAGCTTTGAGCGCGTGGTCAGCGGCCAGGGACTGACCAACATCTACGAGTTCCTGCGCGATGTGCGTGGCATGGAAGAGCCCGCCTGGCTGGCCGAGCGCATGGCCGGGGAAGATCCCAACGTGGTCATCACCGAGATGGCTCTCGCCGCCAAGAGCGAGATCTGCGAAAAGACCATGGACATCTTCGTCTCGGCCTATGGCGCCGAGGCCGGCAACCTGGCTCTGAAGATCCTCTCCATGGGCGGACTTTACGTAGGCGGCGGCATCGCCCCGCGCATCCTGGAAAGGCTCAAGGACGGCACCTTCATGAAGGCCTTCGCCGACAAGGGCCGCCTGAGCCAGTTGCTGGTGAATATACCGGTGCGCGTCATCCTGGAAAGTGGCACGGCGGTGCTTGGAGCCGCATCCTACGCCGAGGCGCGCGCCGCCGAGCTAAGCGGGATCTCTCCGCGCGCCGCTTCGCTGACGGTCTAGCGCGGTGCCGGATCTGCCGAATGATCGAGGCTGGCGTTCTGTTCACCTGCCTGCGTGAGCGATCGGCTCCCCCAAAGGAAGATTCCTGCTGGAAGGATCTCTGAGACGTGCTGTTGAGGCTGTTAGTTCGCTGGATCTTTCAGACCGCCGTGGTGCTGGCGATGGCCTTCATGGCCGTTTACATCGGCGACTGGGCCGTCTTCCGGCTGCGCGGCTCGCCCACCCAGAAGGTGACCATCAACCGCTACCTGGCTATCCCGCTCAAAGGCCAGAAGACCGAGTACGACTATCTCGGCAGCGAGGATGTTCCCTGCTCGGTGGCCATGTTTGCCCAGGGCGGTCAGAGCCCCTGCTGGCAGCTGCGCCGCCATCCCAACCAGGGAATGACCATGTAGTTGCCTTCCTCCAAGCCCGTTCCTTCACGAGAACGCATCACAGGATAGAGTGATGCGAGTCACGTATCCGGAACACGAACCCGGGTAGCATCACACTCTATCTTCGTGTTTCCGAGGAACGATGTACAGCCACACCCAAAACGAGAACGGCAGTTATAATACCCGCTGCCTGGACTGTTTCTTGACGGTAGCTTCCTGCGTTGAGACCGAAAAAGAGCTGGACCAGATCGAGCGTCACCATATCTGTCCGGAAAAGGCTCTCGCCCAGCTCTTGGCGCAGGAAAGAGCGCACCAATCCCACGCCGCGCGTAACTAAGGCCTGCCTGCGCGAATCAGCCTGAAGTAACCCGCGGCGCTCGATCTACCAGGTGGAGCTTTCGCGTCAGGAAGTCCCGGCATAGCAGTTAGTGCAGTCAACTAAGGGGATAAGCGCACCTTCTCCGCGGCAAAGACAAAGATATTTCTATTCGGATCTTCGGCTGAGAGGCGGCTTCTTCGCGCCGGCACGCCGATTATCGGCACATCCAGCCGCCATCGATCACCAGCAGATGCCCGTGGACGTAGTCGCTGGCGCGGGAGGCCAGAAACACGGCCGCTCCGGCCACATCCCCGGGATCGCCCCAGCGCCCGGCGGGAATGCGCTCCAGGATCTGCGCCGCGCGCTGGGGATTGGCGCGCAGCGCCTCGGTGTTATCGGTAGCCATGTAGCCGGGCGCGATCGCGTTCACGTTGATCCCCTTCGCCGCCCACTCGTTGGCGAAGGCCTTGGTCAGCTGTCCCACAGCACCCTTGGCCGCGGCGTACGAGGGCACCAGGATGCCTCCCTGAAAGGTCAGCAGCGAAGCGACGTTGATGATCTTTCCTGAGCCCTGCGCCAGCATGTGCCGGCCGGCGAGCTGCGTCAGCCGGAAGACGCTGGTCAGGTCGGTGTCAATCACCGCCTTCCAGTCCGCTTCGGAGTGATCGATGGCTGGCGAGCGGCGTATGATGCCGGCGTTGTTGACCAGAATATCGATCGCGCCGAAGTGGGCGACGGTCTCTTCCACCAGCCTCGCGCACACCGCGGCGTCGGTCACGTCGCCGGCCAGCGCCAGGTGAGCGGCTCCAGCCTCTGCGATCCGCTGTGCCGTCGCCTCAGGAACGGCGCGCGAGCCATGCACGGCCACGCTGGCTCCGGCCTCGGCCAGGGCCACGGCGATGGACGCGCCCAGCCCCCGCGAGGAGCCGGTCACCAGGGCCGTCTTACCCTCGAGCTTGAACTGATCCAGAATCATGGATGTACGGATCACGGCGGTAGGATCCTTTCCGCTTCGAATCGATCTGCAGCTGCGAACTGATTGTATCGATTGCGGCCGTGCGGCGGCAGCGATCGCACATCACGCGGACTGCGCCGTCCTCTTCGGCGCGGCAAACAAAACCACGATCGAAGAAACAATCAACGTGCCTGCCACGTAGATCATCCCGCCGGAGTAGGAGCCGGTTTCCCCCTTGAGCCGGCCGATGACGATGGGGCCCACGATCCCGCCCACGCTGCCCACTGCGTTGATCAGCGCGATCGCCGCGGCTGCTCCCGGCCCGGAGAGGAACTGCGTCGGCATGCTCCACAGCGGCGGCTTGGCCGCATCGATGCCGAAGGCCGCCAGCGAGAGCCCCGCGATCAGCAGCGCCGCGCCGCCGGCGTAGCCGGCCAGCAGCATCCCCGCGGCCGCGGCCAGGCAGGCAATCGAGCAGTGCAGCCTGCGCTCATTACGCCGGTCGGAGCTGCGCGCCCAAGCCACCATCCCCACCACCGCCACCCCATTCGGAATCGCGGTGAGCAGCCCGAGCGCCACGTAGCTGTAGCCGAATCGACTCAAGAACAGCGGCGTCCAGATGCTCACCGCGTAGAGGCCTGTGGAGCTGCCGAAATAGGCCAGCGCCAGACCAAGCACGCGCGGATTAGCCAGCGCCGACCAGATGCGGACGGCTTTTTTGCCGCTCTTTCCCTCGAGCTCCCGCGCCATCTCCTCGACCAGCCAGCCCCGTTCTTCGTGCTTAAGCCAGTCCGCCAGCTCCGGTTTATCGGTGAGGAAGAAGTACGCGACCACACCCAGAACAACCGTGGGCGCGGCCTCCAGCAGAAACAGCCACTGCCAGCCCTTGAGGTGCATGAACCCGTTCATCTCCAGAATCGCGCCGGAGATGGGCGCGCTGACCATGTTCGAGATGGGCGCGGCGGCCATGAACAGCGCAATGACCCCGGCGCGGCGGCGTGCGGGAAACCAGAAGCTCAGGTAGAGGATGATGCCGGGGAAAAAGCCCGCCTCGGCCAGCCCCACGGCGAAGCGCATGGCGCAAAACCCGAACGCCCCGGTCACAAAGGCCGTCGCGCCGGAGAGCACGCCCCAGGCCAGCATCATCAGGGAGATCATGCGCCGCGCCCCGATGCGCTCAAGCAGCAGATTTGAAGGCAGGCCGAACAGCAGGTAGCCGACAAAGAAGATCCCCGCGCCCACACCGAACATCTGCGCGGAAAGCCCGAGATCGCGGTCCATGGTCAGCGCCGCAAACCCCACGTTGACGCGGTTGAGAAAGCTGACGAAGTAGAGCGCAATCACGAAAGGAACAATGCGCGCGGCGATTTTCCTGAGAACCAGCGTTTCGAGTTCCGCCCCAGCCGGTCCTGCGCCCGTTCCCTGCACCATCCTCACGCTCATTCCCCCGTCCACGCACCATTCTGCGGCGCCGGGCTACATGCTGCCAATGCGCGGAGGCGCGCAACGGCCTTGCCGGACCGCACGCCCCCGCGCCAGATCGTACACTGGAACATGCGCAGCATTGGAGCGAAAAGTCTTCGCGAAGAATAGAAAGCGGGGAGTGATCAGCATGCGGCATATTCATCTGGCAATTCTGCCGGCGGATGGCATTGGACCGGAGGTTCTGCGCTGCAGCCGAACCGTGCTCGAAACCCTGGCCCAGCTCGATGGCGGTATTGGCTTTGAGTTTCGTGAGTTCGACTGGGGCTCGGAGCGCTACCTCAAAACCGGCCGCCTGATGCCCGAGGACGGCGTCCGGCAACTGCAGCGCGGCGGCTTCGACGCAATTCTGCTCGGGCCGGTCGGCGACACGCGCATTCCCGATCACGTCACGCTGTGGGGACTGCTGCTGCCGATCCGCCAGGAGTTCGACCAGTACGTCAACCTGCGTCCCATGCGGCTGCTGGAGGGCGTGCAGACGCCGCTGCGCAACGGCGCCCCGCGCGGCCTGGACATGGTCTGCATGCGCGAAAACTCCGAGGGCGAATACTCCGGCGTGGGCGGCCGCGTGCACCGCGGCAAAGACGAAGAGGTCGCCGTGCAGACCATCGTGCACACCCGCGCCATCACCGAGCGGTTGATGCGCTTCACCTTCGAGTGGGCCATCCAACACAATCGCAAGCGGGTCACCAGCGTCACCAAGTCCAACAGCATGCAGTACAACATGGTCTTCTGGGACGATGTCTTCCGCGCGGTCGCGGCCGATTATCCCTCGATGCCGCACGACAAGCAGCTGGTGGACTCCATGACCGTGCGCATGATCGAGCGGCCGGAGACGGTGGATGTCTTTGTCGGCAGCAATCTCTTCGGAGACATTCTCACCGACCTCGGCGCAGCCATTACCGGCAGCATGGGACTGGCGCCGAGCGCGAACCTGAACCCGGAGCGGAAGTATCCCAGCCTCTTCCAGGCCATTCACGGTTCGGCCTTCGACATTGCAGGCAAGAACCTGGCCAACCCCATCGCCAGCATCTGGTCGGCGCAGCTCATGCTCGATTTTCTGGGCGAATCCGAGCTGGCAAGCCGCCTGATGAACGCGGTCGAGACCGTCCTGCGCGAGGGCAAGGCAAAGACACGCGACCTGGGCGGCACAAGCACGACCGAAGAAATGACCACCGCGATTTGTGAGGCCTGTGCGGCTGTGCGCGCCTGAAAACGAGTCCTCCGGCACGTGCCTGCCGCGCTGCAGGCGTAGTATTCTGGGGATATTCCCGGAATATCCCGGCAGGAGAGCCATGCAGTGCGGGAAAAGCCGCTGCACAAGAGCAAGCGGCCGGCGGGAATTTCGGCAACTGGCAGCGGTACGCTATGAAGTCAACGGAAACCCGAAAAATCGAGCTGTTCGACACCAGTCTTCGCGACGGATTGCAGCAACCGAACATTGAAATCTCCGTGCCGAACGCCGTAAGCCTGTTGCAGCGCATGGCCGCGTTCGGGGTTGAGTACGCGGAAATCGGATTTGCCGGCGCCAACCAGTTCGTCGGCGACCTCACCCAGGCCCTCTACTCCACCGATACGCGGGCCATGAAGCTGGCTCTCTTCGGTAGAACCCGCGGCCGCGGCGCCAAGGTGCAGGAGTGGCCCGACGTACAGTTCATCCTCGCCCACAGGCAGCGCGTCCCGGTCGCGGTGGTAGTGGTCAAGTCGCGTCTCCTGGATATTCAGCGCTCGCTCGAAACCACGCCGGAAGAAAACCTGCTGATGGCCTACGAGACCATCGCCTGCCTCCAGGACCACGGGCTCGAAGTGATCGTCGACTTCGAGCACGCGATGGACGCCAGTTGCGGCCGCGCTGAATTCGGCCGCCCGGGCGACAGCGACTATCACAAGCGCAGCTTCGATTACCTCCACCAGATCGTCGCGCAATGTGTTGAGCAGAAGGTGGGCCGCCTGGTCATCTGCGACACCACCGGCAGCTCCAGCCCGGAGGATGTCACGCAGGTGATCGCCAGCCTGACGCAGGAGTTTCCGGGAGCAAAATTCGGTTTTCACGGCCACACGGACCGCGGCCTGGGCATTGCCAACACCCGCGCCGCCATCCTGGCCGGCGCCTGCCATGTGCAGGGCACGCTGGTGGGCACCGGCGAGCGCTGCGGCAATGTGAACCTCACCACCGTCATCGGCAGCATGCAGTTGAGCGGCGAGGCGGAGTTTGTCTCGCCCGAGTCGCTTACCGGGCTCACCAGCCTGGCCCGCGCCACTTACTCGGCCTTCGGCCTCGACGTGCCTCATGGCGCGCCCATCGTCGGCCTTGGCGCATACGGCACCTGGGCCGGCATGCACGGCAGCAGCGAGCGCAAGAATCCAGGCGCGTACCTGTGGTGCGATCCGGCCCGGGTCGGAGCCAGCTCCGTCATCGGCGTCAATGCGCAATCGGGCAGGGCCAACATCATGCTGCTCTCCCGGGAGCTCGGCGTTCCCCTCGATGCCGCCCAGGCACAGGAGTTGATGGACGCCAACCAGGCCATGATCGACGGCGGTGGCTTCACCTCCAGCGAGGTTTCCTTCAAGCTGGCCTGCATGAAGGTGCGCAAGACCCTGCAAGACCGCTTCAGCATCAAAAGCTGGCGTGTGCTCGATGAGTTCGACGAGACCGGTAACAAATACGTGCAGGCCTCGATGTCGCTCGATCTCGACGACTCCACGGTAGCCGTGACTCGCGCCGAGGGAGCCGGCCCGGTGGACGCGCTCACCAAGGCGCTGCGCATGGAACTGGAAAACTGGTATCCGGCCATCGCGCGCATGCACCTGGGCCGCTTCAGCGTCACCGCTATCGACGTTTCCGCCCACGACACCGCGGCCCACGTCCGCGTCACCGTCAGCTTCCACGCCGACGGCTACGAGCCGTGGACCACCGCCGGCGTCAGCAGCGACATGAACCAGGCTGCGCTGCTGGCCATCGTGGACGGCTTCCACTACTGGCTGCTGCTCAGCTCAGAGAGCGCCTAGGCTGCATCGGTAAGTACAATTCCAGTTTGTAATTATCAATTGAAAGAAGCGCTCTCGTCGTATGCGGTGTCCGTCGCGGCAGATCGAAGAACCTGCGCTTTGCTGGTTGTGCCGGCCCCTCCACAGTCCGCGTTATCGTTGACCCGGCGGCTCCGCCTCGCCCCTTCAGCGCCCCTTCGACCAGCATGGGCTCAGGCTGGCCGGAGGCGGACCACCCGACGCCGGTCCCGGATAAAATCTTCCGCTGCAGTCGCTATACCAGTCGTCGATTGTGGCGCTGACGGTCTGGCAGCGGTCCAGCTCGTCGCAGACTACCTTGGTCTGCAGCTGGGCGTTGTAATCGTGACCATTGCCGGGGTTGCCGCCAGTTCGGGATCCCGCGGCCGGCCCGCTGAGCGAGGCCAATTCGCGGTGCACCTCGGCCAACGAGACCTGCAGGTCGGCGTTCATGGCCTTCTCGCGATCCAGAATCGACTGGCTGATGGCGTTGGAGACTCGGATCATCGTACCGGCGCTGTCGCCGTTTTCCTGGGTGAAGTTCTGCAGCCAGGACGGGGCGACCTGGAATGTGGAGAGCACCTCGTTGATGGCCTCGGCCGCGGATGCGGCCCGCGTGGCGCCGGCCAGGTATCCGGCCAGGCGGTAGGCCGCCCAGTGAGGAGCCGTTCCGCCCGGTTGGCCGGCTTCGACCGTGATTGCATAGACATAGCCGATGTTCCGCCCGCAGCGGAACGAGACCTCACCGGCATCGGCATGGATCGTGCCTCCCTCCGCCCCGGCCAGCAGGCGGGTCAGGGCTTCCGTCTGGCTGGTCAGCGGGCCGCCGCGCAGGTTGGTAGCCGCGGGACAGAGCACCTGCTGAGCGTACAAAGTTGCAAACTCGTTGCCGGGACGGTACGGGACCAGCGGCAGGTTCGCCCCCGTTGTAGCTGGCATCGCCGGGCCCATGTACACGCT
This sequence comes from uncultured Acidobacteriaceae bacterium, assembly GCA_963758105.1. Taxonomy (GTDB): domain Bacteria; phylum Acidobacteriota; class Terriglobia; order Terriglobales; family Acidobacteriaceae; genus Telmatobacter. The sequence continues at coordinate 25,496 of CAVWUC010000005.1, read as the reverse complement.
CGCCCCCGGCCCTGCCTGGTGGATAAGCACCCGGGGATCATCGATGAAGAGATGGACACCGCCATTGGGCGACTGCGCTTGAACGACGAAGTGGGTCTCCGTCCGGGTGGTGCGCACCGTGCCGCCTGCGATCTTCCACCCCTCCGGCAGCGATACCGAAAAGGCGCCCTCTGCCGGGTCCTGCCACTGCGCGTAATGGTTTGCCGGGATGGAGGTTGGAGCCGATTCGGCGGATATAGGCGGTGGAGTCGCGGTCTGGACGGTATAGGACGGAGCTTCGGCGGGAGCAGTTTGCGCTGGTGCGTTCGGAGGCAGCGGTTCCGGCGGGGACGAGTGAACGGTTCCATTCGCATCGATCCAGACAATCGGAGCTTGCTGGGCAAATTGTGCAGCCGGAAAGGTCAGCAGGAGCCCGGAGAGGGAGAGCGCAACGGTGATCAGATTCGGTCGCATGGTGCCTCCTCATCGCAGAACAATGCCAGGGATTCGACTTGAAGCACTGCTAGCCAATCACTATACCTCCGATTGATCCCGCCGGTCACACGATTCTGAACCGTGATGCCCAATCTCGCCGCCTTGCCCTCGCGCCCTCATGCGTGTTTGACTGGGGTCCGTAGGTGATTGCAGATATGGCATATATCCTCGCCCTGGACCAGGGCACCACCAGCTCTCGCGCGATTCTGTTCGACGAAACCGGCGCGATTGCCGCCGTGGCGCAGCATGAATTCGAGCAGTTTTACCCCCAGCCTGGCTGGGTGGAGCACGATCCAACCGAAATTCTCACCAGCCAGTTGTCTTGCGCTGTCGAGGCGCTGGGCCGCGCCGGAGCCCGCCCACGCGACGTGGCCGCCATCGGCATCACCAACCAGCGCGAAACCGTGATCGTGTGGGAACGCTCGACGGGCAAGCCCATTCATCCCGCCATCGTCTGGCAGGACCGCCGCACTGCGGCGCTGTGCAGCCATTTGGAAGAGAGCGGGTTCGGGGAAGAGGTCTCCAACCGCACCGGCCTGGTGCTGGACCCTTATTTTTCAGCGACCAAGCTGGCCTGGATTCTGGATCGCGTCGAGGGCGCGCGCGCCCGCGCCGAGCGCGGCGAGCTGGCCTTCGGCACCGTGGACAGCTGGCTCATCTGGCACCTCACCAGCGGCCGGCGCCACCTGACCGACGTGACCAACGCCTCGCGTACCCTGCTCTACAACATCGTCAAGGGCGAGTGGGACCTGGAGCTCTTGCGCATCTTCAACATTCCTGCGAGTCTGCTGCCCGAGGTGGTCTGGTCCAGCCAGCCGGTGGGCGAAGTCACCACCACCCTGGGCTTAGGCGGCGCAGTCATCGCAGCCATCGCCGGCGACCAGCAGGCCGCGCTCTTCGGCCAGTTGTGCTGGAGCGCGGGCGAGGCCAAAAACACCTACGGAACCGGTTGCTTTCTTCTGGAAAACATCGGAACCCAATTTGCCCGCTCCAAAAACCGCCTGATCACCACCCTCGCCGCCAGCGCCCGGCAGCGGCTGGAGTACGCCTTTGAGGGCAGCATCTTCATCGGCGGCGCAGTCGTGCAGTGGCTGCGCGACAACCTCCGGCTGATCGGCTCCTCGGCCGAGGTTGAGGCGCTCGCCGCGTCTGTGCCGGACACGGGCGGCGTGGTCTTTGTCCCTGCCTTTGTCGGTCTCGGCGCGCCCCATTGGGATGCGCACGCCGGCGGGCTGCTCATTGGCCTGCGGCGCGACACCCGCCCCGGCCACATCGCGCGGGCGGCTCTGGAGAGCATCGCCTTCCAGGTCGCCGACGTGCTGGAGGCCGTCCAGAGCGAGTCCGCTCCGCTGGGCGCTTTGCGCGTGGACGGCGGCGCCGCGGTCAACAATCTCCTCATGCAATTTCAGGCCGATCTGCTCGGCGTTCCGGTCGTGCGTCCCCAGGTGACGGAGACCACTGCCCTTGGCGCAGCCTATCTGGCAGGATTAGCAACGGGATTCTGGGCCGGCCCGCAGGCGTTGCGAGCGCAACGGCAGAATGACGCGCGCTTTGAACCGAAAATGACTGCTCAGGACCGCGCTGAGCGGCGCGCACGCTGGCAGCGCGCCGTCGAGCGCGCTAAGAACTGGTCCGCGTGAATAGAGTCTTCGGGCCGAACCTTTCTGCTTGCGGCGCTTTGTTCCGCAGGCCATTCACCAAGAATCGGGGTAAATGATGCGAAGGGAAGAGATGGTGCGCAAGGTCCGGGAGCGGCGCGAACCGTGGGACATTGCCGTAATCGGCGGCGGAGCCACCGGCATGGGCGTCGCCGTGGACGCGGCGGCGCGCGGCCTGAGCGTCGCGCTGGTCGAGGCGCACGGCTTCGGCAAGGGAACCAGCAGCCGCAGCACCAAGCTGGTCCACGGCGGCGTGCGCTACCTGGAGCAGGGCAATATCTCGCTGGTCATGTCGGCCCTGAAGGAGCGCGGGCTGCTGCGCCAGAATGCGCCGCACCTGGTCCACGATCTCGCCTTTGTCGTGCCCAACTACACCTGGTGGGAGGCGCCGTTTTACGGTATCGGCCTCAAGCTCTACGACATGCTGGCGGGCAAATACGGCTTCGGCGCGTCGAAATTGCTGAGTAAAGAAGAGACACTGGAGCGGCTGCCGGCTCTCGAACCCAATGAGCTGCGCGGCGGCGTGATCTACTACGACGGCCAGTTCGATGACGCGCGTCTCCTCATCCACCTGGCCATGACGGCAGCCGATCACGGCGCCGCGCTGCTGAATTACTGCCCGGTCACCGGTCTCATGCGTGATGCCGACGGCTACGTGAACGGCCTGACTGCCCGCGATGAAGAGACCGGCGAAGAGCTGACCATCCCGGCGCGGATGGTAGTGAACGCCACCGGCGTCTTTACCGACTCGATCCGCCGCTTAGCCGATCCCGAAGCCGAGCCGCTGATGGTGACCAGCCAGGGCATTCACCTGGTCTTCGACCGCTCCTTCCTCAAGGGCGAAACTGCGCTGATGGTGCCCAAGACCAGTGATGGCCGTGTCCTTTTCGTGATTCCCTGGCACGGCCACGCCGTGGCCGGCACCACTGACACGCCGCTCGACGGACCGACTCTCGAGCCGCGCCCCCTTGAAGAAGAGATCGAGTTCGTGCTGGAGACGGCGGGCCGGTTCTTCGTCCGTCCGCCCAGCCGCAAGGACGTTCTGGCTGTCTTTGTGGGCCTGCGCCCGCTGGTTAAGGGCGAGGGCAAGACTTCCGCCCTCTCTCGCGATCACCTCATCCACGTCGATAGCTCGGGCCTGCTCACCATCACCGGCGGCAAGTGGACCACCTATCGCCATATGGCCGAGGACACCGTGGATCACGCCATCACCCTGGGCAAGCTGCCCGACGCCGAATGTCCCACGAAGACTCTGCACATTCACGGCTACCTGGAAGACGCGTCCGCCCTGGGCAGCCTCGAAGTCTACGGTTCAGACGCAGCTAAAATCCGCGCACTGGCGGAAGATCCCGTTCTGGCCATGCGTCTCCATCCGGCCCTGCCCTATATCGCTGCTGAAGTCGTCTGGGCCGGGCGCGAGGAGATGGCGCGCACCGTAGAAGACGTCCTGGCCCGCCACACCAGGGCGCTGTTTTTGAATGCCAACGCGGCCATCGCCATGGCCGAGCCGGTGGCGCGCCTCATGGCCGCCGAGCTGGGCCGCGATGAAGCCTGGATCACGGCGCAGGTCAGCGCATTTCGCGCCCTCGCCGAGCAATATCGGGCAGCATAGGGAACCGCGTAGCATAGAGTGCAAAGCAGCTCGTTCGCGGAGGAGGCGTGGATGGCAGCGGCATGCAGTCACATTGCGGAGCACCTGAAGAAGGTGAAGCCGCGCACCAGGGGTTGCGAGGAGTGCCTGAAGACCGGCGACACGTGGGTGCATCTGCGCATGTGCCTGGAGTGCGGCCACGTGGGCTGCTGCGACTCCTCAAAGAACCGCCATGCGCGGGCGCATTTTCATGCCACGCAGCATCCGCTGATCCAGTCCGCCGAACGCGGCGAGGACTGGCGCTGGTGCTACATCGATGAAATGTACCTGTAGCCAGCCTTCATCAGAAGACCCGCTGGCAGCCATGACTTCGGCGTCGGCTTCCGTGGTCAATCCCAAGGCTCTTGCGGCCCATTTCCCTACGCCAGCTCCAGCTCGATCTTCTTCGCTTCCACGTCCAGCTTCTTGATCCTGAAGCTGCGAACCTGTCCCTCGGCGAGCGGTTCCGGCCTGGCCGACGGCGCAGGCGCATTTCCCTTCCAGCGGTCTTTCAGCATGGACGAGAGGCTGGAGAGGTCTAATTTGGGCGCAGCATCGGATGCTGGTGTCGCGGCCGGCGCCGAAGGCGCGAATGCCGCACCGCAGGTGCCGAAGATGCCTTCGCCCAGCTCCACCTGAATCCCGCCCGCGGAGACCGCAACCAAGCGCCCGGAAACCCGGTCGCCCGCCTTGTGCTCGGCAATATATTCATCCACGCTGGTGGGCACGGCCTGCTTCATGCTCAGCTTGATCTGCCGCTTCTCCGCATCAACCGCCAGAACCTGCGCCTTGACCCGCTGCCCCACGCGCAGCACGTCCTGCGGGTGGTGAATGCGCTTCTCGGCGCTGATCTCGCTCACGTGAACCAGTCCTTCGACGCCCGGGGCCAGCTCTACAAACGCACCGAAGTTCATCAGCTTGGTCACCGGCCCCTCAATCTGCGACCCCGCCGGGAAGCTACGCGGGACCTCCAGCCAGGGATCGGCCAGCGACTGCTTCAGACCCAGCGAGATGCGGCGCCCCTCGGGTTGAATGCCGAGGATGACCGCGTCCACGCGCTCGCCCTGCTTGAGCAGATCCGAGGGATGGCGCATCCTCTTGCTCCACGACATCTGGGAGATGTGGATCAGCCCCTCCACGCCGGGTTCAATCTCGACGAACGCCCCGAACTCTGCCAGCCGCGTGACCGTCCCGCTGATGCGTTGACCCGCCTGCAGCCGATCGGGAACGGTCTGCCACGGCTCGGGCTGAAGCTGCTTGAGCCCCAGCGAAATCTTCTTGGTTTCCGGATCAATTTTGAGAATTCGCAGTTGCAATTCCTGGCCGACCGTGAGCACCTCCTCAGGTTTGCTCACGCGGCTATGGGCGATGTCGCTTACGTGCAGCAGCCCATCCACCCCGCCAATGTCCACAAACGCTCCGTACGGCATCAGCGTACGCACCGTCCCGCTGACCGTGTCCCCCTCCTTCAGCGCGGCGCGCTGCGCCTCTGCCAGCCCGCGGGCCTGCTCCTCCAGAACCGCCCGCCGGTCCACCACCACGTCCTCTTCCTGCACGTCCAGCTTGGTAATGCGGCAGTTGATATCCGCCCCCACCAGCTTTTCCATCTCCGCAGCGTCGCGCGTTCCGCTGCGGCTGGCGGGCATGAAGGCGCGCACGCCCACATCCACCGAGAGCCCGCCCTTCACAACGGCGGTCACTCTCCCCACGATGGCCGTCTTCGACGCAAAGGCCGCCTGCAGCGCCGGCCAGTCCCGCGGCTGCGCCACCTTGAAACGCGAGAGCTCGTAGTAGTGCTCTTCGTTGCGGCCGGTCACGGAGACCGGGAAGATGTCGCCCGCCTTCACGCTCTCGGCGTTGTTCTCAAAGGCCGAACGCGGCAAGACCCCCTCGGTCTTGTACCCGATGTCGAGAAAGACCTGCTCGGCGGTGAGCGAAACCACGGTCCCGCGCAACTGCTTTGCGCCGCCATCTTTCTTTTGCGCGTGGCTGCGCTCGAAGGCGGAGAGCAGGTCGGCGAAGGACTCCGTGGCCTCGTCGGCAGGTTCGGCTTCAGCGGCAGATTTGGCAGCGGCCTCGGCAACCGGCCCGGCTTCGACAACAGCTTCGGCAGCAGGTTGGGCAATCGGTTTCGCTTTCGGCTCGCCGCCCGAAACAGCAAGATCTTCCTTGCTCAACTCGGCAACCGGCTCAACAATCGATTCGGGTGTGATTTCGGGATCAGGCAGAGGCTCGGGAAGGTTCTCGTCAGTCATAACGGCGTATGGTTCCATTCTCCCACGCTACCGTCATGCCCCGCAGGCTGCTGGCCTGCGCGCCGGTTTCCGCGGTATAACGAATGCGCGCTCCTGCGCCGAAAGGGGGCCGCGATGAAAGCTAAACTGGTGTTTTTCTCGATCGTCTCGGTGATGATCCAGTTTGCCCTGTCGATCCTCGCCTGGGGCGGATGGTCGGCCTTCTTCGCTCACCCCGCTCTGATCGCGCTGGCCGTCGCCACCGCGATTCTGCTGCTTGGCTCGTTTTTTGTCGGCGGCAACCTGAGCACCGGCGAGCAGGAAGACCGATCGAACCGCTGGGTGCTGAGCGCGTTTACGATCATCGCGTTGCTGATTGCCTATTTTCCCGCGCTGACGGACCGGCTTGGCTTCTGGACCATTGGCGGCGACGGCGTGCGCTGGCTCGGCATCGTTCTCTTTCTCGTCGGCGGGGCGCTCCGTCTCTGGCCCGTGCATCTCCTCGGCAACCGCTTCAGCGGGCTGGTCGCCATTCAGCCGGGACACACGCTGGTTACCACGGGCATTTACCGTGTTATCCGCAATCCCAGTTACCTGGGCATGCTGGTCACCACGCTCGGCTGGGTGCTCGCCTTCCGTTCCGGCGTGGGTGTGGTGCTGGTGGCCTGCCTGCTGATTCCGCTGGTCGCCCGCATGCGCGCCGAAGAGCGTCTTCTGCGCTCGCACTTCGGCAGCGAGTACGAAGCCTACTTCGCGCGCACCTGGCGCCTGATCCCTGGACTCTACTGACGCAAGCGACCGTCTGACGCGAGAGACCGCCGAGGAAAGCTGCCAAGGCGACGGATTCCGCGAAAAGAACACCGGCGGAGTAACGTGTGGACACAGAGCGGGCGGGGGAGCGAGAATTGTGCCGCACGGGGGATCTCTCATGCAGGCATCATCCATTTCACGCAGAGATTTTGTGCGCCTGGGAGCAGGCGCAGTGGCGGCCGGAGCGGCAGCCAATGCCTCGCTCCTGCAACCGGCAAGGCTGGCCGCGCAAACGGCCGGCGCCGGGCGGAAGATTCGCTTTGCCTCCATCGGCACCGGGATCCGCGGCTGCGATCTGCTCCGCTCGGTGCGCAAGCTGCCTCAGGGCGAGCTGGTCGCCACGGCGGACATTTACGACATGCATCAGTGGGCCGGCCTCGAGATCTGGGGCGCGGACGTGCCCACTGGCCGCGACTACCGCCCGCTGCTCGACCGCAAGGATATCGATGCGGTCTTTGTTGCTGTCACCGACCATCATCACCGCCGTGTGGTGCTGGATGCCGTAGCCGCGGGCAAGGACGTCTACTGCGAAAAGCCCATGTCGCACACCGTCAGCGATGGCTTCCAGATGGTCGAGGCCATCCAGGCGAATAAGCGGATCTTCCAGGTGGGCAGCCAGCGCGTGAGTAATCTCGTCTTCAGGAAAGCCGCCGAGATCTACGCCTCCGGCCGCCTGGGCGAGGTGCACTACATCGAGGCTCACGTCGACCGCAACTCCCCCTCCGGCGCGTGGGTCTATCCCATCGCTCCCGACTGCAGCCCCAAGACCCTCGATTGGGATGCGTTCCTGGTCGATGCGCCGCAGCGTCCCTTTGACGCGGTTCGCTTCTTCCGCTGGCGCTGCTTCCGCGACTACGGCGAGGGACTGGCCGGCGATCTGTTCGTTCACCTGCTCTCCGGCATCCAGTTCATCGCTGGCCTGAACATGCCGCCCAGCCGCGCCTACTCGACCGGAAGTCTCACGTATTTCAACGATGGCCGCGACTTCCCGGACCTGATGGTCACCCTCTACGACTACCCGGGAGATATGACGGTGAGTATCCACTGCAACCAGAACAACGCCTCCGGCGACACGACCATCTTCTACGGCAAAGAGGCCACGATGGCGATTGACGGCAATACCCTGACGATCACGCCGCAGGACACAAGCCCGCAGCCGGAAGGGTATTCCATCGGCGCCTGGGTTGCCGCCGAAAGGGAGCAGTACCTGAAGGAGTGGCGCGCGGCGAATCCCGCTCATGCCGCTACCCTGGGCGCGGCGGAGACCTATACGGTCTCCCCCGGCTACGACGACACCGCCGACCACATTTCCAACTTCTTCCGGGCCATTGAGACCCGTCAGCACGTCGTGGAGGATGAAACCTTCGGCAACCACGCTGCTATCGCCTGCCACATGGCCAATTACTCATACTTCCACCGCAACGTGGCCACATGGGATGCGGCCGCGAAAGCCATCAAGGTTTAGGGTTCGACCCAACTAAGGAGAAAAACCAATGAGCGTAAATTCACGCAGGACTTTTTTGAAAACTTCGGGCGCGTTTGCCGCCGCGGCCAGCCTCGGCGCCGGCCGCCTGCACGCCGCACCGCATCCTATGCCCATCGGCATTCAGCTTTACAGCGTGCGCAGCCTGCTGACCAATGGCGGTAGCCCGTCGGACGAGCAACTGAACAGCGTGCTGGGGCAGGTGCGGGGCGCCGGGTACACGGTGTGCGAAGCGGCCGGGTACTACGACCGTCAGGCCAAGGATCTGCGCGCGGTCCTCGACAACGCGGGCCTGCGCTGCCTGAGCACGCATCACGGGCTGGGCCAGCTTCGGCAGCAGCTCGACGAGCTGATTGACTACGCGCATGTGCTGGGGCTGGAGTTCATGGTGTGCTCGTCGGCTGGCGGGCAGCACCGCGACCCCACCTCAACCGGTGAGCTCACCGTGGACGACTGGCGCTGGGTCGCCGAAGAGTACAACAAAATCGGCGAAAAGGTGAAGGCCGCGGGCATGACCTTCGGCTTTCACAACCACACCGCCGAGTACGCCACCATCGACGGCGTCTTCGTCTACGGCGAGCTGATGCGGCTGACCGATCCGCGGTACGTGGTCTTCGAGATGGATGCCGGCTGGGTCTCCGCCGCCGGATACGACCCGGTGACCATGCTCAAGAAGGCCCCCGAGCGCTTCCAGCTCATTCACGTCAAGGACGTTGCCCGCGGAGCCGATGGCAAGTTCCACTCCGCCGTGCTCGGCCGCGGCAAGATGGATTACCGGCCCATCTTCGCCGCCGCCACCGGCCTCAAGCAGTACTTCGTCGAGCAGGAAGAGTTCGAAATGCCCGTCATCGAAGAGATCACGATTGAAGCCCAGTACATGCGCTCGCTGAACGTGATGACCCGCTGAGCTCCACAGCTCCGCCCTGCTTTGGTCCGCCCCGCTTTTCCGTTACGCTGGAGTCATGAGCGTATTCGACGAAAAGCGGGCGGACCTGGAGCAGCACGAATTCATGATGGGCGTGGAGCGGGGTAGGCTGGCGGTGGCGCTGGACCTGCTCACTGACGCCCTCATCCTGGTCGGGCAGCACGGCGTCTATTGCACCTCCAGCCGCAACCCCAATCAGCCGGCGCTGGATCTGCAGTCGATTCTGGGCGGTATGGAGGGAGCCAAGCAGTTGATCCAATCCGTCATGGAAGAGCTGAAGGGGCAGCGCGAAGGCGACCGCGCCTGAATGCCGTCTTGCTGCCTCATCGCGGCTCCAAACCCCTCCATCTCCGCCAAATGCGATATTGCGATATGCTGATAGAGCGCGCCCGTAGCTCAGCTGGATAGAGCGAACGCCTCCGGAGCGTTAGGTCGGGAGTTCGAATCTCTCCGGGCGCACCATCGAACCTTTCCATCGCTCTTCCCCCCCAACTGCCGCCTTGAGCCCTTTCGCGTGCCCGGGCTTGCGCATGCTAGAGTGGGATTCCACAGAAAGAGGTGAGGCGTGCCTTCCGGAGACCAGCTCCCGGGAAATGGAGAGCCAGGAAACGGGGAAACCATCCACCTGCAGCAGCAGGTGGCGCGCCTGCAGGCTCTGCTTGAGGCCTCGCGCCAGGTCCACTCGACTACCCTCGAAGAAGAAGTGCTGGTGCAGGTGCTGCGTATCGTGGTCCGCGAGCTGGAGATGGAAGGCGCGGCTTTTCCCGGCGCCGGGCTCACCTACGGCGAGGTGGAGATCGACCCCGGTTCTGAGCTTCCCACCTACCCGCTCGACGACCGCGATGGTGCACGCATGGCCGAGCTGGTGGTGGCGCCTCCCGGCGGCCGCGCGCTCACTCTCTACGAGACCGACTTCCTTGAGGGCCTTGCCCTGCAGGCGGCCGTGGCCCTGGAAAATGCCCGTAATCACCGCCGCAACATCGAGTTCGCCCGGGTGCAGCAGGACCTCGACGCGGCCCGCGAGATTCAGCGCCTCGCTGCTGCCCCAAAAGCTCCCTTCCATTCCCGGTTACTCGCTGGGCTTCCGCTCCGATACCTGCTACGAGGTGGGCGGCGATTATCTGGACCTGGTCCATCAACCCGATGGCAGCCTCCTCATGGTCGTCGCCGACGTGGCCGGCAAAGGCCTGGCCTCGGCCATCATGTCCACCAGCTTCCGCGCCGCCTGCCGCGGCATGGCGGCCACCGGCCTCGAGCTGGACGAGCTGGCCGCGCGCATGAACCAGCACCACTGGGCGGAGGGCGAAGAAGCGCGCCGCCGCTACGTGACCGCCATTTTTGTCCGCCTGCGCCCTGGAGCTGGCACAATCGAGGTCGTCAACGCCGGCCACAACCCGGGGTTTCTGCTCGCGCCCGGGATCGCGCCGCACGCCTTCGATGCCGCCGGAACCCCGCTCGGCCTGATCGCCGGAATGAGCTACCACTCCGAGCTGCGCCCGTTTCCCGCAGGCGCGCGCCTGCTGCTCTATACCGACGGCTTGACCGAGGTCTTCCGGGGGGATGAAGAGTTTGGGCCGGAACGGCTGCTGGGCGCATTTTCGCAATGCCCCGCGCAAAATGCCGGTGATATTCTCGAAGCGTTGTGGGCCGCCATCGGGAGATTCGCAGATGGCGGTGCGCAGGGAGACGACATGACCGCACTGGTGCTGTGCCGCGAAACTGGCGCCGCGGAGTTGCCGGGATGAGCGAGTCGAAGACCACCACCGTGGAGGTCCGGCTGCCCTCGCGGCTGGGCTACGAAAAGGTGGCCATGAGCACCGCGGCTGCGGTCGCCAAACTGATGGGCTTCCGCGCCGACCGCATCGAGGACCTCAAGACGGCCGTCGCCGAGGCCTGCATCAACGCCATCGAGCACGGCAACCGGCTCAACGAGAAGCTCTCCGTCGGCGTGGTGCTCTCGGCCGGCGTCGACGCCCTCGAAGTCAAGGTCATCGACGATGGCAAGGGCATGCGCGGGCAGCCGGCCAGGCCCGACATCGATCGCAAGATGCACGGCCAGGAAGACCCGCGCGGCATGGGCATGTTTCTCATTCAGGCGCTGGTCGACGAGGCCGAGTGGGTGGCCGGCTCCGGCGGCCGCAGCAGTTATGTCCGGCTGGTGATCCGGCTGGATCGGGATGCGGCATAAGCAGAAAACAAGGGAGACCATCGATCGTGCAAAACGAAACTAGGGCGCGCGTTGACCAGCTCACCTCTCCGGCCGGAACGCCGGTAACCATCCTCCGTTTCGAAGGCGACATTGCCAGCACCTCAAAAGATGCGGTTCTGGGCACCTACCAGGCGCTGCCCAGGGGCGACGTCAAGCAGATTCTGCTGGATTTCACCAAAGTGGACTACATCAACTCCAGCGGCATCGCGCTGGTGATTCAACTGATGATCGAGGCGGCCAACGCCGGACAGAAGGTCTGCGCCTTCGGCCTCTCCGCTCACTTCGCCAAGGTCTTCACCATGGTGGGCATCACCCGCTACGCGCAATTGTTCCCCGGCGAGGCCGAAGCGCTGGCCGCGTTGTAAGTGGGACAGGCTTTCCCAAAAGAGGTCAGCGCCGCACTATTCGAACAGCATAGTTCTCCAGCAGAGCGGAATGTGGGCTACCATTGATTCGATGGGCCCTACAATGACCGAATGCGGCAAGCTAGCGTTGGATTACACCCATACCAAAGAGGGCAAGGCACTAATTGTTCATGCCGATTGTCTCGAGTGGCTTGGCCGGATTCCATCTGGGTCAATACACGGAATCGTCACTGACCCCCCTTACGGTGTGAAGGAATACGAATTCGATCAGATTGAAAAACGGGCGAATGGGAACGGCGGGATTTGGCGCATTCCTCCATCGTTCGACGGGTCGAATAGGCAGCCTCTTCCCCGATTTACCGCCCTCAACGAGCGAGAACGCAGGCAGCTTTGCAGGTTTTTCGCTGAATGGGCAAAGGTCGCTGTACATTCTCTCTTGCCTGGGGGACACGTCATGCTTGCCTGCAATTCCTTCCTGGCCCAGTTGGTCTATGCAGCTCTGGTCGAGGGAGGACTTGAATTTCGGGGTCAGATCATCAGGATTGTTCGCACGTTGCGAGGAGGGGATCGACCGAAAAACGCAGAGGAGGAGTTCCCCGGCGTATGCTCGCTTCCTCGTGGTGCGTATGAGCCTTGGGGTATCTTTCGGAAGCCAATACCTCCGGGTATGACGGTAAGTGAGTGTCTCCGCAAGTTCGGTACGGGAGGTCTGCGCCGCCTACCCGAAGGATTGCCTTTCTCCGACATCCTTGATATCGGACGGACACCGAGAACAGAGAGGGCTATAGCACCTCATCCGAGCCTGAAACCGCAGGCGCTTCTGCGGGAACTGGTATGGTCAATCCTGCCATTGGGAGAGGGATTGGTGTGTGATCCGTTTATGGGGTCAGGGTCAACAATAGCTGCGGCCGAAGCTCTCGGCTATCGAAGTGTGGGAGTTGAGAAATATGAATCCTTCTATCAGTTGGCGTCAGGTGCGATCAGGCCATTGTCTCGGGTTTCTGTAGAACGCGACCAGGCCGGTCTAGGCTTTGAGCTCTGATTCAGGTGCTTTGTATATCCAATTATTTGCCATCTTTTCGAATCCTGATGGAAGGACTGTGGCCGTAATAGTTCGACGGCTCGTCTGGCTTCGACCTGCAAATTTCCAATCGGCCTTCTCAAGCAAGGCGCCGTAAACGGCCAAGAACCGGAATCGTGTCATTGCCTTTCCGGTATTTGCATCTGATGGGCGACCACTCTCGAATACAAAAACCATGAGCCAGACATCTTCTGGGTTATGCCCTTGCCATGACTTTCTGTAGCGGGATGCCTTTACTTCGATGCCATCCGAACCAACATGCTGTGCAGCATTCTTTGGATATTTACCTGCCGGGAGCAAATCAGGGTGGCCATTATGGTAGGTGTTCTTTGCAATTGTCGGGCAGTGCTTTGGAAGATTGCTGGTGATGAATTCTCCGACCATGCTGCTGAAGTTGGCGGGCATGAGCATGTCTTCCAAACGTGCCATCTCTCTTCGCACAAGTTCAGTATCCACAGTCCGCAGAAAATCCGTAAAATCCCCCATCGCATGAAAGATTTGCTCCACAGAAACGCCAAATGGAATCTTGGCATGTTCGTTGAAGTTCAGAAGAGAGGGCTGCTCTGGGACGCAAATAGTCGGATCAGAATGTCCTTTTCGCATGATCCAATATGCTCCAAGAGTCACAGAATTGTATGGATCAAGAATGTCCTCCGTGGGCCAGAGAATCAAGAACAAAGCCCTTGGGGAACATCATCCTTCAACACACAAACAGATATGATCGCTCCGCGCTATCATGGCCCTGATGAATCTTGCGGCAATTCAGGCGGCTCTGCTTGACGCTGGTCACGACGGCTGGCTCTTCTACGACCACCATCACCGCGATCCCATCGCCGCCCGCATCCTCGGCCTTGACGAAAGGGCGCACATCACCCGCCGCTGGTACTACTTCGTGCCGGCCGCGGGCGAGCCACAAAAGCTGGTGCACCGCATTGAACAGGGCCGTCTCGACGCACTCCCCGGCGCCAAACGCCTCTACTCAAGCTGGCAGGAGCTGGCCGCGGGCATTGAGGCCATGCTCGCCGGCGCCCGCCACATCGCCATGCAGTACTCGCCTGACAACGCCATCATGTACGTCTCCATGGTCGATGCCGGAACGGTGGAGTTTCTGCGCGGCCTGGGCAAGGAGGTCGTCACCTCCGCCGATCTGGTCAGCCAGTTTGAAGCCGTCCTCAGCGAGGCGCAAATCGCCAGCCACACCGTCGCCCAGCGGGCCATCGACGCGATTCTCGCCGAGGGCTGGCGCGAGGTTGGCCGCCGCCTGCGCCCAGCCTCCGGCGGCTCCGGCACACTGACCGAGTTCCAGATGGTCGAGTGGCTCAGCCAGGCCATGCGCCGCGAAAGTCTCCTCTGGGAGAACGGCCCCAACGTCAGCGTCAACCGGAACTGCTCCGACTCCCACTACGAGCCGACCCAGGAGCGCTCGGCCCCAATCAAAGAGGGCGATTTTATCCTCATCGACATCTGGGGGCGTCTGGAGAAGCCGGGCAGCGTCTACTACGACATCACCTGGACCGGCGTAATCGGGCGGGAGCCCACGCCACGCGAGCAGCAGGTCTTTGAGACGGTTTGCCGGGCGCGCGACGCGGCCATCCTTGCCGTCCAGCAGGCCTTCGAGCAGAATCGCACAATTTTCGGATTTGAAGCCGACGATGCGGCCCGCTCCGTCATTGCCGCGGCCGGCTTCGCCGAGTTCTTCACCCACCGCACCGGCCACAACATCACCCAGGAGATTCACGGCTCCGGCGCCAACCTCGACAACCTCGAGACCCACGACCTCCGCCGCATCCTCCCGCACACCTGCTTCTCCGTCGAGCCCGGAATCTATCTGCCCGAGTTCGGCGTGCGCAGCGAGGTGAACATGCTGACCGCGCCCGGCAAGGCCTGGGTCACGGGCCGCATCCAGCGCGATCTGGTTCGGATCTAGATTCAGTGCAGCCCGCGTAGACCGAGGCCTCGGCTGCGCCGTAATCCCAGCCCGTTCCGGTGCGATATAGTCAAAAAGGAATGGGGACAGCACCGAACACGAAGACCGCGGGACAAGACCTGGCGCAAAGATATGTCTATCTGCCGCTGATCGCCGGCTGGCTGGTCCCGGGCGCGGGCCATTTTCTGCTGCGCAAGTGGGGCCGCGGCGCGCTGCTTGCCATCTCCGTCATCTGCATGTTCGCGCTGGGGCTGGCCATGCATGGCAAGCTCTACCGCAGCGCGCAGGATGTTCTGGACATGCTGGGCCTGGTGGGCGACCTGGGCAACGGACTGCTCTACGCCGTCAGCCGGGTTCTGGGGCTGGGCGCCAACCAGGTGACCTTCACAACCGCCGACTACGGGACGCGCTTTATTGTGGTGGCCGGCCTTTTGAACGTCATTGCCGCCGTGGACGCGCATAACCTGCGCACCGGGAGGAAGTCCTAGTGTTCTGGCCCTCCCACTTTACCGCGGTGCTTCTCTTCGCCCTGTTTGCGTCCGTGATCTTCGGCATCACGCAGCGGGAGACGCCGCGGCGGATGATCCGCTATGGTGCGTACTGCTTTCTGCTGTTTGTCGGATCGGTGATCGTGCTCAGCTGGGTCATGTTCCTGATCGCCCGCTAAAGCGATTCCAGGATGGCTGTACTCAAGGCCCCATGCCCAGTCTTTGCGACTCTTCACCGTCGCAAGAGCGGGAGGCCGTAGTGGATGGGGTACACCACAATTGGAATCGCCCTAAGTCATACGCGCCGAGCGGCAAAGCTCCAAGGCAAATTCAGGCGCGCTCAGGCCGCTGCCAGACCGCGGCATCGAAGCGGTGCGCGCAGTGGTACCCGTCCTCCAGGTACAGCCCGATCGCCTGGCCGTTGGCTTCGGTCACGGTCAGCGAGATCTCGCTGACTCCCTGGCGCATAAAGCAGTACGTAGCCGTGGAGAGCAGTTGCCTGGCCAGGCGCCGGCGGCGGAATTCGGGATGAACGCAGAGCTGGGTGATATGGCCGCTCTCCGGGCTGACCCGCGAGCCCAGCACCATGCCCACCAGCTCGTGGCTCTGGCGATGAGCCAGGACATGCGAGACCGAAGCAGAGAAGACGCCGCAGCCTGCGTAGCGGACGATGTTGTTCAAAAACCGCATCGAACCGTGGACGGATCGGTACTGATCGTTGATGCGGCTGTCAGGATGGTCACAATAGGCGGCGGCAATCAACTGCGCGGCGCCGGACAGGTCTTCGTCGCGCCATGGGCGCAGCACCAGTTCGTTGGGCAGGTCAATCGTGGGCGCCGGCAAAAATCCCTGCAGCGGCCGCACCATGAAGAGCCGGCGGAAGACATGGAATCCGGCCTGGCGGAAAAGTCTGGCGTGGGTCTCCGTGGGGTGCAGCAGAAGCTGGGACTCGATGCGGTCCAGCTGGGGCGAGTTCAGCAGGGTCTCCAGCAGGTGCTTGAGCAGGGTCTCCTCGATGGCGTGAGCCGAGCCCAGCGCGGCCGGCGTGCCATCGGACGGGTCGGCCATGGCGAATACGTCGCCGATCACCGCCTTCGTCTCCTCATACACGCAAAAGGCATAGCCGATCGCCTGCCCCTCCCGCAGCGCCGCGTAACCGGGAAGCACGTGGCTGTCGAGATACTGCATCAGCAGCCTGGCCGAGGTGCGATAGTCCCAATGCAGCCGCTGCTTCCACACCTCCGCCTCAGCCTCGAGCACAGCCCGGAACATGGGCGCCGCGAAGTGCCTGAGGTCGAGGATCTCGATGGTAGCGGCTGTTGCCATGGTCATCCGTTGGACGCGGCCCGGGGGTAAATCAGGATTTTCCCCTCCGGGCAATGAAAAAGCCTGCGCAACCCCTTCCGGCAACTTTGCCACGACTCGCGCCCAAGTGCAAATTGAGGTTCAATTTATCGCTGAGCGCGCGCCCACCATGTACACCACCAGCCCCTGTTCCGGCCAAGTGAAGAGTTCTTCGTAGTGGCGTCCCTCCAGGTAATCTTCGAGCGCGGCCGGCGTATGCAGATCCACGCCTCCGCGGCCGAAGGCCCGCGCCACCAGCAGGTGCTGCTCATCCGGCACGCCGCTCTGCTCGTAGTTCACCACCTCACGGTTGCGGTAGAACGACAGCCCATATTCGGTGTCGCGGCGCACCCGGAAGACGGCAACAGTTTCGTTGGCCGGGGCCAGGGTCGCCAGCCGCTCGGCCAGCGGACGGGCCGAATAGGTGCGGTCCAGCAGGTGAATGACGCGCTTGGTGGCGGCCATCTCCGGAACCCCGAAGAAGGGACCGACTCCATAGAGAAAGAACAGCAGCACCACCAGCACCGCAGTGGTGGCCAGGCGCAACCGGGCCGCACCGAATCCATCGACCACAATCAAAATCAGGAGCGCCGCGCCCAGCGCTGCCAGGGCCGCGGCCGTCAGCGCGTGGGCGGGCGGCGTCTTGGCTCCGTGGACCACGAACCACGGTGCCAGCAGTACCGCCATGGTCATGATCCCGCACAGCACCGCGTGACCGATCAGAATCCACCGGTGCAACCCCGGTTTGCGCTGGCGGAAGAGATAATCCCCGGTGAGAATCGCTAGCGGTGGAATCGAAGGCAATATGTATCCCGGCAGTTTGGACTGCGAAAAGGAGAAAAACACCACCGGAACCAGCGCCCACAGCACCAGAAACTCAGGAAAGGCGTCGCCGGGACGGCTGGCGTAGGGCTTACCGGATTTGGAGTGCCGCAGCCGCCACTCCGCCACCGATGTCTGAACGCCGTCGATCAATGCGCGGACGGCAATCACCGCCCACGGCATCATGGCCAGCACCACTACAACCAGGTAGTACCAGAAGGGCTGCTCATGCTGGTAACGGTCGGTGGCAAAGCGTTCCAGATTATGTTCGAGGAAGAACTCGCGGAAAAAGGTGGGATTCTCACGCTGCACCGCGATGAACCACGGCAGCACGATGGCAAAATAGAGCACGATCCCCGGCCACCACAGGGAACGGCGCAGAATTGACCATTCTTTGCGCAGAAATGCGAACGCACCAATGATGATGATGGCCAGAAACAGCGCCACTGGCCCCTTGGCCAGAGTGGCCAGCCCGGTAAAGAAATAAATGTCGTAGAGCCAGAACTTCGAGTCGGTCTCATACCACGCATACCAGCCCAGCAGCCCAATCGCCAGCGGTGCGGCCATCTGCATATCCGTGGAGGCGCCCCGTGAAAAGGCGATGATCCCCGCGCAGGTCACGGTGATCAACGCCGCGTCCAGGTGGCCGCCGGGACGAAACCGCCTCATATGCAGATAAATGAGGCAGACCATCACGAACGCGAACGTGAACGAAGGCAGCCGCGCGCTCCAGTCCTGCACCCCGAATTCCTTGAACATGGCCATCGCCCGCCAGTAATACAGGGCTGGCTTCTCCAGCCACGGCCGTCCGTACAGGTAAGGAGTCACGCAGGCGATCAGGTGGCCTTTCAGGGTCTTGGCGGAGTCGAACCGGTCCAGCATCTCGTGCGCGATCTGCGCGTAACGGGGCTCATCGGCGCCCACCAGCCCCAGGCCGTCGCCCCCCAGCAGCGGGGTCAATCCATAAGAGAGAAATAGAATGGTAAATGCCAGGAACACAGCCACTTCGCGGGCGGTCGCCCAGCTGGGCAGCCGCCTGCGCGGACTTTCGACCAGATCCGGAGCTGAGGGTTCCAGCGTTTTCTCCACTTCCAGCGTGTCTCCAACGGGCAAATGATCGCCTCGAGGGCACAGAGGGCAACCCGCGTCGTGTTGCCTGCGGCTGGGGAGCCGGCCCGCTGCAACGCGCTCCCGTCCCTACAGCGGGTTTGGGCAGTGCTGCGTTCAGACAGGAACAAGGCTATCAGATTCTTTGGGTCAAATCTCAGGGGAACTGAGCCGGACCCTGGGAAAAACAGGCTGCGCTTTGCCGTAATTCCGCAAAGATCTCCTCCATCGCGCGCGGCAGCGGTCCGTCCAGCGTGCATCCGGAGGCATTTTCGTGGCCTCCTCCGCCCAGCCGTTCGGCAATCGCCGCCACGTTCACTTTCCCCTTGCTGCGCAGGCTCAGCCGCACCCGCCCCTCCGGCAGCTCACGCAGGAACACCGCCACATCCACGCCGGCAATGGCCAGCGCGTAGTTCACCACCCCCTCGCAGTCCTCCTCGGCCGCGCAGGTACGCAGCATCTCCTCTTGCGTAACCCACAGCCACGCCACCCGGCCTTCCCGCTTCAGATGGCCCAGCGCCTTCCCCAGCAGCAGCAGCCGCGAGATCGTGGTGGAGAAATAAACCCCCTGGGCAATGCGGATGGGATCCGCGCCGGCCACCACCAGCTCCTGCCCCAGCGAAAAGGTGGAAGCCTGCACGGCGCCATAGCAGAAGCCTCCGGTATCGGTCAGCAGCGTGGTGTACAGGCAGGTGGCCATCTCCGGCGTGACCCTTGCGCCGGCGGCCCGCGCCAGCCGGTAGACCATCTCTCCCACGCTGGCGGCCTTGCGGTCGATCCAGTTGATCCCGGCAAACTCGCGGCCGCTGACATGATGGTCGATGTTGACCTGGAAAAACGCCTCCAGGCCCAGCAGCCGGGTGCGGTCCAGTCCGTCGCACTCGAGAAGAATCGCAGCGTCGTAGGGCCCGTGCACGCGCAGCGCGGAACGGATGAACTCCGCCCCGGGCAAGAAGCGATAGGTGGCCGGAATCCGGTCCGCCGAGACCAGATCGGCGCGCTTGCCCATCTGTTCGAGCAGCATGCCCACCGCCAGCATGCTGCCCACCGCGTCGCCGTCCGGCCGGGAGTGGGAGCAGACCAGGAACCGCTCGCCCTGGCGCAGAACCTCGAGAATCGCGGTCACCGGCTCGGCTTGGATCTGGGAACCATCGCCCGGGAAACCATCGCTCACCGAACCATCGGCCCTCACCCGCGCGGCAGGCTTATCCGCTACCGTGGCGGCTGACGTTTCGCGGTCCGGATTCGGATGTTTTTTATCCATGTACGACTATTCCGCCGCGGCTCCCTGTCCGGCCGGGGACAGCGGCTGCGCGGCGGGCTTCTGGCGCTTGCGCGAGCGGTCCATCAGCTCTTCGATGCGCGCCTGAAAACGGCCCGAACGGTCGGCCAGAAAGCTCAGCTCCGGAACATGACGCACCCCCAGCCGTTCTTTCAGCTCACAGCGAATATAGCCCTTGGCCGCCTCCAGGCCGGCAATCGTGTCGGCCTCGGCCTGCTCGATGTTCTTGACCGCGGGATCGACCGCAACGTACACCCGCGCCGACTTCCCGCCGGGATTGAGCGTCACCTCGGTGACGTAGCAGAGGTTGATGCGCGGATCGGAGAGCTCGCCCTCGATCATGGTCCCGATCCCCAGCCGCAGCGCCTCCGCCACCCGGTCCTCATGATGCTTGCGCCCTCTGTGCTCCGGCATGGCCTCCTCCTGGCTCAGGTAAACCCTTCAGGATACCAGAGGACGCGCCGGCGTAAGCCGGAGAAGCTCGGTCCCGGATTCGGTTCTGGACTCGTGCTGCCTTGCGGTCAGCCTTGCTTCGCAGCGCGCTCCAGCTCGGCGATGTTCAGCTTCTTCATCCCCATCATGGCTTGCATCGCCTTGGGGTGTTTGATCAGTTCGAAAATGCGCGCCGGCACAATCTGCCAGCAGAGTCCGAACTTGTCCTTCAGCCAGCCGCACGCAATCTCGCTGCCGCCCGCCGTCAGCTTCTCCCAGTAGTGGTCGATCTCCCGCTGCGTATCGCAGCGCACCACGAATGAAACCGCATCGTTGAATGGATGACCGGGCCCTCCGTTCAGCGCGGTAAAACGTAGCCCATCCAGCTCGAAGCTGATGGTCAGCACCGTGCCCTTCGGCCCCCTGGGGTCGTCGATCACGCGCCGCAGCTCCTCAATTCTGCGCGAGTTCTTGAAGATGCTGAGGTAGAAAGCAACCGCCTCCTCGGCGTTCGCGTCAAACCAGAGGAAGGGCGTAAGCGGGGGAAGATTTTCTGCATTTGCCATAAACAATCGGACCTCGCGGGGGAAGATGCGCCGGCCTGGCGGCGCGGCATAGCGGTTCTCCAGTTGGCGTAGAGGGAAACCGCGGACGCTGAGTGGCCCGCCGCGGCGGGCCGCCGTCCACGCCCGTTGTAACGCTACGTAAGCTGGAGAACCGCTCCAGAAAGCAACGAAACTCTGCTGTTGACCATTCATACATAATTTACTTGCATTTTGCAAGTAAATTATGTACTGTGCGTCTGTGAGCGAAAAAACCCGCCCCAAACGCCGCTCCGGATGCCCGGTCAGCATCTCGCTGGAGATTCTGGGCGACCGCTGGTCGCTGCTCATCGTGCGCGACATGATGGTGCGCGGCTACCGCACCTTCGGCGAGTTCCTGGCCTCCGGCGAGGGAATCGCAAGCAATATCCTCTCCGGCCGCCTGCGCACGCTTCGGGCCGCCGGCATCGTCACCACCGAGCCCGCGCCGGACGACGCCCGCAGCGTTCACTACCGGCTCACAGAGAAGGGCATTGCCCTGGCCCCGGTTGTGTTCGAAATGCTCATCTGGGCTGCCCACTACGAGAAAACCGGAGCACCCTGCGGGGTCGTCGAACAGATGGAGCGCAACCGCGCTGCCGTGCTGAAGGAAACCTGCCGCCGCTGGCGGGAACGCGATCCCGAGCCGATCCTTCCCGCCTTCACGACCCCCACCCGACCGCAGAAGGGAAAAGCAAAACGATGAAGCTGAATATGTATCTGAACTTCCCCGGCACCTGCGCGGAGGCCCTCAGCTTTTATGAGCAGCACCTTGGCGCGAAAACCATCACGAAACTGACGTTCGAGCAGATGCCACCCACCAATATGCCGCCTGGCATGAGACTCACGGACGTTCTCCATGCGCGCTTTGAGCTGGGAGATGCAGTCCTCATGGCCAGCGACGGGCCGGCGGAGCGCTGCCAGCCCATGCGCAGCGCGTATGTGACCGTTCGCGTGGATGACTCGCCGGAGGCGGAGCGCATTTACAAGGTCCTCTCCGAGGGCGGCGAGGTCTTTATGCCGATGGCAGAGACCTTTTTTGCGTATCGCTTCGGCCAGTTGCGCGACAAGTTCGGCATCAACTGGATGGTCCTGCATGAGCGCCCGCGGACGTAACCAGTAGCCCTGCGCGCAGTCCCAATCTCTGGTACCCCATCCTTTCCGTCCGCCGCGGCGGATTTTCGCGGAAAGGCTGGGAAGCCATGAACCCAAAAACTCGCAAACGTCCTATGCCGCACCGCAGGTCCCCGGGGTCCCCACGGACGGGTCCTCCTCCGTGGGGTGAAGGTGGCTAGTTTTCCAGGTATTCCCAGTAGGAATCAGCTAGCTCGGCGCCCAGCTCATTGAGCATGCGCCGGGCCGCGCGCTCCACTTCTTCGATGAGCCCGTGCAGGTAGTCGCGCGACCGCGAAACGGCAACCACGCCGATGGTGGCCGATTGCCAGGTGACCGCGTCGTCCATCTCCGCAACGGAGATATTGAATCCCTGCTTCAGTTGGTCCTTGAGCGAGCGCACTACCTGCCGCCGGTCCTTGAGCGACTGGGCGTGCTCGATGCGGACTTCGAGAGTCAGTTGCGCGACAGGCATGGCGGCGCGGGAGTGAACACCGCCAGTGTAAGGCCGTTTCTACTTGGCGCGCGGAGTTTTTTTGAGCGTGGAGTCGATCCCCTCCGCGGGCGGCGCGGCAGCACTGAATGATTATTCGGCGAAGGGCGCCAGTTGCTCCGCCGTGGGCCTCGGCGTGAGCAGGCTCACCACGATCATCGCGCCCACCGCGGCGAACAGCGCCGGAAAGATCGCGTCGCGTTGGGCCAGGATCGGCGGCAGGTGCAGCAGCGCCTTGAACCGCGGCGCATCCCACCAGAGCGTTACCACCGTGCCCATGCCGATGGCCGCCACCGCGCCCCAGCCCGTGACGCGCTTGGAGAAAAACGCCGCCAGCACCACCGGAGTCAGCGCCGCGGAGTAGATCGTGTAAGCGTAGAGCATCTTCGCCAGAATGCTCTGCGCATACACAGCCTGGTAGAACGCCCAGCAGCCCAGCAGCACCACCGCCAGCCGCGAGACGATCAGCACTCGCTTATTTGAGGCTCCCGGCGCGATATAGCGCACAAAAACGTCATTCACCAGGTTGGTCGCCGGCGAAAACAGATAGTTCGAAGCGGTCGAAATCACCTTGGCAAACACCGCTCCCAGCAGCACCGCGCCCAGCACCGCCGGCAGCCCGTGCCGCGCCGTGTAGGGAATAATCTCCCGTGGGCGCAGCGCCACTTCGCCGGTGGGATAAAGCGCGCGCCCAAAGACAGCGATGGCCACGATCAGCGTCTCCAGCACCATCGTTCCGCACGTCCAGCCCACCACGGAGATCTGCGCGTCCCGCGGCGTTCGTGCAGAAAAGAATTTTTGATACATCACCTGGTTGCCCAGCATCAGCAGCAGC
Organism: uncultured Acidobacteriaceae bacterium; assembly: GCA_963758105.1. Taxonomy (GTDB): domain Bacteria; phylum Acidobacteriota; class Terriglobia; order Terriglobales; family Acidobacteriaceae; genus Telmatobacter. Next base: position 2,203 of record CAVWUC010000005.1, on the reverse strand, counting down.
GTGGGCACCAGGAACTCCATCGCCCGGATCACGCCCATCGCGGTGCCCTCGTCCGCGCCGCCGGGCCCCAGCCGGTAGTTGCCCAGAACCTCGAAGTACTGCTGCGGCAGTGCCGCGTGCAGTCCGGCCCAGCCGCCTGCTTTGAGGTACAGGTACGGCGCCGCGATAATGCAGATCACCGTGACCAGCGAGCCGATGGCCACGTCCATATACGCCACCGACGACATTCCCGCCATTGCCGTCGTGACAATCACGAAAGCCGCGATGATGAATGTGCCGAGATTCGAGCTGACTGCGTCCGGGAAGATCAGGTGCAGCACGTCGCCCCCGCCGCGAAACTGGTAGCTGGTAATCGCGGTAAAGGCAAACAGGATCGCGATCGCGCCCAGCACCCGCGCTGTCTGGTTATAGCGGACCTCCAGCAGGTCGGGAAGGGTGAAGTGAGCGAAGCGCCGTGCCCGCGGAGCGATGAAGTAGATCAGCAGCAGTCCCAGCCAGCCCCCGGCCGGCTGCCACAGCGCGGCAAAGCCGTTCAGATAGGCGTTTTCCGCGCCCGCAAAAAGTGACCCCGCTCCGATCCACGAGGTCAGCAACGTCAGCACCAGCACCACCGCGGAGAGCGAGCGGCCCGCGACCAGGTAGTCGGCCTTGGTCTTCACCAGAACGGTACGATAGACAGCCACTGCCAGCAGCACGGCCACGATGACGGCCAGGACGAAAACATAAAGTTCTGACATGCAGCGGCATCCCTCGCAAGCCTGCGACCGGATGCGAGCAGTTTACTGGATGACAGCGCAGGTCGCGATCTCGGAGCAGGTCGCCATTCCCCATCGGCCAGGCGATCCTGCGCCAGCCATTGACCCCGTATTTACATCGTTGGTAGACTGTATATGCGGGGTGGAGCAGCCCGGTAGCTCGTTGGGCTCATAACCCAAAGGTCGCTGGTTCAAATCCAGCCCCCGCAACCAATAATCTTAAGAAAACAAATGATTTGTTACTGGGTCGCGAGAAGCGGCCCTTTCCATTTTCGACAACTATCCGTGTTCTGTCCGTATTCTGATCGCGGAAGACGTTTCTGCTTTGAGCCTTGCTCGGATAATCGGAACGCTCATCCGGGGACCAGCTTTATTCGATCCAAAGCAGTTTGGCGCTCGATATACGAACTGATTCTCAAAACAGATGCTTTCCCGTACACTAGCCGACATATCAGGACTAATCCGCGGACAGATCCACAACTCAAATATTACAAACGACTTGTGGATCCAGCCAAGGAAAAATCCCATCACCTGACTGTCGTAACTCTCATTGCTGCTTCGCGGGTGCGACGACGTACACACCGGGGCGCCTCACGGGCGTTCGAACTGCAGTTTTGACTGGCTGAGTTTTTGGGGAGCAGGTCAACCCATCACTTTTTGTCGGGTTGCAGCGCGCTCGCAGCTATGACGATCGTTACCGCCAGGACAGACGATTCGCACGTTCGCGGTGAAGCAGGGCGCGCGTTCCAGGCACATTAAACATAAATAAGTGATCTCAATCACAGACGAATGTACCCGGATGCGACCAAGATCGGCAGCACATTTGCAACTGCGCTCACCGCGAGAATCCGGTGGCATCCGTTTGCTGACGCATGTCGAAGATGCCAAGAGGCGGGTCTGGGGTGCTGAGGGTCTGCGATTTGCCCAAGCGGTCACAGGGATCTGGGAGACACAGGTAAGGAAGCTCGATCCAAGCACGTATCGAACGCAGTAATAACAGATTGCTTGGGACGAGAACGAAGCGCTACTAACAAGTCCGATAGGGGGTGCAACATGGCAGTTCGGCTTGCCGAAGAATGGTTCTCCATATGCGGGGGTTGCGAGGTAACCATCCTCGACATCGGTGAACCGCTCATCGATGTACTCAAACAAGTTGAAATCGTGCACATGCCAGTACTGATGGACCACAAGCTTCTGGGTCAGACGGGCGAAGGTACAGAGCTGGATATCCCCGAAGCGGATGTCGGGCTTATATCGGGGGGAATCCGCAGCGAAGAACATAAGAAACTGGCGCTGGAGATGCGGAACAAGTGCAAGATCCTGATCTCTTTAGGTTCATGCGCCTGCTTCGGCGGTATTCCGGCGCTGGCCAATCAGTACAGCAGAGAAGAGTTATTGGAAAAGGTCTACCGCGACAGCGTGAGCACCGAGAAAAACGGCTTGCCCCA
>CAVWUC010000004.1:0-1082684 GCA_963758105.1 uncultured Acidobacteriaceae bacterium | reverse complement strand
CAAAGACAGTTGTCATGATCCAGTGCGTGGGCTCACGCGACGCCGACCACCCCTACTGTTCCCGGGTATGCTGCGCTGGCGCCATCAAGAATGCTCTCAAGATTAAGGCTCTTTCCCCCGAGACGCACGTGTATGTCCTCTACCGCGATATCCGTACGTACGGCTTCAAGGAGAGCTACTACACCAAGGCTCGCCAGCTAGGCGTTGTATTTGTCCGCTACGACGAGCGCCGCCTACCTGAGGTGGCACGAAATGGTGAAGAACTTCAGGTCACCGTCTATGACCAGACACTGGGGATGCCGCTTAGGATCTCCGCCAGCCTGGTGGTTCTGTCCGCGGGCATTCATCCGCATGAAGACAACCGCACGATCGCGCAGCTCCTCAAGGTTCCGCTCAACAGCGAAGGATTCTTCCTCGAAGCCCATATGAAACTCCGCCCCGTAGACTTCATGACGGACGGCGTCTTTTTGTGCGGGCTGGCCCATTTTCCGAAGAGCATCGACGAATCCATCCTGCAGGCCCAGGCAGCATCTGCGCGTGCAGCGTCCGTCCTGGTCCAGGATCGCCTCGAACTGGGGGCGAATATCTCGCAAGTGGTAGACGAGAGTTGCGACGGTTGCGCCTACTGCGTGGACACCTGCCCCTACAAAGCGATCACCCTGCTCGAATACAGGTGGCAGGGGTCGATCAAGAAAGTCGTCGAAACCAATGAATCCACCTGCAAGGGCTGTGGCTGCTGTCAGGCTACTTGTCCAAAGAAAGGCGTATTCATCCGTGGATTTACTCTCGATCAGTTCGAGGCCCAGGTCCATGCTGCTTTGGGAGTAGAGTAATGGACGATAGTTTTCAACCGTTGATCATCGCGCTGTGTTGCAACTGGTGCTCCTATGCCGGCGCAGACCTGGCGGGCGTCTCCCGCACCCAATACCCGCCCAGCATCCGCATCGTCCGCGTCATGTGCTCGGGAATGGTGCATCCCAACCTGGTGATTGATGCCTTCACCAAGGGGGCTGACGGTGTCCTCATCTGCGGTTGCCATCCGGGAGATTGTCACTATCAGGAGGGCAATCTCAAAACCGAAAAACGCGCGGCAGCTATCAAGCTGATGCTCGCGGACTTCGGTATCGAGGAAGAGCGCTTTCGCCTGGAGTGGGTTTCGGCGGCCGAAGGGCCGAAGTTTGCGCAGGTTGTACGGGAGTTCACGGAGCAAGTGCAGAAGCTGGGTGTCAGCCCTTACAGATCGTAAAGCGATCAGCGGGTGTGTTGTGGCTCGCCAGAATAGCGATCTGCATTCAAACAGACAGATCCAGGCTTGGCCAGGCCACGTGCAAAAATGACATCAAGCTGCACCTTCTGAGGCTTCTGTCAGTCTTGCCTATGACCCACACCCTATACCGGCCTGAAAACTACTCGAAGGCTACCAATGCAGCGGCAGTGGGCCTGCGGCTTCGTTCTCACCGGCAATTCGGAAGTAACCCTCGGTCAAGGAGAAAGAGGCAAACGCACGTTTCGAATAAGGGCCTACGAGGATTGGTCCCGAAAAACGCCGTTCTCGCATTCGATTGGGAATCGGCTCGGTTTTGGCTCGCTAGGAACCGCCAAGAGCGCCAGCCAGAACACTCATTGTTGCCCCCACGTTTGACTCTGTGAAGCTTCTGACCCCCGAGTAGGCCTGTCCCACCTGAAAGGGCCGGTAAACCGACGTGTCCCGCGGATTCGACAAGTAAACCCCCGCATGCTAACCAGGCCGGGTCAGAAAGAACGATCTGCAACCTGTCCGTCTTCTGTCCGTGAACTGCAGCCAACTTCACCCAACTGGAGACTGCAGCACGAGTGGGATCCGCAACGTTTTGTTGGGGTTGATTGGTTTGTGTTGTTCCGTATTGGGGCTAATTTTCCCCTCATAACCCAAAGGTCGCTGGTTCAAATCCAGCCCCCGCAACCAAAAATTCTAAGATTCTAAATGACTTCCGATATGAGTTCGGAGGTCATTTTCACTTCTGGCGGCAACTTGGGCAAATCTTGGGCAAAGAATCCCTTGTCCAACAGTGCTCCAAGTTCCCCGGCAATCCTTCCTTTGGGCCGCCGACGTAGCCTTCGTCCACTTCAATCCGGCCGTCCAGCAGGTCTCGCCCCGGTCGGACCATGGCGCGGCGCAGCTTGTGCAGCCATGTCCAGGCGGTCTCATAGCTCTTCAGACCCAGAACCCGCTGCAATCCCAGCGCGCTGGCGCCGTTCTTTTGCGTCGTTATCCACCACAGGGCGCGGAACCAAACTGGCAGGGGAGTTCGGGTGTCCTGGAAAATGGTCCCCGCCGTCACCGAAGTCTGTGCGCCGCAGGCCGCGCATTCCAACAGCACACCGCGTACCGGCCATGCCTTGCCGCCACTGCACTGCGGACAGCGAAAGCCGTCAGGCCAACGCAACTGCGCCAGATACTCTCTGCACGCTGCTTCGTTCGAGAAGCGTGCCTCCAGCTCAAGCAGCTCTCGCGGATAATCTTCCACGAGCCAAAACACCACAGGGTGCGCTCACCTGAGTCAAGCAGATACCTATCAATTACGATTATGACTTGGGGGCTGCACAGGTTTCACGCCGCTCGCTGCCGACGAATCTGCCGCTGTTTTCGCGCCGCCTCCAATTTCCGATCCCTCTCTCCATGGATCTCCTGCTGACGCCCGGCGCGTTCCGCAAGCCTTGGCTCACTGGGTCGAAAGCCACCATCCGTGCCCGGCGCACCAGCAGCTGTCATCCGGCTGGTCGCTCCGGTATAAGCACCTCACCTGGCTCCAGTTTCCCATGCGAAACGCTGCCTCCAGTTTCCGCGCCGCCTGTGCGTCCTGGGCTCCTGCGCAGGGAACGAACTGCACCCCGCACAGGAACCGGGCAGGGTACGAGCCGTCTGCCCTCCTGGTCACCAGCAGCATCCCACCAACATCGCCTTGCGGCTCCAGGGGAAACAGCAGCCGACCCTCTGGTTGCAGCGCATCCAGCCAAACCGCCAACGGTTCGGCTGCGGCGGCGTTCACATAGAGCACATCGCAACCCGGCAGCGGTCCTTCGGCGCCCGACCATCCATGCACCATAACCTGGGGAAACTCCGCAAGATTCGCGGCAGCCTGCCTCGCCAGCTCCGGCTCAATCTCATAGGCGTCCACCTGGCCCGTCTCCCCAACGAGCGCGGACAGCACGGCCGTATAGTATCCAGTGCCCGCGCCCACGTGGACTACGTGTTCGCCCTTTTGGGGAGCCAGCGCGGCCAGGCACATTGCGTGCAGGCTTGGCTGCCCATTGTTCAGCCCCCAGCCTCTGCCCAGGGAGACGACTACATCCTGGTAGAGTGCCGCCGGGTCGTCCGACACGGTCTGCCAATGGCCGCTGGATGACAGGATCTTCCACGGAGTCGGTCCCACAAATCTCTCCCGGGGAATCGCTGTCAGAGCAGCGGCAATCTCGCGCCCCATACCGATGTCTGGAGCCATACCGGCCAGCCCCGTGATGTATTCCGCGTAGGACCTTCGACGAGCCTCAAGCCTCTCTGTCTGGCTTTGCTCGGTCTGGCCTTCCTCAGTCCATATTGGATGGGCCTGGATTGGATGAGCCTCGCCGCGCTCCATATCCATCCTCCCTCTGCCGCCCTCGCCGGCGTTCGCGAAAAGAGCGGCCCGCCTTCATCATTATTAAAAGCCCCAGTCCGCCATGCAATTCGCCGCCAGATCACTCGATCTCCCCGTATCCGCATCAGTGGCAGCGCCGCAAAGCATCCGCTGTGGCCGAAAGAAGAGAAAGAAGCAGCGGACTGAGCTGATGCAGGTTGTCGCACCAGCTTCTTGGCGGTCTTTCCGGTACCCTTTGATGAGCTCGATGGCCTTGTCAGCGATGTTTTTGGGTTCGACTTTGTAGCTGGCACCGTTGAGCAGTTCCCTTTCATTTCGCTCTTGACAAAGGCACCGCCGTTGCTTTCCTGAGATCGAAGTACACCGTCTCCGGAAGCACCAAGTCGAACACAGGTGGCACGCGGTTTGCCCTAGAATCCTCCCCCTAAGGCCCGGTGATGCCCTAAATCTGCCCTGTGTGCCGCTGGTGGCCCCCAGGTGAGCCTATTTTGGCAGCCTTTGGGCCGTAAGGGCCAAATCTTCCAGGCCTCCCAAGATCCTGAAGCACATGCCATCCGACTTGGGCACCAAGGCTGCAGAACATCCTCACCCGCCGATCACCACCGAATCCTCCGAACCCAGTCCACCGGCTTCCGTCCAGTCTCCCTGCACCGGTCCTCCAGCTCCTTGCTCAAATTTTCATTGTGCGCCACGACGATATACCCAGTCTCCATGTTGCCCACCATCAGGCATTCCTTCCCCTCGGCTAGATAGAGGGCAACAAGCAGGCATATGCATGCGTCCAGGCCATCCTGGTCGAATTTGCGCGGATCACTGCTGCAGCCTGCGCGTAGTTCACCGTCAGTGGCGCACCAAGATCTTCCATTCGACCATCATCATGCGAAACCACGCCGATCAGTGTACGCGGCGGAGCAAAAATAGACCACGAACCGGCGCGTGAGCGCGGGTTCGTGGCGGAGTAAAAGTTGACCACCCCGCCAGGCAGTAGTTTCACGGACAGGCACGTTCCTTTGGGGGTTCCGAGGGAGATTCGGAGCTCGTAGGGGTCGTGTTTTCTGTGGGATACCGGAGGGATGAAGACGGTGGGGCTGTACGCAAGGGTGCGGCGGGCGGTGTTGGTTGAGGGGATGAGCCGGCGTGCGGCGGCGCGGGAGTTCGGGCTGGCGCGGAAGACGGTAAGCAAGATGCTGGAGTACGCATTGCCGCCCGGCTACCAGCGGCAGAAGCCGGTGCGGCGGCCGAAGCTGGGTCCGTGGCAAGGCGCGATCGATGCGATCCTCGAGGACGACAAGCAGCGTCCGCGCAAGCAGCGGCACACGGCCAAGCGGATCTTCGAGCGGCTGCGGTCCGAGCACGGCTACACGCGGCGCAACTTCATGGCGCCGATTCCGCGGGCGGGAAGTTGGGAAGCCATGAACACACAACTGGCGGCCGACTGTATGGCCCGCCGCGCGCAGCGCCTGCGTGGCCATAGGGAGACCATCGGCGAACGCTTCGAGCGCGACCGCGCCGCGTTGCTGCCGCTGCCGGCCGCTCGCTTCGAGGCCTGCGATAAGACGACCGTGCGCGTCAGCTCCATCTCGCTGGTTCGCTACCGCACCAACGACTACTCGGTTCCAACTGAGTACGGCCATCGTCAGGTGCTGGTCAAGGCATACGTTCACCGCATCGTGATCGTCTCGGGCAGCGAGGTCATCGCCGAGCACGAGCGCAGCTACGAGCTTGCTCCCGGCTGTTCATCGCATGCTCCGCGGGGGGGAAGCGCCGTTCTTCCCTCTTATAGTGTCTAACAGGAGGGCAGGCACTGGACGGCGGGCGTGCCCCGAGCGCGGTGTACAAGAATTGAACGGCCGGCCGGGAGGAACGCGATGGACGAAAAGGACACGGTGTTTCAGCGGATCGTTCGCGCTGTGCGGGATTGCGCGGCGCGGGCCGGGGATCTGACCGCGCTCGAGGAATATACGGTGGATCTGATCGCCGAGCGGCTGCTTTACTACAACTGGGTGGGCTTTTACATGCTCGATCCGGATGAGCCCTCGGTGCTGGCGCTGGGGCCGTTCCGCGGAGCGCCCACCGACCACCTGCGGATTCCCGTCACGGAAGGCATCTGCGGGGCGGCGGCTGCGCAGGGTGAGAGCATCGTGGTGGACGATGTGCGCGCCGACCCGCGCTACCTGGCCTGCTCGCTGGAGACGCGCTCGGAGATCGTGGTTCCCATCCGCGCGGCGGGCCGGGTGGTGGGCGAGATCGATGTCGACAGCCATTCACCGGCCGCCTTCGGCCCCACCGACCAGGCGTTCCTGGAGGAGTGCGCCGGAGTGGTGGGGCAGTTCATCGCGGGGCGCGCACAATGAGAGTGTGCCCTCAGCGGCCGCGGTGATCCTCGATGAACAAGTCAGCACTATACATTGGGAAACGCCTTGTTGAACTTCCCGCTTCTGTGCATCAGACTGCCACGGACCAGGAGTGGTTAAACTATTTCGCCATTTCCTCCGCTCGCACTTCAAAGTAATCGTGCGCATGGCGGGCACAGCCGGGATTGAATGCCGCGCCGCAGGCGGGACAGCGGGAAGCGCAGGCGAGGTAGGCGGCAATGGTCAGCTCTGCGCCGCAGGCGCCGCAGAGGATCGCGGGCCGGTTCCACTCCGAGCGCGGCCAGACCTCAACGGCGTGATCCGCGAGGGCTTCGTGGCAGTCCTTGCAGGCATAGTAGGCGCCGCAGCACTTCATGCGGACGGCAACGATGTCCAGCGGCGAGTGATAGTGGGCGCAGCGGGTCTGGGGATCCAATCCGATGCCGCGCACTCGGGAGGCAATACCGGCCATATCTCTTTATACGCGAGGCGCGCGGGTCGGGGGCGCAAGCACGGCGGCCGCAACTCCAACCGCCAGTTGCAGCCGGGCCAGAGCGCCGCGGTCAACAACAGCAACCCCGGCACGCCCACGCCGACCGGCCAGATCGCCGCGATGGTGATGTAGAGCGCCAATCCGGTGCGCCGGCAACGGGCGCTGAAGCATTTTCGGAATTACTGCAGACCGAAGCCTGACACTTAAGTGACCCGCCGCGGCGGGCCGCCTTCCACAGCTCCCGAAGAGTCTAGAGGTATTCCGAAAATGCTCTGAAGATCGGAGGAGCTCCGCGCGGCGGATTTTTCTCAGACAGAATGCAGGCAGCGGTCAGGAATGCGCCGCGCGATGCCGCGCGCCCCACAGCGCGCCCTCAGCCGGATCCACTGGAGCCTCGCGAAAATTTAGTCCGGGATAGCGCGCCAGCAGGCTGCTTTTCAGCGCCTGGCGCAAGGGCGCAACGCGCTCCAGAATGCTGCCGGTGACGGCGACGGCAGGCAGCTCGAAGCGAAGGCCTGCGCCGATCTCGATGCGGCGGATGCGCTCGATCACCAGCCCGGCCAGCATGGCCAGCTCCGCGCCGCCCTGCTCGATCACCTCGCGTGCCACCGCATCGCCTTCTTCAGCGCAAGCGGCCACCAGCGGCGCCAGCGCGGAAAAATCCGGCGCGGGATTGGCGTTGGCGCGTTCAATCAGCTCGCCCAGCGAAGCGAGTCCCCAATGCGTGAGCACGCGGTCCAGCAGCGGAGCGGGGCGTTGCTGGTCGATGGCCAGAAAGCCGCGGCGCAGTCCCTCCAGTCCGAGAAAGTGCGCCGAGCCCTGGTCGGCCATTGCCGGTCCCCACCCGCCTGCCGTGATTTTTTCGCCGGTTGCGGCCCGTCCGGCCAGGTTCGAGCCGGTGCCCGCCAGCACCAGCACACCGCGCTGGCCAAAGAACGCCGCGTCCAGCGCAATCTCCACATCGCCCACCAGGATCAGCTCGCCGCCCACCCGCGCGGCAAAGGCCTGGCGCAGCCAGTCGGCCACCAGCGGAACAGTCTCGCCGGCCGCGCCGATGCAGCAGCGCGCAATCGCGCCCATCGCAACGCCGCTCGCCGCCGTGAGCCTGGCGAGCGCATCGTCCAGGTTGGTCGCGGCGGCTTCCTCTCCGGTCCGCATGAGCTTGATGGTGCCGCTGCGCACGCGGGCCAGGGTGCGCGTCTCGTCGCCCAGCAGGAAATCGGTCTTGGTGCCTCCGGCGTCAACGCCGAGGAAGTACGGCATGGGTGCAGTCTTCTTTCTTCAATGCCGGTCGGGCAGAATCGTCCAGATGGCCGGATCTTCCGAGCCCAGCACCCAGGAGCAGAAGCCCTCGAGCCCGCGCTGCTTCACCAGTTCATAGCGGTCCTGGAAGGTGTGCAGATCGGTGAAGAAGATCCACTCGCGCATCTGGTCGCGGTAGAACCAGAACCACGCTGTGTGGTCGAAGGTGTCCCACTGGATCTTGCCCTGGTAGGCTTCGGCCAGTTGCACGGCGTCCGGCGCGCTGATGTAGTCGGCAGAGAGGTTGGGATTCTCGTTGCCGGTGGTTTTATCCACAGTGGGCGCGCCGGTGTACCAGTGGTAGCCGTAAAGGGGAATGCCCATGGAGAGCTTTTCTTTGGGGACAACCTTGAGCGCGTAGTCCAGGTTGTCCAGCGTCCACTGCCATCCGGCCACGGGTCCGGGCAGGGTCCAGCGCGTCTGCTGGTCATAGGTCATCAGGCAGATCAGGTCCACTGCTTTGGCCAGCTCCGCAATGTCGTAGGCGCCGCGCCAGTCCGTGTAGATCCACTTGGCAAATTCGCTGCGGCCGGCCGGGTAGCCGGGCGCGTTGGGCACGGTGGCGATGCTCAGCTCGAGTCCGGCCTTGTGCAGCGCGTCAGCCGACTCGCGCACCAGCGCGGTCAGGGCGTCGCGGTCGGTCCATTCGATGTGCTCGAAGTCGAACTGGAAGCCGATGTAGCCGTGCAGCTTTGCCTCGCGGATCATGGCCTCGTTCATCTCGGCCTGGGCGGTCTGACTGGCGGCGAGCAGATGGAGATTCTTCTTATTGAAGAGCGCCAGGATCGGCATGACGGGCAGGTTTTCGCTCTGGGCCACTTGCATGACCGTCGGGTTGGGCTCGCCGTAGACCAGGCCGTTCTCGTCCACCTGGTACCAGGCGGGGACCAGCAGATCAATTTTCTTGGAGTGGGCCAGAAACGAACGGATCGAGTCGGGACCGGTGGTCATGTAGAAAAGAGCCTCGGGCTTAGCCGCGGCGCAAGCCGTGGAGAACAGCAGCAGCAACAGAGCCGAGCACCAGCGCTTCATGCACACCTGCCTTTGTTGCCCGCGCAGTCTGTGCGGGCGAATATAGGGGCTCGCGCTGACAATCTCGCGATTCCCTCAGCATTGTAAATGGGGTCTGTTGGCTCAGGCGCGGCGCGTCTCAGGCTTGCCGCGCGGCCAAGCTGTCGAGCGCGGCGGCCAGGGCGCGCACATCCTCCTCGCGCACGGTGAAGCGCGTGGAGTCGAGATCCATGCCCGCATCGCGCAGTCGGCCGACTGAGACCGCCGGGTTGGAGGAACGAACCGGACTGGGGCAGGCCGTGCGCAGGCTGGAGTGGAACTCGGTTGCGCCGGTTGCGGCCAGGGCGGCGATGTTTCCCAGGCGCACCCCGCCGCCGGGCATGATGGCGATGCGTCCGCGGGCCTGCCGGACCAGACGCGCGATCTGCTCCACGCCGCGAGCTGCGTCCGTCGCGCCGCCTGAGGTTAAAACGCGCCTGGCGCCGGTGGCAATTACATCCTCAAGGGCCGCGCCGAGGTCGGGCGCGTGGTCGAAGGCGCGGTGAAAGGTGACGGGCAGCGGCGCGGCCAGCTCCACCAGCCGGCGGGTGCGCGCCACATCGATGCACGAACGGTCGTCGAGCAGGCCAAGCACGATGCCGTCGGCGCCGAGAGAGCGCGCGTGGCCAATCTCCTCCTGCATCAGCTCGAATTCGAGGTCGGTATAGAAGAAATCGCCGCCGCGTGGCCGGACGATGACGAAGAGATCAATATCGATGTTGCGGCGGACCGCGGCGATCAGCCCGGCCGAGGGCGTCACGCCGCCCTCCAGCAGATCGGAGCAGAGCTCCGCGCGCCGCGCGCCGCCGCGGCTGGCCCCCAGCGCCGCTTCCACCGAATCGATGCAGACTTCCAGCAGCATTTCTCCTTCTGTTGTACACCGGAGCCCATGCACTCAGGCGCCGATTTCAACAAGAAATCGGCGCTCTGAATAATGTCAGAAAGGGCTATATCTGAAGGAGAAATGCCTTAGCAGCATAGGCGCGGCTTACCCCTCCCGAAAGCGGCGGAACTCCTGCTGCCATCTTATCTGCAGCCCGCAGATTCCCGCGCCGCCCAGGGCCAGTTGGACTATGCTGGATGCCAATCCATCCGAGCAGAAAGAAACCGGGCGCGAAAGACAATCAAGCCGGAAAGACAGGGGAAGCATGGCGACAGCTACGGGAACGATGACCAGCCGGGAACGGATCGCATGTACGCTCGAGCACAGGCAGCCCGACCGCGTTCCCATCGATTTCGGCGCGACCGCGGTGACCGGCATGCACTGCAGTTGCGTGGCCGCGCTGCGCGACTATTACGGCCTGGAAAAGCGGCCGGTGCGCGTGCACGAGCCCATGCAGATGCTGGGGCTGATCGAGGACGACCTGAAGGACGCGCTGGGCGTGGACACGGCCGGCGTCTTCGGGTACCGCAACACCTTCGGCTTTACCGCAGGGCGCTGGAAGCCCTGGCGGTTCAACGGGATGGAGGTTCTGGTCCCCGGCGACTTCAGCACCACCGTGGACGAGCAGGGCGACACGCTGATCTATCCCCAGGGCGACACCACGGTTCCGGCCAGCGGACGCATGCCGCGCGGCGGCTTCTTCTTTGACAGCATCCTGCGCCAGGAACCGATTGACGAGGAGAAGCTGAACCCTGAGGACAATATGGAGGAGTTCCAGCCGACTGCCGAGGAGGAGCTGGACTACGTGGCGCGCGCGGCGCGGGAGGCGGGCACAGAGCGCGGGGTCATCGCCAGCTTCGGAGGAAGCGCCTTCGGCGACATCGCGCACGTGCCGGGGCCGGGGATGAAGCATCCGCGCGGCATCCGCGACGTGACCGAGTGGTACATTTCCATCCACAGCCGGCCGGCGTATATCCACGCGGTCTTCGAGCGGCAGTGCGAGGTGGCGCTCGCGAACCTGGAGCGCTTTCGCGCCGTGGCCGGCGACAACGTGCAGATCGCTTTCATCTGCGGCACCGACTTCGGCACGCAGAACTCTTCGTTCTGCTCGGTGAAGACCTTCCGCGAGCTCTACTTCCCCTACTACAAGCGGGTCAACGACTGGGTCCACGCGCACACCCCGTGGAAGACCTTCAAGCACTCCTGCGGATCGGTGGAGAAGTTCATTCCGTCGTTTATCGAAGCGGGATTCGACGTTCTCAACCCGGTGCAATGTTCAGCGGCCAACATGGACCCGGAGTATTTGAAGGCGCGCTACGGCGACCGGATGGTCTTCTGGGGCGGAGGTGTGGACACGCAGAAGACGCTGCCCTTCGGCACGCCGGCCCAGGTGCGCGAGCAGGTGCTGCGGCGCTGCCAGATCTTCGCCCCGGGCGGAGGTTTCGTCTTCAACGCGATTCACAACGTGCAGGCCGGCACGCCGGTGGAGAACATCGTGGCGATGATCGACGCGGTGCACGAGTTCAACGGAAGCAGGTGAGAGCCGAATCGGGCCTCGGGTGCCGCAGGTTGGGATGGACCCAGGGTCTCGGAGCCCGCTTCGCAAATCCAGGATGTGCGATCAAGGCTACAGCAGAGCCAGGGTTGATGTATCCCGAAGCCGCAGCCCTCAAGTTGACGCGACCATCAGGGAGCGGCGACCTTCTACAAAACGAATCAGGACACGATAACCCTGGTTCTGCTCTAAACGCACAAACGCCGCTCCCCCCTCGGAGCGGCGTTTGAATGCTTCAGGCATTTTTGTTTTTGACTGGCCCTATTGTCCACGGGCCGACTATAGCATTTTCGGAATTGCTGTAGGCCGAAGCCACGCACTTAAGTGGCTTTTTCCTCAAGAAAAAGCCACCTGCTACGGCCCTCAAAAAGTCTACATGTATTCCGAAAATGCTCTTGCGCCGGCCTACTTTCACTGGCTCTCTTCTTAACCCCGAACCTGCCACTGGCCTCCCAAATCGCGGTCGATGGTGGATCCCATCGCACCCTCTGGAGTCTTACCCGCCTGGCTTTTCCTTTTCAGGCCGCTTCGTTAGCGGTAGCTTCTGCCGGGTCTCTGCTTTCCCCGGGCTGGCCATATCCCTGTGGCAGCCGGTACATCACTGGCGCCCTCTAAATAGCAATCGGCGTGCCGTTCTTGACCAGCATATTTTTCAGTGACTTAGGGAAGAGAGCCGGATTGCATTTTCTGGATTCCGGAAGGGGAGAATTCGATTTTCTCCGAAAAACCATAGACAGGCGAGTTAGCGCTGGCAGTTCGGGCAGTAGTGTGTGCCCCGGCCACCCAGCAGGATCCGCCGGATAGGAGTCTGGCAGCGGCGGCAGGGCAGGCCGGTGCGCTGGTAGACGCAGTGCTCCAGTTGGAAGAAGCCGCGGACGCCCTCTGCGTCCACGTAATCCGAGACTGAAGAGCCGCCCAGCCGGATGGCCTGGCGCAGCACCGCGCCGAGCGCCAGCCGGAGCCGCTCAAGTTCGACCCGGCTGAGCCGGCCGGCGCGCCGCCGCGGCCGTATGCCGGCGCGGTAGAGGCTCTCGTCGGCGTAGATGTTGCCCACCCCGGCCAGCAGGTTCTGGTTGAGCAGGGCGGATTTGATGGCCAGCTTGCGGCCGCGAAAGAGCGCGGCGAACTCCTCCGCGCCGATGGTGAGCGGGTCGGCTCCCGCCGCGCGGAATCCCGCCGCGCGCCCCAGCTGGCGGAACTCCAGCCGGCCGAAGCGGCGGGGATCGACAAAGCGCAGCTCGCGGCCGCTGGCCAGGGTGAGCCGGGCGTGGGTGTGGGCGGCGACCGGGGCTTCAGGGGTGGTGACCAGCAGGCGGCCGGTCATGCCCAGGTGCACAATCCACTGCGCATCAGGAACCGAGTCCGGCCCGGAGCCCAGTTCGCAGACAATGTGCTTGCCGGCGCGGCGCACGGCCAGCACAACGCGGCCCTCCAGACCGGAAGCCTGCCGTGCCATAGGGGTTTTGCAGGGTTCGCGATGAGAGCCGAACCAGGCCCGGACGATGCGGTCGCCGCGCACGCGCGCATGCACGCCGCGGGCGATGGTCTCCACCTCGGGCAGTTCCGGCATTGGCTTATTGTAGAGGCCCGCAACCGCGGGCAGAAGACGGGAAAGCGGGTCGGAGAGTGCGTCGTGTCTATGCGGATTCCTGGGGGAGTGAAGATGCACTGCCGCCCGGCAGGTCAGCTCATGTCGATCTTCTCGGGAACGGCCTCGTCTTTATCCCATATTGAGATTCCGGGCACGCATAACTACCTGATTTGACTGCGCACAAGTAATCAGTAACCAAACAATTCGATACGATCCTTATCTGTTGACTCTTTTCGCAGCGCAAGATCCTGGCCGGCGGAAACAACCTCGCTACCTGGTCGCTCCGGGCTCGGGGATGCGGCTGGCCTCTGCGCTGACCAGCTTCCAGACGCCCGAGGGGTTGCGCACATAGACGTGGGTATAGCGAAAGCTGCCGGAAATGTTCTCGCTGTCGTTGGTGCCCTGCACCTGGGCCAGCGAAGTGACCACCGCGGTAACGCCGTAAAAGCGGACCTTGCGGTCAGACAGATTGAGCACGGAGATTTGCGTCTTCCGGGTGCGCAGGTTATCCAGCGTCTCTTGCTTGGTTTGCAGCATGCCCCGCGCACTGATGTTGAGGTAGTCGTCTGCAAGCAGACCGGACAGGGCGTTGGTGTCGCCGCGGAGCATGGCGCCGGACCAGGCCTCTTCCAGGCGGTCGATCTCATGGCGTCGCTCGTGCTTGAGAGGCTTGCCCAGCCCGGCGTGGAGGCTGGGAGCGAAGCATGCCAGCAACAAGGGGATGAGCAGCCAGCATATCGCGGTCCGGCGGCTGATGGTGGCAGGAGCGTGGCTGAAGGCGCCTGTCATTTGCGTAACGGATGGTAGCCCTGATAGAGCATTGTGGTCAATCCGGTTGCGACGCGCCGCTGCCGGGTCCGGTCAATTCCTGTTGAAAACCCGTCCGGTTGAAAAATCGGACGCGCCCGCGCACTGGGAACGAAAGCGGGCCGGTTCAAACCAGGAGAGACCAAACCGGGGCAGGCCAAACCGGGACAGGTCAAGCCAGGGCGATCAGATTTTCCAGAGATCGGTCCCGCATCCTCTGGAAGAGAACGCCGACGGCGTGCGTCTTGAAGTGCGCGGTGTCGCGGTGGGCGGCCAGCGCGGCATCGTCGCGGTACTGCTCGTAGATCACCACGGTGTCCGGGTCGTCGACCAGATGGTGGGGAATGTAGGTGACGCAGCCGGGCTCGCGGCGCGAGGCCTCGGCCAGTGTTCGCAGAGCTGCCGCGATCTCGGCGCGATCTTCCGGGGCAAACTTCATCCTTACAAGAAAGCTGACCATAAGAGGGACTCTTTCCTGCCTGGTCGGCGAGACCCAGAACATGGTTTCGTTGTTATGCGTTCAGGTCTTCGAGTGCTTGGCCGAACTCAGGCAAGAGCATGGTCTGGCCGCGGTCAGGTCCGGTGGAAACCATGCCGATGCGGGCGCCGCTTTCGCGCTCCTGGAAGCGCAAATACTCGCGCGCCGCCTCGGGAAGCCGGTCGAAATCGGTAATACCCACGGTGGACTGCTGCCAGCCCTTCAGCTTTGTATAACACGGTTTGATCGCTTCCAGGCCGTAAATATCGGCGGGCACTTCGTCGGTGATTCGCCGCGGCGAACCGCCGATCTCGTAGCCGATGCAGACGGGGATCTCGTCCAGCTCGTCCAGCACGTCGAGCTTGGTGACCACAAGCCACTCCGCCCCGTTGACCTGGTTGGAGTAGCGGAGCATCGGAATGTCGAGCCAGCCACAGCGCCTCGGCCGGCCGGTGACAGCGCCGTACTCGTTGCCGCGGGCGCGCAGTTGGTCCCCGACGGCCTCGTGAATCTCGGTGGGGAACGGCCCTTCGCCCACCCGGGTCACATAAGCCTTGGTCACCGCGATCACCGTGCCGATGGCCGTCGGGCCCAGGCCAGTGCCGGTGCAGGCGCCGCCGGCCGTGGCCGACGACGAAGTGACAAACGGGTAGGTCCCGTGGTCGATGTCGAGCATCGTGCCCTGCGCGCCCTCGAACATCACGCTGCCGCCCTGGGCCAGGATGGAATTCAGCAGCCGGCCGGTATCCGTGACAAAAGGCCGCACCTCCTCGGCCGCCGCGGCGTACTCGTCGTACATTTTGGCCGGGTCCAGCGGGTCAGTGCCGAACAACGCGTGGGCGATGGCGTTCTTTTCGCTGCAGGCGGCCTCGATGTGGGTCTTCAGCAGCGCCGGGCGCAGCAGGTCCACGACGCGCAAGCCGCTGCGCGCCATCTTGTCCTCGTAAGCCGGCCCGATCCCCCGGCTGGTGGTGCCGATCTTCTGCCGCCCCGGCGCGCTCTCGGCGGCCAGCTCGATCATGCGGTGGTAGGGCAGGATGACTTGGGCGCGGTTGGAGACGAAGAGCTGTTCATCGACGGCGATGCCCAGTTCGCGCAGCTTGGCGACCTCCCTGAGAAAGGCGATCGGGTCCAGCACCACCCCGTTGCCGATCACGCCCTTGCAGCCACGCCGCAGCACCCCGCAGGGAATCAACTGCAGGATGAACTTCTGTGCGCCGATGATGACCGTGTGGCCGGCATTATGCCCGCCGGCGTAGCGCGCCACGGCGGAGAACCGCTCGCTGAGCACGTCCACAATCTTGCCCTTGCCCTCGTCGCCCCACTGGGCGCCCAGCACCACCGCTGTCTTGGCTCGCATTTGCATCCATTTCCACTGCAGAGGGACCGGCCCGCGCAATTCTTCCTGGGATGCGCAACACCCGGCCTGCACAACGAAGGTGCAGCCACACCCCCGGCTGCACCACTTCCGATGATAAACCCTGGCTGGCTCCGGGACTGGCCTCCGGACCGGAACTCGCGATCTTCGCACCCTGACTCGATGCGGCGTTCCCGAGGCTCGGAACCATCATTTTCGCGTCCGGACGGCAAAGAAACCGCCTGGACCCTACTTTTTTCACAACTAAGGCTGGATTGACGGGTCTAGGCAAGAGTACCGGGCCAAGGGGAGGCAAGTATGAGAGCCCAAACCAGCTTCCGCCAACCGTTCCATCCGCAGGATTCCATGAGCCAAAGCCCGCAGCGCAAGACCCTGGCCGGCAAGGCCGCAGCCTTGGCGCTGCCGTTGCGCCGCCTAGCCGTAGCAGCGGCCGCGTTCGCCGCGCTGCCGCTCGCCTTGCGGGCACAGCTTCCGGGGCCGAGCTACGGCTATGCGCAGAACCCCTACGCCCAGAACGGTCCCTATGCGCCCGCGCAGCAGCAGCCGGGCTACGGCCAGCCTTCCGCGCAGCCCGGATATGGACAAAGTTACGGCCAGCTCGGTTACGGCCAGCCCAGTTACGCACAGCCGGGCTACGGCCAGCCCTACCCGCAGCAGCAACCTTACGCCCAGCAACAGCCCTACCCACAGCAACAGCAGCCCTACCCGCCGCAGCAGCAATACGCCGACCAGAATTACCCGCCAGCGGATGCGGATGATCCCCTGAGCGGCTACAGCCAGGGTCCAGCGGCTGCACAGGGCTTCACCGCCGATCAGCTGGAGCAGTTGGCGGCGCCGATCGCTCTCTATCCCGACACGCTGGTGGCGCAGATTCTGGCCGCGGCCACCTACCCGGCGCAGGTAGCCAGCGCCGACCAATGGCTGAGCGCGCAGGCAAACGCCTCGCCCGACCAGATTGCCGCCGGCGCCAACGCCGAGAACTGGGACCCCAGCGTCAAAGCGCTGACGGCCTTTCCGCAGGTGCTCCAGGTGATGGCCCAGAACCTGCAATGGACCACCGCCCTGGGCAACGCCTATTACAACCAGCCCGAGGACGTTCTGGCGGCGGTGCAGGCGCTGCGCCAGCGCGCCCAGGCAGCCGGCAACCTCCAGAACACCCCGCAGGAAGATGTGACCGAAGACCAGGGTGACATCGAGCTGGCCCCGCCCACCCCCGATGAGGTGTACGTGCCGGTCTATAACCCGTGGGAACGTTCTACGGAGCGCCGATCGCGCCCTATCCCGGCTTCTCGCTGCTCGATTCCTTCGGCTCGCTCATCGGCTTCGGGGCGGTGCGCTTCGGGGAGGGGATTGCGATGGGGGCCTTCCTCCACATGCCCTTCGGCTGGCTGGGCTGGGGGCTGGACTGGTTTGGCCACGGCATCCTCTTCAACCATGCGGCCTACTACTCGCACAGCTCCTCCGTGGCCCACTGGGGCGGGCGCGGCGGATGGTATGGCGGTCGCGGGGGTCGCCCCGAACCTTTGCGCCAGGGCCAGGACTATCTCCCCGGCCGCGCCTATGCAGCCAACCGCTTCACCGCAAACGCCAGCCGCGGCTACGGGCAGGGCTACCAGAATCGCGGCTACCAGCAGAGTTACAACCGCGGCTACGGCCAGGCTTATCAGAATCGCGGCTACGCGCAGAGCAACAACCGTGGATTCGCGCAGAACTACCAGAACCGCGGCTACGGATCGTCCTTTGGCAACTACGCCCGTCCGGCGTACAGGAACGACGGCAATCATCAGAGCTACGCGTACAACCGCATGCCGGATCACATTCCCGCGCCGGCCCGGCAGTTCACCTCATCGCGGCCCGGCTACGGCTCCTATGGCGGCGTGCAGGCCTACGCAGGCCGGGGCGGGTCGCTTTACGGCAGCTCGCGGCAGAGCTGGGGCGGCTCGCAGCGCATGACCGCGCCGCGCACGCAGCAGTTTGCCCAGCGCTCCTATTCCGAGCCGATGAGCCGCAGCTACAAGGGCTCTTACGGCGGGCGCGCGTCCTCCGGCGGTGGCTTCCACATGTTTGGCGGCGGCCACGCCAGCCAGCGCAGCTTTGGCGGCGGCAGAGCCTTCAAAGCGCCTAGAGGCGGGGGAGGCCACTTCGGTGGCAGCCACTCCGGTGGCGGCCACTCCGGTGGCGGCCACTCCGGCGGCGGCCACTCCGGCGGCGGAGGCCATCACGGCCGTCGCTGAACGCGGATTCGCACACCGCCAACCTCCTGCGATCGACGAGGCGAGCCGCACCCGGCTCGCCTCTTGCATCCATCCCTGAAATCACCCCTGCCTGGCCCCCCATCTCGTCCCGCGCTCTCCCTGCTATAGTTCCATACGCACATTTTTCCTCCCGTTTGCTGCTGCCTGTTCGGGAAGAAAGAGAGGGAGAGACGCATGGATTGGAGCCAGAGTTCGAGGCGATCGTTTTTGAAGGGTCTGGGCGCGGCCGGAGCCATCGCAGTGACGGCGGCCAACGCGAAAGCAGCGGGAATGCCGCAGGCCGCCCCCGCCCAGCCCACCCCCGCCGACCTGAAGCAGGCGGCCACGCGCGAGGCCCGCATGCAGTGGTGGCACGCGGCCCGGTTCGGCATGTTCATCCACTGGGGGCTCTATAGCGTGATCGGCCAGCACGAGTGGGCCAAGGAGTTCGAGGGCATTCCGATTCCCCAGTACGAGCTGCTGGCCAAAAACTTCCATCCCAAGCCCAACGCCGCCCGCGACTGGGCGCGGCTGGCCAAGCGCGCCGGCCAGAAGTACATGGTGATGACCACCAAGCACCACGAGGGCTTTTGCAACTTCGGCACCAAGCTCACCGACTACAACGCCGTCGAGCAGGGTCCGGGCCGCGACCTGGTCCGCGAGTTCGTGGAGGCGGCGCGCGCCGAGGGCCTGCGTGTGGGCTTCTACTACTCGCTGATGGACTGGCACCATCCCGACGGCGCCATCTGCAAGACCGATGAAGCCGCCCGCCAGCGCTTCGTTGCCTACACCCACGGCCTCATCCGTGAACTGATGACCAACTACGGCAAGATCGATGTTCTCTGGTACGACGTGGACTGGCCGCTCACCCCCGAGCAGTGGGAGTCCGAGCGCATGAACGAGATGGTCTTCAGCCTCCAGCCCGACATCATCGTGAACAACCGCAACGGCCTCGAAGGCGACTTCACCACCCCCGAGCAGCACATCCAGGCCTCGGCCGTGGGCCGCGCCTGGGAAACCTGCATGACCCTCAACGACAGTTGGGGCTTTAACCGCTACGACGACGCATGGAAAACGCCCAAAACCATCGTCAGCAACCTCGCCACTTGCGCTCTCGGCGGAGGCAATTATCTGCTCAACATCGGCCCGGAACCGGATGGATCGGTCCCTCCGCAGAGCATCGCAGTGCTTGAAGAAGTCGGTCGTTGGCTCGACACCAACGGCGCCGCCATCTACGGCACCGAGCGCGGCTCCGTCCAGGGCAACGTGAACGCCAACTTTACCCGCCGCGGCAACACGCTCTATATTCACGAGCATTTCTGGCCGGGGCACACGCCCGCTGCCCAATGGCTCAGCTTCTTCCAGCCGGAGACGGTCATCGCGCTGGGCGGACTCCAGGCCAAGGTGCTCTCGGCGCGCCTGCTCAAGACCGGCCAGACCGTCAAATTCACCCAGGACAGCCAAAACGTGCGCTTCGTCGGCCTGCCGATCGTTGCTCCCGACCAACCCGCCACCGTCCTCGAGGTCGAGTGCGACAGCGAGCCCATCATCAACCACGAGGCCACCCGCTCCGAGTGGCCCCGCTATAAAGTCGGCATCAGCGTCTAACGCTCTGAGTTGAGCAATAGTTTTTCCGATTGTCATCCTGAGCGAAGCAGGGCGTGCAACCCGCATGGATTGCACGTCCTATGCAGTCGAAGGATTTGCTTCTGTTCTTCACCAGGGGACCTGTGCCCCGTTCATCGCGGCCTTATCGCGATGAGCGGGTTCCGAGCGTCAGGCCACCAAAGCTCTCGCCGCGCGCGCGAAGGTATACGGCCCCTCGGGGACCAGCGCCACCCGCGCGCCGTCCGGCAATCCCTCCAGCGCCGCCGCCACGGCCTTGTCCACCCTGCCGAACGCCCGCGCGCCCAGCCCGCCAAGCTGCTCCGGCCGCACGCCCGGCGTATAGAAAAACAGCTCGTGCTCCATCCCCGCCAGCGCCAGCTTCTCCAGTTGCCACTGGTCCACCTCGACCGGAGCCGCGCGAATCGCATCCAGAAACTGCGCGTGCCCGCCATAGCCGGCCAGCTTCCGCGCAAACTCCGGCGAACCCACGCCTTCGGCGCACTCAGAAACGATCAGGATCCGTCCGCCCGGCCGCACGAGATGCGCCGCCGCGGTCACGCCCTTCACGGTTTGATAAAAGGTCAGGTCCAGCGGCCATCCCGCCGCGCTGGTAATCACCGCGTCGGCCGGCTCGGCGAGCGTCTCCAGGCAGGTCGTCTCCACAAACCGCACCCCCGCCGCGTGCGCCTTCACCGCATCGCCCGCAAACACTCCGCAAATCTGCCGCCCCTGTGTCAGCGCCACGTCCAGCATGAAGTCGTGGCGCGCCATGCGCGCAATCTCCAGCAGTTCGGCGTGCAGCGGATTGCCTGTGATCGATCCCTCCGTCGCCAGCGGCTCGCGCATGAAGCGCGGCGAGTGCAGCGCCTTGATGGTCTCCTGCGCGGCCAGGCCGGGCGCGATCAGCTTGCGCCCGCCGGAAAAGCCCAGCATCAGATGCTGCTCAATGAAGCCCAGTGTGATGTGCAGGTCGGCGGCCATGAACCGCTCGTCGATATAGACCGGCGTCCCGCTCGCCGTCGTGCCCAGCCTCCAGTGCTCGGCCAGCGCCTTCGCATCGTGACTGACCACGTTGTACGTCTTCGCAATCTCCGGCCCCAGAATCGTGTCGAGTTCGTCCGCCGTCGCCGCCCGGTGCAGCCCGGTGGCGATCAGAATCGTGATCTTCTCCCGCGCAATCCCCGTCGCCTCCAGCCGCTTCAGCAGCGGCGGCAGCGTCACACGGTTCGGCGCCGGGCGGGTGATGTCGCAGACCGAGATGGCGGCGGATCTTTTCCCCGCGGCCAGCACCGCCAGCGGCTCGCAGCCGATGGGGCTGTCCAGCGCCGCGGCAATCGCCGTCGCTGGATCGGGCAGCGGGGCAGCGCTGCGGCTGCGCAGCACCTGGCACTCGAATCTCTCCGGCACGCTGACTTCAATACCGTTTTTGCCAAAGGAAAATTGCGTCTTCATCCCGTCCCTCGCCCGCCATCCCCCGTCACCCACTCAATCTTACCGAGGGCCCGCTGACCCGCTGACTTGCTGCCTCGCTGACCCGCCGACTTGCTGACCCGCTGACTCGCTGACTTGCTGACTTGCTGCCTCTAGCATCGCATCGGCGATCCGTGCCGCCTCCACAGCCGGCCGCACCGCGTGCACGCGCACAATCGACGCTCCATGCAGGATCGCGGCGGTCATCGCCGCAATGCTGGCGGCCTCGCGCGCCTCCGCCGCAACGTCGCCGCCATACCAACGACCCGGCGTCTGCCCCAGGAAGGATTTTCGGCTCAGCCCGGCCAGCAGCGGCCGTCCCAGCGCCAGCAGTTCGTGCTGCCGAGCCAGCAGCGCAAAATTCTCCTCGCCGCGCTTGCCGAAGCCAAAGCCCGGATCGAGCACAATCGCCTCGCGTGCAATCCCCGCCCCGTCTGCCGCGCATATACTCGCCTCTAAACCCGCGCGCACATCCGCCATCATCGCGTCCGGCTCCAGCGCGGCCAGCGTGCGCCACTCCTCCGGCCGCCCGCGCGTGTGCATCAGCACCACCCCGCAGCGCGCCTCGGCGCAGACGGCAGCCATCGCCGCATCCCAGCCGAAGCCGCTCACGTCGTTGACGATGGCCGCGCCCGCCGTGAGCGCCGCCCCCGCCGTCGCCGCCTTGTATGTGTCCACGGAGACGACTGCGTGCGGCCGCGCTTTGAGAATGCCTTCGAGCACCGGCAGCAGTCGCGCCTGCTCCTCGTCCGCGCTGACCAACGGCTCTGCTCCGCCCCCCCGCGAGCCAGGCCGCGTGCTCTCCGCGCCCAGGTCCACGATCTCCGCGCCCTCGTCGAATAGGGTCAACCCGTGGGCCACCGCCGCCTCCGGATCGAGAAAGCGTCCGCCGTCGCTGAACGAGTCCGGCGTGATGTTCACGATGCCCATCACCAGCGTGCGCGCGCCCAGATCCAGCGCTCCGCCGCGCAGTCTCCAGATTGCCGTCTTTCGAGCCGTTGTGTGCATTGCGGTCTTTCGCAGCTCCGGGCCTGCGGCCCAAACGGTGCGGCGAAGAAAAATCCCCGCCGCAAAAATCCTCAGCCGCTAACCGCCGCGCCCTCTTTGATGGTACGCCGCTGCCGTCTGCATGCCTGTTACACTCCGAGCATGAAGACCTTGCGTCACTCTCTGGCGCTTGTGTTGACCATGATGCTGATTCCCGCCCTGGGGCTGGCGGCGCCAACGCGTGGACGGCGAGCGCGGACGCCGGCCCGCACCGCCGCGGCAAGCGGAACGATCAGCGAGCGCATTGATGCGATCCTCGCTGATCCCGCGCTCAGCCATGCCGAGTTCGGCATCAGCGTGACCACTCTGGACGGCCGCCCGCTCTACGCGCTGAATGACGGTCGGCTTTTCACGCCCGCCTCCACCGCCAAGCTCGCCACCACTGCCGTGGCCTTCGCGCTGCTGCCGGCCGGGTTGCTCACCTTTACGACCAGCGTGGTGGCTACGGGTCCGGTGGACGACGCGGGCGAGCTGCACGGCGACCTGGTCCTGCTGGGCGTGGGCGATCCCACCATCAGCTCGCGCCGCTATCCCTACCCCGAGCCGGGATTCGTGGTCACTCCGGATACCCCTCCGGTGCAGACCGTCGCCACCGTGCTGGATATGCTGGCCGAGCAGGTGGAGCAGGCCGGCGTGCGCACCATTGACGGCAACGTGATAGGCGACGACAGCTTCTTTGTCGACGAGCCCTACGGCCAGGACTGGAGCTGGGACGACCTCCAGTGGAGCTACGGCGCGCCGGTCTCCGCCCTCACCCTGAACGACAACACGGTGGAACTCAACCTTACTCCGGACCCAAACAAGCCCGGCTCCGTAGCCGCCTCGTGGACGCCCAATGTGGATTACTACGCGCTGGAGAGCACCATGATCCTGGCCGCGCCGGGCCAGGCCGCGCAT
Source organism: uncultured Acidobacteriaceae bacterium (assembly GCA_963758105.1). GTDB lineage: Bacteria > Acidobacteriota > Terriglobia > Terriglobales > Acidobacteriaceae > Telmatobacter. The sequence goes on along the minus strand of CAVWUC010000004.1, from coordinate 1,059,920 downwards.
CCCGGCGTGGAGCGCCGTCCCGGCTCGCTGATGGTGCGCGCCTGGGGCACTGTGGCGCCCGGCGGGCTGCATGTGGGGATGGCCGTCCAGGATCCGGCGGAGCTGGCGGCGGCACTCTTCACCGGGGCTCTGCGCGCACGCGGGATCGTCATCACCGGCGGTGCGGACACCGGCCATCGTTACCCGATTGGGACTGGCGATTTTGCCGCCGAGCGCGAGCAGCCCGTGAAGCTCGCGCCTTCCACGCTGACCGCCGTGCAAGGGCCGATCAACGGCCGCCGTGTGCTGGCCTCGCACAGCTCCCCGCCGCTGTCCGAGGACATTACCTGGACCAACAAGAACAGCCTCAACCTCCACGCCGAGCTGCTGCTGCGCCTGCTGGGCAAGATCGAGGGCGGCGACGGCAGCTTCGTCGAGGGCGCCCGCGTGGTGCGCCAGTTCCTCTGCGACGCGGGCGTCAGCGACAGCGACTTCTTTCTCTACGACGGCTCCGGCCTCAGCCCCGACGACCGCATTGCGCCGCGCGCCTTTACCCAGTTGCTCGCTTACGCCGCGCGCCAGCCCTGGGGCATGGACTGGCGCGACACCCTCCCCGTGGCTGGCGTGGACGGCACCCTCGAGTTTCGCTTCCGCAACTCGCCGCTGAGGGCCCACATGTGGGCCAAGACCGGCACGCTGGATGAGACCAACGCGCTGGCCGGCTATCTGACCGCGGCCAGCGGCAGAACCCTGGCCTTCGCCATCCTGGTCAACGGCCGCCGTCCCGGCAGCAGCGCGGAGACCGAGGCCGTGGACCGCATCACCGAGGCGATTGCCGCAGCGGAATGAAGCTGTATCATCAGAGGCAAATGCGCGCTCATCCTTCTTTCATTCTGTACGCTCTTGGTATGGCTTGCCTGGCCGTCGCGCTCGCCGGCTGCCGCCAGTTGCCGCCCTCCATGCCGGCCTCTGAATGGACGCCGCAGGAGGCGCGCGGCGCCGCTGTCTTTCAGCAGAAGTGCGCCCGCTGCCACTACCCCACCACGACGCATCCTCTGCACGGGCCGGGATTGCAGGCGCTGACCAAATTGAAGGCAATGCCCAGCGGCGCGCCGCCCACCGACGAGCGCATCACCGCAGTCATCCTGCAGGGCAGGGGCATGATGCCGGCCACGCAGATCACCGATGACCAGCTCAACGACCTGCTGGCCTACCTGCACACCCTATGAGCGACCCAGGCAAAGACGGACAGGCAAAGATGGATGCCGCGGCGGACCAAGGCGCCGGCAAGCTGCCAGGCGGCGCGGGCCCGGCGCTGCAGAATGCGCTGCTGCAACTCCCCGGCCTTATGGCCATCGGCCTCTACATGTTTCTGCTCGCCGGAGTCACGGTGCTGGGCGTGGTCAGCGGCCATTACCCCCCGCTGTTCCTCATCTTTTCCGCCGCGTTCATTACGGCCGGGCTGGGACTGTTGATGCTGCTGCGCTGGGCCTGGGCCATGACCCTGGCCGCCATGGCGCTGCTCGCCGGCGTCTTCCTCTGGCAGTTCTCGGTGCGGCACTCGATTCCGTTCATCGTGCAGGGGCTGTTGAACCTGGTCTTCTTTCTTTACCTGGTGCGCCCCGAGGTGCGCGAGCGCCTGCGCTGAAGCGATTCCACAATCGCGCATCCCGAAGCCATCGCCCCTAAAGCATTTCTCCTTCAGACGTATACCGGAGCCAACGCACTCAAGCGCCGATTTCTACAAGAAATCGGCGCCGCAAAGAACGCCATTCGAGGCCGCATGTGAAGGAGAAATGCCGTAAGTGGATTTTTCCTCAAGAAAAAGCCACATCACATCACTCCAGAGAGGGCAAATGCATTGTGAGACCGCTTTGAGATCTGCGGTTTTTTGAGCGCAGGCCTCTTCCGCCGGAGTCTCCGCTCCGGCCGGCTGCCGGCTCCGCGGCCGGGTAGCTTTCTCTTGTGATGGTCAGCCGTTCGTTTCCGGCGGCCCCGCGGCGTCTATTCCAGAATCCTCTCCGAGCCCCCGGGTAATGCTGGCTATCTCATCGTCGTGAGAGAGCCCTGCCAACCGGCCGATCTGCCCCACGATGGCGCACAGGAAGGCCCACACCAGCATCAGCAGCCCAAAGACGCAAAGCGCAATTCCACCCAGCGCGGCTGCCCCGGTGGCAGTGAGTTCCAGGTGAACTGAGGAGCTGGCAAGCGGATACGCGGCGTTCATGCTGGTGGCGCCCGTGCAGTAGGTAATGATCAATGCGATCCCGGCGGCCAGGCAGAGAACGGCGCCGATCAAGGCGCGGTCGGATTTCATGGTTGCCTCCTGGTTCTTGTAGCGCGCGGAGACGCCGCGGCGCACTCCGCGCTCTCCCGCTAAACTTGGGAACCAAGGCAACTCACTTCTATAGACGCCTCCCCGGCCAAAAGGGTTGGCCGGTGGCGCGAACCCGCCAGCCCCCGCGCTTATCGGCTTGCCCGCGCATTCCGCGGAAGCGGCGCCGCCCAGCCGCTACAATGAATCCGTGATCGATCTCGTCCAGATCGCCCCCGCTCGCCGGGCTCCCGCGCCCAAGCCGGAGTGGCTCAAGGCCCGCGCCCCGGTCGGCGAAAATTACCACGGCCTCAAGCGCCTGGCGCGTTCGCTGGGCCTCAACACCGTCTGCGAGAGCGCCCAGTGCCCCAACATCGGCGAGTGCTGGCACCACAAGACCGCAACCTTCATGATGCTGGGCAACCTGTGCACGCGCCGCTGCGGATTCTGCGCCGTGCCCAAGGGCCACCCCGAGCCCATCGACTTCGATGAGCCGCGTAGGGTCGCAGAGGCAGTGGCCAGGTTAGGGCTGCTCCACGCAGTGATCACCAGCGTTAACCGCGACGACGATCTGGTCGGCGGTGCGCGCGCCTTCGCGCTGGTCATTGCGGAGATTCGCCGCCAGGCCCCCGGCTGTCGCGTCGAGGTGCTGATCCCCGACTTCCAGGGCAATCAGGAGGCCATCCGCACCGTCGTCGAAGCGCGCCCCGAAGTACTCAACCACAACACCGAATCGGTGCCGCGCCTCTATCGCGTCGTCCGCTCCGGTGCGCGCTACGAACGATCTCTGGAGCTATTGCGCTTCTCCAAAGAGTTAAGCCCCGGAGGGGTCACCAAGTCCGGCGTGATGGTCGGCCTGGGCGAGGAGACTACCGAACTGCTCCAGGTCTTCCGCGATCTGGCCGCCATCCAGTGCGACATCCTCACCATTGGCCAGTATCTGCGCCCCTCGCGCGACCATCTGCCCATGGCCCGCCTGTACACGCCGCGCGAATTCGCCGAGCTCAAGGCCGAGGCGCTCCGGATGGGATTCCGCCACGTCGAGTCCGGCCCGCTGGTCCGCTCCAGCTACCACGCCCATGAGCAGGCGGCAGCCACCGGCTTGGTCGCATAGGAGGATGCCGCGCGGGCTTTTCGCGCCTGGCCGCAGAGAATTTTTCCCGCGGCGCGGATTGGTTAAGATAGAGTTTTTGACGGAAGCGAGGACGAATTCTATGGCAGTCTCCATCATGGCCGGCATTCCGGCGCTCAAGGAACTCAACAGCGACCTGCGGCGGCGCATGGATCAGGCGGTGGCCACCTTCCAGGCCAGCCTGGCCTCCACGCGCACCGGCCGCGCCAGCGTGCACATGCTCGACCAGGTCAAGGTGGACTACTACGGCACGCTCACGCCCATCAGCCAGGTAGCCCAGCTCTCCGCGCCCGAGCCTCAGCTCATCATCATCTCTCCCTGGGACCCCACCGTGCTCAAGGAAATTGAAAAGGCCATCCAAGCCGCCGATCTCGGCTTCAATCCCATCTCCGACGGCAAGGTCATCCGCGTCCCCGTCCCGCCCATGACCGAGGAGCGGCGCCGCGAGGTGGTTAAGCACCTCCACAAGGTCCTCGAAGAGCACCGCACCGCGGTGCGCAACGTCCGCCGCGACGGCAACGACGCCCTCAAGAAGCTCGCCAAAGAAAAGAAGATCGGCGAGGATGAGGAAAAGCGCGCTCTGGAAGAGGTCCAGAAGATGACCGACGAGGAGATCCGCCGCATGGAAGATCTTGCCCACAAAAAGGAAGTGGAAGTCATGCAGGTGTGAGCGGGGCGAATTACCCGCGGACTTCAGCGGTAGATTTCCCGCCCGTGCCCGATCGAAACCGCCAGAATCACCAGTTCCTTATCCCGAATCTGACAGAGAATCCGGTAGTCGCCGACGCGATACCGCCAGAGCTCGCCGAACTGTGAACCCTTCAGGGCTGCGCCGATCGAGCGCGGATCATCGAGCGGAGCAACCCGCTTGCGCAGATAGGTTGTGAGTCTTTGAGCCGCCTCGCGGTCCAGCTTCTTCAGGTCCTTCAGCGCTGCAGCGTCGAACTCAATCTGCCAAGCCAAGCTCGCGCTCCACTTCTTTCAGCGTGTAAGTGCGGCTCCGTCCTTCGCGCAGAGCGATCAGGCGCTCTTCGGCAATATAAATATCTTCAAGATCCTGCAGGTGCTCCTGGATCGCTTTAACGACGTAAAAACTCTTCGTGCGCCCGGTGCGCTTGGCGAGCTTCTGCAAACGGTTCGATAAATCATCAGACAGGCGGATTGAAATGGCGGGCATACGGCAGACCCTCCCGTGTAATACAAGTATCGCACAAGTGAAAAATCCCTGCCCGGCCTACTTCTTCGCCCGCCTGTAAAACGGCAACGCCACCTGCTTCGCCCGCACCGGATTCGCCCGGCACTGCACCAGCACGTCCTCGCCGCTCGCAGCCACCTCCGCCGGAACCAGCGCCATCGCAATATTCGTCTTCAGAAACGGCGCAGGCGACCCCGACGTCACCCGCCCAATCTCTTCGCCGGCAAGCGAAAGTACGGAGTACCCGTCCCGCCCGATCCCGCGCTCCACCATCTCCAGGCCCACAACCCTCCGCTTCGGTCCGCCAGATGCTTGTACCTCCAGCAACGCCTCCCGCCCAATAAACTCACCTTTATCCAGCTTGAGCCAGCGCGTCAGCCCCGCCTCCAGCACGTTGATCTCCTCTGAGATTTCGTGCCCATACAGCGGCATGCCCGCCTCCAGCCGCAGCGTGTTGCGCGCTCCCAGCCCGCAGGGCCGAATCCCAAACTCCGCGCCCGCATCCAGCAGCGCGTTCCACATCTTCTCGGTCGTCGCCACGTCCGCGGGAATGTACACCTCGAACCCGTCCTCGCCGGAGTAGCCGGTGCGCGCAATCATCACGTTGGCCACGCCGGCCACCGTCCCCCACCTGAACCAGTAGTTCCTGATCGCCGCCAGTTCCACCTTGGTCAGCTTCTGCAGCGTGTCCAGCGCGCGCGGCCCCTGCACCGCAAGTTGCGAGTAGTAATCGGAGTAGTCGGCGATGTGGATGGAAGGGAAGCGCCCCGCCTGCTGCCGGATCCACGCGAAGTCCTTGTCCTTGGTGCCCGCGTTCACCACTAGCAGGTAGTCGTTCGGCCCCAGCCGGTGGACGAGAATATCGTCCACGAATGTGCCCTCCGGCGTGAGCAGCGCGGAGTAGTGCGCTTGCCCGTCCGCGAGCTTCGAGGCGTCGTTCATGGTGATGTGCTCGACCGCATCCAGCGCGCCCGGCCCGCGGAACTGGATTTCGCCCATGTGGCTCACGTCGAACAGTCCCACCCCGGTGCGCACGGCCATGTGCTCGGCAATCAGGCCGCCGCCCGGCCCCGGGTACTCGACCGGCATATCCCACCCGCCAAAATCCACCATCCTGGCCTTGAGGGCGCGGTGCGTGGCGTTCAGCGCGGTCTTCTTCAGCGGAGCGGCGACTAGCGAGTCGGGCGTGGGCATGCGTTTCCTTTCAATCCCTAATATCTTACCGGAGATAGGGAGTCGCGGGATCGCGGTGAAACCCCTCGCGCGGCTTGTGCGCAGGGTACACCCAGGTTTCCATGCGGCAATCGCCGGACCAGGTCAGCAGCTGCGCGATCTGGGTGGCGCGTGGCTGCGGTCGCCGCGCACCCTGCCGGCCATCGTGCGGTGGTCCGCGGCGCTTCTGCTTATTTGCCGAAAATCCCCTTCAGAGTCTTCAGCGGGTTGTTATTTTGCTGGCCGCTCGAGTTTCCCTGGCCGCTGATCTGCTGCTTGAGCATGGCGCCCATGTTGACTCGAATCGAGGGATGTGCCGTCGTCCCGGTGATGATCATTGGGAGACCATGATTCGTTGTGGTGCTTGACTTGTTGCCGAGCAGCCCACTGATGGCATTCACGGCGCCATTGGCCGCGGTGCCTACTACATTCGAGTTATTGAACGCGGCGGTCAGCTGGAAGTTCAGCGCCCCCGACGGAGAAACTGTACCTTCGCCGGTCGCCGTTCCAATCTGAGGAACCGAGGCGTCGATGTTCTTCAACTGGGTCGATTGCGGGCTAGAGTTCACGTCCGTGCTCAGCTTTTGAAATTCCGTGCCTCCGGATGTTCCGCCCAGAGGATTGATGCCTTGAATTCTGGAGCCAAGGTCGAAACCGGCCAGCTTGCTATTGTCGATCTCAACCGGCCCGGCAATGGTCAAGGCATTTGCCGGACCCGTAATGGCGAGATTCGCGCTCAGCGTGCCTCCGCTGAGCCGCGATCCGCTGGGAAGGTTCACGCCGACAGCGGGCAACAGATCTTCCAGTTGGTCCACGGGCAGGTTGGGAGCGGAGAGGTGCAGGTCGAGAACCACGCTTTGCCCGGCGCTCTTAAAGCCGCCATTGATGTGCGCCGCCACTGTGCCGGTGTGGATTGCGCTGTCGGACACCCGGCCGGCGCGCGACTGCAGATTGTCCTCGACCGCGTAGTCCACCTTTACAGGTTGCGTTGTGGGCGATCCGTTTCGCGCCAGCCGCAGGTTCGATGCCACAATATTCCCCTTGCTTGTCAGGTTCGTTCCGTCTGACGCGACTTGTCCGTCGAAGTCAGCCACCATGGAAATCCCGTCGCTCGCGGCCACCACGTTGGCCTTTACCGGGTCGAAATGGCGAATATTCAGCGTCGCCTGGAAAGGCGTTGCGGCTGCATTGCTCTGCGGAATTGGGCCCGCCGAGCCCTTCAGGTCCAGCGAGCCTCCCCCTGCCGTCTTCAGCGAAAGCTCGAACGGGAACTGCTGCGCCATCGAGAACTGCTTCACGCTGAGGTTAATTGCCGTGCAAGTGAACGGGTTGCCCGCCGCCGGAAGCGAAGAAACTGTGGCACTGCCGTTGTTGATCTCCACCTTGTTCACGCTGAGTACAGGGAGAACGCTCTCCTGTTGGGAGGCTGGCTTGGTGTTGTTGCTGCCCCCTAGGTTCGAGAAGTTCCACATTCCATTCTCTGCGTGGATCAGATGAATCGAAGGAGAGTCCACGACCAAGGTCGTGATGTGCACCGAGTGGTGGAACAAGAACTGCCCGAGTTCAATTCCCAGCCGTAATTGCTTTGCCTCAAGAAACGGAGCCGTGGAGTAAGCCGGATCATCGGCTACCGAGATTTCATCCGCAATGAGGCTCCCCCGCAAAAGAGAGAAGCTCAGATGGCCGAGCGTCACTTTGCGCCCCAGCGAACTCGATAGCTCAGTCTCGATCTTCGGCCGGAACGTATTGGCGTTGATGAAGAAAGGAACGACTCCGAAGATCACGATGAGCACAACCGCTGCTCCGACGGCGGCTTTCACCCAGCGCTTCTGCATAGGCTCCTCCTTCCTCTGATCGACCCGCCTGCATTCTACCCCTTGGGATCACAGGTGGCGACAAAAACTGCAAGCGATCAGTCGCCGTGAGTCCCGGCAGCGGTGTACTTTGAGATCAGCCGTCCCGGAGGGGCGGGCAGGATGATCGGAATAGCAAGCAGCCTGGGTAACAAGGCTCGCGGAAAGAGTGCGCTATGAACCGTCTTCGCGGAGGAGTGTTGCTCACCGCCGGCTGCTTTGCGCTCTATGCGGGTTGGAAGGCGCACGGCGGCCGGCAAGCTCTGTGGGCCTATGGTCTGGCCTTGCTCGCCATCGCTCTCGGCACCTGGCGGCTCACTCATCATTCCGGCCGCCCACGCGCCTGATTCCTGCTTCGCCGCGATGCCCCCTCTGTGGGTATCTTGGAGTCGAAAAGGTTCCCCATGCCCAGCCTCTACAACCGCCGGCGCTGTGCTCTGCCTCATCAACACATCGGTCAGCATCGCGGTTATCGTGCTGGTGCAGTTGAACTACGCCATTGCGCCCCGCCTCTGGTGGAAAAAACACGTCAGAACATGACGGCCGCAATGAAACCGAACCGCGATTTGCGCGTCTAATACTGCAAGACACAGAAGATCACCCCATCCCCCGTGGAGGTTTCAGAATGATGCACCTGGCAATGCAGGCGCTGGTGCGCTTTGGCGGCGACAAAGTGATCAGCGGCGGCGTTTTCCCCCTGCTGTTGATTGCGGCGGTGGTTGGCTTGGCGGCCTGGGCGCTGGCGCGGCGCGATCCGGCCAACAATTAACGCATTTCTCCTTCAGGCGTATACCGGAGCCAATGCACTCAGGCGCCGATTTCAACAAGAAATCGGCGCCGCAAAGAACGCCAATCGAGGCTACATGTGAAGGAGAAATGCCGTAAGAACGCCCATTGACGCTATATGTGAAGGAGAAATGCCGTAAACTCTCTGGCCTCAGCGCTTGTGAGCCCGCCAGAATGAACTGACTCCCAGATACAGAAAAAGAAGCGTCAATCCGATGTAGGCGAGGAACTTCATGTGTTCCGGCCCGTGCGCGTAATCCGAGCGGATGGGCCACAACCCTCGCCAGATGAATACCGGTACGAAGATCAGGAAAAACAGGCCCGTAACCTCAAGCAATACAGCTCCGCCCACGCGGCTAAAAGGACGCAGAAATCCACCCACTCCGCGCGCGGCGGCGCGGGCCGACTTGCTCGCAATCTGCGCCGTCGTCTGTATGGCAGCGCGATTCGGAACGGCAGGTTCAGGCTGCGGCCGGGGCGCGGCGGCGGCCTGAGAGGCGGCGGCCAGGCGCTGCCCGGCGATGCGCCCCGCAACCCGCAGGCCGATGCCCAGGCTGCGGCCGATGATCTTGGGCTTCATTCCGTCTATCATGGTAGCAGCGGTGCGCCCCGGTCCGCAGGGCGAGGTTTTGAGCCGTTCGCGGTTGCTCGCTGGCGACGATGGCAGTAAGGTAGTAGAAATCCCGCGCCGCCACCCGCGCCCATGCTCGCGCTGGCCGCAGCCTCTGGAGGTACCCCGTGACATCCCGCCTGCGCGAACTCATTCAACAACTCGGCGAAGCCATTCATGAGTCTGTGATCGACAGCGAGCAGATTGCCGGGGTGGTCCAGGATATCCGCACCTACGGCTTTGACGTGCTGCTGATGCTCGAAGCGACCATTGGCCTCAACGAAGTCGCCGCCAAGGAAGCGGAGGACGCTGGCTCGGGCGCGCAGGCCGGCGCCGAGGGCGCGCAGTTCACCCCGAACGATCTCCACTTCCTCCGCTCGCTGCGCATCTCCGTTGAAGGCGGCGACGAGAAGCAGAGTGACGGCTCGCGCCGCGCGGAAAAAGACGGCGAGTAAGCCCGGCCCATCTGGTGAGGATCAAATAGCGAAATTGTTGATTTGGGGCGATAATCAGCCTATGGCGACTCTGCCCAATTCGGAAGAGCTCTGGACCGTGCGCGAATACCTTCGAACCAGTTGGAGCCCGGACCGCGAGTTTGTGGATGGGCGCATCGAGGAGCGGAACTTGGGCGAGAAAGAACACTCCATCATTCAGCGGTTCCTGACGGTACTTTTTGCGATCCATCGAGCGGAATGGGGAGTGGAAGTCTTTCCCGAGCTTCGCACCCAGACCAAGCCGAGAAATTTTCGCGTCCCGGATGTTCTGGTGATGCGCTCGGGGGAGAAATTCGAACGGTATGTAACCCAGCCGCCTCTGATCGCCATCGAAATTCTGTCTCCGGAAGATACGCTGACGCGCATGCAGGAAAAAGCCGCCGAGTATCGCAGCTTCGGCATCGAGCATGTCTGGCTCATCGACCCCGAGCCGCGCATCGCCTACCGCTACGCCGACGCCGCGCTGGAAGAGGTCCGTACAGGCGAGCTGGTTGTCCCGGGAACGCCCATCCGCCTCGTGCTCAGCGAAATGTTCGCCGAGTTGGACCGGTAAAAGCCCAGGCGTATCCCTGCCAGGGGAAACAAAATCTCAGCTCTTCAGCGCCACCCGGATGTGCAGCTCCTTCAGTTGCTGCTCCGTCACCGTCGTCGGCGCCTCCGCCATCAGGTCGATCGCCTTGGCGCTCTTGGGGAACGCAATCACCTCGCGCAGGCTGGCCCCTCCCGCCAGCAGCATCACAATGCGGTCGAGGCCCAGCGCGATGCCTCCGTGCGGCGGCGTGCCGTACTCCAGCGCGTCCAGGAAAAACCCAAACCGCGCTCGCGCCTCCTCGTCCGAGATTCCCAACGACTGGAAGATTTGCTGCTGCACGTCCTTGCGATGAATCCGGATCGACCCCGAGCCCAGCTCCAGACCGTTCATCGCCAGGTCGTAGCAGTTGGCGCGCACGCTGGCCGGATCGCTGACCAGATTCTTCATATCGGCCTCGTAGGGCGCGGTGAACGGATGGTGCGCCGGAACCCACCTGGCCGTGGCCAGATCGTACTCGAACATGGGAAAGTCCACGATCCAGATCGGATGAAACGCCTGCGCGCCGTCAATTGCGTCGCCCGCATCCTCAGGCCCGTGCGCGTGCGCCTCCTCCACCGTCTCCTCGGTCACGCGGAAGGCTCCATGCCGGTCGGCGTATTTTTTTGCCAGCTCAGTCCGGAAATTGCCCGCCGCCGAGTACACATTGATCTCGCGCTCGCTGAGCCGCCCCTCGAACTTGGTATCGCTGGCCTTCACCGGGTGCGCCGGATCGCCCGCCACGATAATCACAAAGTCGCCCTCGGCCGCGCCCGCCAGCTCGCGCACCTTCACGGCGCCCTCGGGAAATCCCTTCGCCAGCCGCTTGAAATCGTCGATGAACTTCGCGCCCTTTTTCAGATCGAAGAGCGGATGATTGTCCTCGCGCTCCTTGCGGCTCAGCTCGCCCACGCCGGGAATCCGCAGCGCCACCACCGGCAGCGCCGCATCGATCTCGAGCGCGGCCAGTTCGCCGTCCGTAAACGCCGGGCGCACGTCGGTCAGCCCGGGCAGCCGCAGGTCCGGCTTGTCGGTTCCGAACCGCCGCATCGCATCGTCGTAGCTGATGCGCGGAAACGGCGTGGGCAGCCTGACGCCGGCCGCCGCAAACGCTGCCGCCATAAACTTCTCCACCACCCCAAAGACCGTCTCCGGGCGGGGGAAGCTCATCTCCAGATCGACCTGCGTGAACTCCAGCTGCCGGTCGGCTCTCAGGTCCTCGTCGCGGAAGCAGCGCGCAATTTGGAAGTACCGATCGAAGCCCGAAATCATCAGAATCTGCTTGAAGATCTGCGGCGACTGCGGCAGCGCGTAGAACTCGCCCGGATGCACGCGGCTGGGCACCAGAAAATCGCGCGCGCCCTCGGGCGTTGACTTGGTCATGATGGGCGTCTCGATCTCCAGAAACCCCTGCTCGCTCAGGCTCTCGCGGATGGCCAGCGTGATCTCGTGGCGCAGGCGGAAGTTGCGTTGCATCTCCGCCCGCCGCAGGTCCACGTAGCGGTACTTCAGCCGCACTTCCTCGTTCTGGATCGCCTCTTCCGCGGGAGAAAAAGGCGCCAGCCGCGCGTCGTTCAGCACCAGCAGCTCGGTGGCCTCAATCTCGATCTCGCCGGTAGGCATTTTAGGGTTGATGGCGTCCTGGTCGCGCAGCCGAACCCGTCCCACCGCGGCCACCACGTACTCCGGCCGCACGTGCTCGCCCTTCGCGTGCCCCTCCGGCACGAGCTCCTTGTCCAGCACGATCTGGCTGATGCCGCTGCGGTCGCGCAGGTCCAGGAAGATCAGGTTGCCGTGGTCGCGCCGCCGGTTCACCCAGCCCATCAGCACCACCTGTTGCCCGGCGTGCTCCGCGCGCAGTTCGCCGCACAGATGCGTCCGTTCCAGTTTCCCTAAAAAGTCGAGCACTCCGTCTGTCCTTTACTTGCTTCCAACTCATCTAAAACCAAAAATCTCATGCCGCGTAAGCGGCGGCTGCTCACACGGTCAAAAAACTCTGGGTGCCCCAGGTCTCGTTTTTGAGACCTGGGAAACCTGAACCTTCATCCCGCGCAAGCGGCGGCTGCTCGCCCGCCCAAGAACTCTGGGTGCCCCAGGTCCGGGGTCCCCAACGAGCGATTTTTGCTCGCTGGGGCGGAGGTCTCGCTTCTGAGACCTGGGATACCTGAACTCTCATCCCGCGCGCGCGGCTGCTGCTCGCCCGCCCAAGAACCTTGGGTGCCCCAGGTCCGGGGTCCCCAACGAGCGATCTTTGCTCGCTGGGGCGGAGGTCTCGCTTCTGAGACCTGGGAAACCTGAACTCTCATCCCGCGCGAGCGGCTGCTGCTCACCTGCTCAAAAACCTTGGGTGCCCCATCCTTCGAGCGCTTTTGCTCGAAGGGTGGGAATCCAAAACGTCAGGCCAGCCCACACCCGACCAGCCCTAAATGATTGGGTGCCCCACCCTCGCCGCGCTCCTGTCTTTGCGGCTAGGGTGGGAGCCCACAAACTCTCATCCCGCGCAAGCGTCGTCAGCTGAACCGTTCAAAGAACTCTGGGTGCCCCATCCTTCGAGCGCTTTTGCTCGAAGGGTGGGAATCCAAAACGTCAGGCCAGCCCACACCCGACCAGCCCTAAATGATTGGGTACCCCACCCTCGCCGCGCTCCTGTCTTTGCGGCTAGGGCGGGAGCCCACGAACCTGCACCCGGTCACAGAGAAAGAAACGCCGCCAGCTCCGCGCGCGGAACCTTCGTCTGCACGCCGGTCGCAAACGTCTTCACCGTCAGAATACCGGATTTAAGCTCGTCCTCGCCCAGGATCACGATCCGCCGCGCCGTCTTGTCCGCCGCCTCAAACGACTTCTTCAGCCGGAACCCGCCGTCGCCCAGCTCGATCCACAATCCCTTGTGCCGCAGCTCGCGGGCCAGGTTCAGCGCCGCCGCATTCATCCGGGCCACGCTCTGTTCATCCCTGGGATCGCCCAGCGGCGCAATATACGCATCGGCCTTCAGCGCGCCCGCATCCTCGCCGAGCTGAGCCAGCAGCGTCAGCGCCAGCCGGTCCTCGCCGATCGCGAACCCGATCCCCGGTGCGCGCGGTCCGCCCAGCGCCTCGCTCAACCCGTCGTAGCGTCCCCCGCCCAACAGCGCGTTCTGCGCGCCCAGAATCGGGGTCCCCGGGGAGCTTGCTCCCTGGGGTGAAAGCCCACCGTGCGTAAATTCAAACGTCGTCCGGGTGTAGTAGTCCAGCCCCCGCACCAGCCGGTGGTTCAGCGTGTAAGGTACCCCCGCCGCGTCCAACGCCGCCGTCACCCCGGCAAAGTGCTTCCGCGACTCCTCGTCCAGCGAGTCGGCGATCACCGGCAGAGTATTGATGATGGGCTGATCCTCGGGCACCTTGCAGTCCAGCACCCGCAGCGGATTCGTCACCGCCCTCCGCTGGCAGTCCGCGCACATCTTCCCCACCACCGGAGCCAGCGCCGCCCGCAGAGCATCGTTGTAGCGCGCCCGGTCCGCCGCCGACCCCACCGAATTCAGCTCCAGCGTCCATCCGGTAATGCCCAGCTCGTCCAGCAGCGAGGCCAGCATCTCCAGCACCTCGGCGTCCCGCAGCGGGCTTTCGCTCCCCGCTGAAGGCGGCCCGATCACCTCCGCCCCAATCTGCGAAAACTGCCGGTAGCGTCCCTTCTGCGGCCGTTCCCGCCGGAACTGCGGCCCGATGTAGTAGAGCTTCTGCAGTTGTCCCGTCTCGCCCAGCCCGTGTTCGATGTAAGCCCGCACCACCCCCGCCGTATTCTCCGGCCTCAGCGTCAGCGACTGCGTCTTTTCGGACTGCGCCCGCGCCCGGTCCTCCCTCCGGGGTCCCCGGCCGGCATCGTCGGCTGGGGTGAAGGTGTACATTTCCTTCGAGACAATGTCGGTCTCTTCGCCCACCCCGCGCGCAAACAGCCCCGTGTCCTCGAAAACCGGGGTGCGAATCTCGCCAAAGTTGTAGCGGGCAAAGACGGCCCTCACCGTAGCCTCAATCCGGTTCCACAGCGCGGTCTCCGGCGGCAACAGATCCCGCGTCCCGCGCACAGCTTTCAGGGTGCTCATGTCCTTACCAGTCTAAAGAGATATGGTTGCATTCCGTTAAGATGCTATCCATTATGTCAAAACAAACGCGGCCTGCGTCCAGCGATCGCTCATAGCTATACATTTTGCATTGCGCATAAAAGCGCGCTTATATTCCTCCCATGCAAGGTACTCATGTGATGGCGAACTGTATTCGTCGAAAATGATGACATCCGCTGCTTTGAGAAAAGGGTCCAACGTGCAGAGCACGTACAGGGCGCTCGAATGCAAATCGCTATCAATGTGAACGACAATTGGGTGAGGCAGCTGGGTGTTACGCAAAAAGTTGCTTAGCGTGCGCTGAAACCAGCCCTTGACGAACTTCACTCTGGCGTCCTTTATCGTGGGAATTACCCCTCCGACGTTCGAACACGTCCTTACCAGTTGTCTTGCCAAAGTAACGATCCCATTCCTCTGGCAAGCCTTCAAAGGAGTCAAATCCGTAGAAGCGCGATCCCGCATCCGTATTGATGCCGATCCACTCTCCCAAACTTTCTCCCTTCCAAACCCCAAACTCGATATAGCTGATTGCAATGTTCCCTAACGTCTCGTGAACTACCGAGTACATCTCCTGCCGGCATGTGCATTTGCGAATAGGCTGCTGTTCATAGCCGTGGATCGTACCAAGCATCTGCGCGTTTCGATTGATCGCGTCAAAGCTCGCAGAGAACCGCGGCCACACAAGCTTGGCTATACGTTTCCGTTCCATTGTGTGCAAATGAGTCCACCGCCTTTGGCTGATGTCGAGTCGATTGTCTTCCACGCTAATCTGGAATCCCCGTTTTGGCGGCCCTATCAGAGCCAGTGTACGTCCCCGCCGCCGCCCGACGGAGCAATGCAGCTCCTGAAGGTCGCCAGAGGCCGGCCCGGCGCTGCTTCATCGAGCCAACCGGACAAAAAGGTGAGTTTTCAAGCGGTTTCGTCGACACCTCTCCGTGCCTCCTTACTATTCCCTTGATTTCCTTTGCCACATCCTCAGCTCGCTATCCGGTGGGCAGCGGCAGTGCCTCAATTCGCCGCAGCATGCTGGCGAACAGCCGCCTGGTCATGTGGCTCTCTGCCAACAGCAGCCAATAGTAGCGGGCGTGACCCCGCGCCGCTTCAGCGTTCCCTGGCGCACTCGCCCTTCCTGCGCCGCCTTCATGAATGCCTCAGCCAACTCCTCGCGGTGCTCGAACGCCCAATCAGCCTCATCGGCCTCGTTTTCAAACTTCGGAATCATCATTCAAGATAACTTCCAACTTGCGCGCTCCATGCAGCACTTGAACAATCAGGACCGCTTGTTCCTGTGGCAAATAGCGGTAGAAAAGCATGTGCTTTGGAAAGCCCGGAATGGGTATCCATCGCAACTCGGTAAGTATCGGAGAGCGGAAGCGGACGAGCGCCCCACGTTCTGGCTGACTCAGCAAGGAATGGACTGCCTGGTCCACAGCCGTCTCCCACCGTGCAGCTAACGCGCGGTCCGAGGCTTGCTGGTAGTAGTCCCCCTGCTCGATGATCGAGAGCGCGGCGGCCTCGGAGATGCGTAGTGCGATCACACTCGGCCGAGCTTCTCCCGCAAAACCGAAGCCAGGCTGCGCCCCTTCAACTCTTCGGGAGCGATCGCGATCTCTTTTGTATGCAGAGCGTCGAGGAGTTCCGCCTCCAGCCGTGAACGGCGAAGTTCCTTGTCCTGCCGGATCAGGTTGCGGATAAACTCGCTCGGTGTGCCGAAGTCGCCCGACGCGACGCGGTCCTCTACATAAGCCTTCAGCGGATCAGGCAGCGAGATGTTCAGGGAAGTCATTGCCATACCGTCATTATATGGCAGTTTTTGCCATTCTGCTTCTACGCCTTCTTCTTAATCGCCTTCAGCAGCGTGCTGTCAATCCGCGTCTGCCATCCCGGACCCTCGGCCTTGAAGTGCTCAACCACCTCCGGCAAAAATAGTTATCAGATAGTAACAAGCCCCTCAAAACGGCAAAACAGCCGCTTTTTTCGAACATTTTCTCGATTTGGACGACCTGCAGACGTACTAAATTCGCAATTTGGACGACCCGCAGGTGTACATTTTTTGAAAATCAAAATTAGTTGTAGATTGCCCTTTCGTCCACCTCCAGGTCGGCAAAATTCCCGCTCGACCGGCCTGCAATCCGTCTGTTCACTGACCACTGACCGCTGCCTTTCAATTCCTATTCCCTGTCTTTCCTCATTTGCATCTTCCCCTCCGCTGTCGCATCCTAGCAGCCATGGAATACCGTCTTCTCGGAGGCTCCGGCCTCAAAGTTTCCGTGCTGAGTTTCGGCGCTGCCACCTTCGGCGGCGGCAATGAGTTTTTCAAAGCCTGGGGCTCTACCCAGGACGCCGAAGCCCGCCGCCTGGCCGACATATGCCTCGAAGCCGGGATCAATCTCTTCGACACCGCGGACGGCTACTCCGACGGCCTTTCGGAGCAGATCCTGGGCCGCGCGCTCAAGGCCCGACGCGACCAGGTGCTGATCTCCACCAAAGCCTATTACCCCACCGGCAACGGCCCCAACGACGTCGGAACCTCGCGCCATCACCTGCGTGTGGCCCTGGAAGCCAGCCTGCGCCGCCTCGGCACGGACTACATCGACATCTACCACATGCACGGCTTCGACGCCCTGACACCCATCGAGGAGGCTCAGGACACCCTGAACACCTTCGTCCGCGAGGGCAAGGTCCGTTACATCGCTGCGTCGAACTTCTCCGGCTGGCACCTGATGAAATCCCTCGCCGTCGCCGACCGCTACGGTTGGACCCGTTTCGTCGCTCACCAGGTCTACTATTCGCTCATCGGCCGCGACTACGAGTGGGAGCTTATGCCCCTCGCCCTCGATCAGAAGGTGGGCGCGCTGGTCTGGAGCCCGCTTGGCTGGAGCCGCCTCACCGGCAAGATTCGCCGCGGTCAGCCCCTGCCGGAGGTCAGCCGCCTACACAAAGGCGCCGATCCTGGACCGCAGGTTCCCATGGAGCAGGTCTATAAAGTGGTCGAAGCGATTGACGCCGTCGCCGCTGAAAACGGCAAAACCGTACCCCAGATCGCCCTCAACTGGCTGCTGCACCGGCCCACCGTCTCGTCCATCATCCTGGGCGCGCGCAACGAGGAACAGTTGCGCCAGAACCTGGGCGCACTCGGCTGGAGCCTCACCGCCGAACAGATCGCGAAACTCGACGCAGCCAGCGCCGTCCCGGTGCCCTATCCCTACTGGCACCAGCGCCAGTTCCAAGAGCGCAATCATGTTCCGGTGTAACGGCCGGGACCGGAACGATCCCCGGCCCACTGGCGTTGGCGCATTCCGATCACTGCTAAGACCACAAAACCCACGAGCGCAACCACGAGAAGCCCGCGTACAGAAAGGAGGAATCCCATTGCTCAAATATTGGCTCTGTCATAGTGGTCAATGAACATTGGGAACAGCCGGGTTGCGGACTGGCGCGGCGGAATGAGTCGACCTGTAGGTTGATGAAAAGGGCAAATTACAACTAATTCTGATTTTTGAAAAATCTACACCGGTGGGTCGTCCAAATTGAGGTTTTGGTCGATCAACAGGTCGTCCAAATTGAGAAAATGTTCGAAAAAGGCGGCTGTTTTCGCGGATTTTCCGGGAGGCTTTGTGTCCGATAACCGGCGTCGGCCGCCCTGCCGCGGGTGGGTGTTCGTTTCCGGGCGAGAGTTCATTTCCGGACACAAATCCGCGCGGCCAACGCGCATTTCCGCGAAAAGAACAGCCTTTTCGCTGCGGCCAGTTGGCATAGATTCCCCCATCTGCATCTATGATCGATGCGTACGCGAAAAAGAAGGAACCGGCGCTCCGGAATTTGCGTAGTTCACAATAGAGCGCTGCAGGAACGGGATTCTTGTCTCCGCATCCCGATCCCTCGCAAAAATCTCTTTCGCACCTTTATTAGGGAGAGCAGGCATGGCTTTGGACCGGGAGCGCGCAGAGTTGCGACAGCCAGGGCAAGCGGACCCAAACTTCGCTCGGAAAGCAAGGGGCGGCTTTGACATCGGTTCGGTGATCCGTGATCTCCGATACGCTTCGCGCCAGTTGCTGCGTAATCCCGGCTACGCGCTCACCGCCATCCTCACCCTCGCGCTCGGCATCGGCGCCAGCACCGCTGTCTTCAGCGTGGCCTACGGCGTTCTCATCGATCCCTTCCCCTACCACGACGTGCACACCCTGGCCACGCCCAAGCTCTGCTCGCCGGAGTGGCAGCAGTGCGGCTGGATGGGCTACACCCCCGCGCAGTTTCTTGAGATCGAGCAGAATACCAACATCTTCAGCGGGGTGACCGCCTCGACCATCAGCAATGTGATCCTGACCGGCGGTGCGGAGCCGGAGCAGTTGCGCGGCAATTACATCACCACCAATACCTTCGACGTGCTCGGCGTGAGGCCGCTGATCGGCCGCGCCACCATCGCCTCCGACGTGCTCCCCGGCCATCCCGAGGTTGCCCTCATCAGCTATCGCTATTGGCAGGCGCACTTCGGCGGCAGCCCCTCTGTCCTGGGCCGCACCTTCTACTTCGACCAGCACCCGCGCACCATCATCGGCGTCATGCCGTCGCGGTTCCTGTGGCGCGGCGCCGACGTCTACCTGCCCATCAATATGACCCATGAGTTCGAAGTTGAGGGGCAGCGCTACTTCGCTCTGGTAGGGCGGCTCAAGCCGGGCGTGACCCAGGCGCAGGCCGCCACGGAACTGAAGCCCATCTTTGCGGAGTTCATCAAGACCACCCCGTTCGCGTTTCCCCGCAATATGCGCGTGGACGGCGTGATGACCTTCGATCAGATGTTCCAGTCCGACCTGGCCAGCACCCTCCATCTGCTGCTGGCCGCCGTTTTCATCCTGTTATTCATCGCCTGCGTGAATGTCTCCAGCCTGCTGCTGGCGCGCGCTGTCAACCGCGAGCGCGAGTTCATCATCCGCGCCTCGGTGGGCGCCTCGCGCACGCGACTCGTCTGCCACGCGCTCACCGAATCCCTGCTGCTCGCGCTCTCGGCGCTGCCGGTGGCGCTGGCCTTTGCCTTCTTTGGCCTGCGCGCCATCCTGCACATCATTCCCACCGAGACCATCCCCGACGAAGCCGTCGTCACCATGAATGTCCCGGTGCTGCTGGTGGCGCTGGGCATCGCGCTGGGCACGGTGCTCATCTTCGGCCTGGCGCCGGCCTGGCACAGCGCCAATCCCCGGCTGGCCGCCGCGCTCAACGGCGTGCGCACCTCCGGCGGCAAGGGCCAGCGCCGCCTGCTCAGCGGCTTCGTGGTTACTGAAGTGGCGCTCTCCATGGCTCTGCTCATGCTGGCCGGCCTGATGGTGCGCTCGCTGATCGCCGTCGAAGATGTTCCCATTCCATTCAACCCCGACCACACCCTGGGCATGTACCTTCCGGCCTCTCAGGCGCGCTATCCCACTCCGGAGAGCCGCGTCATCTTCGACCGCGCGCTTCTCGACCAAGTCAACTCCATACCGGGCGTCAAAGCCGCCAGCATGGATGATTCCTATCCCGTGATGGGCATGCATTCGGGGAATGTCCAGATCGCCGGCCAGCCTGTCGATTCACGCCGAGTGGCGCTGCATCTGACCGGACCCGAGTTCCTCGCCATCTCCGGCCGCCACCTGCTCCAGGGCCATTTCATCGACCAGCGCGAGATCGCCGAGCAGGCGCATGAAGCCGTGGTTACTGAAAACTTCGTGAAGCGCTACTTCCCCGGCCAGAACGCCATCGGCCAGAGCATCTCGCTCCCCGAGTTCATGCCCGACGGAAAGACCAAGCTCCAGAATCCCGCCTTCACCATCGTCGGCGTCATCAGCGATATACCTTTATTCTCCGTCGGCCTCAGTGAGGATTACCCGCACCTCATCCTGCCCTACACCGTGGCTCCGCAGGCCGCCCAGGTTCTGCTGGTCTCCACCTTCCTGCCGGCGGACAATCTCATGACTCCGGTCACGCGCGCGGTTCACATCGTCGATAAGGATCAGCCCATCGTCTATCCCATGACCCTCCGCCAGGCGCTGGACATTTACGGCTACGCCGGCCCGCGCTTCTCTTTGGTGCTGTTCGGCGCCTTTGCCGCCGCGGCGCTTTTGCTCTCCATGGTCGGCATCTACGGCGTGCTCTCCTTCATCACCTCCCAGCGCACCCAGGAGATTGGCATCCGCATGGCGCTCGGAGCCAACCGCGGCACGGTCATGTGGATGGTCCTGCGCCAGGCCGTCCAGCTCGCGCTGATCGGCGTCGCCGTGGGTCTGCCGCTGGCCTTTGCTGCCGGCCGATTCGCCAAGGGCGAGCTGATCCAGACCTCCCAGCATGACCCGCTCTCGATCCTCGCGGCGGTCTGCATCCTGCCGCTGCTGGCCGTGGCCGGAACCTACCTGCCGGCGCGCCGGGCTGCCGCCACTGACCCGGTAACCGCCCTGCGGGCCGAGTAAAAGCCTCAAATCGTCCGCGAGATTTGCTAAAACAGCGTGGAAAGCCAGCCCTGCCCGACGGCCTGCCGCGGGCAGGCTTAGAGCATTTCTCGAATTAGCGTGAACGTCTCAGGGCAATGAAAGGCGGCTTTTTCTTGATGAATAAGCTACGTGAATGTGTGGCTTCGGTTTACATCAATTCGGGAAACGCTGTACGGCCTTCCGCGCCATCCGGTCCCGGATCACCCAGATCCCATATCAATTGATTGATTTTGAACTGGTTACAGTGGTTCGCTTGAGCAGATTCGGGCCTCAAACCGCCTCCAGGCCGCCTCACCAAGGCACAACTTCTTACCTTTGAGTACCTTGCAGGTTGATTTCTCCCCCAAAAGTATCATTGCACCCGATCGCAGATTACTTTAAGTTACTTAAGCGTGCGAGAGTTAGGTACTTCGCAGTGTGCTTTTCAAGCGCAACTGGGACGGGGCCGCTGGGAGAAGTTCCAGGGCGTACCTGAATCGGACTGAGGAAAACGAAATGGCTTTTGCCCTGATGTCCATCGCGGCGATCGCAGGAATCGCGATGGTCCTGTTCTACTGGCGAGCCGGCATGCGCCGGCGCAACGCGCGGTCCTGGGAGTCGCTGATCGAACGGCTGCAGCCTGACTTGGACAGGCGTGCGCTCCGCGCCTATCGTCTCTGGCAGAATGGCCAGAACGTCTCCCCCGAGGAAAAGTGGAACAGCATCGGGGGCGCGCAGGGCCTCTGGGCCATATATCAAAACGCCCGCGTGATGATGGAGATGGCCGACTATGCCGCCCGCAACGGCGGTCCGGTCGATCCCGAGCTGCTCGCCGCCCTGCGCCGCGACGCCCTGCAGATCCGCTTCTGCGTGTTCAGCTCGCTGGTGCAATACGCCTTCAATCACGTCAACGAGAGCATCTGCTCGCACGCATTCCGCGCTGCATCCGCTTACCTCGAGATGGCCGTCCGGACCCGGCAGCTCCTGGAAGTCAACACCGCGGGCATGGTTGCCGGCTTTGCCGGCGCCAGCACAATGTAACTCAACGCCATCCCCTGTTCCACGAAAAGACCCCGGCCGCAGCCGGGGTTTTTTCCTTCTGAAACACAGGCAAGGCGGTTTTTTGCGGAGGTTCCAATGTTCGATACGGTTTTTCATACCAACCTGGACATATTCCTGATCGCGCTTCCCCTGCTGGGCGTTCTGGCGCTCGGCTTCTTTCGGCTTGACAGCCTGTTTGCCAAGCCTGCGCGGATCCGGCCCCGGCGTCCGGCCTCGGGCGTCGGCCATGAGGGCCGGCCGATCTTCTGCGATACCGACGCACGGCGCCAGGCCCTGCGGCCGCTGCGCAAATAGAGGGCTGGCCGCACCGCTGTTGCGATCCTTTAGGAAGGCCACGCGGACGGCAAGCTGGGCCTCTTGCGCAAGGAGCAGCAATGGCTTGCCCGCATCCGCGATTGTCTCCACACGCGGCCCGCCGTCGAGGTAGTCGAAGACCGACCTGGGGACTCTTCGTTCGGCCAAGCGGCGAAGATCCTCGATATTGACGATTGCAGATGAGTTCAGCTTGCGGCTTGGCATCGGCACGTCTCAAGTCGGGACCGTCCTCAAAATATTAGCCGGTTTCCTGAAGGAATGCTTCGTTTCGGATGTTGCTTGCCCTCCCCTTTTGATCGATCTTGGCTTTTGCGGCCTGGCTCGTCAGATCAGCTCGGAAAACTGGAGGTGCTGGCAATCTTCCATTCAATCCTTGCTGGTGCGGGCTGGTTTGGCGGGTGGCCGGCGGCTGCGGGGTGCGCGGACTTGGATCCCAGGTTTCTAAGGCCTGACGATCATCTTCCCTACACCGTCGAGATATTGGCTGGAAATTGCGAAGGCCTCATCGATGTGTTCGATCTCCCTGGCGTGTGTGAGCAGCGGCCGAAACCACTGGGCGTGCGCCCGGAGTAGTTCCAGAGCCTCATGCGTCTCATGGTTCGATCGGCGCACGTTGAAAATGGTGATCTCCTTGCGTCTCATTGCCGACCCATCCAGGGATACCAAGGGAGTTGAATGAATCCCTGTAAGCGCGATGCGGCCGGCACCGCGGGTCACTTGAATCGCTTGCCCGGTAGTATGTTCTCCGGCCGCGCAGTCGATTGTGCAGTCCACACCGCACTGCCCCGTCCCGCTGAGGATTTCCGCAACAGCTTCATCGGGCTCGAGTACGACGTCAGCGCCAACCCCCCGAGCCAACTCGCGGCGGTGCGCCAGCGGCTCCACGGCCCAGACTCGTCCTGCCCTGGCGGCGCGCAGTGCGGCGATCGTCAAGAGCCCGATTGGTCCGGCGCCGATGACCGCTACCGTTTCCCCGGGGCGGATCGACGCCAGGCGAAGCGAATGCAGGGCAATCGCGAGAGGCTCGGCCAGAGTCGCTTCGTCGAACGATATCGCAGCCGGGATCGGAACAAAGTTGGCAACCGGCAAGTTGACCAGTTCACGGAAAAAGCCAGGATGATGTGGGTTGCTCAGGAAGCGAATGTTTGCGCACACGTTGTGGTGCCCGCTTAGACAGAACTCGCAGTGATAGCAATAAAGTGCGGGCTCAAGCGCACCGCGGTCGCCCACGGCGAGCGAAGTGACGCCGGCGCCTGTCTTCACGATCCTTCCTGCGGGCTCGTGCCCGAGAACCATCGGGTAGACGTTGGGTGTGCCGCCGACCGCGCCCTCGGCGTAGGCATGGAGATCGGACCCGCATACACCCACAGCCTCGATCCGGACCTGCACTTCGCCTGGTCCGGGATCTTCAATCTGCATGTCAGTAAGCCGGAATGTCAGGGGAGCAGTGAGCTCAGCGGTTCGCATTGAATACTCTTCCTCAGAAACGATACCTCATCGGCAGGCGGGAAGAAGCGAGCGGATGGCTGCCTACAGCACTTTCGATTCTGGTCTTTGCAGAAACTCGGAACTCAAGTGGCTTTTTCCTTAAGAAAAAGCCACCCTCGACCATCTGCAAACGTCAATATGTGAATCGAAAGTGCTCTAGCGATACCCTGTTGGTCCACGGAAAGGGACTCCGCTATCTGCCAAAAGAGAATTCCTGGAAAAAGGTCGCGCAGTGCCCTGGAGAAAACCGTTTCCAGCCCTTTCCCAGGCCGAGAATCCCGAGTAGTGCCCGGAACATGCGGATTCTTGAGCTTTTTCCGTGTATTAGTTGGATATTAACGACTTAATGGCGGAGGGAGAGGGATTCGAACCCCCGGTACCCTTTCAGGCACAACGGTTTTCAAGACCGCCGGTTTCAACCGCTCACCCATCCCTCCGCGCGTTGGAAGGCATTTTATATCTTCAGCTTACAGCAATTTTCGTCTTCCCGCCGCCAGGCCCGCTTGCCCCTTTGGTTTTCCGGAGCCTCTATTTCCCCGGGATCTCCTTGCGAGGGATCGCCGCCAGCTCAGCGTGGCGCCAAGCCGTGCCGGCTGGGCGGGTGCGATGCCTTTCAGAGAAGACTAACTGAAATTGCGCCCGTGCCACAATGCCATGTGGACCGCAAAGGGCCTGGAGATATTCTGAGAACGGTTCCGGCGGGCTACAGCAGCTCCACAATTGCCGTATCCCGAAGCAGTTACTCTTGAGTGGCTTTTTCCGGCCGGGGTCCCCGCGACACGGGGTCCCCATGGACAGGTCCTGTTCGTGGGTTGCAGGGACAGGTCTTCGTCGTTGGGGTGGAAGAAAGAGCCACTTCGATTCCGCCGACCCCCTTTATCCGAACCACCTCTTGAGCCTCCACATATAGGCAACTCTCTTCGCAGATGGTCTAGGGCCTGTTAACACTACCTGAGCGGATGGCGTTGCGGTGAGAATCGGGCCATACTTCGTTGTCGTCCTCGCCTTGGAATCGCCAAAGTCTTCGTCCTCCGCCTCGTCTCCACCCCACGGACAAAGACCTGTCCGCGGGGGCCCCGGTTCTGGCCCGATTTTCTCGCGCAACGCCGCCTGCGGGAAAGTTAATAACAGGCTCTAAGTCACAGTCCTTTCAAATCCGTGGATTAAGCTTTCTTAGAATGCGAATCACCATCCCCGCACGACCGGAGAATCATTTGATGAGCTTGTGCAACCGGATCGGACTGCTTTCAGCGGTCATTCTTGCTGTTCTTGCCCTGGCAGCCCAGGGAAAGGACTCCATCGGCGCACCGCAGCCGGTGCCCTCGGGCCAGATCATTACGCCCCTGGCTCCGGCCGGCGCCCGGTTCTCCCGGCTCAACCCCGGCCTCAGGGATTTCCCGGAGTACACCGCGGGTCACGCGGTGAAAACGGCCCTCAGTCCCGACGGCAGAACGCTGCTGATCCTGACCAGCGGATACAACCGCCTGAATAACGCCCAGGGACTGCGCGAGGCCGCTGATTCCAATGAGTATGTCTTCGTATTCGCGGTGGGTCCGGACACGCTGGAACAGAAGCAGGTCTTTCAGGTGCCAAACACCTTCGTCGGACTGGCCTTCTCGCCGGAGGGCAATCAGTTCTACGTCTCCGGAGGGGTTGACGACAACATTCATGTCTTCTCCAGAAGCAACGGCGTCTGGGCTGAGGCCGGCCAGCCGATCACGCTAGGCCACATGGTGGGCGTGGGCATTCACCAGAGGCCGACCGTTGCCAACCTGGCAATCACAGCAGACGGCAAGACCCTGGTCGCCGCCGACATCTATAATGATGCGATCTCACTTGTCGACCTCGCCAGTGACGCCAAAGTGGGTGAGCTCGATCTGCGCCCCGGCATCATCAATCCAGCGCAAACCGGCATCGCCGGCGGCGAAGATCCCTTCGGCGTTGCGATCAAGGGCAACCGGACCGCCTACGTCTCCAGCGAGCGCGACCGGGAGATCGATGTGGTTGACATCGCGCATCCCGCCAGTCCGAAGCTGCTGAAGCGCATTCCCATCCAGGGCAATCCCAACAATCTGGTGTTGAACGCCGAGCAGATACGCCTCTATGTGGCCGCCGACAACAGCGACCGGGTCTCAGTGATCGATACTGGCGCCAACGCGGTGGTGGAGACCATTCACACCACTGCGCCGAGAGGCATGCTGCGTGGTCCCGAGCAGCTTCCCGGCGCGGCGCCGAACAGCCTGGCGCTCTCGCCCGATCAGAAAACTCTGTATGTCACCAACGGAGGCATGAACGCGATCGCGGTCATCACGCTCGTGCCCGGGCAGCCGCATCGCGTGATCGGCCTGATCCCCACCGGCTGGTATCCGCAGTCGGTCAGCGTCAGCCGCGACGGGCATATGCTGTACGACGTCAACAGCAAGAGCAACCCGGGTCCCAATCCGCTCTATGACGGGACTCCGCTGCCGGCCGATCGATACCGCGCACATCAGGTGGCGAACCAGTACATTCTGCAACTGGAAAAAGCGGGCTTGCAGGCCCTTCCGGTTCCGGATGCGGTGGAGCTGGCGCGCCTGACCCGGCAGGTGGCGGCCAACGACTTCCTCGATACGCTGCCCAATCAGCAGGACGAGCAGGTGATGGCCGCGCTTCGCCAGCACATCAAGCATGTCATCTACATCGTCAAGGAAAACCGGACCTACGATCAGGTTCTGGGCGATCTCGACCGCGGCAATGGCGATCCCGCGCTGGCCGAATTCGGAAACATGATCACACCCAATCAGCACCGGCTGGCTGATCAGTTCGTCGATCTGGACAACTTCTACTGCAGCGGCGAGGTGAGCGGCAACGGCTGGCCATGGAGCACCTCCGCGCGCGAGATGGACATCAACGTGAAGACCGTCCCCCTGAGTTATGCCGGGCGCGGTTCGCCGCGCGGCATCAATGTGGATATGCCCACCGTTGCCGAGCGGCAGGCCAACAATCCGCGCTATCCGAATGATCCCAATCTGCTCCCCGGCCTGAACAACTCGAATGCGCCCGACGGGCCGGAGGGACAACGGCAGCAAGGCTATATTTGGGACTCTGCGCTGCGTCACGGGCTCACCGTCCGAAACTACGGTTTTGAGGCCATCATTCCGCCCGGGACTCCCGAGGTTCCGGATCCGTTCGCCAGCCGCACCATCGTTGACGTTCCTGTCCACCCGGGACTCGTGGGCATCACCGATCCTTACTTCCGCGCCTTTGACAATGCCTACCCTGATTTCCGGCGGGAGATCGAGTGGGAGCGCGAATTCGACCAATATGTCGCTCACGACAATCTGCCCAGCCTGGAGCTGGTCCGCTTCATGCACGACCATGAAGGCAGCTTTTCGACCGCCATCGACGGCATCAACACGCCGGAGAAGGAGACCGCGGACAACGATTACGCCGTCGGCAAGCTGATCGAGAAGATTGCTCACAGCCCGTATCGCGACTCGACGTTGATCTTCATCATTGAGGACGATGCCCAGGCCGGTCCCGATCATGTGGACGCCCATCGCAGTATCGGCTTCATCGTCGGCCCGTATGTCAAGCAGGGCAGCGTGGTTCACGAGCGCTACTCGACGGTAAATATCGTCCGCACCATCGAAGACGTGCTGGGAATCGGCCATCTCAATCTGAACGATGCGTATCAACGGCCCATGACCGCGGTGTTCGATCTGAATCAATCCGCGTGGACCTACACTGCCGTCACCCCGGCGCCCATTGCATCTGCGCTCGGCCTGCAAGCCCAGGCCAGCCAGACCGGCATGCAGTTTCACGACGCTCACTCCGCCGCTTATTGGGCGCGTCTGACGCGCGGCTTTGACTGGTCCACCGAGGATCGAATTCCCCCCGTCCGCTTCAATCAGATCCTCTGGAACGGTCTCGCCGAGGGACGCCCGTATCCGGCCGCGCGCAACGGACAGGACTTCAGCCCCGACCGCGCGCACGTGCTCAAGACACGCAGCATCCGCTTTCAATACCAGGGCCAGTAAAGTCAGCATGAAGACTGCGGCGTTTCCCGCTTTCCCATCGCTTCGGCTGCTGCTGGCTATCGCAAAACCACAGATGCTGTATCCCGGAGCCACAACATTCAAGTCGACGCGAGCACCGGCAAGCGGCGACCTTGAACGAGGCCAGACAGGACACACCTTCTGTGGTTTTGCCGTAATTTATAGGATCACCGTGCGGTAAATGCGGGCAAGCCGCCGGCTTACGGATTCGGCAGCACCAGCACCTGCACGCCCGAGGCCGCGTCCTTCTCGCGGAAGATCTGCTCGGTGGCCTTCTGGAACTCCTCCGGCCTGGCATTGGGAATATCGGTGAAGGTCTGCGGGTTGCGGTCGGTCAGCGGGAACCACGAGCTCTGGACCTGCACCATGATGCGATGGCCGCGGCGGAAGGTGTGATACAGGTCGGGCATGGTGAAGTCGATGGTGGTCCGCTTGCCGGGTGTCAGCGGTTCGGGCTTCTCCATGCTCGAGCGGAACTTGGCGCGGAACGGCTCGCCGCGCAGCATTTCCTCGTAGCCGCCCATATGCAGCGGCGGCTCGCCCAGGATGCGCTCGTTGCCGTTCAGCGAGGGGTCCGGGTCGGGCGCGTTGTCCGGGTAGACGTCGATCAGCTTCACGTCGAAGTCCGAGTCGGTGCCGGAGCTGGCCACTACCAGCTTGGGCGAGATCGGGCCGGCGATGGTCACATCCTCCTCCAGCGGATCGGTTTCGTAGGTCAACACGTCGGGCCGCGTTCCGGCGAAGCGCTGATCGTCCACCATGTACCGCTGCGGCACCGTGTCCGTCACGTAGCCGACGAAGGGCGCCGGATGGTTCGGGTCGCTCACATACTCATCCACGCCGCTCGCCCCGCTGGGCGGGTCAAAGCTCAGCTTGCCGCCGCCGTGGAAGTAGAGCATTCTGGGCGCGGCGGCCTTGGGCGGCCACGCGTCCAGATCGTGCCAGACATCGGCGCCGGTCTCAAACACGATGGCCCGCGGCAGGGGGGTGCCTTTGCCCTTCAGGTAGTACTCGAAGAAGGGGAACTGAATCCTGGTGCGGAAGTAGACGGCGGTCTGCGCATTGAACGAAATGTCTCCCAGACGGCTGCCGTCACTGCGCGACCATCCTCCATGCACCCACGGTCCCTCCACCAGCGTGGCCGGCGTCTCCGGGTTGAACTTGCGGATCGCGTAGAAGGTCCGGTAGGGCCCGGACAGGTCTTCGGCGTCATACCATCCGCCCACCACCAGCACCGCGCAGTGCACGTTCTTCATGTGCTGCGAGAGGTCGCGCGCCTTCCAGTAGTCGTCATATGTGTCGTGCTTGATCTGGTCGTTGAACAGCCAGTTCGAGTCGTGCAGGTAGGTCTGGTCCAGATTCTCCAGGTTGCCCGCGCGCAGGTAGAACTGGTAGCTGTCGGGCGTGCCGAAGTCGAAGCGCACGGTGGGCCTGGGCAGCTCCGGATTCTGGTTCGGCTTGAAGCCGGCATAAAACCCGAAGTTGGCTGAGAGCATGAAGGCTCCGCCATGGTAGCCGTCGTCGCCCTCGAACAGATTGGTCATCGGCGCCTGCGGGCTGGCCGCCGCAATCGCCGGATGCGAATCGATGATCGACGCCGAGGTGTAGAAGCCAGGGTAGGAGATCCCCCAGATGCCCACCTTGCCGTTATTGTTGGGCACGTTCTTCAGCAGAAATTCGATGCTGTCGTAGGTGTCTGAGGAGTCGTCCACATCCTGCGGCGATTTCTTCACGTCGATGTGCGGGCGCATCTCGATGAAATCGCCCGCGCTCATCCAGCGCCCGCGCACGTCCTGGTAAACGAAGATGTAGCCGGCCTTTTCGAACTCGTCCGAGGGGCCCAGGCGCGCGGGGTACTGGT
Organism: uncultured Acidobacteriaceae bacterium; assembly: GCA_963758105.1. Taxonomy (GTDB): domain Bacteria; phylum Acidobacteriota; class Terriglobia; order Terriglobales; family Acidobacteriaceae; genus Telmatobacter. The sequence goes on along the minus strand of CAVWUC010000004.1, from coordinate 1,030,484 downwards.
CCTCGCCGTAGGGCGCCACACTGTACGGCGTGCGGTCCATCAGAAACGGATAAGGCCCCGGATCGGCGAATGCCGACGGCTTGGGCACGTAGACGGCGGTAAACAGCCGCATGCCGTCGCGCATGGGAATGCGGAACTCATACTTCGTGTAGTGGGCGCGGACGAAGTCCTCGGCCGGCGAGGTGGACGCCGGCTGCTGCGCCGGAAGAACGCAGGCAAAGGCAATCAGAACGGCAAAAGCGAAGCGGCAGGGCTTGAACATGGGTGCAGGAGTCTCCTGTGCAACAAGCGTACTCCTGCGGGGCGTCCGGCCGGAGAGCCGCAGCGCGCCCTCCCCAGGAGCGCGGGTTCCGGGCAGAGGCGCCTGTGTTGCCCATCACATATTGCGGGGGCGCAACCCGGTTTCCCACAGAGAACGCAGCCGTTTACCCATTTTCCTTATGCCATCCTTATGTACACCGCCGCCTGGCTGAATTAGCCTGATGGATAGGACTCTCAGGCAGGACGGTGATTGCCGTGCTTCAGGGCTGCCGCCAGATGTGCCGGGTGGGAGGTCCAGTGCCGGGAGGAGGGGACTGAGTTTCCGAGGTTTCCGCTCGACAGAACATACCGGCCGGTTTTAAGATCACGAGTTCCGCTGAAACGCACTTTTTCCGTACCCCCGCAAATCTCATTCCAACCTCGACAGGAGAAGTACCATGCCACGCACCCCTGATGATGTAAAGAAGCTTGCCAAAGACGCCGGCGCAAAAATCGTCGATTTGCGCTTCATCGACCTGCCCGGCATGTGGCAGCATTTTTCGATTCCCGTGGAAGACCTCGACGATGATCTGTTCAGCGACGGCATCGGCTTCGACGGCTCCAGCATCCGTGGATTCCAGCAGATTCACGAAAGCGATATGCTCCTGATTGCCGACGCCGAGACAGCCTACGCAGACCCGGTCCTCAGCGTCCCCACCCTTAACATCATCTGCAATGTCTTCGATCCCCTCACGCGCAAGGCCTATAGCCGCGATCCGCGCTACGTGGCGCAAAAGGCCGAGGCCTACCTCAAGAGCACCGGCATCGCCGACATCAGCTACTGGGGCCCGGAAGCCGAGTTCTACATCTTCGATGACGTGCGCTACGGCCAGACCGCGAACAGCGGCTTCTATTCTGTCGATTCCAGGGAGGGCATCTGGAACACCGGCCGCGATGAGGGCCCCAACCTCGGCTACAAGCTGCGTCATAAGGAAGGCTATTTCCCGGTCCCGCCCTCGGACCAGTTGCAGGACGTGCGCTCTGAGATCCTGCTGGCGCTCAAGGACATCGGCGTGAAGGTGGAAGTCCACCATCACGAGGTCGGCACCGCGGGCCAGGCGGAAATCGACATGCGTTTCGGCCCGCTCGTCAAGATGGGCGACAACCTGCTCAACTACAAGTACATCATCCGCATGATCGCCAAGAAGCACGGCATGACGGCCACCTTCATGCCCAAGCCTCTGTTCGGCGACAACGGCTCCGGCATGCACGTCCACCAGAGCCTGTGGAAGGGCGACACCAACGTCTTCTACGACCCCAAGGGCTACGCGCTGCTCAGCCAGACCGCCAAGTACTACATCGGCGGCCTCCTCAAGCACGCTCCGGCGCTGCTGGCCATCTGCGCTCCCACCACCAACTCCTATCGCCGCCTCGTGCCCGGCTTCGAGGCGCCGGTGAATCTTTGCTTCTCGCAGCGCAACCGCTCCGCCGCCGTGCGCATCCCGGTCTACTCCACCAGCCCCAAGGCCAAGCGCATCGAGTTCCGCTGCCCCGATGCCTCCACCAATCCGTATCTCTGCTTCGCGGCCCTGCTGATGGCCGGCCTCGACGGCATCAAGCACAAGATCGATCCCGGCGAGCCTGTGGATAAGGACCTCTACGAACTGGAGCCCGAGGAGGCCAGGAAGATCAAGAGCACGCCCGGCTCACTGGGCGAGGTTCTCGATGCGCTGGAGAAAGATCACGCCTTCCTGCTGGAGGGCGGCGTCTTCACCTCCGATCTGATTGAGACCTGGATCTCCTACAAGCGCGAGCGCGAGCTGGCTCCGGTCAACCTGCGCCCGGTGCCGTACGAGTTCTTCCTCTACTACGATCTGTGAGTTGAATTCCGCAGATAGGCGGCGCGGCCAGCCTCGGCCGCGCCGCTTTTTGTTTTATTCGATGCTGCGGCACTGTTTTCAGCCGGTTGCCCGCGCTTTCCTGATGGTTCCTTTATGCGCCATTTGTTACAAGCGAAGAACAAGGTGTGCGCGGAAGGAAACGTCCGCGCCCGCGCGGGGGTATAGCATTTTCGGAATTGCTGTAGACCGAAACCACGCACCTAAGTGGCTTTTTCCGCCGGGGTGGAAGAAAAAGCCACCTGCTACGGCTCTCAAAAAGTCTACATGTATTCCGAAAATGCTCTAAGCCTGCATCCCGGCCGGGTCGCGGCCGGCTCGCTGCGCGCCTTGAATCCGCGGTGAAAGAAGCCAACCCTGCGCATGAGTGCCGGCCCGTCAGCAGAACTCGAGATGCTCTTCGGCGACTATCCGCTTGACCAGGCCTACGACGAAATGCGCGAGGCCAATGGCAGTCTCCGTGCGCATTACCGCGCCCTGGCCGACACCCTGGCGCGTCTCAGCAAAGAAGAGCTGCAGCGCCGCAAGCAGTCGGCCGACCTGTCCTTCCTAACCCAGGGCATCACCTTCACTGTCTATGGCCGCGACGAGGGCACCGAGCGCATCTTCCCCTACGATCTGCTGCCCCGCCTGATCACCGCGCGCGAGTGGGAGCGCATCGACCGCGGCCTCACCCAGCGCATCACTGCGCTGAACCTCTTTCTCCGCGACATCTACTCCGACGCCAAGATCCTCGCCGACCGCGTGGTGCCGCGCGAGCTGGTTTACAGTTGCAAGCACTACCGCCGCCAGATGCGCGGCCTGCAGGTGCCGCGCAACGTCTACATCGCGGTGGTCGGCTCGGACCTGTTGCGGCTGAACACCGGCGAGTTCGTGGTGCTGGAGGACAACCTGCGCGTGCCCTCCGGCGTCAGCTACATGCTCACCAACCGCCGGGTCATGAAGCGCACCTTCCCGGAGATCTTTCACAGCTACGGCGTGCGGCCCATCGATCATTACCCGCAGCTGCTGCTGGCCACGCTGCGCTCGCTCGCGCCCGAGGGCCGTCCCGAGCCCAACATCGTGCTGCTCACCCCCGGCGTATTCAACTCCGCCTATTTCGAGCACACCTACCTGGCCCGCCAGATGGGCATCGACCTGGTCGAAGGCCGCGACCTGCTCACCCACGACAACATCGTATACATGCGCACCACCGACGGCCTCAAGCGCGTCGACGTCATCTACCGCCGCGTGGACGACGACTTCAGCGATCCGCTCATCTTCCGTGCCGACTCCGCCCTGGGATGCGCCGGCCTTTTCAACGCCTACCGCGCCGGCAATGTCACCGTGACCAACGCCTTCGGCACCGGCCTGGCCGACGACAAGGCGGTGTATGCCTACGTGCCCAAAATGATTCGCTATTACTTGAACGAAGATCCGATCCTGCCCAACGTGGAGACCTTTCTGCTGAGCGAGGAGAAAGATCGCAAGCATGTACTGGCGAATCTCGACAAGCTGGTGGTGAAGGCGGTCGGCGAGAGCGGCGGCTACGGCATGCTCATCGGGCCGCACTCCTCGCCGCGCCAGCGCGAAGAGTTCGCCAGCCAGATTCAGGCCAACCCGCGCAACTATATCGCCCAGCCCACCCTCGACTTCTCCCGCGCGCCCTGTCTGATCGGCGGCCGGCTGGAGCCGCGCCATGTGGACCTGCGGCCCTACGTGCTCTACGGCGACAAAGTCAACATCGTGCCCGGGGGACTGACCCGCGTGGCCCTGGAAAAGGGCTCGCTGGTGGTCAACTCCTCCCAGGGCGGCGGCAGCAAGGACACATGGATTCTGGAACAGTGATTACAGCGCCACACAGGGAGAGTACGACGATGCTATCGCGCGTGGCCGACAGCCTTTACTGGATGAGCCGCTACCTGGAGCGGGCGGAGAACACCGCGCGTCAGCTCGACGTCACTCTGAGCCTGATGACTGACACCAGCGGCGCCGGCGAAGAGGCCCGCTGGCAGCGGCTGATGGCCTCGCTCGGCCGCCCCGACGGCATGATCTGGAGCGGCGGCGTGGAGTCCATGGCCCGCACCCTGCTCTTTGACACCGTCAACACCCTCTCCGTCACCTTCAGCGTGAACGCCGCTCGCGAGAACGCCCGCCAGATGCGTGAAGAGATCTCCACCGAGCAGTGGCAGCGGCTCAACCGCCTCTTTCACCAGATCCGCTCCCCCCAGATCAGGAGCCAGTTCAGCGTCAGCATCAATGACGCGCTGGCCTCCATCATCGACGGCATTCATCTCTTCAAGGGGGTCAGCGACACCACCATGATCCACGGCCAGGGCTGGCAGTTCATCCGCCTCGGCCGCTACTTGGAACGCGCCTACGCGCTGGCCACGCTGCTGGCGGTCTACCAGCCCAGCCTGTTCAGCCCGCCCGCCGCCGGCGACTCCAGCTACCAGTATCTCGAGCTGGTCGGCCTGCTGCGTTGCTGCACCTCCTTCGAGGCCTACTGCCAGGTCTATACCGCCGACGTGGTCCCCGACCGCATCCTCGAGTTCCTGCTGCTGAATCCCGAGTTCCCCCACGCCATCCGCTACTGCGCCGACGGCATGCGCCAGGCCATCGAGTCCATCCAGCGCACCGGAGGGCGCCGTCCGCCCGACGATCTGACCGCCGTGCTCGGCCGCATGCACGCCATGCTCGGATACACCAACATCAACGAAATTCTGGCCGGCAATCCCGCCCATTTTCTCCACACTGTGCGCGAACAGTGCCTGCGCATCCACGAGATGATCTACACCCACTACGTGCATTACTCCATCCAGTCCGCGCTCGCCATGTAGCGTGCCGGTCGCAAAGAGGGCAAGCATGAACTTCTACTTTATCCGTCACCTGACCCGCTTCCGCTACGCCCAGCCCATCAGCGAGAGCATCATGGAGACGCGCATGCACCCGCGCTCCGACTCGCACCAGCACTGCCTCACCTTTTCGCTTTCCGTCAGCCCCCGCTGCCGCGTGTTCAGCTATCGCGACCACTTGGGCAACGTCGTGCAGCACTTTGACATCCCCGGCGATCACAACCAGCTGGTCATCATCGCCGAGTCGGTGGTCGAGCGGCAGCCGATACCCGATGTGCCCCGCTTCCTGGCGCCCGACGCCTGGGACGCGCTCGACGAGCTGATCGAGACCGGCGACTACTGGGAGATGCTGTTGCCCTCCACCTTCGCAGTGGAGACGCCGGCCCTGCTCCGCTTGGCCGCGCAAATGGACGTTTTCCGCCGCGACGATCCGCTCATGCTGGTGCAGCAGCTCAACCAGCGGCTCTTCGAGTACTTCGAGTACGAGCCGCATTCCACCCATGTTGACTCGCCCATCGACGAGGCCATCACCAACGGCAAGGGCGTCTGCCAGGATTTCGCCCACACCATGATCGCGCTGCTGCGCCACGTCCGCATTCCCGCCCGTTACGTCTCCGGCTACCTCTACCGCAGCCGAGAGGACCACGACCGCTCCACCCCAGACGCCACCCACGCCTGGGTTGAGGCGTTGCTTCCCCATCTCGGCTGGGTCGGTTTCGATCCCACCAACAACCTCATCGCCCACCATCGCCACATCCGCACTGCAGTCGGCCGCGACTACGCCGACGTCCCTCCCACCCATGGCATCTTCCGCGGCAGCACCGCCAGCCAGCTCTACGTCGCCGTGCAGGTGGAGGCCAGCGAGAAGCCCCCGGCGCTGGACCGCAAGCTGCCCATCCCAGACGACTGGAGCGTGCTGGTGGAGCGCGCCCAGCAGCCGCCGGAGCCCCGCCCGCCCTTCCTCGATTTGCAGCAAATGCAGCAGCAGCAATGAATTAACCGAAGATCCGCGGCCCTGCTTGCGGCTTGGGTTGGCGAGCGATGGGCGGCCAAACGGATTCCTGTTGAATTTTATGTAAATCTTGCCAACAATAGCGGTTAACATGGTGTCCACGGGCGCTTCGAGCTAACGGCGCCTCTTTTCTCTCGAAGTGCTCGCGGAAGTGCCTGGGTTTACAGCGTCCGCCGCTGTTTCCGGCGGCGCAGCGTAATCGGAAGCGAGCCTCGTCACAGTACCCATCAAGCGGCCCGCTCGGTAACAACTTCAATGAAAGTCCCGGCTCGGACAGTGGGATATGCAGTAGTTTTCCTGGAGGAGCAGCCGCAATGAAACACTCATTTTTGGGATGGGTGGTCTGTAGCACCCTCGTATCCGCTATCTTTGCGTTTGGCCAGAGCCCGAACACGTCGCTGCGAGGCACGATCAAGGACCCTTCCGGTGCGCTCCTTCCGGGCGCGACCATTACCCTTGTGGACGCAGCCAACGGCCAGACGCTGAGCGCCACAGCTGACAGCACCGGCAACTACGAATTCCCGCAGATCCCGCCCGCCACCTACATCATCACGGCAACGGCGGCCGGCTTCGGCGCCCAGAGCAAGAAGGCCGAGCTGCTCGTCAACCAGCCGGCCACCGTGAACTTCACCCTCTCGGTGCAGACCAGCTCGGTCACCGTGGACGTCAGCGCCACGGCAGAAACCCTCAACACCACTGACGCCTCCATGGGTAACGCGGTGGGCAATGCAACCGTGGAAGCGCTGCCCATGGAGGGCCGCAACCCGATCGCGCTTCTGACCCTGCAGCCCGGCGTCCTCTACCTCGGCAATCCAGCGGAAAATTCCACCATGGATACCCGCAGCGGCTCGGTCAACGGCGGCCGTTCTGACCAGGGCAACGTCACTCTCGACGGCATCGACGATAACGATCAGCTCAACGGCACGGCCTTTACCGGCGTGATCCGCTCCACGCTGGATTCCACCGAGGAGTTCCGCGTCACCACCGCAAACGGCACTGCTGAGGCCGGCCACAGTTCCGGCGCGGAGATCACCCTGGTCACCAAGAGCGGCACCAACCAGTTTCATGGCGCAGCCTATGAGTACTACCGCCCCACCAACACCGTCGCCAATAGCTGGTTCAATAAACAGCAACAGCTGTCTTCAGGCCTGCCGAATATCCCCCAGAAGTATGTCTTGAATACCTTCGGCGTCGCGCTCGGCGGCCCCATCAAGAAGGACAAGCTGTTCTTCTTTGGGAACTATGAAGGGCAGAGGACAGCCATCAGCTCCATCGTTAACGAGCCGCTGCCCACGGCTGCCTTTTATGCAGGCAAAGTCGGCTACGAGCCCACCTCCGGAGGACCCCCAGAATACCTGTCCGCCTCCACCGGTTCTAACAGTGTGGCGGCGTATGACGCCGGCTGCACTCCCACCGGCACGCCCAGTGTTCCCTGCGGCGTCAACCCGTACGTACAAGCCTACTTCGCGCCGCTGAATACGGCTGGATTCTGGGGCACCTCCCCCAGCCAGGGAGACGGCATCAACAGCGCCGGCTTCATCTTTCCCTCGCCCAGTCCCGCCACTCTGAACACCTCCATCGGTAAAATCGATTACGTCCTGAGCAGCACCCAGCATCTGTTCTTCCGCGGCAACCTGCAGAAGGACACCACCGCAGCAATCGAGAATCTCCCCGGCCAACCGCCTGACACTTTCTACGATGACAACACCAAGGGCCTGGCTGCCGGCTACACCTGGACGCCGACCAACAATATCGTCAATGATCTCCGCTACGGCTATGTCCGCCAGGGCTACGCGCTGCGCGGCGCCGGCTCCGGCACGGGCGACTGGGTCACCTTCCGCTTCCTCTATCAACCCGAGCCCAACTCCACCGTCGCCGGGCAGCTCTCGGAACGTCATCAATGTCCCGGTCCAAAACATCGTCGACACGCTTACCTGGACCAAGGGCAACCACACCATCACCCTGGGCGGCGACTGGCGCAACATCGGGAACAATCGCAGCAGCGATCTGGAGTCCTACTCGAGCGCCAGCACCAACCCGTACTGGCTGTCTGAGGGACCGCCTACGCCCACCGATCTCTCTCCGGGCTTTGCAAACTCCTACGAGATCGCCTTCGATAACCTGGTCGGCACGGTTCCAGAGACCACCCTGCAGGAAAACTACGCTGTCACCTCCAGCACGTCAGGCACGCTCATCCCCGATGGCGCCTTCATCAATCGTCACTTCAAGTCGAACGAGTTTGAGTACTACCTGCAGGACTCCTGGCGGGTCAGGCCCTCGCTGACCGTGAACTTCGGCCTGCACCACACGATTCTGGGCGTTCCCTACGAAACCCACGGCCAGCAGGTTACTCCCACGGTCGATACCTTCCAGTGGTTCCTCCAGCGCGGCCAGGAGGCTGCCGATGGCGAAACCTACGAGCCCACCCTCTCGTTCATGCCCAGCGGCAAGGCCAATGGCGCGGCGGGTTACTGGGCCAAGCAGAAGGATAACCTCGCTCCCCGCCTCTCCATCGCCTGGGCGCCCAACTCCACAACCAGCCTCCGCGTCGGCGCCGGCATGTACTTCGACCACTTCGGCGAGGCTATTGTCAACACCTTCGACGAGACCGGATCCTTCGGTCTCAGCACCACTCTGGAAAGTGGACCAGATTTATTCACCGAGGCGACTTCGCCCCGTTTCACCGGCCCGCACAACCTTCCTCCGCTGGCCGGCGCTTGCGGTATTGTCTCCCCAACCACCACTTTTCCATCGGTTCCTCCCTCCAACACCTCCTGCGGCTTTGCCATCGCCTGGGGCATCGACAACCAGCTGAAGACGCCCTATTCGTATGACCTCGATGCTTCCATTCAGATCGAGCTGCCCGGCGGCTTCATCTTTGAGCAGGCTTATGTGGGCCGCTTGGGCCGCCATCTCCTCCAGGAGCTCGATCTGTCCGAGCCCGTCAACCTGGTCGATCCCAGCGGCGGCGGCGACTACTTTCACGCCGCCGATGCGCTCTCCAAGATCGTCGACCAAAACGGGGGGAACTATGGAAATTCCTATGGAACCTACCCCAACGGTAATTCGCCCGTATCTGTTCCCACCATCCCATACTTTGAGGACATGTTCCCCTTCATGCAGGACTTCGACTTCACCGGCGAGAGCGCCACGGAGGCCATCTACAACAACGAGTGGGCTCCGAACCGCTTCGTCTCCGGCCTGGGCGAAACCACCGCGCTGGCTGACCTTAACGTCTATGACTACTACGGCTGCCCGCCCAGTGGCTGTGCTCCCCGCTTCTGGAGCAGTCAGTATGCTTCGCTCTATTCCTGGGCCTCCATAGGCACCAGCTCCTACAACGCGTTGCAGTTCACCCTCCGCCATCCCACCAGTCATGGTTTGAATCTGGATGTGAACTACACCCTCTCCAAGTCGATTGACATTGGTTCGGGCGCCGAGACTTCCAACTGGCAAACCCTCGATGCCTTCGGCGGCGCCGACGCCATCCAGAACTCCTGGAACCCCAAACTCAACAAGGGGCCCTCGGACTTCGATACGCGCAATCTTGTCAGTCTCGACTGGGTCTATGATCTGCCGGTCGGCCGCGGCAAGGCCTTCTTGAGTGATGCCAACAAGGTGGTCGATGCGCTGATTGGCGGCATTGAGTGGTCTGGTCTGAGCCGCTGGTCCAGCGCCCTGCCCTTTAGCGTGTATGAGACCGGCTACACCACCGACTGGCAGTTGGGCGGAAACGGCGTGGTTACTGGCCCCGTGCAGTTGGGCAAGCACATTTCGAACGGTGCGCCGCAAGTCTTTGCCGGCAGCTCGGCGAATGACATCAACAACGGCATCTACAACGGCTATCCCATCCGCTACCCCTATCCGGGTGAGGCCGGCCAGCGCAACAACTTCCGTGGCGACGGATACTTCGACATCGACTCCTCGCTGGCCAAGACCTGGAGCCTGGGCGAGTCGATGAAACTCAAGCTGGACGCCGAGGTCTATAACGTCCCCAACAGCGTCCGTTTCGACGACAGTCCCACCAACCTGGCCACAACTCTCTCCACCGGCAACTTCGGCTACTATGGCGGCGTCCTCACCACCTACCGGCGCATGCAGTTCGGCGCGCGCATTGACTTCTAAACCCGCGTCAACCCGCGCAGGCGACCAAAGGCCGGAGCTTCTGCTCCGGCCTTTTCGTTGCGCCAGCCTGCCGCGCGGGGAGGCAGGCAGCCAACGTGCCGCGGCGGCGCCTCCCGTAGGGAGGCAAGGAGAGTAGCCCAGGACAAGTTAGCTGATGCTGACAAAGTCGTTCGTGTGGTAGGCCAGCCGCAGCGTCGCCTCCCGCAGGGGAGGCAGCAAACATGCCGCAGCATCGCCTCCCGTAGGGAGGCAAGGAGAGTAGCCCAGGACAAGTTAGCTGATGCTGACAAAGTCGTTCGTGTGGTAGGCCAGCCGCAGCGTCGCCTCCCGCAGGGGAGGCAGCAAACATGCCGCAGCATCGCCTCCCGTAGGGAGGCAAGGAGAGTAGCCCAGGACAAGTTAGCTGATGCTGACAAAGTCGTTCGTGTGGTAGGCCAGCCGCAGCGTCGCCTCCCGCAGGGGAGGCAGCAAACATGCCGCAGCATCGCCTCCCGTAGGGAGGCAAGGAGAGTAGCCCAGGACAAGTTCGCGTCAGCGAACGCAGTCCTGGGTAGCCAGCAAAAATGACCGTAGCCCCGTAGGGGCGGCGCGAACAGCAAGAAAGATCCTTGCGTCATACCCCAGGCATATAGAAGACCCGGCCTTCAGCCATCACCCCTGACCCCTGACCACTTTCTTGCACATCATTACCTGCCTTTGTTGCACAATCTAAATCAAGAGCAAAAACCAGCTCCAGTCACAACAGTCTGGCAGGCTCAAAACCCATGAAGGGTTGTTGCCAGCCTTTGTCATGATGTGGGACGAAACGCTGGGAAAAGCCTGAAAAACGCCCGTAACTCCTTACGGCAGAGGATTCTGCAAATAACTTCAATGTTGAGAGGATTTTAGAGCGCTACCCACTCCCTAACCTCATGTACCGCAGGATTTTATTCCCAAAATAGGGGGGTGGGGGTACCCCCCTGGCTGTGCTTACAGGTTCTGGCCAGGCCGGCCACGCGCCGCACCCAATCTTGGGTAGTGGATCAGTCTGAAGGGTACGGCCTTTACAGGCTGCGGAAAAACTCGACGGGAGCGGCTATAGCGGTTTCACAGTTGCTGTATCCCGAAGCCACGCATTCAAGTGGCTTTTTCATCAAGAAAAAGCCACCTTCCGCAACTGCGAAAAATGGCTACATGTACTGTGAAACCGCTCTAGAAGCGTCAGGGCACGACCGGCGAACCCGCCCAGTGGGCGGGTCGCGTGCCGTAATCCGTAAAATCAACGAGGGCTTTAGCCCCTGAGGTATGTTTTTCGGGCATTTCGCATGAATCTCCGCCATCTTCCGCAGCACCTTTAGCCCGTCCTGCGCACCTGCGCCGCAATCCGCCGCACCTCCGGCAGCACGCGTCCCAGAGCCGAGGGAGCAGCGTCCCTCCGTCCCAGCGCAAAGTAAACATCGCGGTAGAGCCGGTAGAGCTGCTCGTATACCGCTGCCGCCTTCGCATCCGGTTGCACTGTTCGCAACGGCAAACATACCGCTTCCTGCGCTTCTTCAATCGTCTTGTAGGCCCCGGCCGCCAGCAGAGCGAAGATTCCCGATCCCAAACTGGTCGGAATTCCCGCCGGCACCAGCACCGGCTTGTTCAGCACGTTGGCGTACACCTGGTTCAGCGCCTCGCTCTTCTGCGGAATGCCGCCCGCGTTGATCACCCGGTCGATCCGCACCCCATGCTCGGCCATCCGCTCCAAAATGATGCGGGTGTGAAACGCGGTCCCCTCGATGGCGGCGAAGAGCTCGTCCTGCGCGGTGTGCACCAGGTTCCAACCCAGTGTCACCCCGCCCAGCTCCGGGTTCACCAGCACCGTGCGGTCGCCGTTATCCCAGCTCAGCCGCAGCAAGCCGGTTTGCCCGGCCCGGTACGCTTCCAATCCCTCGGAGAGCGCGGCCACGCTGGTGTTAGCCCGCCGCGCAATCCCGTCAAAGATGTCGCCCACCGCCGACAGCCCGGCCTCGATCCCCGTGTACGCCGGATGCACGCTGCCCGGCACCACCCCGCAGACGCCGGGAACCAGTTGCGCCTCCCGCGCAATGGCGATGATGCAGGTCGAGGTGCCCACCACATTGACCGCATCGCCCTCGCGGATGTTCGAGCCCACCGCATCCCAGTGCGCGTCAAACGCTCCCACAGGAATGGGAATCCCGGCGCGCATTCCCAGCTTCTCCGCCCATTGCGGCGCCAGATGGCCGGCCAGGTGATCGCTGGTCAGGTACTCGCCGCCGATCTTGGCCCGCACCCCCGCGAACAGCGGATCCACCGCTACCAGGAACTCCTCGGGCGGCAGCCCGCCCCAGCGCCGATTCCACATCCACTTGTGTCCCATGGCGCAGACGCTGCGTTTCAGCTCGCTGGCCTTGGTCGTCCCGCACAGCGTGGCCGCCGCCAGATCGCAGTTTTCGGCCGCGGTCGCCAGCCGCGCGCGCTTTTCCGGATTATGGCGCAGCCAGTGCAGCAGCTTGGAGAATCCCCACTCGTGCGAGTACACGCCGCCGCACCATTGAATCCCCTCGAACCCCAGCGCGTGCGCCTTGCTGGTGATCTCCTCCGCCTCGGCGAAGGCGCGATGATCGCACCACAGGTAGTACTCGTCCAGCGGCTCCAGATTCTCACCCAGCGGAATCACGCTCGAGCCGGTCGTGTCCATCGCGATCGCGGCCACCGTCGAGCCGGCCACGCCTGTGCTCTTCAGCACCTCGCGGGTCGCCTCGGTCAGCGCTGCCATCTGGTCGGCGTGCGACTGCGTGGCGTAGTCCGGATCGTCTCTTCGCCGGTGCAGCGGGTAGGAGGCCGCAGCGGTCCCAATGGGGCCCTTGCGGCTGTCGACAAGCGTGACGCGAACGCTGAGTGTGCCGAAGTCAACCCCGGCGACGATGGTCATGCGATGGTTCTCCCGGTCGTTGCTGGTGAGCGCGCTGGGCCGGCCCGCAGGTCCGGATGCCGGACTCCACAGCCGCGGCGAGCTTCCCGATCCTTGCGCTGTCGGCAGGTTTGCAACAGGTCGATCCGCGGTCGATTCCGGTGCGCTCAATCTCGCCAACCAGAGTACACCATGGCTCTACTTCTTCGCGGCGGCCGGTTTGGACGCTGCTGGCGCCGCTGGTGCGGCGCTGGCCGGCGGTGCGGTGGCAGCCGGCTTGGCGTCTGGCCCGGGCGAAGAGTCTGACATTCCTTTGATGCCGCCCAGGTCGGGCAGCGCGCCGTTGGCCGCGTTCTTCACCAGGATAGTGATTCTGCGGTTGGAAGGGTCGTAGGGGTTGTTCTTTACCCGCAGCAGCTGGTCGGCGTAGCCACGTATCTGAGTCACCTGGTCGGAGCGCACCCCGTCCTGCTGCAGCATCCGCCGTGCGGCGTTGGCGCGATCGGCAGAGAGCTCCCAGTTGCTGTAGTTCGCGTCGGTCGAATATTGCGTCGCGTCGGTGTGTCCTTCGATCAACAAGCTGTTGGGCAGGGTCTTCAGCTCCGCAGCCAGCAGCGCCAGCACTTCCTGGCCGTTAGGGCTCAGCTGCGCGCTGCCGCTCTGGTAGAAGGTGCCGTCCTTGTCCTCCAGCATCTCGATGCGCAGCCCCTCCGGCGTGATGGTGATCTCAATCTGCTTGGAAAGCTTTTCCAGCTCCTTCTTCGCCTGGATCTCCGCTTCGAGCTTTTCCTTCAGCTTTTCCAGGTTGTCATTGGGGCCCTCCGTATCTGATTTGCCGGTGCCATCCATCGTGGTGCCCAGCAGGGTGGAGGTTCCCTTGGGGTCGTTGAAGTAGCCGGCTACCGCCCGTCTCACCGCATCGCTTGTGCTCATCAGCCAGAGCACGATGAATAGCGACATCAGCGCGGTTACAAAATCGGCGTAGGCCACCTTCCACGCGCCGCCGTGGTGGCCGCCGTGGCCGCCCTTTTTCTTGATCACGAGGATGGGCGGTGTCTTGGCTGTGATCATGCTCTGAATCTCCCCATATCCGGCTCCCTGTCTTCCCGGCGGTTGCGGCTCTGCGCCTCAGAGTTCATTCCTCTGCGCCTGTCGTCCGTTCGCCTGCCCGTCCTGCCCCATGCGCCCGCGCACCCTACGCAGCGACAGCCCCCGCCGCAGCCGGGGTGCTCTTGCAGTTCTTCTCCATCTCGTCGAAGGTGGGCCGCACGTGCGCGGGAATCGCGCGCCGTCCCATCTCGATGGCGATCATCGGCGCCGAGCCCTTCAGAAACGAGAGCATCAGCACGCGCAGCACGTGCAGGTATTCGTTGTGTTCGTCGGCCTGCTTGCCCATATGCGCGCTCAGCGGCCCGGCCACGCCGTAGCAGAGCAGAATTCCCAGGAACGTCCCCACCAGCGCCGCCGCCACTTTATCTCCGATCTGTTCCGGCGGTCCGCCCAGCGCGCCCATGGTAATCACCACGCCCAGCACCGCGGCCACAATGCCCAGGCCCGGCAGCGAATCCGCCATGGTGGTCAGAGAGTTCACCGGCTGCATCTTCTCGTGGTGGTGCACCTCCATGTCCAGTTCCATCATCTGGTCCATGTCGAAGGGCTCCACGCCCCCGGTAATCGCGGTGCGCAGCGTGTCGCAGACAAAATCCCGCGCGTGATGGTCGTTGAGAAACTCGGGATAGTTCTTGAAGATCGCACTTTCGGCGGGCTTTTCCACGTCCATCTCCACGCTCAGCAGCCCCTCCTTGCGCACCTTGTTCAGGAACTGGTACATCATCCGCAGCGTGCTCTGGTAACGCGCCTTGTCGAAGCGCGAACCCTTCACCACCGCGCCCAGGCCGGCGGCGATGCTCTTCAGGATGTACAGTGGATTGGCCACCAGCAGCGTGCCGCTCCCCGCGCCGGCGATGATCAGCAATTCGGCCGGCTGCATGAGAACCGCGATGTGGCCCTTCTCCATCAGGAAGCCGCCCAGGATGGAGGTAAAGACCACGACAATCCCTACGATGACGAACATGGCTGCCTCCCCAACGCGGATGTTGAAGCGGATGTCGCCTGGTTGCCGCCCGCCTGCATGCTTTGGACCATGGCCCGCTGCGCCCGTTCGAGAAGTTGCGCCAGCGTCTCCTCCGCGCCGGCCTGCGCTGCGCCCAGGCTCACGGTCAGCGAGATGCGGTCGCCCCACCAGCGGAACTCTGCCGTCCGCGCCTGCCCGGCCAGCGCCCGCGCATGCTCCTCCAGCATCTCCGGCGAGCGTTCGTGGGCAAGGATCAGGAACTCGCTATCGCCCCAGCGGGTCAACTCCTCGCCCGGGCGCAATCCCTGCGCCAGCGCGTGCCCCATCTTTTTCAGCATCTCGTGGCAGGCCGGCGCGCCGTGGGTCTTGCGCAGTTCCTGCGCCTGGTCCACGCTGATCCACAGGACCCCGAAGGGCAGTCCGTTTCGCGTGCAGTCCTCAAACTCGCTCTGCAGACGCTGCTCGAACTCGAGCTGGCTGGCCTCCACGCCATCCTCGTCGCTGTCGCCGTGGGGCAGCGCCTCCAGGCTCCCGGCGGGATGAAAGACCACCGCGGTCCCGATGGGGTCGCCCATTCCGTCGCACAAAGTCCGGGTGCGCGCAATCGTCTGCACGACGTGTCCCAGCTTGTGCCGCGCCTGGACCAGCACGCCGCGGCCCGGCTGCGGATCGCAGGGCTGCATCCGGTCGCTCAGCAGCGGCTCCAGCCCGGTGGGCATCGGCTGCGCCACCAGGTCCGTGCCGGTGTAGCCGAAGATCTCTTGCGCGGCCCGGTTCCAGAACACCACCCCGTCGCCGCCGCCTATCAGCGCTACCCCATCTGCAACACTATCCAGCGCAGCTTCCAGCAGTTCTGTGCGATCTGTCATCGAGGCCTCGTGCCAGGGATCTTCCTGGCCGTAGGGCTCCCCTGTCGCGCCACCGTGCAGAGCGCACGGGAGTCGGGCGACCGGGAAACCTGACTAGCTTGAACATCGGCAGCAAGCCTCCGCAACTTCATGCATGAGTTTCATGATCGGAGAGGGGAAGTTGCACCCTTGGCGACGCAAAAACCCCCTGCAACGAGAACAAAAGCGGCGCTCGGGGAAAGCGCCGCTCTGCCGCACGGCACGATGCGAAATTTAAGCAAGGATAAAGAAAGGCGCCCGGCATCTGTCCGGAGCCGCGACAGTTTCTTGGCCGAATTTCAGAAACTCCGCACCCACTCCAGAATCGACCGTACCCCGACCCCGCTCGGCCCCTTGGCGATGTACGGCCGCGCGTCCTCCACCCAGGCCACGCCGGCAATGTCCAGGTGAATCCACGGAGTTTCCTCGGCAAACACATGCAGGAACTCCGCCGCCGTGATGGCTCCGCCCCAGCGTCCGCCGGTGTTCTTGATGTCGCCGATCTCGCTTTTGATCATCTCCATGTACTCATCGCCCAGCGGCAGCCGCCAGAACTTCTCGCCGGAGACCGCCAGCGCGCCGCTGAACTTCGTCCAAGTGGCGTCGTCGTTGGCAAATGCGCCCGCGTTCACCATGCCCAGCGCCACCACGCAGGCGCCGGTCAGCGTGGCCGCGTCAATCAGGTGCGTCGCTCCCAGTTGTTTCGCGTAGCTCAGCCCGTCGGCCAGCACCAGCCGGCCCTCCGCGTCGGTGTTGATGATCTCGATGGTCTTGCCGGACATCGCCGTCTGCAAGTCGCCGGGTTTCTGCGCCTTGCCGTCGGGCATATTCTCCGCCGCGCAGACAATCCCGATCACCCGCACCTTCGGCTTCAGCAGCGCAATCGCGCGCATCGCCCCGATCATCGCCGCCCCGCCGGCCATGTCGTACTTCATCTTCTCCATGTTGTCGGCAGGCTTGATCGAAATACCGCCCGTGTCGAACGTAATGCCTTTACCCACTAGCCCCAATACTGGCCCATCCTTCACGCCCTCCGGCTCGTACTTCATCACGATCAGCGCCGGCGGCTCTTCCGAGCCCTGGCTGACGCTCCAGAATGCCCCCATCTTCAGCTCCTGCAGCTTCTCCGTGGAGTGCACCTCGCAGGCCAGCCCCACTTCCTTGGCCATCGCCGCCGCGCGCTCGCCCAAGATGGTGGGGGTGAGCTTGTTGCCCGGTTCGTTCACCAGCGAGCGGGTAAAGTTCTGGCTCTCGCCGATGATCACGCCCTCGGCAAACGCGGCCTCCATAGCTACCTTGTCGCCTCCCGGCGCGGCCACGGTGAAGCTTTGGATGCTCTGGTCCTTGCGGTCGCTCCGGTAGGTGTCCGGATCGAAGTCGCCCACGAATGCGCCCTCCACGGCCGCGCGCGCGCCGGCCGCACCCGGCAATGTCTTGGCCCCATTCTCCGGCAGGGCCACCACCAGCTCCCGAATCCCCCGCGGTTTGGCAAAGCGCACTGCGGTCCCGGCGGCGTTGCGCAGCTTGTCGGCGTCGGCCTTGGCCTGCTTGCCCAGCCCGACCAGCAGCAGCCGTTTGGCCTTCAGGCCGGCCGGGGCGTGGATCAGCAGCGTCTCATTTGCGCCGGCCTTGTACTCGCCGCTCTGGAGCACCCCGGCCGCGGCGGCCTTAACGGCAGCGTCCGCGGTCAGCAGCACCGGTTCCGGTTTGGCGTCGGAACCCTTAGCGGACTGCGCGTCGGCGGCCGGAACGGCGAGCAGTTCAGTCTCAATTTCGGCGAGTCGGGCAAAAGAAAGTTGGGTTTTCATTGGTTCCTCAAGGCTATTTTAGGGTTTTTCCCGTATTTTCAGCGTCCCATCCGGTGCTTGCTGGCGTTGATGGCCGCGCGCGCCTCGCGGTCGGCCTCGCGGCGTCTTTCCGTCTCCCGCTTGTCCCAGTCCTGCTTGCCCCTGGCCAGCGCCAGCTCGCACTTCACCCGCCCGTTGCGGAAGTAAAGCCTGGTGGGGATGAGCGTGTGGCCCTTCACCTGCGTCTTCGACTGTAGCTTGCGGATTTGTTCGCGGTGCATCAGCAGTTTGCGCGTGCGCGTGGCATCGTGATTGGCGATATTTCCGTGCGAGTAAGGGCCGATATGGACATTGAGCAGAAACGCCTCGCCATCCTTGATCAGGCCGTAGGAGTCTTTCAGGTTGGCCTGGCCCTCGCGGATGGACTTCACCTCCGTGCCGCGCAGCGCCACGCCCGCCTCGAACTTCTCCAGCAGGAAGTAGTTATGGCTGGCGGCCCGGTTGTGCGCCGCGTCCCGCTCGCCGCAGGCCACCGGATCGCGCGGCTTGGCCGCCTTGGCGGGGGCGGGCGCATTCCGCGGAACAATCACGTGGCTGGTCTGGCGGGCCATCGGGGAGAATCCTCGCATTTTCATCGTAGCATCGGCGCGGCTCGACGCCGGGCGTGGGCATGGCTTTGTTAAAATGAGGCATCGCAGGTTGAGAACGATCGTGGGTAGGGATGCTGTTGTCAGCCGCCGGTGCGATCCGCGACAGCCCATTGTGGAATCCGCGCCGGTTCCCGAAGTTCTCCAATTGCCGCATATCGAATCCGCTGCCGCTGACCGGCTATCTCTGCAGAAGAATGCCGCCCGGCACCGGCAGCCAGGAGCTAGTGTATTGGAGAACCGCTCGAAGATGCCAGGGAGCTCCATGAACCGCCGCGCGGTCTTCGCGGCTGCGCCCGCGTCCATCCTGCCGCGCGCCGCCCTGCGCATCGCGCTCGCCGGGGTGCTGGCCGGGTTGGCTCTAGCCTGCGTTCGTCTCTACGCCGAGTCGGCCAACACCGACTTCAAGCGCGGCCAGGAGGCCGAGGCCCGCCAGGACTACGACACCGCCCTGTCGGATTACCAGAAGGCCGCCACACGGGATCCCAAGGATTTCCGATACCGCATCGCGCTGCTGCGCGTGCGCACCTCGGCTTCGGCAGCCCACGTCTCTGAGGGCCGCAAGCTGCTCGAGGCCGGGGATACTCAGGGCGCGCTGACCGAGTTCATTCACGCCTCCGAGATCGATCCCAGCAACGAGGCCGCGCAGCAGCTGATCGACCAGATCCGCCGCAAGAACGGCGAGGCGGTCCAGCAGCTGGGGAACAATCTGCCCGTGGAACCCTCCACCGAGAAGCAGATCGAAGAGATGGGCGCGCCGCCTGAGCTGAAGCTGCTCTCCAACGAGCCGCTCACCCTGCACATGACCGAGGACGCCAAGGTGGTCTACCAGGCCATCGGCAAGGCCGCCGGCATCAACGTCCTCTTCGATCCCGACTACAGCTCCAAGCGCGTCCAGGTGGACCTGACCAACGTCTCGCTGCTCGACGCCCTGCGCATCGTCGGCACGATATCGAATACTTTCTGGCGGCCCGTCACCTCCAACACCATCTTCGTGGCCCAGAACACCCGCGCCAAGCATACCGAGCTCGACGAGGAAGCGGTGCAGACGTTCTATCTGACCAACGCCTGGCAGCAGAACGACCTCAACGACATGCAGACCGCCATCCGCAATGTGCTACCCAACGTGCACGCCTACGGAGTGGCGAGCCAGAACGCCATCGTGGTGCGCGGCACCCCCGATGAGCTGATGCTGACCCAGAAGCTCATCGACGACCTGGACAAGCCGCGCCCCGAGGTCGTGGTGGACATCGCGATTCTGGAGGTCAGCAAAAACTGGGAGCGCACTCTCGGCATCCAGTGGCCCTCCAGCGTGGGAGTTGCGCTGCAGCCTCCCAACTCCACCGCGTCCACTA
This sequence comes from uncultured Acidobacteriaceae bacterium, assembly GCA_963758105.1. Classification (GTDB taxonomy): domain Bacteria; phylum Acidobacteriota; class Terriglobia; order Terriglobales; family Acidobacteriaceae; genus Telmatobacter. The sequence continues at coordinate 1,010,729 of CAVWUC010000004.1, read as the reverse complement.
CCTCGTCGACCACCAGCTCCACCACCGGAACCACCGGCACCACCACCAGCCCGACCCTCTACGACCTCTCGCACCTGAAGGCTTCGGATTTCGCGGTAACTGTCAGCTCGGCCACATTGAATCTACTGTTGAACGACGACAACACCAAGACCCTGGAGAGTCCCCGCATCCGCGCCACCGACGGGCAGAAGGCCTCTATGAAGATCGGCGAGCGCATCCCCATCGCCACCGGCTCCTACCAGACAGGCGCGGCCACGGCGCTGGTCAGCTCGCTGGTCAACACTCAGTTCCAGTACCAGGACGTTGGCGTGCAGATCGAGATGACACCGACCATTCATTACGACAACGATGTAACCCTGAAGATCAATATTTCGGATACCGCGGATACCAGCTCCGTCACCATCAGCGGCGTGACCGAGCCGATCATCAGCCAGCGCGTGGTCGACCAGGTAATCCGGCTGCGCGAGGGCGAAGCCGCCATCCTGGGAGGGATTCAGGAGAGCCAGGAATCGGTGAACTGGACAGGCATTCCGGGATTGAGCTCGATTCCGATTCTCAGGTACCTTTTCGGCTCCAAAGATCACACCATCACTGACGACGATCTGGTCTTTGTCGTCGTGCCGCACATCGTGCGCGGGCAGTCGCTGGACGAGGCGAACCTGCGCACCATCGATACCGGCCCCGGCCAGTCCATCGAGCTGCGCTACGTGCCGCCGCCTGCCAGCGCCAATGCGGGTTCCGCCTCCGAGCAGCCGGCTGCCGTCCTGCCCGCTGCCGCGCACCCGCCCGTGGGCGCCATCCCAGCCCAGAGCGCGTCGGCTGCGGCTCCGGCTCTGCTCGAGCAGATGGGCGCCGCCGCCGCGGCCACCGAGGCGCCGCCGCCCGCGGCCCGTGCTCCCTTTCAGCTGCGTGCCGGCGCGGTGAACCTCATGCTCAATGCGCCCGGCCGTCCGATTGCCGCTGGTTCCACCTTCCAGGTCCCCATCGTCCTTACCGGCGGTGTGAATATCGCCGCGGTTCCCCTGCAACTCACTTACGATCCGGCCAAACTTCGAGCTGGTGAACGTCACTCCCGGAGACTTTCTCAGCCGCGACGGTCAGCCGGTGGCGCTCATGCACCGCGACGATGGGCCGGGCTCGCTCACCATCCATGCCGCGCGCCCGCCGGGAGCGGCCGGGGTGAGCGGCGCGGGGGTGATCTGCGTCCTCAGTTTTCAGGCCAAAGCCGCGGGCCAGACCAGCGTGGCGATTACCCGGCCCGCTGCCGTCAACAGCGACCAGCAGCAGGTGCCGGCCACCGGCTCCCAGATCAGCATTACGGTGCACTAAAGCCGGCGGTGCGCGTCTATCGTTTGTGCCCTGGAGGGCGATGGCAGTGAGGATTTCCGCTTCAATTCGCGTCGGCCGCGATCAGGAGCGGGGACTCTCGCTAGTGGAACTGATTGTGACCGTGGCGATTCTGACCATCCTGGCCGGGATGGTGCTGCCGCTGGCGCGCTTCCAGGTCAAGCGCCAGAATGAGCGCATCCTCCGCCACGACCTGTGGGAGATGCGCGCGGCCATCGACAAGTACAAGGATGCCGCCGACAAAGGCGCCATCCAGACCAAGCTGGAGAGCCAGAACTACCCGCCCGACCTGCAGACGCTGGTGAACGGGGTCGATATTCAGGGCAAAAAGGTTCGCTTCCTGCGCCGCATTCCCGTCGATCCCATGACCGGCAATGCCGACTGGGGATTGCGTTCCATGCAGGACGATCCCAACTCCGACTCCTACGGCGGGCAGAGCGTCTTCGATGTCTACTCGAAGTCGCAGGGCACGGCGCTGGACGGAACGAAATATTCCACCTGGTAGGCGGCGAGGTCTCAGTGCGGAGAATCCGAAAACACGACGCGGGCTTTACCCTGATCGAGCTGATGATCGTGATGGCCATCATCGCCATCCTGGCCACGCTCGCCATCCCCAGCTACGTCATCGCCATCCGCCACGCCCGCGAGGCCGTGCTCAAGGAGGACCTGATGGTCATGCGCGAGGCCATCGACTCCTACACCATGGACAAGCAGAAGGCTCCGCAGTCGCTCGACGACCTCGTCCAGGACGGCTACCTCAAGACCCTCCCCGAAGATCCCATGACTCACAGCAATGAAACCTGGGTCACCGACACCAGCGATGCGCTGTACTCGCTGGACCAGACCGAAGGCGGCATCGACAACGTCCACTCCGGCTCTGACGAGCTCGGCTCCGACGGGCAGCCCTATTCAAGCTGGTAGTTGTATGCTCGAAATCGCGACCCTCGCAGACAGCGCGAACGATGCATGCCGATTGGCAAGGTGAAGAAAAGCGCGGATTGGTCCAGAACCGGGCAGAGCGCAGCGCGGATGATCCGCGCACGCACAATCGGCACGCCAGATCGATGCGCGGAGGTTCATGATCTTTCATCCCCCACTTCCCGCCGCCTTTGACTTCATCCTCGAGGTGGAGTGCTTCTACGCGGGCATGATCTCGGCTGCAGCTCGCGCGCCCGATCCCGGCCTCGGCGGCAGCCTGCTCTACGCTGGCACGCTCGACGCCGAGGGCCGCGCCCTGGCTGCCGGCGCCAACATCGCCGGCGCCGCCTCGCTGGCCGTCATTCCCGGCGCGGCCGCGCAGAAGCGGGCGGTGCGCGAGGGCGTGGTGGATTTTCTGGTCACCGGCCTCGACGAAGCCCTGCGCATCCTCAAAAACCAGCTGCGCAAGCGCGAGCCCGTGGCCGTCTGCGTCGCCGCCTCGCCCGAGGCCGTCGAAGACGAGATGTTCGCGCGCGGCGTCGTCCCTGATCTGCTCGGCCCCGGCGTATCAGATGCCGCCGCCAGCCGCTGGCCCGCCAGCCGCGTCGCCCCCGCCGCACTTCAGGAGGGCCAGGTGCTGGTGGCCTGGAGCGTGGCCGCCGCGCCGGCCGTCTGGCTGCCACGCATGGACGCGCTCGCTGCCGAGTGCCTGCCCGCCGATGCCGCCGCAACCCGCCGCTGGCTGCGCATGGCTCCGCGCTACACCGGCCGCCTGGCCCAGGGCGTGCGCCTGCTGCGCTGCAGCGAAGCCGCGGCGCAGGCGCTGCTGGACCGCGCCTCAACCGGCGGCCTGCGCTCGAGCGTCGAGCTCGAGATCGGCCGTCCCGGCGCGTAGGCTCTCTCTGCTAGCGCGCGGCCGCCCGGTCCCATCCGGTTGTTTTGTCTTTTTGAGCGCAATCAAGCAGCGGGAATTCGATCGCCCGCGCCAAGCAGGTAAATCAGCTTTCCGCCGCGCCCGCCGCTTCGATCCGCGCCCACAGCTCACGCACGCCGTATCCCGTCCTGGCTGAGACGGGCAGCAGATCGTCCACGCCCAGCGCCTTCTTCAGCGCCGCCAGGCTCCGCGTCCGCTGGTTGCCGCTCAACCGGTCCGCCTTGGTCGCCACCACCACAAACGTGCGATCCACGGCGCGCAGCCAGTTGAGCAGTTGCGCATCGCGCGGCTGCGGCGGCACATTCGCATCGACCAGGCACACGCACAGCGCCAGCGTTGCCCGCTTTGCCAGGTAGGGCTCGATGAACTTCGGCCACTCGGCTGAGATCGACTTCGAGATCTTCGCGTACCCGTACCCCGGCAGATCGGCAAACACCGTTTTGGCGCGGCCGCGCTCGTCTGAAACCAGAAAAAAGTTGATCGCCCGCGTCCGCCCCGGCGTTTGCGAAACCTTGGCCGCTTTCTCTCCCACCAGCGCATTCAGCAGGCTCGATTTGCCCACATTCGAACGCCCCAGAAAGGCAATCTCCGGCGCTGCCGGCGCAGGGAACTGCGCCGCCGAAGTCGCCGAAAGCAGAAATCGTGTGCTGTAGCGCATCCCTGGATCAGCGGAACCTCATCCTCAATCAGTCTATCGAATAAGTTGATCGGGATGAATCGAAGGGAGCGGATGTGTTCCGCGCATATGTGCTGCCTGCTCCCCGCGGTCCATCCTTCCGCACCAGGAAAGTGCCCGATCAAATCCGAAAATCACGCAGCTAAAGCCGGGAAATTGCGGAATCGGGCCACGGAATTGTGTGGTTGGGAGCAGGGATTCGCCGCGCGTCTTACTGTCGCGCCGGCACGCTGCCCACCACTTCCGTCTGCGGCACCGCCGCCAGCACTTCGGTCTCCGGCGGCAACGAGGGCAGCGGGCTCTCCAGCGCCAGCGCCAGCACCTCGTCCATTGAATCCACAAAGTGCAGCTTCATCGCGCTCTTGATGTTGTCCGGCAGCTCCGCGACATCCTTCTCGTTCGCCTTGGGCAGGATGATCTCGAACACTCCCGCGCGCAGCGCCGCCAGCAGCTTCTCCTTCAGCCCGCCGATCGGCAGCACCTTCCCGCGCAGCGTGATCTCGCCGGTCATCGCCAAGTCGCGCCGCACCCGAATCTTGGCCAGCGCGCTGGCCATCGCCGTGGCCATGGTGATGCCCGCCGATGGCCCGTCCTTCGGAATCGCTCCCTCCGGCACATGCAGGTGCAGGTCCACGTTGCGGTAGAACTCCCGGCTCAGCCCCAGCGCCTGCGCCTTGCCGCGGATGTAGCTTAGCGCCGCCTGCGCCGACTCCTGCATCACGTCGCCCAGTTGCCCGGTGATGGTCAGCTTGCCCTTGCCGTCCAGCACCTGCACCTCGGTGGTGAGAATACTGCCGCCCACTTCGGTCCACGCCAGGCCGGTCACCAGTCCGACTTCGCTCTTCTCGTGCACCTCAGACTCGCGGAACCGCGCCACGCCCAGAAACTCGTGAATGTTCTCGGCGGTCAGTTCTTCCTTGTGCTTGGCGCCGTTCTGCACCACCTTGCGCGCCACTTTGCGGCAGACGTTGCCGATCTCGCGCTCCAGGTTGCGCACTCCCGCTTCGCGCGTGTAGTTGCGGATGATCTCCAGGATCGCGTTGTCGCGGAAGACCAGATTCTTTTCGCTCAGCCCGGTCTGCTCGCGCTGCTTCTTCACCAGAAACTGGCGTGCGATCTCCAGCTTTTCCTGCTCCGTGTAGCCTTGCAGCCGCAGCACCTCCATGCGGTCCTGCAGCGCCGCCGGAATGGTGTGCAGAACGTTGGCCGTGGCCACGAACAAGACTTGCGAAAGGTCGTAGTCCACGTCGAGATAGTGGTCCTGGAAGGTGGTGTTTTGCTCTGGGTCCAATACCTCCAGCAGCGCCGACGCCGGATCGCCGCGGAAGTCCGACGCCATCTTGTCCACCTCGTCCAGCAGGAAGACCGGGTTCTTGGTGCCCGCCCGCTTCATGTGCTGGATGATCTGCCCGGGCAGCGCGCCGATGTAGGTGCGCCGGTGGCCGCGGATCTCCGCCTCGTCGCGGATGCCGCCCAGCGACAAGCGCACGAACTTGCGCCCGGTGGACTTCGCAATCGACATGCCCAGCGAAGTCTTGCCCACCCCCGGCGGTCCCACGAAGCACAGGATCGAGCCCTTGGGGTTCTTCACCAGTTGCCGCACCGCCAGGAACTCAAGGATCCGATCCTTGATCTTTTCCAGGCCGTAGTGGTCGGTGTTGAGCACCTTCTCGGCGTACTCGATGGAGCGCGTCTCCTTGGACCGCTTCTTCCACGGCACCGCCAGCAGCCAGTCGATGTAATTGCGGCTCACGGTCGATTCGGCCGACATCGGCGGCATCGCCTCCAGCTTCTTCAGCTCCTGGATGGCCTTGTCCAGCACCTCCTTGGGCATGCCCGCCGCCTCGATCTTCTTGCGCAGCTCGTCAAACTCGCTCTTCTCGCCGCGGCCCAGCTCTTTCTGGATCGCCTTGATCTTCTCGTTCAGGTAGTACTCTTTCTGCGCCCGCTCCATCTGTCGCTTCACCCGCGACTGGATGTTGCGGTCCAGGTCCAGCTTCTCAATCTCGATGTCCAGCACATCGGCGATCCGCGCCAGCCGCGCCGCCGGGTCGAAGATCCCCAGCAGCTCCTGCTTCTCCTCGATGCCGATCTGCAGGTTGGCCGCGATGGTGTCGGAGAGCTTGGCGGCCTCGTCCATCCGCACCGTGGCGATGATGGTCTCGTAGTTCAGCGACTGCTGCAGCTTCACATATTGCTCAAACAGGCCGGTCACGCGGGTCATCAGCTGCTCGATGGCGGGCGTCATCTCAAAGTCGGTCTTGCCGGTGCGCAGCGTGGCCACGAAAAATCCGTCGCGGTCGGTTACCTCGACCGACTTGGCCCGCTCCACCCCCTCTACCAGCACCTTGATGTTCCCGTCCGGCATCTTCACGCTCTGCACGATGTTGCAGATCGATCCGATCTGGTAAATCTCCTTGGCCTTGGGCTCGTCGATGGAGGCGTCGTGCTGGGTAGCCAGAAATATCTTGCGCTCCCCGCTCAGCGCCTCTTCCAGCGCGCGCACGCTCGACTCCCGCCCTACCACGAACGGGGTCATCATGTAGGGGAAGATCACCATGTCCCGGATGGGCATCATGGGCAGCTTGCGCGCCTCGGATTTTTCACGGGTTGCGGTCATCTTGCCCCCATTGCGTATTGGACACGCGCAGAGGGCCGCCGGTTGCGGCGCTCCGGTGCGGCCCGTCTGGTGCGACCCATGTTGGGATTGTACATCGGCTTGAGTTGCCGCGCTTGACTCCGCCAGACGAGGCGCCGCGACGCAAAGGCGCCGGTGCGGAGCAAAGATCTACCCCGGATTGCTCACCCCGCCGGCCGATTTCTTCCCTCGATCTTCGCCCGGAAGCCCGAGTTCCGCGGCCAGCGGGAAACACCGCCGCCGCGCCCCGTTGGTTACCTGCGTCTGTCCCGATGAGATTTTGCCTTCTCCAGCCGAAAATCCCCCCCACGCACCTACGGCGTACACTGGGAGCACACCCAGACCGGAGCTCATCTCCCCATTCAGCCGGACAGGAGGATTGTCTTGGCGCGTTTTGACGTAACCATCGCCGGTGAACTCAACCTTGATCTGATTCTCTACGGCCTGCCCGAAGCTCTGCCGCCCGAGCGCGAGCTGCTGGCCACAAAGATGATGCTCACCCTGGGCAGCTCTTCGGCCATCGTCGCGCACAACCTGGCCGTGCTCGGTTGCCGGGTGGGCTTCAGCTCCTGCATCGGGGCCGACAATTTTGGAGAGGTCGCCGCCGGCCGGCTGCGCGAGGCGGGCGTGGACGTCTCCACCGTGCGCCGCATGGAAGACGGCGCGGCGACCGGCCTCACCGTGATCCTGCCCCGCGCCAAGTGGCGCAACATCCTCACTTATCCCGGCACCATCTTCGCCCTCAAGCCCGAGCATCTTGACATGGAGTACCTGGCTTCGGCGCGCCACTTCCATCTCTCCTCGTATTTTCTGCAGCGCGGGCTGCAGCCGCGGATTCCGGGAATCCTGCGCGAGCTCAAGTCCGCCGGCCTGACCCTCTCGCTGGACACCAACGACGATCCCGACGATCTGTGGGACTCCGGCCTCCGCGAGGTGCTGCCGCTGGTCGACATCCTGCTGCCCAACCGGCGCGAGGCGATGAAGATCACCGGATGCGGCAATCTTGAAGCGGCTATCGCCCGGCTCACCGAGTGGATTCCTTTGGTGGTGGTCAAGCTGGGAGCGCAAGGCGCCGTGGCCTGCCGGGGCAAGGACCGGCTGCATAGCCCCGCGCTGAAGCTGGGCGCGGTCATCGATCCCGTCGGCGCCGGCGACAGTTTTGATGCGGGCTTTCTCAGCCAATACGTCCGCGGCGCCGCGCTCGATGAGTGCCTGCGCATCGGCAATCTCGCCGGCGCGCTCTCTGTCTCCCGGCCCGGCGGCACCGAGGCCTTCCGCGACCGCGCCGCGTGCGAAAGCTTCTTCCACAAGCATGGCCGCGCCTTCGTGGCTAAACCAACTTCGGAATTGCTTTAGAGCGAAGCTATGCAATTCAGCGGCCTGCCGCGACGGGCCAGCTTGCGCAGCTCTTAGAATGTCTACATAGATTCGGAAGATGCTCTATAAAGAGCGGGCCTGAGCCGTCAGGAGGAAGGTTTTGAGCAACGCGGCGCCTTCAAACAACGCTAACAGCGAACCCTGGCTTGCCGCCATCGCGCGCCGGCAGAAAGCCGCCGCCCAACTGCTCGGCCGCAGTGAAGAGCAGCAGCGGCAGGCGGGCTACTTCCATACCCTGCGCGAGATTCTTCAGCAGCCGGTCACCTGGCTTGAAACTGCCCGGCAGCTCGCGTCCCTCGCCGGCCCGCTCGTCGAGAACCTCTCCGGCGTCCGCAGCCTCGTGCTCAGCGGCTCCGGCAGCTCGGAGTACGCGGCGGAATGCGTCCGTCTTCCCTTGCAGAACCGCCTGGCCATTCCCGTTCAGACCATCGGCGGCGGCGCGCTGCTCACCCAAGGCAGCAAAGCCATTGCCCCAGGCCGTCCCGGGCTGATGATCTCCTTCGCCCGCTCCGGTGACAGCCCGGAGAGCGTCGGCGCCGTGTCTCTCTTGCTTGACACCGAGCCCGCGATCCGCCATCTCATCCTCACCTGCAATAAGGACGGCCGCCTCGCCACAGCGTGGCCTGACAATCCGCGCGTGCGCGCCGTAATCCTCAGCGAGCGCACCAACGACCGCAGCCTGGTGATGACCAGCAGCTTTACCAGCATGGTCCTGGCCGCGCTGTCTCTGGGAATGCTGGAGACGCCGCAAGCCTACCTCGCGCTCGCGGAAACGCTCAGCCGCGCGGCGGAAGCACTGCTGGAAACCCATTTCGACGCCATAGCCGAGCTGGGCCTCTGCAACTTCCAGCGCATCGTCTATCTCGCCAGCGGCGCGCGTCTCGGCGCGGCCCGCGAGTCCGCCCTCAAGATGCTGGAGATGACCGCCGGCCGCGTCTGGTCCATGCACGAGAGCTACCTCGGCCTGCGCCACGGACCCATGAGCGCAGTCCACGCGGATACGCTGGTCGTCTGCTTCCTCTCCTCCGACCCGCTGGCGCGCGCCTACGAGTGCGACCTGATCCGCGAGTTAAACCGTAAACAGTTGGGCCTGGCTAAGCTCATCTTCGGCGCGGCCATTCCGCCCGACCTTGCGCGATCGGGCGATGTCTTCCTCGACTGCGCCGGCCTGGCGGAGTGCGGCGACGATGCGGCAGCCGTCCTCGACGTGATTCCCGGCCAGCTCCTCGGCTTCTTCCGCTGCATGCGGGAGGGCCTCAAGCCCGATGCGCCGTCCAGCACCGGCGTCATCAGCCGCGTGGTCGGAGAGTTCAAACTGCATCGCTGAATGCGCGCGGTCGCAAACTGGGGGTCAAAGCATGTGCGGCAGATGGGAAAAACCATCCATTGAAAGGCCGGCTCGTGGCGGCCGCTCGATCTCTCCGAGTTCCAGCCGGTCAGCATGCTGGCGGTCAAGCAAACCCGCGTCGAGCGGCCCCGCTATCCGGTCATCGACATGCACGCCCACCTGTCGTTTTCCGCCCAGGTGATCAACGGCGTCCACCTGGCCGAGGAGCGCCAGTACTTCGCCGCGCCCGAAGAGCTGATCCCGGTGATGGACCGGAAAGACATCCGCATCATCAACAACCTCACCGCCGGCTTCGGACGCGGGCTCAACGACGCAATCGCGCGTTACGACAAAACCTTCCCGGGCCGCTTCTGCGCCTTCACCGAGCCCTGGTACAGCCGCTTCATGGAGCCCGGCTATCCGCAGTTCCAGGCCGACGCCGTCGCGCAGGCCAAACAGGCCGGAGCCAGGGGCCTTAAGCTGCTCAAGATCCTCGGCCTCTACCTGCGCGAGAAGATCACTACCGGCGAGCTGGTCCGGATCGACGATCCCCGCTTCGATCCCATGTGGGAGGCCTGCGCCGGCCTGGGCATGCCGGTCGGCATTCACGTCTCCGATCCGGTCGCGTTCTTCCTGCCCATCGACCGCTTCAACGAGCGCTACGAGGAGCTCAACAACCACCCCGATTGGTCCTTCCACGGCGCCGGATTTCCCTCCAACGCCGAGCTGCTGGCCGCGCGCGACCGGGTATTCGCGCGCCACCCGAAGACGCAGTTCATCGCCCTCCACGTAGGCAATTTTTCAGAGAATCTCTCCAGCGTCTCCGCCAGCCTCAACCGCTTCCCCAACATGAGCGTGGACATCGCCGCGCGCATCGGCGAGCTGGGCCGCCAGCCACGCGCCGCCAGCGCCTTCTTTGACAAGTATCAGGACCGGATTCTCTTCGGCACCGACGCCATCCCGCACGGCTATGAGTATCCGCAGCAGCTCTTCTGCGACGAGCTCTACGAGATCTATTACCGCTTCCTCGAAACCGACGACGAGTTCTTCGATTACGCGCCGGCCAAAACTCCGCCGCAGGGCCGCTGGCAGATCTCCGGCCTCAAGCTCCCCGACTCCATCCTCAAAAAGGTCTATTCCGAAAACGCCGCGCGGCTGCTGCACCTCGATCTCTAAACCGGTTTCGATAACATCGGCAGCGCTGTCAGCGGAGATTTTAGGCAAGCACGGGCTGAGGGCGAGGTTTCCGGGTTCCGGAAGGGCGCGAGAAGGCGCTCATGAAGGCCATTTTTGACCCCCCAAAACAGCCCTCAACTGCCCCTAAACTACCCCAAAACTGCCCGGAAACACCCCAAACCGGCCGTTTGCAAAACGAGTGTAACCTGTTATTTGTCATATAGATAAGCCATTCAGCGCAGGAAAAATGACGATCTACAGGTGGACGTTTGGGGGAGGGGGGAGGGGTGCGCGCTCTTTTCGCCCTTCGTGAGGCGGTTTTTGGTGCAAGCATCGAGAACTTCCCCCAGGACCATCATGCAACAGGAGGGGGAAATTATCCGCAAAGGAGTCGCGTGTGTTGCCGGGAGGGCAGAAAGCCGGCGCCGGCCCTGTAACTCTCCGCGCCAGGGACGAAAAGCCGGCTGTCCGCCCCAACAGAGCGGTTTCGCTTCACACATCAACATCGAGAGGACGTGGAGGGTGGCTTTTTCTTGAGGAAAAAGCCACTCAGCCGCATGGATTCTGTAAGCAGCAGAATCGAAACCGCTGTAAGCGCCAGATGCAGCATTTTGCCAAAGAAGCAAAAGCCCCGGACATCGTCCGGGGCTTTTTGCATTTCCAACTTCGACCGCGTTTATCCGGCCTTTTCCAGCAGGCAGAGCGACAGGTCGCGCCGCTCCACCATGTCGCTGGTGATCTCGAGGTCGCGGACGCGCTTGTTGCTGGGCAGGTGGTACATCAGGTCCAGCATCAGCTCTTCCAAAATCATGCGCAGACCACGCGCGCCCACCTTGCGCGCCAGCGCCTCGCGGGCGATGGCCGCGCCAGCCTCCGGGGTAAAGTGGAGCCGCACGTTCTCGTACTCAAACAGCCGCTGGTACTGCTTGAGGATGGCATTGCGCGGCTTGGTCAGGATTTCGATCAACGCCGCCTCGTCCAGCTCGTCCAGAATGCCGACCACCGGCAGCCGTCCCACAAACTCCGGAATCAGGCCGTACTTGATCAGGTCCTGGGGCTCGGTTTTGCGCAGCAGCTCGGTGTCGCGGTGCGAGCGGGTGGTGGCTTGATCGGCCTCGGCGTCGGAGGCGCGGAAGCCCAGCGCTTTCTGGCCCACGCGCCGGCCCACCACGCGCTCCAGCCCCACGAATGCGCCTCCGCAGATGAACAGGATGTTGGTGGTGTCCACCGCGGTGAACTCCTGGTGCGGATGTTTGCGCCCGCCCTGCGGCGGCACATTGGCCACCGTGCCTTCCAGAATCTTCAAGAGCGCCTGCTGCACGCCCTCGCCGGAGACGTCGCGGGTAATGGAGGGGTTCTCGTCCTTGCGCCCGATCTTGTCAATCTCGTCGATGTAGATGATTCCCTGCTGCGCCCGAGTCACATCGCCGTTGGCGGCCTGGAGCAACTTGAGGATGATGTTTTCCACATCCTCGCCCACGTAGCCGGCCTCGGTCAGCGTGGTCGCGTCCACAATCGCGAAGGGCACGTCCAGCATCTTGGCCAGGGTGTGCGCAAGCAGCGTCTTGCCCGAGCCGGTGGGCCCGATCAGCAGGATGTTGCTCTTGGCCAGCTCTACTTCGTTGTTGTGCGCGCGGTTCATCTGGATGCGCTTGTAGTGGTTGTAGACGGCCACCGCGAGTTTCTTCTTGGTCTGGTCCTGGCCGATCACGAAGTCGTCGAGAAAGCCCTTCACTTCCTGCGGCTTGGGCAGGTGTCCGGCGGCGGCCGTGGGGGTGGCCTCGCCGCGGTCGTCCTCCAGAATCGAGTTGCAGACCGCCACGCACTCATCGCAGATGTAGGCGCGTGGATAGTCGCTGGGCGACGAGATCAGTTTTGCCACCGCGTCCTGCGACTTGTGGCAAAACGAGCAGCGCAGCGCTTCTTCAGGACCCGTGCGCGTTTTCATAGTTCAGCCCCCTATTGACCAACCACCGTATTCAAACTTCTCGGCCGGTTCTCCCTGGCCTTGCACTTCCCGCCCCGGCGCCGCTCGATCCTGCCTTGAATTTATCCCATTCCTGCCCCAAAGTCTCCTGGGTCCTTATCGGCACCGGCTTACTTTCGTCCCGAATCCGGTCGTTCCTGCTTCGGGGCCCGGCCGTGCCTTAACTGCGCAGCCGGTCGATGATCTCGTCCACGATCCCGTATTCCTTAGCCTGCTGTGCGTTCATGATAAAGTCCCGCTCCACGTCGTGCTCGATGCGGTCCAGCGGCTGGCCGGTGTGTTTGGCGATCAGGTTGTTGGTGATCTCGCGGATGCGCAGAATCTCCCGTGCATGAATGTCGATGTCCGTCGCCTGCCCGCTCAGCCCGCCCATCGACGGCTGATGAATCAGGATGCGCGAGTTGGGCAGAGCAAAGCGCTTGCCCTTGGTCCCGGCAAGCAGCAGAAACGCTCCCATGCTTGCCGCCTGCCCGATGCAGTAGGTCACCACCTTGTTCTTGATGAACTGCATGGTGTCGTAGATCGCCAGTCCCGCGGTAATCGAGCCGCCCGGCGAATTGATGTACAGCGAAATGTCCTTCTCCGGGTCCTCGCCCTGCAGGAACAGCATCTGCGCCACCACCAGGTTGGAAATCTGGTCGTCGATGGGCATGCCGAGAAAGATGATGTTGTCGCGCAGCAGACGGGAATAGATGTCGTAGGCGCGCTCGCCCCGGCTCGTCTGCTCAACCACCATGGGAACCAATGCCATTGTCTGTTCTTCTCGCTCTCCCGTTGGGGGCGCCTGCCCTTTCCCCGGGCATATCCCCGTTTTCCTTGTAGCCGCCCGATCCCATTCGGGTTCCTGCGGAGCTTTCCGCCCTGCCGCGCTTAGCCGGGCAGCCGTTCGTACAGCAATCCTGCAATCTTCTCTCGGCGCAACTGTTCCCGGATTCTAGCCAGACCGCCATCCTTGGTCAATCGCACTTTCAGGGCATCCAGCGGCTCTCCGGACTGGATGGCGGCGATCTGCAGCTCTTTCTCCATCTCGTCGTTGCTGACCGTCACCTGTTCCTCATCGGCAATCCGGTCCAGCAGGATCGAAGTTTTTACCTCGGCGACGGCGCTGTCCCGCTGCGCTGCCCGCAGCCGGCCGAAGTCCAGCTTGCGCATCTGCTCGGCGCTCATACCCTGCGCCGCCAGCGCGCGCAAACCCCGTTCCAGCCGCGCATCGATCTGCTCCTGCACCAGCGACTCCGGAACGGGAAAGGGGTAGCGCTCTGCCAGGGCGGCAAACAGCCGGTCCTTGGTTTCGCCCTCGACGCTGCGCCGCTTACGCTCGGCCAAATGCTCGCGGATCCGCTTCTCCAGCACGGCGTAGCTCTCATAGGAGCCCAGCTCCCTGGCAAAATCGTCGTTCAGCTCCGGCAGGGTGCGTTTCTTGATTCCCTTTACTTCTACATCGTAGGCCACGGTCCTGCCGGCCAGCTTGGGTTCGGCGTATCCCTCCGGGTAGATCACCTCCACCTGGAGCTGCTGTCCAGGCTTGGAGCCGCGCAGAGCGTTGGTAAAGGCCTCCATTGTGTCCTTGCCGCCCACTTCAACCAGGGAGTCTTCTCCGGCTACCGGGGCTGCAACCGCCTCGCCCGCAACCTGGCCCGTGTAGCTGATCTGGGCCCAGTCGCCATCCTTGAGCGCCCGGTCTTCCTCCACCGGCTCAATGGTCGCGCGCGATTCCCGCATTTGCTCCAGCTCACACTGGAACTCCTCTTCGCTCACCTCGACGGCAGGCTTTTCTACCGTCACGCCGGAGTAGCCCTCGATGGAAAAATCGGGAATAAGCTCAAATACTACCTTCACATGCAACGGCGCGCCGTCTTCAACGGCCAGCTCCGTCACCTGCGGCTGGCCCACCGGCTTCGCGCCCAGCTCCCGCACCCCCTGGTTGAACCGCTCCGGCAGCAGGCTGTCAATCACTTCCTTGCGGATCTCGTTGGCATAGCGCCGCCGGACCACCGACTCCGGCACTTTGCCGGCGCGGAAGCCCGGAAACCGGGCATATTTGCGGTAGTTGCCCGCCACGCGCCGGTAGGCCTTTGCAACCTCGTCGGCGGGAACGTCCAGCAGCAGCTCGCGGGTGCAATCGGGGTTGAGGACGGGGCCGTGCGCATGCTCGTGGCCTTCGTGCCCATGCCCTTCGTGTGTGTCGGCTTCGTGCTGACGGGCAGTCTCCGGGCTGGAATCCGGTTGGTCCGCCGCCGGTTGGGGGGTATTTTCGAGGGTGTCGGTAGAACTCAACGTTTTGCCTTCCGGGCGCGCACGGCGCCGACGCGAACTTGCGGGCCGGCGCGCAAGCCGCCAGTTCCTGGCTGCAGGCTGCCGATGCCAACAACAAACCACGGCCTCCGGCTGCCGTACCGCCGGAAACGGCGCCGCGGGGCCGCGCCCAAGTCTCTTGAATCATGGTAAGTGGGTTTGCAGACAGGGTCAAACCGCGCCGGGGGAGCGGCGTGGCCGATGCACCGCCGAAGGCACGTTACTGCTCAGTGACGAGGGGCTTGCGCACGTGCGGCAGAAAACGCGGATGCGCCGCGCCGCAGCTCGCATAGTACTGCCGCGCCTGGGCCAGGCTGAGCTGGCCGTTCACGGTCAGGCGCACCTCCGCCGCGTCCTCGTCTTCCTGCCCGTCGTCCTCCCACCAGCAGACCGGGCACAGCGCCAGCGCCCCGGTCGTCTCCAGGGTCCGGTACCCGCAACAGGGACATCGGTAAAGAGGACTCAATGCTACCTCCCCATCCTTTATCGACGAAACCGGGCCGCACGAGATTACGAGGCGCGAGTGCTCTTCCGGCGTGAAAAATCCGGCAAGATTCGCCGTCAAGCCTGTCGTTGCGCTGCGCGCGTATAATTCCGCGCCAGGAGGCACTGCTCGTTTATGCCGCGTTCGATTGCCTATTTCTCTCGCTCGCTCTCTCGCCTGCTTCTTGTGGCGCTGCTGGCCGCACTGCCGTGCGCGCTGCTGGCACAGGATCAGCAGCCACCCATCCGGGTCGCCATTGTCGGCTTGGTCCACGGCCACATCGCCGGATTTCTCCGCGTCATTCCGAGTCACCACGACATCCAACTGGTCGGCATCGCCGAGCCGGACACGGCTCTGGCCGCCAGCTACGCCAAGCGCTACGACCTGCCCCAGAGCCTGCTCTACACCGACGCCGAAACCATGATCAAGGCCACGCATCCGCAGGCCCTGCTGGTCTACACCTCCATCGCCGGCCATCGCCCGGCCATTGAACTGGCCGGCAAGTACGGCGTCTCCGTGATGGTCGAGAAGCCGCTCACCATCTCCGTCGAAGATGCCCTGGCCATCCGCAAAGTCGCCCGCGAGGACCACATCCACGTCCTGGTTAACTACGAGACCTCCTGGTACACCAGCAACACCCAGGCCTACAACATGGCCCAGGCCGGCCAGATCGGCGAGATTCGCCGCATCGTCGTTCACGACGGCCACGCGGGCCCGGCGCTCATCCATGTCCAGCCCGAGTTCTTCAAGTGGCTCACCGACCCCGAGCAGAACGGCGCCGGCGCACTCTATGACTTCGGCTGCTACGGCGTCGATCTCGCCACCTGGCTCCTGCACGGCGCAACGCCCCAGTCCGTCACCGCCATCGTCAGCCACGACCAGCCGCAGTACTACCCCAAGGTCGACGACGACTCCACCATTCTGCTCTCCTATCCGCACACTGAAGCTGTCATCCAGGGCTCCTGGAACTGGCCCTTCAGCCGCAAGGATATGGAAGTCTACGGCGCCACCGGCTACGTCATCACCGTCGGACCCAGCCAGGTCCGCATCCGCCTGGCGCGCGATATGGCCGAGGAAGAGCTCACCATCTCGCCCCCGCTCGACAAGGATCAGAGCGACTCCCTCGACTACCTCACCGCCGTGCTCACCGGCCGCGTCAAAGACCAGGGCGATCTCTCCGCCATCGACACCAACGTCATCGTTATGCAGATCCTCGACGCCGCCCGCACCTCCGCCCGCACCGGCAAGACCATCGAACTCAAGCCGCTGCCCGAATAGACGCGAACCTCATCCGTTCCAACTCCAAACACACCGATGCCGGGGATCGCTCCCCGGCATCGCCGTCTTCCGTCCAGTTTTTCGCGCGGTCCGTGCTGCCCGGAGCCGGCCAATCCTCTCGCACAGCCCAGCCTGTTTCCCTCGGCGTATAATCCCGCGCCAGGAGCAACCCTACAATATGTCACGTTCGTCTGCCTGCTTCACTCGCCTGTTTGCCCGCCTGGCTCTATTCGCCATGCTTGCCATTCTGCCCGGCGCGATCCGCGCCCAGGCCCAGCAGCCGCCCATCCGGGTCGCCATTGTCGGCCTGGTCCACGGCCACGTCGGCGGATTACTCCAAGTCATCCCGCAGCACCCTGACGTTGTCCTGGTCGGCATCGCCGAGCCTGACACCGCTCTCGCCGCCAGCTACGCCAAGCGTTACAGCATCCCGCAGAACCTGCTCTACACCGACGCCGAAACCATGATCAAGGCCACGCATCCGCAGGCCCTGCTCGTTTACACCTCCGCCGCCGGCCATCGCCCGGCCATCGAACTCGCCGGCAAATACGGCATCAACGTCATGGTCGAAAAGCCGCTGACCATCTCCGTCGACGACGCCCTCGCCATCCGCAAAATCGCCCGCGAGGCCCACATCCACGTCCTGGTCAACTACGTGACCACCTGGTACACCAACAACACCCAGGCCTACAACATGGCCCAGGCCGGCCAGATCGGCGAGATTCGCCGCATCGTCCTCCACGACGGCCACCAGGGCCCCGCGCTCCTCCACGTCCAGCCGGAATTCCTCAAATGGCTCACCGACCCCGAGCAGAACGGAGCTGGCGCTCTCTACGACTTCGGCTGCTACGGCGCCGACCTCACCACCTGGCTCATGCATGGCGCCACTCCGCTCTCCGTAACCGCCGTCGTCAACCACGACCAGCCCCAGCTCTACCCCAAGGTCGATGACGACTCCACCATCATCGTCGATTTTCCCCACACCCAGGCCGTCCTCATGGCCTCCTGGAACTGGCCCTTCGACCGCACGGATATGGAGGTTTACGGCGCCACCGGCTACGTCATTACCGTCGGCCCCAGCCAGGTCCGCGTCCGCCTTCAGCACGACATGGCGGAGGAGGAACTTTCCATCTCGCCCGCGCTCGACAAGGACCAGAGCAACTCCCTCGACTACCTCACCGCCGTCCTCACCGGCCGCGTCAAGGACCAGGGCGATCTCTCCGCACTCGACACCAACGTGATCGTGCTGCAGATCCTTGACGCCGCCCGCACCTCCGCCCGCACCGGCAAGACCATCGAACTCAAGCCGCTGCCCGAATAGACGCGAACCTCATCCATTCCAACTCCAAACGCACCGATGCCGGGGATCGCTCCCCGGCATCGCCGTCTTCCGTTCCGTCTTGCGTTTTGTTCTTGCCGTCCAGCCGATCCCGGAGCCGGCCAATCGTCTTACCCAGCCCCGGAATCACTAGCCCCGCTAGCTCCGCTAACCCCGCTAACTCCGCTATCCGTTCTGGTTCCCATCCGGATGCAGCGTCAGGTACGTCGTCTGCCCCTTCGACCACACCAGCAGCAGCACATCCTGCCCGCCGCCGTTCTGGTGCACCGCGTCGGCAAACTGGCTCGCTGACGTTACCGGCATCCGGTTCACCTGCACAATTACGTCGCCCGGTTGAATGCCGGCATCGTCGGCCGGCGAGCCCGGCCGCACATTCCGCACAATCACGCCGTGCACGCTGTCCGGAATATTGTTCTGCTGCCGCGCCTCCGGCGTCAGGTTGCTCACGCCCAGTCCCAGCTTGCCGCTCTGCGACCCGTTGTCGCCGCCGTTGCTGGCCTCTTGGTTGTCGCCGCCGTGAAACTCGCCCACCGTCAGGCGCAGGGTCATCGGGTCGCCGTTCCGCATCACGCCCAGCGTAATCGGCGTGCCCGGCCGCATCTCGCTCACCGCTACCTGCAGCGCGCTCATGTTTTCGACCTCGTTGCCGTTCAGTTGCGTGATCACGTCGCCCTGCTTCAGGCCGCCCTCGCTGGCCGGCGAGTCCGGCATCACCTCGGCCACAATCGCGCCCGCCGCGCTCTTCAGCTTGAAGAAGTGCGCGTTGTCCGGGGTCACGTCGTTCATCCCGATGCCCAGGTAGCCATGCTCCACCTTGCCGTGCGCGATGATCTCGTTGGCAATGGTCTCAGCCATCTGCGAGGGAATCGCGAAACCCGCCCCCGCAAATGATCCGCTGTCGGTGATGATGAACGTATTGACCCCCACCACCTCGCCGCGCGCGTTCACCAGCGGCCCGCCGGAGTTGCCGGGATTGATGGCCGCGTCGGTCTGGATGTAGCCGCCCGGCTTGCGAGGATTATCAGAGTATGGGTTTGGCCGGTTCACCGCGCTTACAATCCCGCGCGTCACCGAGAACTGGAAGTACCCGAACGGGCTGCCGAAGGCCAGCACCGTCTGGCCCGGCTCCAGCTTGTTCGAGTCGCCCCATGCGATGGTCGGCAGGTCCGTGGCGTTCACCTTGATCACGGCCAGGTCGGTCAACTTGTCCACGCCCACCACCTTCGCGTTCAGCACGCGCCGATCGTGCAGCGTCACCTTGATCTGCGTGGCTCCGTTCACCACGTGGTCGTTGGTCAGAATGTACCCATCCGGCGAAACAATCATGCCGCTGCCGATCCCGTGGTCGTACTGCGGCTGCTGCGGCTGCTGGAACATCGGCCCGAAGAACTGCCGCCATCCCGGCGGAAGCTGCATCTGCCCGCTGCTGTCACCGTCGCCGTTGGTCTCCTTCGCGGTCACGGCTACGTTCACCACCGCCGGCGTCACCCGCGCAGCCACTGCTTCCATCGCGTGATCCAGATCGATCAGCGCGGAAACACTGTTGTCGCTCAGCGGCGCGCCATATGCGGCCGCATGCACATTGCCGTGGCCGACGTACATCGCCGCGCCCAAAAAAAAGGCTCCAGCAACGGACGCGGGAACGGCAAACTTCTTCGCCATTCCTACTAAATGATTAGTTGATCCCAACATGAGAATCCCCCCTCCTGGTTGTTAGTGCGGTTTAAATCTGAACGATGAGCCAGCCGTTCGCAAACGGAACGGCCGCATACGAAGAACGCGTACTCGAATATCCTGTGCCGGAAGATCGTGGGTCCTGCTGGACGGTCTCCTGGACGGTGATCACCAATTGCGGCACTTCAATCCGCTGCCACTCGGTCATCACCACCCACTCCGGCAGCCGTTGCATGCGCGCCGTCGTCTTCACCAGCTCCGACTCCGGCGTCATCCGCTTCATGTGCGCCAGCGCGGCCCGCATCCGGGTCCTTTGCCGCCGGGGCAGAACGACCTTGACCATCACCGCCCCGGCCGCTTTCGTAGCCGCCGGTTTTGCCGGTTCCATCCGCGCGTTCGCCTGAATCCCATTTGCCGCAGCTGCCGCCGTCTCCATCCGCGCCACCGCTGCAGCCCGGTGCAACCGCGGCGTGAAGCTCACCATCTGCGGGCTCCGCGCCAGCGCCACGGCGCAGCCCAGCGCGGCCAGGGTCAGCGCCGCCGGCGCCAGCCGCGCTTTTCTGCCCGTGTGCTCCCGTGCCGGCCGCCGCAGAATCCGGTGAACCCGCCGTGCCAGCTCCGGCCGCCGTCCCCACGCCCCCAGCGCCAGAGACAGCCCGCGATTCAATACCGAAAACTCCGCCACGCGCGTGAGGCACAGGGCGTACGTCTTGCGCTCCGCGCTGGCGCGCAGCACCCGGTTGTCGCAGGCCAGCTCCCGCTCCGTGCACAGCCGCCGCTCGACCCACAGCAGCGCCGGATTCAGCGGGAACAGCGCCAGCCCGATCTTCTGCGCCAGGTTTTTCCAGTCGTCGTAACGGCGCAGGTGCTCCATCTCGTGCAGCACCACCTGCCGCAGCTCCAGCGCGGAGAGGCTCTTCAGCAGCCCTTCGGGAATCAGAATGCGCGGCCGGAAGAAGCCGAAGAAGCTGGGCCGCTCCACTTCGGTCGAGGTGCACAGGCCGGCCGAGCGCAGGCGCCGTCCGCCCAGCCTCGCTCCGTTGAGGAGCGCCCGCAGTTCGTCCTGAACCTCGACCGGCTTTGCCCGCCGGGCCACGCGGTGCAGGCTGATCGCGCTGCCCACCAGCTCCGCGCCTCTCCACGCCGAGAGCGCGGCCCACGCAGCGGCGATGGCCAGGCTCCAGCGCGGATCGAGTTGAATTGGATGAATCAGCGCACCCCGAGAAACAAGGCCTCCGGCAATCGCACCGCGCCCCTCCAGCATCGGAACCAGGTGCAACGCGGCCACCAGCGCAAAGACATTCATCCACACCGCCGAGCGCGCCGCCGCGCTCAACCCCGGCATCAGCCGCAGGCAAATCGCCACGCAGGCCGCCAGCAGCGCGCCCTCCCACACCGCCGAGCACAGCGCAGAGACAACCTGGGCCGAGGCGGCGGGAAGCAGCGGGGCCGCGTGCCCCGCGAAGAGAGTCAGGTGCAGCAGCGTAACCATGTCTATGCGTCAACCCCGTTTCCGAGCCCGTCTTCGCGCCCCTCTTCGCGCGCCGGTTCGTGTTCCGGAGCCTTGGCAATCGCCTCTTTCAGCCGCTTCAGCTCCTCCAGGCTGATCTGCTCGTCGCCCAGCACCGACATCAGCAGCCGCTCCCGCGAGTTCCCAAAGAACCGTTGCAGCACATGCCGCACCTCCGACCGGCTGGCTTCAACCTCGCCCACATTAGCGCTGTACAGAAACGCCCGTCCCTCTTGCCGGTGGCTCACGTAGCCTTTCTTCTCCAGAATCCGTACTGTCGTAAGCACCGACGTGTAGGCCAGCTCTGTCTCTTCCGCCGTCGCCGTCACCAGCTCGGCCACCGTCGACTCGCCCCGGTTCCACAGAGCCTTCATCAGCCTCAGCTCAGCGGGGGTCAGCGTGTTGGAAGATTTCGGCGGCACGGATCAAAAACTCCCAGGGTTCGGCTTGCAAGCGTCCTTACACAAACTCAGACGCAACAACTAATCATTTAGTTAGCAAATTCATTTTCCATACCTCGTCCCCCGCCCGGAGCGCCAATGACCAAACCGCTAACCATCACAATCTAATAGGAATCTACGCGGAATCCAGGCGGTCCGATCCAACCAAAGACGATTCCGCAGCGTCCCCGCCGGTCCGCCTAGCCAGAACTCCACCCCCACGCTATCCGCCCCAGCCTTGCCCGTCCTTCCACGCTCCTGTATGGTAGGTTCCATCCCCCGGAGGCTCCCGCCTGCTTATCTTTGCCGCCATCCTCGCTATCTTTGTGTACGGGATGATTGCCGCCATGCTCGGCACCATCCTGCCCGACCTGTCTGAGCGCTTTCACCTCACCCCTTCGCAGAACGGCACCATCGCCTTCGCGCAGGCGCTCGGCCTCATCCTTGCCTCACTCGCCGTGGGCCCATTGCTTGACTCCGAAGGCGACAAGATGGGCCTGATCCTCGGCCTGGTCTTCATTGCGGCGTCGCTCTTCGCCCTCCCGCGCGTCAGCCGGTTCGGCGGCATCGTCTTTCTGCTTTTCCTCCTCGGCATCGGCGGAGGCATCGTCGTCACCGGCGCCAACGCGCTGGTCAGCGCCGCCAGCCCAGCCCACCGCGCCATCGCACTCAACCTCGTCAATCTCTTCTTTGGACTCGGCGGCCTGACAACGCCCTTCATCTCCGCCAATCTCTTCCGGCGCAACTGGGTCCGTCTCTGTTACACCGTCGCCGGGCTCACCGTGATCACTCTCTCCGTGCAGGTCGTCACTCACATGCCGGCGCCTTCGGGCGCTTCCGGATTTCTTTTGTCCCAGGTCGGTCCCATCCTCGGCCGGCCGCTGCTCTTCCTGCTGGGATTCCTCCTTTTCCTCTACTTCTCCTGTGAATGCGGCGTCTGGAACTGGCTGCCGCGCCATCTCATCGCCCAGGGCATCCCCGAGTCCCGCGCCCTCAACATCCTCTCACTCGGTTTCGCTCTCGGCCTGCTCGTCGGCCGCGTCGGCGTCACGCCCATCCTCATCCATGTCCCGGCCGTCGAAGTCACGCTGGCTGCATCCGTCGCCATGGCCTTCTCCACGTTCTTCATGCTGCGCACCCGTCGACCCTCCACCGCCGCCGCGCTCGTCTTCGTCGCCGGACTCTCCATGGCCCCTGTCTTTCCCACCGCGCTGGCCATCACCGGCACAGCCTTCCCGCGGATGACCGGCACCGCCATTGGCTTCGTCATCACCTGCGGCTGGGTCGGCCTGGCCGTCAGCAGCGCCATCATCGGCGCCATCGCCGGCGGCGACCCCACCCGCCTCAGAAAGGCGCTCCTGCTGATTCCCGCCGCCTCTGTCCTTATGATCGGCATCAACCTCGCCATATGGCCCGCGCTCCGCTAAGGGTTCATCCATCGGCCCCGCTCTTCGCCACCCCACTCGATCAAAGGGCCGCTGCAGGCAGTGCTCCGCCCGCAGCGGCTTCGCCGGAGCCCATTTCCCGCAACCTTGCTATACTTCTCCTGTTCGGCGTGCGCGCCCCTCGAGAAACCTCCGTGGGCGGGAGTAGTTCAGTGGCAGAACGTCAGCTTCCCAAGCTGAATGTCGCCGGTTCGATCCCGGTCTCCCGCTCCAGTTCTTCCCTCCGCAACCGTTCCCGCCACGTCCCCGCCGCTTACTCCGTCTCCTGAATCTTCAGCACGAACGCGGTAAATGTCTTCTCGCTGGAAACCAGCATCTGGTGCGGCTCTCCGGCGGGAATATGCGCCACATCGCCGGCGCGTAGCTCCTGCCTTCTGCCGCCCTCGATCCCGTCCCCGCGCGTCTCGCCCGGCCCCACCGTCCGCGCCTTCACCACCGTGCCGCCCGTCACCAGCGTTGCAGCGCCGGCCAGCACGTAAAACAAATCTGCAAAGTGGACGTGCACCTCGGCCTCGCCGTCGCGGCTGCGGAACGAGAGCATGGCCGCGTGCCGCGGATACTCCTTCAGCGTCTCGCCGGCTGCCCCGTTGCTCTGCGCGGCCATCTTGCGCAGGTATGCGGACCGCTCCAGCAGCACCCCCGGCGTCCAATGGTCCACCGGGTTATGCGCGGGCTCCGGCCTCGGCGAGGGCATCTCGCCCGCCGCGGCCCGCAGAATCTTTTCCGTCAGTTCCTCCAGCCGGTCCACGCGCATCTCTCACTCAACGTCCCAGTCTAACCCCGCCGCCCCGCGCCCTTCGGTGACCCCGCCTCCGCCAGCTCCCGCGCCCTGCGGAAGACGCTCAGCAACATCGGCCGCGTCAGCTTGCCGGTGTTGGTGTTCTGTAGCGAGGGGTGGTAGCTGGCGATCGCCGTCAGTCCGCCCGGCAGCTTGTACTCGGCTCCGTGCGCAAACCTGAGCGCCGTTCGCAATCCCGGCGTCTCCGTCCGCTCCTCCCGGCGCCGCAGATGCGCCAGCAGCCCCTCGAACGCGATCCGCCCCAGGCACACCACCACGCGCAGATTGCACAGCAGTTCCATCTCGCGGTCCAGCCAGGGAGCGCAGCGCACAACCGAGCAGATCCACAGATCGTTGAGCCGCATCCCGTCGTCGCGGCTCAGTGCGCGCGACTGCGAGGCAAAGCGCGCCTCGTGCAGCACCGGGTATAGAAAATCCCCCGACCCGTCGCCGGTAAACGGCCGTCCCGTCCGGTTCGAGCCGTGCGCGCCCGGCGCCAGCCCCAGCACCATCACCCGCGCCCGCTGGTCGCCGAACGACGGCACCGGCTTGCCCCAATACTCCCAATCCGCAAAGGCGCGCCGCTTCACCCGCGCAATCTCCGCGCAGTGCGCGCGCAGCCGCGGGCAGCGGTTGCAGGCCACGATCTCTGCGTTGAGGACTTTCAGTGAGTCCGCTGCGGCCGTCATGCATGAATTCTAGAGCCTGTTATTAACTTTCGCGCGGGCGGCGCTGGGAGCCAATTTTTCTGAGTTCAAGGAGTGAGGAGAGACGGATACCGGGGGCCCCGGTTCTGGCCCGATTTTCTCGCGCAACGCCGCCTGCGGGAAAGTTAATAACAGGCTCTAAGGCATTTCTCCTTCAGCTATAACCCGTTCTGGCATGTTTCAGGGCGCCGATTTCTTGTTGAAATCGGCGCTTGAGTGCATGGGCTCCGGTGTAAGTCCGAAAGAGAAATGCTTTAGCGCCGGCCCGCGACGACTTTCCCGCCGGATTTTTTGGCGGCGCGCCGGGCGGCAATAGCGTGCATCTCTTTACCCATGCTGGACTGGTTGATGCCGAGCTGGATAATGACCTGGATAAGGTTGCCGACGAACCAGTAGAGAGCCAGGCCCGACGGAAAGTGGAAGAGAGTGAAGCCGAAGACGGCCGGCATGACAAAGGCCATCATGCGGCGCTGCGCCGGATCCATCCCCGGAGACGGCGTCATGTACTGCGACAGGACCATGGTGATGATGAATAGCGCGGGCAGGACGTACGTAGGGTCGGGCGCGGAGAGATCTGGAATCCAGAACCAGTGGGCCTGGCGCAGCTCGATGGCGTTCTCCAGCACCTCATAGATAGCCCACAACAGCGGCATCTGGATGATCATGGGCAGGCAGCCGCCGTACATGTTGACGCCCTCGGTCTTGTAGAGCTCCATCATCTCGGCGTTCATCTGGGTCCGCTTGGGATCGGTCGCTTTCAGATGCGAATACTTGCGCTTGAGGGCGTCCACCTTGGGCTGGATGCGCATCATCTTGAGCGAGGACTTCATCATCATCAGGCGGGTGGGCAGTAAGACGGCATTGAGGATGATGCCGACGATGACGATGGCCCAGCCCCAGTTGTACGCGCCCGCGCCCAGCAGGCTGCGCAGGAAGCGCACCGCCAGGTAAAGCGGCTTGGCCACGATGGCAAACACGCCGAAGTGGATGAGCGGCTGGAGCGACTGGCCGTTGGGTTTTCCGTCGGGGCCCATGGCGTGGATGGAGCTAAGCAGGGCGGTTTCCTTGGGGCCGGCAAAGAGACGCAGACGCGTGTCGCCGGTCACGTCGCCCATGGCGAGGCCGATGACATCAGCCTGTTTTTTCTGGCCGGAGGAATTGCCGGGGCTGGTGGGCAGCTCCACGGCCTGATGCAGGGTTACGACGGTGGCCTGGTCCGGATCGTCGGGCATGAAAGCCGCGGCAAAGTAGAGATCGGCGACAGCAGCGTAAGAGTACGGCTCCGTCAGCGTGGCATCGCCGCCGACCTTGGTTGCTTTCAGGGAATCCTGCTTGCCGTTGAGCGACCAGGCGAACTGCGAAGTGGCAGAGGTGAAGACGACGCCGTGGAAGGTTGGCCGAAACTCCTCCATGTCGCCCAGACCGGCGGGCCACTGGACCAGCGCGCGAACCGGCACGCCGTCGCGCGTCACGCGGGTATCCACGCCGATGACGTAGCTGGAGTCGAAGTGAAAGGTCTTGACCGCGTCGAGGCCGTTGGCGGCGTAGTGGAAGCTGAGCGTGGCGGGAGCCAGGACCAGGCCCGAGGGCTGCGCGCCGGAGATGGTCACCTGATAAAGGGCCTGGTTCAACTGCGTGGTGAGAGCCGGCTCATAGGTGAAGAGCGAGAGCGGATAGCCGAACCGCGCGGAGACCTCGGGCTGGACCAGATCGAGATTGCGGCCGCCCTGCTTGCCGCCGGAGTCGTAGTAGTTCTTCAGGTACCAGTGCTTGACCAGAGCGCCGCGATTGCTGAAGACGATTCGGTACTGCTCGTTCTCGACCGTGGTCGTGGTCTCCTGCGCGGCGGTGATCACCGGCGTGGGCTTGGCAGGGTGTGCGGCAACGGCAGCGGATTGCGGCGCGGCGGGCTGCCCGGGAAGAGCAGACGAGGCGGCAGAAGGCTGCTGCGAGGAGTTCTGCGCAGGCGGCTGGTTGGTGGCCGTTTTAGGCTGGAAAAAGTACTGGTAGCCGAGGAAGACCACGAGGACGAGAGTGATGAAGGTGATGGTGGAGCTGAGGCTGCCGCCACCGCCGCCACCGGGGCCCTGCGTCTGGAGATTGGGATTCTGAAATTCGGGCAAAGGATACGTCCTGTCGTGATGAAGCCGCGGAGCCGGGTCTGCAGCCTATCTTCTTATGGTAAAGGTTCGTGGTGGGATATGGACTGGTGGTCGCCGCCGGTTGCGGAGTGAGGGGCGCGCGGGACCGGGTCGAGGCCTCCGCGGGCAAAGGGATGGCAGCGCAGCAGGCGCCACAGGGCCAGCGCCGAGCCACGCAGCGGGCCGTGGACAGCGATGGCCTGGGCCGCGTACTCCGAGCAAGTGGGAAAGTAGCGGCAACCCCCCGGACTGAGCGCGTGGACGGCGGGGGAAAGCCAGCGGCGGTAAAAAGCAATGAGCGTGAGCAGGACGCGGGTCATGAGTTGGGCTCCGGCCCGGGAGGGCGCGCAGGAGCGATGCGCAGCGCTTCGGCATGGGCCTGCTCGAGGATACGCAACACCTCAGCCTCCAGTTTCGCGAACTCCAGGGTGAGCACCGGGCGGCGGGGATGGAGGATGAGATCGAAGCCGGCGGGGAGCAGCTCGACGTGGCGGCGCAGCGCCTCGCGCAGCCGGCGCTTGATGCGGTTGCGCTCGTGGGCCTTGCCCAGGAGCTTGCCGGCGGTGAGGCCGACGCGCGGGTCGGCGGGACCCGCTTGCGTCCCGGCAACGGCCGGCGGATGCGGAGCCAGGAACCAGCTCATGGACGGGGACTGGCGCTTGCGGCCGGCCACGCCATAGGCGCGCTGGAAGTCAGCGTGGCGGCGCAGGCGCACGCGGGCGAGCGACTTCGGCCTTGCGTGCCGGGGGCGCGGTCTCGGGTCCGGGTCAGGCTGGAAGTGATTGTGCATGGCAATGCCGCGAAAGATGGCGGCCGGAGGAACGACGGGGTACGATTGCCTTCCGGCTACGATCAAGATCCAGAGTCCGGGTCCAGAGTCCGGTTCCTGCGAGTCGGCGTCCCTGAGCCCGCTGTCGGGTCCGGTTGAGTCCCCATTCCGAATACTCTTGCCCGAAAGCGCGGCTAGGGATGCAGCGGGAACGGGTTACAGCGTTTTCGATTCTGCCCCTGACAAAATGCTTGCTGCCGACTGGCTTTGTCCTGACCTCGGCGAATGGTCCTGGCCGCTGGGGTGAAATGAAAAGCCATCCGCCGCAGCGCACACGATATCAGAGACGTCAAAATAGAATGCGAGGACGCTCTAGTCGCGGTGGCCGGCGCTGACGGAGACGCGGCGGCGGCCAACGGAGCGGCGGCGGCTGAGCACAGCGGCGCCGGGCTTGGTTTTCATGCGGGCGCGGAAGCCGTGCGTCTTCACGCGGCTGCGGCGGTTGGGTTGAAATGTGCGTTTGGGCATGAAATTGCGCTCCTCTGTTCCGTTGAAAATCTGCGCCTTAACGGCAAGTATTTAGTGTATCGCAGGATGAGCCGGGAATCCAGCGGAAGACGATGAAGAGGCGGCTGGGCGATTGCAGGACCAGGGCTGCAAAAGGTCAGGAAGCGAAGTGCAAGACGCTAGAGCCTGTTATTAACTTTCGCGCGGGAGACGCTGGGAGCCAATTTTTCTGAGTTCAAGGAGTGAGGAGCCCCGGTTCTGGCCCGATTTTCTCGCGCAACGCCGCCTGCGGGAAAGTTAATAACAGGCTCTAGCGGCGAGGGCGTCGAAGCCGTAGTGATCGCCGAGACACCAGTGACTGTGGTAACAGATGCGGCGAGTTTCACCACGCTTGGTGCAACTTACCGCTCCGTGCGAAAAGTTGTGTGAATGAGGGATTGCAATGATCGTCAAATGTGCTACCATCGGGACCGTTCAACAAAGTTTCCCGCGTTCCACAAATCGGATTATACCCATGCTCCGAGGTTTCGCTGTCAGGGGCAGACCAGCAGCAACCAGGTAATCAGGGTCCGGAGCTTCGGCGAGAGGCCAACGCTTTTCGTCCGTAGATGCACGTTGCCCGAATTACCGTTGATGAACCCGAGCGCGACACGGTGACGCTCACGCAAGGATTGGATCGATGGCACTCGCAACCTCTTCTGCAGCAGCTCTCAACCCCTGGCTGCAGATCCTCGCGGCCCTGGAGAAGAAGGTCATCCGCCAGACATTCGAGACCTGGCTCAAGCCCACGCGCTACAGTCACGCGGCGGGCCGCACCCTGTACGTGCGCGTTCCCTCGCCGGAGTTCCAGCACATCGGCGAAAAGTACGGCGACCTGATCCAGGAAGCCATCGATACCCAGGCGCTGGAGTTCGATGATGTCAGCTTCGTGACCGCCGAAGAGGATCCGTCTGTTCCTCCGCAGCGCAAGGACGGAGGGTTCGGACCCCTTTCGGCGCACGCGCCGGCGGCGCCGCAATCCCACGCGCGCACCCCGGAGCAGACGCGCTTCGACTGGTCGACGGCGGCCCAGCTGAACCCGCGCTACACCTTTGACGCGTTCGTGATCGGCAACGGGAACCAGTTCGCGCGCGCTGCCGCGCTGGCGGTGGCCGAGCGGCCCTCGCGGGCCTACAATCCGCTCTTCCTGTACGGCGGCGTGGGCATGGGCAAGACCCACCTCATGCACGCCATCGGCCACGAGGTGAAGCGGCGTCAGCCGGCTTCCAGCATCTGCTACGCCTCGGCGGAGAAGTTCACCAATGAGATGATCACCTCGCTGCGCAACGACCGCATGACGAGCTTCCGCGACCGTTTCCGCACCGTGGACGTGCTGCTGATCGACGACATCCAGTTCATTGCGCAGAAGGAGCGCACCCAGGAGGAGTTCTTCCACACCTTCAACGCGCTGCACGAGAGCATGAAGCAGATCGTGATTGCCTCCGACCGTCCGCCCAAGGAGCTGGCCGAGATCGAGGACCGGCTGCGGTCGCGCTTCGAGTGGGGATTGATCGCCGACATCCAGCCGCCGGACCTGGAAACCAAGGTGGCCATCCTGCAGAAGAAAGCCGAGAGCGAGCAGGTGCAGCTGCCCACCGATGTGGCGCTATTCGTGGCCTCGAACGTGCGCACCAACGTGCGCGAACTGGAAGGCGCCATGACGCGGCTGATTGCCTGGTGTCAGATGAACCGCGTGGACATTACGCTGGCCTCAACCCAGCAGTGTCTGAAGCAGTTCATCGACATGCAGGTGCGCAAGATCACCATTGAGGCGATCCAGCGCACCGTGGCCGAGCAGTTCGGGATGCGGATCAGCGACCTGAAGCAGAAGAACAACTCGCGCAACGTGGTGGTGCCGCGCCAGATCGCCATGTACCTGGCCAAACAGATGACCGAGGCAAGCCTGCCCGAGATTGGCCGCCAGTTCGGCAACAAGCACCACACCACCGTGATGCACTCGATCGCCAAGATTGACGAGCAGCGCCGCACCGACAAGGACCTGCATCGCATGCTGAACAAGCTGCAGGAGCAGCTCAGCGGCTAACGCATTTCTCCTTCAGACGTATACCGGAGCCAACGCACTCAAGCGCCGAATTCAACAAGAAATCGGCGCCGCAAAGAACGCCAATCGAGGCTATATGTGAAGGAGAAATGCCGTAAGCCGGCGGAATCGTCTCGGAAGATGGAAAGGCCCGCGCGCGGAGCGTGGGCCTTTTGTTTTGGCTTGCGGCGATGCGCTTTTTCTGCTCATTGACTGAAGCCGTGTTAGCGCCGGCGAGGACCCCCTCCGCCGAAGCCGCGAGGCCGGCTGACCGGCGTGACTGGCAGGTTTGTCTTGCCGGCCGGAAATACGGCCAGGAAGCGATCCTGCCCCTCGCCGGAGCTGGCCGTTTCAACCCCTTCAATCGAACGGAAGGCGATGTGCATCTCACGGCGCTCACGGCTGTTCATGGGCGGAAAGGCATAGGGAATGCCTGAGCGGATCACCCTGTCGGCGACGGTCTCAGCCTGCAAACGCAGCTCCTGCGCGCGCAGGGCCTTGAAGTTGCCGGCGTCGAAGCTGATCAGGTGGCCCTGGTGCGGATCGAGACGAAGAATCTGGCCGGCGATGATCTCCAGGGCGCGCAGCAATTCGCCGTTGTGCTGGGTGAGCAGCGGCGTATCCGGCCCGGCCAGCTCCACGGAGAGTTGCGGCGTGGGCTCGCCGTCGGGGCCGGTTGCGTCTTCACCCGCGCTGATGCGGTACTTGATGCGCATGCCCCCCAATCTATTGAGGGAGGCGAGGAATGCGGCAATCTTTTGGGCGGCCTGTTGCAGATCATCGATAGGCATAACTGAGTAGTATCGCAGAGCGGGGCGCGGCGAGGAAATGGCCTGCGCCCCTGGCAGCGCGGGCCCTAGCGCAACTCGCAGCCGGCGAACCAGTACGCGATCTCGAAGGCGGCAGTGTCTTCGGCGTCGGAGCCGTGAATCGCGTTCTCCTGGATCGAGGCGGCGAATCGCTGGCGGATGGTTCCTTCGGCGGCGTTGGCGGGGTTGGTTGCGCCCATCAGGGTGCGCAGATCGGCAATGGCGTTTTCCTTCTCCAGCACCATCAGCACCAGCGGGCCGGAGGACATGTATTCGCAGAGCCCGTCAAAAAAGGGCTTGCCCTGGTGAACGTGATAGAAGCCGCGAGCCTGATCGACTGAGATGGACTGCTTCTTGATTGCCACAAATCTGAAACCAGCCTGCTCGATGGCGGCCAGGATGGCCCCGGTGTAGCCCTTGCGGACCGCATCCGGCTTGACGATGCTCAGGGTGCGCTGCGCCACGGAATGGACTCCTTGAACGAAGTGCTTTTGACTCCTCTTATTGTAACGGCGCACGGCTGCGAACACCGCGGATACAGCGGGAATCTGCTAGAGTGGCGGCATGCAACGCATTGCCTTGCTTTCACCGCGCTATCATCTCGCTTTTTTGCTTCTTTCCGCCGCATGGATGGTCAGCTTTGGCAGCTCGGCCGCGTTCTGCCAGGCAGCCGCCAGCTCCGCTTCCGCGCATTCCGCGCCGCCGCTCCGCGTCTTCGATCCCACCTTGATCGACCGCTCGGTGAATCCTTGCGAGAACTTTTACCGTTTCAGTTGCAACGGCTGGCTGAAGCGGAATCCGCTGCCCCCCGATCAGGCCGAATACGGCCGCTACACGGAGCTTTACGAACTGAACCGCCTGCACCTGCGGCAGATTCTGGAACAGGCATCCGTACCGTCTCCCGGCCGCACCCCCAACGAGCGGAAGATCGGCGACGAGTACGCCAGCTGCATGGACGTGGCCAGGGTGAATCGGCTCGGACTCAAGTCGCTCCAGCCGGAGCTTGACCGCATTGACGCCCTCGGTTCGGCAGCCGGGCTGCCGGCGCTGCTGGCACACCTGCACGCGCTGGGCGTGAACGCGTTCTTCGGCATGGGTTCGGGGCAGGATTTCGCGGATTCCAGCCGGGTGATCGCGTTTTATAACTCCGGCGGCCTGGGACTGCCGGAGCGCGACTACTACACGCGCACGGACCCGAAGAGCGTTCAGTTGCGCCATCAATATGAGGCGCATGTCCGCGCCATGTTCACGCTGGCGGGCGGGCCGGCGGCGCTGGCCGCGCAGGACGCGGCGACGGTGCTGGCCATTGAAACCCGTCTGGCTAAAGCGTCGCTGACCATGACCCAGCAGCGCGACCCGCAGAACCTGAACCATCCGGCCAGCGTCGCCGGCTTTGCGCGGGTGCTGACGCATTTCTCGCTGCCGGTGTACGCTGCGGTTGCGCACGCGCCGGAGACGGGACGGATCAATGTCTCCGAGCCGCGGTTTTATGCCGAGTTCAATGCGCTGGTGGCCGATACGCCGCTGGACCGGATCAAGGTCTACCTCCGCTGGCAACTGCTGAACACCTACGCGGGGACAAGTATGCCGGCGAGCTTTGACCATGAGAACTGGAACTTCTACCAGCACATTATGAACGGGGCTGAGAAGCAGCAGGAGCGCTGGAAGCGCTGCACCAGCCGCGTGGACGAGGAGCTGGGCGAAGCCCTCGGCCAGGTGTACGTGGCGCGCTACTTTCCCCCCGCGCAGAAGCAGCGGGTGCTGGCGATGACGCTGGCCATCGAGCAGGCGATGGACAACGACATCGACGGGCTGGACTGGATGAGCGCGGCGACCAAGGCGCAGGCCAGGGAAAAGCTCCACGCGGTCATGAACAAAATCGGCTATCCGGACAAGTGGCGCGACTACGGCAAACTGAAGATTGTGCGCGGCGACGCGCTGGGCAATGCGATGCGGGCGCATGAGTTTGAAGTGGCGCGCGACCTGGCCAAGATCGGCAAGCCGGTAGACAAGAGCGAGTGGGAGATGACGCCGCCCACCGTGAACGCCTACTACGATCCGCAGATGAACAACATCAACTTCCCGGCCGGCTATCTGCAGCCGCCGTTTTACAGCGGCAAGGAGAACGATGCGGCCAACTACGGCGACATGGGATCGACCATCGGCCACGAGCTGACCCATGGATTCGACGACGAGGGGCGCCAGTTCGACAAGGACGGCAACCTGCGCAACTGGTGGACCCCGGCCGACGTGCAGGGATTCAACCAGCGGGCCGAGTGCATCGTGAAGCAGTACGACGCCATCGAGGCGGTGCCTGGCGTACACCTGAACGGCAAACTCACCGAGGGTGAAAATCTCGCCGATCTAGGGGGTTTATGGCTGGCCTGGCTGGCGTGGCTCGACAAGGCCGATGCCGCGCACGTGAACATGAGCGCCAAAATGGACGGCTATACGCCGGACCAGCGTTTCTGGATCGCCTACGCGCAGCAGTGGTGCGAGCAGACCCGGCCCGAGCAGTTGCGCAACCAGGCTGAAAGCGATCCCCATGCGCCGGAAGAGTATCGGGCGAACACCGTGTTGAGCGATCTGCCGGAGTTTGCCAAGAGCTTCAGTTGCAAAAAGACCGGCAAGATGGTGGATCCGCGGCCGTGCCGGATATGGTGAGCGAACGCAGTGCGGCGGCAGAACAGCTTATTCTATTGCGAGCCGACGGGCCGTTCCAGAGAAAGAGGGTTTCCGCATGAACCGCCGCGCCTTTACCCGGTCGTTTGCCGCTGCCGCGGCAGCCGCCGTGGCCGCGCCCTCGCTGGCCGGTGCAGCCGCCGCCGCGCCTGCCGCCGCCGCCGCGCCCTACGGCATCTCCATCATGCTGTGGACGGTCTTTAATAAGCTGCCTTTCGAAGAACGGCTGGCGCGTGTGGCCGAGGCGGGCTACCGCAACGTCCAATTGGTCGGCGAGTACCGCGACTGGACAGACGCTGGCTTCCAGCGGGCCAACGCCGCGCGCAAGCGTCTGGGCATTCGTTTCGACACCACTGCGGGCCTGAAGCACGGTGTCGCCGATCCGGCAGCGCGCGAGGCGCTTCTGGCCGAGTTGCGCAAGGCGCTCGTGCCGATGGAGACGCTGGAGTGTCCGGCGATCATCGTGCTCTCCGGGAACGTGGTTCCGGGGATGAGCCACGAAGATCAGCACGCCTGCGCCATCGAGACGCTGAAGCAGGCAGCGGGGCTGGTGCAGGGACGGAAGATTGCCGGCGAGCCGGTGCGGGTGCTGCTGGAAAACATCGACCCCGAGGAGAATCCCAGGTATTTTCTGACCTCGTCCGCGGAGGCGATCGAAGTGGTGCGTGCGGTGAACCACCCGCAAGTGCGGTTTTTGTACGACCTTTATCACGAGCAAATCGCCGAGGGGAACCTGATCGAGAAGCTCGACAAGCACATCGACGTGATCGGCCTGGTCCACGTTGCCGATGTGCCCGGCCGGCACGAACCCGGCACCGGCGAGATCAACTATGTCAACATCTACCGCAAGCTGGCGCAGCTCAACTTCCGCCACAACGTCGCCATGGAGTTCCATCCTGCGGGCGACGATCCCGTTGCCACACTCAGAGCGGCGCGCATCCAGGCGTGGAGCGCGGGAGCAGCGTAAAAGCTCTGCTGTGGAGATTCACGTCAGGTTGTATCGGCCGATCCCTTCCGGTTGGCGTGAAGCGCCGTGGCCGGCCACGGTTGTTTTGCCGTTCTCCCCAGCAGCACGCGCTACGCCTTTGCAGATAATTTCCCCCTTCTGTAGCACACTGGAATTGGCGAACCCATGAAAAACCACCTGCAAACCGCCCCTCGACTCATCCGTCAGGCATGTGCCCGGCTTATACCACCCAATCTACATAGCCCCCTCCCCCCCCAAAAACGTCCACCCGTAGATCATCATTTTTGCTGCGCTGAATGGACTATCTATATGAAACATAACAAGTTAACATCGTTTTGCAAACGGCCGATTCCGGGCGTTTTCGGGCAGTTTCGGGGTAGTTTAGGGGTAGCTTAGGGGCAGTTGAGGGCCGTTTTGGGGGCTGATATTGACCTTTTGAGCGCCTTCTCGCGCCATTCGGAACCCAGGAACCTGGGCCTTGCTCGCACTCCCGCGCTCGCCGGCGGAAACCACCGCTGACAGCCGTGCCGAAATCTCTTTGCGGCCTGGAGCAGCGCCGAAAATCAGGCAGAAGAGCAAAGGCCCGGCGCATTGCGCCGGGCCTTCACGCAGATCCGAGCCTCACGCCGTGACGAGCTGTGACAGCGGCTTGTATGGGAAGCGGGCCTTCGCAATGGGCGTGCCGGTGACCTCGATGCGGCTCAGGTCGCGCGTGCCCACGCCGAGATGTTCGGCCAGGTGCAGCGTGCTGTCGCAGGTTTCAAAGGGAGGCGTGCCACGATCGGCCATGGGGTCCAGGCCCATGACGGCGGTCGCCACCGCATCGGTCGCGACGCAGTTCAGCCCGGCAATCAGCACGCCGGGATGAACTGCCTGATGAATCCAGTGGGGGTTCTGGTTGGGCAGCTCGCCGCCGGTCATGGTGTAGATGCCGTCGATCACCGCCAGGTGGATGGGCCGCGCCGCAACCAGATCGGCGGTGATGCGGGGGACGCGGTAGCCGGGATCGTGCGACGTCGCTGCTTCTTCACTGACGGGCTGGGGCGCGCTCTTCGGTGGCACGCGCGAGCCGGAGTGCAGCGGACCGCGGTAGCCGATTGGAACCAGGCTCGGCTCGTCCACGGGAACCTGCTCGCCGTAGACGGTGACGGGCGTGATGCCGAAGCAGTTCTTCATGGAGAGCGTGACGCCCGCGGTGCGGTGCTCCTTGAGCTTGGCCAGGGAGACGAAGACGTTGGTGTCGCGGTAGGAGTGGTTCAGGTCGTAGCCCCTATACATCAGGCCGCCGCCGGGAACCATGAAGGTGGCGTAGCTCTTGCCGCCGCCCAGGTAGTTGGTGTTCTCAAACTCCACGCGGCGCGCGGCGCTCATGAAATATTGCGGCTGCCATCCGGCGGAGAGCATGAACTCCTCCAGCGGCTTGTCGCCAATTGGCGCGCTTTCCAGCAGGCGGATGCGCTGCGCTCCGGCCTTATCCAGCAGGCTGAGCACGGAAGCAATCACTTGGGGATGCACCCAGTGGGTCATCGCATTGGGCATCGTGCTGAAGCGGTCGTTCGCCGGGCCGGTCATATTCAGCTTGATGGCCACGGTCTTGCCGCGCACCAGCGATTCCAGGCCGCCGAGCTGGTCGAACATCGTGGCCAGCGTCGCCGTCACCTCCCGGTCGTACGTGGGACACATGCCGATGGCTACGCGGCTGGCGGGCGCGGGCCGCGCCGAGAGCAGCCTGGGACGCGCCAGGCATGCGCCTGCGGCCATGCTCATGGCGCCGAGGAATTCTCTGCGGGAGCAATGCTTCATGCGGAACCGACCTCTCCGTCTCGTCGACGTGCGAAATAGCAAGCGGGGGAAACGGCCACCGGCGCCCCGGGCCTGTGTGAGCGCCAATGCCGCGGGACGACGCGAATAAACCTGGCTCATTGTACCCCGGCTTTCACACGGCAGTCGCGGAGTTTTTTAAGTGGGCGACGCGGAGTTTACAAATCGATGAAACCCACAAACTAGCGCTGGACCAGAAAATCCCGGTCCGGCGCAGTGTGCAGAGTGAAACGCTTTCGCGCTTGATCGAAGCCATGTCGATCACAAAGCGATACTTGACGTCGCTCTTGAGCAACCGCCGGTCGCTGGTATTGCCCGGCACAAGAATCCTCCGGCAGAAGTCGGCGGCCCGGATGGCCGGGAGTGCCTGATGCATAATTCGGAGGAGTCTGTGGTCATCGTTTCCAGCCCGTTTCTGTGAGATCAGCACTGGCCGTGGCGATCCCACTTTCCGACTCGGCTCTACAATGAACCGGTATGCCGACAGCGGTTCGTTCGCACGCCAAGATCAATCTCGGCCTCCATATTGGAGCGCCGCGGCCTGACGGTTTTCATGGCCTGGCCACTGTTTACCAGACAATCGCTCTCTACGACGTGGTGACCGTGACCGCGCGCCGTGCGCCGGTGACCGCGCTGCGGCTCACGTCGAATGACAGCCGCGTTCCCACCGATAGCCGCAACACCGCCTGGAAGATGGTCGCGCTGGCGTTGGCAAAACTAGGCCTGACCGCCGAAGTCGAGATCCATATTGATAAGCGGCTCCCGGTGCAGGGCGGGCTGGGAGCAGGATCGGCGAACGCGGTGGCGGCGCTGGTGGGTCTGGAAACGGAGCTGGGAATCGACGGCGCAAGTTGGGCGGCCCGGCGGCTGGAGATTGCCGCCCAGGTCGGCTCCGATGTGCCGCTGTTTCTCATCGGGGGGACAGTGCTGGGCCGGGACCGCGGGCAGGTGGTGGAACCGCTGCCAGACATCGAGCCGTTATGGTGCGTGGTGGCTGCGCCGGCCGAGGGCGTCTCCACGCCGCAGGCCTTCCGCGACTGGGACGCACTGTGTGCCGCCCAAGGTTTGACCGCGGCGGCCAGTACCGATAAACTAAATGAGTTGAGCCGTGCCTACGCCAGCGCCTTCAGGGAAGCGATCCCGGAAGGCGGCCAGGGAGCCGGCTCCTCCGGTGTTCTCGCCAGGGGCGAGAACCTGGCCGGACCGCTCAAGTCCGCGCTTGTCCGCACCGGGATTTGCAGCTGGACGGAGAACGACTTTGAACGCGTCGTGTTTCCCCAGCATCCTTTCCTGAGCGAAATCAAGCGTATCCTTGCGGCCGAAGGCACACCGGAGGCGGCCCTCCTTGCCATGCTGTCGGGGTCCGGTTCGGCGCTTTTCGGGTTGTACCAGACCCGCGGAGATGCGGAAGCGGCCCGGGATCGATTGCAGCCGGTGGGCGTGCGCAGCTACCTGACACGCACCCTGCCGCGCGGCGAGTATTGGCGGGAGATGATTCCGCGGCAAAGAGATTGACAGCCGTTTGTCGGGCGCGCGAGACTCGCCAGCGGCTGTCGAAGGCGGTTTCCCCAGCGAGGCCTTGCCGGTTCGAACAGGCTCTGCGGGTAATGTGCGCGGGTGGGCAACCAACCTGCGGCGGGTCGCAAAAGAGCAGAACGGCAGGGGCAGGGAAAAGCGCCGGGATGGGCGATCGTCTAATGGTAGGACAGTGCCCTTTGGAGGCACTTGTCCAGGTTCGAATCCTGGTCGCCCAGCCAAGTTTGCAGTACGGAACACGGGAAGCAGCCAAAGCCAACCAGCTTGGAGGTGTTCAAACGATGGAAGCGGAGACATTGACGGCGGCGACGGAAGACAAGCAGGACGGCGGACAGGCCGCCGTCAAGCCCAAAGAGCCCAGGACGGCGACCGATCGCAAGCGGGCGCGGAGTCTGAGCGAGGACAAGCGCTTCAAGATCTTCAGCGGCACGGCCAACCGGCCGCTGGCCGAGAAGATCGGCGCGCACATCGGCGTTGCGGTGGGCGAGTCGAAGATCCAGCGCTTCGCCGACGGCGAGGTGTACTTCCAGCTGCTGGAGAACGTGCGCGGCGTGGATGTGTTCGTGGTGCAGCCCACCTGCTATCCGGTGGACCAGCACCTGGTGGAGCTGTTGGTGATGATTGATGCGCTCAAACGGGCCTCGGCGGCCAGGATTACCGTGGTGGTTCCCTACTACGGGTACGCCCGGCAGGACCGCAAAGACCGTCCGCGCGTGGCCATCAGCGCCAAGCTGATCGCCGACCTGCTGACCACGGCGGGCGCCAACCGCGCGCTGTTTGTGGACCTGCACGCGGCGCAGATCCAGGGCTTCTTCAATATTCCCGTCGATCATCTGTTCGCCAGCCCGGTGCTGGTGAGCTACTTCCGCGAGCTTAACCTGCCTAACCTGACCGTGATCTCGCCGGACGCGGGCGGGGTGGAGCGGGCGCGCTTCTTCGCACAGAAGGTGGGAGCGCCGCTGGCCATCGTGGACAAGCGCCGCACCGAAATGAACGTGACCGAGGTGATGAACGTAATCGGCGATGTGAAGGGCAAGAACTGCCTGATCATCGACGACATCATCGACACGGCCGGCACGCTGGTGAAGACAGTGGACGCGCTGTACGACTCCGGGGCGGCGGCCGTGTATGCCTGCGCCAGCCACGCCGTGCTTTCCGGGCCTGCGGTTGACCGCATCGCGGCGTCGCGGCTGGTGCAGTTGATCGTGACCGACACGATTCCGCTGCGCGACGCGGCGCAGAAGCTGCAGAAGATCAAGGTTCTGTCGATTGCGGGCCTGCTGGGCGCGGCCATCGAGAGCATTCACATGGAGACGAGTGTAAGTTCGTTGTTTAACTGACAGACAGTGATCAGTAATGAGTGGTCAGTTGTCTTTGCGATGTTTATTAACCCGGCTGGTTGTCTGAAATTGGTGTCTGCTGAGTCATTTCTTCTGACCACTGTGCATTGACCACTGACCACTGGCTTCTCAACAAAGGGAGCGGACCGCCAGCGGGCCGTGCCCGAACCAGAATCGAGAGAGCGAATGCCTGAAGTCGTTGTAGCCAAGGCCCGCCAGGGCAAATTCAACAAGAACGCCGCGCGCCGGGTGCGCGCCGCGGGCAAGATTCCCGCCGTGCTGTACGGCTCCGGGCACGATCCGGTGGCCGTCGAGGTGGATCCCAAACAGATTTCCCGGATTCTCTTTTCCGAGACCGGCCACAACACCATCTTCGATGTAGAGCTTGCCGGGCAGGCGACGGCCAAGGCCATGATCGTCGATTGGCAGCGCGAGCCGATCAAGGACCGGCTGATTCACATCGACCTGAAGCGGATTGCGCTGGACAAGCTGCTGCGCGTGAAGGTGCGCGTGAAGCTGATGGGCACGCCGGTGGGCGTGAAGGTTGCCGGCGGCATCCTGGACCAGGTGATGCGCGAGGTGGACATCGAGTGCCTGCCGACGGATATTCCGGCCAGCATCGCTGCGGACGTGAGCAACCTGGACATGCACCAGGTGCTTCGTATCAGCGACCTGCCGCATTCCGGCGCGATCAAGTACCTGAACGCCGAGGACGCGACCGTTGCGCACGTGGTCACGATCCGTGAGGAAGTAGTGGCTGCACCGGCCGAGGCCGAGGTTGCCGCTGCCGAGGCGGGAGCTGCCGCGGCTCCGGCTGCCACCGAGCCCGAGGTTGCGAAAAAGGGCAAGGCCGAGGCCGAGGCCGACGCCGGCGCCAAGAAGTCCGAGGCGAAGAAGTAAGACTTGGCAGAGACGAGCGAATCCCGGAACCCCGGCGCACAGGAACTGGCTGCCGGGGAGAGCAAGACCGGAACCCGAAGCAGCCCGTTTCTGGTTGTGGGCCTGGGCAATCCCGGCCCGGAGTATCTGTGGACCCCGCACAATGCAGGGTTCATGGCCATCGACCGCATTGCCGCGCAAGAGGGCGTGGTGGTGCAAAACCGGCGATGCCGCGCCGTAACCGCAACCTGCCGCATGGCGGGACGGACCGTGGTGCTGGCCAAGCCGGAGACTTTCATGAACCTGAGCGGGCTTGCGGTGGCCGCTCTGGTGCGGGAGTTTGAGGCGGACCCGCGACAGGACCTGCTGGTCATCTACGACGAGCTGGACCTGACGCTGGGGAGCTTCAAGATCAGGGAGCGCGGCTCGCCGGCGGGGCACAACGGCGCCCGCAGCGTGACCGGCGTTCTGGGCAGTGAGGAGTGGCTGCGCCTGCGGATTGGAGTGGGCTTAAATCTGCCACCGGAGGCGATTACGGCCGGCGGCGGGGCAAGACCGGGCACGGATTACCTGCTCTCGCCCATGCGCAAGGCGGATCTGGCGGTGCTGGACGTTGTGCTGGACCGGGTAGCGATGGCCACGCGGCGCATTCTCGAGCAGGGGCTGGCAGCCGCGATGAACGAGTTTAACCGGAAAGATCAGGGAACAGAGAACAGCGATTAGGGATTACGAACAACGCAGTGCAAAAGGCAGAATCGCCGCTATGGTTTGAGCCGGCGGCAAAGGCTGGAGGCAGGGGTAATCCCCGGACTCCGGCGGAAAAGGAAACAGGATGTCCCGTTTGTATGAAGTGATGTTTATTGTGCGGCCCGATGCGGCCGAAGAGGATGTCGACAAGCTGATCGCCGGCTTCAGTGCCACGGTGACTGGCGGCGGCGGGGTG
The DNA here is from genome assembly GCA_963758105.1 of uncultured Acidobacteriaceae bacterium. Taxonomy (GTDB): domain Bacteria; phylum Acidobacteriota; class Terriglobia; order Terriglobales; family Acidobacteriaceae; genus Telmatobacter. The sequence goes on along the minus strand of CAVWUC010000004.1, from coordinate 969,925 downwards.
GTCAAGTCGGCGGAGAAGATGGGGCGGCGCAAGCTGGCCTACCTGGTGCGCAAGTTCAGCGACGGAAATTATGTGCTGCTGACCATCGAGGCCAACGGCGCGGTGGTGCTGGAGCTCGAGCGCCGGCTGCGCGTGACTGAACAGGTGATCAAATTCATCACCGTGCGGATGGACGAGGAAGAGAAGCGCCTGGCCAAGATCAAGGCTCTGCGCGGAACCCGCCGCAAGCTGAGCGCGGAGCCGGCAGCGGCCCCGGAAGGCGCGGCGCAGGCCGAGACCGCCGAAGCGGTTCAGGCCGGCGCCTAGCCGCATGGCCGCAGCCGCGCAGGATGGATGAGCGCGGCCGCGGGTGGATTGAAATTGCTCCGCGGCGCCGCATCGGCGCTGGTGGAGACGAAGAGAGTAAAGAGGACACAGTATGTCAGAAGAGACGCAAGCAAAGGCGCTGGAGAACGGCGCGAACGCAGCAACCCATGGAGCGCCTTCCGGCGCGGGTCCGGCGACCGGTGCTGGTCCGCGCGGAGCACGGCCGGGCGCGGGCGGTCCAGGAGGCCGGCCTGCCGGCGGTCCGGGCGGACGCGGCAAGTTTTTCCGCCGCAAGAAGGTCTGCAAGTTCTGCACTGAGAAGATCGATGCAATCCCCTACCGCGACGTGCGCCTGCTGCAGGGATTCGTGGCCGAGCGCGGCAAGATCGTGCCGCGGCGGCTGACCGGCGTGTGCACCACGCACCAGCGGCGGCTCACCCGCGCCATCAAGCAGGCGCGCAACATCGCCCTGCTGCCGTTTGCCACCAGGCACTAAGCAGCAGCGCGGGCTTGCCGCCCGTGCGCTAGCGGCCCGCACGCAGACAAAGCGGCCGCGAGCGAACGGAATGAAACGCGTTAAGCCGGCGGATGCCGGAGTTTTGATGGAAGCGCGGCGCAAACCAAACGGCTGAAAACCAGCCGGCGACGGCGCCGCCCGTAATACGGGAGATTTCCGATGGAAGTGATTTTGAAGGAAGACGTAGCGAACCTGGGCCAGCGTGGCGACGTGGTGAAGGTCGCGGACGGCTACGGCCGCAATTTTCTGCTGCCGCGCAAGCTGGCCATGCAAGCCACGCGGGAGAACAAGGCAGTCATCGAGCAGATGAAGGCCGCGGCCGCGCGGCGCTCGGCCACCGAAAAGGCGCAGGCTGAGCAACTGGTGGTTCAACTGGAGCCGGTGGCGCTCAACTTCACCCGCAAGTCGGGCGAGGCGGGCCACCTGTTCGGCTCCGTCACCTCGGCCGATATCGCTGCCGAGCTCGAGACCAAGGGCTTCGCGGTGGATCGCCGCAAGATTCAGCTCCCCGAGCCGATCAAGAGCGTGGGCGAGTTCAACGTGGCCGTCAAGCTGCACCGCGAAGTGACCGCGCACCTGAAGGTGAAGGTGGCCGCCGAGGCCGGCGAGGAAGCCGCTCCTGAAGCTCCCGCCGCCGAGCCCGCCGCGGAAAAAGCGGCGGCCGAGTAATTCCCATCCCAACGCCGAACCGCCTCTCGGCTCGCCGAGGGGCCGTCGTGTTTGCAGCGCGGCGCGCCGGCTCCTAATCCGCGGCGCTCACCATGGCCAGCGGCCGGCCGCGGTCCGTGCGCAGAGTGGGCACGGCGTCCAGCAGGCTCTGCGTATACAGGTGCTGGGGCGCGGAGGATCGCCGGGCGCCGGAGCCGGACTCGCCCACCAGGCCCACGACCTCGCCCGCTTCCAGGTGAAGATGGACGCCCCGGACCGCCCGAGTGACGCCGAAATGGACTTCCAGGTCGCGAATCTCGAGCAGCGAAGCCATGCCCCCAGTATATGGACATATATATGGATACAATACGGTGGAGGCTGGTGGGATCAAATCTATGAAACTATATATAGGTAGGAATATGGATCAGGTAGTTCGATGCCGGCTTAAGGGGGCCGCTTCCACAGGGCAACTCGTAGATAAATAATATGTTACCTCTGCCAAGGCGTGTATCCCGCTTGACCCCCGTGTTGGCAACCAGACTCGCCAGGTATCTCAGCAAAGTGTCTCTCGTAAATCTTCGCCGTCAACTGCGGATTGACTGCATCTATATGTAGATAAATAACTTCTTCATTAATCATCCTCAATGTTTTGCGGGGACCCGTCCTTTTATTCTGATTTTTAAATATCTCTTTCCATTGACCTTTAGGAGACTTTTTTCTTGACTTTGATTTTCCCGGTCACTAGGCTTGCGGTCGGATGTTGTGCGCGCGAAATTGTGTCGCGTGTGCGTGCGTTCACTTTTGGAGGTAGTACATGAAGGAGGCAAGCGTGAAGAAGCTACGCGAGCTATACACGGGGATGCTGTCCAGCAAAGCCGTACGCGTCGGCATCATGGGCCTATGCGCCCTGATGTTTGTCTACATCTTCAACACCGCTGCGTTTGGACAGGCCGACGTCGGCACGATCTCCGGTCTAGTGACGGATCAGACCGGGGCCGTGATTCCCAACGCATCAGTTACAGTGACCAACGAAGGCACGCACGAAACCCGCACCGTTCTTAGCGATGGTTCCGGCCATTATTCAGTGCCCAACATCGTTCCCGCCCAGTACACCGTTTCGGTGACCGCGGCCGGGTTCCAGAGATATACTTCAACCCACAACACTCTGCAGTCGAACAGCGCGGTTGAGATTGACGCCAAGATGACGGTCGGCGCCGCCAGCTCGACGGTTCAGGTGACGAGCACCGCGCAGGTCCTGCAGACGCAGTCGGCTACAGTGCAGGCCGAAGTGACCGGCAGTCAGGTCTCGGCCCTGGAGTTGAACGGCCGCAACCCGCTGTACATGGTGCAGTTCATTCCCGGCATGACCGGCACGAACAATATTGACGGCTTCAACTACAGCCGCGCCGGCGGCCAGGTGGCAGCCAACGCCAACGGCGCGCGCGGGCAGGACGTGGAAAACTGGATCGACGGCGCGCCCGCCATCCGTACCCGCGATGACGGCGAGACCATCGGCGGCATTTCCACCGACTCGGTGCAGGAAGTGCAGGTGCTGACGGACAACTACCAGGCTGAGTACGGCACCGGCTCCGGCGCTGAAGTCCGCGTGGTGACCAAGGCCGGCACCCGCGACTTCCACGGCGCCTTGTACGAGTACCTGAGAAACTCCGCCGCAATCGCCAACACCTATTCGCGTAAGGAGGTTGCGTCGACCTCATACACAACGCCCTTCCGCTACAACGACTATGGCTACGCTGTGGGCGGCCCGGTGTGGATTCCGGGTTCCGGCATCCTCTCGCATTCCCGCGACAGAGCGTTCTTCTTCGTCAGCCAGGAATGGATCAAGCTCCGTCAATATGCCACGCAAAACGATGCGGTGCCGACGGCCCTGATGCGCCAGGGCGACTTCAGCGAGTTGAGCAACGGGGGCGCCCTGTCGGGCGTGTATTACCCGGCGGGCACGCTGCTCAAGGATCCGCAGAGCTGCTACTCCAGCGGTTCCTATGTCGCAGCCAACTGCGGCGTGACCTACATGACCGAGACCGGCTATAACAAAATCCCCGGCTACACAGGCTCGCCGTATGACTACAACGACGACGGCGCGTTTATAGGGAATGTGCTACCCAACAGCGTGAACGGCATGGCCTTCGACAATGTAACGCCGCCGCCGACGCCGGGCTACCAGAGCGGCACGGCCAATATGGAAGACGCGCTGGCGAATCCTTACAACCAGCGGCTTGACCAGTGGAACGCGGACGTCCTGATTACGCCGAACAATCACGTGGAGTTCCGCCGGTCGGATATTGCATACACGCAGTACGCGCCGACCAACGGCCCCTTCAATCTGACGCCGCTGGCGTGGGTCCGTCCCAACCAGACCAACGCACTGGGCTACGAGTGGACCATCAAGCCGACGATGATCAACGAAGTCCGGGTTACGGCTTCCGCCGACAGGGTGGAAATCCCGGCCGGACCGCCGGCGCCGCTGCTGCCGAACCAGAAGTACAGCAACGGCTACGACCGCACCCTGTTTGGATTCAACTTCCCGTTAATCTACCCGGTCTCGGTATTCCCGAGGGGCACCGCGGTGAGCCCGGCGAATAACAAGATTCCGGGCTACACAACGAACGATTCCTTCACCTCGGTGAGCGGCACGGCGTATCCTTCGGGCTCGTCGGGCCCCATCTACGTGTTGTCTGATTCGCTGACCTGGGTTCGCGGCAATCACACCCTGAAGTTCGGCTTTTACGCCCAAAAGGCGGGTGAGAGGGACAACGACCAGATCAACGTGAGCACGGTTCCCGGCGGCGCAAGCAACCAGATGGGCACGTTCACGGGTTCGAAGGATAACACTGGCGTGTCCATCGCGAACGAATTCCTGGGCCTCTCGGATACCTACAATGAGATCGCCTCCAGGGCGTATACCGACTGGAAGGAGTACCTGTACGAGGGATTCGGCCAGGACAACTGGCAGGTGAGTCCGAAGCTGCACCTGGACTTCGGCCTGCGCTGGACCACGACGGTTGCGCCGTTTGCACGGTTGGGCAATTCCGATGACTTCGATCCGGCCTTGTATAGCCCGGCGAGTGCGCCGGTTGTCGACCGGACCACGGACCTGATCAACACCGCGACGAGCACCACGCCGTTCGACGGCATGGTGATCCCTGGCATCAGCGGCTTCCCGGCCGAGGCCCTCAAGCGTGGCGTCTCAGCGGCGAACCCGGCCAACTGGACCAATGCAAGCGCCGTTCTCGCCTCGTGCGAAAACGAGCCCTGCTCCAACCTGTTCGGCCCGAATTTCAAGAAGGGCTTCTACCCCACGGCGAACGCAGTTCAACCGCGCTTTGGTTTTGCATACCAGCTTACCCCGACGTTAGTCATCCGTGGCGGCGGCGGCCGGTTCATACAGAACAAGCTGATCGTCGACAACATCTTCCCGGGCGGCAACTCGCCCTTCCAGCCGACGACGACGGTAGCTACTCCGCGGGACAACGCGGCGGGCACCGGGCCGTACCAGCAGGTCGACAATCCAACGGTAGGAATTGCCGCGAGCGAAGTTCCGGTGCTGAGCATCACTGCCTACAACCCTAAAACGGTGTCGCCTTCGCGGTATGACTGGAACGTCAGCTACGAGAAGCAGTTCGCCGGCATCCACTCAACGATGACCGCGTCGTACGTGGGCGCGGTGACCAACCACAACTGGGTGGCAGGAGACATCAACCAGCCGGCTGCCGGCACGGCGGAAGCCAACCCGTCCACCAGAATTGACGCTCTGCGTCCCTACCAGGGGTACACCTTCCTCACGCAGTTGCAGAGCGTTGCGAACCAGAACTACAAAGCCCTGGAGATCGGCTGGACCAGCCACTTCACGGAAGGATCCTCGATCGGCGGCGCCTACACGTTTGCCAGAAGCATGGACGGCGGCTCAACCTATCGCGACCTCTATCCTGACAACTACTACAACCTGAACGTGTGGGGCCGCTCGTCCTACGACATCAAGAGCGCCCTGATCGTCAACTACGACTACCTGCTTCCGTTCTACAAGGGCCAGCGCAACATGATGGGCGAAACCCTGGGCGGATGGGAGGTCAGCGGCGACATGCAGTTCCAGACCGGCAACCCGCAAACCGTGGGCGGCAGCGGCGATTATGCCGGCATCTCCCAGGGCGGCGGCGTAGTCAGTTCGACGGTGGTTGGCTCGACTACGTTATATACCACCGCCAGCGGCGCGGCGGACGGCAGCATGTCTAACCTCCAAGGCGGCAATTTCTGGTCCCATACCGGTCAGGCCAATCTCGTCAAGGGCTATGCCGGCCCCCACGGCGTGGACGGCGCGCTGCAGTGGTTCCTGGGCTGCGGCCCCGGCAACGCCACTGTCTGCGGCGCAGCGAACCAGAACTTCGTTGCTCCGACGGCAGGCACGTTTGTGACCCAGCAGGGCGTTCGTGACATTATCCCCAACCCCGGCATTAAGAGCTGGAATATGTCGGCTATCAAGACCTTCCCGGTCAGCGAGAGCAGCGCATTCGAGTTCCACTTCGATTGCTATGACCTCTTTAACCATGCGAACCTGGGCGGCGCGACCATGAACGCGACGTTCGAGCCAGTTCGGCGAAATCACCGGCAAGAGCGGTGACGTCCGTACTCTGCAGGCGGGCTTGAAGTTCCGCTTCTAGTTGCCTAACGGTCTGAAAAGGCCTGAGGGGATGTGACAGTTCACATTCCCTCAGAGCCGGACAGGCTGGGCAATGGTTGATAACCAGGATTTCTAACCAGGGTGGGGCGCAAGCCCCGCCCTTTTTATTGCAAAAAATCGCCGGCGCGCGCAGGCTTTTCCCCTAAACCAGCTTGGACTCCCGTACAATTGGGGCGGCCGCGAAGCCGCGTCTCCGGCGGCCGCAAACTTTGGCAATTGCTGTACCGTCAACATGGGAAGAGGCTGTCCATGAATCGAAATCTGCATTCACCTGAAGATCGAAGTCTTTTCCGCTCCGCGCTGCAATGCGCCCAGCGGTGCAAGCGGCTCTACCGCTTTCTCGCGCTGCCGGTAGCCCTGGTCGTTGGGCTCGGCGTCATCCACGCTCAAACCATGCAAGTTCCCGATATCACGAAGGTTCCAACCCTGTTTGTGGTTCCCTACGCGCACCTGGACACGCAATGGCGCTGGGAGTTTCCCCAATCGATCACCGAGTACCTGCTCAAGACCATGCGCGTCAACTTTGAGTACATGGACAAGTACCCGCACTACGTCTTCAACTGGACGGGCTCGAACCGCTACCGGCTGATGAAGGAGTACTTCCCGGACGACTACGCGCGGATCAAAGGGTATGTCGATAAGGGACAGTGGTACCCGGCGGGGGCGTCGGTGGAAGAAGGCGACGTGAACCTGCCCAGCGCGGAAGGGATCTTCCGGCAGATTCTGTATGGGAACACGTATTTCCGCAATGAGTACGGGAAGGCCAGCACGGAGTTCATGCTGCCCGACTGCTTTGGTTTTCCCGCGTCCCTGCCCAGCATTTTTGCCGAGTCGGGAATAAAGGGATTTTCCACGCAAAAACTGAGCGCGTCGTGGCAGCCCTCGCCGAAGGTGGGCGGACCGGATTCTCCGGAAGAGACGCCCGAGGGCATTCCCTTCAACGTGGGACTCTGGGTGGGCCCGGACGGGAAGACCGTGCTGGCTGCCCTGAATCCGGGCGGCTATGGAAGCCAGGTCTACACCGACCTCAGCAAGGCTCCTCCTCCGCCGCAGCCTCCGCCGCAACTGACAGCTGCGGAGAGAGCCCAGTTGCCGCCGCAGGCGCTGCGTTTCCTTGCGCGGCCACGGGAAGTGGAGCAGAACTGGGTGCAGAGGATTGCGCTGGACGGCATGGTGACCGGAGTCTACGCGGACTATAAGTACGTGGGCACCGGCGACATCGGCGGCGCCGCGCAGGAGTCGACGGTGAAGCTGCTCGAGGCGATCGTGACCGGGAGCCAGACGGTGTTGCCAACCATGCCGCGGTTCGGGTTCTTTATGCAGCCCGGCGCAACGCCGCCGCCGCAGCCGACCGGCCCGCTGGTGCAGGTGGGCGACGGCCCCATCCACGTGATGGAAACGGCCGCCGACCAGATGTTCAACGCCATTACCCCTGACCTGCAGACGCGCATGCCGCACTACACGGGCGACCTGGAACTGATCAATCACTCCGCCGGCTCGCTGACCTCCGAGGCGTATCACAAGCGCTGGGTTATCAAGAACGAGAACCTGGCGAATGCGGCGGAAGAGGCCTCGGTGGCAGCCGCGTGGATGGGCGGACGGCCCTACCCGCAGCAGCGGCTGAACGATGCCTGGGTGCTGGAACTGGCCGGGCACTTCCACGACACGGGCGCCGGCACGGCAACCCCGCGCGCGTACCAGTTCGCATGGAACGACGATCTGATTGCGGCCAACCAGTTTGGCACGGTGCTGACCAGCGCTGCCGAGTCGCTGGCCTCCGGCTTCAACACCGAGGGCAAGGGAGCGCAGATCGTGGTGTACAACCCGCTGAATATCGAGCGGCAGGACCTGGTGGAAGCCAAGGTTTCCTTCCCGGGCGGCGCGCCGAAGGCGGTGCGCGTGACCGGCCCGGATGGCAAGCCGGTTCCGGCGCAGGTGGAGGAAGACGGCAAGGTGCTGTTCCTGGCCAAGGCGCCTTCGGTTGGCTATGCGGTGTATGACGTGCAGGCCGCCAGCTCCGAGACGCCCAATCCGGAGCTGAAGGTCACCGCCTCAACCCTGGAAAACGCCCGCTACCGCGTACAACTGGATGCCAACGGCGACGTTTCCAGCATCTTTGACAAGAGCCTCAACAAGGAGCTGCTGTCGGCTCCCATCCGCCTGGCCATCTCCACCGACGCGCCGACCATCTACCCGGCGTGGAACATGGACTTCGACCAGGAGCAGGCCGCGCCGCGCGCCTACGTGGGCGGGCCGGCCAACATCCGCATCAAGGACAAAGGCCCGGCGCGGGTTTCCATCGAGGTGTCGCGTGCAGGCGAGGGCTCGAAGTTTGTGCAAACCATCAGCCTCGCGGCGGGCGACGCGGGCAATCACGTGGAGTTCGCCAACGCCATCGACTGGAGAACGCTGGACGCGAATCTTAAGGAGACCTTTGCCTTCACTGCGTCCAACACCGATGCAACCTACAACTGGGATGTGGGAACCATTCAGCGGCCCAATGCATACGACCGTTCGTTCGAGGTTGCGTCGCATCGCTGGATCGACCTGACTGACAAGAGCGGAAGCTACGGCGCGACCATCCTGACCGACTGCAAGAATGGCTCCGACAAGCCCAACGACAACACCATCCGCCTGACCCTGATGCGGTCTCCGGGAATTCCTCCCTCGACCAACGGCCGTCCGCAGGGCTATACCGACCAGGAAAACATGGACTGGGGGCATCATGAGGTCGTGTTCGGGCTGGCGGGACATGCAGGCGACTGGCGCGATGCGCAGACCGATTGGCAGGGATACCGGCTGAACGATCCGCTGATCGCATTTGAGACGGCCAAGCATGCGGGGCCGCTGGGCAAGACCTTCTCCCTGGTTCATCTCAACGATCCTCGCATTCGCGTGCTGGCGCTGAAGAAGGCCGAAGCGGACGACGAGGTCATTGTGCGCATGGTGGAGCTGGATGGGAAGTCGCATCCCGACGTGCGCGTCACGTTTGCCGGCCCGGTCACCGCGGCCCGCGAAGTGAATGCGCAGGAACTGCCGCTTGGCGACGCGACTGTAACCGACGGATCGCTGGCCACGTCGTTCACCCCGTACCAGCCGCGCACTTTCGCTCTGAAGCTGGGTGCTCCGCCAACCACCCTGGCGGCGCTGCACTCCGAACCCGTGAAGCTGAACTACGATCTGGCGGTTGCCAGCAATGACGACACCAAGACCGTCGGCAGCGGCATCGACGGCAAGGGCGACGCCATTCCGGCGGAGATGCTGCCTGAGCAGCTGCACTACGACGGCGCGCAGTTTGACTTGGCGCCGGCGGGAACCGGAAAGCTGAATGCGGTTGTGGCCAAGGGACAGAGCATCGAGCTGCCCAAGGGCAAGTTCAACCGCATCTATATCCTGGCAACGTCTTCGGATGGCGATCAGGAGGCCATGTTCCGGGCCGGCAGCGTCAGCGACCAGCTGAACATTCAGAACTGGACCGGATTTATCGGCCAGTGGGACACGCGCATCTGGAAGAACGAGGACTCGCGCGACTGGGCAACCTCAGCCAATCACGAACCGTGGCCTCCACCGGACATGCGGGAGCGTGAGGCGCGCGTGCCCTCGCCGCGTTACCCGGAGGACTACGTCGGCCTGATGGCCGGATATGTGAAGCAGGCCAGCCTGGGCTGGTATGCCTCGCATCATCACACGCCGGATGGACTGAATGAGCCTTACCAATACTCCTACTTGTTTGCGTACACCATGACTGTTCCCTCGGGCGCGCATTCGCTAACCCTGCCGAACAACGACAAGATTCGCATTCTTGCTGTTTCGGTGGGCCAAGACGCTCCGGAACTGAAACCCGCATCTCCGCTGTTTGACACGCTGGGTAACTCGGAGCCGCCGCAAAAGATGGAAGAGACAGCAGCAGCCCATTGAGCATCCTTCCGGGTCGGCAGCGGCCCGAATGGGGGCATGAAGCAGAACGAGTTGCAGAATTGAATCGAATCGCCGGGCACAGGACTCGCAGCAATGGGGCCTGTGCCCGCATTATTTTTGTACGGCCGACCGAGGGTTGGGCCGGCGAAAAGGGCGCATATCCGAAGCCGCGGAAAAGCTTGCTGGCGCGCCGCAAACGGGCTGTGCGGAGCAATCTCCGCTCGCCCAGTTGCCATCACAGATTTTTTGTCAGATTACTTGTGTCCCCTGCTGGCGAACTTTGATAATAAACCCGGTGAACGAGCCTGGGCGCTCGAATGTCTCAATCTGCAATTACAGGATTTCTTGAATGTCTGACGTTCCGAATGAGATTGCATCCCTCTTAAAGGCCATCCGCAGCACAACGGTGACCGTCTTTGGCGACTTTTGTGTGGATGCCTATTGGAGCCTGTGCGAAACAAACGTCGAGCTTTCGCTGGAAACCGGCCTGCCGATCCGCCGGGTGATGACGCAGCGCTATTCGCTCGGCGGAGCCGGCAACGTGGTGGCCAATCTGGTGGATCTCGGCGTGGGCACGGTGCGTGCTGTGGGTGTGGCGGGCACCGACATGTTCGGCGAGAAGATGCGCACGCTGCTGACGCAACTAGGCGCGGATACGTCTGGCTTTGCCGCCGACGCCGCCTGGCAAACGATGGTATACGCCAAGCCATGCTTTGGCGCGCGGGAGGACAGCCGCATCGACTTCGGCGCATTCAACAAGGTCAGCGCTGCGCTGCAGGACAGGCTGGTGAGTAATCTTGATGCGGCCGCGCGGCACAGCAGCGCGGTGATCCTCAACCAGCAGATTCCGGCGGGACTGTCGTCGCAGGCCCTGATTGAGCGCATCAATCAGGTGATCGCGGCGCATCCCAAAGTCACGTTTGTGGTGGATGCGCGGCATTACCCCGAGCATTACAAGGGCGCCATCTTGAAGGTCAATATGAGCGAAGCAGCGCGTCTGCTCGGCGAAGACACGACGATGGCCTTCACCGAATCCCACGCGCGCGACTTTGCCCTGCGCGTCAGCCAGAACTCGGGCAAACCGGCGTTCATCACGCGCGGCGACCAGGGGATGGTGGTTGCGGCGAACGGTGAAGTTTCGGTGGTGCCTGGACTGCAGGTGCTGGGGCAGGTTGACCCGGTGGGCGCGGGCGATACAGTGGTCTCTGCTCTGACCGCGTCGCTGGCCGCCGGAGCTGCTCCGGCGACCGCGGCGGTTCTAGCCAACGTCGCGGCGATGATCACCGTGCAGAAGCTGCAGACGACGGGAACCGCGTCGCCGGCCGAGATCATGGCCGTGGTTCCGGAGCTGAATTACATCTTCCGGCCGGAGTTGGCGAGCTCGCCGCGGCACGCGCGGTACATTCCGGGGACGGAGATCGAGGTAGTGAGCGAAGTCCCAACCGACCTGGCCATCAAGCACTGCATCTTCGATCACGACGGCACGCTCTCCACGCTGCGCGAAGGATGGGAAAGGATCATGGAGCCGATGATGCTCCACGCCATCCTGGACAAGCAGTACGACAGCGTGGACGAGGGGACATTCGAACGCATCCGCGACGAGGTCAAGCAGTTCATCGACCGGACTACGGGCATCCAGACGCTGGTGCAGATGGTGGGACTGGTGGACCTGGTGAAGCGCTTCGGCTTCGTGCCCAGGGAAGAGATTCTGGACGAGCATGGCTACAAACATATCTTTAACGTGGACCTGCTGAAGATGGTGCATGGCCGCGTGAATAAGCTGCGCAAAGGCGAGCTGGATTCGACTGACTTCCAGATTAAGAACGCGGAGAAGCTGCTGCACGAGCTGCACCGCCGCGGCGTGAAGATGTATCTGGCCAGCGGTACCGACGAGGCCGACGCCAAGGCGGAGGCCGAGGCGATGGGATATGCCCACTACTTTGAAGGCCGCATCTTCGGCTCGGTGGGCGATGTCAACGTGGAAGCGAAGAAGATTGTGCTGGAGAAGATCATCCGGGAGAACAACCTGGAGGGCCACGAGTTCGCCACCTTCGGCGACGGGCCGGTCGAGCTGCGCGAGACCGAGCGGCGCGGCGGTTTGTGCATCGGCGTGGCCACCGATGAGCTGCGCCGATTCAGCCTGAACCTCTCAAAGCGCAAGCGGCTGATCCGGGCGGGAGCCGATCTCATTATTCCCGACTTCAGCCAGCTGCTGGAGATTCTGAAAGTGATGCAATTGGACAAGAGCCCGATCATCGGGAGCTGACAACACGTCAGAGACTAAAATCCCGTCAGAGCCTAAGAAACCGTCAGGGACAAAGAACCGATCAAGGAGATGTTATGAAGGTCCAGGGACCGCGGATTCTAACCATTCCCGAGATGCGCGCCGAGCGCGACCGGCTGGTGGCCGAGGGCAAGGAGCTGGTGTTCACCAACGGATGCTTCGACATTCTGCACCGCGGCCACGTGACCTACCTGACCTTTGCGCGCAACCAGGGAGACGCACTAGTCGTTGCGGTGAATACAGACGCCTCAGTCAAAACCAACAAGGGTGACGACCGGCCGATCAACGGCGAGGAGGATCGCGCGTATGTGCTGGGCTCGCTGCGCGCGGTTGATTACGTGGTCTTCTTCAACGACAAAGAGCCGAAGGACGTGATCGCGCAGATCCTGCCACAGGTGCTGGTGAAGGGCAAAGACTGGGCTCACTATGTCAGCGGACGCGAAATCGTGGAGGCCAGTGGGGGGCGCGTAGTGCTTGCGGATATGGTGGAAGGCCGCTCCACTACCAGCACCATTGACAGAATTCTGAAGGTTTACGGCGGAAAGGAAAAATAAAATGTCGAATCCCATTATTGTGACCGGCGCAGCCGGCTTCATCGGCCGCAACACTGTTGCAGAGCTGAACCAGCGCGGGCGCCAGGAGCTGATCCTTGTGGATAAGCTGGGCTCGGACGAGAAGTGGCACAACCTGGTGGGACTACGCTACGAGGACGTGCTCTCACCGCAGGCGCTTATCGAACGGATCGACAAGGGACAGTTCAGCGATGCCGAAGGAATCGTGCACCTGGGCGCGTGCAGCGCCACCACCGAGCGCGACGCCGATTTCCTGCTGGAAAACAATTATCGTTACACACGGCGCCTGTGCGAGTTCAGCCTGAAGCACGGAGTCCGCTTTGTTTATGCCTCCAGCGCGGCCACTTACGGTGACGGCAGCCAGGGCTACAACGACGACGATTCGGCCACGCTGGGCCTGCGTCCGCTGAATATGTATGGCTACTCGAAGCAAATGTTCGACCTGTGGGCGCTGAAGACGGACGCCGTCAAACACATCGCTGGCCTGAAATACTTCAACGTCTACGGGCCTTATGAGGATCACAAGGGCGACATGAAGTCGGTGATCGCCAAGTCGTACCGGCAGATTCTGGAGCACGGGAAGGTGCAGCTCTTCAAGAGCTACAACCCGAAGTACGCTGACGGCGAGCAGATGCGCGACTTTATTTATGTGAAGGACGCGGTGGCTGTGACGCAGTGGCTGCTGGAAAGCCCAAACGTTGGCGGTGTCTTCAACTGCGGCACCGGCAAGGCGCGCACCTGGAAGGACCTGGTGACGGCGGTCTTCAGCGCAATGGGCAAGCCGGTGAAGATCGATTACATCGAGATGCCGGAGGCGCTGCGCGGCAAGTACCAGTACTTCACCGAGGCCAGCATGAAGAAGCTACGCGCCGCCGGCTACAGCCAGCCCTTCTACAGCCTGGAAGACGGGGTGAAGGACTACGTCGACACCTACCTGAAGAAAGTGGTGACGGCATGAGCCGGACGGAAGCCGCAGAGACGCTCCATCGCAACACGGAAGAACTGCGCGCGCTGCTGACACAGGCCGAGGGTATGAGCGCGCAGGTGGAGACGGCGGCCCGCGAGCTGGCCGCGGCGCTGCTGCGCGGCAACAAGCTGCTTGCCTGCGGAAACGGCGGCAGCGCAGCGGACGCATCGCACTTGACCACGGAGTTTGTGTGCCGCTACAACAAGGACCGCCGTCCCTATCCGGCGATCTCGCTGGCGACGCATGGCGGCGACCTGACAGCGATCGGAAACGACTACGACTTTCTGGACATTTTTTCGCGGCAGGTGCAGGCATTCGGGCATAAGGGCGACGTGCTCATGGTCTTCACCACCAGCGGCAAGAGCGAGAACGTCCGCCGCGCGCTGGTCGCGGCGAAGCAACAGGGCGTATTCACAATCGCCTTCCTGGGCAAAAATGGCGGAACCTGCAAGGGACTGGCCGATGTGGAGTTCCTTATTCGCAGCACCACCACGGCGCGCATCCAGGAGACGCACAAACTACTGCTGCACACGATTTGCGAGCTGGCGGAAGTCCAGCTCCAGGAGAGAGAACGATGCTGACCGAAGAGACAGTGTTTTGCCAGCCGTCGTGGGTGATGGCCAGCAACGCGGTCCGCATGGCGGTGACGCATGTGGCCGGTCATATGGCGCCGGTGCATTTCGGATTGGGCGCCGGCGAGCCGGTACAGCCGTTTCACATCAGCCCGTGGCAGTGCGAGGAGACGGATTACCTGAACGGAAAGTCAGAAAAGTGCCTGCGCGGGGATTTTTTTCTGCCTGCCGTTCGGCAAGGCCGACCCCGAGGATGGAACGCCGTCGCACGGCAAGACGCCGAGCGCGCCCTGGGCACTGGGTGGGCACCGCACGGAAGGCAGCGTGCAAACGCTGAGCATTCACATGGAAAACGCGCTGCACGAGGCGCGGGTGACACGGGAGTTTTCGCTGCGCGACGGAGAAAGCATCGTCTACGACCGGACAACGATTGCCGGCCTGGACGGCTCGTACACGATGGGGCACCATGCGGTGCTGCGGGTTCCGGCCAAGGATCCGGCGCTGCTGGTTTCCACCAGCAAGCAGGTTTTCGGAATGACCTTTCCGGCTCCATTCGGTGATCCCGGCGAGGCCGAGTACCAGTCGCTCGGAATCGCGGCGGAGTTCAGCGATCTGAGCGCGGTACCTTCGTTTTTTAAGGGCGTTTTGGATCAGGATTGCAGCCGGTATCCGGCACGCAAGGGATTTTCGGATCTGATTCAGATCGGCGTGGAAGTGGAGAAGGGAAAACCGGCGTGGTCGGCGGCGGTGAACAGCGAAGAGGGCTACGTATGGTTTTCGCTGCGCGATGCGGCGATGCTGCCCTCGACAATTCTGTGGATTGAAAACGCGGGGCGGCATAAGGCGCCATGGAGCGGGCGGAACTCGTCACTGGGAATTGAGGACGTGTGCGCGTACTTCGATACAGGCAGCGCGTCGTCGCGGAAGGAAAATCCGTTTTCGAAGCGGGGCATTCCGACGGTGCATGCGTTCGAGAAAGACCGGACGGAGAGCATCTACTACCTGCAGGGCGCGCTGCGGACGCCGGCGGGCTTTACGCATGTGCGGACCGGGCGCTGCGAGGACGGGTGCGTGACGCTGGCGGACGCAGCCGGGAAAGAAGTGAGCTGCGCGGCGCGCACAGGGTTCGTTTTCGGCGAGAAACTGTAGGCGCACCGGCTGTTGGGGGCGGCCCCGTGGAGCCGCCGACTGTTTACAACTCTGTTCCCCCCTACCCCCCACCCCCCTATTCTGGGGATAAAATCCTGCGGTACATGAGGTTACGGACGGGTTCGCGCTGTAAAATCCTCTCAGCATTGAAGTTATTTGCAGAATATTCTGCCGTAAGGAGTTACGGGCGATTTTTGGGTGATTTCCTCGATTTCGTCCCGCATTGTGGCGAGGGCCGGACAAGAACGTTGACAGGTTTTGAGCCTGTCCTGACAGCCCAAGGCGAAGGCTTGACCCCCTCAGGCTGGGATGGCGTGCTAGTCCTCTATCAGCATTGTGCAACAGGGGAGGGTAATTATCTGCAAGCATCTCCACCCCACGGACGAGGACCTGTCCGTGGCGACCCGGGGCCTGCGGTGCGGCTGCCGGCGCTTGCGCGCCTTAAGGTTCGTTGGCGTTCGTCATCAATCAGGATCGTGCAACAAGGGAGGGTAATTTTCTGCAAACATCCGCCCTCTGCCGTGTCGCGTCTGCAAAAAAGGTACGATAGGCCGACATTTCGTTGCTCCTATGAACTGGATGAGTGCTTTGGCGATTGACCGACAGTTGGGCGGGTCCTCAATCAGATTTCGCCACGGAGTATCTGGAATGCAGCACGCGTAACACGTGATTTTGCTCTCTCTAGATCATCAAACAGTTCCAGTATTGGTGTGGGTGCAGGGCTTGTGGGGCGAGCGAGCAGAACGAGGACATAGCATAGGGCGAACGTCTCAAAATGGATCCAACCGACATGGTTGAACGCTGAGCGGACATAAATCGGTCCGTTGCTGTTGCGCATATCTCCGTCTGTGCTTCCGGGACGCGCGTGAGTGAAGCTGGAAATCCCGCCAAGTATCCTACGAACGAAGCCACCCTCCCCACGCGGGCTCTCCTGTTCAAAGAGGGTGTCGTCGACGATCTGCCGAAGGTTGTTTTCTATCTTTCGAGCACCGCTGATTAATCCGTCGCAAGCTTGCCCGAGGGAGAGAGTCCTCTTTCCTGCGCGCCAATCGTTGAACTCTTGACGCTTGCCGCATACTTCAGCCCACGCTCCAATCGCGACCAACTCCAGCGCGCTGCGCATCGCGGAGATCGACAGTCGGTAATAGCCGGTCAATGCGGCGAAAGAAGATTTGGCAGGAGCTAAAGCCCGCTCTTTCTTTTGTAGCATTTTCGGCCCGGCTATTGGTTCCTGCATAAATAATGTCCTTGCGCCGTCCCTACGGGACTCCGAGACGAATTTGTGGAATCCCTCTTCCCCACACTAAAGCGCGGGGCTAACCAACTCTGCGCCTCCGGCGCGTTTGTCCGGACATCATTTATGCAGTCCTCAATAAAGCCGTGCCCTTGTTACAAAGCTCGGATTCGTCGTGCCTTGTTACAAAATCTGCCGTGCTTTTCACACCGGCCCTACGGGACGGCGCGGTTTTTCCGGGGCGAGCACCCAGGACTTCCACGGCCCTTCGCTGTGCTCAGAGGCCGTGTTGTCCTGGGCTATTCTCGTTGCCTCCCTCCGGGAGGCAGTACGGTCGCCGCGCGTTGTCGCGGCGACCTTCGCTCAGGATGGCATGGCGCGTGGAAGGGAATGGGCTAAAGAGGCTGCAGAAAAAGGGCAAATGGCGGGTGAATTTGCAGCAGAGTGGGCGCAGGGGCTAAAGCCCGCGCTCTATTTTGGGGCATTTTTGGCCCGGGACCCAGAGGGTGCCCCGCCGTGCCCTTGTTACAAAGCCCCGCCAGATGAGTTTTTCCGCAGCCTGTAAAGCCGCGCTTGTTGCAAGCTGGCGATTCAGGGGCCTGAAGAGGCTGCGGAAAAACTCGGAATTTCGGGTGAAATTGGCCTCGTCCGTCCCTCCGTGGCTAAAGCCAAGGTCGATTTTGCAGGCTTTATGCGGGGGTTGAAACCCCCGCCTCCCTCCGGATTGAGTTTTTCCGCAGCCTGTGAAGCCGCGCTTGTTGCAAGCTGGCGATTCAGGGGCCTAGGTAGTGTTTGGTGAATCGGAAGGTGGATGTTTGCGGCGGAAAAACATCCCGCAGGGGTTAAAACCCTCTCGTTTTTCGAAGCCTTTTCGGCCCGGGACCCAGAGGGTGCCCCGCCGTGCCCTTGTTACAAAGCTGCCATCAGATGGGTTTTTCCGCAGCCTCTGAAGCCGCGCTTGTTGCAAGCTGGCGATTCAGGGGCCTAAAGGCCCCTGCCCCCTCCGTTACCAATCGGCTGATCGAACAGCTTCTTCGCTGGCTCGCCGGAAATCTCCACATCCAGCCGCTCCGTCCGTTACCAATCGGCTGATCGAAGAGCGACCGCCTCAGGCGAACAATCTATCCAGTTCGACGCGGCGATGCTGCGGGCGCAGGATCGCCCTCAGGAGACGACCACGACGGCGAGTTGGCGGGGTGGGATGGTGAGGCGCGCGGGCAATGAGGTTGTGCGCTCGGGCTGGAAGGGGATGGCGACGCTGGCTTCGCCGGCTGCTCCGTCGATGTGGACCTCCGCCGATTGGGGAGTATCGGCGAAGTTGACGACGACGCAGGCGCGGGCTTTGCCGCCGGACGCCGCGGGCGTGAAGACGGAATAGCGAATCTCCGGGCCGCCGCGGACAGTTGCGCCGATGGTGTCATTGAATCGGCCGTAGAAAAGCAGGTCTTCGTATTTTTTCCGGATGCGCATCAGCTCAGCGACGTAGCGCGCCAGCGGACGGGTGAGCAACTCGTCGACGGAGTCGTTGTAATGGCGCGGGGCCAGAGCCCAGACGAGGCCGTAGCGCATGCCGTTGTTCATGGGGCCGAAGTCACCCGGGCTTTCACCGAAGATGGTGGCCGTCCACTCGGGGAAGGTATAGCGGAGACTTGTGGAATCCATGTCGACAAGCCCCATGCGCATGTAAGAGACGTCCACGTAGGGAAGGGCGCGATCGAACCAGGTCTCCGAAGCGAGAGCGAAGCCGGGGTTGATGGCACGCGCCCTGGCGATTAATTCCTGAAAGGTTCCCAGGTTGCCCTGGACAAGCGACTCGTCGGGCGCGACGGGCAGCCGAGGATTGAAGTCGAGCACGTTCATGAGGTTCGTCTTGTCGAGCTGGAAACCCTCCGCGCCGTCGCGTACGAGCTGGAGATACTGACCCATCAGGAACGCGCGGAACTCGGGATGCGACGGGCTCACCAGGGTCATATTGGACCTTGTGAGGCCGGCGCGGGCGCTGATGGCGCCTTCGCCCCAGCCATTCAGGTGCAGGTCCGGCGCCCACAGGCCATCGACCGTATATTGGCGCAGCGAATCGCGGAAGAGAGCGGTCGCGGTGTCAGCAAATTGAATATTGGAGAAGATGAGCGGATGCACGCCGAGGGCGCGGATCTTTGCCAGCGCGGCGCGGAATTCCGCAGGCGTGCCGAGACGCGGGTCAGGCTGGTATTGCGGATAGCCGCGATCGATTCCGCCGATATCCCAGCCGAGAATTTCAAATGTCGTAATTCCATACTTCTTCGCGTCGGCCGCCAGCCTGGGCAGCTCGCTGAAGCGATGCACGATCACATCTTCGCTGTTCGACAGGATGATCGATTGCCAAGCCTGCTGCTGGCGCAGCCAGCTCCGCGGCCGCGCGATGGTGAAATGCCGGTCATACCATTTGCGGTAAATCGCGCTGCCCGCGCGCCAGTCACCGTGGTGCACTTCAAGGGCGACCGGCCCCGCGCTGAAAGCACCCGCGCTCACGTAGGGCATGGCTACCCAGCCCATGGTCACACCCAGCGGCTCGCCGCCGGCTTCTTCCGGGGTGGGCCAGTTATCCATGAGGCTGGCGCTCTTGGTGAACGGGCGCATCTCCAGATCGAGCAGCATCAGGCGCAGCGCGGGGTCGTGGTTGGCGTAGTAATAGCCAATGCCAGCGGCGGGATTGTAGACGTCCATCCATCCCATGGGCATGTTTCCGGGATAGGCGAAGGCTGCGGCGTCGTATCGGATGCCCAGGTTGCCGCCGCCATAGCCGCCCCCATGAAACTGGGAAAACATCCGCGGCGCCAGATTCACATTCACGCCCGGAATCAACGACTCCGTGCCCAGCCGATCTGCGATGCCCTGCTGCCCGCCGATGATGCCATACATCACCTCGGCCAATCTTCGATCCGTGGGATTGGTGACCTCGATGGAGAACAGGAGCTGCGAGCCGACGGCGCGGATGGAATAGTGCACCCGGACGGGGAGGGTTTCCGAATCGTCGCCGGGCGAGGCGGTGCGGGTGAGCGAGTCGTAGATGCAATCGACGCCATCGGGGAGTGGGTCGATGCGGCTGACCTGCTGTTCCCGGCTGTTGAAGTAGGCGGCTTCATAACCGGCTTTGGGCAGGAGGATGCGGAAGTTTTCTCCGAGGCGCGGCTCGTGGATGAGCTCGAGCTGCGGGTCGCGCCAGCGGATGCCGATGAGGTCGCCGGAGCGCTCGGAGATACGCAAAGTTGCCAAAGACGTATCAATCGAGCGGAAGGGTTCAGCAACAGGCGGAGGCGCCTGATCTGATGCGGCCGGCACGGCGGATGCTGGCTGCGCGAAGGATTCGAGGTCCGGCGCGTTGCCTGCCAGCGCCAGCCCGGTTGTCCATCCCAGTCCCTTCAATACAGAGCGTCGATTCACGATGTCCTCACTGCACCGGGCATGGATGATCCCCAGAGAAGATTAGAGAGCTGCCATGCGAGCCGGAATCTTCCGCGATCATTCTAAATGCGCAGTTCCTTGCTGTTCCGCATGTGCTGAATTCAGCAGAGCGTGGGGCAGGACAAACGCGAGCTGGTCTGATCCCTTGTTATTCCTGGCCGGTGGGCTGCAGCCGGCACGCCAGCGCCCACTTCAGCTCGTCGATGCCCTCGCCGGAGACGGCGGAGATGGCGTGGAACTCCAGCTTGCGACGCCTTGCGTAGGCCGAGAGCTTCTTCAATTTTTCCAGATTGGCGATGTCGACCTTGGTGGCGGCGACGATCATGGGTTTCTGATCGAGGCCGTTGCCGAAGCCCGCCAGTTCCTGATTGATGACCTTGAAGTCGGCAACGGGATCGGGACGGCCGGATGAGTCGGAGACGTTGACCAGATGGAGGAGCAGGCGGGTGCGCTCAATGTGGCGGAGGAACTGGACGCCGAGGCCGGAGCCGAGGTGCGCGCCTTCGATGAGGCCGGGCATGTCCGCGACGACGTAGGACTGCTCGTCGGGTTCCTCGCCGACGGAGACCAGGCCAAGATTAGGCTCGAGGGTGGTGAAGGGATAGTCAGCGATCTTGGGCCGGGCGGCGGAGATGCGGGAGATGAGGGTGGATTTGCCGGCGTTGGGGAAGCCGACGAGACCGACATCGGCCAGAAGCTTCAGCTCAAGGCGATAGTGGCGCTCTTCGCCGGGCCTTCCCAGTTCATACTCGCGCGGGGCTTGGTGGGTGCTGGTGGCGAAGTGCTGGTTGCCGCGGCCTCCGCGGCCTCCGCGGGCGATAATCAGGCGCTCGTCGGGCTCCTGGAAGTCGTGGATGAGCTCGCCGGTTTCCTGATCGTAAAGCAATGTGCCGACGGGGACTTGCAGGACCTTGGAGTCGCCGTCGAGGCCGGTGCAGTTGGAGCCCATGCCGTGCTCGCCGCGCTGGGCCTTGTGCTCGGGGTTGTAGCGGAAGTGGATGAGGGTGTTGTGGCGGAGCGAGGAGACCATGACGACGTTGCCGCCGCGGCCGCCGTCGCCCCCGGAGGGTCCGCCGCGGGGCACGGACTTCTCGCGCCGGAAGGCCATGCAGCCGTTGCCGCCGTCACCGGCCTTGACGCGAATTTTTGCCTCGTCGATGAACATGAGCCAGCGAACGCGCTCGGATGGGCGGCCGGAAACGTGCTGCCAGCAGGGCAAAGACCGCTCCGGAACGCGCACAGATGCGGCCAAATCCGCGATTCCGTCTTTTCAGTGTACCGGATAAGGGGTTACAATCGCTGGCAACGTTACTTCCAGGTTGTGTGGAGTCAGCGGGCGGTGCTCTTTGGCGCGCTGTCCGGGCTGTCTCTGCCCGGACCCGTCGCAAGAACGGGCCGGAGATGTGCATTGGGCGTTTTTCCCCAGAATCTGCCGCGAGCAGGTGTCTCGATGGCAGGTACAGGGCGGAGCTGGGCAAAGCTGCTCATGACGACTGTGCTGCTGATTGGCGCGGGGAGGGCGGCCTATGCGCAATCGGCCTCAGCACAACCGGGAACCGGCACCCTGAACGGAAAGCTGACGGATGTACACTCCGCGCCGCTGGGCGGCGTGGAGGTGGTGGTGCGCAACCAGGCCACCGGTGCGGAGATGCGCACCACCACGGCCCGCAATGGCGGCTACCGGTTCACCGGGCTGGCGGCAGGCATCTACACGCTGACCGCCGAGAGCAGCCGGCTGGGACGCGGACAGGTGGGCGGTATCGAGATCGATGCGGGCCAGGAGGCGCGGGTGCAGGCGGCAATCGAGTTTGAGCCGCTGCCGCCCCCGCCGGTGCAGATGGCCTCCCACCCGAGTGAAAGCGTGATGCCGGTCAGCGCGACGCTGGCAGCCGAGCCGGCACAGCTACTGCCACTGACGGAACAGCCGGCTGAGACGCCTGAAACCGTCAAGGCCAATGGGCCGATTCCAGCAGCGGAGATTCATCCTGTCGCCGCTCCGGAGGCAGTTGCGAAAAACGGGAGTGGGGCGCGAGCCAGGGTGAAGGCGAGTGGGCATGCGGGAGCGGCGCCGATTGTGCTAGCCGGCCGGGCTGTGCGTGCGGCGACCCAGGCGGCTGCGAACCCATTTGTGAGTTCAGCCGTGAGAGCCGCCCGCAGCGAGACTGCAAACTCCCATGCCGAAGCAACGACGCTGTCCGACAAAACGGCAATACCGGCAGGGAAAAGTGCGGAGCGCGCGGCCGCGCAGCCGGAGACCAACGTGACGGCGAAGGATTCTGCCGCCAGGAGTGCAAGCGAGCCGGAGCCGAAGCCGGACGCAGGAGCGCCGGGGAAGGCGGTTGAACAAGCAGCGGAGAAACCGGCGGCGAACGCGGCAGCTCAGGGGCAGATCAACGCGAAAGCGCAGCCTGCCGCAAATCCGAGCGCACGGCTGAAGGAGAATCCGGCGATGAGCCCGCATCCGGCAATGACGCCGGAGGCCGGAAGCGCGGAGCTGCGGGTTGGCGAACTGGCGGGAGCCGGGCCAAGTTCATTGGGGCTGCCCGGAGCGGCGATCAGCGAGGCGGCAATGCGCATTGTGCAGTCAGCGATGGTGCTGAGCCGTTCGCCCGCCCTGCGCACGCAGACGATCACCGAGCAGGCCGACTCGGCGAGCCAGGCCGCGACGACGACCATGAGCAGCGCGGAGTTGCAGGCGTTGCCCTCCAGCGGACGGCACTGGCAGGACTTTCTGCTGGATGCGCCGACCGCGACGGCGCGGCAGGGCGGGCTGGGAGAGATCGCGCTGCGCGGCGCCGGCCAGGAGCAGGCCGATACGACGCTGGACCGGACCAGCACCACCCTGGCCTTTGGCACGCAGGGGAGCAGGGAACAGGCGAACGGCGAAGAGGGCGCGAGCGAGCGCAGCGGGCTGGAGCAGACGCAGGGCGGAGGACGCGGATTCGCCGTGGCGCAGGCCGCGATCCGCACGGTGCGAACCGAGGCCGGCAACGTGGAGGCAGAAGGAGCGCGCGCCGCGGGCGGGCGCGTGGACGTGGAGACCGAGAGCGGAGGCCGCAAGCTGCACGGGCAGGGATTTCTCTTCGACCGGCAGAATCTGTGGGGGGCGCGGAATCCGTTTTCGCAGTGGGTAACGGAGACCACGCCGGCCGCGTTTACAGGACTTCTACCCACCGTTCCGGTCTTTGATAATGGCTTCGGCAGCAGCCAGAACGGACTACCGGAGTCGTACACGCCGCCGGATCGCGAGATTTCGTGGGGCATCGGCGCGGGCGGCCCGATCCGGCGCGACAAGCTGTTCTGGTTCGGAGCTGTTGACAGCTACCGGAGCAACGATCCGGTATTGTCGATGGTGAAACATCCCTACCTCGTGCAGAATTCGAACAACTGCGTGCCCACCCCGAGCAACCCGTGTACCAAAACAACGGGGTTCTTCGCACAACCGACCGACTGCGAAATGCAGGTGTTGAGCGCACGGCTTGGATTCAAGCCGCCGGGAACGCCGGGACCGTTTGAGCCGCAGGATTGTGTCAGTGGCCTAGTCTATGGGGTGACGGCGTACTCGTCGATGCTGGAGACGCTGGCAGGGCTGCTGGGACCTGCGCCGCGCACGGCCACGCAGTGGGTGGGGTTCGGGCGCGTGGACTGGCAGGCCGCCGAACGCCACCGGCTGGTGCTCGAGGCCAGCGGCGCGGATTGGAACTCGCCCGGGGGTGGGATGAGCGGTTTGACCGAGACGTATGGGAACCACAGCTTTGGAAACGGGGCGGCCAGCCAGGCTTGGCTGATGGGGCGCTGGGAAGCGTACCTGACGCCCAACCTGCTAGCCGTGACGCAGGGCTCGGTGGGGCGCGCCATCGCCAGCAGGCATGCGTCGACGCCGTCCGCCTTTGAACAAACTTTTCTTACCGGCAGTCCATCGGGCCAACTGCCGCAGATTGGGGTGGACTCGCGCTACGGATTCACCATCGGCACGCCGGCGCGGTTCGGAAGCGGCAGCTACCCTGATGAGCGAATTTATCAAGCGCAGGAGACGCTGAGCTGGGTGCATGGCCGCACGCTGGTGAACACCGGATTCGAGGTCAGCCACAATGCCGACATGACCAGCGTGCTGCGCAACCAGGCGGGGACGTTCTCCTACTCGAACGTGGAGAACTTTGCCTCCGATGCGCTGGTTTTCGAGAAGTATGGGCTCTCGGCGCTGCTCAGTGCCGGCCCGCTCAACCAGACAACGGTCGCGGGCCCGTACGGATGCGACCAGACCGGCAAGGTGTGGGTCGACTCGTCGGGAACTGTACGCGGAACGGGCTACCTGCCGTGCTACTCGTATTACTCGCAGACCATGGGGCCGAGCGACTGGCACCTGAGCACCAACGACTGGTCGGGCTTTGTAAATGCGCAGTGGCGGGCCGGCAAGCAGGCAGTTTTCTCCGCAGGATTGCGCTGGGACCGGGAGCAACTGCCGCCGGTCATCGCGGCGCTGTGGCCGCCGCCGCCTATCCCGAACTCACCCTCTGGAACTTTGCCTCCCGAGACCTTGCCGAGCCTGGGAAACAACTGGGCTCCACGGTTCGGCCTGGCGCTGGGCGGCAGCGGGGGACAGAGCCTGGGCTGGCCGGTGCTGCGGCTGGGCTACGGGCTCTACTACGGGCGGACGGAGAACGCGACGATCGAGACCGCACTGACCCAGACCGGCTCGCCCAACGGCGACCGGTACTACTTTATACGGCCGACGGACGGTTACAACCCCTTCACCGGAAGGAGCGATGCGCCCATATTTCCGGATGTGCTGAGCGGAACGCCGGCCAGCGAGATCAAGCCTACAGCGGTGGAGTTTGCGCCAAACTTCCGCAATCCCGAGGTGCACCAGGCCGTGGTCTCAGTGGAAGAGGCTCTGCCGGGACAGATGAGCGTGACCGCGAGCGGCATGGTGAGCCTGGGACGCAGGCTGCCGATCACGATCGATACGAACCTTGCCACCCCGACCCAGGCCCAAACCATCACCTACACGGTGGTTGACGGCACCGGCGCCGGGCCGATCAAGGCGCCGCAGATTACGGTTCCTTTTTACGCTTCCTGGCCGGGCAGCACAGGCACAGCGGGACGGTTGAATCCGAACTATCAGCAAATCGACCAGATCATGAGCCGGGCCAACTCCACCTATGAGGCGCTGATGCTGCGGGTGATCCGCTCCGGCCGGCGCGGCCTGAACCTGATGGCCTACTACACATACGCCCACGCCATGGACTGGAATCCCAACGAGAGCACGCTGGTGGCGGGCAGCGACGTGCTGGACCCGGCGGACTTCAAGCAGGAGTACGGAACCAGCGATCTGGACGTGCGCCACTCGGTTTCGGCCTACGTGATCTACGAGGCTCCGTGGAAGCTGCATGACCTGGCCGGAAAGCTGGCTAATGGATGGATGATCTCGGCGATCGGGAGATTCCACAGCGGCTTGCCGTTCACCATGCGCACCTCGGGCTCGCTGCCCGAGGAATTCGACTCAGAGGGCAATGCGAACGTGGGTCTGGGGCCGGGAATGAACGGCTCCGGCGGCGACAATCGCGTCTACTGGCTGGGCAACAACAACCAGGTCTATACCACCGGGCGCAACACCTTCCGCTATCCGCCGGTGTGGAAGGCGGACATGCGGCTGGGCAAGCGATTCAACCTGGGCGAGACGCGGGAGCTGGAGCTGTTGGCAGAGAGCTTCAACCTCTTCAATCACCAGAATGTCACCCGGATCGAGACTACCGGCTATACCATCGAGTCCGGCAGCCCGCCAGCCACGCTCGGCGCGCCGGCCACGCCGCCCACGCTGAACTTCCTCACTGGCCAGGTGGTCAACGAGTCCGGCGCGATCAAGAACGCCAACACAACTGGCTTCGGGCAGCCGCTCAGTATCAACGGCACCAACTTCTATCGCCCGCGACAATTCCAGTTCGGGATGCAGTTCACGTTTTAGAGCATCGGCGCAACAGACGGAAGTCTTCTGACCCGGGGAAGAGCAGGCGTGACTGCCGCATATGCGGGGCGTGCACTTACGGAAAAAACCACAGAAGGTGTGGCTTGTTTGCTTGAGTGCGAGGCCGCCGCTCGCTGGTGGCCGCGTCGGCTTGGGTGCTGCGGCTTCGGGATACAGTAACTCTGGTTTTGCTGTAAGCGCGCGAAGAGCGGAAATATCTACTGAAAATAAAGGGCTTATTTGAGGGGAATTGGCGCATTTTGAGGCCATTTTCGGTCTTTTTTGCGTTTTCGAGAGGCGTATGTCAAAGAAAACATTGAGCCGGTTCACAGTTTCACAGGGGGAGGGGGGGGTGGGGCTATGTAGCCGGGGGGCTTCGCGACACCGTTTGCGATGCGGGTT
Organism: uncultured Acidobacteriaceae bacterium; assembly: GCA_963758105.1. GTDB lineage: Bacteria > Acidobacteriota > Terriglobia > Terriglobales > Acidobacteriaceae > Telmatobacter. Next base: position 943,251 of record CAVWUC010000004.1, on the reverse strand, counting down.
CGCACCCCGCGGCATTTGTATTATGCTTCGCCGGTGGGTAATTTTCTGCAAAATGCGCCGGCCAAAAGCGCGCGCGGGAGCAGGGCGGCGGGGCTCACCGCAAGGGTTTGAATCGTGCCCGCGCCACTGAGCAGAACGACAGATTTCGTCGATAGTTGGAGTTCGAGGTTCACATGACAAAGAGTGACCGTTCCCTGCAGACGAGGAGCGCGAGATCGATTTTGGTATGCGTCGCGGCTGGAGGCGCTGGTGTTAGCGGCGCAGGGCGCGCGGGCACAGGGAGTAAAAGTGGCGCCGCCGGGCGATTCGCCGGCTACGGCGGGACCTCTGGCGCAGGGATTATCCGCGCGGTTCACGCGCAGGGCTCTTGGCAAAGCGATGAAGCTGGTGGCTGACTGGCAGCTCGGGCGCATGCCGGCCGAGGCGCAGACGGACTGGACCTGGGCTGCGCTCTATACGGGATTCATGGCTGTGCCGGAGCAGGTGGCGGGCGATAAATATCGGAACGCGATGATGGAGATCGGGGAGCAGAGGCAGTGGCAGCCGGGACCGCGCGTGATGGTCGCCGACGACCAGGCGGTGGGGCAGATGTACATGGAACAATATTTCCTGCACCACGACGCGAAGATGATGGAGCCGATGCGGGCGCGGCTGGACGCGGAGAGGTCCACGCCGGACGATCCCCAAAAGCCGCTGTGGTGGTGGTGCGACGCGCTGTTTATGGCGCCGCCGGTCTTTGCCGATATGGCCGCGGCGACCGGCGATCAACGGTACCTGGAGTACATGGACCACGAGTGGACCATCACCACCAATCTTCTCTACGACCGCAATCAGCACCTCTACTCGCGCGACGCGGGCTTTCTGGACAGGCACGAGAAGAACGGCGAGAAGATCTTCTGGTCGCGGGGCAATGGCTGGGTGATGGGCGGGATTGTGCGGGTGCTGATGCGGCTCCCGGCGGACTCGCCGCTGCGGCCGAAGTACGAGGCGCAGCTCAAGGAGATGGCAGCGGCGGTCGCGAAGGTGCAGGGAAGCGATGGGCTGTGGCGGCCGGGGCTGCTCGATCCCGACAGCTATGCGCTGCCGGAGGTCTCAGGCAGCGCGTTCATCACGTATGCGCTGGCGTATGGGGTGAATGAAGGGATCCTGGACCGCAAGACCTATTGGCCGATGGTGCACAAGGCGTGGGCGGGACTGCTGACGCATGTGTACGCGGATGGACGGCTGGGATGCATCCAGCCGGTGGGCGCCGCGCCGGGCGCGTTTACGGAGACGTCGAGTTATGTGTATGGCGTGGGGGCTTATTTGCTGGCGGGATCGGAGATTTACCGCACGGCGAAGTAGGGCGTTGCGGAGGGTGGGGTTCGTGGACCCAGGCCTCAGAAGCGAGACCCTTCGGCAAACTCAGGGCAGGCTCTGGGGCACCCAATCATTCTCGGCCTGTCGGACTTGGGCCGCCCGCGTAATTCCGTATTGCCGTCCTGCTGTTGGCCTAATTGCGATCATGCAACGCGATACAATCCGCTTGTTTGTTCACCGCACCGCGTAAACCTCCCAAACAGAGCCATGCCACACCCCGACAAATCCGCCATCGGGTGCAACGGCTACGCGGATATCGGAGAGGTCGCTGAGCTCGATACGCGAAGGGACGCTGAATAGTTTCTTGATTGGTTGTCGAAATACCACGCTGCCATCTCTGGTACTCACCGCGGCAAGCGCCACGTCTTTGAAGATCGTTTCCCGCGCCACGTCAAAGAAGTCTGACTTCGAGATCGCAATTGCCATTGCGCAGGCGCTTCCCGCCGCGTCGCAACTGATCGGAGAGACGATGCTCCAGTTTTTCGCGATCGCTTTCGAGAACTCCGCGCCCTTTCTCAGGCCGTAGCCTAGCAGGTAGCCACCATCGCTTATGAGTAGCAAATCCTCGGGAAGTACAATTGCCTGTGTCGCGACGATAAGATCCGGAGGATCGAGAATTGCGCCCGGCGCTCCCTGGTCATATATCCGTAAAGTCGAATCTCTACTTGCGTGGTATTGCACCGCTGTGTTGCCGTAGAAAGCGCTTTGCGCTTTTTCCTTCAAACACCACCAGCTTTGTGTTGTCAGAGACTCGGCGTCCAGGACTTGAACCAACTCTGGGCACGCCTCGGCGGCTTCCCCGGTCAAATACAGGTGTTCCCCGTCGATGTCTACATCAAAGGAGACATCCGCGTTTCCAAATCGCTCGCTTAAGCGGACCAGATGCAGCTCCTGAAGTTCCGGTGACAGCAATGCGATCCACGACTGGGTACACAGGATCAAGTTCCCGCCCTGTGAGCGGAATAGTCGGATAGATTTTCCCGGAACAGCAATGTCGTTTTTGGCTACGGCCTTCTTCTGCCCCAAATCGAAAAGCGTGATGGTGAGCATGTATCCGTCGCTCATCTGCCTCTCGTGTCTCTGAAGGAGAGTGCCTTCCTGCGATCTGAGAACGTACTCGGCGACCGTCTGATCCGAAAGAAATACGATCCCCGAAGAAGCGAGGTAGGCGCTCCATCCCCCTTTGGCCGAGCCGGACGGAGTCTCCGAAGATCCCGCATCGTGCTGGAACAATGCTGTTGTCTCTGGCGGCGCTGCCTTTGCAACTTTGATTTGCGCGAGGCCCAATACCAACGCGATACACAGGTTTTGCCATTTTCGTTGGCTCATCGTGAAATTCTTCCATGCCGCCATGTGTTTCCACCAATTACATCCACAATCAGTGCGCTGGTGCGGCCGGGGGCGCGGCGGGCTTTTGCGGCTCGCGGACTGGCGAGTTGGCTCCGTGAAGGTATGCGGGGTCCATGGCGGCGATGTCTACGCGGTAGCTGACGGTGCGGGCGGTGGGGAAGGAAGCGGGAACCCTCTGCGTGACCTTCCCGGTGGCGGCCCACTCCGTGCCGCGCTGGAAGGTGGTGATGAAACCGACACAACTGAGCGCGAAGACATCGTGACCCATAATGGTGTGGAAGATGCGGCCTTTGCCGTAGTGCAGCGCCATGAGGATGGGCTCATCGTGGCCGGTGCCGTGGTTGCTGGGGTCGGAGTAGGCGGTGGCGAGGACGGTCATGTTCTTGCCGGGGCCGCGGAGGGTGGCGTAGAGCTCGTCGTTGACGTGCATCCAGACGCGCGGCAGGCCCTGCATGATGGGATTCTGGGGAGCGCGGGTGACGATCTGGAAGGGCAGCCGCGCGCCATGATGGCCGGCAGAGCCGGGCGTTGTGTCAGAGACCAGCTTGCCGTCTTTGTAGTACCACATAGGCCCGGCGTGCTCGTCGCGGTTGCGCCAGCCGCCGATGCCGATCATGAGGTTATATGCCGGCCAGTCGGGGAAGGCGTTGTCCGCGGCGTGAACCACGACAAGGCCGCCGCCGGAGCGGATGTACTGCTCGAACTCGGCGCGCAGATATTCCGGCCAATCGGGGGCGTCGTAGTTGGAGACGATCACCTGGTAGCGGCTCAGGTCAGGCTTGAAGTTGGTGAAGTCGCCGTCGGAACGCGGCGCGGTGAGGACGGTGACCTGAAAAAGGCCGGTCTCCTCCAGTTCGCGCTTAAGCACGGGCGTGGTGAGCTGCCAGTTGTGGAATGCGCCGCCGCTCTGTCCGTCGAGAATGGCCACCCGGATCGGCGCTGCGGCCGAGGGAGCCGCTGGAACGCAAACCAAAACGCTGAGAAGAACTGCAAAATCGATTCTCTTCATGTTTCTATCCTCGTTTGGGCCGCTGATTCCTGACCGCACAGGAAGGATACTCCCGGAGGCGGGCGCGGTCACGGAGAAACCGATCCGCCTGGAAACGGGGACGCCGGAGCGATAAAAAAGCAGGTTGGCGGGGCCGCTGCCGGGCGTGTAGAGTATTCGGCAACGCTAAATTCGCTCTTTGAGGAGTGTTCAAACGGAATGACCGACTCCGGACAAAAAACTGGACGCACGCAGCGTTTTCTGTCAGTGGACGTGCTGCGGGGCCTCGACATCGCGTTCATGATCATGGTGAACAACAGCGGCGGCCGCGGTGCGTGGGCGGAGATGCACCACGCGGACTGGAACGGGCTGACGGCCACCGACGTTGTGTTTCCGACATTCCTGTTTGTCGTGGGCATATCGATTGTGTTCTCGATCCAGGCGCGCCTGGCGCGCGGGGCGACACGAGCACAGATTGCATGGCACACGCTGAAGCGGGCGGTCATTCTGTTCCTGTTTGGCATTGTGGTGAACAATTTTCCGCTGTTCAAGCTGGAGCACATGCGCTTCTATGGCGTGCTGCAGAGGATTGCGATCTGTTATCTGATCATCGGGTTGTTCTACCTGTTTGACAGGCGCGTGTGGACCAAGGTGCTGATGCTGGTGCTGGTGCTGGTGGGCTACTGGGTGCTGGTGCGGTGGGTTCCGGTGCCAGGCGCGGGCATGCCTGGGCGCGACGTTCCGTTCCTCGACAAAAATCAGAATATTGTGGCATGGGTGGACCGGCACGTTATGCCGTATCACCTATATGAAGATGCTCCGCTGCACGACGCACGCGATCCCGAGGGACTGCTGAGCGATATTCCGGCGCTGGGCACAACGCTGATCGGATTGCTGGCGGGATTGTGGTTGCTGAGGCCGAAGTCGCTGAAAGAGAAGATGCTGGGACTGGCGGCCGCAGCTGCGGTGTGCCTGGCAACCGGCTATATATGGTCGATCTGGTTCCCGCTGAACAAGAAGATGTGGACCAGCTCGTTTGTGCTGACGACGGCGGGATGGGCACTGATCGTGCTGACGCTGTGCTTCTGGCTGGTGGAGCTGAGAGGATGGGGGAAGGGCCCGCAGAAGAAGTGGCTGTATCCGTGGCTGGTCTTCGGCTCGAATGCGATTACGGCCTACATGATCAGCGAGCTGCTGCCGTCCGGGCTGGGGCATATCCACTTTATGTGGAATGGCAGGCAGACGAGCGTGATGCGGCAGTACCAACATTTCATGGTGACGCTGCTTCCGAATGCAGGGTGGTCCGCGTTGCTCTACTCGGTGTCAGTTGCGGCGGTGTGCTTTGTTCCGGTCTGGATCATGTACCGCAAGAAGATCTTCCTGAAGGTGTAAGGATTGGAGGGACGAGGAGCCGGCGCCTGATGAATCAGGCGCCGGTTTTTTGCGCGCAACGCGGTTCCGGCTACAGCATTTTCGGAATTGCTCCAGGCCGACGCCGAAGATGCTTTAAGAGCCGGGCGCACGCCGCACGCGATCAGCAGGGAGGAGCTGCCGCGCGGTACTCTGAAGGAGATGAGCACGGTGTACATCGGAATGGGAGCGAACCTGCCGGGCAGCGCGGGAGCTCCGGAGGCCACGCTGGCCGCGGCGCTAGAGCGGCTGGGGCAGCTGGGCCGCGTGACGGGCCGCTCCTCACTCTATTCCACCGCGCCGGTGGGGATTGCCGCGCAGCCGCGGTTTGTCAACGCGGTTGTGGCGCTTGAAACGGAACTGCCTCCGCTCCAATTGCTCGACGCGTTGCTCGAGGTCGAACGCGCGTTTGGCCGCGACCGCGCCTCGGAGCCGGCCAACGGCCCGAGAACACTGGACCTGGACATTCTGCTTTATGGCGATCTGTGCATCGATGAGCCGCATCTTGCGATTCCGCATCCGCGGATGGCCGAGCGCGCGTTTGTTCTGGTTCCACTGAACGAGATTGCGCCCCGGGCCGTGGACCCGCGCAGCGGAAGCACCGTGGGAGAATTGCTGCGGCGGCACGTTCCCGGTCCCCAAGGCGAAATCGATGCGGTGGCTCCCATGCAAAGCGAGGCTTGGCGTCCGGGCGCCGGCTGCGGATCTGGTCTGCATGATGACAGCACGGTTGTGCGGGTAAGCACCTCGGCCCGTCACGATTACGGTCGAGGATAGCCGCCCTGCTGCAACGGGATGCGGCGAGGGTGCAGCCGCGATTCCTGCCGGTTGAGCGGTTTTACAGTTGTTTTATCCCGAAGCCTCAACAGCTAAGCGGCTTTTTCATCAAGAAAAAGCCGCCTTCCGCAACCGCGAAAAACGGCGGCATGTACTGTGAAGCCGCTCTAGAATGACTGGGTGAGTCTGGAGTTCGAGATACGGGCGGCAACCGCGGCGGGCGGGCGGCGGGCGGAGATGCGCCTTCCTCACCGGAGCGTGCAGACGCCGCTGTTCATGCCGGTGGGAACGGCGGGCACGGTCAAGGCCGTAGCGCAGGACGTGCTGGAAGGCCTGGGCGTGGAGATGATTCTGGGCAATACCTATCATCTCTATCTGCGCCCCGGGCACGAGGCGATCCGGCGCATGGGCGGGCTGCACCGTTTCATCAGCTGGCCGCATGCGCTGCTCACCGACTCCGGGGGCTTTCAGGTCTTCTCGCTGAGTCAGTTGCGCAAGGTGAGCGACGAGGGCGTGCGCTTCCGCTCTCATCTGGACGGCAGCAGCCACTTCTTTACGCCCGAGCACTCCATGGACGTGCAGATCGCGCTGGGGGCCGACATCGCCATGGCCTTCGATGAGTGCACCGAGTATCCCGCCGACCGCAGCCGCGCCGAAGAAAGCCTGCGGCTGACCATGGCCTGGGCGCGCCGTTCGCTCGATCACTTCCGCGCACACCGGCAGGAAGTCGTCTGGCGCGAAGAGCTCGAAGGCCGCACGCAGAGCCTGTTCGGCATCGTGCAGGGGGGGATGATTCGCGACCTGCGCCGGGAGAGCGCGGAGCGCCTGGTCGAAATGGACTTCGATGGCTACGCCATAGGCGGGTTGAGCGTGGGCGAACCGAGGGCATTGACGCTGGAGATGATCGCCGAGGTGCTGCCGATGCTGCCGAAGGACAAGCCCCGCTACGTGATGGGCGTGGGCTATCCGGACGAGATCGAGCAGTATGCGCGCATGGGCGTGGACATGATGGACTGCGTGCTGCCCACGCGCGCCGCGCGCCACGGGTTGCTGTTCACCAGCGAAGGGCGGATGAACATCAAGAGCAAGCGGTATGCCGAAGATCAAGGGCCACCCGACCTGGCCTGCGCGTGCATGGTCTGCGGGCGCTACTCACGTGCCTACCTGCGCCATCTGATCCAGTCCGGCGAGGCGCTCTCCGGCATTCTGAATACCATCCATAATCTGGCGTATTACCTGGGGATCATGGAGCGGGTGCGGGGGCAGTTGCAGGCAGGCGGAGCGATGGAGACTGCGGACGGCAGGGAAACGCGCAAACTGCCGCAATAACCCGCTCCAGCACGCCGGCCCAATCACCCGGAGTTGTCTGGCGGAAGAGGCGCGCGGTCGGGTACCAGGGGGTGGTGGCGCGATCCTGCATCCAGCGCCAGTCGGCCAGATGGGGCAGCAGAATCCAGACCGGCTTGCCCATGGCGCCGGCCAGATGCGCAATGCAGGTGTCAGTGGTAACGACCAGGTCGAGCGTGGCTACCAGCGCCGCCGTTTCCGCCAGGTCGCAATCGTGGCTGGAGCCGTCCGACACGCGCAGATCGCCCGGCAGATCGGCTAATTGCTCCGCCGGCTCACCTTTTTGCAGAGAAATCCACGCGCAACCGGGAGTGCACAGCATGGGCAGCAGGGTTTTGAGCTGGATGGAACGGCGCTGGTCGGATTTGTAGCTGGGATTGCCCGCCCAGGCGAAGCCGATGCGCAGTTCGGATGCGGGTGTAGGGAACCGATCCAGCTTTTCGAGCGCCAGAGCGGGGTCTGCCCCCAAATACGCGCCCGGCCAGGGAACTGTTTCGACCGTGGTCCGGAAGACCGCCGGCAGGCTCATCAGCGGGCACTCCAGGCCGAAGTCAGGAGGGCCGCTGCCGAGCAGGATCACCTGCGCCTGACCGGCGCGCACGACGGCCAGCGAACTCATCAGGCGCAGCACCGGCTCCTGCACCGCAAGGATGGGCAGGCCGCCGCGCGCCGCCACCAGTGCGGCATAGCGGCAGAACTGGATGGTGTCGCCGAGTCCCTGCTCGGCGTGGAGGAGAACCCGGCGCCCGCAGAGCGCTTCGCCCTGCCAGCAGGGCTGCGGAAAGACGCGGGGGGTGCGATGCACCTCGCGAAAGCGCCAGCGGGAGTCATAGCCGGGCCAGCCCTGCTCCCACTGGCCGAGGCGCAATTGGGTGAGGGCAAGATTGTAGGCCGAGCCCGCGCTGAATGGGTCGAGCTCGACCGCCAGTTCCTGAGCGCGCAGAGCTTCGTCGAGTCGGCCGAGTTCGATGAGGGAGTTGCCGCGGTTGGAGGCGGCGGCGCGGCTGCCCTGGGCCTCAGCCCGCTCGAAGGCTTCGACCGCCTGAAGGAAGCGGCGGTCGGTGTGAAGCAGGATACCGTGCAGGTTGAGGGCTTCAGCGTGGTCGGGATCGTGGGCCAGCGCCCAGCGCAGCCACTCCCACGCGCCGGCCTGATCGTGCTCCGCGGAGCGAAACTGACACCAGGAGACGAGCGTTTCCGGGTGGGAGGGATCAAGCGCCAAGGCCTTGCGCAGGTATTTTTCGGCCTGAGCGGGGCGGCGGCGCTCGCGCTCAAGCAAGGCAAGGTTCAGCCAGCCGGTGATCATCTCCGGGAGCAACTGGACGGCGCGCTGCAGGGCGGCTTCGGCGAAGGCCTCGCGGCCCTGCTCGCGGAGGAGACTGCCGAGGTTCATCCAGGCGGCGGCAAAGTCGGGACGGAGGGCCAGAGCGCGGCGGTAACGGCGCTCGGCTTCCTGCGGCCTGCCCAGGCGGGCCAGGGCAAATGCGGTAGCGAATTCGGCCTCAGGGGAACGCGGGCGCAGATCGAGGGCGCGCTCATAGTGGACGAGCGCCTCGGCATTGCGGCCCAGGCAGGCCAATGCGCTACCCAGACCCAGATGCGCGGAGGCCAGATCCGGCTGGCGGCGGAGAGCCAGCTCAAACTCGCGGGTCGCCTCCGCGACGCGCCCGGAGAAAAGGCGCAGCTCGCCCAGGCCCATCCGGGCCATGGCGCTCATTCCGTCCAGGCGGATGGCCTGCTGGTAGGCGTGTTCCGCGTCCCCGGTGCGGCGGGTGGCCCTGGCGGCCTGACCCAGCGTGACCCAGGCAAGAACCATCCGGGGCGCAACCGTGACGGCGATGGCGGCCAACTTGATCGCGGCCTCGGGCTGACGGCTGGCCAGCGCAACAAGGCTCATGCCGACCAGAGCCTGCGGGTGGCGCGGATCGGCGTTGAGGAGGCGCTGGTAGCCGAGTGCGACCTCAGTGAGCCGGCCGGCCAGATCCTGTCTGCGGCCACTGCCGCAGAGGCCGGGAACCAGGCGATTGCCGAGCTTCTGCCGCGAACGACCGCCTTCGGCTGGTTGTTGCTCGCAACTGCCGGCCGGCATTGCCGGCGCACATGCGCTCATGGACACATATCCCCGCCCGCAGTTTCCGCGGTTTCCTGCACGTACTCTGCAAGGTAGAGCCGATGGCTGCGCGGCTCAAGGCGAAGGGGATGAAAATGCGCGCAACAAGCCGCTGGAATTTCCGTTTTCCGGCTTGTTCAAAATTGGGACACGGGTCGGGCGGTTGAGGCGGATGTACACTGGCGTCGGCCGGTTTTCAGGAGTGATTCGATGGCTGAAGCCTCTTCTTTTGCCTCGCGTATCCCGCTGCTGGAGCGCGACCAGGTCCCGCCGGAGACGGCCGCTCTCTACGACCGGCTCTATGCCGAGCGGGGCTGCGTGCCCAACATGTTCAAAGGGCTCTCCAACGCTCCCGACCTGGCGCTGGGCGTGACCGCCCTGCTGAAGCCGCTGATGGGCGAGGGCGCACTGCCGCGCTGGTACAAGGAGCTGATCGCCACGCTCGTGGCCTCGCTCAACCACTGCGATTATTGCGTCAGCGCGCACCGCTACCTGGCCGCGCAATTCGGCGCCACGGCGGAGCAGATTGCGAGCGTGGACGACAGCAAGACGGACGGCTTCGAGCGCGGACCGTTTACCGAGAAGGAAAAGGCCGGCTTCCGCTGCGCCAGCCTGATTCACACCTCGGGCCATGCGATCAACGAGGCCGCCTACGACGCGGTGAGCAAGCACTTCGGCCCCCCGGAGTTGGTGGAGCTGACCGCGGTGGCCGCGGCCTTTGAGATGTTTTCCCGCTTCAACTCCGCGCTGCGCATTCCGGTGACGCCGCTGCCGGAGACTGGAAAGGAATAGACGGCAGCGACGGGACGGAGTGCGCTCAACCTAGCGTCGAAGGAGCTACGTTTATGAAGGTCAGCAAGAGGGTAAAGGCTTTTTGCTACGGTTGCTGTAACTTTGGAGTACTTATCTGGTCTGTAGTCTTTCTTTTGCAGGGTGCGTCGATCCAAAGGGGCGCATTTGTTTGTTTGGCTTCCTTGGTGGGGATGAATCTGCTGCTATGGTTCGCTTTCAAGTTGAAAGAAAACGAACGCTTGTAGCGGAGTTGTGCGGCGTTCAGTTCGTAGGTTCCCACCCTAGCCGCAAAGGCAAAGACGCGGCGAGGGTGGGGCACCCGGCGTGTTTGGATACATGTTCCGCGACCTTGTCGATATGTAGTCTCCCAGGTCTCAAACGCGAGACCTGGGGCACCCAGATTCATGAGTACGATCACATAATCACAAGCCGCGACTCTAGAAGTGCACGGGGAACGCCTGCGTGAAGGACGTGGTGAGAGTGGCCTGACTGGAGTCGCCGACCCAGACGGTGAAGGTTCCGGGCTCGACGACCCACTGATGCTCGGCGTTCCATAGGGCGATGTCGTAGAGCGGCACCTCAAAGGTGACCGTCTTGGTTTCGCCGGGCTCGAGATGAACGCGCAAGAAGCCCTTGAGCGCGCGCACCGGCGTTTCCACGCTGCCGACATCCTGATGGACGTAGAGCTGGGCAACCTCGTCGCCGGCCACCGAGCCGGTGTTGGTGACCTCGACCGTTACGGTGAGCGGGTGCGCGGCGTCCGGTGCGGGATCAATATGCAGGCCGTCAAACTTGAAGGTGGTGTAACTCAGCCCGTAGCCGAAGGGAAACACCGGCGTATCATTGCCGTCCACATACCTGTGCACTTTCGATGGATCGTAGTCGTAGTAATCGGGAATTACGCCGAGGCTGCGCGGGAAGGTGACAGTCAGGTGCCCTGATGGGTTATTGTCGCCGAATAGCGTCTCGGCGATGGCCTGGCCGCCGCGCTCGCCGGGATACCAGGCCTCCAGGATCGCTCCCACGTGGTCCCTGGCCCAGCTGATGGTCAGCGGCCGGCCATTCTGCAGCACCAGCACCGTCGGCTTGCCGGTGGCGGCGACGGCCTCCAGAAGCGCCTCCTGATTGCCGGGTAAGTTGATGTCAGACCGGTCGTGACCTTCGCCGGAGGTATGGCGATTCTCGCCCAGACCGAGAATCGCAACGTCGGAGGACTTGGCCAGGGCGACGGCCGCAGCGATGTCGCTCCCATCCGCGAAGCGCAGCTCAGTGTGCGGAAGCATCTTCTGCATTGCGGTGTACATGTCGTTGCCCGAAGCCGGATCCGGATCGGGCGCATAGTCGCCGTAGAGTGCAATCTTCGCATTCGGCCCGATGACCGCAATGCTCTTCAGATCCTTCGAGAGCGGCAGCAGGTGATTGTCGTTTTTGAGCAGCGTCATCGACTCCAGGGCCGATCGGAGCGCCAGTTGCAGATGCTCCGGCGAGCGGGTCTCGCGCGCGGCGAGCGTGGTGTCGGTCATGGGATGATCGAAAAGTCCCAGCTCGAACTTCACCCGCAGCACGTCGGAGACAGCGCGGTCCAGCGCGGTGGGCGAGAGGGAGCCGTCCTTGATGCCTTCGATGATCGCGTTCTGGAAGGTATCGTGGTCAAAGTCGTAGAACTGCATATCCACGCCGGCGTTGATCGCCTCGACTACGGCGTCCTTGGGCGTGGCGGCGACGTGATGATCGGCGTAGAGCCGCCGGATGGCGCCCAGGTCCGACAGGACGAAGCCTTTAAATCCCCACTCCCCGCGCAGGATGGTTTTGAGCAGGTAAGGATCGTCCGTCATCGGGATGCCGTCGATCTCGTGATAGGCGGCCATAGTGCCCATGGCGTGGCCCTCGCGCATGGCCGGCTCAAAGCCCTTGAGCATAATCATGCGCAGCTCGCGCTCACCCATGTGCACCGGCGAGGTATTGGTCCCCGACTCAGGCGACCCATGCCCGACGAAGTGCTTGGGCTCGGCAATCACAGTATGGCCGGTTGCCAGCGAGTCGCCCTGGAAGCCGCGAACCATGGCCAGGCCCATCTGGCCGGTCAGGTAGGGATCTTCGCCATAATCCTCCTCAATGCGCCCCCAGCGCGGCTCGCGGGCCAGGTCGAGGACCGGGGCAAAGAGCATGTCCACGCCGGTGGCGCGCGTCTCCGCGGCGATGGCGGCGCCGGTCGCCGTGGAAAGCTGGCGATCCCAGGTGCCCGCCAGGCCGATCGGCGCCGGGAAGATCGTTCCCCGGAAGTAGTGCAGTCCCTCCTCGGCGAACAGGACCGGGATGCCGAGGCGGGTATTCTTCATCACCCAGCTCTGAATATCGTTATTGATCGCAGCCGGCGCGTAGAGGTCGTGAATCGAGCCCACCCCGAGATCGCCCCAGAGGGCCGCAGCCTGCTCCGGCTTGAAGCCGTGCGCCTTCAGCTCGTCGGCTGCTCTGGCTGCGTCGCTCCGTGTGGAGTAGGAAACGCCCCGGTACATATCCAGTTGGCGCGCCTTCTCTGCCACGGTCATGCGGCTGAGCAGGTCGCGGACGCGGACCTCGACGGGCAGATTGCTCTGCTTGTAGGGAGCATCGGCGGGAACCGGCGCGGGCTGCTGCGCGCAGGCCCCAGCCACACAGACCAGGGCGACCGCGCCGCACAGGATGGAGTGGAGATGCTTCACGATTGCGTCCATGAGTGTTCCTTTCGCGTGGCCCAAGGCGGCTGAAAGGTTCCAGCCGCGCCAGGGGCAGGCGGGGACCGGCAGCCGATGGCGACCACGGGCAGAAGGCAGCTCCGCCGCATTCCGCTGAAGTAAATCGGTTTTAGCGAGCCCTGCACGCGGTGCGCCGCCGCGGAATCCACTATATATCACGCCCCGGAGAGCGGGGCAGAAAGATTTGCCGCGATTCCACCTGCTGAACCGAGCCGGATGCGCGTTACAGTGAAAGGTGGTGCTTCCCCAGCTTTCCATCCTGCACTTACGCCGGCGCTCCCTTGCCCGCGGCGTTCTGCTGGCCCTGGGCGCAATGGCGGCCAGCCTGCGCCTGGCGGGCTTTCCGCGCATCCAGGCGCTGCACGGCTCGCACTGGCAGATCGTGCTCATCCCCTTCGCTTTCTGGGGAATGATGGAGACGGCACGCTGTCTGGACCGCAAGTGGAGCTTATACCACGCCGGCGTGTTGATCCTGCTCTACTCCGAGCTCATGATGCTGGCTATGGTTCTCATTCTCTTGATCTACCTCTAGGGTGAACAGGCCCCAGGCTTGGCTTTGCGCAGCCCACTACCCGCGGCTCTGACTGCGCGTGTAGCATGGGCAGAATGCGGCCCCGCGGCGCGGGGCATTCCGGGGCAGGCTGCATTCAGGACAGGCTGGGAACGAAGGGAGGAAAGATGCTCAAGGGATTTCGCGATTTCATTCTGCGCGGCAACGTGGTCGACTTGTCAGTGGCCGTCATTCTGGGCGCGGCCTTCAACGCGATTGTCGCCTCGCTGGTGAGCGATGTGCTGAACCCGCTGATCGCGGCCACTGTGGGCAAGCCGGATTTCAGCAGTGTGATCCTCAATGTACATGGGGGGCACATCCGGGTGGGTAATTTTCTCAACGCGGCGGTTTCATTCCTGATCGTGGCCAGCGTGGTGTATTTCGCCATCGTGCTGCCCCTGAATACGCTGATGGCGAAGCTGAAGAAGCCTGAACCTGCGGCGCCCATGACCAAAAGCTGCCCGGAGTGCCTGAGTGAGATTCCGCTGGCCGCGTGCCGCTGCGCACACTGCGCCCAGCCCGTGGCATAGACTGGGGGCGGAGCAATTCCTGTGCGCGAACGACCCGCTTCGCTCCTTCTCGCGGTTCTGGCAGCCGCTTCGCTGGCGGCGCAGATGGCTCCGCCGGCCGCGGTCTTCGGCTATGCGAACTTCACCGCGGAGTCCGGCATCGAGTCACGGTTTCTTGCCGTGCCTGACGCGGCGCTGGCCGGCCGGCACCTGAAGGTGCTGACCGCCGCGCCCCACCCGGCCGCGAGCCACGAAGATCTGAAGACCGCCGAGTACGTGGCGGAGAAGTTCCGTGCCGCGGGTCTGGAAACCGAGATCGTTCCCTACCGCGTGCTGATGAATGAGCCCATGGAGGTGCGCGTCGAGGCCTGGGACGCGGCCGGTCACCTACTCATGACCGGCCCCACTCCCGAGCATGTTGCCGGCGACCCGTACGAAAACGATCCGCGGGTGGGGCTGCCGTTTAACAGCTCATCGGGCTCCGGCGACGTGACCGCAGAGGTGGTCTACGCCAACTACGGGCGGCTGGAGGACTTCGACCAGTTGGCAGCCATGCACATCGATCTGCGCGGCAAGATCGTGATCTGCCGCTACGGCGCCAACTTTCGCGGGGTGAAGGTGTACCTGGCCGAGCAGCGCGGAGCGGCCGGCGTGCTCATCTACTCCGACCCCTACGACGACGGCTACTTCAAGGGCGACCCCTACCCGCAGGGCCCGTGGCGGCCGGAGACGGGCGTGCAGCGCGGCTCGGTGCAGTACTTGTTCAAGTATGCCGGCGACCCGGAGACTCCCGGCGTGGCCTCGACGCTGGATCTGCCCGACTCGGCGCGCATCTCGCCCTACGGCGACCAACCCCGCATTATCTCGATTCCCATCAGCTACCACGACGCCGCGCCGATTCTGGAGGCTCTGAAGGGACCGAACGTCCCCTATCAGTGGGAGGGGGCGCTGCCTTTCCACTATCACCTCGGCGGCGCGGGCGCCGTGAAGGTTCGCCTGGTTTCGCGGCAGGACTACCAGCGGCGGATTATCTGGGATGTGATCGGGAAGGTGGAAGGCAGTCAATACCAGGACAAGTGGGTGGTCGCCGGCAACCACCGCGATGCGTGGGTGTACGGCGCCGCGGACCCATCCAGCGGCACAGCGGCGATGCTGGAGACGGTGCACGGCATCGGCGCGCTGCTCCAGCAGGGATGGCGGCCCAGGCGCACCATCGTCTTTTGCAGTTGGGACGCCGAGGAGGAGGGTCTGATCGGTTCCACCGAGTGGGTGGAGCAGCACGCGCAGACCCTTGAGCGCGCGGTGGCGTACTTCAATATGGATGTGGCCGTCTCCGGCCCGAACTTCACCGCCTCGGCGGTTCCGTCGCTCAAGGTGTTCATCCGCGAAGTCACGCAGTCGGTCCCCAGCCCGATGGGCGGCGCCGTCTTCGATCAATGGATGAACTCAAGGTCCGGCGGCAGGCGCGGCGCCGCGGAAGTGACCGTGCCGGGCGCCGATGAAGTGCGGGTGGGCGACCTGGGCTCAGGCTCCGACTACACGCCGTTCCTGCAGCACATTGGAGTGCCCTCGACCGATATCGAATCGGGAGGACCCTACGGCGTTTACCATTCGGTCTTCGACGACTTTGCATGGTACACGCGGTTTGCCGATCCCAAATTTGTCTACCTCCAGGAGATGGCGCGGGTCTTTGGGCTGGAGGTGCTGCGCATGGCCGATGCCGACGTGCTGCCCTACGACTATGTGACCTATGCCCGCGAGATCTCCGGGTCCATCGAAGCGGCAAAACGCAAGGCGGCCCACGACAGGCTGGCGGCGCTGGATTTTGCCCCGGCCGAGGCCGCGGCGGCAAATTTAACAGCGGCGGCCGAAAAGGCGCACCGGCTGCAACAGACGCCCTCCGGCGACTTGGCGCAACTTAACCTTGCGCTGCGCGAGACCGAGACCGCGTTTCTGTGGCCGGCGGGCCTGCCCGACCGCCCCTGGTACCGGCACACGATCTACGCCCCGGGCGAATTTACCGGCTATGCCGCAGTGGTCATTCCCGGGGTGAACGAGGCTCTGGACGCGCACGATGCGGCCGGCGCGGCGGCGCAACTCGCCGTGCTGACCGGGGTCCTGGACCGCGCCGCAGAGACGCTGGACGAGGCGCGCTGAACCAACCGGCAGAGTTCTCCCCGGCTGCTCACCCCTGCTCGCTGCCGGCGCCCTCCGCCCGCGTTGCACAAGCGGTCCGGGAAGGGAGCTGATGCGGGGCTCAGTCCCCGCGCCAGACCGGAGGGCGCAACCGGCATGGCATTGAAAAGGCTCCAACTTCATGGAATGACGGGCGCTGCTCCGCCTGCGCCGCGTCTTGAGCATGGTTGACCGCGGAGACAGACCCTCGTATCGTTAAAATAAACGTATGACAATGTCTGGAAACTCGGTGCGGATCGGAATTGCGGTTGCCATTATCGTCGGCACCATCGGCTGGCTTGCCTTCACCGGCTACAGCTCCAACAAGAGCTACTACGTCACCATTGCCGAGCTGGGCTCCATGGGCGACAAGGCGTATCACAGCCAGTTGCGCGTGGAGGGCTTTGTGAAACCGGGCTCGATCGAGCAGGACGGCACCCACGTGGACTTCATCCTGAACGAATATGAAAGCCACTCGCCCAAGGCCGCCTCGGGCCGCCTGCTGAAGGTGAGCTACAAGGGCTCCGAACCACCTCCAGACACCTTCAAGGACGATGCGCAGGCCCTGGCCGAGGGCTCCTATGGCCGCGACGGCGTCTTCCACGCGACCGTTCTGCAGGCCAAGTGCGCCAGCAAGTACGCGCCCGCGCAGCCCGGCGCAACTCCGGCAAAACCCGCTCCTGCGGCGGCCCGTCCGGCCACGGCCTCCGGCGGCGCGCCCGCCATGCCGGCGCCGAACCAGACGGCCGCAAACTGATCGAATGACCGCTCCAACCCCCCCACCCCAACGACAAGGACCCGTCGTTGGGGACCCCGAGACCGAGGACGCCGCTTCTACCCTTTGCGCACGGCTCGATCAGGTCTCCAAACTTTTCGGCTCCTTTGCCGCCCTGCGCCAGGTTTCGGTTGACCTGGAGCCGGGCAAGTGCTACGTGCTGATCGGCGAGAACGGCGCGGGCAAATCCACCCTGCTGCGCATCCTGGCCGGCCTGCTGCGTCCCAGCTTCGGCTCCGTGCGGGTCTTCGGTTCCCAGGAGCCGCACGAGGTTCGCGCCCGCATCGGCTACATGAGCCATGCGCCGATGCTCTACGACGAGCTGACCGCGCAGGAGAACCTGCGCTACTTTGCCAGCCTGTATCCCGACCGCGACTGCCTGACGCCGGCCGAGGCCCTCCGCCAGGTGGGCCTGGACCCGGAGCTGAACCGCCCCATCGGCCAGTACTCGCAGGGCATGCGCCAGCGCACCTCGCTGGCGCGTGTGCTGATGCCGGCGCCGGAGCTGCTGCTGCTCGACGAGCCGTTTTCCAACATGGACGTTGAGAGCGCTGGACAGATGGTGAAGCTGCTGGCCGGATTCCGCCAGCACAACCGGACCATCGTCCTGACCACCCACCAGCGCGAGGCGGCCGCGCCGATCGCCGACTGGGTGCTGGCGCTCCACGCCGGCCGCGTGGTTTCGTTTCAGCCGGGGTCCCCAGCGACAGGTCCTGGTCGCTGGGGTGGTGAGCCGGGGAGTCCATCGCGATGAAGACCAATGGCGCGCGGCTGCTGGAGTCGCTGGGCATTCCCTTTGAGCTCCAGGAGTACGAGGTCGATCCCAACGATCTGTCGGCGATTACGGTGGCCAAAAAAATCGGAATGCCCGCCGCGCAGGTCTTCAAAACGCTGCTGACCGCAGGCGGCCCGAGCGCGTATGTTTTTGCTGTGATTCCGGGCGATGCCGAACTGGATTTCAAGAAGCTGGCGCGCGCCGCCGGCATGCGCAAGGCGGAGATGGTTCCACTCAAGGACGTGCAGCCGCTGACCGGCTACATTCGCGGCGGCGTGACCGTCTTCGGCGCGAAGAAGCCCTTCCCGGTCTTCGTCGACGAGACGGCGATTCTGTTCGACCGCATCAGCGTCTCGGCCGGAACCCGCGGGACCCAGATCATTCTCAGCCCCGAGGATTATCTGCGCGCCGTGGCGACGCTGGGCGAGCCGGTGCAGACTGCGGATCTGACCAAGGACGCGGCCAAACCCGCAGCCGGAGAGGGCCGCGCCCAATGAGAAGCCCGCTCTGGACGCATCTGGTCAAGGATCTGCGCATCGAGTGGCGCTCGCGCGAGGCCGTCAACTCGATGTTGTTCTTTGCGCTGCTGGTTGTGGTGCTGTTTTCTCTGGCCTTCGATCCGCAGGGAGCATTTTCCCGCGACATCGCCGGCGGAGTGCTCTGCGTGGCCACCATGTTCGCCTCGGTCAGCGCGCTGAACCAGGCATGGGCCCGCGAGATCCGCCACCAGGTGCTGGATGCGCAGCGCATGGCGCCGACGCCGGGCGCACAGCTCTTTCTGGCCAAGGTGCTGGCCAATTTCCTCTTTGTCACTATCGTGCAACTGATCCTGGCGCCCGTGTTTCTGGTCTTCTACAACCTGCACATCATGGGCCAGGCATGGCAGCTCGCGCTGGTGCTGCCGCTGGGCACCTGGGCGCTGGTGGCCAATGGCACGTTTTTCGCCGCGCTTTCCATCCGCAGCCGCAACCGCGAGCTGCTGCTGCCGCTGATCCTTTTTCCCATCTTCATGCCGGCGCTGCTGGCGATGGTGCTGGCGACCGGCTCGATTCTGACCGGCGAAAGCGACCCCTCGCTGTGGATCAAGATGCTGCTGGGCTACGACATCATCTTTACCACCGCAAGCCTGTTGTTGTTTGACGTGGTCTTCCACGCAGAATAGCTTCCCGCCTGTCTTTTCGCGCCTCTTCGCCGTCGTACACTGGAAGGGTTCGATCAGGATGAACCGATGAAAAGACTGGCTATCGGCCTCTATGCCGCCCTGACTGTCGTTCTCATGGTCTGGGGCTACTACCAGGCCATCTACGTAGCGCCCAACGACGCTATGCAAGGCGAGATCTTCCGCATCATCTACTATCATGTACCGCTCTTCGCCTGCACCTTTCTGTTCTTCGCCATCTCCTTTGCGGGATCGGTGTGTTTTCTCAGCTACCGGCGCAACCATCCCGGCCGGGCGCAGGTGGCCGACGCGTGGGCGCTGGCCGGCGCAGAGGTGGGCGTGCTCTGCTGCACCAATGCGCTGATCCTCGGCTCCATGTGGGGACGCCGCGCCTGGGGCATCTGGTGGACCTGGGACGCGCGGCTGACCACCACGCTGATCCTCTGGCTGATCTATGTCAGCTATCTGCTGCTGCGGCGCTTTGCCGCCGGCCCGCAGATGCAGACGTTGGCCGCTGTGCTGGGCATCTTCGGCGCGCTCGATGTGCCAATCGTCTATATGTCCAACCGCTGGTGGCGCACCCAGCATCCGGCCCCGGTCTTTGGCGGGGCGCCCGGCTCCGGGATGGCTCCATCAATGCTGGGCCCGTTCTTATGGAACATGCTGGCCTGGTTCGCGTGGGGCATTCTCATCCTGATGCTTCGCTACTACGTCGAGCGCCAGCAGCAGGGGATTCTCGAGCAGGAGGCCCAGCAGGCGCTGGAGGACGGCGCCCCGGTTTAGAGCCAGGCGGGTGGAGTTTCAAAACAAACAACCAGGTTCAAGACGAGGAGAAGATGGATCAAGCAGCAATTATCGATCACGAGTTCCGGGTAGCCGCCTACGTGATTACCTGGGTCATTCAACTTGGCTACCTGGCTTGGCTGGGCCTCAAGTGGCGCGCGCAGAAGCGCGACGCCGCCCGCATCCAGCGCAGGTAAAGGCGGAATCCGCAGTTACAGTTGTTCGTACAGCGAGGAATTGCGGTAGCCGAGCAGCATCACCAGGGTCCAGATGCCGAGCGCCGTCCCCAGCGGGAACTTCAGCAGCGCCAGGATGGCCGCGATGATGGCCACGATGCGGCCCCACCCGGCGCGCTGCAGCAGACCCCAGCCGGCCGCCAGCGCCAGCCCGACCCGGACCACCACCGCCAGCCAGACAAAAGGAAGGATCAGCGGTCCCAGCCACAGGGGGTTCGGAGCATTGTGCCGCCAGGGTCCGTTTGCCCACGGCCCATACATCCACGGCGCATGAGCCCAGGGCCCGTGCGCCCACGGCCCGAAGTTCCCGGACAGGAAGGCATGGGCGAAGATCACGCCGGCAATGCCCAGCAGCAGGGAGAGCCCGGCGTAGATGAGCCAAACCACGGCCAGGGCCTTGACCTTGCCCGCGTAGTTTTCCAGCTCGAACGCGAGGCCGGGTACGGGGGGAATCGGGACCGCGACCGGACGGCCGCATTGCGGGCAGACGTTCTGCCCTGCCTCCAAAGCCCGGCCACATCCGCTGCAATACATCGCTGCCTCCTGAGGGAACCGCTCTCAAAACAACTACGCAAACAGGCGGCGAGGCGTTCCGAGGATAGCAGGTTTTTTCTGCGGGGGAGGGGAAAACCGATGATGGGCCAGAGGTTGCGGTCGTCACGCCCCCGCTCCTCGACCCGGCAGGCTGCAAAGCGGCACGCGGCGCCTTGCAGGCAGCGGACCCTTCGGCTTCGGCGGGCGGACGCTGCCGATGCGTGTGGAGGATACGGCGCGAGCCGCGGCCGATCGGATTTTTGGATACTCCTTCGATCTTTTTGAGGATTTTCTTACGATTTTCATGCCAGCCTTGAGTTGCTATGCTGTACGCACCGATGTCCACACTCGAAGCCGGCGAAATGCTCGACCACTACCGCCTGGATGCAACCGTTTCCCGCAGCGGCATGGCGACGCTCTACAAGGCCACCGACTTCAACACCGGCCGGCAGGTGGCCGTCAAGGTTCCCCACCGGGAGATGGAGACCGATCCGGTGCTGGTCGCGCGCTTCCAGCGCGAGCAGGAGATCGGCCAAGAGCTGGACCACCCCGGGGTGGTCAAGACCTACGACGGCGAGCAGCGCAGCCGCATGTATATGGTGATTGAGTGGGTGGACGGCCGGCTGTTGCGCTCCATCCTCGACAAAGAAGGCCCGCTGCCGGTGGACCGCGCGGTCGCGCTGACGCTGAAGATCTGCGACGCGCTGGATTACATGCACAAGCACGGCGTGGTGCATCGCGACCTGAAGCCGGAGAACATCATGGTCGATGGCAAGGACAACATCAAGCTGATCGACTTCGGCATCGCCATGAAAGAAGACGCGCGGCGGCTGACCTTGACCGGTCCCTCGCCGCTGCTGGGCACGCCGGACTACATCTCTCCGGAGCAGGTGAAGGGCCAGCATGGCGACCAGCGCAGCGATATTTACTCGTTGGGCATCATGGTCTACGAGATGCTTACCGGTCAGACACCCTTTGCCGGGCCGAACCCGCTGGCGGTGATGAACGAACGGGTGCTGAACGACGTGAAGCCGGTGCGCAAGCTGCGGCCGGAGGTGGCGCCGGAGCTCGAAGAAATTCTCTTCCGCGCCCTGGAGCGCGAACCGCGACACCGCTATCAGACGGCCAGCGAGATGGCTTGGGAGCTGGAGCACCCGGAACTGGTGGGCGTCGATGACCGTGCGCGGCGGCCGGCGAGTGGCGGCCTGCGCCTGCCCGCCGCGCGCAAGCTGCTGCTCTACGCCGGACTGGCGCTGGTTCCGCTTGCGCTCTTCGTGGCCATGCTGTTGATGGCGCGGCGGTGAAGACGGCGGCGCGCGGCGGCGGGCTTGCGCGGCGCGCGCGGGCTCGAGGCAGCCATGAAGCCTGAGCCTCAGGGCAAAGTCATTACCTGAGACTCATTCCCTGAAATTCATTTCCCGACGGGAAAAGCCGCGATCCGGCAGCCGCGAGCAAGGCGGGCATGAGCCGCTCAGCGGTAGGACTCGTCGCGGTGAATCACGAACTCCGGATAGGCCCCGCCGCCCAGCTCGTGCAGGTCCATGCCGATGCGCTCGCCGTCGGGGTCCACGCGAAACGGAAGCACGCGGTTGAGCAGGGCGAAGAGCAGATAGGCCAGGGGCAGCGCCAGCCCGAGGAGCGCAGCGATGCCGACCAGTTGGGCGGTAAACTGACCCGTCTGCGCCGCGAAGACGCCCACGGCGGCCAGTCCCAGAAGGCCGCCGGCCAGATGCACCGAGATGGCGCCGGAGGGGTCGTCGAAGGAGAGAGCCAGCTCCAGCAGCTCGACCAGCAGAGGCGTCACAATGCCGGCCACGATGCCGACAGTGAGGGCGTCGCCGGGTGAGATGAGGCCGGCGCAGGCGCTGGAGGCAACCAGCCCGGCCAGGCCGCCGTTGGCGCAAAGGCTGGCGTCGGGTTTGCCGAATCGTATGCGGGTGATGGCGAAGGTGGCGCCCAGGGCGCCCGAGGCGCAGAGCAGCGTGTTGACCGCGGTCGTCGGCAGAGCGGACAGCGGCGCATGGAGCCAGAGCACCGCGCCGGCCACGTTCCAGGCCAGTCCGCCGACCAGGGCCAAAAGCCCGCCGAACAGGACATAGACGGCGTTGTGGCCGGGCAGGGCGGTGGCAACCCCCCCCTTGGGGAACTTGCCCTTGCGCGGCCCGGTGATCCAGATGACGGCCAGCGCGCTCAGCCCGCCGAGAACGTGAACGGAGGCCGCGCCGCCGCCGTCTAGAAAGCCTGCGCCTAGCGAAAAGTTGTCTCCGAGCTGGGCCAGCCAACCGCCGCCCCAGATCCAGTGCGCGAAGAGAGGAAAGATCAGCGCGGCCATCAGCGCAGCGGCCGCGCAGCCCGGGATCAGCTGCCAGCGGTCGGCGCCCGCGCCCCAGGGAATCATCGCAGCCAGGGCGACTGCCAGAAACTCAAACAGCACGCCAAGCTGCGACGAGGCCGGAGCCGAGCCGAAGCCCTTCAGCAGCAGCGGCCCCGCGCCCAGCCAGTTCCACGGCTTGCCGGCTAACTGAAGCGTGTGGCTGGTGCCGCCCGGCAGCGAGCCCGTGAACGCCGCGCCCACCAGCGCAAAGACGACGGCCGTGACGGCCACGATGGCCAGGTTGCCCAGCAGCGCCTGCGCAGCCGAGCGCGAACGCCCCAGTCCGGTATTGATCAGCGCTACGCCGGCCAGGACCAGAGGCGCGATAAGCAGCAGAACAAAGGTGAGCAGGAGGGACGGATCAGCCAGGCCGGCAGCGGCGGGCGAAGGCAGCGTGGGTATCATAGACGGTTTTCCCCCTGCGCCAGCATATGCCCGCGCACCGCGACGGCCAGGCCGAGGATTTCAACGGCCAGTCCGCACAGCACGAATGTGGTTCGCTCGGCAGCGGCCGTGAACAGCACCAGCGCTGCAACGGCGAGAAAAAATCCGGCTGGCATGACCAGCAATCCGGCGTATTTCATGGCTTTCCTTTCCCAGCATCCCGAGCCAATCCGTACCTGCAGGGATGTACGCCTGCCCTCCGGACCCCCCACACCGGAATGGATCCGCTCACAACAGAGGTTTTTTGAGATGGGCCTATCGTCCTTACGAATTCTAAATCATTGCGTTGTTAGGCTTGAGGCTGGAAGTGCGCCTGGGTCCCACATCGGGAGCGATGCCACCAGGCAGGCGCGCTCCCAGCCGTCAGCCTGCGGCGCTCCTGTACCTTTTCTTTGCGCTGGGCACGGGAGAATAGCGTATGTATCTCCGCCTTCCCCGGACTTATCGAGCCATACCTGTCATCCTTGGCGCGCTGACCCTTGCCGGCGTTCTGGCACTGTTGACATGGGACGCGGCGCCGCAGTTGTTTCCGGCGCGAAGCCACCGCTTTCTTGCCTCGTTATCGCTGGCGCTGATCGCCGTCGCCTATCTGATCTACCAGGCTGCGCATCGCCCTCGCCCTCAGGAGATGGCCAAAGCCGTCCTGCTGGCCGCCGCGTTTCTTTTCTGGGCCGCCAACCAGCTCTGGCTCGCATGGCCCCGGGCGACCTTATTCAACGACATCGCCATCGCTCTCTTCATCCTCGATATCTTTCTCGTTATCGTCGGCTGGCCGTCGGCTTCTCCCGATGAATCCTTTGCCGAGACCTACGGTGAGTCTGCCGCCCGAGGTCCGTCGTGAGCCGCAGGCTCCGGCTACAGCATTTCCCGAATTGCTGTAAACCGAAGCCACACACTCAAGTGGCCAGCCGCGGCGGGCCACCCTCCATTGCCCCCAAAAGTTCACGTCAATTCGGGAAATGTTCTAAGCGTGGATCAGGGCCGTGATCGCTGCCACCGGGGCCGGGGATTCCAGGTTGACGACCGTGGGCAGGGCTGTGAGTGGGGACCGGCTGCGGAGCGGCAAAAGTACGGATCGGTGGGCTGAGGTTTGGAGCGAAATATACCAAATCTCTGGGATAAGACCCGCCAGGGGAGATACAACTGTTTGGCCTTCCCGCGAATCTATCACAATAAGCAGTCATTTCGGCGGACTACAAAAAGGCCTTCAATCCGTATCATTTCAATTTTTTTGTGAATTTCGGCACTCGTGATCGGGTGCGCGCTGCTATATTGAATTTTCGGGGCTTGCAACCTCGACCTATTTTTTTGCCCAAAATTCCTTTTTGAACACAACCTATGTGACCGCCAGCACAGCGGCGCATCCAGAACGAACAATCGAGCAGGGATAGTCTTCATGGCGCAGATATTTGACCGCAGCTCCAATGGACTGGCTCGCGCGAGCCTGGTGCTGACGGGGCTGATCGTGATCGCGCTGGGGGTGACGCTGGATCAGTTGCAGCGCTCGCCCTGGGTGACGCGGCAGGGGCAGCGTCCGGATCAGCCGGTGCCCTTCAGCCATAAACACCATGTACAGGGGCTGGGGCTGCAGTGCCAGTACTGTCATACGACGGTGGAGAAGTCGAGCTACGCCGGAATCCCTCCCACCAAAACCTGCATGAACTGCCATGCGCAGATATGGACCAACGCGCAGTTGCTGGAGCCGGTGCGCAACAGTTGGTACACCGGCCAGTCGATCGTGTGGACCAAGGTGCATGATCTGCCCGATTTCGTCTACTTCAATCACTCCATCCACGTGAACAAGGGCATCGGCTGCGCCACCTGCCACGGGCGCGTGGATCAGATGCCTCTGATGTACGCGCAGAACACCCTTCAAATGGAGTGGTGCCTGGATTGCCATCGCAATCCCTCGAAAAATCTGCGGCCCACCAGCGAGATTTACAGCATGGACTGGAAGAATCCCTCCGAGACCCAGCCGGTGTGGTGTTCGGCGACCGGCGAAATGCCGGGTATTCCCACCGCGGAGAGCGTCAGCTGCGTGACCCAGGACCCGGCCGGCAACCCCGGGGAGCTGGCGGCGCTGACCCCGCCCGCGGTGTTGCAGACTGCGGCCATGGTCAGCGGCAGTGGCGCCGGCATGGCGACCTTGGCGGCCGGGCACGCGCAGCCGTCCTATCAGAAGTTCACCAGCCAGGACGATCTGGGCCATTTCCTGCTGGTTCACTACAAGATTCGCACTCCCAGGGAGCTGACCAGCTGCGAGGTCTGCCACCGATGAGCAGACAGGTCAACGCAAAAGGGATGAACACAAGCAGCAGCCAGGCGGGGATGGCCATGGAAAAACAAACCGTGGGAAAAGAAACCACGGAGCAGCAGGCAGGCAGCTCTCCAGGCGAGAAGGCGCAAGCCGCGCCGATGACGCTGGAGGCGGTGCGCGCCGAGCTGAAGGGCGAGAAAGGCAAACGCAATTCCACCCCACAGACAGAGACCCGTCTGCGGGGACCCCGGTATTGGCGCTCGCTGGATGAGCTGGCCGATACGGCGGAGTTTCAGGCGGCGGTGGAGCGGGAGTTTCCCGCGGCGGCGCAGGAGTGGGTCGATCCGGTCTCGCGTCGCGGCTTCATGAAGCTGATGGGCGCCTCGCTGGCGCTGGCCGGCCTGGCCGGCTGCACCAAGCAGCCCGATGAGCCTATTTATCCGTATGTGAAGGCGCCGGAAGATCTGATTCTGGGCAAGCCGAATTACTTTGCCACCGCGCATCCATTTACGACGGGCGCGGTGCCGCTGCTGGTGAAGAGCGACGAATACCGCCCCATCAAGATCGACGGCAACCCGGAGCACGAATACAACCAGGGCGGATCCGACCCGTATTCGCAGGGCGCGCTGCTGGACCTCTACGATCCCGATCGCCAGCAGCATGTGACCTATCGCGGCGAGAGCCGGGAGTGGGAAGAGTTCGCCGAGGCGCTGCGCAGGAAGGCGGCAGCGACCAAGGACGGCTCCGGCCTCTACTTTCTGAGCGCGATGATTACCTCACCGACGCTGGCGCGGCAGTGGAAGGCCGTGCAGGCGGCCTATCCGAAGGCGACGCTCGTGCAGTACGACCCGGCGATTGCGGGGAGCACGGCGGAGCAGGGAATCAATGTGCAGTACGCACTGAGCGGCGCGGATGTGATCGTCTCGCTGGACGCGGATTTTCTCTCCGGCGCCAGCTTCCCCGGCTTCCACGCTCTGGTCCGCCAATATGCTGACCGGCGCAAGACCCCGGACAATCTGAACCGGCTCTACGCGGTCGAGTCCATGCCCACCACCACCGGGATGAAGGCCGAGCACCGGCTGGGACTGCGGGCCAGCGAGATTCCAGCCTTTACAGCAGCACTGGCAGCGGCGCTGGGCGTTGCGGGTGTTGCGCTTCCGGCCTACGCGTGGACCGGCGAGCAGAAGAAGTTTCTTGCCGCGCTGGCCGCTGACCTGAAGGCGCATGCGGGCAAGAGCGCCGTCATCCCGGGGATCTACCAGGATCCTTCGGTCACCGCGCTGGCGCTGGCCATCAACAACGCGCTGGGCAACGTGGGCAAGACGGTCTTCGTCACCGCCGACACGGTCAACCCGCTGCCCTCCGATCAGATCGCCGGGATGAAGACTCTGGTGGCCGATCTGAACGCGGGCAAGGTGGACTGGCTGGTAATTCTGAATACGAATGCCATCTACTCCGCCCCCGCCGATCTGTACTTTGCCGATGCCTTCAACAAGGCGAACATTGTCGCCTACCTCGGCTCCCATTACGACGAGACCGGCCAACAGTCCCACTGGTACATTCCGGCGGCGCACTTTCTCGAGTCCTGGACCGATGCGCGCGCCTACGACGGCGCCGTCTCCATCATCCAGCCGATGATCGATCCCCTCTACGGCGGCCGCACCGCTCACCATGTCTTCCAGACGCTGCTCGACGAGCCGATGCTGAGTCCCTATGACGCGGTGCGCGCCACCTGGAAGCCGGTGCTGGCCAGGACCCCGCAGGACGACTTCGAGAGCAACTGGCGCGTGGCGCTGCACGCCGGCTGGATCGACGGGACCGCTTTCGACAAGTCCGCGAAGATCAGTGTTGATGCGGCCTTCCATGGCTCGGTTCCCGCGCCCACGCCCAAAGATTCGCTCGAAATCATCTTCCGCCCCGACCTGACCGTCTACGACGGGCGCTGGTGCAATGTGGGCTGGATGCAGGAGCTGCCCAAGCCGATCACCAACCTCAGCTGGGATAACGCGGCCATCGTCTCCGGCGCTACGCTGACCAAGCTCGGCCTGGTAGAGGACGACATCGTCGAGCTCTCGGTCGGCAACGGAAAGGTATTGGCGCCGGTGATCGTCGCTCCCGGTCATCCGGATAATTCTGTGACGGTCCACATGGGCTACGGCCGCCAGTTTGCTGGCCGGGTGGGCTCGGGCGCCGGATTCAGCGCCTACCTGATCCGCAACTCCTGGGCTCCGCTCTACGCCACCGGCTCCATCCGCAAGATGGAAGGCAAGTGGGGCATCGCCATCACCAAGAGCCATTATCAGGATCATCGTCCGGCGCTCTTCGGCGGCCAGGGCAACGGCAACAACTCCATTGAAGGCGATGAGGCGCTGGGGCCGCGCGGCATCGTCCGCTACGCGACCCTGGACGAGTTCAAGGTCAACCCCAACTTCGCCCATGAGGGCGTGCCGCACGAGACGCCCAGCCTGGACACCTCGCTGTTCCCCAACTGGCAGTACAACACCGGCAACGCCTGGGCCATGTCGATCGACATGGGCAGTTGCACCGGATGCAACGCCTGCATCATCAGCTGCTATGCCGAGAACAACATTCCGGTGGTGGGCAAGCAGCAGGTGCGTATCGGCCGCGACATGCAGTGGCTGCGCATCGATACCTACTTCGAGGGCGATCTGTCCGCACCGCGGGCTCACTTCCAGCCCATGAACTGCCAGCATTGCGAAAACGCTCCCTGCGAGCAGGTCTGTCCGGTGGGCGCCACGGTCCACACGCCGGAGGGGCTGAATATGATGATTTACAACCGCTGCGTGGGCACCCGCTACTGCTCCAACAACTGCCCCTACAAGGTGCGCCGCTTCAACTTCCTGCTCTACTCCGACTACGAGACCGAGAGCCTGAAGCTGATGCGCAATCCCGACGTCTCGGTTCGCTCCCGCGGCGTCATGGAGAAGTGCACCTACTGCGTGCAGCGCATCCAGGAAGCCAAGATCGCGGCCGACAAGGAGAACCGGGCCATTGCCGACGGCGAAATTATCACCGCCTGCCAGCAGGCCTGCCCGGCCAGGGCCATCATCTTCGGCAACAAGAACGACAAGACCAGCCGGGTGGCGAAGTTGCGCGCCGATGTGCGCAGCTACCAGGTGCTGGCCGATCAGAATACCCGCCCGCGGACGACCTACCTGGCCGCGGTGCTGAATCCGAATCAGGAACTTGAAGACCAGCCGGTCGAACACGCGCCGGCGAAGGGTTGAGAGGGTCGATGGCGACGACAGACCTGAAACCGAACGATCCCACACGCACCGCGGGCATCGATCCCGCCACCGGGGAATTCCGCGTCATTGCCCAGCAGCAGACCTTCCGGTCGATCACCGAGAAGATCTCCCGCATCGTGCTCACGCCGCACACGCCCTTTGGCTTCCTCATGTTCTTCGGCTTGGCGGGCGCGGTGGTCACCATGCTGATGGTGGCCCTGGTCTGGCTGTTCCTTAAGGGCACAGGCATCTGGGGCATCGCCCAGCCGGTGGCCTGGGGCTTCGCCATCATCAACTTTGTGTGGTGGATCGGCATCGGCCACGCCGGCACTCTGATCTCCGCCATCCTGCTGCTCTTCAAGCAGCAGTGGCGCAACTCCATCAGCCGCTTTGCCGAGGCCATGACCATCTTCGCCGTGGTCTGCGCCGCCATGTTCCCACTGATCCACACCGGCCGTCCCTGGCTGGCTTACTGGATGCTGCCCCTGCCTTTCACCATGACCGTCTGGCCGCAGTTCCGCTCGCCGCTCATGTGGGACGCCTTTGCGGTCTCCACCTACGCCACCATCTCGGTGGTCTTCTGGTACGTCGGTATGATCCCCGATCTGGGCACGCTGCGCGACCGCGCCGAATCCAAGTTTGCCCAGTACTTTTACGGCATGCTCGCGCTGGGCTGGCGCGGGTCCATCCGCCACTGGATGCGCTATGAGACCTCGGCCCTGCTGCTCTCCGGCCTGGCCACGCCGCTGGTGCTCTCAGTGCACACGGTCATCAGCTTCGACTTCGCGGTCGCGGTTCTGCCCGGCTGGCACACCACCATCTTCCCGCCCTACTTCGTTGCCGGCGCCATCTACTCCGGCTTCGCCATGGTGCTCACCCTGGCCATTCCGCTGCGCAAGATCTATCACCTGGAAGGCCTGGTCACCGAGCGCCATATCGACAACATGGGCAAGCTCATGCTGACCACAGGCTTCATCGTCTGCTACGGCTACGGCATGGAAGCCTTCATGGCCTGGTACTCGGCCAATCACTGGGAGGCGTTCACCTTCTGGAATCGCGCCTTCGGGCCGATGGGCTGGTCCTACTGGGTGCTGATCACCTGCAACCTGGCCATCCCCCTCACCACGCTCTGGTCGCGCAAGCTGCGCACCAACATTCCTTTCATGTTCTTCATCTCTCTGGTGGTCAACACCGGCATGTGGTTTGAGCGCTTCGTCATTATTGTCACCAGCCTCACCCGCGACTTCCTCCCCTCGTCGTGGGGAACCTACCGCGCCACCAAGTGGGATTACATGACCTTTGTCGGAACCCTGGGCCTGTTCACCTTCCTGTTCCTGCTGTTTGTGCGTCTGCTGCCCATGATTCCCATGAGCGAGGTCCGCTTGTTGCTGCCGCAGGCCAAGATCAAGCCGAAGGCAGTGACGGAGGCTGGAGACTGATATGCCCCCACGCGAAGGAATTTACGGATTGCTGGCTGAATTCGAAACGCCTGGCGACCTGATCAGGGCCGCGCGGCAGGCGCGCCAGGATGGATGGCGGCGCATGGACTGCTACACCCCCTATCCGGTGGAAGAGGCAGCCGAGGCCATCGGCTTCCATCGCAACAAGGTTCCCCTGCTTACCCTGATCGGCGGCATGATAGGCGGCGCGGCCATGTTCGCACTGGAGACCTGGATCTCGGTGGTGGCCTATCCGCTGAACGTCGCCGGACGCCCCACCTATTCCTGGCCCGCCTTCCTTGTGCCCGCCTATGAGTGGACGATTCTCTGGGCTGGCCTCTCGGCGGCCTTCGGCATGCTGGCTCTCAACGGCCTTCCCTCGCTCTATCACCCCCTGTTCAACGCGCCCAACTTCCGCGACGGCGCCACCACAGACAAATTTTTCCTCTGTCTGGAGGCGCTGGACCCCAAGTTCGATCTCGTCGAAGCCACGGCTTATCTGATGAGCTTCCAGCCGGCCTCGGTCGTGGAGGTGGAGTACTGATGCAAGCCAACCGCCCCAATCGAATGCTCGCTCGGCTTCTCGCCGCCGCCGCGTTCCCGGCGCTGCTGCTGGCGGCTGGCTGCCGCCAGGATATGCAGAATCAGCCCAAGATGATTCCCCAGCGCGGTTCGGACTTCTTCGCCGACCATCGCGGCGCGCGCCCGCAGGTGCTGAACACCGTCGCCCGCGGCCAGTTGGACGAAGACACCTACTTCTATACCGGTGTGATCAAAGGCGCCAACGGCTACCGCGAGGAGCCGGACCTGATGCCCTTCCCGGTGACCATGGAAGTGCTCAAACGCGGCCAGGAGCGGTTCAACGTTTACTGCACTCCCTGCCACTCGCGCGTGGGCAACGGACTGGGCGAGATTGTCGAGCGCGGCTACAAGGAGGCGGCCAATCTCCACGACCAGGTGCGCATGGCGCAGCCCGTCTCGCACTACTTCTATGTGATGACCAACGGCTACGGTGCCATGCCCGATTACTCGGCGCAGCTGACGCCGGTCGATCGCTGGGCGGTGGCGGCTTACATCCGCGCCCTGCAGTTGCAGCCAGGCGGCCACGCTCAAGGATGTGCCCGCCGGCGTCCCCGTCCAGAACCTCAAGGACGTGGCTGCCGAAGAGCATCTGCCGGAGAGCTTTGCCGAGCCCTGGGCGCTTCCGGCTTCTGCTGTGCAGGCTTTCCCGCGCGATGTGAAGCAGGGTTATCCGGCGATGGCTCCGGCCTTTCCGGCGGACCCCAAGTTGACGATTCCCCTCAGCAAACCGGCTCCCGCGGCCGGGAAGTAAGGACAGAAGGAATGGCTCAAGAGACTCACGCCAAGACGCTTCCCGCCGAACTGGGCGCTCCCGCCTTTGTGGATGCCTGGCGGACGCGCGCGCTGGCCGCCGGGTTGATCTTTTCCCTCATCGCGGCGGTGCTGGCCGCGGCTGACAAGTCGATCGAACATGTGCTGCGCGGCTGGCTGCTGGGCACCGTGCTCACCTGGGGCTTTGCGGTAGGCGGGCTGGCCATGCTGATGGTGCAGTATTGTTCCGGCGGCAAGTGGGGTCTGCTGCTGCGCCGTCCCCTGGAGGCCATGAGCCGCACCCTGCCGTTGGTCTTCGTCTACTGGCTGGTGGTCGCCTTTGAAATGAAGAGGCTCTACCTTTGGGCCGCGGTCACTAATGTTGACGCCGCCCTTAAGTCCGGCTTCATTAACGAATTCCAGGCCCACTGCATCGCCTTCAAGCGGCCTATGCTCAACCCCTTTGCGTTCGTCTGGGTCAGCCTGCTCTGCTTTGCCATCTGGGCCTTCTACACCTGGCGGCTCAACTCGCTCGGCCTGCAGCGCGATCTCTCTTCGCCCGACACCACCCCGCGCTGGATCAAGCAGCTCGAGAACATCAGCGGCCCCGGCCTGGTGGTCTACACCGTCACCATGACCGCGGCCGCCATCTACTGGGTCATGTCCATTGACGTCACCTGGTTCTCCACCGTATACGGCCTCCTCTTCCTGGTCGGCCAGGGCTACATGGTGCTGGCCTTCGGCATCCTGGTCTCCATTTCGCTTTCCAGGGGCGAGCCGTTCCGCACCCTGCTGCGCCAGACCGAGCAGCACGACATGGGCAAGTTTGCCTTCGCCTTCGTGATGCTCAACATCTACATCGCCTTCAGTCAGTTCCTCATCATTTGGTCGGGGAACCTGCCCGACGAGATCAACTGGTATCTAGACCGCATCCGCGGCGGCTGGGGCGTCATCATCACCCTCGATTTCATCTTCCATTGGCTCATTCCTTTCACTCTGCTGCTGTCGCGCGATCTCAAGCGCAATAAGAAGCGCCTGGTGCGGGTCTGCCAATGGATGATCTTCGCCAAGGCATTCGATCTCTTCTGGCTGATCGAGCCGAGCTACAAGGATGCCGCGCGCAACCTGCACTTCAGCTGGGGAATTCTCGAGTACGTGGCCGTGCCGGCGGCCATGACGGCCTTCTGGGTGGCTTACTTCTGCACGCGCCTCCAGACTCGGGCTCTGGTGCAGACCAACGACCCGCACCTGGCGGAGATATTGGAGCCTGAACATGCCCACGCATGACAATCTTGGTTCGGGGCACGAACCGGAAGATCACAAGCCGGAGGAGATCGACGTCTCTCTGGGCTATGAAAAATCCAACGTCCGGCCCAGCGGCATCATCGTGTTCCTCGCCTCACTGGCCATCTTCGTCGCCGTGATCGGGGTGTTGTGCTACGGCATCGGCGAGGTCTTCAACGCCTACTTGAACAAGCAGGACGGACCCAACAGCAAGTGGACCAAAACGGTGGATGTGCGGCAGCTGGGCAATATGCCTTCCAACCCGGAGCTGCAGAACAAGATCTCGGCGCTGATGCAGCAGTTCCCCACGCCCCGGCTCCTCACCGACAACGGCGATCAGGACGTCGCCGATCTGCATGCGCGCGAGGACCTGCTGCTGGATCACTACACCTGGATCGACCGCTCGCAGAGCACGGTGAGGATTCCCATCGAGCGCGCCATGGAGTTGATCGCGCAGCAGGGACTGCCGGTGGCCCCGCCCACAACCCAGCCGCCGCTGATGACCGGCGACAGCAAACCGGCCATTCAGTACCCGTTAACCAATGGATTCGCACCCACCTCGTACGAGCAGCAACAAGAACAGGCGCAGGCCGTTGCGGCCAAGCAGCCCGAATAACGCAGCAAGCCAACGCGCCGTGAGAGCGCCAAACAGACACCGGCACGTAAGCCGCGCCGGTAGAAGGGAGCAGCGAAGTATGCGCAGCACAGCCACAATCCGGAGAAGCTGGAGAAGCAAGGCGGTTTCCGCCGCGGGCGCGCTGGTTCTCTGCGCGGCGGCTTCCGCGCCCTCCCTCAGCGCCCAGATCTCCACCTACGGCGCCAAGGGGCTGCCTGCGATGACGTCGGCGATGAGCCAGCAAGGCGGTCAAGTCGACACCATGCCCGGCATCCTCAAAGAAGTGGGCATCGACCAGCGCCTTAACCAGCAGTTGCCCCTGAACCTGGCCTTTACCGACGACACCGGCAAGGTGGTTCCGCTGTCCACCTACTTCGGCAAGCGCCCGGCGATCCTCGCCCTGGTCTACTACCGCTGCCCCATGCTCTGCTCCGAAGAGCTGGACGGTCTCACCAGCGCGCTCAAGATGATCAACTTCGTTCCCGGCAAGGACTTCAACATAGTCGTCATCAGCATCGATCCCAGCGAAACCACCGATCTGGCCGCGGCCAAGAAGCGTACCTACCTCAAGCGCTACGGCCATCCCGAGACCGCCAACGGCTGGCACTTCATGACCGGCACACAGCAGAATATTGATGCCCTCACGCAGGCAGTGGGCTTCCGCTATGTGAAGCTGAAGGTTGTGGGCAGCAATCTCATGCAGTACGCCCATGCCAGCGGCATTCAGATCATTACCCCGCAGGGCAAGCTGGCCCAGTACTACATGGGCGTGGAGTATTCCCCCAAAGACATGCTGCTCGGCCTCGATGAGGCCTCCAACGATCGCATCGGTTCGCCGGTGGACAACATTCTCACCTACTGCTATCACTACGATCCCAGGACCAACACCCATTCGCTGATTGTGTCGCGGGTGGTGCAGTTGGGCGGGCTATTGACGGTCATCTTGCTGGGTGGATTCATGCTGGTCATGTTCCGCCGGGACGTCCGGCACGACGACCCGCCGGCAACAGGAAACGAGGATGAGCGGATAAAGGAATGAACTACATCAGCCCAGTACTTTGGCAGTTTCTCGTCAAGTGGATGACGCACTTCACGCTCTTTCCACCGGAGGCGTCCAAGATCGCGCCTCAGATGGACGCGCTCTTATTCTTCATCACCCTGGTAAGCCTGATCGGCCTGACGATTGTGGTGCTTCTGGTCGTCGCCTTCGGCATCCTTTACAACAAGGAGCGCCATCCCAAGGCCGTGCAGATCGAGGGTTCCACGCTGCTCGAGGCTACCTGGACCATCATTCCCCTCGGCCTCTTCCTGATCATGTTCGTCTGGGGCGCCCTGATTTACTTCCGCGTGTATACGCCGCCGGCCAACGCCATGAACATCTACGTGGTGGGCAAGCAGTGGATGTGGAAGGTGGAGCATCCGGGCGGCCAGCACGAGATCAATTCGCTGCATATCCCCGTTGGCGTACCGGTGCAGGTCACCCTGATCTCGCAGGACGTCTTTCACAGCTTTTCCATCCCCGCATTCCGGGTCAAGCGCGAGGCGATTCCCGGCCGCTACACCACCGTCTGGTTTGAAGCCACCACGCCCGGAACCTATCACCTGTTCTGCACCCAGTATTGCGGCACCAACCACTCGCAGATGATCGGCGACGTGGTGGTGATGACGCAGGACGATTTCAAGGCCTGGCTGGCCGCTTCCACCAGCGGCGCATCGCTGGCCCAGGACGGCGAGCGCCTCTTCGCCAGCCTGAGCTGCAACGCATGCCACAACACCCTGCCCGATGCCCGCGGACCCTCGCTGGCCAATGTCTACGGCTCCAAACTGACGCTGGCCAACGGCGAGACCACCACCGTCGACGACGCCTACCTGCGCGAAGCCATCCTCGACCCCTCGCAGCACGTCACCCAGGGCTACGCGCCCATCATGCCTACCTACCAGGGGCAGATCAGCGAAGAGGGCGTCATCGCGCTGGTCCAATACATCAAGAACCTGAACTCCGACTACCGCGTCCAGCAGACCACAACCACCACCGTACTGCCGCCTGAGAACGAGATCAAAGCGGCGCCGGCGGGCGCGACTCCCGCGGCGCCGGGGAAGGTGCATCCATGAGCGCTACTATCCTGAGTCTTCCCGACCAGTCGACCGCCAGAATTCCCAAGGTCAACTACCTGAGCAAGGAGAACGGTCTGCTCAGCTGGCTGCTGACCGGCGACCACAAGCGGATCGCGATTCTTTACCTGATCTCAATCACCTTCTTCTTCTTTATCGGCGGAGCCCTGGCCGGACTGATCCGCCTGGAGCTGCTCACGCCGCAGTCTGACCTGATGGCCGCCGACACCTATAACAAGGTGTTTTCGATGCATGGCCTCATCATGGTCTTCCTCTTCCTGGTGCCGTCGGTGCCTGCCACCATCGGCAACTTCGTCATCCCCATGATGGTCGGAGCCAAGGACCTGGCTTTGCCCAAGATCAACCTGCTGAGCTGGTACCTCTATATTTTCGCCGGGGCCCTGATGATTTATACGATGTGCGTCGGCGGCGTGGACACCGGCTGGACCTTCACCACCCCGCTCTCGACGCACTACCTCAACACGCATGTCGTCTCCGCCGGTCTGGCGGTTTTCATTGCCGGCTTCAGCTCCATCTTCACCGGGCTCAACTTCATCGTCACCATCCACAAGATGCGCTGCCCCGGCATGACCTGGTTCCGGCTGCCGCTGTTTGTGTGGTCCAACTACGCGGCCAGCATCCTGATGGTGCTGGGCACGCCGGTGCTGGCCATCACCCTGGTCCTCGTCGTGCTCGAGCGCACCATCGGCATCGGCGTCTTCGATCCCGCCAAGGGCGGCGATCCGCTCCTGTTCCAGCACCTGTTCTGGTTCTACTCGCACCCGGCCGTCTACATCATGATTCTGCCCGGAATGGGCGTCGTCTCCGAGGTCGTCTCCACCTTCAGCCGCAAGCGCGTCTTCGGCTACACCGCGGTTGCGTTCTCCTCGGTGGCCATCGCCGTCTTCGGCTTCTTCGTCTGGGCCCATCACATGTTCATCATGGGCATCTCCAACTACGCGGCGTTGGTCTTCTCGCTTCTCACCATGCTGGTTGCGGTGCCCTCGGCCATCAAGATCTTTAACTGGGCCTTCACCCTCTACAAGGGCTCCATCACCTTCGAAACGCCCATGCTCTATGCCATCGGATTCATGGGCTTGTTCACCATCGGCGGCATGACCGGCGTCTTCCTGGGCGCGACGGGCGCGGACATCCACCTGACCGAAACCTATTTCATCGTGGCCCATTTCCACTTCGTGATGGTAGGCGGCATGCTGATGGCCTTCCTGTCGGGCATTCACTTCTGGTGGCCCAAGATGACCGGCCGCATGTACCCGGAGAAGATCTCGCAGTTGGCCGCCGTGATTACCTACGTCGGTTTCAACCTGACCTTCTTCCCGCAGTTCGTCCTCGGCGTGCTGGGCATGCCGCGCCGCTACGCCGCCTATCCGCCGGAGTTCCAGGTGCTGAATGTCTTCTCCACGGCCGGCGCCACCATCCTCGGCGTGGGCTACCTGCTCCCGGTGCTCTACCTGACCTGGTCGCTCAAGTACGGCGCCATCGCCGGCAACAATCCCTGGCAGGCCACGGGCCTCGAGTGGCAGGTCCAGTCGCCGCCCTTGACCGAGAACTACCCCCGGACTCCCATCATGGATCACGAAGCTTACGACTACGAGTGGCTGGAGAATCAACAAGCGAAAGAGGTAGCCAGTGCCTGATAGCTCAACCCTCGCGAACGGCGCGGTAGCGGTGGGCGACACCCATCATGGGGAGCACCCGTCCTATCAGCGCCACCACTTTGAATCGGTCGAGCAGCAGGCCGACACCACCAACTTTGCCATGTGGCTCTTCCTGCTGACCGAAATCATGTTCTTCGGTGGGCTCTTTATGTCCTACCTGATCATGCGCAACTGGTACTATCCGGCCTTCGTCGAAGGATCGCACCATCTCAGCATCTTCTGGGGCACCTCCAACACCACCGTCCTCATCGCCTCCAGCTTCACCATGGCCATGGGCGTCTGGTGCGCGGAGACCCGGCGCAAAGCCGGCTTGGTGCTGTGCCTGTGCCTCACCTTCTTCCTGGGCATGGTCTTTCTCGGCATCAAGGGCATCGAATGGCACGGCGAATGGGTCGATCATCACGTTCCAGGCCTGCGCTTCACCGACGCGGACTTCCTCAATCCCGCCCTCGACCCGGGCGTCTATCACGAGTACCACGACCGGCCCCTCGATCCGGCCATGGCCAGCAAGACCGAGATGTACTTCTTCCTCTACTTCGCCATGACCGGCATGCACGCGCTGCACATGATCGTGGGCATCTCCATCCTGGTTTACCTGATCGTTCGCGCCCAGGCCGGCGATTTCACCACCGGGCACGTAACATACATTGAGAATTTCGGCCTGTACTGGCACTTTGTCGACATCATCTGGATCTTCCTATACCCGCTGCTGTATCTGATCAGCAGATACTGAGAAGGAACTTGGGCATGAGCGAACATAACCAGCAGCACGAGCACGAACACCACATCGTAAGCCCGCGCATTTACCTCATCATCTTTTTTGCGCTGCTTGTGGCCACGGCCAGCACCTGCGGGGCCTCCTATATCGACCTCGGCGAGTGGCGCTTCGCGCCCGGCCTGACCATCTTCTGGAATCCCGTCGTCGCCCTGGCCATCGCCTGCACCAAGGCCACGCTGGTGGTGCTCTTCTTCATGCATGTCAAGTACAGCACCAAGCTGACCAGGCTCACCGTCTTCTCGGGGATCTTCATGTTCCTGGTCCTCATCAGCATGACCCTCTCTGACTATGTCAGCCGCGCCTGGGGCCGCTGGTAATCCAGCCGAATCGAACCGTCCGCGCAAAGGGCCGCCCGCCGGGCGGCCCTTTCGTTATTGGCGCGGATCGGCGGACCACGTCAACCGCTCCAGTCCCGCCGCTTAACACGGCGCGCTATCTATACCGGCACGGCGGCAGTGCCGGCGAGCCCTACCTCTGAAGCACCAGTAGCAGTGCAGATACGTGTGTCCTGAATCACAGGCCCGCTCATTTTGCGCTGTCCTATAATGGGCCAACATTTCAATCCCGGAATCTGCGCGTTTCGCACGGCGGAATTCATTGGATTTCATTAACCTCTCCTCGCAAGATTCGCTGAGAGGACGTGGAGCCGAACTGCGAATGCGTATACCTGCTGCTAACCACCTGCGAATTGACCATGGGTCTGCCCAAACCTGCGGGATGGACAGACGCGCCCAGCGCCCGGCCATGCATCAGGCATGCGCAACCAGCCGGCTCTGCCGGGTTTTGACGCTGGCAGGCCTGGCGCTTGCGCTCCACGCGCCCGCGCCTGCGCAACGGCCCATCTCCGGCTCAACGGCAACGGCTGCCACAGCCCGTCCTCCTCTGCCGCCGCGGGTGATCGCGGCGCGGCGGTTTCTGGCCCGCCGAGGGTGGACCCGGGCCACGGCCGCTCGTCTGTCCAACTGGCGCACCGGCGTCGCAACTCCCACGGCAAAATCGGCGCTGCCCCTCATGGGAGCGGAAGCCTCGCCCAACTCCTTGTCCACCGCGACCTGGCAGGCACTTGGACCCGCGGCCGAGCTCTCGCTCGACTACGGCACAACAGCCGTTGCTGTTACTGGCCGCGTTTCAGCCTTGGCGTTGGACACCTCCAACCCCAGCGACCTGCGCCTCTACGCCGGAACCACCGGTGGCGGGGTGTGGATGGCGGACTATGCCGACGCTGCCAATCCGTCCTCGGTGGCGTTTATCCCGCTCACCGACACCGTGCAGGCCCTGAGCGGCGCCGCTGACGCCTCCATCAGCATCGGCGCCATGAGTGTGCAGCCCGGCGGCACGGGCGTGATTCTGGCCGGAACCGGCGACCCCAACGACGAACTCGACTCCTACTACGGCGCCGGGATTCTGCGCTCCACCGACGGCGGAAACTCCTGGAGCCTGATTCCCAAGACCATGGACGTTGAAGATGGGCTCAGCGGGCAGGACTTCAGCTTCGAGGGCGAAGGTTTTGCCGGCTTTGCCTGGAGCACCGCGAATGCGCAGGTCGTAGTGGCCGCGGTTTCGCAGGCATGGGAAGGCGCGGAGGTCAATGCTACCCATCCGGCGTTCAGCTACCAGGGCCTGTATTACTCGTCTGACAGCGGCGCTACCTGGCATCTGGCCACCATTACCGACGGCAGCGGCCAGGATGTGCAGGGACCCGATGACGCCTTTGTCAGCCCCGACGGCAATGCGGCAACCTCGGTGGTATGGAACCCGGTGCGGCAGATTTTCATCGCGGCCGTGCGCTACCACGGCTACTACCAGTCGCCCGACGGCAAAATATGGACGCGCATGGCCGCGCAGCCGGGCACGACGCTGACCACCGCGCTGTGCCCCGCCAACACCGGCTCCCTCGGTTCGACTGGCTGCCCCATCTTTCGCGGCGCGCTGGCCGTCAATCCCTGGACCGGTGACACCTTTGCCTGGACGGTGGGCTCGTATAACTCCGTCACCGGCCTCTGGCCCGACCTGGGCATCTGGCAGGATGCCTGCTCGATCAACACCAGCGGCGCAGCCTGTAACGAGCAGACCATCGACTTTGTGCAGTTGCCCTGGTTTCCCGGAACCAATACCGCCGAGCCGGCAGTAGCCGACGGCGGCTACACCCTTGCGCTGGCGGCCGTGCCGGGCGGCGCGGGGCTGGGCAACGGCACGCTGCTCTTTGCCGGGGCCGACGACCTGTGGAAGTGCAGCCTGGCCATGGGATGCCAGTGGCGCAACACTACCAATGCCATCGCCGGCTTCTGCGCCCAGGTCGGCGCCTATCAGCATTCCTTCGCCTGGAATCCATCCAATCCCCAGGAGATCTTCCTCGGCAACGACAGCGGCCTGTGGCGCTCGCTCGACCAGGTCGGCGAGTCGGGCCCGCTCTGCGGCGAGTCCGGCAACACCGACGCCTCTCACTTCCAGAATCTGAACGCGGGCCTGGGCTCGCTGGCCGAGGTGGAGAGCATGGCGCAGGGTGGCGCCACACCCTACAGAATGATGGCCGGTCTCGGCGTGAACGGAACCGCCGGCGTGAAGAGCGGCACCGGGACCACCGCAGACTGGCCCCAGATCCTGGGCGGCCAGGGCGGACCGGTCGCCATCGACTTCAACAACGCAGCGAATTGGTACGTGAACAACCAGGACGGCGTCTCCATCTACGCCTGTACGCAGACGGGCGCCTGCACGCCTTCGGACTTCGGCTCGACCCCGGTGGTCGATATGAACGGTCCCTACGACGATGGCTACACCATGAGCACGCCGGCGCCGTTCCTGGTCGATCCGGTCGACCCGACCCAGTTGCTGGTTGGAACCTGCCGTTTGTGGCGCGTCCCGGCCGCCGGCGGCTGGACCGCGGGCAATGCCATCAGCCCCATCCTCGACAGCGGAGTGACCAACGCGCCCTGCAACAGCAACCAGCCCATCCGCTCCATCGCCGCCATGGCCCTGGCCGGCGGCGGGGAGATGCTCTACGTGGGCACTTATGGCAGGCCCGAGGGCGGCTTTTCTCCCTTCGGCCAGGTGTGGAGCGCCACCTACAATCCCTCCTCCGGAACCATGCCCGCCTGGACGAACCTGACCGCGAATCGGGTCAGCAACGACACCAGCGCGATGAACGTGAACGGCATGGACATCTCCAGCATCTACATCGATCCCCACGACCCGACCGGGAAGACGGTCTACGTGACCGTGGAGGGGATGCCATCGCTGACCCAGGCGGCGCAGGCCATCTACGGCTCCAGCGACGGCGGCGCAACCTGGGCGAACCTCACCGATAACCTTCCTCTGGCTCCGGCCAGCAGCGTGGTGGTCGATCCGCAGAGCGCCAGCACCGTCTACGTTGCCACCGATGCGGGCGTCTACTTCACCAGCCAGGTCGGCTCCTGCGCGCAGGCTTCCTCTGATTGCTGGACGTTCTTCGGCTCGGGGCTGCCGGCAGCTCCGGTGGTTTCGCTCATCGCCCTGCCCGCCACGGACACTCAGCAGGTGCTGATTGCCGGGACCTACGGGCGCGGCATCTGGCAGACTCCGCTGTGGTCCTCGGGCGTCAGCCTGACCTCTGCCACCGCCAGCCCGGATTCTCTGACCTTTGCCGGCCAGGCCTTCGGGACTACCAGCGCCGCGCAGCCGGTCACGCTCAAGAACACAGGCAGCATCGCCCTGACCCCAACCGCCATCAGCTTCAGCGGAGACTTTACCGAGACCACCGACACCTGCAAGGGCGCGACCATCGAGCCCGGCAATAGCTGCACGATCCAGGTGGCGTTTCGCCCCGCGGCCAGCGGCAGCCTCAGCGGCCAGATGACCATCAGCGCCAACGTCTATGGCGGGCGGCTCACCGTCGATCTCAGCGGCACCGGAACCCCTGCCGGCAGTGTTTCGCTCTCCCCCGCCACGCTCGATTTTGGCAGCGTCCCCATCGGCGCCACCTCCGCCAGCCAGCCCGTCGCCGCCGGCAACAGCGGCGCGGCTGTGCCCATCCAGAGCATCACCGTCAGCGCCCCGTTTTCGATTGCCAGCAACTCCTGCGGCACCACCAG
This sequence comes from uncultured Acidobacteriaceae bacterium, assembly GCA_963758105.1. Lineage (GTDB taxonomy): Bacteria > Acidobacteriota > Terriglobia > Terriglobales > Acidobacteriaceae > Telmatobacter. The sequence continues at coordinate 901,257 of CAVWUC010000004.1, read as the reverse complement.
CCTGGCCGCGAACACAGCCTGCCAGATCGAGATCCAGTTCGCGCCCACCGCCCGGGGATCCGTATCGGGAATGCTGACGCTCACCGACGGAGCCGGCACGCAGACCGTCGCGTTGAGCGGGACCGGCGAAGCTCCTGCCACCGACAGCCTGCCCACCTCCCCGCTTGTCTTTCCCGCCACGCTGGTCGGCCAGCTCTCGGCGCCGCAGACTCTCTCCCTGGGCAATATCGGCGACCTCACGCTGACCGGAATCTCCGTCGCCGTCAGCGGGCCTTTTCAGGTCTCCAACACCTGCGGAACCCAGCTTACAGGCGATAACAGTTGCGCCATCAGCGTCGTCTTCGCGCCAACTTCCGCGGGCGCGCTTGCCGGCACGCTGACCGTAACCGATGCGATCCGCACGCAAACCGTAGCTCTGAGCGGAACCGGCGTCGACCCGACCACGCTGAACACCAACCCATCCAGCCTGGGCTTCGCCACGCTCTCGCCCGGCCAGTCCAGTACCGCGCAGACCGTCACCATTACCAACAAGAACAGCTTCACTGCCGCGGCCCTCTCTCTCTCCGTGCCCGCGCCCTTCACCCTGTCGGCCAACACCTGCCCAACCAGCCTGACCGCCGGGGACAGTTGCACGGTCGGCGTCCTCTTCCAGCCCACCGCCTACGGCTCCTACTCCGGCGCGCTCGCCGTCAACTCTTCCGCGGTCGACGACCCGGCCAGCATCGCCCTCACGGCCATGAGCTTCGACTTCACGCTCGCCGCCGCTGGTTCCACCAGCCAGACCGTCGCCAGCGGCCAGACCGCCGGCTTTTCAATCTCCGTGACCCCGGTCTGGGTCTCCTCGTCGCAGTTCTCGCCCGGAGGAACCTTTACCTTCAGTTGCGGCACGCTCCCGAAGAACGCGCTCTGCCTCTCGAACCCCACCAGCGAGCCGGTCACCTCCGGCGCATCGGGAAACGCCCTCATGCAGATTTACACCGGCGGTTCCAAATCATCCGCGCAGCTCGCAAAACCGGTCAAAAGCCGCCCGGGCGGCGCGTTTCCGCTGATCTGCGGCCTGCTGTTCCTGCCCCTGGCGCTGGTCAGGAAGCTCCGCCGCCGGCTCCTGCCGCTATTCGTGCTGCTGGTCATCGCCGTCTGCGGTGTCTCGAGTTGCACCAGCTCCGGCTATGTGGGCAGCGGCGGCTCCAGCGGTTCTTCGTCCACCGGCGCAACCCCGGCCGGAACCTACACCATCCCCGTAACCGCAACCGCCAACGGCGTCTCGCATTCGCTCACGGTAACGCTGACCGTGGATTGAGGATCACTGCTTGGATTGGTCGAGCCATGCGGCTGCGTCTTGAGACGAACACACGGTCTTGCTCCGGAGGGGAAAGTTCAACACGCTATACTCTATCTTCGGGCGTCAACCAGGAAGATCCGCCGCGCAGCCGCGGAGCGCCCGGCGACGCCGCAGACAGGGAACCGCCGCACATGACGACCAAAGTGACCGTGGAAGATGTGGAGCGCGTGGCCGAACTGGCTCACCTCGAGCTCGCGCCGGAGGAGACTCCGCGCATGCTCCGCGACCTGAACGCCATCCTCGACTATGTGGCCGAGCTGAACGAGCTCGACACTGCCGGCGTTTCGCCCCTGGCCCAGGTCAGCGAGCTTGAGACCGCGGCCACGGCCACCGTCCTGCGCGCCGACGCCGTGCGGCCCTCGCTGGACCGTTCTGCCGTCATGTCCCAGGCCCCGGAGAGCGACAAGGTCTTCTTCAAGGTTCCCAAGGTGATTGAGCGGTAGCAGCGCCCGCGCGGAATTGCGCGCCCGCAGTAGAAGCAAGCCGGCCCAAGGCCGGAAATGGCCATGAAAAGCGGCAGCGGAAAGGGAAGCAGGATTGTCGAGCCAAGCTAAAGCGGCGGAAACTTACGTAGAGAAGCCCAAAACTCTGGCCGCATTGCACGCCGATCTCGTCTCCGGCCGCACCAGAGCCGAGGACCTGGCCCTCGGCTATTATGAGCGGATCGAGAAGAAAAATCCGCGCCTGAATGTCTATCTCAGCCTCACCAAAGAGCGCGCCCTCGCGCAGGCCGCGCGCGTGGACGCTCTCGCCGCCAAGGGCCATCCGCTGCCGCCTCTGGCTGGCATCCCCGTCGGCATCAAGGACGTGCTGGTGATGAAGGGCGCCCCGTCCACCGCCGGCTCCAGAATTCTCCAGGGCTATCGCCCCCCCTACGACGCCACGGCAGTCGCCAAACTCGAAGCCGCCGGCGCTGTGCTGCTCGGCAAGATCAACTGCGACGAGTTCGCCATGGGCTCCTCGAATGAAAACTCCGCCTACGGCCCCGTCCGCAACCCGGTCGATCCAGAGCGCGTTCCCGGCGGGTCCAGCGGCGGTTCAGCCGCAGCCGTAGCTGCCAACATGGCCGTCGCCACGCTCGGCTCCGACACCGGCGGTTCCATTCGCCAGCCCGCAAGTTTCTGCGGCGTAGTCGGCGTTCTACCCACCTATGGCCGCGTCTCCCGCTACGGCCTCATCGCCTTCGCCTCCTCGCTGGATCGCGTCGGGCCCTTCGCCGCGAATGTGCGCGACGCCGCTGCCATGCTCAGCGTGATCGCCGGCCACGACCCTAACGACGCCACCAGCTCTCCCGCGCCCGTGCCCGATTACGCCGCCGAGAGCGATCAGCCCGTCGAGGGCCTGCGCATCGGCGTCCCCGCAGAGTACTTCGCGGAGGGCCTCGACCCCGAAGTCCGCTTGGCCATTGAAACCGGCATCGCCGCGCTGAAGGCCGCCGGCTGCACCGTCAGGCCGCTCTCGCTGCCCCACACCAAGTACGCCGTCCCCGTCTACTACCTCATTGCCACGGCCGAAGCCAGCGCCAATCTCGCCCGCTTCGATGGCGTCCGTTACGGCTTCCGCTCACCGTCCTCGGCCACGCTATCTGACATGTACTCGCACTCCCGCGACGAAGGCTTCGGCGCCGAGGTCAAGCGCCGCATCCTGCTCGGCACCTACGCGCTCTCCGCCGGCTACTACGACGCCTACTACCGCAAGGCCCAGCAGGTCCGCCGCATCCTGGCCGAGGAATATCTGCGCGCTTTTTCCCAGGTAGATGCTCTCGTAACACCAACAGCGCCCATGCCGCCCTTCAAACTGGGCGAAAAAACCGGCGATCCGCTGGCCATGTATCTGGCCGACATCTACACCGTCACGGCGAGCCTCGCCGGCATCTGTGGAGTGACCGTCCCCTGCGGCGCAACCAGGGCCGGCCTGCCGGTCGGCATGCAGGTCCTGGCCGCACACCTCAACGAGGGCACAGCCTTCCGCGTAGCCCGGGCCGTGGAGGCCGCGCATCTCTAAGGAGCAGGCGTCATGAGCAGGATCTCCAGCTTCGCGGTTGTGGCCATCGCGGCAATCCTGGCTGCAGCCCTGTCCGCATCGGCTGCTCCCCGCAAAGCCCACACCGTCTTTCTCGGCGCGCCCAAAAAGGTTCCCTACTCCAAAGCAGGTGACCCCGCCGGCGCGGCTCCCGATGAAAATTCCCTGAAAATCCGCGCCCTGCTGGTGGATGGGGCTGTGAAGGAGTGGACCACCGGCGACTCCCACGACGTCACCGGCCGCAGCTTTGTCGTGCGCCGCGCCCTGCGCATCAACGACTCGCTCCCCGGCGACAAACTGGAACACTGGGTCTGGCAGCGCGGCCCCTGGCTGCTGGCCGATCGCGGCACCGGCCACATCACCGCGCTCAAGCTGCCCGACTACGATCCCGGCGTCAGCCAGGTCAGCTGGTTCCGCGACTACGCCGCCTACTGCGGCATCACTGCCAGCGGCAAGAGCCTCTACGCCATTGTGGAGCAGGTGGCCGCCCGCAAGCCGGTGCTGGCCAAAAAGCTCTCCCCCTTCGATCCGGCAAACCACCCTGACCCCGCCTGCGCCCCGCCCGACTGGCAGCGCGAGCCGTTGCGCGTCACCTTCCACCCCACCGGCAAGGAAGCGGTGAGCTTCAATATTGTTCCTGGTTCGGCAGTGCTGGTAGAGGATTCAACCGACCAGCCGGAGACCCCGGCGGCTAACCCCAGGTAGGTGTGCGCCCACCCTGCCGCATCAGCTCGATCGTCCGCGGCCGCGCCCTATCGGAGTTGCTCTCAATCCCGCGCAATGCCGCCTTGGCGCGCTGCTCCTCACACCAGAAGCCCCAAAGCACCCAGAGCAGAAAGGCCACGCCAAGGCCCATCGGAATGCAAAAGAGAATCTGTGCCTCAAGGCTGTGCATGGCCGGGCTCCCCATCCCGCCGCCCTCCGTGCAAGCGGGTCGTGGCAGGGCTTGCCAGGAGCAAACAGCAGGATGTATCCAGAAGAATCCCGGAGCAGTAAAGGGCGAGTAATCATTCTATAAAGGCTTCATAAACGGCCGCGCCGCCCCGTCCGGTTCCGCGCATGGGCGCATTCCGCTCCCCGGGGCTGTGGCTTTCAGAGTCGCGCTTTGATCGGAATCGCGCTTTGAATGGGGCGTTGAACTCCCTGCCCCCGTGAGACGCAGGCGGTTTCCTCAGGATCTAATGACGCGTCGGAAGAGGAGCCGCGAGCGGCTGTCCATCGGGCTCGCGGGCAATCCGGCAGGCCCGGCGGCAGGCCCCGCTCCTTGACACGCATCAGGGCGCGCGTATCTTATCTACTTAGGCATTCTTTTGGAATCCGGTCGGGGTTGCACGTATCTGATTGTGCTTTCGCCGCAACCGGACTTCAGCGGAAGGCTGTGTCGAACAGGAAGCAGACGGCAGTAGGGTCGCGGGCGGGTACGCGGCACCGGGACCGGAATTCAGTCCCTGGCTTGCGGCAAGCGTTCCCCCCATTCCGGCGGGGAGAATCGGAACCGGAATTGACCGACCGCCAGGACCATTCCCGGAGACAAATTTTCCCTCAGGGACCCGGCTGTAGGCCGGGTGTGCCTGTGCGCTGAACGGCTGCGGCAGTTTCAGGCCGGGGGCGAGCAAAGGACGAGTGTGGCGACAAGTTTGGCATTGTGGGCGGCAGCCCCCGCGGGGAGTGGCGCAAGCGGCATCACCATGCTTCTGCCCCTGCTGTTGATCCCTGTCTTGTACCTGGTTATGATCCGTCCGCACCAGAAACGTCAGAAGCAGTGGCAATCGATGCTCAAGTCTCTCAAGACCGGCGACCGGGTGACCACCGCGGGCGGCCTGCGAGGCACCATTCTCTCCCTCAAGGACGATGTCATCGTCGTCCGCGTGGCGCCGGACGGCATCAAGCTCGAAGTCTCCAAGAACGCCATTGCCGCCGTCACCACCCAGGAAGGCACGGAGTCTTAAGTTGCAGCACAGCTGCGCTAGCAAAGAAACAGGACCATGAAGAAGAATCTCAAGAGCAAAGTAATCCTGATTATTGCGGTCCTTGCCGTTTGCATCTATGGCATCTTCGGCGTGCCGTCGGGAATCTCCGTCGAGGCCCTCACCGAGGCCCTGACCCAGCGCATTCACCTCGGTCTCGATCTGCGGGGCGGCGCGCACCTGATCCTGCAAGTGCACGTAGAAGACGCGGTGAACGACGAAACCAACAACACCGTGCAGGAGATCCAACAGGACCTGAAGAAGGCCAACCTGACCGTTTCGCAGGTGTACAAGCCGGACCCCAATAAGCCGGATGTGATTCGCATCGAGGGCATTCCGCCGGTGCAATCGAGCGCGGTAAGCTCGCTGCTCGACGGCGACAAGTACTCCAGCGAGTACGACCTCTCGGGCGGCACGGACAACGCTTTGACGCTGACTATGAAGCCGACGTTCGAGCGGGACCTGGACAGCCGGACCGACCAGGAGGCGATCGAAACCATCGGCGACCGCGTGAACTCGCTGGGCAACTATGAGCCTAAGATCGAGCAGTACGGGCTGGGCGCCAATCAGATTCTGGTCGAGCTGCCCGGCATCAGCGATTTGGATCGCGTCAAGACCCTCATCCAGTCCACCGCCCGCCTTGAGATTCACGCCGTTGAGGGCGGTCCGTTCCCAGACCAGGCCGCGGCCTTGGCCAGCGTGGGCGGGGTGCTTCCCCCCGAAGATGAGATCCTGCCCGCCACCGGGGAGTTGGCAGGAGGCTCGGGGAGCGTTTACATCCTGCAGCGCGCGGCGATCGTGGCCGGCAGCGACTTCCGCACCGCCTCCCCGGGCACCAATCCCAACACCGGGCAAAGGAACGTGAACTTCACGCTCACCGACGAGGCCGGCGACAAGTTCTGGAACTACACCAGCGCCAACGTGGGCAAGAGCATGGCGGTGGTGATGGGCGGGACGGTCCGCGAGGTGGCCGTCATTGAGAACGCGATCCGCGACAGCGGCGAAATCACGGGCAGCTTTAGCCCCGACGAAGTCATGATGCTCTCCAAGCTCCTGCGCACCGGCGCGCTGCCGGCCTCGCTCACCTATCTGGAGGCCAGCACGGTGGGCGCGACGCTGGGCGCGGATTCGATTCGCGAGGGCGTAAGGGCGGCCATCGTGGGCATGATGCTGGTATGGGCCTTCATGCTGGTCTACTATCGCGGCTCGGGCGTCAATGCGGATCTGGCGCTTTTCCTTAACCTGGTGATCCTGCTTGGCTTTATGGGCTTTTCCGGGGCCACGCTCACGCTGCCGGGCATTGCCGGTGTGATTCTGACCATCGGCATGGGCGTCGACTCCAACGTGCTGGTCTTCGAGCGAATCCGAGAAGAGATTCGGGCCGGCAAAGTCGCGGCAGCAGCCGTTGACCAGGGCTTTGCCCACGCCTGGACCACCATCTTCGACACCCACGTCACGACCATCGTTTCGGCGGCCATCCTCTTCCTGTTTGGAACCGGCCCGGTCAAGGGTTTTGCCACCACTCTGACCATCGGTCTGCTGGCCAACCTGTTTACGGCGGTGTTTGTGTCGCGGGTGATCTTCGACGCGCACTTGAACAAGCTGAAGCCCGGGGAGATGGTTTCCATCTAGCCCCGGCTCTGTTGCAGTAACGGAAGCACCGTCAGTTTTTTTGAACGCTGGAGCCGCAGTGGGATCCAGCCTCCCAGGAAGGGGAGAGAGCGAGTGGAATTCTTTCATAGCGTCAATGTGGACTGGCTTGGGAAGAAGTGGTATTTCCTGGCCTTTTCTTTGGTTTTTAGCGTCTCCGGGCTCATTTCCATGGGCATTCATTGGCGCCAGATCGGCAGCCCGGTTCCGCTGGGCGTGGATTTCCAGGGCGGCACGCAGGTGCAGGCGCAGTTTGCCCAGCCTCCCGACATCAATGCGATCCGCCGGGCCACCGAGGAAGCCGGCATCGCCGGCGCCAGCGTGGTCAACTTCGGCGAGTCCGCGAACCGCGACGTGCTGATCAGCCTGCCCGAGCAGACCAACGAGGCGGCGCTGGACACGGGCCGCGAGCGGATTGAGAGCGCCCTGCACGAGCACTACAACAATCCATTCACGGTGCGCAGCGTGGAGGTGGTGGGCCCCACCGTCGGCCATCAACTCGAAAAGCAGGCTGCCCTGGCCACGCTCTATTCGCTGCTGGGCATGCTCATCTACCTCTGGTTCCGCTTCCAGCTCATCTACGGCGTGGCCGCCGTGGTGGCCTGCTTCCACGACACCCTGATCACCGTAGGAGCCTTTGCGCTGGCTGATTCTTTTGGTTTCAAGGGACTGGAGCTCAGCCTGACCGTGATTGCGGCCATCCTCACCCTGGTCGGCTACTCGATGAACGACACCATCGTCGTCTTCGACCGCATCCGCGAGAACCTCCGCCTCAGCCGCCGCGAACCGCTGCCCGGCCTGGTCAACCGCAGCATCAACCAAACGCTGAGCCGGACCGTCTTAACATCAGGTCTCACTTTTTTGACCGTGCTTTCGCTGTTCATATTCGGCGGCCAGGTGCTTAGGGGCTTTTCCTTTGCGCTGGTCATCGGCATTCTCATCGGCACCTATTCCTCCATCGCCATCGCCGCGCCGATGCTGGTGGCCTGGCAGGAGTGGCGCGCCCGCAAGGGCAAGACGGTGGTCCTGCCCGCCGCCAAGCGGGCCCGGCAGTAAAGGGATTTTTCCGGCGATTGCACCGGTTTTGCAGCAGGTTTTTGGGGGCAAAAGACTATAGATAGCCGGACTACAGGCTTCTGTGATACCGTGTTTTGATGCCGGGAACAGTTCGGGTGTTGCCGGTGTCTAAAATAGAAGCAACCAACACCGATTCGAGGCTTGCAATGTTTGAAGATTCCACGTTTGAATCCGCAGGCAGAATCAAGACCAAAAGCGGCCGGTGGATGATGCTCACTGGCATCGTCGACGGTTCCATTCTGCTCTTACTCGTCCTCATTCCGCTGATCTATCCTGAGGCGCTGCCCATTGGCTCCATGATGACGGTATTGACGGTTCCTCCCCCGCCGCCACCACCTCCACCTCCACCCCCTCCGCCCGAAGTTAAGATTGTCCACGTGCAGTCGCAGATGATGAACAATCAGCTGACCGCGCCGACCCGGATTCCGCATAACATCGTGATGGTTGCCCAGAAAGAAGCTGCGCCCTCCTCTAGTTTCGGCGTTGCCGGCATGGAAGGTCTGGGCGGCAACGTTCCGGGAGCCTTTGGCTCCATGGCTTCGGCCCCCAAGGTGGCGATTGCAGCTCCCAAGAAGATCAACATCTCCTCCGGCGTTGCCACCGGCATGCTCATCCAGAAGACCATCCCCAACTATCCGCCGATTGCCAAGGCGGCCCGCGTGGAAGGAACCGTGATCCTCCAGGCCACCATCTCCAAGACCGGGACCATCGAGGATCTTCACGTGGTCAGCGGACCTGCCATGCTGCAGGGGGCGGCGCTGGATGCGGTAAGAACCTGGCGTTACCGGCCCTACCTGCTCAACGGCGAGCCGGTGGAAGTGCAAACCACCATCAACGTGATCTTCACGCTCGGTGGATAAACTCTCTGGCTCCGTCTCGCGTCATAGGATTGGGCCTTGCTTTTGACCTGAATGCGAATCCCCAGGGTGCCGCATTCCCAGCCATCCGCCGCGACGGATAGTTTCAGTTCACAAGAAACTCCTTAGGAGGAACGATTCAGTGATTCTCGCTCAGCTCGCACATTTCGCTTCGCACACGGTCAGCTCCCTGGCTATCTTCCAGGAAGAGCAGGCGGTCAGCTTCAGCCCCCAGGGGTTGTGGGCCAGCATGGGATGGCTGGCCCGCGGTGTGGCCATTATGCTTTTCATCGAGTCGATCTGGTCACTGGCTGTGATGATCGACCGTTACCTGTACTTCCAGGCTGCCCGCAAGCAGTCGCGCGAGTTCGCGCCCAAGGTTGCCGGCGCCCTCAAGGAAAACAAGCTGGAAGAGGCCATCAAGATCGCCGACCGCAACAAGAAGTCTCATCTTGCTGAGGTGGTCACCGCCGGCCTGCAGGAATTCCGCGCCTCCGGCGGCCAGCCCAGCGAGGAGACCATCAACAGCTCCAACCGCGCCCTGGAAAGGGCCGAGGCCATCGTTCACTCCAAGCTGAAGAGGGGTCTGGCGGTGCTGGCCACCATCGGCGCCACCGCTCCCTTCGTCGGCCTGTTCGGCACGGTGGTCGGCATTCTGCACGCCTTCCAGCAGATCGCCACCCAGAAGACTTCGGGCATCGGCGCGGTTGCCGGCGGCATCTCGGAAGCGCTGGTAACCACCGCCTTCGGACTGCTCGTGGCTATCCCCGCCGTCATGGCCTTCAACTATTTCACCGGACGTGTTGAAGCATTCGACGTGGAGATGGATAACTCCTCGAGCGAACTGGTCGACTACTTCATCAAGCACCGGCGCTAACCAGGCGGTAGTCGGCGAGAGCGGGAATACTGAGGACGGCGGGAGAGCAAGCTCACTCCCGCCCTCCGGTTTTGCCTCCGCATCCGCCAGCCGGTTCACAAGCATTGCCGGATGCCATCCGGAAAAATTATTGGCAACGGAGTCCTGACAATGGGAATCGCGGTTCGCAACGAAGGCAGTAAGATTAATGCCAACATCAATGTCACCCCCATGTGCGACGTGATGCTGGTGTTGCTGATCATCTTCATGGTCATCACCCCCATGCTTACCAACAAGGTGCAGATCGATTTGGCGGAGGTGAATAACTCTGTCCCCATGCCGGATGCCGATAAGGAAGATGCGATTGTCGTGGCCATCACGCGCGATGGCGGAGTGTTTTTAGGGCAGAACAAGATCGCACCCGAACAGCTTGGCCAGTTGGTGAGCCAGAAGCTCGCCGATACGCCTGGCAAAACGATCTTCATTCGCGCCGATGCGCGCGCGCAATACCGCGCCGTCGAAGATGCCATCGACGACGTGCGCACCTCCGGCGTGCAAGACGTGGGCCTGCTGGTGCAGAGACGCAACGCCAGCATCGGGGGGGAGTAACTAAGTTGGTGCCGGGTGTCTCCGCAACGATTTTTAGGAAACGAGGAGTTTAAACCATGGCAATTTCAATGGGATCGTCGGGCGGCAGCATGTCCGACATCAATATAACGCCGATGATCGACATCCTTCTGGTGTTGTTGATTATCTTCATGGTCATCGTGCCCACCACCCCCAACGGCCTGGATGCGGCAGTGCCGCAGCCGCCCAAGAATCCGCAGCAGCAACAGCAGCCCAACGACCGAACCATCGTGGTACAGGTCCTGTATCGTCTCGGCGCGCCCCCGGCGTACAAGATCAACGAAACCGATGTGACGCACGCTGAGTTGCTGTCCAAGCTGACGGATATCTATGCCAACCGTGCTGAGCGGGTCATGTTCGTCAAGGGCGACGACGACTTGAACTTCTCCTACATTGCGGATGTCATCGATATCGGCAAAGAGGCCGGCGTGGATCATATTGGCTTGATGACACCCAAGATTCAGCTCGGCCAGTAACCGGCATGCACCGCGCGGAGACCGCTTTGTAGTCGGTGGCCTGCGCGAGCCTATCCGCATAGGCCATGCCCCGGCGCTGTACGCGCCTGACCGGCAAGCCGACTGCCAGGCTGGGCGATGGGAGACGGTGATGGTGACCGGGCTCATCCAGGAACTGCCAGGCCGAATTGTCAGGCCAGTTCAGCCGTGAGGCGCTGAGTCGCCTTGCGGGTCTGGATGCAGGAGTACAATTTTTGAGACTGGTTTCGGACACTCCCACCCGCGGCCAGAGGTCATGAATTCCAGGCAAGCATCGAGAGGGCTGCCTGAAGGAGAAGGATACGAACATGAATCGACCCGCACGTATTACGGCGCTCGCGGTTGCCTTGGCCGGCATGGTGCTTTCCATGAGCGGGTGCAACCAGCTTGCCGCCCGTGACCAGTTGAACAAGGGAGTGGACGCATATACGCACGCCCACTATGAACAGGCGATCGGTCACTTTCAGAGAGCCACGCAGCTCGATCCGCACTTGCCCATGGCCAAGAGCTATCTGGCTACCGCGCTGGCCCAGAACGTGGTGCCCGGCCTGGATACGCCCGACAACATGAGAACCGCGCAGAAGGCCATCGACATCTTCCAGCAGGTTCTGAACGAACAGCCGAACGATGTGAACAGCATGAAGCAGATCGCCGGCATTTACCTCAGCATGAAGAAGTACGACGAGGCGAAGACCTGGCAGAAGAAGGTTCTGGCCGTTGACCCGAAGGATCCCGAGGCGGCTTACACCATCGGCGTGATCGACTGGAACCTGGCCCACGAGGATGCTCTGAACGCCCTGCAGCCCGCCGGCCTCAACGATGACGGCGAAGGCAACGTCAAGGCCCCCAAGAAGATCATGGTGCAGCTCAACGATGAGGAAGCACCGCTGGTCGAAGAGGGCCTGCAATATCTCAATCAGGCCATCGCAAACCGGCCCAACTACGCCGACGCCATGGCCTATATGAACCTGATCTACCGGCGTAAGGCCGACGTTGACTATGGCAACGCCGCCGAGGTTAAGGAAGACATTGCCTCGGCCGAGGACTGGCGCACCAAGGCGATGGGTACCCGCAGGGCCAACGAAGCGCGCAAAAATGCCGGGCCCGGGGGCATCACCATGGGGACAGGCGACAACCAGTAGTAGAAAGCTTGCCATCGTTTGTAGACAGCAACGGCCTCCGCCCAGAGCGGAGGCCGTTTTTCCGTTCGGCCTTTGTTCAGCTCCGCTGCGTGAGGTGCCTCGTGTCCAAGACTGGGTTGCCCCCTTCCCATCTCCTCTCCGCTCTTGCATCTCTCATGCTGCCTGTCCTCGTCGCGGCCGGTGCGCGGGCACAAGCGCCCGCTGGGGTGGCTCCCCGTCCCACGGCGATGCAGGCCACCCGGTCGCCCAGCGGCTTCATCGCGCACAACGGCCGCGAAGTTCTGGCAGTGACCGTCTGCGGCGGCTCGCGGGTGCACGTCACCGCCCGGCCGGCCGGTACGCCTGCGTCAACCGCCCTGCGGCCGTGGATGCTTGATCCGGCCCAATCCTGCCCCGGCGCACCCTTCCAGTTCACCCAGGACGCCAACCAGGCCACGCTGACCACTGCAAGCCTGGCCGTCACCTTGTCTGACCGCGAAGGAGCCCTGACCTTCAAGACCCTCCAGGGCGAAACCCTGCTGCGCGAGTACCCGAATCTGCCGCGCACCTACGATCCGGTCACTGGCCAGCCCGCCTCGCTCCACACCATCGAAGACCGCTTCCTGCCCGACGCCACCGAGGCCCTCTACGGCCTGGGTCAGCACCAGAGCGGCCTCTTCAACTATCGCGGCAGCGTGGTGGAGCTGGCCCAGAACAATACCGACGTCGCCATCCCCCTGCTGGTCTCGAGCAAGGGCTATGCGCTGGTCTGGAACACCGCCTCGTTCTCTTGCTTCGACAACCGTTTTCCCGTCAGCCTTAACCTGCAGTCGCTGGCCGCCGATCAGATCGGCTACTACGTCCTCTACGGCCCGGAGATAGACCGGATCATCCACGAATACCGTTCCATGACCGGCCACGTGCCGCTGTTTCCCGAATGGGCCTACGGCTTCTTCCAGTCCCGCGACCGCTACGCCTCCCAGGCCGAGATCCTCGACGTCGCCGCGCAGTACCGCGCCCGACACCTTCCCATGGACGCCATCGTCCAGGACTGGTACTGGTGGAAGCCCGGCGGCAAGGGCGATCCAATCTTTAACAGCAACTACCCCGATGTCCCCGCCGAGCTAAAGACCCTGCACGACGAGCACGTTCACGCCATGATCTCTGTCTGGGCGCTGATGGACTCCACGTCCGGGAACTTCAAAGCGATGCTGCAGCGCGGATTAGAGCTCGACAACACCCAGGCCTACGACCCCACCAACCCCGCTGCCCGCGACTTTTACTGGAATCATCTGGTCGGCAAACTCTTCGCCCAGGGATGGGACGCCTTCTGGCTGGACAGCTCCGAGCCCGAGGAGGCCTGGCCGCACTCCGGCGATGCCAGCCTGCGCGACAAGCAGCTGCATGTCGGCAGCGGCCTCGAATACACCAACATCTTTCCCCTCATGCACACCGGCGGCGTCTCAGATCACTGGCGGCAGACCACGCAGCAGAAACGCGTCTTCCTGCTCACCCGTTCCGGCTTCATGGGCCAGCAGCGCAATGGCGCCACCGTCTGGTCCGGCGACGTCTACAGCACCTGGTGGGCGCTGCGCCGCCAGGTCGCCGCGGGCCTCAACTTCGCCCTCTCCGGCTACCCCTACTGGACCACCGACATCGGCGGCTATCATCAGCCCTATCCCGGTGCAGCCAACCAGCCGGCCTACCAGGAGCTTTACGCCCGCTGGTTTGAGTACGGCGCCTTCTGCCCCATCTTCCGCACCCACGGCCATCGCGACCACAACGAGATCTGGACCTACGACCGCGTCATGCCGGAGCTGGTGGCCTTCGACCGCCTGCGCTACCGTCTGCTGCCATACATCTACTCGCTGGCCTGGAAGGTCACGAGCGAGGACTACACCATCCAGCGCCCGCTGGTGATGGACTTCCGCCAGGATCCCGCCACCTGGGAGATCGGCGACGAATTCCTCTTCGGCCCGGCTCTGCTGGTCAGCCCGGTGCTCCGCGAGCACGCCACCAGCCGCTCGGTTTATTTGCCCGCCGGAACCGCCTGGTATGACTTCTGGACCGGAGCGCGCTCAGCCGGCTCCGCCACGCTCGATGCTCCCGCGCCGCTCGACCGCATCCCCCTCGACGTGCGCGCCGGCTCCATCCTGCCGCTCGGCCCGGAGATCGAATACGCCGGCCAGTCCACCGATCCCATCGAGCTGCGCATCTACACCGGAGCCGACGGCGACTTCAATCTCTACGAGGACGAGGGCGACAACTACGACTATCAGCACGGAGCGCACTCCATCATCCCCATCCACTGGGACGACGCCACGCGCACGCTGACCATCGGCGCCCGTCAGGGCAGCTATCCCGGCATGCCCGCCGGCCATAGCTTCAATGTTGTGCTGGTGGCCGCCGGCCATGGTGTGGGCGGCGAGGTGACCGCAGCGCCCGACCGGACGATCCGCTACGGCGGCACAAATACCGAGGCGAAGTTCTAAACAGCCCTGCCATCTTCTCGATCCCTGACCATCCGGACCCTGCAAACACAAAGGGCGTCCGCCGCGGCGGACGCCCTCCAAACCATCCTCCCTGCCCCGCAGCCCGGATTATTGCGCGCCTTTCAAGATCTCGTCGGCAAAGTAGTTGTGGACTTTGGCTTCGTCGTGGAGCATCTCGAAGTAGGCGTTCCTCAGCAGTTGAGCGCGGCTGTCGTGCAGCTGATTATGGATGGTCTGCTGCACGCCTGGGTCGTTGAGTTCGCGTTGGCCGGCCGGCTCGCGCGCAATCAGTTCCCAGATGGCGTAACCCACCACGTGGTGACCCGGCTCGGGCCCATCGTACACAGGCATTACATCCGTGTATTGCCCCGGCTTCAGCTTGCTCACGGCGGCGTAAAGCTCCGGATCGGCCTTCAGCTGCGACTCTGGCAGAAACCCGCGGTCTCCGCTGTTCGGTTGGGTATTCGGATCCTCTGAGAAATTCATCGCCAGCGTTCCGAAATCCTCGCCGCTGTCCAGCCGGTTGTGCAGCGTCCCGATCTTCTTCTTCGCGTCGGCGTCGCTCGCGGCCTTTCTGTCTTGCAGGTTTCCGCTCTGCTGCGTGGGCATGTCCGTGGTCAGAATCCAGGCCAGGTGATATTCCGGCTCGATCAGGTTGAACTCCGCCTTGTGCGCGTTGTAATAAGCGGCGATCTCCGCGTCAGTGATGTTGATCTTCGACTCGATCTCCTTGTTCAGCAGCTTGGTGGACGTCAGCGTGCGGCGCACGTAGCGCTTGTAGTCGTCCAGCGTCATGTTGCGCTGTTTGAGCATCTCGTCGAACTGCTCCTGCGTGTAGGGCGCCTTGATCTCAGTCAGCTTGGAATTGACGTCCTCGTCGGAGGCGACCAGGTTCAGCTTGGCTGCCCTCTGCTGCAGAATCTCATCCTCGATCATGTTATGCAGAATGCTGAGCCGGTCGATGTTTGCCTGGTCTTCGGAGAGCGGCGGCGGATTGTCGCCCAGGCTGGCCTTGTAGTACCGCTCCAGTTCCGCGCGCATGATCGGCTTGCCGTTCACCGTGGCCACCACATCGGGTGCGGGTGAGGTATGGCAGCCTGCCAGAGGGATCAGAAGAAGGCAACTCAGGCAACTGAGAACAGCAAAACGGGCACGAACAGTGGAAGCGGATTCGACAGACAAACGAGTATCTCCTGATTCGGCGCGCAAGCACCCTGACAATTTAGGATAACGCTGCGAGCCGGTATGGCGATAGCGCGCAAAGGTCCGCGGGCCGCAAACTCACCCGGAGCAGGCCTGAAGCTTCTCCGGGAATTAACCCGCTTTGGGCAGCGCCGATCCTCCCCTTACAACCCTAGCGGCCGGCCGCCTTGCCGGACTGGGCCGTCTGCGGCGCCGCAGGCGTATCCGGAGGCGGCTTCTCGCCGGCGGCTTCGAGCGCCCGGTCGATCACCGTCCACAGCTGTTCCTGCGGAATCAAGCCCATAATGCGCTCGCCATTCACAAACAGCGCCGGCGTTCCGTCCACGCCCAGCGCGTCGGCCTCCGCCGCCTCGGCGCGGATCCCGCTTTCGTCCTGCCTGGCGATGCAGGCGTTCAGCTGGTTCTCGTCCAGCTTCCCCAGCGTGGCCTCCTCGCGCGCAATCCGGTCCAGCGCCGCAAAGCTCTTGGTCAGATTCCGGTCCCCGCCGGTGATCTCATCGCCGTGCGCGTGCAGGTAATCCACGTAGGTCCAGTACACCTCGCCGCTCTGCGCGGCCAGGCAGTTGGCGTTCACCGCGGCGTGCATCGCCCAGGGGTGTATCTCGGCCAGCGGATCATCCTTGTAGACGAACCGCACCAGCCCCTTGTAGTGCGCCATGGTGGCCGGAAACAGTTGCTGGTGCATCCGCGCGCAATACGGGCACTCCAGGTCGTCGAAGTTGATCACCGTCACCTTCGCCGCCTGGTTGCCGCGGATCGGCCGTCCGGTGACGTCGATCGAGAACGCCGGATCCTTGGTCAGATCGAAGGTATCCAGCTTGGCCAGCGTTTTGTTGTCGTTCGAGATCAGAAAGTCCACCACCGTCTTCTTATCCCCGTGCGCAATGGTGATGGGCAGCTTCTGGTAGCCGGCAACCTGGCTCGGCTCCCGCGCGCCGATGGTCAGGTCGTAATTCTGCGGCACGTTGTACTGCGACCGGACCATGACCTCGATGCGGCGATTGAGCGCCGCGTCGGCAGGCGCCTGCGGGGTGGACTGGGCCTTGCAGCCGGCGGCCGCGCAGAGCGCCAGCAGGCCGGCCATGACATAAATGCGCAGCAACGGAATCCCTCTCTGAAAAGAATACCCTACCGCCGGTCTCCTCCATACCCTCATGCGGACTGCACCGGCTGTGAAGCCCGCCAATCCGCCGCGGCGGGCGGGGCTCATGCTCTAATAGGCGGGCGGCAGCGTGGGATCGCGAAAGACCGAGTTGGCCCGGCGAATGTCGCCGGCCGAGCCGAAGCTGGCCAAGGTAAAGCTGTAGAGAAATTGCGTCTCATCGCGGATGGAGCCCAGCAGGAAGCGCCGGTAGCCGAAAGTGAGCCCGCAACAGTTCCAGTTATAGACCGCCTGTACGCCCATGTACTGCAATTGGTTGAGGACAAAATCGTAGCCGGTGTTGGCGGCCAGGTTGAAGCCGCTGCCGGTCTGCTTGCCGATATACAGGAAGGGCTGGAGCTGCTGGCTCTTGATGGTCGAGGCAGCAGTCCCGCTTTCGTCCACGGCGTTCAGCATCGAGTGCCCGATGCCGGCCGTGGTGCGCCCCCAGCTATACCCGGCGTAGAGGTTATTGGCGCTTAATTGCCCGTCCTTGGGATCGTAGTCAGCGTCCCACTCGGCGCGCAGATTGGGGATGGCCTCAAAGCGTACCCTCGAGACAATCGGGCTCAGGTTGCGCGGCCCGGAGAGAAAGTCCACCCCGCTCAGGTCCAGCGTGGTATCGAAGACGTTGCGCCGGTTGGGGATGACCGCGCCGCCGAAGGTCGGGTTGAAGAAGAATTTCTGCGCCAGTTGCCAGCTGGCCCACTCGCGCGGCTGGGCCGGGCATTCGCCCCCGGCGGTTTCGTCTACCTGATCGCAGGGCCGCGCCTTGCTCGGGCTCAGGTAGAACCGCTGCGTCAGCGAGTAACCCAGTTCGTTGGTGTTTGTGGCGATGTCAGTGGTGTCGATCAGCAACACGTGCTGGGCCTGGCTGCCGATGCCGCCCACATACCGGTACGTAAACTCAGGCTCGATCACGTGGCGCAGCACCCGGTTCCCGTGTCCGAAGACGAAATCGCGCTCCACCGCCGGCCCGCGCAGATCCACGGATACCTCCCCATCGGCGCGATTCAGCGATTCATGGCTGATGAACGGCGTATCGCCTCTGCCCGCCAGCGTCAGACTCGAGCTGTTCGTGTCAGGATTCTGGCTGATGGTATAGAAGGTGTCGCGCAGCGCGGCCTCCGGAACCACGCTCCATCCCCCTGCCTGGAAGGGCATGGAAAGATGCGGATAAATGTCCAGGCGTCCCACGTTGCGTGCGTGGAAGTGCGGCTCCGAGCGGCTCAGGTAAGCGGCCGACGATCCCATTCCCCAGTAGAGCGGCGAGTCCCCCAGAGGCTGGTCGAGCTCGTCGTAGCGCGCGCTGGGCAGGTGCAGAAACCTCGCTTCGTTGCCGCTGGTGGTGTTGGCGAAGGTCTCAAAGCGCTCCAGCGAGAGCGAAGGGATGTAGGCGTTGTGGGCGTGCGTAAGCCCCACTTCGCTGGCCACCTCGGAGCTGACTGCCGCCGTGAAGTTGTCGTTGAAGACCAGCCGGTACAGATAGCTGGAGAGGTATTCGGCGGTGCCGGCGGCGTGGGTCTCCGGACCCAGGTCCCTGCGTCCGTCGGCGATGATGTCCACGCCGCCCTGGTTGACCAGCTCGTTGCCAACCGGTCCCGGCAGCAGGCGGGCCTCCAGACCTGAATCTTGCCCTGAACCCTGCCTCGAACTCAGCCCGGCGGCGCCGGCCGCCACCCCTGCCGCCGGCGTGGCCAGCGTATTGCCCACCTCCTGCTGAATGCCCCGGTCCAGCAGCGCGTTCCAGCGCGCCGTCAGGTGATTGAGCCCCACTCCCTTGTAACGAAAATCCCCGTTGGGCGCCCATCCACGCTTGCTGTAGTACTCGGATCCGACCACCATGTCCATGTTGCGGCTGATCACCCAGTACACCTCCTCGCCCACGATAAAACCCTTGATGGACGAGTCGCTTAGCTCCGGAATCAGCAACCCGCTCTCGCGGCCGGTGGCTTCCACCGAATGGCGCAGGTAAGGCACAAAGAAGACCGGTATGTGGAGAAATTCAAACCATGAGTTGGACGCGGAAGCCTCGCCGTTGGCAATGTTGATGGCGTGCGAGATGATCTGCCAGTCCGGCTTGGGCAATTGGCAGTTGGTCATGGTGCCGTCGATCACTCTGTATTCGCCTTCGCCCAGCTCCAGCAGAACCCTCCCCGAAAAAAGAAGCGGATTGGGCGTGGAGTAGACGATTGAGCGCCCCGCCCTGCGCACTCCCTCCGAGCCGTTCACGTTGTAAAAGCGCGCCGTGTTTATATTCAGGCGCATATCGCCATGGGTGGCGTTGATCAGCACGTCGTCCGGTCCGCCGGTCAGTTGCAGGTGACCGTCGGCTTCCAGCTCGGAGGTGGACTGGTGGTAGACCACCTTGTCGGCGCGCAGAATGTAGTTGCGGTAGCGGATCACCACGTCGCCGGTCAGCGTCAGCGTGTCGCCCACCCGGTCCTGGCGCAGCGCCTCAAACTGGATCGGCACCCCGGTCGGCGGCGTCGGCTCCGGCTGCGCCAGAGGCACCAACTCCTGGCCGGGATCGTCGGGAAGCGCCTGCCCGGTCGCCGCCGCGGAGCTGTCCTCGCCGGCCGAACTCTGCTGGCCCCCGGGTAACGCATTGGTCAACGCCTGCCCTCCAAGTTGCAGGTGACAGAGGACCAGCAGCGTGATAAATACTAAGTTACGAGGACGCATCCCAAGGTCCAAACCGTGCAACGCCCAGCATAGCAAAACCCGCCCGCTTTGGATCGAACCCGCGCCCCGCTGCTCTGGCTTCAGGACAACCCGGATTGCATTGCCGGCCTCGGTTTCGGTCTGCGTGCGCCTCTGCACCTTTCCGCGAATCTCCCCTCCTCGAAAAACTTCAGCTGCAACCCCTGCATGAGCGTTTGTGCAGGGAGCAGGAAGACATATGCCGCCGTCAGAAGGGACACAGGAGCATTGAGCAGATTCACCGCAATCCAGACCGAACCCACGCCCTCATGGAAGAAGGAAGTGAGCCGGCGTCTCGCCGCGCATAAGAGCCACAAGAGCACGTCCCCGGCTGAGCCGCAATCCCGTCCGGAGATTCGCACTGGTAGCCCCCGCGCCGCCGAGGCAGCCGCGCGCGTAGCCCAGCGCTTTGCCCAGGCGCCCAGCTACGACGAAATGCTGGCCGATGAGGCCCGTGCTGCGGTGCGCGCGGCCGAGGCTGCTTCACAGGCGGCGCTCCAGGCCCAGGCTGCCGCGGAATCCCTGCTGGCCAGCCTCGAAGGCGGTCTCGACGGGGGCATGGGAGCCGGGAACCAGGCGAAGCATGCGGCCCCCGAAAGCGGATCCTTCCCATGGTCCGATCCGGCGGAGCTCCAGCCTGCCAGGACGGCCGAGCCGCCGGCCAGGGCAAACTGCAGAGCCCACCTTCTTCTCCGATCCATCATTCTTTTCGATTCGGTGGGAATCCGGATCTGCCCCGGCAGCAACCGCAGCCCTCGATCACCCGCGCCGCGCATGAGGTCGCTTACCAGCCCACTTACCAGCCCCCTGACGAGCCCGCTCCTGCAATGCGCGCATCCGCAACCGCTGCTGCCGAGGACTGGCGGCAACGCGTTGCGGAGGCGGAAAGCATTCAGATCGTTGAGGCCGCCCGGCCCATCCACGCCAACCTGATCGAGTTTCCCCGCGAGCTGGTGGCCACGCGCAAGGCTCGCCCGCGGCTGGCCGAAGCGCCTTTCGCCGCGCCCGCCGAATCCAGCTGCCAGTTGAACATCTTCGAGGTCTACCCGGGAACCATCTCCATCGCGCCCGCGTCCCTGCCCGCGCGCTTTGCCCCCGGATCCATCGCGCCCGCGCCTGCCCTGGCCGGAGCCCGAGTGGTCGCGCATTCAGCTCGACGAGCAGCCCGCCGAGGATCTCCTGGACGAGCCAGACTCTGCTGTCTCCGCCGCGCCTGCCATCGAACTCGCCTCCACCAGCCGTCGCCTGATGTCCACGGTGGTCGACGGCTCGCTCATCGTCGCGGCCTTTCTTGCGGCCGCGATGACGGCCGCCTCCAATGCCAGCGGCCTGCCCGCGCCTCGTGTGGTGGAGCTGGCCGCGGCGGCAGCTCTGCTGCTGATCGCCGTGCTCTACAAGGCTCTGTTCTACACGCTGGCCGCGGCCACGCCGGGCATGAAGTACGCCGGCATTGAGCTGGTCACCTTTATTGGCTCGCGCCCCGCTCGCGCCCAGCGCCTCAACCGCCTGGGCGCGCTGCTCCTCTCCCTGCTGCCGGTCGGCTTGGGCGTAGTCTGGTCCATCTTCGACGACCAGCATCTAAGCTGGCACGACCGTCTCTCGCAGACCTACCTCCGCAAGGACTGACCCCGGGCGGTTACGGCATCTCCCGAATCGCCGTAAACCGAAGCCACACATTCACGTGGCCCGCCAAGGCAGGCCGCCTTTCACTGCCCTAAAAATTCACGTTAATTCGGGAAATGCTCTCGCCGGCTCATATGACTCTCGCACAATCCTCCGTCGCGCCGCCGCTCAGCTTGACCGCCAGCTCCGCCCGGTTCAGCGCGTTGCCCAGCAGCGTAATCCCCGCCGAACCCGCCCCGCTCACCGCCGCAAACACCGTGTTGCCCACCGGCGAGCGCATCCCCGTCAAAAACGCCCGCCGCGTATTCCGCAGATCGATCAGTGGCTCACCGCCCACCGGCGTGGTCAGCTCCAATCCCGCCAGAATCACATCCTCCACGTCGTCGCAGACAATCGCCGGCCGCGCGTCCGGCTTGTCCGGAATGCACTCCACATCCCTCAGCCGCACCCGGTCCGCGTGCCGCACGTAGAAGCCATACGCGGGCAGGTGCCCCATCATCCACGACTCGGGATACTGACCGGCAACTTCCGGAATCTCGCGCTCTGCCCAACCGGGCTGTCCTTGCTCCTCGGTGCGCAGGCGGCAGTTGCACACTGTAATGTCGCTGGGCCGCAGCCCCGGCACGCCGGTAATCGAGCTGGTGCAGATGGCTCCTTCCGCATCCACGCCCTCGATCAGCACATTGCGTAAGAACGTCCCTTCCTTCGGTGTGCGATTGCCCAGCCGCACAAAAATCGGCGTGCGCGCCCGCTGCATGCGGATGTTCGACACCACCACCCCGTCCACGCTGCCGCCGTCCACCATCTCCACGTTGATCCCGCCGATCACGTACGTATTTAGCGGCTTGTCGGCGTCGCTATAAATCACCGAGTTCGAGAAGACAATATTCTCGAAGGCCCCGCGCGTCGCCGTGCCCATCTTGAAGCCGTTGCTCGCGCTCGACACCACGCAGTTGGTCACCGTGATATTCCGCGTCGGCAGCACCTCCCCGTAAGGATTCTCGCTCTTCAGGCAGATCCCGTCGTCCCCGCCCACAATGTCACAGTTCACCACCATCACGTTCTTGCACGCGGTAATGTCCATCCCGTCCGTATTCCGCCCGTAGTAGGGATTCCGAATCCGTATCCCGTCGATCACCACGCTCTCGCAGGCCACCGGCCGCAGCGTCCAGCCGGCGGAGTCCTTCAGCGTCACCCCGCTGATGCGCACATTCTTGCACTCGGCGATCTCCACCATTGGCGACGGCCGCTCGTTGTTGTACTTGGCCTGATAATGTCCCGAGGCCACGTCCTTCCATGCGTTCTCCGGCAGCACCACGGCGCGTTTCGGATTCGGCTCCCAAAACGCCTCGCCCTGTCCGTCGATCGTGCCCAGCCCGCACAGCGTCACATCCTCTTCCTTCTGCGCAAAGATCAGGTGCCGCCCCCCCGCATCGCCCAGCACCGGAGGTCCGGGATGGTACTCGTAATCGTCGTTCGAGGTGCTGCCCAGCAGCACGCACCCCGCCTCCACATACAGCGTCACCCGGCTCTTCAGCACCAGCCCGCCGGTCAGGAAGGTTCCCGGCGGCGCATACACCAGGCCTCCGCCCGCGCGGAAGACCTCATCGATGGCCCGCTGAATGGCCGCAGTGTTCAGCGTCTTCCCGTCCGGCACTGCGCCGTACTCGAGGATGTTCTTCGCCGTCCCCGTCCCCTGCGCCAACAGCGGAGCCGCCTGTCCCACCCCCGCCGCAACCAGGCCCATCGCCAGCGGCGATCCCACCAGAAACTCTCTGCGTAACATCCCGCACCCGCCTTTCCACCTGTCCGGGCCTACGAACGAATTGCCGATGTTCCTTCACATGTGCGCCCGGCCGCTCAAATCAACGAACGCAAGTATATAGCCGCATTCGAAAGATGACAGAATTTATTGTCGGAGGTGTTAGTATGTGCCCGGGAAAATATGAGCGCCATTCTTGGGATCGATGCCGCATGGACTTCAAATCATCCGAGCGGTGTTGCGCTTATTCGGCAGACGCATTCAGGCAAATGGGAATCAGTTCGCGTCTCGTGCAGCTATGAAGAGTTTCTAGGATATCCAACCGAAAGAGCGAACAAATGGGTCGGCTGCAGAGCGCCAGTGGCTTCTCTGCTCGAAAAAGCCAAATCTCTTGCAGAATCGGATGTGCGGCTGATTGTGGCAGACATTCCCTTGGCGATGGGACCAATTGTGGGTCGCCGCTGCGCGGATGACGGAATATCAAAACGCTTCGGCAGCAGGGGCTCCTCCACACATCGCCTTCCGCGACCCGACCCGGTCCGATCAGCGAAACGATCCGAAATGATCTTCGGCAGCTTGGATTTCAATTAGCTACGAGCTACGACAATCTCAGCGACCACGCACTGATTGAGACCTACCCGCACCCAGCGCTGCTATCGCTAATGAACTTGCCCTATCGGGTGCCGTATAAAGTTACGAGAACAAAGAAGCATTGGCGGCAACTCGGGAAAGACGAAAGATTGAGAAAGGTCGCGGAGGAACTCCAAAACATATTGGCGGCGTTGTCGGAGATTATCAAGAAAATCGACCTCGCAATCCCGCAGAATCCGGATGAATTTTCAAAGCTCAAGCCAATTGAAGACAAGATTGACGCATTAGTCTGCGCCTGGGTCGGAATTAAGGTCATGGAGGGTAGAGCAATGGCGATCGGAGATAAGGAAGCCAGCATCTGGTTGCCAGATAATCCGCCTTCCTCCAAGCGGCCCAGGGATTGGTCTGCCTTTCTCGCTACGGACGCCGTGGCTTCTGAAGACTTCATGAAGGGTGTTGAAGACCTGCCACTCCGCGAGCGATAGACCTATTGCCTACCTCAAAGACCGCTCGTGTACCTTTACCGTCGCCAGCCCGCTCGAACCACTGCCCGCTGCCTATTCCCTACTCCCTATTCCCTGTTCTTTCACCTCGCCAGCGCCCGCTGCGCGCTCACTCCTGCTCCCAGCAGCGCCGTCTCGTCGTCCGGCGGCAGAATCTCCAGCGAATAGTTCAGCAGCGGGCTCATCTTCACCATGGTTTCCAGGTGTCCGCGCAGCATGGGCAGATCGAGGAACCCTACATTTTGGCCGGTAAAGTAAAACCTTCCCGGTCCGGCCAGATGAATAAAGGAAGCCGTCGCGGCAGCCAGCGCACGATGCCACAGGTCTACAAACTTGCGGCAGCGCGCATCTCCCTGTTTAGCCTGCGCGAAGATCTCCTCCGGTTCCAGGTCGAGAAAACGCATGCGCATGGCGCGATAGCCCATGATGCCTTCCAGGTGCCCCACGCCCCCGCAGCCGCAGTAGCGCTCCTTCGGGTCCAGCGTCACGGTGATGTGACCGCCCTCCCACACGCCTTCCACGTACGGCCAGCGCCCGTAGCCGATGCCGTTGCCGATGGTCCACACCCGGGTCAGCTTTTCCATCTGGCCGCGCGTCGCCGCCACGCCGGCCGCGATCGCGTCTGCGTCGTTGCCCGCCTGCACGGGCGCGGTGATTCCGTTCGCGGCCAGAGCCGTGGTCAGCTCATCGGCCAGCCGCATCCCTTTGATCTGCGGCAGATTGGGCGAGTCCTCCACCACGCCGTGGCGGATGATGCCGGGGATGGCGACCCCGATCGCGTCTACAGGGCCCTGACCGTTCTCCTCCAGCTCGGTTATGTGCCGCACCAGCAGCTCCACCAGCTTGCTGCTGGGAATCGCCGCCAGCGCCCCCCGGTCGTTCAGGTCTTTGGGATAGCGCAGCAGCTTGCCCGCCAGCCGCTGCCCTTCCAGCCTGCCGGCCACGATGTGTTCGGTCATGACAACGCCAATGGCGGTAGTCATTCGAGCCCTCCTTGGGGATGGGGAGAGAGTCTGATTGCGCTTCACCCCGCCTGGTAGCGGTGCAGGCGGCCCAGCCCGTTGAAAGCCGCTACCTTGTAACACTCCGCCAGCGTCGGGTAGTTGAAGACGGCGTCGACGAAATAATCCACCGTGCCGTCCAGGATCATCACCGCCTGACCGATGTGCACCAGCTCGCTGGCTCCCTCGCCGATTATGTGCACCCCCAGCACCTTGCGCGTGTCGCGATGGAAGATCAGCTTCAGTCTTCCCGTCGTGTCGCCGCGAATCTGGCCGCGCGCGACTTCGCGGTAGTAGGCCATGCCCACCTCGTAGGGCACGTCCTCGTCGGTCAGTTGCTCCTCGGTCTTGCCGATGAAGCTGATCTCCGGAATCGTATAAATGCCGTAGGGATAAAAGCCAGGATTGGACGTTGTCGCGCGGTCGTTGAAGGCGCGCGCCGCCGCAATCCTCCCCTGCTCCATCGACACCGAGGCCAGCGACGGAAACCCGATCACATCGCCCACCGCGTAGATGTGCTCTACCGTGGTCTGGTAGTTTTCGTTCACCGGGATGCGCCCGCGGTCGTCGGCCTCGATGCCCGCTGCGGCCAGGTTCAGGTCGTCGATGTTCCCCTGCCGCCCCACCGCGTAGAGCAGCGCGTCGCCGGAGACTTTTTTCTTGCTTTTCAGGTTGGCCACCACGGTGTTGTCGGTCAGCTCTTCCACGCTTTCCACCTCTTCGCCCAGCCGCATGGTCACCCGCCCGTCGCGCAGATGGTAGCTCAACGCTTCGATGATCTCCCGGTCCGCAAACTCCAGCAGCCGGTCGCGCTTTTCAATCAGCGTCACGCGCACCCCCAGAACCGCGAACATGCACGTGTACTCCACGCCGATCACCCCGCCCCCCACCACCACCAGCGTCCGCGGCAGCTCCGGCAGCGCCAGAATCTGGTCGCTGTTCACAATCGTCCGCCCGTTGTTCGGAACCTTGGCTGAGCTGGCCGGCTTGGTGCCCACCGCAATGATGATCCGGTCGGCCTCCATCGTCGTCTCGCCCTTGAGACCCTCCACGCGCAGCTGGTGCGGGTCCACAAAACGTGCAATCCCATGCACCACGTCGATCCCGTTGCGTGACAACTGCGCCTCGGTCACGTCCACTTCCGTCTTGATCACCGCCTGCACCCGGAACGCCAGATCCGCCATGGTGATCTTTTCCTTCACCCGGTAGTTCACCCCGTAAAGCGACCGGTAGTTGTATCCGGAGAGGTGCAGCACCGCCTCGCGCATGGTCTTGGATGGAATGGTGCCCGTATTGATGCACACCCCGCCCACCATCGTCCGCGCCTCGATCACGGCCACGCGCTTGTTCATCTTGGCCGCGGCCACCGCGGCCCGCTGCCCCGAGGGACCGGAACCGATCGCGATCAGGTCATACTTGACGGCGCTCATGGGCGTCTCTCCGATGCATTTAGATGCAGCCTGGGTCAGCGTGGATGAAACCGCGAGGTGCGTGAGGTTGGCTCAAGGGGAGAATCGCTCCTCGGTCCTCACCCGGAGGCTACCATAGCCCGCCGCCGCAACCAAAAAGCGCAACGTAAAGAGTGCGCCCGGCAGATCGATGCATTGCGCCCGCCCAATCTCCGCACCCGGCCAAAAATGTGGGCTGGCGGAAATGGGCGAAGACCCATCCCTGCCAGCCCCTGCGCGCTTGCCCGCGCGCATCAAAATCAAATCGCGGATTCCCTGAAGGACCAGATCAAAAGCACGGCGGCAGGCCGTTTTCTCCAGCGCATGGCCCCGGCCGCTGGAGCGCAGATTGGGGGGCCTGCCGCCATCCCGTAAATCAGGCGGTCCTACGTGTGCGCCGCCCGCAGGCTGGGCCGCGCCGCCGGCTGGCTCTTGCCGGCGAATGTCCTGTCCGCCTGATGCTCCGTCTCCATGCGGAACTGGCGGATCATCCCGTCCAGGTCGCTGGCCAGCGAGGCCAGGTTCTTCAGCGCCTCCACGGCCTCCTCGGCGCCCTGCGCGGTTTCCGCGGAGAGCTGCGAAATCTGCCCCGCCGACTCGGAAATCTCCCCTGCCGCCGCGGTCTGCTCGGTGGCCGCCGTGGCGATCAGATTGATCTGATGCTCCACCTGTTTCGACGAGTCGATAATCGCCTCCAGGCTGGTCCGTGCCCGCGCCGTCTCCTGCATGCCGGTCTCCACCGCCGCGCGGCTCTGCTCCATCACCGCCAGCGTCGCCCGCGTCTCCTCCTGGATGCTGCGAATGGTCCCGGCGATCTCCTCGGTCGCGCCCTTGGTACGCTCGGCCAGCCGCCGCACCTCGCCGGCCACCACCGCAAAGCCGCGCCCGTGTTCTCCGGCCCGAGCCGCCTCTATGGCCGCATTCAGAGCCAGCAGGTTAGTCTGCTCGCTGATCTCCTGAATCACGTTGACCACCTTGCCGATCTCCTCCGAGCGCCGCGCCAGCGAGTTCATCTTCTCTGACACTGAGCTGCTCCCCGCCGCAATCTGCTCCATGGTGACCGCCGCCGCCTGCATGATTGCCCCGCCCTGTTCCGCGGTCGCGGCCGAGCTCCGGCTGGCCGCCGCCGCTCTCTCCGCGTTGTGGCTGATCTCGCCGATGGTCGCCGTCATCTCCTGCGCCGCCGCCGCGATCTGGTTGGTCTTGCTGGACTGCGCGTGCGCGTTGCCCGCGCTCTGCACCGAGCGCGAACTGATCTCCGTGGTCGCCGTCGACAGCGTCTCCGATCCCTGCGCCACCGACTCCAGCACCGCCCGGATCGACGCGACGCTGATGTTGAACGCCTCGCCCAGCTGCCCGATCTCATCCGTCCCGCTTACCTTCACGCTGGCCGTCAGGTCCTTTTCCGCCATCGCTTCCAGGGCAGTCTTCAGCCGGCTCAGCCGCGGCGCGATCTCCTCGGAGAGAATCAACCCGGTCAGCGCGCACAGCAGCACGATAAGCACCGTGACCCCGATGTTCACCCAGATCGCGAGCCTGGCCGAGGTGGTTGCTGCCGCTGATTCCGTGGCGCCGTACCGCGCATCCAGGTTGACGTCGTCGTTGAGCGCCGCCAGAGCCCCGTTGTAACTGGCCAGCGCGCCGTCGGAAGCGGCCAGGTCCAGCGCGTCACCGGCCTTTCCCCCGGCCAGAAACCCAACCACCCGGTTGCTGGCGTCGAGATACTGCGCGAAACTCGAGGAAATCCTCTGGTAAAGCTCGCGCTCGCCCGGGTAGCTGATCAGTGGTGCGTATGCGCTCATGGCCGATTGGTAGTTGGCCAGCGCCTGCTGCCGCTCACTGCCGTGCTCGCTGCTGCAGGCCGGCGTCTGGCACAGCAGCAGCTCCAAATCCTCCCGCCGAACCGTATTCATGTCTCCCCGGGCGTCGGCCAGCGCCACCAGCGCAGGCAGGGAATCCCCGCTCACGTCGGCGTTTTTCGCCGCGATGTCCCGGAAGGTCAGAAACGAATAACCCCCCAGCACGATGCACAGGCTGCACACCACGCCGAAGGCGTAGCTTAGCTTGCGGAAGACCGAGAGATTGCGTAGCCAC
This sequence comes from uncultured Acidobacteriaceae bacterium, assembly GCA_963758105.1. Taxonomy (GTDB): domain Bacteria; phylum Acidobacteriota; class Terriglobia; order Terriglobales; family Acidobacteriaceae; genus Telmatobacter. Next base: position 872,683 of record CAVWUC010000004.1, on the reverse strand, counting down.
TGCTTCATGCCAGTAACCCTCTCATGCGAGACTCCCTGATTTCATCGGCGCAATCCGCCTCAGCTTGAGCCCATTTGCAAGGCCGGAAAGCAATCATCCTCATGCCGCGTCAGCGGCTTCTGCCCCACCGCAGGTGGCCACGAGTCCAAGTCAACGTTTGGGTGCCCCATCCTTGACACAGTGTCATCGTGTCAAGGGTGGGAGACCACGAACCCCAAACCCGCATTCTTTTCTCGCGGTCCTCCACCTTGCGCTTCTTTCTGGCGCAAGGAAGGGAGGCCACGAACCTATAGCCGCGTCAGCGGCGTCTGCCCCACCGCAGGTGGCCGCGTCAGCGGCGTCCGCCGCACCGCAGGTGCCGGCGTCTACCCCACCGCAGGTGGCCACGAGTCCAAGTCAACGCCTGGGTACCCCATCCTTGACACAGTGTCATCGTGTCAAGGGTGGGAGACCACGAACCCCAAACCCGCATTCTTTTCTCGCGGTCCTCCACCTTGCGCTTCTTTCTGGCGCAAGGAAGGGAGGCCACGAACCTATAGCCGCGTCAGCGGCGTCTGCCCCACCGCAGGCCGGGGTCCCCAGCGACAGGTCTTCGTCGCTGGGGTGGAGGTGGCTTGCCCCCGCGCCGGCAAATCGATATGCTGGTCCCCGGCTCCGCCACCACCCCTCCAGGCGGGCTGGAAACGAGGTTCCGCATGCGCCTCTCAGCGCTTCCCGCGCGCCCCTGCCTTGTCGCCTTTGTCCTGGTTCTACTGCTTGCGCCCGCAGCGCCCCGTCTAGCGGCCCAATCGGCTTCCGCGCTCACCCCCGAACAGCAAAACGCCCGGCGCGATCACCAGCGCCTCATGGATCTGCTCGGCATCAAGCAGCTCCGCCCGCCCGTCGGCAACAACCAGCCGCCCCCCTACCGGACCAATTTCGACGAATCCAAGGCCAACGTCTACCCCACCCTGCCCGATGCGCTCCGCCTCAACGACGGCCAGCCCGTCACCACGCCCAAAATCTGGTTCGCCCAGCGCCGTCCCCAGCTCCTCCAGCTCTTCAGCCGCGAGATCGTCGGCCGCCTTCCCCCCAACGTCCCCAAAGTCACTTGGACCGTGCTCAACGCCGAGCCAGGCAGGGTCGCTGACATTCCGGTGCTGATCAAGAAGCTCCAGGGCCACGTCGACAATTCCGCCTGGCCCGCGATCACCGTCAACATCGATCTCACCCTCACCACCCCCATCAACGCCGGCGGTCCCGTCCCGGTCATTATGGAGCTGGCCTTCGACGCGCCCATCACGGCCAACATTCTCGCCCGCCCCGGCAATGAGGGCCCCAGCGCCGAGGAGCAGCTCATCAGCCGCGGATGGGGCTATGCCGTACTCATGCCCACCAGCGTCCAGCCGGACAACTCCGGCAAGCTCGAAGAGGGCATCATCGGCCTCACCAGCCACGGCCGGCCCCGCAAGGTCGATGACTGGGGCTGCCTGCGCGCCTGGGCCTGGGGAGCCAGCCGCGCCATGGACTACTTTGAGACCGATCCCACCGTCGACGCCAGACAAGTCGGCATAGAAGGCCACTCCCGCTTCGGTAAAACGGCTCTCGTCGCCATGGCCTATGACCAGCGCTTCGCCATCGCCTACATCAGCTCCAGCGGCGAGGGCGGCGCCAAGCTCTACCGTCACATCTACGGCGAAGAGCTCTCCAATCTCACCGGCGTCAACGAGTTCCACTGGTTTGCCGGCAACCTGATGAAGTACGCCGGCCCGCTCACCACCGGCGACCTGCCCATCGATGCGCATGAGCTGATCGGCCTCTGCGCCCCGCGCCCGGTCTTCATCGGCGGCGGCGACGCGGCTCCCAACATGGACGGCTGGGCCGATCCCAAGGGCATGTTTTTAGCCGCCGTAGCCGCCGGCCCCGTCTACCGCCTGCTGGGCAAAAAGGACCTCGGAACAACCGTCTTCCCGCCCATCACCACCCCGCTCATCTCCGGCGACATCGCCTACCGCCAGCACCAGTACGGCCACACCCCCATGCCCAACTGGCCCACGTTCCTTGACTTCGCCAGCCGCTACCTCCACGCCCCACCCGCCAAAAAACCCTAGAGCCTGTTATTAACTTTCCCGCAGGTGGCGTTGCGCGAGAAAATCGGGCCAGAACCGGGGCCCCCACGGACAGGTCTTCGTCCGTGGGGTGGAGACGAGGCGGAGGACGAAGACTTTGGCGATTCCAAGGCGAGGACGACAACGAAGTATGGCCCGATTTTCACCGCAACCCGAAGGGCCGGGGCCAATTTTCCCGATTTCGGCGTCGATCGTCGCTAGGAGACACCCGGTATCCGTTGCTCCTCACTCCTTGAACTCAGAAAAATTGGCTCCCAGCGCCTCCCGCGCGAAAGTTAATAACAGGCTCTAGCCCTCGGGCGTGTACAGTTCGACCGCACCATCAAAAACTGGGTGCCCCTTCCTTGACACAGTTCTATCGTGTCAAGGGTGGGAGACCACGAACCCCAACCCACGCAAGCAACGCTGCTGGGCGCCCCAGGCGCCTCGCCTCCGGGGTAGGCTCATCTGCCCGCGCGCTATCAAACGTAAAATCCCGCAAAACAGCCGTTTTTTTCGAACGTTTTCCTGTTTTGGACGACTCACAGGCCGTCGAATTCCTCAATTTGGACGGCCCGCAGGTGTACATTTTTCAAAAATGAAAATTCGTTCTTTTTTGCCCTTTTCGACGACCTGCCGGCCGGCAGTTTCGCCCTCAACCCGCGCGCCATCCGGCCGCATTTAGCTTCATTCAGCCGCGGGAGAGATCAGTTGCCTCCATTCGAACACTGCCGGAGGGTTGCCTAATCGCCAGGCGCTGAAAGCTGAGAGCTGAGAGCTGATCCCTGTTCCCTGTTCCCTATTCCGTGCCATTTCCTTTACGCTCATACCATGGAATTCAAAGTCAGCGAGCTGGAGCGGGAGCCGATCGACTTCGACCTGGAGTTGGCGCCCTGCGTGATTGATTACGGCCAGGAGGCTGAGCAGGCCGGGCCACTGGCCGCTTCCGGCCGTGCCGAGTTGCTGCTCGAGCACCGCGGCCCCAGGAACATCGTGGCTGATATCCGCCTCAAGGGCCGCTTTGCCGGCCGTTTTCAGGTTCCCTGCGCGCGCTGCGTCGAGCCGGTGCAGATTCCCCTGGCGGCCGACTTCGACCTCATCTTCCGCCCCGCCGGAGCCGACTCCGAGTCCCTCGAACGCTCCATTACTGCGCCGGAAACCGAAATCGGGTATTATCAAGGAGACAGTCTGTTGCTTGAAGATGTTTTGCGCGAGCATGTGCTTTTGTCCCTGCCGGTCAAAACTCTGTGCAAGCCTGATTGCAAAGGACTTTGCCCGCGCTGCGGCGAGAACCGCAACCTCCATCCATGCTCCTGTGAAGAGGGTTCCAACGACCCCCGCTGGGAAGCGCTGGGTGGGCTCCGCGACCGGATCAAGTCCGGGAAATGAACCCCCGGGAACCCCAGCCCGAAGGGCCGGCGTTCAGCGCGTGCCCGCAGGCGCCAGGGATGACCTGGAGCTTGCAATCAAAGGGCTGAAAACGCCGGCGGGACACGAAAGGAACTGTTGTCATGCCCAATCCGAAACGGCGCCACTCATCGCGCCGCACTGCGTTGCGCCGCTCCCACGACTTCCTGACGGCCACCGGCCTCTCCGAGTGCCCCAGCTGTCACGAGAAGAAGCTGCCCCACCACGCCTGCCCCAAGTGCGGCGCTTATAAGGGCCGCGCCGTGCTCGACATCAAGGAAGAGGCCAAGTAAACTTGCCTCGCCATGCTGATTGACATCGCGCTGGACGCATTTGGTTCCGACAAGGCTCCCGAGCCGGAGATTCGCGGGGCGATCCTCGCCTGCCGCTCCCTGCCGGTGCGGGTCCATCTCGTCGGTCCGGAGCAGGAGCTGGGCTCCCAGCTTGACGAGCACCTCGAAAACGAGGACCTGCCGATCGTCATTCAGCACGCCTCCGAGCGCATCGCCATGGAGGAAAAGGCCGCCCACGCCGTCCGCGCCAAGCGCGACAGCACGTTGCGCGTCGGCCTCAAGCTGGTGCGCGAGGGCAAGGCCGCGGGGTTTGTCACCGCGGGCAATACCGGCGCGGCCATGGCTACAGCAAAAATGGTTCTGGGCGCGCTGCCCGGCGTCGATCGCCCCGCCCTGGCCAATCCCATGCCCAGTTCCACAGGGAACCCGTGTGTGCTGCTCGATGTGGGCGCCAACGTCGACTGCAAGCCCCACAATCTGGCCCAGTTTGCCCTCATGGGCGAGATGTACGCCCGCACCGTGCTCAAAATCGACGAGCCGCGCGTAGGCCTGCTCTCCATCGGCGAGGAGGAGACCAAGGGCAACGACCTCACCCGCGAGGCCTTTCCCCTGCTCAAATCGCTGCCCATCAGATTCATTGGCAACGTGGAAGGGCGCGACATCTTTTCGGGCCAGGCCGACGTAATTGTCTGCGACGGTTTTGTGGGCAATGTAGCCCTGAAGACCAGCGAAGGCGTGGGCCGTTTTGTGCGCGACGTCCTGCGCGTCTCCCTCACCCGCACGGTAACGGCGCAGGTGGGCGCAATGCTCTCGCGCCGCGCCTTCAACGAGTTCCGCCGCCGGCTCGATTACCGCGAATACGGCGGAGCGCCGCTGTTGGGCGTGCGCGGAGTCTGCATTATCGGCCACGGCTCCTCCAACGACCGCGCCATCTTCAACTGCATTCGCGTGGCCTACGAGTTTGCCAAGGCCGGATTCAACAAGCGCATCGAGGCGGAGTTTTCCAGCCATGCCAAGCACCTGGTGGTTCCCAGGTCCGGCGCACACTCGAATTCCAAAGCCGACCCCGACCCCGCCTCCGACGCCATCATTCAATAGCGGCTGGCAGCCTGTATGTCCACCACCTCAGACCAGAACGGCGCGCCAGATCCAGCCCTCGTGGAAGAGATTTCGGGGCAAATTCCGCAGCCCATCCTGGCGCAGCTGGCCTGCCCAGCCTGCCACGGCAGCCTCGCCCCTAACTCCACGGAACTGATCTGCGACGCCTGCGGGCGCAGGTATCCCATTGTGGAGGGGATTCCGGTGCTGATTGAAGGCAGGGAACAGCTTTGAGCCTTCAGCTCTCAGCTTTCAGCGCCTGGCGATTAGGCAACCCTCCGGCAGTGTTCGAATGGAGGCAACTGATCTCTCCCGCGGCTGAATGAAGCTAAATGCGGCCGGATGGCGCGCGGGTTGAGGGCGAAACTGCCGGCCGGCAGGTCGTCGAAAAGGGCAAAAAAGAACGAATTTTCATTTTTGAAAAATGTACACCTGCGGGCCGTCCAAATTGAGGAATTCGACGGCCTGTGAGTCGTCCAAAACAGGAAAACGTTCGAAAAAAACGGGAGTTTTGCCGTTTTGAGGGTAAGTTTACCATCTGATTACTGGCGGGATGGAAGGGTGAGATTTCGGGGCGAATTGCCGGCTGGCACGGGGTTTGGGCAGGGTGCGGCGGCTGCGGGATACCCGCGCGGTTGCGATAACGGCGTTTTTCATTACTAACCTGCCTTTCAGTGCATTAGAGCATTATTATCAGCGCGTTGCCGCATTCGCATCAGTTGAGTGCGGCCCCAAAGGAACGTTAGAAGGAGGCGAATCCCGTCGCCCCGCGAAGGGGTTGGCTGGTATCAGAATTCGAAGCGCAGCGCGAACTGTATCTCGCGCGGGGTTCCCGAGCCCACTGGCGTTACCGGCGAAACCGTATTCACCGTATTGATGATGCTGCCGAACCCCGTGGTATTCGATGGGTTGAAAGTGGACTGCGGTTGACCCAACTGCGGGTGATTGAAGATGTTGTAGAACTCCGAGCGGAATTCGAGTTGCCCCTTCTCCGCAAACGGAATCACCTTGCTGGCGGCGAGATCGATCTGCCAGGTGCCCGGCCCGCGAACCAGATCGCGCGGCGCGGTGCCGAATTCTCCAGCCGGGGCGGCAAAGGCCGCTGGATTGATCCACTCCGCCACCGATCTGCCTCCCAGCGGATTGAGCGAGACGCCGGGAACCAGGTCAGGACGCTGCGAGCCGGAGGCCCCAACCGGTGCAATGTAGCTCGATGGCAAGAGCACATTAACCGGGAAGCCGGTGCGAGCCAGCGCCGTGGTGGTGAGCTGCCAGCCGCCAGCAAGGCTGCTGGCAATCCCGCGCTGGTTCAGCATCGGTTTGCCCGGGCCGAAGGGGAGTTGATAGACGGCATTGCCATTGACTACATGGCGGGCGTCCCAAGCGCCGCTGGCCGTATCACATGCCTGGCACAAGGGGTTCTGCGGATCCACCTCGTCGCCGTCGCCGCTGCCGTTGGATCCGTTGTCGATCTCATGCGACCAAGTGTAGTTAACCGCCGCTAGGAGACCTCGGGCGAACGGACGCCGCATGGCGACGGAGAGACCGTTGTAGGTGCTCATACCGGCTGAGCCGCGCCAGCCGATGGCAGGAGCAAAGGCCGGATATTGCACAAGCCCGGTGGAGGGGTTGATCAGGTTCACCACATTGGTTTCCAACAGATGCACGCCGTGGCTTCCCAGGTAGGAGACCGTGCCCACAAAGTTCGCCGGCAGCTCCCGCTGCACCGAGAAGCTCCACTGCTCTACATACGAGTCTTTGCGGTTCCGTTGTTCGGCATTCGGTGAGAGGGTTCCGGCACCGTACGGGAATGCAGCCGGGCACGTTGAGGGTGGGCAGTAGGAGAGCGAGCTCGAACTGCTTTTCACCGAATAGGAAGGGACCTCGTTTTTGGCGGGCAGATTCTGATCGTCCAACTGCCCGTCTTCGTGGTATATGCCGAATCCGCCACGAAACACCGTCTGGCCGCCCTTGCGCGGCGTCCAAGCGAAGCCCACACGGGGGTCGACATCGCCGTAATTCTGCAGGCCGAAGCTTGCGCCCACGCCGCAGAAACCCTGCGCCCCGCAGGTGGCAAAGTCGAAGGGATTGGCCAACCCGTCCTCCTCGTGGAAGAGATCGAAGATGGAGTAGCGCACGCCCAGGTTAAGGATGAGATTCGGCCGCCATTTATACTCGTCCTGGGCGTAAAGGAAGTAATCGTTCTTGCGCAGATGGTTGACCGGCAGGGCTCCTGTCAGGGTGGCCTTCGTCACCATATTCTGGGCGAGATTCTCGACCGAGGAAAATGTAATCGCTCCGTGCTGCCCGTAACTCTGGTTCAACTGAATGTGGCGGATCTCCACGCCGGCCTTGACGGTATGCAGGCCGTGAACCCAGGTGAGATTGTCGATTTCGGAAAACGAATTGCCCACATAGACGCTGGTGTAGTTGTAGTTCTCGGTGACAAAACCCGGCCCAGGCCCCGCTGCAATCACGATTTCATAGGGAATGCCACTGTCACTGAAATTGTAGGTATTGTCTGTGGAGCGATTGAAGCCCACCTCAACGTCATTCACGAGGCTGGGACTGAAGACGTTCAGCAATTCCAGCACGCCATTGACCGGCGCGGAGACCTTCTGCTGCAGGTCCGTCGCGGAAGCTGAAAGCGGCTGCGTATCGGCCGACCGGTCGTAATTGAAACGCATAAAGGCAGTGGTCCTGGGCGAAAAGTGCTGGTCGAGGCGCAACATCGCCGAATTCTCGTTGACCACCTGTGTGCATTCGCAGGTGAGCAGGTCAACGTTCTGCCAGTCGGCCGGGTCGGTGGTTGGGGTATAAGGCGTCAGAACTCTTTTTGGGCCAGCCCCGGGGAATCCGTTGATGATCGCATAGACAGGCGATGTGCTCGGAACAGTCGATTTGAGCGTCTGGCTGGGCACGTCGCCGCTCACCGGATAGCCCCAGTTCTGCCGGTACGCTTCAGCATCGAGAAAGAAAAACGTCTTGTCACGCACGATTGGCCCGCCCACCGATCCGCCAAACTGATTCAAATGAAGGGGCTGCTGCGTTTCGCCGTGGGAGGCCCAGCCAGGCAGCGGCGCGTCAAAAATGTTGTTGCGCACGTACTCGAAGAGACGCCCATGGAAGCGGTTGGTGCCCGAGGGCGAGGAGACGTCCAATTGGGCGCCGCCTGTCGCGCCTTCGTCGGCGCTTGCCGTAAGCGAGTCGACGCGAAATTCCGAAATCGCGTCCAGCGGAATGGCAAGCCTAACCCACTGGCGCTGGGTCTGATTCACGATGTTGGTGGCGTCAACGCCGTCGTAGGTAAAGTTGCTGTCGTCGAGGCCGCGTCCGGCAAAGCGAATCGTCCGCTGGTTGCTTCCGCCGGTGTCAATGGCGCCGGGAACGAAGGCCGTCAGCGAGGCCCAGTTGCGGCCATTGAGCGGCAATTCATCGGCCTGCTCTCTCTCGATCAAGCCGGTCACCGCGCTGGTGTTGCGGTCGATTTGCCCCGAAACGAACGAGACCAGTACCTGCTCCCTGGCGCCGGCCACACCCAGCGTAATGTTCAGCGTACGCGTGCGGCCCACCGTCTGCTCCACGCTGTCGAAGACGGACTCCCCAAAGCCTGGCGCGGTGCAGGTCACGCGGTAAACCCCGATGGGCAGATCGGGAATGGTGTAGGAGCCGCTCTCCGAAGACACCGCCTCGCGCCGCAGGCCGGTTGCGCTCTGCACGGCCACAATGTGCGCGCCAGGAAGACTCCGGCCCGCGCTATCAAGCACGGTTCCGCTCAGGCCGGAAAGGTCCACCTGGGCAAGACCCGAAGCGGCAAGAAATACGGCTGCGATGAATACAGGAAGGCCTGGAATCCGGGAGGGCCTTCCGGCGAACTGGGGTGCGCCATTCAACTCACGGTGCATATTGGCCTGGCGGAAAGATCGGCTTCATCAGCAAATGATAAGGTGTCACATTGAATTACCCATCAATCCGCCAGGTCATCGATGCACGAACATCCACTGACATTCGGCATTAGGGGCCCCACCGACAGAAAATGACGGGGCGGTCGACGATGCGGGTTGGCGGCCCGATTAGGCTGCACCCCTTTTCCTTTGTGTATTCAGACTACCTCGCTACCCTGAAGTCGGCTGGTGTTGCGTTATCGGGGCGGGGGGTATGGCCGCTGTGCGTTCCGGGGGCGGGGTGGGCGCGCAGGGTCAGCGGCGGAAAGACAAAAGCAGGTCCTTCGGCCGGCAGCGCTGGCTTGGGATGACAGGCCGGTTGGAAGATAAAAGAGCTCTATGCAAGCTAAATCGAGTTGCATGCAAGCCGAATGCCGATAGACTCTAGTGCGCCCGCCGGTAGAAGGGCAGCACAATGAGCAGCGCGCACCCGATGGCCGCCGCCAGGGCAAGCGCGATCAGGCTGTAGAGCAGCGGCAGGCTCGGTCCCCTGGAGAACGTCTTCTTCTTCGTCTTCCATTTTGCCGGCGGACTGACGATCGGGATCACTCATAGGTCATTACTCATATTTAAGGGCATCGATCGGGTCGAGCTGAGCGGCGCGGGTGGCCGGAACCGTGCCGAAGATCACGCCCACGAGCAAGGCCGCGGCCAGGGCAATCACGATCGACGAAAGCGAAATGGGCAGCTGGTAATCGGTAAAGAAGCGGACAGAAAGCGGCACCGACAATCCCACCAGAATGCCCACAACTCCGCCGGTAAGAGAAATAATCAGCGCTTCAGCCAGGAACTGCAGCTTGATCTCGCGGTAGGTGGCGCCGAGGGCCTTGCGGATGCCGATCTCGCGGACCCGGGCGCGGACATTGGCCAGCATGATGTTCATAATGCCCACGCCGCCCACAGCCAGGGTGACAGCCGCCACCAGCACCAGTAGCACCGTCAGCGCATTGGCGATCTTGTTGGCAATGCTCAGCTCCGCCGTGAGCGTCTGTGCGTGATAGACGGAGTTGGGCCGGTGGCGCGACTGGATGATGCGGACAATCTCCTTGGCGGCGTCGGGAACCTCGTCCATGCTGTGCATGGAGAAGTAGATCTGGTTCACGCTTTGGGTTCCGGTGAAGTACCGGGCCACCGAATAGGGAATCAGAATGGTCTGGTTCTCGAGTTCCGTCTGGCCGAAGTCGTCCACACTCTCCTTGAAGACACCGATGATGGTGAAGGGAATGCCGCTGACCTCGAAGGTCGAGCCAACCGCCGCGTCCTCGCTGCCGTAGCGATCGCGGGCAAACTGCTGGGTGACCACGGCGCCATTGAGATGCTCTTCGTCGTCTTTATCGTCGAAGAAACGGCCGTCGGTGACCAGCAGGTTGCGGATGTACTGGTAGTCTGGGCTAACGCCGAGCACCAGGGTATCCCTGGTGACACCGCCGCCGAAGTTGATGCGGTCGTGCATGGTGAGGATGGGCGAGGCGTACTGGACGCCGGGAAGCTGGTTCTGGACGGCCTGCATGTCGCCGACCGTGAGGAAGTCGTTGTAGCGCACGCGCTCGGCGGCCGTGGCGCCGCCGCCGGCGTATTCCAGCTCGATCGAGTTGGTCTCGATTTTCTGAAGCTCGTCGAGAATGTACTGCTTGCCGGTCATGCCGATGGTGACCACCAGGATCACCGAGGCGGTGCCGATGACCATGCCCAGGGCGGTCAGCGCAAAGCGCATCCTGTTGGCCCGGAAGCTGTCCGCGGCCAGGCGGAGAATCTCACTGAGCACCATGGTGCGGCGCGCGCTCAGCAGCGTCTCCTGGAACGTGATTTGGCGGGCGTGCTCGGTCGTCGGGTTCATTGCGTCCTTACTTGGAGCGGTTCTCCAGTCTACCTGGCGTTACGACAGGTATGGAAGATGGCCCTCCGCGGCGGACCACTCAGCGTCCGTGGCTTTTCCTCTACACCAACTGAAGGACCGCTATAACAGATGCGCCGGCGGGCGCCGCGGCTTCCGGAATCACCGCTGGAGCCTCCTGAGTCACCGCCCGGTACTGCCCTTGGCTACGGATATAGACTGCTCCTTCTTGTCGTAGGTTTCCAGCCATTTCAGCTCATCGCGCACCTTGATGTATCCGTGCCACGGGTTCTTGTTCAGGCTGTGCCCCTCGCCGGGAAAGACCAGGAAACGGTGTGGAATGCCCAACTGTTCGAGGGCCCGCTCCATCGCCACCCCCTCCAGATAGCTTACGCGCACGTCGGCGTCTCCTTGAACCAGGTGGGTGGGAGTTTTCACCCGATTGAAGCGGAACAAGGCGGCCTCGCTCTGATAAAGCCCGGGATCGTCCCACGGCGGCCCGCCCAGGTACCAGGCGTCGTCGAAGGTGGTGTCGTCGTTGCCCCAGTTGGCGGCGTGCTCGATGGCTCCGGCGCCGGTGACGGCGGATTCGAAGCGCGTGGTCTGGGTGATCAGCCAATTGGTCATGTAGCCGCCGTAGCTATACCCGCCGACGGCCAGGCGGTTCGGGTCCGCGTAGCCGTCGCGGACCAGCGCGTCGACACCGGCGAGAATATCGCGCCCCGGCGCCGAGACCAGGTGCGGCTCGATCTCCAGCATGAACTCGTCGCCGTAGCCGGCCGAGCCGCGGTAATTGGGCCGGAAGACCAGCCAGCCGTTGTCCGCGGCCAGCGTGGCCCAGTCGTACCAGTCCGCGCCGAAGCGGTTGCCGTCGGCGTCCGCCGGCCCGCCGTGGATCAGCGTGAACATGCGCAGGTGCTTTTGGCCCTTTTTGCCCGGCGGATAGATCAGCACCCCCTCCATGGTGCGCCCGTCGTCTGCCTTCCAGGTGTAGGGCTGCCACTGCGACTGCGCGCGCTCGGCAAAGATCGGGTTGAAGCTGGTGATCTCCTTCAGCCGGTCGGGCTGCAGGGGATCGGCGGCCAGCGCAATCTGGTCGGGCTTGTCGATCGTCGAGTAATCCATCAGGATCGTGTCTCCCGTGCGCGCGGCGTCGAGCATGGTGAAGCTGCCGGGCAATCCGGGGAGCTTACGGGCTGCTGCGCCGCCAACCTGGTACAACTGCTGCTCCAGGCCCTTCAATCCCAGCGCCAGCTCGCGGCCGTCCGGCAGCAGCGCATACTCGCTGAACGATCCGTCAAAATCCGCGCCCAGCCGCTCCACTTTGCCGCTGGCCGGGTCCAGCCGATAGAGCCGTCCCTGCACGTCGCGGTACTTGCCCTCCAGCGATCCCGCGGCGGCCTCCACTTCAAAGTGCAGCCAGCGGCTGTCCGGCGACCAGCGCAGGCGCGACTCAATGGCCTGGTTGTGCGTGATCTGCCGGACCTCGCCGCCCGCGGCAGCGACCAGATAGATCTCGTAGTCGGCCGGGTTCTCCACCCGCTCATGCTCCGGGCCGGTGACAAACGCCAGCGTCTTGCCGTCGGGCGAGGGAGCGATATCGGTGATCGAAAGCGCGCTCTTGGCCAAGGTCTCCGCCCCCGCCGGCAGGGTTGCGGCCTTGTCACTCTTCGATTTTGCCGGCGGCGGAACTGCCAGCTCCAGCTTGAGCGCCGCGGCCAGATTCTGCTTCAGCAGCAGGTCGCCGCGCCACTGCTCCCGCCAGCGGATCACATCCTTCCATTCGTCCTTTTCGGCGTCCTGCTGCTTCTGGCTGAGCGGCGCCTCCACGGAGTAGTAGAGAGCCGCGCTGTCCGCCGACCAGGCAAACGCGTGCACATCCAGATTTTCCCGGTAGATCGGCAGCGCCTCGCCGCCCGAGGCCGGAATCACCCACAGACGCTTGGCCGGGTCGCCATCGTCGTCGTTGGCCGTGTCCCCCGCTGTGCGGTCACTCAGGAAGGCGATCCATCTGCCGTCCGGGCTCCATTGCGCGTTCTCCTCGCTGCCGGTGTGGGTGAGCGGGCGCAGCCCCGCAGCCGCCGTCCACAGCCACAGATCGTGCCGGTAAACGCTGGCCTTCCAGTCCGGGCTCTCCGTGCCAATCACCGCGGCCGTTCCATCGGGCGAGAGATGGGCTCCGAGAATTGCGGTTGCATTCATGTATTCGTCGAGGGTGATGACCGGCTTTGCCGCCTGGGCCGAAGACGCCGCCGCGGGCAGCAAGAGAGCCATCGTCAGGGTCGTAAACAGGGCGGTCCTCAGGCATATTGTGCGCATACAAGCACTATAATTGCGCGCTTCGGGAGCTGGTGGTTCCCCATTTCCAGTACTCTCGCCGGAGGCCGTTGCAGGAACGGTAGTGAGCCCGGCAGGCAGCCAAGCCGGCGCGGCCACCAGGGAGCGGCGGCCTCGAACAAAGCCAGACTGGACGCGCCTTCCGTGGTTTTGCCGTAAGATGACCCTTCCGGCATGGTGGGCTCTTGTGGCGGACCGTGGCGCGCGCGTCTCAACGCGTGCCGGGCTGCGGCAAGAGCCACGTTCCGGGTTAATCAATCTGCCCGCGAAGGAGAACCGATGCGCGCCCTGGTCTATACCGCGCCGCGCCACGTCGAGTTGCAAGACCTGCCGCGCCTCCGTCCCGCCGCCGGGGAGTGTGAGATTGCCGTCTCCGCCGCCGGCATCTGCGGGCTGGACCGCGCCGCTTTCCTCGGCCGCAGCCGCATCGCTGTTCCGCCGGTTGTTCTTGGCCATGAACTGATCGGCCGGTTGTCCAACGGGCGGCGCGTGGTCGTCAATCCCCTCATTGCCTGTGGGCGCTGCGCATCCTGCCGCGCCGGCGCGCCGAATCTGTGTTCGGACTGGCGATTACTGGGGGTGAACCCCACTCCCGGCTGTTTTGCGGAGTTTGTAACCTTTCCCAGGGCGCAGGTCCACGAGATTCCCGGCGATCTCGCTGACAAGCGGGCCATCCTGGCCGAGCCGCTGGCCAATATCGTTCACCTTCTGCGCCTGGCCGCTCCGCAGCCCGGCCTTCGTATCGGAATTGTCGGCGCGGGCCTCATGGGCTCGCTCGCGCTGCTCGCCGGACTGCGCCTGGGCGTGCGCGAGGCGCTGGTTGCCGAGCCTGATGGCGCGCGTCGCGCAGCTGCTCTGCAAATGGGCGCTGCGCTGGCCTTCGATCCCGCGGCATCGGCCAGCCGGGAGGAAGCAGTTTCTTTCACCAGTTCCGGCCTGGAGCTTGTGATCGACGCATGCGGCAGCGGCGATGCGCGCCGGTTGGCCTTCCATCTCTCCCGGCCAGGCGGCATGGTGGCGTTGCTCGGGATGGCGCAGCCGCGCAGCGCGCTGGACTTCGGCGCGGCGATTCGCAAGGAACAGCGCGTCCTCATGTCCTTCGGCTACACCCCGGCGGATTTTGAGCGCTCGCTGGAGCTGCTGATCGCGGGCGCGATCGATCTGGACCCCTGGATCGATGAGCTGCCGCTCGAAGACGGCCGGAAGGCGTTTGAACAGGTTTGCGGCGCTCCCGGCGGCCCGCTCAAGATGATGCTGCGCGTGGCCTGATGGGAGCGTTCTGGCCGTGCCTGCCGCATCTCCTGCGCCGGCTGCTGGTTACGCCAACCCGTCCGCCCTCAGCGCCAGCCACAGCGCCGCGAATCTCTCCAGCGGCAGAGCCTCTGCGCGTGCTTTTGCGTCAATGCCCGCCCGGGCCAGCGCGTCTGCCGCCGCAGGCGCCGCAAGGCCCGCCGCGCGCAGATTGTTGGCCAGGGTCTTGCGCTTCTGCGCGAAGGCCTTCCGCAGGAATGCGAGAAAGCTGTCCTCCTCGACGCCAAGCTCCGCAAAGCGCGGCGCAAACCGCCAGCGGAACACCGTCGAGTGCACCTCCGGCGGCGGCGTGAATGCGGACGGCGGGAGCGTGAACAGCGCTTCAACCGGTCCATACATCTGCACGGTTGCCGAGAGCAGGCCGTAATCGCGTGAGCCGGGAACGGCGGTCACGCGATCGGCCACCTCACGCTGCACCATCAGCACGGCTCGATCGAGCGCCGCATGGTTCGCTGCCAGTTTCAGCAGGATGGGCGAAGTGATCTGGTAAGGAAGGTTGCCCGCCACCGGCAGGCGCGCGCCGGCCGCCACCCGGGCGGCGGCAAAATCGAAGTCGAGGACGCTCTGTTCAATGACGGTGACCCGCTCCGGCGCGTACTGCCAGCGCAGGCCGGCGGAGAGCTCCGGGTCCAGCTCAATGGCCAGCACATGGCTGGCGCGGGCGGCCAGAGCTCCGGTGATAGCTCCGGCGCCCGGACCAATTTCGACTACGGTGCTTCCCGCGAGATCGCCGAGCGCGGCCACGATCCGTTCTATGGCCTCCTGATCGTTCAAAAAATTCTGTCCGAGTTTAGGCTTGGCGGGCATGGGCTTCCCTGATGGTAGTTCAACGTAAGCGGCGTCTGCCCCACTGCATCTGTTGCAGAAAATTTCCCCTCTTTGGAGCACACTGGAATCAGCGAACCCGTGAAAATCCACCTGCAAACCGCCCCTCGACTCATCCGTCAGGCATGTGCCCAGTTTATGCCAATCTACATAGCCCCCACCCCCCAAAAAGTCCACCTGCAAGTGCATATTTTTCCCGCGTCAAAATCATTATGTGATTGAAAAATATAGTGTTGTGCATTTTTCGCCCCCTGCAAATCCGGGACGTTTTCGGGCACTTACGGGGCAGTTGAGGGGCATTTTGGGGCTGTTTTCGGCCATTTTTGTCCCAAGGAATGGGCCCGGAATTCCCGGGAAACAGCCGTTCTGGAGCTTCTCCGGCGGCTCGGAAGGGAGACGATTACCGCGCAAGTTAAAATGACTCCGGCTCTTCTCAGGGCATCGCCCGCTCTGCGAAAGTTTTGGAGACAATAAAGTGAATTCCTATCCGCGCAGGTCGTTTCTTCAGGGAACCGCCGCGGCCTTTGCCGCTGCTCTTTTGCACAATCAGTCCGTGGTGCGGGCGCTGGCGCAGGCCGGCTCGCAGCAGAAGCCCAACATTGTGCTGATCCTCTCCGACGATGTGGGTTACGGCGATCTGGGCTGCTACGGCGCCGGGCTGCCGCGCACGCCGCACATCGACGGACTGGCCGCCCGCGGCCTGCGCTTGACTGACGCGCACTCCGACGCATCGGTCTGCACGCCCTCGCGCTACGCGATCCTCTCCGGCATGTATGCCTGGCGGCGGCGCGACGCGCAGATCCTTCCCGGTGACGCGGCGCTGCTCTTTGCCGATCACCAGACCACGCTGCCTTCCCTGCTGAAGCAGGCCGGCTACGCCACCGGCTGCGTTGGCAAGTGGCACATGGGCCTGGGCCGCGGCGACATTGATTGGAACAAGGAGATCACGCCCGGTCCGCGCGAGGTCGGCTTCGATTACTCCTTCATCATTCCGGCCACCGCCGACCGTGTCCCGTGCGTCTACGTGGAGAACGGGCGCGTGGTCGGCCTCGACCCGAATGATCCGATCCACGTTTCGTACACAAAGATCGTCGGCGACGATCCGACCGGCGCCGACGCGCCTTACCTGCTGAAGATGAAGCCGAGCTTCGGGCATGACGGGACGATTGTCGACGGCGTAAGCCGCATCGGCTTCATGACCGGAGGGCAAAAGGCGCGCTGGGTGGATGAGAGGATGGCTCCCACGCTGGCCGCCAAGGCAACCGCCTTTATCGACGCTCACGCCGGGCATCCCTTCTTTCTCTACCTGGCCACCAGCGACATCCATGTGCCGCGCATGCCCAACGAGCAGTTTGCAGCGAAAAGCCTGTGCGGCGTGCGCTGCGATGTGATCGAGCAGCTGGACTGGACCGTCGGCCAGGTGCTGGAGAAGCTGGAGCGGCATAAGCTCCTCGACAACACGCTCATCCTGTTCACCAGCGACAACGGCCCGGTGGTCGACGACGGCTATGCCGACGGCTCAGTCGAAGCGCTGCACGGGCACACGCCTGCGGGTGCGCTGCGCGGCGGCAAGTACACCCTCTACGAGGGCGGAACACGAATTCCGTTCATCACCTTCTGGAAGGGACACATTGAGGCGGGCGTTTCCAATGCGCTGATCAGCCAGACCGACCTGCTGGCGTCGCTCTCGGCGCTGGCAGGCGAATCTCTGCCTCCGGGTTCACATTTTGACAGCCAGAACATGCTGCCGGTTCTGCTGGGAAGATCCGAACAGGGACGCGAGACTCTGCTGGAAGCCGATGTCTTTCAGCGCGTGGCCATTCGCCACGGCCGCTGGAAGCTGCTGGACATGGAGAAGCCGGGAACGGATGGTGCGACCGAAACGGCTCCGGCGGGCGTAGCGCGGTATGAGCTCTACGATTTGCTGACCGATCCCGGCGAAACGGCTAATGTTGCAGCCGAACATCCCGATGTGGTGAAGGAGCTGATGGCCAGGCTCGAGCGGATTCGCAACGGCGCGTCGATCTAGGGCCTGTTAACACTACCAGGGCGGTTGGCGTTGCGATCGAAAATTGGGCCAGACAAAGCCGAGCCCGAAGGCTGTGGCGGGCCCACCGTCGAGGGCGAGAATGAAGTATGGCCCGATTTTCTCCGCAACCCTGGGCCCCAAACGTGCGAACTTTGCACGTTTGGGCAGAAGTCGAAGGGACGGGGCCAATTTTCCCGATTTCTGCGTCAGTCGTCGCTAGCAGACACCCGGTATGCGTCGCTCCTCATTCCTTGAACTCGGAAAAATTGGCTCCCGTCGCCATTGTCCTGGTAGTGTTAACAGGCCCTAGCTGCAGGGTGGGGATGAACCTCATTGTGCATGCCCACGCTTTCTGTTAGGATCATTTCACACATGGTACGCGCTTCCCAAAGCCGCTCTTGTTGTCGCCTGTCGAACATCGTCGACGGGTGTCCCCGCTAGTCTCCGATCTCCTGATCACAATCGATCCAGAAGACGCACCCGCAGCTGAATCGCCGGGTTTGTCTCTGTGTGCGCCGGCCTTCAGCATCTCCCTGAAGCAACGAGGTCATGTATGCCGGTCACTGAAGAAGAAGTTGTGTTCCACCCATCATCGGAAGACGCCTCCAGGGCGCAACGCCTGAGCCACCTTCGCTCGCTCGAGGCGGAAAGCATTCATATTCTGCGCGAAGTCGCTTCGGAGTTCGAGCGTCCGGTGATGCTGTACTCCATCGGCAAGGACTCCTCCGTCATGCTGCGGCTGGCGCAGAAGGCGTTTTATCCCGGGCCGATTCCGTTTCCTTTGCTGCACATCGATACCGGCTTCAAATTTGCAGAGATGCTCCAGTTCCGCGATGAAATGGCCCGCTCCGTTGGCGCGGAGCTGCTGGTCTGGCGGAATGAGCCTGCCATTGCGGCCGGCACGAATCCGATTGTGCTCGACACCAAGCGCTGCTGCGCGCTGCTGAAGACCCAGGCTTTGCTGGATGCGCTGCGCCACTACAACTTCGACGCGGCTTTTGGCGGCGCGCGGCGCGACGAGGAGAAGTCGCGCGCCAAGGAGCGCATCTACTCCTTCCGCGACGGCGCCGGCCAGTGGGACCCGAAGAATCAACGGCCGGAGCTGTGGAATCTGTATAACGCGCGCATTCATCCCGGAGAGAGCATTCGCGTGTTCCCGCTCTCCAACTGGACGGAGATGGATGTGTGGCAGTACATCCACGAGGAGAAGATTCCAATCGTCGATCTGTACTTTGCCAGGGTGCGGCCGATGTATGTGCGGGGCGATGCGCTGCTGCCTATCGAGCAAGCGTTTGTGGCGCGGCCCGGGGAACAGCCGCAGATGGTGAAGTGCCGTCTGCGCTCGCTGGGCTGCAGCCCGTGCACCGGGGCAATCCGTTCCGAAGCAGCCACGATTCCGGCGATCATTGCCGAGCTTATCTCGTTCCGCTCCTCTGAGCGCGCCAATCGCGTGATCGATCACGACCAGGATGGCTCGATGGAGATCAAGAAGCGGGAGGGATATTTCTGAGATGGCTGCAACGATAACTCCTGCATTTTCCGTTGACGAATTTCTGCAGCAGGAACGCGGCAAAGACATGCTGCGCTTTTCCACGGCGGGCAGCGTGGACGACGGGAAATCCACGTTAATTGGCCGCCTGCTCTATGACACGCAGTCGGTGTACGACGACCAGCTGCGCTCCATCGAAGGCAAGGGAACAACCGCGCCAGGTCAGCTCGACTTTGCGCTGCTGACTGACGGCCTGCGCGCCGAGCGCGAGCAAGGCATCACCATCGATGTCGCGTACCGCTGCTTCTCCACGGCGCGGCGCAAGTTCATCATTGCCGATACGCCGGGGCACGAGCAGTACACGCGCAATATGGCGACGGGAGCCTCGACGGCGGACGCGGCGGTGGTGTTGATCGACGCCGGCAAGGGCGTGCTGGTGCAGTCGCGCCGGCACGCGTACATTGCCTCGTTGCTGCGCGTGAGGCACGTGCTGGTTGCCGTCAACAAGATGGATCTGATTGGCTACGAGGAAGCGGCTTTCAACGAAATCAAGGCGGATTTCAGCGCTGTCCTCGATCAGATTGCGGCGGATACCGGCAGCCCCATCGAGTCGACTTTTATTCCAGTCAGCGCGCTGGTGGGCGACAACATTGTTCGAGGCTCCGACGCCATGCCATGGTACAGTGGGCCTTCACTGCTTGAGCTGCTTGAGTCCCTGCCGTCTTCCGTTGACAGGCGCACGGAGCCGTTCCGGCTTCCCGTCCAGCGCGTGCTGCGGCCCGATCATAGCTTCCGCGGATTCTCAGGCCAGATTGCCTCGGGGATCATTCGTGAGGGCGACAGGATTACCGTGCTGCCCTCAGGCCGCGGCGCTGAAGTCGCGCGCATCGTCACCTGGGACGGCGATCTCGCCGAGGCGCAGGCGCCGCTTTCAGTCACGCTGGTCCTGAATCGGGAGCTCGACATCAGCCGCGGCGATCTGATTGTTTCCGCGGAGACGCCGGCCACCGTGGCCCGGAACATCCATGCCGCGCTGGTCTGGATGGATCAGCGCCCACTGCAACTGCACCACCGCTACCTGCTGAAGCACACCAGCCAGACGGTGCCGGCCTTTGTGACGGCAATCGACCATCGCATCAATGTTTCGATGTTGACTCATGAGCCTGCCGCGGCGCTGGAGATGAACGGGATTGGCGTGGTCGATTTGCATCTGCTCCGGCCGATTGCACTCGATCTCTACCAGGAAAATCGCACCACCGGCGCATTCATCCTGATCGATGCGGAAACCAACAGCACGGTGGCGGCAGGCATGATCAGAGCCGCATCCGGCTATACGTCGGCAGGCGAGCCCATTCAGGCCGTGGAGTGGGGCCCGGTGATCGCCGGCGAGCGGGAGGCGCGCTGGGGGCATCGCGGAGGCGTTGTGGAACTGAGCGGACCGGCGGAGCTGATCGATGCCGTGGAGCGTTCGCTGTTCGTCGTGGGGGCCGTTACGGTGCGCATCGCGCCCAATGCAGACGCCATGCAATCCAATTCCGGCCGGATCGAAGCCGCGACCGCCTTGCTGACTGAAGCAGGCCTGCTGGCGCTGGTTGTGCATCCCGACGAGAGCGACGCGCTCATGGCTCGCTGCGAGGGCAAACAGATTGCCATCGACACGGACGAATCCATCAAGGCGGTTTCAGCGGTTCACCAAATGCTGCGTGAGGCGGGCATCCTTGTCGCGCCGGAAAGGGCGGATCTCTAATGAGCAAAGCGGAAATTCAGGCACAAACTAACATCCTGCTCGGTCAGGTACGCGCCAGGATGACGCGGCACATCACCGGGAAGCAGGATGTGTGTCTGACGTGCAGCTTCCAGGCGGAGGACGTGCTGCTGACCAAGCTGGCGCTTGAAATCGATCCCCGTATACCGATCCTCTTCCTTGATACCGGCTATCACTTTGCTGAGACCTATGCGTATCGCGATCGAATCGCGCGCGAATGGAATCTGAACCTGATCAGCCTGCTGCCGGAGAAGACCGTCGCCGAACAGGAGGCGGAGCACGGGTTGCTGTATCAATCCGCGCCCGATCAGTGCTGCAAGCTGCGCAAGGTCGAGCCGCTCTTCAAGGCGGTTGCCGGCTATCGCGTATGGATTACCGGCCTGCGCCGCGAGCAGGCCAGGAGCCGCTCGGAACTTGAGGAAGAGGCGCCATTTGCGCTGCCGGGCGGCAAGCAGGTGCTGAAGCTGGCGCCGCTGGCCGCATGGAGCGCGCGAGATGTCTGGTATGCATGCGAGCAATCAGGCATTCCGTTGCTGCCTCTCTACGCGCGCGGCTACTCCTCGATTGGCTGCGAACCCTGTACCACGCTTCCACTCGATCCCAACGATCCTCGTTCCGGCCGCTGGGCTGGGCGCAAGGTCGAGTGCGGCATTCATATTCAAGCCGCGCCGGCCCATTGAGCCGGGTTTAAAGAGTCTGAAGGCAGGGTATGCATTATCTGATCGGGTTTCTGATCGCATTATCGATCGCGCTGACCGGCGTAGGCGCGGGGACGATCACGGTTCCGGTGCTGGTCCTGTTTCTCCGCGTTCCCGCGCCTATAGCAGTCGGCATCGGTCTGACTTTTTCAGCGGCGGTGAAGCTGCTTCTGGTTCCGGCGCAGATTCTTCGCCGGAATGTTGCCTGGCGGACGCTTGGATTCATGCTGTTGGGCGGAGCCCCGGGCGTGCTGGCCGGCTCGCTGCTCCTCAGGCATCTGGTCACTACCGGATCGCAGAATCTGCTGAACGCGCTGCTGGGCACGATCCTGATGAGCACGGCAAGCTGGCAGATCGTATTATTCTTCCGGCCCATCCGGCAGATTCGCGAGGCGCGCGACCGGAGTCCTCTGCTGGCGTGGCTGATGTTTCCCGTCGGCGCCGAGGTGGGGTTTTCCTCGGCCGGAGCAGGGGCACTGGGCAGCGCGGCGCTTCTCGGCCTGACGCCGTTGCTTCCTACGCAGGTGGTCGGAACGGACATTGTATTCGGGTTTATTGTTTCTTTGCTTGGCAGCGGCGCGCACTGGTTCTCCCACGCGATGAACTCGCAGTTGCTGCTCGAGCTGATTGCGGGGGGAGCTGCGGGAGCCTTGAGCGGAACCCTGCTCGGCAACCGGATTTCGCGCCGGACATTGCGGTTCGCGCTGTGGGTCTGGCTGTTGATCCTGGGAAGCCAGTTTCTTTTCAACAGCTATCAGGCCTGGGCTGCGCCGCACTGAGAAAATACCAACCGGATGGGCAGAGGGTCGTACAATGGCGGTGTAGGGCGCTTCCCCGCGATGGCCAATTTCCAAATCATGGTCAAGCCGATCGGGCCGATCTGCAATCTCGATTGCACCTATTGCTATTACCTCGAAAAAGAGAACCTCTACGGAGACAAGAAGAATTTCCGGATGAGGGATGATCTGCTCGAGTCCTATGTCCGCCAGTACATTCAGTCGCAGTCCTCGCCAACGGTTGCCTTTGCCTGGCAGGGCGGCGAGCCTACCCTGCTGGGAGTTCCTTTCTTTGAGCGCGTGGTCGAGCTTGAGAAGAAATACAGCAATGGCAAGCGCATTGAAAACGCATTCCAAACGAACGGGACTCTGCTGGACGACCGCTGGGGCGAGTTCCTGGCCAGGAATGGATTTCTGGTGGGGATCTCCATCGACGGACCGGCGGAGATTCATGACGCCTACCGCGTGGACAAAGGCGGCCAGCCGACACACAGCCGCGTGCTGCGCGGACTGGATGTGCTCAAGCGGCATGGAGTGGAGTTCAATACGCTGACGGTAGTCAACCGCAAGAACTCCTACAAGCCGCTCGAAATCTACCATTATCTGAAGGAAATCGGCAGCCAATATCTGCAGTTCATTCCGATTGTCGAAGAAATGGCCGCCGAACCCGACACCAGCGGGCTGCGCCTGCTGAAACCCTACGCGCACAAGGACACGCAGGTTTCGGAGTGGTCGGTTGAACCGCTGCAGTACGGCATTTTTCTGACGACCATCTTCGACGAGTGGGTGCGTTCGGATGTGGCGCGCGTTTTCGTGAATCTCTTCGATGTGGCGCTCGAATCGTGGATGGGAATGGAGCAAAGCCTGTGTGTCTTCGCGCGCACGTGCGGATCGGCACTGGTGATGGAGCACAATGGCGATCTTTACTCGTGCGACCACTTCGTCTATCCGGACAACAAGCTGGGGAATATTCTGGAGCGGCCGCTCGCAGCGCTTGCTGCGCTGCCGCAGCAGGTGAAGTTCGGCAAGGCGAAGGAGGCCGCGCTGCCCAGCGACTGCATCCAGTGCGATGTGCGCTTTGCCTGCAACGGCGAGTGCCCGAAGCACCGTTTTCTAAAAACCGAGTCGGGCGAGCCGGGATTGAATTATCTGTGCGCCGGGTACAAGCACTTCTTCCATCACATCGACCCATATATGAAGTTCATGGCGAATGAACTGAAACAAGAACGCGCGCCGGCCAACGTGATGGAATGGGCCCGCTCCGCGGTTTTGGACAGCTGACAGGGGTTCTATGGTCATTGTGCGCGTTTTTTGTGCGCAATTATGACCCTTACATGCGGCTTTGCGCTGATTATGCGCGCGCCCTTGTTCCGTGATGCATACGAACATTGTGCGCTGGCGGGCGATAATTTTCTGCAAACGCCGGGCAACTCCGAGGCGCGTTCGCCACTCTGGGATCCACTTCAGTTGCGGGTCTGTGGTTAAGGATGGCAGTCGCCTCTGCACGGTTTGCAGCTTCAATCTCGTTGGATTTCATGGCTTCATGCCCCGCACTAGAGGTTCTTGCCGCATGATTAACTAGACAATTTTCAGCCCCTTTAAGGTGTCCATATACACATTGCCACGTATTGCAAACAGGGACCACCCAATGCGTTGAAGCACATCATTCGGGTCCGGTACGCCGCACAACTGAGCGAAAAGCCTTGGTATGCGCTTATGGGCGTCTGTAGAACCCTCGGGACTCGAATACTGACCGTATCGTTCTACTACGAAATCCAAGGCTGCATCAATATTTAGTCCCAACGAAAGAAGTTCCAATTGAAGAGAGGCTGGAAGTTCATCCTGAAACTTCCGATGAAAGGAAAGAAACATCGTCTCCATCAACGAAGACGCCTGTTCATGTTTAATACCACCTTCGCGGAGTCGAGTACCAATGGAGGCCGCGACAGTAAAATACTGAAGAGCCGTGGCCTCCAGTAGAAACTGAGTCTTGTCCATGCCAACCGCCGCGGCCTGAGTCTGGAACATCAAATCTTGCGCCGTAGGATTCATCAGAGGGCGAAGAGCAGCGTTGGACAGCACTTCCGCCAGTTCATGCGAAGGTATGGCTGTTTTCCCAAGGCCGAACATGGCAGCGAGTATAGCAGGGCTCAGCGCTTAGGTTGCGCGATTGTCTTCCGGCGACCCAAACTTTATCCAGTCCCCATCGTTTGCGATTTCGTCTCCTTTTGATTGCTTTATTGTCAGTCGTAACCGGAATTTTGTACCTCTCTGCTCAGAGCTAATGACATCGTTGTACTTGACTTCTCCCCAAACATGGGCATAAAAGATTTGCGGGGATCGTCCAGACCTGAATCCATTCATGACAGGAAACGAAGCGGTCGCCTTATTGTTCGCTGCAATGACCTCTTGAATAGCTGCCTGATATTTAGCCTTCCCGGTGGCTTCAGTCTCGAACAGGGTCAACACGGCATTGTAATGAACCTTTACATTTATAGCTGGTGTCGGACCTGCATTTAAGAACATGAATTCTTGTGGGATAATGCCGATGAATTTGCTTACGGAACCTCGAATAGAGCAATGCTCAGGTGGAACAACAAAGACCCGCGCACGTTCTTTGTCAATCATCGCTAGGGTTTGGGCGAGGGCAACCTGAGAACCCTTTACTGCGGCCTCTGCGCTGACCTTGGAAGTCTTAGCCAAAGTGTGAGTGTCCCACGCATAGACCGAAAGGACGATGAGCGTCACAAATGTGAGCGCAACGAGTGCAATCGCCGCGACAGCTTGCACCCAAGCGGGGTCATGAATGCCGGTAGTAAAAAACCAGACAATCGAGTGCATGTTCTGCCTCACTTTTCACTTCTACGTGTCGAGAAGGTCCCACTCGTCACCACCCATCCACCGAACAGCCGCGAACTTCCCGTTCATCTACAGCGCGTACTGTTCGCCAACTTCGCATCGATGTAAAGGAGCCACTGGAGATTTCCTGAGTTCTCTAGCCTCCCCGTGACCTTGCGGAATACCCGATTGTAAATCTCATGTGCCAAATCGACCGATTCCTCGATTGCCTTGCCGGTCGGCACCAGCCGCACATTCACCTGCCGCTCCCGTGCCAGCCGGATACCGGCGATGATGACCGGTGCAAACGAATACGCAGCGGCACACACTCTTCAGCCCCAAATTTAGTTATGTTTTCGCGATGTTGGGGTATACACGCTCTCAGCCCCAATTTTGGGAATTTCTCTACTAAGCCCTTTGTTATGTTCTTGATTGCCCCAGAAACCCAAGTTGTCCCCTACTGGGCACATGTGTCCGGTTCCGCCCAATGAGAGAACCGCTGCGAGTCACTGTAGGGACTCATTTTATTGGGTTTATGACGGTTTTTCTTTACTTATTGGTGCGAAAGGGGGGACTCGAACCCCCATGGGTTACCCCGCCAGATCCTAAGTCTGGTGCGTCTGCCAATTCCGCCACTTTCGCGTGCCGCTGTGCAGGATTAGAACGGCGATTCCTTTGACAATTATGCCTGATTTTTGGGGTTGGGCTCGGAGAATGCGCATTTAGCGGAGGGCAACCGCGTGGGCGAAATAGCAGACCGACGGTATGGGTTCGCGCTGCCCCTACGGGGCGGAATCATCTGGTTCTCGCTTTCCCAGGGCTGCGCTCCGCTTGCCCTGGGCTATTCTCCTTCCTCCCTACGGGAGGATTGCTCGAAGACGGGCGAATGAGAAAAAGGCAAGAAATACCAGGGCGGCGGCGAAGATGCCCAGCGCTTGCGGAGAGACAAGCCCCCATCCTTGTCCGCGGGTCAGGGAATCGGCCGTCAGGGTTGTTGCCAGCGCGACAGCGATGCTGATGAGCGCCGCAGAAGGCAAAGCCCGCTTTGCATAGAGCCCGGCCAGCACCGGGACAAGGAGCATCACGGCGATCAGGCCGTAAAAGATGCTGACGGCAGCGATGACGGACGGAAGCGCGATGGCGAGGAAGACGCCGGCGATTCCAGTAACGAGAGTGAGCAGGCGGCCGACGTTGAGCAGGCGAGGGCCTTCGGCCGTGGGGTTGAGGAAGGTCTGGTAGAGATCGACGGTAAGGGAACTGGAGAGCATGAAAAGGATCGCGTCCGTCGCGCTCAGTTCGGCGGAAAAGATTGAGGCCACCGTCCAGACGCCCAACCAGCGCGGCAGCAGCAGCTTCATGGTTGCGGGCAAGGCGAGCTCCGGATTCTGGAGATGGGGAAACGCGGCCAGCGCGCAGAGGCCCAGCAGCGGCGGAACAAATGCGAAGGCGAACTGGCCCAGCGCATTGAGCCCGATGCCGAGACGAACTGTGCGCTGATCGCGCGCGCCGTACAGCTTCTGGATGAGCCCTGGAGAGATCATGAACGAAGGGACAAGGATGGCGATCCAGGCGAAGATCTGTTTTGCGCCTGCGCCAAGAAATTCAAAGCGGTTCTGTACGGCCATTGCTCCTGCGCTGTGCTGGGCAATGAGCAAATGGATGTGGTTCCAGCCGCCCAGGGTATGAAACGAGAAGGGAACGGCAAACAAGAGGCCGGACAGGGTGACGGCCAGCTCAAAGCGATTGATGATCGCCGATCCGGTCAGGCCGCCGGCCGCGCAGTAAAGGATGGCGACCGCGCCGCCGATGGAACAGCCCGCCCATTTAGGCAGGCCGATGACGACGTCGAGGATCCAGGAAATGGCGATCAGTTGCCCGGCCAGAATGGCCAGCGCGCCGAACCAGAATAGAACCGCGACCACGGCCTTCACGGATTTGTTGTAGCGGTGTTCCAGGTAATCGCCGAGGGTCGAAAGCCGATGTTGGTTGGCGATCTGCCAGATGCGCGGCCCGAGAAACTGCGAAAGCAGCAGTGAGCCGATGCCAGCCGATCCCACCCACCACCAGGCGGACATGCCAAAGCGATAGCCGAGGCCGGTCGCGCCAACCGTGGAACCGGCGCCGATATTGGCGGCAAGGAAGGTGGCGAACAGCGTGCCTGGGCCCAAGCGACGGCCGGCGACCAGAAACTCCGCGGAGGTGCGGACGCGCCGGCCGATCCAAAGGCCGAGCCCCATCAGGAAAGCGGCATAGAGAAGGAGCGCCGCGAGATAAAGGTTCATAGGCGTGGGTGATCTCCGTGCGGCATGACTCTGATCGTATGGTTGGAGCGGGGCGGAGGGCAATGGAATCCGGGGCCGGGAACGAATGAGGACGAAGCGGCGCGGCGGAGGCGGGCGCCGCAACGGCATCCCAGATGGCGGCATTTCTGGGTGCGCGCGAGCAGGAAAGGTGCGATTGGCGAGAGGTTGAGAGGATTACGGCGGGTACAATTATAGGGGCGGGCGTGAGCGAATCCCCACGTTTCATGCTGCCGGGACGCGCCTGATGAACTGCATGGATGAGCGCGGCCGATGGGCCGGAGACGATGAGCCGGGACGGGCTCTCGACACTGCCACGGGACTGGGCTGCGCGGACAAAGGAAAAGCATGGAACGGCGGGAGTTCAACAAAGGCCTGATGGGATTGCCGATTGCGCTCGAGGCGGTGGCGCGGGGCGAGACGGCGCAGCCTGGGGCGGGCTCGGCGAGCGGCTCGCTCACCGACGTGGATGGGCTGAAGGTTGGACACTGCACGCTGAAGGAGCGGCCGACGGGCTGCACGGTGATTCTGGCCGAGGCTGGCGCGGTGGGCGGCGTGGATGTGCGGGGCGGGGCGCCGGGAACACGCGAGACGGACCTGCTGAATCCCATCAACATGGTCCAGAAGGTGCAGGCCATTCTGCTATCCGGCGGCAGCGCCTACGGGCTGGACGCGGCTACGGGCGTAATGCGTTATCTGGAAGAGCGCGGGCTGGGGTACAAGGTAGGAGCCGCAGGCGTGGTTCCGATTGTTCCCGCCGCGATTCTCTTCGATCTCGGCGTGGGCGATCCGAAGATCCGGCCGAACGCGGAGTCAGGCTACCAGGCGGCGCTGGCGGCGACTACCGGTCCGGTGCAGCAAGGCAACGTAGGCGCCGGAGCCGGGGCCACGGTGGGCAAGCTCTTCGGCGACAGGTTTGCGATGAAGTCAGGGATCGGCACGGCCAGTATCCGGCTCAAGGACAGCGGCATTGTCGTCGGCGCGTTGGCGGCGGTGAATGCAGTGGGCGATATTCGCGATCCACGGACCGGAGCGATTCTGGCCGGGGCGCGCGCGCAGGACGGCCGCGGCTTCCGCGATTCAATTGCCGAGATTCTCAAGGGACACGGAGTGGTGCTTCCGCCGGCCGGCACCAATACGACGATCGGCGTCGTGGCATCGAATCTGCAATTCGACAAGGCCGAGACCACCAAGATTGCGCAGATGGCGCACGATGGACTTGCGCGAACCATCAATCCCGTTCACACCATGAGCGACGGCGATACCATCTTCGCGTTGAGCACGGGCGTATTGAAGGTGAGGACAAACGCCGGGATGATCGGGGCGATTGCCGCGGAGATGATGGCGCGAGCTGTACTCCAGGCTGCCTTGCAGGCTCATGGAATTCCAGGGTTTCCGGCGCACAGGGATCTGGTATGAGTGCGGTTCACCACGTCACGCCCGGTGCAGAGATTGTCAGGCAGCAGTCAAGCCGTCCTGATGACAAACAGGCGTCCTGGGCTGAAAGCATTGGTTGACCCGCGATGTTGGTAGCCGCATGCATCGTCCCTTCCCCTCATCCGTTATGCCTCGCGCGGCCAGCTTCGTTTCCGCCGGAATGCGAGAGCACAAACGGGAAAGCCAGGTCCTCCGCAACTTCTTCGAGAGGGAAGTCCTACCCGCCGTACAGCAAGGACCAGCAGGCCAGAAGTGGAACAAGAATTGACTGAACCAAAGCAGTGCAGTCCAGTGGTTTTCAAGAACCTTCGACGCGCGTTTTTGGCTGCCCTGATGGTCCTCGGCACGGTTGCGCCGCATGGGACGCCATCCCTCTTTGCACAGGAGACTGGAAAGCTGACCGGCGTCGTCTTCGATCCTGAGCATCACGTGGTCCAAAAGGCCAAAGTGAGGATCATCAACACGGCCACTGGACAGGGTGTCACGGTCACTTCCGGCGCGGATGGTGTTTTCATCGATCCGCTGGTCAAGCCGGGAACTTATCAGGTGACGGTGACCGCGCCGGGATTCAAGACCAGCATTGCGAATGGAGTTCAGGTGACAGTGGATACCTCTACCCGCCTGGATGTGAGGCTATCTGTTGGAGGGTTTACCGATCAGGTTGTCGCAACGGACGTGTTTCCGCTGGTGGAAACACAAAACGCCACGCTGGGCACGGTGATCAGCGGCGACGAGATCGTCGATCTGCCGTTGAATGGGCGCAACATCATGCAGCTCGGCACACTAATTCCCGGGGTCAGCGCGCCACCTGCGGCGCTGGGAGGGGCTTCAGGCAACGCCACCGTGGGCGGATTTGGCGATTCCACCGGCAGCTATAACGTCGATGGGCAGCGCAACCAGTCAAACAGCTTTCTAATTGACGGCGCGCCCAACAATGACTCTTTCAATAGCGGTTTTGTCTTTCGGCCTCCGCCGGACGCCGTGCAGGAGTTCAAAATTCAGACGAACTCCTACGAGGCTCAGTACGGCCGCAACGCGGGAGCAATCGTGGACGTGATCACGCGTTCCGGAGGAAACCAGTTTCACGGCGACGCCTGGGAGTTTAATCGCATCTCCGATCTCGCGGCGAAGAATTACTTCGAAACCACGCAGCCGGAGTACATCCAGAACCAGTTCGGCGCAACTCTGGGCGGTCCCATCAAGCGCAAGCGGCTGTTCTTCTTCGGGTACTACGAGGGGTTCCGGCTGAAGGATGGAACAGCGAACAACCTGAATGTGCCGGTGTTCTCCAAGGACGAACGAGGCGGCAATTTCAGTGTGTTCACCAAGACCCTGACTGATCCCGGGGCGGCATATGGCCACCCTGTGTTCTCAAGCCGCAACGTGATCAATCCTGCTTACATCAGCCCGATTGCGAAGGCCATCCTGGATCAGTACATCCCTCCTCCCAGCAGCACGACCCCCGTGGTCAATGCCGACGGCAGCGTGAGCTATTACTACAGGGCGTCGCCGCCGAACATCGACAACCGCAACACATATGGACTGCGCGGAGACTGGACGCCAAACACGAGACATACGGTGCTGGCGCGGTATCTGTACGGGCACCAGAATCTGTTTGGGCCGGTAACGCCGTCGAACTTTGCGCCGGCGGGTAACGTACAGCTGATGACGATCAAGGACGTGCTGTTCTCCGACACGTGGACGATCAACGATCACACCATCAACGTGGCGCGTTATGGATGGCAGGCCATCGACGGCGAGCCGAACAAGACGAGCGGAGTGAGTCCGGCATCGGTGGGGTACAACTTTGCCGCGTCGAACAGCGAGGCGCTGGGGCTGCCGTACGTGTCGATCACCAACTACTTTACTCAGGGCGATGCGCAGCAACCATTTGCCAGCCGCGGCAATCATGTGGACAGCATCAGCGATGCGCTGACCTGGCTGAAACATAGCCACGACTTCCAGTTCGGCGGCAGGATTGAGCGGGACCGCATTGACCTGCTCTATATCAACCGTCCGAATGGAAACTTCTCGTTTGGCGGGGGCACGACCAGCGCCGCGTCGTATACAGGCGACTACGGCGCGGATTTTCTGCTCGGCTATCCGACCGAGTTTCAGCAAGGCTCGGGCGATCCGGCACTGGATGGTTCCTCCTGGACCTACACGCTCTACGCGCAGGACGAGTACCGCGCCACGCCCCGCCTGGTTCTGGACTACGGCCTCCGCTATGAGGTCACGCGGCCTTATGTTGAGGACCATAATCATCTCGCCGCGCTGCATCCCGGCCAGCAGTCCACCATTGAGCCGAATGCACCGCTTGGTTTGGTCTATCCCGGCGACGCGAACACCCCGCGCGCCACGTACAGCACCGAGGTGGATAACCTGGCGCCGCGGGTTGGTCTTACCTTCGATCCTTTCGGCCGAGGAACGACCAGTGTTCGCGCCGGATGGGGGATCTTCTACGACGCTGTCACCGGGCAGGGCGATTTCTTCCAGAACGGCACGCTGGCTCCGCCGTTTCAGCCGCTCCAGGAGATCGACCTGAACACCTTTGCGGGCGCACCATCCTCGACCTACTTTTCCAACCCGTATGACGGCGTGTCGAGCGGCCCCACGGGCTTCCCACCCAATCTCACCTTTATTGGCTACAGTCTTTCCGACTCCTTCCACACGCCGCGAGTGCAGCAGTACCACCTGAGCGTGCAACAGGAACTGACCAACAAGGCCGGCTTCGAGATCGGCTACGTAGGATCACGGGGCGAATATCTGCCGATTTTTATTGAGGTCAATCCCACGACGGTGATTCCGACCGGGAGCACGACTTCTGGAACCAATGTGTACAAGGCCGGACCGCGCGCGGTCTTTTCGCAATTCGGCCTGACCCGGCCGACATTTAACGCGGCGCGGTCCTGGTATGACGCGCTACAGGCAAGCTTGCAGGTGCGCGACTGGCACAGACTGCACGCAACGGCTGCCTATACCTGGAGCCATTCGCTCGACGAGCTCTCCGGCCTAAACTTGGGCGAGCCGCGGCCGGTGCTGGCCGCGACGATCGGAGATCAGGCGTCGATCGACGCGGCGGTGCGCCGCGAGAAGGGAAACGCGCTGTTCGACATCCGCCAGCGCTTCGTCGCGAGCCTGGTGTATCAACTGCCGGCTCTGCGAGGGAACAACGCGATGGAACGAGCGCTGTTGAGCGGCTGGCAGTTCGACGCCATCTATCAAATACAGTCCGGCACGCCGGTCACGGTGACCAACGCAACCACTACGGCGCAGTCACTCACCTTCCGCCCGAACCAGGTGGGCGATCCAAATCGGGGCGCGCCGCACCGCGTAGGCGCGGGCAATGCCTGGTTCAACACGACTGCCTTTGCGTTGCCACTCACCCCGGGCGGCGAGATCGACAACAGTCAGTCGGGCAATGAGACGCGCGGCTCCATTCGCGGCTCCGATTTCACCTCGACCGACATTGCCCTGGTCCGGAGTTTTCCGCTACTGGAGGGACACGATGTTGAACTGCGTTTCGAGGGGTTCAACATTTTCAATACGCCACACTTTGCCCAGCCGAATGCCGTATTTGGCAGCTCCGCATTCGGTTCGATCACCAGCACGGTCGGCGGGGACCAGAGGCTGATCCAACTGGGCGGGAAGTTTAACTTTTAAGCGCGGGGCCGGCAGTATGATCGAAGCGGGAGCCGGGCACTCAGGCGCACAGAGGCAGGACGCAAGGACAGCAACGATGCAGAATTTCGCTCATGAGATGTTGCGCGAGATCTACGAACAGCCGGAGGCGCTGCGGCGGACGCAGGCGCTCTACCTGGACGGCAAGAAGCTGAAGGCCGACGTGGCCGCGATGCTGGCGAACTGGCCGAACGCCGAGGGCGAGATCCTGATCGCGGCGAGCGGATCGAGCCGGCACAGCGGGCTCTACGCGGAGATTCTGCTTGAGGACCTGTGCGGGCTGGCCGTGGACGTGGAGTACGCGAGCGAGTACAGCTGCCGCGGGGGTAACGGGGCGAACGACCTGCGGCATCCGAGCGTGCTGGTGCTGTCGCAGTCGGGCGAGACATCCGATACGCTGGCGGCGCTGGACGAGGCGCGGCTGCGCCGGCACGGAACCCTGGCGATCACCAACGCGAGCCGCTCGACGATGGCCAGCCGGGCGGACATTTCGATGCCGCTGGCGGCGGGCGTAGAGAAGGCGATTCCGGCGACGAAGAGCTTTACCTGCCAGCTGGCGGTGCTGTATCTGCTGGCGCTCTACGAAGGCGCCCGGCTGGGACGGATGGATGCGGCGGCGCTGGCGGTGCATGCCGAGGAGTTGGAGGCGCTGCCGGCGAAGATCGAGGCGCAACTGGATGGATGGCGCGCGCAGATGGCGGCGCTGGCAGCGAAGTACAAGAGCGCGACGACGTTTTTGTATCTGGGGCGGGGAATCCACTACGCGATTGCGCGCGAGGGCGCACTGAAGCTGAAAGAGGCCTCGTATGTTCATGCGGAGGGGTATCCGGCCGGTGAGCTGAAGCACGGGCCCAACGCGCTGGTCAGCGAGCGAGTTCCCCTCGTCGTGCTGGCCACGGTCGATCGGGCGCTGGAGGCTTCAGTCCTGCGCTACGAGAAGACGGTGCAGTTGCTCGAGGACCTGTGCGCGCAGAGGGCGCGCGTGATTGCCCTGGCGAACGCCGGGGACAGGCAGGTGGCCGAACTGGTGAGCGACTGCGTGGAGGTACAGCCCGCCTCGGAATATCTTCTGCCGATCGAAGAAGTAGTTCCGTTGCAGCTATTCTCCTACTTCATGGCGCTGGAACACGGCGTGGATGTGGACCGGCCGAGAAATCTGTCAAAGGCGGTGGTTGAGAAGACATCCGCGCAGCAGCTCCCTGGCTGCTGATGGTGCGGTGGACGGAAGTGTCAGAAACCCTGGACCCGAGCGAGTTGCGGGCACCCGGTCATGCAGATGTCTGTCGCGCGGCACGGTTCTCAAAATATGCCTCAATCTCTTCCAGCGTCTTGCCCTTGGTCTCCGGCAGGAACAGTGCGGCGGTGAGGAAGTAAACCACAGTGAAGCTGGCGAAAAGGAAGAAGATGGACGAGTAACCATGCTTGCTGACAAACGGCAGGAAGATACCGGCAAGAATCGTTGAGACCAACTGGTTGATGACCAGGGCAATGCTCATGCCGTTGGAGCGGATGCGGGTGGGCATGAGCTCAGAGAGCGCGAGCCAGACGCAGACGCCGGGACCGAGCGCGTAGAAGGCCATGAACATGTAGAGGCCGAAAGCGACGAGCCAGCCGTGGCTGGGGTTGGGCACGCGGCCAAGGATGGCCTTGTCGATGTGGAGCGGGGCGGTCTCGGCGGCGGCGAGGTTGGCGAAGGGATTCTTGAAGAAGGCATCGATCTTGTTTGACGGGACGCAACTGGCGCGATTGACGGTGAGCGGGACGGCGGCGGTATTGTCAGACCGGACGTAGCTGGTGGCGGCGGTGAAGTCGCCGTAGGAATAAATGATGGCGAGCGAGGCGCGGGAGGGATCGATCTGGCCACCGGCGTTGCCCCTGGCGCCGAGCAGGCGCGTGGCTTCGGCCTGATCGAAGTGGAGAGTGAGTTCCTGACTGGGGCCGACCATGGATTGGACGAGGTCGCGGGCGTCGACCGAGGCGGACTCGGTGCCGCGAAACAGGAGGCCGACGGAGACCATGGCGACGATGATGCCGCCGGTGCCGAGGATGAGCAGGAATCGGCGGCCCTTGATGTCGACCAGGGTCATGCCGACGGTGGTCATGAGGAAGTTTATCGAGGTGAAGATGACATAGCCCCAATGGGCCCAGACGTCAGAGAGGCCGCTCTGCATAAGGATGCTGGCGTTGTAGCCGATCAGCGAGTTGACGCCGGTAGCGGTATTGCAGGAGAGGATGACGCAGGCGAGCAGGAAGGGGATGACATACTTGCGCTGGAAGAGCGAGTCGCGGACCTTGGCTCCGGTGGTGCGGGCGGTGGCATTGCGGGCGATCGACTCCATCTCCTCCATTTCGACGGCGGCCTGCGCGGCGGTGCGGGAGCGAAGCAGCGCTGCGTGGGCGCGCTCGCGGCGGCCGCGCTGAAAGAGCCAGCGGGGCGACTCTGTGACCAGCAGACTGCCGAAGACGAAGAGCACGCCGGGTGGCAGCGAGACCCAGAAGATGCTGCGCCAGGCTTGGTCCTTGAAGCGGAAGAGCGCCGCGGCATTGGCGAAGCGGGAGACTGCCTCGACGCGGTAGCTGAAGTAGATCCCGACGAGAGCGGCGGCGACGATGCCGAGGGTGAGCAGCCACTGGAAGATGCCGGTGCCCTTTCCGCGGCTGGCAGCGGAGAGACACTCGGCGAGATAGAGCGGGACCACCACGCCGATGAGGCCCGCGCTGATGCCCTGGAGCAGACGGCCGAAGAAGAGCGGGCCGTAACCCTGGGAGAGCGCGATGACCGGAATGCTAAGCGAGAAGGTGACCCCACTCAAAATCATGAGCGGCTTGCGGCCCATCCAGTCTGCGAGGATGCCGGCGAAGAGCGTGGAGAAGACGCTGCCGAGCAGAACGGCGGCGACGATGACGGAGAGCTCAGCGGCAGTGAGTCCGGAGGTGGCTTCGAGATAAGGGAGCGCGCCGCCGATGATGCCGACGTCGACGCCGTAGAGGAGACCGCCGAGGCCGGCCACCGCGAGGAGAAAGGTGTTGTAGCGGCGGAGGGCGGATTCCGTGGCGGATGCGGGCGAGAGCGATGAGCCGTCGGCGGGCGTGGGCATGATGGTCGTTCCTCGGTGGTGCACATTTCAACCGCGCCGGCAGAGCGGCGGGTGCGAATGAAAAATGTTGCTCCAGACAAGGTAGCAGCGGGTGTGTCTCATCTACAATGGTCGCATTCAAATAAGCCCTGCTTGCCGATGCAAGCTGAAAGCGGAGAGTCCGATGCACCTCCATGCGAAGTATGGATTGACGATGCGCAGCGCTGTGGTGAGCGCGGCTGCGTTTCTGTTTACCTTGCCGGTTTGCTTTGGCCAGGTTCAACTGCAGCCCGCACCGCGCGAGGCGCACTTCGATGGCTCGGCGGCGCTGCCGGCGACGGTGGTGGTGAGCGTGCCGGGACGAGACGCAGAGGATGAGTTTGCGGCGCGCGACCTTGCGGACGCGCTGAAACAGAACGGCACGGAGAAGAAAGGCGAGCACGCGTCGAGAGCGGCGTATCGCGTGGATCTGCTGCGGACGAACTCGGCGCTGGCGAAGGAGCTGCTGCGGCGGCACAAGCTGGAGTTTGACGCGCCGATGCAGGACGAAGGCTATGTGCTGATTGCGGAGCCGCACGAGACGTACATCATCGGCGCGACCGGCGCGGGCGTGTTCTACGGCGTGCAGACGCTGAAGCAAATGCTGCCGGTGGCTGGGGAGAAGCAGGAGATCCCGACGGGGACGATCAAGGATTGGCCGGCGATGAAGTATCGCGGCATTGACGATGATCTCTCACGCGGGCCATTCCCGACGCTGGCGTTCCAGGAGCACCAGATCAAGGTGTTTGCGTCGTTCAAGGCGAACGTCTACTCGCCGTACTTCGAGCACACGCTGATGTATCCGAACGAGCCGGTGCCGGCGCTGCCGGGAAGTTGCATGACTCCGAGCGACGTGAAGGAGCTGGTGGCGTTTGCGAAGCAGTATCACATCACGGTGGTGCCGGAGCAGGAGGCCTTCGGGCATCTGCACCAGGTGCTGCGGTGGGACGTGAACCAAGACGTGGCGGAGACGCCGTATGGGCAGGTGCTGGCTCCGGGACAGCCGGGAACGCTGCCGCTGATCAAGGACTGGTTTACGCAGATGGCCGCGGAGTTTCCGTCGCCATTCCTGCATATCGGCGCGGATGAGACGTGGGACCTGGGCCTGGGACGCACGAAGCAGCAGGTGCAGGAGCAGGGATACGGGCCGGTGTATGTGGGGTTCCTCAAGGCGATTCACGATGAGCTGGAGCCGCTGCATCGTCGGTTGCTGTTCTGGGGCGACATCGGCGGGCAGGATCCGACGGCGGTGGCGGGATTGCCGAAGGACATGATCGCGGTGCCGTGGAACTACGGGGACCAGGAAAGCTTTGAGTACATGATCCAGCCGTTTGCGAAGGCGGGGATCGAGACGTGGGTGGCGCCGGGCGACTCGAACTGGAGCCGCGTGTATCCAGATGAGACGACGGCGTTCGCCAATATTCAGAAGTTCATCCGCGACGGACAGAAGGATGGATCGACGGGCGCGCTGACGACGGTGTGGAATGACGATGGCGAAGGCCTGTTCAATATGGATTGGTATGGCGTGCTGTTTGGCGCAGTGGCGGCCTGGCAGCCGGGGACGAGTCCGATTGCGCCCTATCAGCAGGAGTATGGGCGGCTGTTCCACGGCGATACGAGCGGGAAGATTGACCAGGCGGAGCAGGAGCTGATGGCTGCGGTGGACCTCCTGAACGGGGCGAAAACCGGGATGAGCAGCGATGCAGTGTTCTGGGTGGACCCCTGGAGCCCGGAGGGCCAGCGGGTAGCGGCGAAGGTTACGCCGGTGGCGAAGGACCTGCGCCTGCACGCGGAGCATGCGATCGCGCTGCTGATCCAGGCGAGGCTCGAAGAATCCGGGACTGCGCGAGCAGGATGCGCTGACGGCGACGGACCTGGGCGCGCGGCGGCTGGACCTAATCGGGCTGAAGTTCGAGATGAGCCAGCTGATCATGGATTCGTATGCGCAGATTGTGGCCTGGCAGCACGACCAGGCGCACCAGCGCGAGGCGCGGAACCTGCTGGGCGAGATCAGCGGCACGAATGGGCACATCCAGGACATTCGCGACGCGTACACGGCGATCAAGGATGAGTTCAGCCAGGTGTGGCTGAGCGAGAACCGGCCTTATTGGCTGGGCAACGTGATGGTGCGCTACGACCTGGCGATCCAGCTGTGGGTGAAGCGTGGCGAGCAGTTCCAGGAGGCTGCGCGTGCATGGCGCACGGGCCAGGAGCTGCCTTCGCTCTCAGCTCTGGGCATGCCCTCACCGGCGGCGCAGTAGGAGCATGCGCGAACAGGGAAGCGGCAGGGCGGGGACCGCAGGTCGGCGCCCCGGAGGTTGCGACTCTGCAAGGCTGAGGAAGGGAGCGGCCGGAATCAAAGGGATACACATAGGACATAATTCCGGCGGATGATCTGTCTGGGGGGTGCAAACTAAAGAGGTGCTCGACTTTGGCGCCAACCGGAATCTTCCTACGGTCCTGCTGATCGACGACGATCTGGTCAGCCGGGAGGTGCTGGCGACGGTGCTGACCATGGGCGGCTACACAGTCCACACGGCGGGCGACGGAGCCGCATCACTGGATCTTCTATCGTCGGGGGCCTGCGCGCCGGAGGTGATCCTGCTGGATGCGAAGATGCCGGGACTGAGCGGGGCAGAACTGATTGCGGCACTCCGCAGGCGCACCTCGGCTGTGTTGGTGGCTATGAGCGGCAGCAATGCGCCCCGGGGACTGGTTGCGACCGCCGATGGATTTCTGCTGAAGCCGTTCAGCGCCGAGGCCCTGGAACATGTGCTCAGGAAACATGCACAGCGGTTGGAATCCGGCCAAACGCCTGTCCCCCGACCCAAGGGGGGCAGAAGAAAGCCTATTGCTCAGGGCTCCTTTGCCGAGGAGCCCGTGATCAAGGCCGAGGTCCTGGCACAGTTCCGCCAGATGATGCCTGAGTCCGGGGTACGGGAGATTTACGCGGCTATTGTCGCGGATCTCAACAAGCGGCTGGGGGCACTGGAAACGGCGATTGCCGCGGGAGACGCCGCGAGGATTCGCGGGATCGGCCACGCGATCAAGGGCGGCTGCGGGATGGCCGGCGCCATGCAGGCAGCCCGGCTGGGCGCGATGCTGGAGGCTCTGGCGAACGATCGAAGAGGTAACCGAGTGGATAACAGCACCAGGATGCTTCACGATTTGCGGAGCGCTCTGGATAATCTGAAGAGTATGCTGAATTCTGAATTTCCGGTTTGAATCGCCCGGTCTTCGGAGGCTGGCAACTCAGGTGGAACGACCGATCCGCATCGTTCTGGCAGACGACCACCCGGTGGTCCGGATTGGCGTGCGCAACATGATCACGGAGCGTGAAGGCTTTGAAGTTGTCGGCGAAGCAGCCGACGGCGACGAGGCCATTACTCAGACCCTGGAACTGGAGCCGGATATTCTGCTGCTCGACGTGCAGATGCCGCGTCTGCCGGGGCTGGAGGCGATGCGCGCCATCATGAACGGCACGGCCACGGTGAAGATTCTGCTACTGACATCCACCATCACGACGCAGCAGATCATCGAGGCGCTTCAGATCGGCGCGCGCGGGATCGTGCTCAAGGATGCGCTGGCCAGCCACCTGCAAACCGCCATCCGCACGGTTTTCAGCGGCGACTACTGGATTGGAGGCAAGCGCGTAGTCAATCTGGTTTCCGCACTCCACGAACTGATGCAGCAGGCCGGGGTTCCCCAGCGCAAGACCTACGGGCTGACGCCGCGCGAGCTGGAAGTGGTGGGCAGCATCGTGGAAGGCTGCAGCAACCGAGACATCGCCAAGCAGTTCAGCCTAAGCGAAGAAACCGTGAAGCGCCACCTGTCGAATATCTTCGACAAGACCGGCGTCTCTACCCGCCTGGAACTGGCGCTGTTCGCCATCGCCCACCACCTGGTCTCGCTGCAGTGATCCGTGCCCGCGGTGGGGCAGCACAGACGCGCCTCTGAACAAATCGGCACCTGCTCGCTGCCTGAACGAGCAGAGCGGCTGCAATGGTTGGGCGGTTCAGCTATCGCGCCGCTGCGGGAAACTTCGACCGCCGGACGCTGGTCGCATGATTTTTGACTTCGTGCTATTCTGTTGCTCCCTCGAAGAGTGAAATGAGCGTGGAGGGGTGCCTATGGGCGTTCTCAGCAGAATCGGCATTGCGCTCGATTCCGACCTTCTCAAGCGGTTTGACCGGTCGATCGAGAGGCGCGGCTACACTAACCGTTCCGAGGCATTTCGAGATCTGATCCGCGATCGCCTGGTCGCTGAGCGGACCGCGAATCCTGACGCGATTGTGGTGGGCACCGTGACGCTCATTTACGATCACCACGCCAGCGGCATTACCGAAAAACTGACTGAGGCGCAGCACGCGCATCACGAATTGGTGGTCTCAACCAGCCATGCCCACCTGGACCACGACTCCTGCCTGGAGGTGCTGATCGTGCACGGCAAGGCGGCGCGGGTGGAGCAGTTTGCGGATCTGCTGATCGGGCTTAAGGGAGTGCAGCACGGACGGCTGGTGATGACGGTGCCGCAGCAGGCGCTGACGCACGAACACGGGGATGGGGCGAAACCCAAGCACAGCCACAAACATTAAGAAAACCATGCGCGGAAAGCGCCGGGGGAAGAATCGTGAAAGCGAGTAGTACGAATTTTAAATTCGTAATACCGGCTTTATTCATTCTCGGATTGATCGGGGCACTGCGGATGGCGGCGCAGGAGCAGACGCCGGCCGCCGCGGCGAGCGAAAAGGCCAATTTACTGCGGCTATCGGGAACGGTCGTTGATGCATCTGGCGCGGTGATTGCCGGAGCTACCGTGCAGGTTCGGAGCGCGAACGGTGCAGTACAAAGAACGACGCAGTCGGACAGTGACGGCTCCTTTGTCATTTCCGGGCTTCCGCCAGGGAATTACCGGCTCGTCGTATCGAGTCCCAATTTTGCAACCAAAGAGGTTCCCGTCACGATAGGGGCTACTGAGGCGCCGGCACTGCTGCGCATCTCTCTGCTTGTGAACGCCGGAAGCACCACCATCAACGTGCATGGCCGCGCCGACGACCTGATTGGAATCGCCACTTCCGCCGGCCAGGTAACGGTGGGTGCAGAGGAACTCGAAAATCGTCCGATTCTCCGCTCGGGAGAGATTCTGGAGACGCTTCCCGGCCTGATCGTCACGCAACACGCCGGCGGCGGCAAGGCCAACCAATACTTCATGCGCGGCTTCAATCTCGACCACGGCACGGACTTCGCCATCTTCCTTGACGGCATGCCGCTGAACCTGCCGTCGCACGCGCACGGCGAGGGGTACTCTGACATGGACATCGTCATTCCGGAGTTTGTAGAGCGGATAGACGCCGAGAAAGGACCGTATTACGCCAATGTCGGCGACTATGGCTCGGCGGGAAATGCCCAAATTGTGTTTTTCAAGACGCTGCCCCAGAACTTCGTCCAGGTTGACGGCGGCATGTACGAGTTTGCGCGGCTCGTTTTGGGCGTTTCCCGCAAGCTGGGCGCGGGCAATCTGCTATACGGCGGAGAAGCGTATCACGATGGCGGCCCATGGGTGCATTCGGACAATTACTACAAATTCAATGGGGTTCTGACCTACGGCCAGGGCACAGACGAGAAGGGTTTCAGCATTACGGCCCTCGGCTACGCTGGAACCAGATGGAACTCGAGCGATCAGCTGCCGTATACGGCTCTGGTTGCCACTCCGCCGGCCGGCTATTTTGGCAACTATGTTGGATTCTTCGGCGCACTGAACCGGACCGACGGTGGCCACAGCCATCGTTACAGCCTGCAGGGCGAGTGGCATCACCGGGGCGCAAACTCCTCAACCAAAATCATGGCCTACGGGTTCTATTACGATCTCAACCTGTTCTCCGATTTCACCTATTACCTGGTCGATCCCTATAAGGGCGACCAGTTCGAACAGCAGGACAGGCGCTGGGTGGCTGGGTTCGACATACGCCACACGATCTACGGCGGGTGGTATGGCCGCAGGGTGGAAACAACATTCGGCATGCAACTGCGCAACGATTGGATCCACAACGGCCTTTACCGGACGGAAAATCGCGTGCGGACGGACAAAACGTACTATACGGCGAACTATTCCGATAACGGCTGGTCCAACCTCGATCAGGTCGCGGTTTTGCCGGCGGACACGAACCTGAATAAGTTTACGGAGGCGATTGGAAGTCCCTGGGTGTCCAGCAAGATTCAGTGGGCGAGCAAATTCCGCTCAGTCCTGGGCTTGCGCGGCGATTACGGCAAAGGCATCATCACCAGCATTACCAACCCCACCAACACCAACTATCCCAACGATCCCTTCCCTGCAGACGTCAATCCTAACACAGGCCAGTCGACAGCCAAGTTCCTGCCGAGCCCCAAAGCAAGTTTGATCTTCGGCCCGTGGGCCAATACGGAGTTCTATTTGCAGGGCGGATTCAGTTACCACACCAACGACGTGCGCGGCTCAACGCAACTGTATGAACCGGTTTCGCCGGACAATCCTTACTACAATACGCCGGACTACGATACGCCGAATCCGAATAAAATTCCCTTTCTTGTCCAGACCAAAGGCGCGGAAGTTGGCGTGCGCACAGCGGCCGTACCGCATCTGCAAAGCACGGCTGAGATATGGTATCTCCACAGCAATTCCGAACTGCTGCAGGATGGCGACACCGGAGGCACGAGTCCCTCCGAGCAGCCGAGTAACCGCTACGGCATCGAAGTTGGAAACTACTACACG
This sequence comes from uncultured Acidobacteriaceae bacterium, assembly GCA_963758105.1. GTDB lineage: Bacteria > Acidobacteriota > Terriglobia > Terriglobales > Acidobacteriaceae > Telmatobacter. The sequence continues at coordinate 830,670 of CAVWUC010000004.1, read as the reverse complement.
CCATCGGAACATTGGGTTTTCGACGCTGACTTTGCGGACTCCCGCGCCCTCTTTACGGAAGACGCCCCAGACGATTCGACGTTTTACACGAACGCATCCGGCAGCCCGCAGCTTTGCGCAAAAAACTCGAATTGCTATGGTCTGATTCCGACCGGGAGCGGCACATACCTGCAGGGCCAGTATGGCAAGGAGGTGCCCGAAGCAGTTCGGTGGGTGGTGGCAGCGGGCGCCACAATGCAGGATTGGAAAGGCCTTTCGGCGAGCTTGCGTCTCCGCTACTTCGGGCCTCGTCCTTTGACGTCCGACGCGCTTTACACCTCACCCTCAACGACGCTGGTCAACCTGGAGACCAGGTATCAATTCAACAGGAACTGGAGCCTCGTGGGCGAGGTTCTGAATGTGTTCAATCGCCGCGATCACGACGTGGACTACGCCTATGTGTCGCAAGTAACGCCAGCAGCCGGACTGGGACTGCCGGCAACACCGCCAACCACATTAGCGGGGCAGCAGCAGGTTGCGAGTGTTGTGAATGCTAACTCTGCATTCACAAGGGTGATGCACCCGGTGGAACCGATTCAGGCGCGAATCAGCTTGCGTTACAGCTTCGGCCGCTGAGCATTGCATGGTGCTGCGCACGGCGACCTTTCGGTTGAGAGCGAAGGCGAATCATGGGTGCACTTGGCCGCCGGCTGCAACCTCAAGGGCGTGGCGGAGCAAGACAAGGATGCACTCGAGGCTCTCGCAAGCGCCGCGCTCGCTTCCCGGCAGATTGACGATGAGCGTGGAGCCCGAGAGGCCGGCGACGGCGCGGGAGAGCCAGGCGTAGCGATTGCGCTGGGCGCCCTCAGCGCGCATGGCCTCGGCGAGGCCGGGGACTTCGCGGTCGATGATGCGGCGGGTGGCTTCGGGCGTTCGGTCGCGCGGGGCGAGACCGGTGCCGCCGGCGGTGAGGATGAGCGCCGCGCCCTGGCGGGCGAGGTCGGCGAGCGCGGCGGCGATGGCGTCTTCATCGTCGGCGAGCAGACTGCTCCGGATTTCGGCCTGAGGCCACTGCTGTTGCAACAGCGCAACCACGGCGGGACCGGCTGTATCGGTCATCAGGCCCCGGGAACAGCGGTCGGAGATGGTGAGGACGGCGAGGAGCATAGGGAGATTTTAGCCAATAGGGATTGGGGCTGAGGGGCTGAGGGAACAGGGAATCGAAAGAATTGCGGATAATTTGAGGTGGGCGGCGCGGATTCGGCTCACAGCTTCACAGTTACAGGGGGGAGGGGGGGTGGGGTCGCGGAATTGGCCGATAACCCATTCGGATTCTGTGGGATGGGTGTGCATTTTATGTGCATTTAGCGTGTTTTTGTGCGCGGCGGGCGGGCCGGGGGGGCTTCCCCGGAGCGTGATGAGCTCGGATTACGCGCCTACACCTCCGATTTCTATTGTGCAACAGGGGAGGGTAATTATCTGCAACGACCTGCAAACGGGTTCGGCCGCCTGATGCCGGCTTGAGGCGGATTTCACCCATACGGATCGGCCCTTCCTTGAGGCTCCTGGGTGGACCGCGCGGTGAAGACCCGCTCATCGCGATGAGGCCGCGATGAACGGGGCAAAGGGCCAACCTATTGCAATCCCTGCCTTGCATCAGGACAACTAATCTTCGCGGCAGGGGATGGAGGGGGACCAACTGCAGCCTGCGGGGCCGCGGCGGAGCATGGCGAGCTCGGGGTTGTAGGCGGGGTTGGGCGAGGGCATGGCGGCGCTGACGGACTGACGCCATTGGTGGAGCTGGGCGCGGAGATCCTGAGCGCGGGCGGCGAAGCTGGAGGCGAAGTTGTACTGCTCACCGGGATCGAGCGAGAGGTTGTAGAGCTCGAGGTGGTCGTCCTCAAAAAACTCGATGAGCTTCCAGTCGCCCTGGCGGATGGCGCCGGTGGGCGTGCCGCCCTGATCGCTGTAATGCGGATAGTGCCAGAAGAGGGTGTCGCGCTGGAGCGTGTGGTCGCCATGCAGGAGTGGCGTGAGGTCGAGGCCGTCACAGGGCTGCGGCGGCATGCCCGCGCCGGCAAGGTTGAGGATGGCAGGCATGAAGTCTGCGCCGATGACCGGAACGTCGCAGGTGCTCGCCGGCCGGGTGACGCCGGGCCAATAGGCCAGCAGGGGCTCGCGAATGCCGCCTTCGTACAAGAATCCTTTGCCCCCGTGCAAGCCGCCGTTATTGGCGATGCGGTGCAAGTTGCGTCCCTGGAAGCCAACGCCGCCATTGTCCGAGGTGAGAAAGATAATCGTATTGTGGGCTACCCCCGCCCGTTCCAGAGCCGCCCGCAGGCTGCCCAGGGCAAGGTCTGTGCTCTCGATCATGGCCGCATAAACGGGATCCGGTTCATCTCGGCCGCCGTTTTTGCGGCGGTACTTTTCCACCATCGCCAGCTTCGCCTCAAGGGGCAGATGCACCGAGTACTCGGCCATGTAGAGGAAAAATGGTCCTTTGCCGGCAGCCTGACGGAGATAATCGTCCATCTTGCTGGTCAGCACATCGGTCAGGTAGTCCTTGGGCGTGTAGCCGGTCAGGTTGTGGAAGTGGAATGGGCCGAAGTAGGAGGGCGGGCTGCCGTGGCTATCGCCGGCGATGTTGACGTTGAAGCCGAAGTTTTCCGGCAGATAGCCTTCGCCGCCGAGGTGCCACTTGCCGATGGCGGCGGTCTGGTAGCCGGACTGGCGGAGGCGCTCGGCGAGGGTCGGGACTGCAAGGTCGAGGTGCAAAGAACTTGGCGCTTCCAATAGCTTCTTATGGGGGTAGAGCGTGCCGGGAATCCATTGCGTAAGATGCAAGCGCGCCGGGGTTCTGGCGGTCAGGATCGACGCGCGGCTGGGCGAGCAGACCGGTGCGCTGGCATATGCCTGGGTAAAGCGCATTCCGTCGCGGCAAAGGCGGTCGATGTGCGGCGTCTCCGCAAAGGTATTGCCATAGCAACCGAGATCGCCGTAGCCCAGATCGTCGATCAAAAAGAAGACAATGTTGGGCCGGCCGGAGCGGATATTCGTCGCGGCCAACTGGCCGGCGATGGAGCTGGCCGAGGGCAGCCATGCGGCCGAGAGGGCGCCTCCGGCCAGCATTCCCAGGAACTCTCTTCTGTTCGGTTTCCCCAGCATGGAACCTCCCGCACGCGGCATCCGCATTCCTGGGCCCAGGGCGCTGCTGAAGCGCCAGTATATTCCTCCTCTCCGAAACAACAGAGGGTGGAGAATGGCCAGGCCGAGCACTCCTGTTCCCAGGAATCGCAGGAAAAGGATAGAAGATAAGACGATACATGTTTGCATTTAATCCGTCTAATATCGTGATTTAGATCACTCCCCGTGGTGCTCATTGGCACATCGGACCCTCGGGTTCGGTGCCACGCTCTCCAGTAAGAGGTGTTGCCATGCCGGAGCAAGCCAGCCAGCGCTGGGCCCGCCCGGCGGTAATCCTGATCGCCACCGATCTGAACGATCTGGACGCGCTGATGCCGTGTGTATCGGCGCAGGCCGTGGAGACGGGCGCACGCCTCATTCTGCTCCACGTATTGCCCTCTAATGCCTCGCTAGCGGTAGATGTTGCCGGAATGCCCTACTACGATCCTGCCGGCGCACTGGAGTTCGCCGAGAGGGCATTGGCGCCATGGTGCGAACTGGCGAAGCGTCAGGGGATCGCATGCGACGCGCTGGTGCGGGAGGGCGCGACCGCTCACCAGATTGCCGCGGCGGCCCGCCAGTTCCAGGCAGATCGCGTTGTCGTCGGGACCCGGAGCCGAAGCAAGGTGAGCAAGTTGCTCCTCGGCTCCGTGGCAGAACAAGTGCTGCGCTCGGTCAAGCTCCCGGTCATGACCGTGGGACCCGAGGCTCATCTCCCGGTGGAACCTCAAGTTGCGGGCGGCGCGACCCGTGTCGTCCTGCATGCCACCTCACTCCGAGAGACCTCTCGTCCGAGCGCAGCGCTTGCCTGCCAGATTGCGGGCAGCCTGGGCGCCCGATTGATCCTGCTGCATGTGTTGCCGCCCGGGGACGACATGCAACGCAGTGGGATGCCGGCGGGGATGGATTCAGCGGCGCTGCACGAGATGCGCAGGCTGGCCGAGGAGACCGGCGCCGCGGGCTGCTGCTGCGCTGTGGAGCCGCAGGTGATGCACGGCAACCCATCTGTCGAGATCCTGGCTGCGGCCGCAGAGGGCCATGCCAGCCTGATCGTTCTTGGCGCCACGCACCGCTCGGCTTTCGAGAACCTGACCCGGGACCACACTGTCTACCGGGTTTTGGCCCATGCCCATTGCCCGGTGCTTACGCTGCGCGAGCCGCTTGGCGCGCAGGACGAGACGGAGACCGCGCCGCTGGCGATGCATGGCTAGGTGTCAGGTGTCAGGTTTCAGGGGTCAGAAGCGGATCGAGCGGCGCTAGCACGAGGGGGACGATCGTGCAGCTGGACAGTTTCGGTGCGGCAGTCGGGGTCACGATAGGGCTGTTATTTTTTGGCAGCGTGGGAGTTCTGTGCTTGTTGAAGGCCACCACAGTTAGGGACTACGCCGTGAGAAACACTCCGTAAAAGTTTGGATCGCTGGGCAATCCCTTTTGGGGATGGATGCAAACGCGGCAATGCATATGGCATCTTCGAATATGCGGATTTCTATCGGTCGTGGCTTTTGCGGTGATGATTTAGAGCGGTTTCGCTTCACACATCAACATCGAGGGGACGTGGAGGGTGGCTTTTACTTCCACCCCAACGACGAAGACCTGTCGTTGGGGACCCCGGAGAGGAAAAAGCCACTCAGCCGCATGGATTCTGTAAGCAGCAGAATCGAAACCGCTGTAGGCGCTGCTTCATTCAGGAGGCAGGTGAACTGGCCCAGGTCCGTTACGTATTGGGAGGAATTCGGCCGACGGTAGGTGACGGTGTTTGGGAATCGGGAGGCGTGGTCAGGCGGTGAGGCGCTCGAGCTGCTCGGGCTTGACGATGGTCAGGCTGGTGCCCTTGATGGTGATCCACTGGTCGCGGCGGAACTGGTTAAGCAGGCGGGTGACCGTTTCGCGGGAGGTGCCGGCCATGTTGGCGACTTCCTCGTGGGTCAGCGCCATGGTGAAGCGCAGCTCGGGCTTGCCGTTTGAATTGGCCCGTCCCCAGTCGAGCAGAAGGCGAGCCAGCCGCCCGGCAGCCGAGCCCGAGAGAGCCAGCCTCTTGGCGTCGTGAAACACCGTCAGGTATTCGCCGGAGAGGGACTGCGCCGCGTGCATACTGGCGATGCCGTGGCGGCCGAGGAAGTCAATAAACTCCTGCTTGCGCACCGTTTTGACCTGGCAGGGCTCGATGGCCTCGGCGGTCACCTCATGGACAACATTGGCCAGCACCGCGCTGAGGCCCATCACGTCACCGGGGCCGGCAATCTTGAGGATCATGGTCTTGCCGTCGCGGGAGGTGGAGGAGATCTTGACCTGCCCGAAGCAGATGACAAACACATTCCGCGCCGGATCGCCCTCGCTGAAGAGCTTGGCTCCGCGGGCGTGATTCATCATGATGCCGATTCCGTCGTAATCCCGCAGAGCTTCCGGGGTGAGATTGCAGAACATTCGCAGATGGCGATGTTCACAATTGATGCAATCTTCCGGGGGGTGATGGGTTTGGAAAGAGGCCATAATTCTTCCCTGGGTCAATCAGAGTATAGCGCAATTGCCCGCCCCAAGGCCGGGATTTCCCTTCAATCTACGCTGGATGGCGTCAAGGCCGAGCCTCGCTAAACCCGGCCCGGATCAATGGGCGCCGCAGAACGCGATTGCAGCAAATTTGCAATCTATGCCGGGGCGGCCTCGCCGTTGCGCCGCCTGGTCCTGCCCACGCGGTTCAGGGAACAACTGAAGTAACCGCGCGAAACCTCGCGGGCAAGCTCCTCCAGGAGCTGCATCCGCAAAGGCGGAAAGCCCTCAAATGCCTGGTGGAGCGCCTCGATGGGCAACTGGAGCAGCGACCCTGGCGTTTGAGCGGTCAGGGTGAAGGTATGGAGGCCTTCTGCGAGTGCGGCGCCTAATTCGACCAGGTCTCCCGAGTGCGCCGGCGCCAGAGCCAGGCGGGTATGCAGGCGCTCGGTTTTGCGCGTAAACAAACCTGAGACAATTACATAGAGACCCCGGCAGTCCGCGCCCTGGCGAAAGACAACCTCACCGGCAACCACGTCGATGGACCGAGCCGCATGGTTCAGCAGGCTTCCGGTCTCGGACGGGCATTGGAGCAGCTCCGCCAGGGGATGGGGTGTGGCATATTCCACTGGCCTGAATTGTGTCTCAGGTTTCACGGTCTCCTCTTCCCGTATCTGAGCGCGACGACCGGTTCGACGCCGGACGGCGCCAGCCAGGCTTTTGCCTGCCGGCCAGTGGGGTTTGCGCCTGGCACTGCGAATCTGCGATGAGCCGTATTTCATAGCAATCAATCGCTGCCCATGCAACCAATGCAGTCCATTTATGATTCCTGAGAATGGGGTAGATGAGCTGTCTCCTTCCGCCTGCCCGTTTCTCGTTCCCAAGGGCGCCAAGACGACGACACCCTCACCGTTACGCAGTTTCCAGAGGGATCCACGCCTCCTGCTCGACGCCGAGGGGCACCTTCTCCGGCGGCACGCACAGGACCGGTACGCGGGAGCGTGCGAGCAGAGCGAAGGCGGTGCCATGAGGACCAGCCAGATGGCTGGACCGCTTGACCCCGGCAACCAGAATGCCGGGGTGATGCAGGGCGATCGCCTCTTCGACGGCGTCCGCCGGGTTTCCGTCCTTGATGAGGAAGCGAACCTGGACGGGACCGCCGGAGCGGATTCCGTACTCGTCCAAACGAATCTCCGGCGGGTTAAGAAAGGCGGCGGCCTCGGCCGCGCCGCGCGCATGCAAAACCAGCAGAGTGCGCTGAAAGACGGAAGCAAGGGAATAAGCAGTTGCCACGGCGGCCGGCGTTGCCTCATTACGCTCGAGAGCCAGCAGCACCGGACCACCCGGGGTTGGCCGGTAGGGGCCGGCGTTCCAATCGGCGGCCACGGCCAGCACCGCACAGGGCGCCAGACGGACCAGTTGCTCGGCCACCGCGCCTACCACTACGGGTCCGGCGCCTTCCATGCCCCTGGTGCCGATGACGATCAGGCCGGCGTCATATTGGCGTGCCACGTCGACCAGGGTCTGAGTTACCGTGCCCTGGCGAATCTCTGAGTGGCTGTGAATGCCTTCGCGGAGCAGGTCATGGATCAATTTGTCGATGGCTGCGCGGGCCGTTGCGCTCATGGCATCGAGGACGCCGCCGGGAACGGTATCGACGGCGGCATAATCCAGAGGGTCGAGGCTGTGGGCGAGGATGATGCGAGCGCCGTATCGAGTGGCCAACTTGCGGGCGTATTCGAGGGCTGCTTCGGATTCGCCGTCCAGGTCCGTGGCAACGACGATGGTCTTCAGCCCGGCCGCAAAACTCATGATTGCCTCCCGACGCCCACGCGAGCGCCCACCGCAATTTTCATCGCTCCAGGATTTTGAGTCTGCATCCGGGCTGGTGCGAGGGGCAGTGACACCAATTACCCCCAATTGTGATTTGAATCACAGGGTGATTCATGGCGGAACTTACTTCGCTCTTCCGGCACCTCCGCCCCACGGATGTGGACCTGTCGCATCACCCCAGCGAGCAAAGATCGCTCGCAGGGGACGCCGAGTCGCATCACCCCAGCGAGCACAGATCGGTCGCAGGGGACCCCGGCGAAGGAAGAGGGAACAGAAAGACATTGATCCGTGGCCAGCAAGGGGCAGGTTGCCAGTTGCGATGAGCGCGAAAGGGGGCAAGAAGGGCATTTTTGACCAAGGGTATTTTTGACCCCACAACAGCCCTCAACCGCCCCTTAGATACCCCTTAACTGCCCGAAAACGCCCCAAATCGGCTGTTCGCAAAACGGATTTATCTTATTATTTTTCATATAGATAAGCCATTCTGTGCAGCAGAAATGATGACTTGCAGGTGGACTTTTTGGAGGGGGAGGGGGCTATGTAGAGGTATAAACCGGGCACATGCCTGACGGATGAGTCGAGGGGCGGTTTGCAGGTGGTCTTTCATGGGTTCGCTGATTCCAGTGTGCTACAGAAGGGGGAAATTATCTGCAACCGCCGCGGAGCCACTCGCGGTAAGACAGATGTGGCTTACGCAGCATGGGTTCGTTGCTTCCCATCCTTGCGACAGAAATGAGCCGCAACGTGGAGCACTTACCCGAAAAGCAACTGCACGCACTTCACCAGCTATTGGTTCGCGGGCGTGCTCCGGCGCGTAGCCGCGATCATTGACTGCAGCGATTTCAGGCCGGAGAGGGGAATCTCAACCGCGCCGACGCGGTTGCTGGCGGGGTCGTGCATGCCGATGCGGATGAAGTAAGTGCCCTTCACCGGAACATCGATGGACTGCGAGGCGGCGAGGCCGTGGGCCAGAAGCTGCTGGTAGCGATCGGGCGGCAGGACGAATTGTCCGAGCCGGGTCTTGGTGTTCACCACATCGCCGCCGGCGTTGTAGACCAGCACGGTCACTTCAAGAGAGCCCTGGTACTCGCCATTATTGGCGTGGGTCATCTGCACGAAATGGATGTCGAGCAGCGTGTCGAGGGTGAAACTGCGATACGGCGGCTGCATCAGCCTGGGATCGGGATGGCTGTCGGGGGCGAGCTTGTCGGTCGTGGCGTCACCGGGAATGACGCGCACATCGAAGAGCAGCTCGCTCGGCTGCGGCGCGCCGTGGAGCATGGCTGCCTGCATGGCGCTGGCCTGGAACTGCTGCTTACCTTGATTGTCCAGGGAGGGATCGTCAGCGTAGTAACCGCGGCGATAACTCAGATGCAGGCCGGGCACATTCACCTTAACGTCGATCTTGTGGTATTTGCCGTCCCATTTGCCGGTGGGCGGCGTAAAGGACATGGAGTAGTAGTTGGAGCCGAGGGCGATGGCGCTTTCCACCACTCCCTTGAGGTCGCCGGTGTTGTAGAAGGCTTTGCCGCCGGTGTCGTGGGCCATCTGATCGAGGGTCTGGTGCTCTTGAAAGGAATCTACCATGAAATTGGATTCCGAAGTCAGGAACGGGTCGCTGCCGCGGCCCATGTTTTGTACGGGAGCCGGCCCTCCATGGGAGGCCTGGGTAGCTGGGTTGCCAACGAGGCCGCGCGCGTCGGCCGGGTAAAGGGCCACCTGGCTGCGCGCGAGCAAATCGTCTGTTTGGCGAATCTGTTGAATGTAGTGCGCGGCGGCAGCAGTCGGGTTATTCAGGGTGTAGTCGGGCGGGATGAGAATGGGAAATGCCGCCGAGAACCAGATCAGATTCTTGCGTCCGGGCAGAGCGGAGAGATAGTGCGCCAGTTCATTGAACGCGGCGAGGGTACGATTCACCCTTTCCGATACGACGCTGGTCGCTGTGTCCGCCGCCCCTTGCCTGCCCACATCGGGAGGACAAAGGGGGCAGTCGAACATATTTGAGTTGTAGAGCCCTTCGTTTGTGTCTCCGCCGGCTGCGTCTTCCAGGAGCGGAGAGCCCGGAACGTGCGCCCCCTTGCTGTTGATGGCCGCCTTCAGCACCGCCGGGTCGGCGGTGAACCCCTGCAAAAGGTAGAGCCGCGAGCTGAGAATGAAGATGGCCATGCGCTGACCGGTGGGCTGGTCGCTGAGGAATTTGAGCATCTGCTGGCGGGTATGGTCCTGGTCAGTAAGCGGAGTATTCAGCGCGTCGAGAACGAGAATGTTGAGCGGAGCATCAGGCGGGACCGGGGTGTAGTTGGTGAAGACGTTGACGCCGAGGTCGGGAATTTTGGGCGCGGAGGCCTGCTGAACGGCCAACTGCGCGGGGGTGGGCGCGGCGTGCTCGTCAAAACTCTGGATGGAAACCAGCTTGTCGTTGTCGGTGATGGTGAAGTCGGCGGCCTTGAGATTGTGGACGGGCTGGTTGTGGCTGTCGAGGACGACCACGTCCTCAAGCACCAGCGGAGCCTGCACCTGCAGGGTGAACTGGCTCTGGGCGGGCGCAGTTTGCGGGTGGGCTGGCGAGGGCGCGAAGGCCAAAATGGTTGCGAGAGAGAGGAGAGCCTGCGCACTGCGCACTTGCGAGGGAGGGATTCTCAGCATTCGATTCATCGGTTTCCCTTTCTGCCGTATTGGACGGCGAGAACCTTCTCACGGTCAAGGGAAATTAGAGCGGTTTCGCTTCACACATCAACATCGAGAGGACGTGGAGGGTGGCTTTTTCTTCCACCCCGACGACGAAGACCTGTCGTCGGGGACCCCGGCGGAAAAAGCCACTCAGCCGCATGGATTCTGTAAGCAGCAGAATCGAAACCGCTGTAACCGGTAAATTTGTTCTTGGATTGCCGCGCATGAGGAGGAACGATTGCCATCCGGGCTCTCAACTCGGACGTCCCAAAATACCACTGCTGGGACACAGCGGCGGAGCCGCAAAGCTCCGCCGCTACATGCACAATCCGCCGCCTGATTTCGCGGCTACCAGTTACTGGGGTTGATGTCCGCCATTATCATGCGGTGCGCTGCCGCCATGCTGTGCGCTGCTGCCATGCGGTGCGCTGCCGCCGTGCGGTGCGCTGCTGCCGTGCGGTGCGCTGTTGCCGTGCGGTGCGCTGCTGCCATACGCAGCACTCGGGTGTCCGCCGCCATGCTGTGCGCTGCTGCCGTACGATGCGCTGCCACCGTACGATGCACTCGGGTGTCCGCCGCCGTGCGATGCGTAGGCGCCGCGAGGCGCTCCGCCGCCCTGCGGCGCTCCGTGACCACGATCGTCATAGCCGCGAACAAAATGGCCATGATTGGCCTCATAGCCGCCGCGGCCGCGGTAGCGGCCTCCGCCTGCTTCGACGAAGCGATGGCGGCCCCAGCCGTGGGCATATCCCCAGCCGGCCCATGGACCGACACCGAGGAAGATGCCGTTGTAGAAGTACCCCGGGCCGTAAAAGCCATAGGGCGCGCAAGCGTAGGGGGCATAGTCGTAAAAACCGTACTGGCAAACCGGCGGCGGCCCGCCGATGTTGATGCCGATGGAGATTTGCGCGTGAGCCGCTGGCGCCAGGGCCACGCCCGCAAGCAATGCCGCACTACCGAGTAGAGCCTTGAGTCCGTGCATGTGTCACCCTCCTTTGAGGTGTCTGCGGTTTGATTTGCATCGTGTGGAATTTCTCGATGTCGTGGGGAACTCCGCGCCAAGGCCAGCCGTCCTGAGGGCTTAAGCTGGGATTTCCGCCCTCCTGCCACTCTGCTTTTCGCTGCGGCCGAACCTGGACATGCCACAGGGTAATCATCATAATGCATACGTCCCAGGCCGGCTCTGGAGAATCCTGAAGGCAATAGGTCTTCGATGCCATGCCTATCCGTGAATCAGCTGGAGCGACACCCTGACTTTTGCGAGCCGATTCATAAGCCGGAATCTCCTTTTCCGACGCCGGATGAAGTGGATTGTATCGCCCCTAAGGCAGATTGCGAGGTCAAAAGAACGTTTGCCCCGAAAAGGCCAGGGTTTGCGGCCACCTGCGGTGGGGCAGACGGCGCATACGCGCCAGGGGGTCCGCTAGCCACCTGCGGTGGGGCCGCCTGGGGTGGGGCAGACCGCGCTTACGCGCCAGGGGTTCGTGGACCCCCAGCCGGCGTGGCGGGGGATTAGTATGTTGGGAGCGAATCCAAGGCCGTGGGCTTTGCTGCCTATGACGCGGGGTTCCAGACAGGTGCGCTTCGCTATGAAGAGATTGGTGCGTTTTGCTGCCGCGCTGTTGCCGGTTCTGTTGCTCGTTCATTTTGCACAGGCCCAGGCTGACAGATCGGTTTCCGGGCCGACCGCGGGGCCGATTGCCGGGTGGATCGATCCGTTCCTGGGGACTTCCGGCGGGGGCAACGTGTTTGTGGGGCCGCTTGTGCCCTTCGGGATGATCAAGCCGGGACCGGATATGACGACGCGGCGCGGCGGGGACTCGAACTCCGGATGGACGGACAACGGAGAGATCGTGGGATTCAGCCAGACGCACGTGAGCGGGACGGGCGGCGGGCCGAGGTACGGGAACATCCTGGTACAGCCGACGACGGGCGCAGTGACGCCGCTGGATGCGGCCTCTTCACGGGCCGATGAGAAGGCGAGGGTGGGGTACTACGGAGTGACCCTGGCGCGCTATGGCGTGGGGGTGGAGCTGACGGCGGCGCGGCGCTCGGCGCTGTACCGGTTCCGGTATCCGCAGACGGGGCCGGGGAACCTGATCTTCGACGTGAGCCATTGCCTGCTGGCCAGACCGGGGAACACGGAGTCGCAGGCGCTGGTGGCGACGAATGTGTATGTGGCTTCGCCAACGGAGGTGGAAGGCTCCAGCAGCGTGACCGGGGGATGGAACAAACAGCCGAACGTCTACACGGTTTTCTTCTATGCGAAGACCGACACGCCGGCAGAAACCTGGGGGACCTGGCGGGACGACAGCCTGTATGCGGGCAACCGCAGCATGAGCGGGGGACCGAAGTCAAGGTTGGGAGCGTGGATGACCTTTGCGGCGCATGAGAAGCCGGTGCTGATGAAGATCGGCATTTCGTTTATCAGCGTGGAGCAGGCCAAGAGGAATGCCGACGAGGAGATACCCGGCTTTGATTTTGCCGCGACGCAGGCGGCGACGGTGGCCAAGTGGAACAAGGCGCTGAGCACGGTGGAGATCAAGGGAGAGACGCCGGAGCAGCGGCAGATCTTTTACACGGCGCTCTACCACACCATGATGCAGCCGACGGACTGCACGGGCGAGAATCCGATGTGGACTTCGACGGAGCCCTACTACGACGACTACTACGCGATCTGGGACATTTTCAGGACTTCAGGGCCGCTGCTGACGCTGATTGCGCCCCAACGACAGACTGACATTGTGCGGGCGCTGGTGGATCTCTATCGGCACGAGGGCTGGCTGCCGGATGCGCGCAGCGGCAACTACAACGGGCGCACACAGGGCGGAAGCAATGCCGAATTCATGCTGACGGACGCCTTTGTGAAAGGGCTGAAGGGGATCGACTGGCAGGAGGCGTATAAGGCGGAGGCGCAGGACGCCGAAGCGATGCCGCCCGATCCGGAGGAAGAAGGACGCGGCGGAATCAAGGACTGGCTCAAGCTGGGGTACGTGTCGGTGGAGGGGTTTGACAAGCCGTCGTCGGTGACGATGGAGTACGCCGCCAACGACTTTGATGTTGCGCTGCTGGCCAAGGGGCTGGGCAGGATGGACGACTACAACAAGTACCTAAAACGCTCAGGCAACTGGAAGAACCTGTGGGATGCGGATTTTGCGGCGGGCGGATATACGGGGTTCATCCGGTCGCGGCACAGCGACGGAAGCTGGCTGAGCCCTTTCACCGCGATGGAGAGCGGCACCTGGGGCGGGAATACGTTCTACGAAGGGAACTCGTGGACCTACTCGCTGTTTGTGCCACAGGACGTGGCCACGCTGATCAAGATGTGCGGAGGGCCGGAGACCTTTGTGAACCGGCTGGACGCGTTCTTTGCGGTTCCCGGGCGATACGATGTGGGCAACGAGCCGGGATTCCTGCATCCCTACCTTTATAACTGGGCGGGACGGTCGGACAAGACCGACGAGCACGTGCGGGAGATCATTGCCGCAAGCTACCACGCGGGACGGCGCGGGCTGCCGGGGAACGACGATTCGGGCGCGATGTCTTCGTGGTTCGCATTCGGCCAGATGGGAATTTTCCCCAATGCGGGGCAGGATGTGTACGTGATCGGAAGCCCGGCGTTTCCGGAGACGACGCTTCACCTGGGGAACGGCAAGGAGTTCGTGATTGAGGCGAAGAATGTGTCAGAGAAGAACATCTACGTGACGGCGGCGGAACTGAATGGCAAGCCGTTGGAGCGGAGCTGGCTGCGGCATCGGGAGATCATGGCCGGGGGCACGCTGGTGCTGACGATGAGCGACAAGCCGGGGCATTGGGGGGAGAAGGATCTGCCATTGTCGACGCCGGCTGAGTAAAGGAATAGGGAATAGGGAATAGAAAAGTACTCGCGGAAGGATCGGTGTGCGGTGGCGGGCAGGCGGGATTTTCAGGGCAGGTGGGCGCTGGTGACCGGGGCCAGCTCCGGAATTGGCGTGGCGCTGGCGCGGGAGCTGGCCGGCTGCGGGGCGAAGCTGATCCTGACGGCGCGGCGCAGGGATCGGCTGGAGGCGCTTGCGGCGGAGCTGGCGGCCGGAGGGACCGAGACGCGAATTGTGGTTGCGGACCTGAACGATCCGGCCGCGCCGCAGCAGATCTATGACGCGACCGAAGGGGCCGGAATTGAGGTCGAGATTCTTATCAACAACGCGGGGCTGGGGCAGTATGGGGCGTTTTTCGCGACCGACCCGGGGCAGGAGCTAAGCCAGGTGCGGGTGAACTGCGAGGCGGTGGTGCGGCTGGCACGGCTGTTTGTGCCGCGGATGGTGGAACGGCGGCGGGGTTGGATGCTGGTGACAGCGTCGACGGCGAGCTTTCAGCCGGTGCCGTATCTGGCGACCTACGCGGCGACCAAGGCCTTCGACCGGTTTTTTGCGCTGGGCCTGGCGGCCGAGGTGGCGCGGTTCGGGGTGAAGGTGACGGCGCTCTGCCCGGGATCGACGGAGAGCGAGTTTTTCGAGGTGGCGCACTCGCAGAAGTTCAAAGTCGGCGTGCAGGAGACCGAGGCGGTGGCGCGGCAGGCGATCGACGCGCTGGCACGGGGACAGCGGACGATCCTGCCGAGCTGGAACGGACGGGCGATCGCGCTGCTGGCGCGGCTCCTGCCGGTGGGGCTGATTACGCACTTTGTGGAGCGGGCGGCGCGCCCGGAGCAGCCGGTGGAGTAATGGCTACGGATTGAGGATGGTGAAGGAGTCGAAGAAGCGAATCACATCATCGTCGCTGCGGGCGCCGGGCGCGGGGAAGGCCGCGATCGCCGGTTTCGGAAGTGGTTGAGGATACGAGGGCTAGCTCCTGCCGGTCGAGGTAGATGTAGATGTCTCCCAGGACCAGGAGTCCCAGCAGACGATGTAAATCCCCCGCTTCACACTCTAGAGACCGCCAATTCTCCCCCCTGATAGCAAGCCGGAGAAGGGCATTTTCGGGTCTGGGGCGCCAAACAGGTAAGAAGCGGCAATTGGGGCGGCGGGCGTGGGCAGCGAATTTTTCGGGCCGGTGAGCCATCCCCCATTGCAACCTTTCCTGGTTTCAGGCATCCTAGTAAGTAATTAGCAGAGGCTTCCCCAGATATCCCACCCAAGAAAGGTACCCACTCCTTTTCAGGGTCCGTTACGGACCTCTTCTCTTCTATCCTCCCTGGATCCCCTCCTACAAATGCCTCTCGAGCGGGCCTGCCGGAAGGCAGGCCCACATGCTCAGCACGCAACCGCGCCCAAGGCAAAGCCCGATCGAATGGCTGGATCGAAAGCCCCGCTAGAATGAAAGAACGATGCGCTCCTCCTCTAAGGCCCAAACTCATCCCCGCCAGGAAATTCAGCAGATTGACGAACGCGTGCGCGAGGCAGGGCTGGTGCGCAACCTGCGCCGACAGGCGGGCGGCGTGACCCGGCATGCCCGGCTGGAGCGGGCAGCGCCCGAAGAACTGAGGCGGTCAGCACCCGCGCCGCACGTTGCGGCGAATGGAATCCAGTGGCTGACGGTTCCGGTGTGGGAACAGGGAGGACGAGGACGGATTCCCTGGCTGTGGCACGGTTTCAGCACCCGGAAGGGCGGGCTGAGCCGCTGCTACTGCGGAGAAGATGCAAAGGGCCAACTGAATCCGGGGGAGCTGAATCTTGGCTTTACCGCCGAGGATGAGGCGGAAACCGTGGCTGCAAACCGCCGGCTGCTAGCCGAGGCGATTACCGGCAAGCCGGAGACGCCACTGGTGACTGTGCGCCAGTTTCACTCCAACGTGGTGGTTGTGACCTCCCAGGCCTCAGACGCGAGACCTGGGGCACCCAAAACCTCGGTTTGCACGCCGGCCCGACAGTCCACATCGAAGGGATCGAAGGCCGATGGCGTGATGACCGGCGAGCCGGGGTTGCTGCTGGGCATTCAGACCGCAGATTGCATTCCGGTTCTGTTGGCGGACCGGCGGAGGCGGGTGGTTGCGGCCTTCCACGCCGGCTGGCGGGGAACCGTGAGGCGGATTGTCGAGAGCGGAATCGGGCGGCTGAGGCTGGAGTTCGGGTCGCGGCCGGAGGATCTGACAGCGGCGATCGGGCCGGGGATCGGCGCCTGCTGCTACTCGGTCGGCGAGGAGGTGCTGAGCGAGTTTGAGTCGCAGTTTGCGTACGCGCGGGAGTTGTTCCGCGAGGTGGATTCCACCGATGTGGTGCGGAAACGGTACCCCATGCTGTTTCTGACGCAGCGCGCGCCGGGGCACTCGCCGATGGGGCCGTTTCTGCACCTTGACCTGGTGGAGGCCAATCGGCGGCAACTGCTGGACGCGGGGTTGAAGGCGCGGGCGATTCACATTGTGGGCGGCTGTACCAACTGCGACCGGGGGCTGTTCTTTTCGCACCGGGCGTCGCGGGGCCGCACCGGGCGCATGCTGAGCGTGATCGGCATACGAGCGGAGTGAGGGCGGGATCTTGTGGCGTCAGGAGGCGCGGGCTGCCTCGCCGGGATTGACCAGGTCCCGCAATTCCTTGGATGGCTTGAAGTAGGGGACGCGCTTGGCGGGAACATCCACGCGCTCACCGGTTTTGGGGTTGCGGCCAATGCGGGGATTGCGCTGGCGAATCCGAAACGAGCCGAAGCCGCGGATCTCGATCTTGTCGCCGCTCTGCAGGGCCCCGATCACGGAACTGAAGATCGTCTCGACGATGACCTCGCCGTCGCGGCGGGTCAGGTCTCCCAAGCCGGTCACTTTTTCCACCAGGTCTGCTTTTGTCATAAGCTTCTAGGCCTCCGCTCCCAGCATAATCGGATTCTGCTAGGTTGAGCGCGAAAATGCAAGTCTAATTGTGGAATTTAGCCTTTGCGCATCAGCAAGTTGCCCGGAGAAATCCCCGGCAGATCGGGAGACGGAGGATTGACCGGGGCCGGTCCAGCGGGTGGGGTATGATGGCCAGAGCCTTTCCCTTGGTATTCGACCCGGCATCCGTTGTTGGGTTCCCGGGCAACGGTGGTCAGTGGTGTGACGGACTCTCCGCAGTACAGCATCGTGATTCCGGCGTTCAATGAAGGCGCCCGAATTCCCGCGACTCTCGGGGCGGTGGTGGCCTGCGTCCGCGAGCGGGGTTGGGATGCCGAGGTCATCGTGGTCAATGACGGCTCGCGGGATGGAACCGCGGCGGCGGTCAGAGAATTTGCCGCGCAGGCCCGGGAGGTGCGGTTGATCGAGAACCCGGGAAATCGCGGCAAGGGCTACAGCGTGCGCCATGGTTTTCTGGAGGCCCGCGGGGAGGTGGTCATGTTCACCGACGCCGACCTGTCGGCTCCCATGGATGAGGCGGATCGGCTGTTTGCCGCGATCGCCGGGGGCGCGGACATCGCCATCGGGTCGCGATGGCTGGAGAGGGGGCGCCAGACGCATCGCCAGCCGCTCTACCGCCAGTTCTTCGGGCGATGCTTCAACGCGGTGACGCGGATGGTGATGGGACTGCACTTCGCCGATACGCAATGCGGGTTCAAGGCCTTTACGCGCGCCGCCGCGCAGGAGGTCTTTCGGCTGCAGACGATCGAGCGGTGGGGGTTTGATCCGGAGATTCTGTTCATCGCGCTGAAACGCGGCTACCGCATCGAGGAGGTGCCGGTGAGCTGGGCCCACGACGAGCGGACCCGGATGAGCTACCTGAAAGACGGCCTGCAGATGCTTAAAGAGATCGCTGTCATCCGCTGGAATGCGCTGCGGGGACGCTACACCAAGCCAATGCCGGCCCTTCCAGATGGAAAAACGCACAATTAACCGCATCCTGTGAACAGCCGCGTCCTGCGATTACCGGGGCTGATGAGACTTTTCCGGGCAGAGCCGCGTCCCTGAACACAGGCGGAGGGATTGTGCGCTTCGCCGAGATTCCGCCCACACCACGGAGGCAAGCTATGGTTCGCAAGGCATTGATCGCTGTTCTGTTCCTGGCCCTCGGCACCGTCGCCGCCCTGGCCGCTGACTTCAACGGCAAATGGACCGCCGACATTACCACCCAGAGAGGCACGCAGACCATTACGTTAACATTCAAGGTCGACGGCTCAACCGTGACCGGCACCATCTCGTCACCGCGCGGCGACAGCGATATCTCCAACGGCAAGATCGATGGGGATAACATCAGCTTCGACCAGACGATGAGCTTCAACGGGAACGATTTCAAGATCAGCTACGCCGGCAAGATCGACGGAGATACGATCAAGTTCACCCGCACGATGGGGGATCGGCCTGCGGTGGAGTTCACGGCGAACCGCGCCAAGTAAGCAGCTGCGCCCCACGTCCGCCGCGGCGGACGCAAGGATGAAGGCGCAGGCATCTTCAGCAGGGCGCCAGGCAGCGCGTGGATCGGCAAACCAGGAAGCAGAGGGAAGGCGTGGGAGAGCCACGCCTTCCCTAACTCATTTTGGGCGAATCCTGAGATAGAGCGGTTTCGCTTCACACATCAACATCGGGAGGACGTGGAGGGTGGCTTTTACTTCCACCCCAACGACGAAGACCTGTCGTTGGGGACCCCGGCGACCACCCCAACGACGAAGACCTGTCGTTGGGGACCCCGGCGGAAAAAGCCACTCAGCCGCATGGATTCTGTAAGCAGCAGAATCGAAACCGCTGTACGCGGCGGAGATGGGCTGAAGGCGGGGAAAGCGGTCAGCAGGGCTCCTGCTGAGGGGGCGGGCGCGCAGGCGAGGTTCACGCCTGATTGTCCGCGGATGTTTCGGTTGCCCATGGGTCGGCAGCGGCGGCTTCCATGGGGGCGAGAATCTGCAGCATCTCAGCGAACTCCGGCCGTCCGTGGAGCGGCTTGAGGCGGGGATCGGCAAGCATCTGAAAGAACCAGGGACAACGGGATTCGGCGGAGGCGCGCAGTTCAGCGAGGGCGGCGTCCTGGTCGCCGAGGGCGATGTAGACGGCGGGCGTGAAGGCGTTAAGGACGAAGCGTTCACGGCTGAGCCAACGCAGGCGCTCCAGGATGGTGCGGGCTTCATCGCGCCGGCCGGCGCAGGCCAGGGCATAAGCATGGACGGCGGTGGCAATGTCGCTATACGGCATGGCCAGAATGAGAGCCTGGGCCAGATCGATTCCCTGCGCCGTCTCGCCATTGAAGGCGAGCAGGATGGCGCCGTACATCCTTGAAGCTTCGTGCTCGGGGAACTGGGCGATGGCGTGCCGGATGCACTCGACGCTGGCCTGGGCCTGTCCGTCGAGATGGAGGGCCCAGGCAAGAGCGGAGTGCAGCCAGGGCGAAAACGGGTCGATGCGAATGACCGAGCGGAGCAGCTCAATGGCCTGGCAGGAGCGATGACGGCTAAGCTCCAGCATCATCCGCAAGCGGGTGATCCAGGGATCGTGGGGGAGATGTGCGGAGAGGGAAAAGGCGCTGAGGGCAGCGGGCAGGTCGCGGTCCATCAGGAAGCAGAGCCAGCCGATTCCGGGCAGCAGGGCTTCCGCGCGGCCGGTGAAGCTCTCAAACAAGGCGCGACCCCAGCGGGGGGAGCGGGCAGCCTGCACCCATGGCGCCACCGCCTGGCGTGCGGTATCGGCGGCAACGGCCGGGGACATGTAGCCGTAGAAGGCCTGGGTCACGCAGAGATTGACCAGATCCACGCGCGCGGCGGTCAGGCTGGGATCGAGGTCGATCGCGTTCAATAAGCGCTGCAGCCCGTCCTGCATGCGGTGACGTTCCAGGGTTTGCCATTCATGGTGGGCATGCTGATAGATCGCATAGGCCTCACGGCACCCAGCGTTGTCCTCTGGCGATGGACCGGCGGCGGCGGAGGCGGACAGGACCAGGCTTTCGCTGTTCAGGCGAAAGAGCAGACGGCGGGCCAGTTCCATCTCCAGGCCGGCGATGCGGTCATTGGGGACGAGAAGATCTTCGACCCATAGCTGGATTCCATCGGAGACCCGGATGATCTCCGCGCGCAGGCGGTAATGCGCGGGCAGGATGCGGAGGGTCCCGGCGAGGACCAGATCGGCGCGGAGCAGCTGGCCGATCTGCTGCGCGCTGAGGCCGCGGCGGGCAAGAGTGAAGACCGAGTCCAGAGCCAGGGCCGCGATGACCGGGTTACGGTCTGCGCTCAAGAGGGCGGCGGTTTCCTCAGCAATCGCCGCGCCGAGATGCTCGGCCGCGCCGTGCCCGGCGTGAAAGGGCAGAATCGCCAGCCGCGGCAGGGATCCGGCGGGCGTGACGCCAAAAGGCCGCGCCTCAAGGGAAAAGCGGTATCCGCGCTTGTAGACGGTTTGGATGCAGGCTTCGGGCGCAAGATGGGCGCGCAGCGAAGACAGGCACCTGGGAATGCTGTCGGAGGTGACATGCACATCGTCCCAGAGGGCCTGACGCAACTGCTGGGGAGTGACGATCTTGCCGGCATGCGCCAGGAGGAGGCGCAGCGCGGCCAGTTCTTTGGCAGGCAGGTGAAGCGGGGATTCTCCGCGAAACAGGGTTCCGTCCGGTTCGAGGCGGAAGCTGCCGAAAGAGAAGCCGACCCCCCCTCTTTCCCGGCTCAGATTCGCCGCCGTTCGGGCACTATCCGTCTCTCCGGCTCCTGCTGATGAAGGCTGTCCCATCCGATCCAACTCGCTCCTCGGAATTCCCGTCGACCTGCATGCCGACGCTGCCCAAGGCGTGCAAAACGCGAAGGAATCACAAACAATGCACCGGGGATCAACTGCGGTTCATCCACGCAGGAGCAATGGAGGACCGCAGCTCCCAGGAGAGATCTGCTTTTTGCAACCCAGTGCTGGCGCTGACAGGGAAATTATCCACGTTTTGTCGAAAGTGTGGTGGTCATTCTTGCCGCTTTGCTCCGCTCGAAGTAATAAAGATTTGGTTACTTATTTACTGATAAGTTAACAAGATAAATGGCGCGCATCCGACACAATTTTTTGTGGTTGCAGGGGTTATGGGGGCCATTTGCCGGCTTGGTCCGCAAAGGCTGCTTTAACGGGAGGTTGCGGGAGCCGGGAGTGGGAACCGACGCGGAGGGGTGTTTACCGAGTACCAATCCGGGGCCGAATTTCGGTAATCTGCCGGCGGCGGCGGGTAACTGCGTGCCCATTCCATGGCGGGGCGGAGGAACAGCCGGAAGAGTTCAGAAATCCTTCCAGAATCGGGAGGCTTGCTGCTGGCAGACTGAGAGGGTGACGGGACTAGAGCATTTTCGATTCCCATGTTGAGATAACGGCAATTTGGAAGGTGGCCGGCCGCGGCGGGCCACTCGGCGGCGTGGATTCTGTGAAGAGCAGAATCGAAGATGCTGTAGCCCGTCCGGAAGGAGCAGATGCCATGGCCAAGAAGGGCTCGTACGCGCAGTGGTCGCTGGAGCCGTACTGCATTGGACTGAAACTGCGCTCACTGCGCACGCAGAAGCGGCTGACACTTTCGCGGCTGGCGGCGGAGACCGGGCTTTCGACGGCGCTGCTGTCGAAGCTGGAGACGGACCGGATGATTCCGACGCTGCCGACGCTGGCGACGATCAGCCAAGTGTACGGGGTGGGCATGAACTACTTTTTTGCCGAGCCGGCGCAGCACAGCATCTCGATCACCCGCAAGGCCCACCTGCAGGCCGAAGCGCGCAGCACAGAAATGCCGAAGGTGACGCCACTGAACGCGGCCGGCAACGCCGCGAGCCTGAAGGTGCAGATGATCGAGTTCCCGGCCGGAGGCGGCTCACTGACGATGGAGGAGGCGCCGGCATCGCGGGGGGTGGTGTACGTGCTGGAGGGCCGGCTGCAACTGGATGCGGGAAACCTGCGCGAGTTGCTGGAGACGGGGGACTGCGCCTGCCTGGAGAGCGAAATGCCCATTGCATGGAGCGCCGTGGGCAAGCACCGGTGCCGGGTGCTGGCGGTGCAGCCCGGGAGGGCAGGCGGGGAAGGCTGAAGGGGCAGATCACACCTCAGCGGCGGCGGCAGAATGGATGATTTGGGTTCATCGCATGAGGCGAAATATTCTTATCTTCAAGCTTCCCATAGAAATTCGAGTGGTGTATGCTGGAGTTCACCTAGGAGTTCGAGTGGAGGACGGGGATGGTGAGGCGAATGCAGCCGGAGAGCGAGATGCTGAAGGGCACGCTGGACATGATGATTCTGCGGACGCTGGCAGGCGGGGATGCGCATGGGCATACCATCGCCAAGGTAATTGAGCGCACGTCGGAGGATGTGCTGGAGGTGGAACAGGGGTCGCTCTATCCGGCGCTGCACCGGCTGGAAGACCGGGGATGGGTTTCGTCGTACTGGGGCGCGAGCGAGAACAATCGCAAAGCGAAGTTCTACCGGCTGACGGCGGCGGGCAGGAAGCAGCTTGCGCGCGAGACGAAGCGCTGGCGGCAGATGAGGCGGGCGATCGGGCTGGTGATGGGGGAAGAGACGCTGGGCTGAGGGATGGATGAGATGAGCTGGATTCGATTTTTTCGGCGCGGGCGGAGGGATGCCGAGGTGCGGAGCGAGATCGAGTCGTATCTGGAAGAAGAGACGGCGGAGAATTTGGCGCGGGGAATGACGCCGGACGAGGCGCGGCGGCGGGCGCGGATCAAGCTGGGGAATGCGCAGCGGGTGCGGGAGACGCTGTGGCGGCAGAATACGGTGGGCTTTGCGGAGAGCGCGTGGCGGGACCTAAGGTATGCAGTGCGGACTTTGATGCGGACGCCGGGATTTTCGCTGATCGCAGTGGCGGTGATGGCGCTATGCCTGGGCGCGGCGACGTTGCTGTTCACGATTGTGCGCTCGGTGCTGCTGCGGCCGCTGCCGTTTCGCGATCCGGCGCGGCTGGTGATGGTGTACGAGCACCATCAGGGAGCGAAGGCGAATGCGGCCGAATTCGACTACTCGCAGGTTGCGCCGGCGGACTTTTACGATTGGCGCGCGAAGACGCACGGCTTTGAAGATATGGCCATCATGCGCTACATGAGCTACAACCTGACCGGACAGCAGAACGAGCTGCCGGAGTCGGTGCGCGCGGCGGCATGTTCATGGAATTTCTTTCCGCTGCTGGGCGTGCAGCCGGCGCTGGGGCGGACGTTTGCCGAGGCGGAAGACCGGCCGGGCGGCAGAGTGGTGATGCTGACGTGGAGCGTGTTTCAGCGGCGGTTTGCGGGGAATGCGTCGATTGTGGGGAGCGAGATTCACCTGGACGGGCGGCCGTTCACGGTGGTGGGCGTGCTGCCGGCGTGGTTTACCTATCCCGACGACGGGATTCAGTTGTGGGTTCCGTACCAGGCGGATGTGACGCCGGAGTTTCTGGGGCATCACGACTTTCACCAGAGCCAGGTGATTGCGCGGCTGCGGCCGGATGTGAGCCTGGCAAGCGCACTGGCGCAGGTGGGCGCGATCCAGTACCAGCTGCACATGGAGAATCTGCACGCGCCGGTGTCAGAAGATGTGGCTCCGCGGGCGATGAATGAGGACCTGGCGGGGAACGTGAAGAAGCCGCTGAGCCTGATGATGATGGCGGTCGGCTGCATGCTGCTGATCGGGTGCCTGAATGTGGCGAACCTGCTGGTGGCGCGGGGCGCGGCGCGGCAGAAGGAGGTGGCGATTCGCAGCGCGCTGGGAGCGCAGCGGAGCACGCTGATTCGCGAGCAGATGACGGAGAGCGTGCTGCTGTGCGCGGCGGGAGGAGTGGGCGGGATCATGCTGTCAGTGATGGCGACGCGGCTGCTGGCGCACATGTGGAAGGGACTGCCGACCGCGCAGGGGATCTATATCGACGGGCTGGTGATTGCGTTTGCGTGCGTGCTGATGTTCGCAGCGGCGCTGATTGCGGGGCTGCTGCCGGCGCTCTCGACAACGGGCAAGTCGATGATGAAGGCGCTGCAGACCTCAGTACGTACGGGAGCGAGCAGCGTTTCGCGCACAGCGCTGCGCAAGGCGCTGCTGACGGCGGAGATCGGCATCACGGTGGTGCTGCTGGTGGCGGCGGGGCTGCTGCTGAAGAGCTTTCTGCGGCTGCGCGCGGCGGATGTGGGCTGCGTGACGCAAAACGTGTTGACGCTGCAGTACGGCCTGCCGCAGAAGAAGTACGACACGCCGGAGAAGGTGGACGCGTTTGACGAGGCGCTGCTGGAGCGGGTGAGACATATGCCCGGCGTGCGCGCGGTTGCGCTGGGGAATACGGTTCCGGGAGCGGGCTTCTGGGGCGACTTTGTGTTTACGGTGAAGGAGCATCCGCCGCTGGGGTCAGGCGACGACTTGCCCAACGCGCTGTCGCGCTGGGCCGACCCAGGATACTTCAGCGCGCTGGGGATTCCGCTGGTGGACGGGCGGTTTTTCACGGAGGACGATCGCGGCGCGCAGTCGTTCAAGGTGATCGTGAACCATCGGCTGGTGCAGCAATACTTTCCGGGCGAGAATCCGATTGGCAAGCACCTGCGGGTTCCGGCGCATCCGCACGCGGGCGATGCCATGAACGCGGATTACGAGATTGTGGGCGTGGTGGGCGACACGCTGTACCAGGTGGGCAAAGCACCCAAGGCGGCGATGTACTTCCCCATGCTTGCAGGCAACATGAACGGCAACACGCTCGCCATTCGCACTGCCTCTGATCCGCTGCAGTTTGCGGTGCCGGTGCAGAAGCAGATTGCCACGCTCGATCCGGAACTGCCCGTCTCCGAGGTGCGGACGATGGAGCAGGTGATCGGGGCATCGCTGGTGAACGCGAACCTGAGCGCCACGCTCGTGCTGGCCTTCGCCGTGCTGTCGCTGCTGCTTGCCGCAGTGGGATTGTATGGCGTTCTCTCGTACCTGGCCACGCAGCGGACGGCAGAGCTGGGCATCCGGATGGCGCTGGGCGCGCAACGGGATCAGCTTTTGCAGTTGATGCTGGTGGATGGGCTGAAGCCGGCGCTGTTCGGGCTGGGGATGGGCATGGCGGCCAGCCTGGCGACGACGCGCATCTTTCAGTCGATGCTCTATGGAACCCGGCCACTCGATCCGGCAATTTTTGCGGCCGTGGCGGCTACTCTGCTCGCTGTGGCGGTGTTGGCCTGCCTGGTTCCGGCGTGGAGGGCATCGCGCATCGACCCGATGCAGGCGCTGCGGATGGAGTAGCGCAGCCGACCTCAGTTGGAGGTTTTGGGGATGAGCGCAAAGGAGTCAAGGAAGCGGGTGGACTGGGCGTAAGGCTGGTTAAGGGGTGAGACAACGACCACCTGGTAGAGGGTGGTCCCGACCAGATACATGCGGACGGTGGAGTGGGCCTCTTCGTTTTCGGCTTCGTACTCGAGGCCGCTGGAGGCGCCGAGGGTGATCTTCTTCTCGCTGACCAGGTGGGATTTGGTGTTCTCGAGGGCTCCGTTTTTGGCGCCCTGGAGCATCGTCGCGGGGTCCTTGCCGGCAGCCTGGCTGCCGTAGTCGCAGACCGAGACGATCAAGGCCACGGAGCCGTCGAGCGCCTGGTAGGAGCGCAACTCAAAAGAGCCCGCGCTGGTGGCGATGGTCTTCTTCTCCAGTGCGGGTTGAACCGGAAAGGCGGCGCTGAATCCGTCGGCGGGATAGCTGTAGGGCCTCCACTGCGGGGCCTGCGCGCAGAGGGGTGCGGCCAGGCCGAGCAGGGCCGCGAAGGCTGCAAGGCGAGGAGCGAACCGCACTGCTCTCCGTGGTTTTGCATCAGGATGCATTGTGGACGGTCTCCTGGACCGCGAAGGAAGTGATTATACGGCATTTCTCCTTCACATGTAGCCTCGATTGGCGTTCTTTGCGGCGCCGATTTCTTGTTGAAATCGGCGCTTGGGTGCGTTGGCTCCGGTGTACGTCTGAAGGAGAAATGCTTTAGATCGCAGGGGTGGAATTTTTCTTCTCCACAAGCTATAACCACATCTAACTGCAGGAATGGGTCTCTTTGCGATGGTGAATTTCCACCATCCGTGGTGGGGCAGACGACGACCACCCCACGGACGTAGAGCTGTCTGTCCACCCCGGCGAACAAAGATCGTTCGCTGGGGACCCCGTGTCCGTGGGGGCCCCGAAGCTTGTGCGGCATGGGGCTTGTGGTCTACCGAAGTTGAGGGGAGGGTGATTTTGGGCTGGAGCGGGGTTCGTGCGGGAACGTTCGGGAGGGATAAATCGGGGCCAAAAATCGGGGCAGAAATTTGAGTCGCGGACGGATTGCCGGTTTCAGGGGCAGTGTGTAGGATTATCTGGAACTTGAGGGGACGTGGGAATGCGACCAAATTCCAAGCTGTTGAAGTCAACCCTGACAGGCGCCCTGGGCGGCCTGCTCTTCGGATTCGATCTGGTACTTGTCTCCGGCATCATCGACGCGCTGGTGAAGGTTTATGCGCTGAGCGATGTCCAAAAAGGCATCACGGTAGCCATGGGCCCCCTGAGCACGGTGATCGGCTGCTTTGTGGCCGGAGTGATCGGGCAGAGGCTGGGGCCTCGCACGGCCATGCGGTATGCCGCCGCGCTCTATCTGCTGGCCACCATTGGCACGGCTCTTTCGGTGGGCTGGCCGATGCTGCTGGTCATGCGCTTCTTCGCCGGGCTGGGGCTGGGATCGGCGACGGTGCTGGGGCCGGTCTACATTGCGGAGCTGTCACCGGCGCTGTGGCGCGGGCGGCTGGTGGGCCTGTTCCAGATCAATATTGTGATCGGCATCCTGGTGGGCTACACCTCGAACTACCTGGTGCGGCTGGCGTACCCGGGTGTGAACGATTGGCGGATGATGGTGGCGGTGGTTCTGGTGCCGACGGCGTTCTTCCTGGCGGCGCTGTTCACCATTCCCAAATCGCCGCGGTGGTCGGCCTCGCGCAATGAGATTGAGGACGCGCTGGCGGTGCTGGGGCTGATGGGCGCGCCGAATCCGAAGGCGGAGCTGGAGGATATCCGGGCAGCGATTGCAGCGGAAAATGCGACGGCGCACGAGCCGGTGTTTCAGTGGAAGTACCGCTATCCGCTGTTCCTGGCGATCTCGATCGGGATGTTCAACCAGCTGGCCGGCGTCAACGCGATCATGGTGTACGTGCACGACATCTTTGGCGCGGCGGGATTCAGCATGCTCTCCGGCGACGTGCAGGCGATCATCATGGGCGTGACCAACTTGATTTTCTGCCTGATTGGCATGTCGATGATCGACCACGTCGGACGCAAGAGCCTGCTGCTGGTGGGCGCGGCGGTCACTTTCCTGTGCCTGGCCGGGGTGGCTTGGATCTTCATCTCGAACACCCATCAATCCCTGCTGCTGGCCCTGCTGGTGACCTATATCGGGTTCTTCTCGCTGTCGCAGGGCGCGGTCATCTGGGTGTATATCGGCGAGGTCTTCCCGACTTCGGTGCGGTCGAAGGGGCAGGGCGTGGGCAGCGCGAGCCACTGGATCATCTTCACCATCGTTGCCTTTGCCTTCCCGGTGGTGGCGCAGAAGTATGGCGCCGGGATGCCTTTCGTCTTCTTTGCCGCGGCCACGCTGGTGCAGTTCTTCGTGGTGCTGTTCTTTTACCCGGAGACCAAGGGGCAGACGCTGGAGCAACTGCAGCGCAGGCTGGTGAAGGCATAGTGAGCGGGAAGGCGGCGGCGCGCCGTAGGGCGGAGGCCGGCAACGCGCTCAATCCGATAAGCCGACAGCCTCGTCGCGCAATTCGCCGGCCGGCGCGCTCTTACTTCTGGTTGCATAGAGGTACCAGGCAAGCCAGGCGAGCGGGGTCCAGAGGTAGTACCC
The DNA here is from genome assembly GCA_963758105.1 of uncultured Acidobacteriaceae bacterium. Taxonomy (GTDB): domain Bacteria; phylum Acidobacteriota; class Terriglobia; order Terriglobales; family Acidobacteriaceae; genus Telmatobacter. The sequence goes on along the minus strand of CAVWUC010000004.1, from coordinate 802,858 downwards.
GGAAGTGATCGGGATCGCGAGCATCACCTCGATCATTGCGACTCCGGCAACGATGCCGAAGGGCACAAGGGAACGGCCGGAGTCCGCTGCCCGATAGACCCCGGCCAAAACGGCGGGCAGCACCACCGATTCATCGGTGAACCATGCGTGGGGGGTACACACCACCGAGACCAGAAGCACCAGCAAGCCCCGATCCATCCAGTCCCAGCGGTCCCGGCGCGTCCAAAAGCACCAGATTGCCCACAAACATGCGGCGGCCTCGGGAATCAGTTGGATCCACACCGCATTGCGATCGACGAGAAAGCGCAAGGTCGCGCTCAGAGTGGGCACATAGTCTTGCATAACCTCCGTAGCGGCCATCATGCGGAAGTACTGCGACCACACATGAACGTCGAAGCAAAGGGTGAGGGCACAACTTGCAAGCAGCGTGACCAGGAATGCAGCGAGGACGCGGTAGGTCCTGCGGTGGAAGGACCACAAAAGCAGCACGATGGCGAGGGGAAGAAACAGATGCGGCTTCAAGGCGCAGGGCAGAAGTAACGTGCCGGCAAGAAGCGGCCGGGACTTGTGAAAGTAGAGGAAGAGCACAACGGCCAGGAGAAGGAAGATGCCAAGCTGCCCGGCCATCAGGCATTCCATTACGGGCGCGAAGCAATAGCCGAGCAGGTGCAGACGGGTGGGCGGACGCCCGTTCATGGCCCAGATGATCCGGATGGACGCCACCAGACAGGCAAGAAGCGCGAGCATCCAAAGTATGCTGGCGAGATTCGCGCTGACGAAGCCGAGCGGCAGCGCAAGGAAGAATGCCACGGGGGGACTGAGCCAAGCTTGAGCTGTGGCGCGGCGGTATCCGACGGCGCGCTCCAGCTTCAGAGCCGCTGCTTCGTCATACGGATTGCCGCCGTGGACCAGTTGCTGTCCGGCGGCCCAATACACGATGAAATCGCGCTGAGCGGCGTTGTTCTGTTTCGCGATGAAGATCAGCAGGCCGATTCCCACCGCCACAATGCAGGCTGCGGCGAAGACGCGCAATGGATTTGTTTTCATCTTCGGGTCCAATCTTACAGTCTTCGGCTTGAGGGCAGGCCTGGCGCGGAATGAGAGGAGCCTTCGGCCGGCATAGCATTTCGCTCTGCGCCCATTGGAGAAGCGCTTTGGAACCCGCGGCAGTCCATGCTTTTCCTCGGACAGATTTCGTTGGCTCTGCCCGCCGATTCGGGTTTTCTGAAAGCCTTGCGCGGTGTTGCGCCGGGGATCTGTGTGCGTGTCCCCCAGCGGCGGGAAACAGGCCGGTGGGGCGATGGGAACGGATCGGATAGCCAAAGCCCCGAAGGGGAACGGTTGGAGCAGGCGAAAGGCGGCTGGGGTGGCCGGATGCGCGGCTGGCCGGCGGGCTTCGGCAGTGAGCGGACAGCCGGGCCGTGTTCTTCCCGATACCCCTGCCCGGGGGGAAAAAACGAATCCATGCTATACTGTATTTGCGCTCAGTGATTTGGCCGTGAGCGGTAATCTGCCTTCTGAAGGCAGCCTGCCTTGCACAGATTTTTCCCCAAGCCCCTACAGCGTATCCACGTCAGTCTCCCATCCTGGAGGCTTCTGCCATGGGCCCAAACAGGTCCGGCAGTCACATCGCGAGTTCCGCTCCGCAACAACGAGCAAGGTGCGATCGAACCAGGAAACGCTTGAAAGCGCGGGAGCGTGGAGCCGGCCGGCAATGAGCCGCCCGGCAGACAAGTAGCGTGCGGCAGCCCCGGACCCCGGGCATTCCCCTTATGAATCCCCGCCGGTCAGTCTCTCAACCGACTTTCGGTTCTCCCTTACGCATATTCATCAAGCAGGCCCGCGCCTGAGCAGTTTTCGCGCGTTGGGCCTCCGTGTCCGGTTCCGTTTGCAGGCCCTGGGGAAACAGGGATCGCGGAATCCAACAGGAAAATTTTGACTACTCAGTTTTCGCAACTTTCACTTTCGCCGGCGCTCATGGCGCGGCTCAACGCAAACAATTTCACAACCCCCACGCCGGTGCAAGCCGGCGCAATTCCTCCGGCTCTCGAAGGCCGGGACGTGCTGGCCACGGCGCAGACCGGAACCGGCAAGACCCTCAGCTTTCTCATCCCGGTGGTGGAGATGCTGCAGAAGCTTCAGGACCGGAACGCCGCGCAGGCGCTCATTCTGCTGCCCACGCGCGAGCTGGCCATGCAGGTGGAAGTGGCCTTCAAGGCGATCCGCCCGACTCCGCTGATGACCGCGGCGCTGGTGGTGGGCGGCATGCAGGAGCGGCCGCAACTCGACGCCATTCGCCGCGGAGCGCGCCTGATCGTGGCCACGCCGGGCCGGCTGGAGGACTTCATCCAGCGCAAGCTGGTGCGGCTGGACCAAGTGAGGATGCTGGTGCTCGACGAGGTCGACCGCATGCTGGACATGGGCTTCCAGCCGGCCATCGCACGCATTGCGGCGATGCTGCCCGCCACGCGGCAAACGCTGTGCTACTCGGCCACGCTGGAAGGATCGGTGCGGGAGGTGGCGCGCAAATATCTCAACAACCCGGCGCGCATCGAGATCGGATCGGTACTGAAGCCGGCGGAAAACGTCGAGCTGCGCACCTTCGAGGTCGAGCCGGACAAGAAGCAGGAGCTGCTGGAGCACCTGCTGGCGGCCGAGACGGGCAGCTTCCTGGTCTTCGTGCGCACCAAGCATGGAGCCGACCGCGTGGCGCGGCGTCTGGCCCGCAGCGGGCACTCGGCCACGCAGATTCACGGCGACCGCTCGCAGTCGCAGCGCAACGCAGCGCTGCGCAGCTTCTCCGAGGGGCATCACCGCGTGCTGGTGGCGACCGACGTGGCCGCCCGCGGCATCGACGTGGCCAATGTGGCGCACGTGGTCAACTTCGACATGCCCAAGGAGGCGGAGGACTTTGTCCACCGCGTGGGCCGCACCGGCCGGGCCTCGGCGCGAGGCGTGGCATCCACCTTTGCCGCCCCGGCGGAGCGCAGCGATCTGCGCAAGATTGAGCGCACCCTGTCCATCCAGATGAAGCGCTTCCGGGTGCGGTCGCTGGGCGGAGCACCGGCGGCGCACGCACCAGTCGCGCACGCACAGGCAGCGCCCAAGAACCGGCGGGTTGCCCGAGTTCACGCCTGAGAATCAGCGGCTGCCCTGCCTACGGTGCAATGAAGCGATGCACAGCCGGCAGGGGGCGCGAAGGGATGAAGAAGACGGGCCGCAAGCCCGTCTTTTCGTTGACTCACAGGGTCGAATCCGGTATCCTGAAGACCTTGCGCGGTGTTGCGCCTGGGGTCTGTGTGCGTGGCCCCCAGCGGCAGTTTTTACCGATGGGGAGATGCGAACTCACCCGGATCCGGCTGGCCCGAGCCCCGAAGAAGGATGCGGAGGGGATGGGCTGGCGCAGGTACAGGCGCGGCTGGAGCGGCAGCGAGTCCAGCCTAGCCCAAGCCCGGGAAGGGCCAGCTCCCGCAATCCTCACCCGAACAGGTTTGTTTGGAAGTGGGTAGAAGCTGAGGGCCGCGCGCACGGCGCGTGGGCAGATAAGTTTTGCCGGGATGGCTGAGCAGGATGGGCGCCGTCACAAGAGAGAGTAGGAGAGAGATGGGTACCTTTGTTCCGAGCGGCAAGGAGATAGACCGCAAGTGGTACGTGCTGGATGCCAGCGGCCAGACGCTGGGACGGCTGGCCACCAAGGCCGCCAGCCTGCTGAGCGGCAAGCTGAATCCCCAGTACGTGCCGTATATCGACATGGGCGATCACGTGATCGTCATCAATGCGGAGAAGGTGCGGCTGACCGGCCTCAAGGCCGACAGCAAGGTGTACCGGCGGTATACGGGATTTCCCGGCGGACTGCGCGAAGAGTCGTTTACGCGTCTGCTGGAACGCAAGCCTGAGGCGGTGCTGGAAGAGGCGATCAAGGGCATGCTGCCGAAGAGCAAGATGGGCCGGCAGATGGCCAGCAAGCTGAAGGTATATCGCGGCGATAAGCATCCGCACGAGGCGCAGAAGCCGGTGACGATGAGCAGCTAAGAGCTTTTAGCTCTCAGCTTTCAGCTTTTCCTTGGGGGGATGGCGGGCTGGGGCAAAGGTTGAAGACGAATTCGAGACGAGCTAATAGCTAAAAGTTAATAGCTGACAGCTAAGAGGGAAAATGGCAGATCTGGTTCAGTACTACGGGACGGGGCGGCGCAAGTCGGCGATCGCACGGGTTTTTCTGCGTCCCGGCAGCGGCGAGTGGAAGGTTAACGGCAAGGCGTTCGACGAGTACTTCGTGACCGAGCAGCAGCGGGTTTCCGCCAAGCGGACGCTGGTTTTGACCGAGCTGGCCGGAACCTTCGACGTGGTGACCACGGTGAAGAGCGGCGGGGTTTCCGCACAGGCCGACGCCGTGAAGATGGGCGTTGCCCGGGCGCTGATCGAGTTCAACCCGGAGCTGCGCAAGCTGCTCAAGGCCGAAGGCCTGCTGACTCGCGACGCGCGCATGAAGGAGCGCAAGAAGTACGGCCAGAAGGGCGCCCGCAAGCGCTTCCAGTTCAGCAAGCGCTAAGGCGCTTCAGCTTTTAGCTTCTAGCTACTAGCTCTTAGCTTTTTCTTGCTTGGCCTGACTGCCGGGGCCTCTTCAAAGGTGGGTTTCGGCAAGGAACAAGCTGAGAGCTAGTAGCTAACAGCTATAGCATTTTCGGAATTGCTGTAGACCGAAGCCACGCACTTAAGTGGCTTTTTCCTCAAGAAAAAGCCACCTGCTACGGCTCTCAAAAAGTCTACATGTATTCCGAAAATGCTCTAGAAGCTGGTTTTACAAATTCCCGCAGAAGCGGGTTCAATCCGGGACAAAGGCAGCAAGGGCCTGGATGCAATCCACGAAGGAGGCCAATGGCCACGATCACAATGAAGGAGCTGCTCGAAGCGGGTGTTCACTTCGGGCATCAGACCAAGCGCTGGAATCCCAAGATGAAGGAATACATCTTTGGAGAGCGCAACGGGATTTACATCATTGATCTGCAGAAGACGCTGAAGCTGTTCAAGGATGCGTCGAAGTTCGTCACCGAGCTGTGCGGCGAGGGCAAGACGATTCTGTTCGTCGGCACCAAGCGCCAGGCGCAGGATGCGATTGCCGAGGAGGCGACGCGGTCGGGCATGCCGTATGTGAACCAGCGCTGGCTGGGCGGTCTGCTGACCAACTGGGTGACGGTACAGAAGAGTGTAAAGCGCCTTCAGGAACTGGATGAGATGGCCACCGACGGCCGGTATGAGCTGCTGACCAAGAAGGAAGTGATCAAGCTGGAGCGGGAGCGCAAGCACCTGCAGGCAAATTTGGCCGGCATCAAGACGATGAAGCGGCTTCCCGACGCGCTGTTCGTGGTGGACTCGAACAACGAGGCGATCGCCGTGAAGGAGGCTCGCAAGCTGGGCATTCCGGTGGTGGCGGTGGTGGATACCAACTGCGATCCGACGGTGGTGGACTACGTGATTCCGGGCAACGACGACGCGCTCAGGGCGATCCGGCTGTTTACCTCGAAGATCGCCGATTCGGCGGCCGAGGGGGTGAACCTGGTGGGCGACAAGGCCTTCACCGAGGCGTCGGCCGAGGCGCCGTCCGAGTCCGCGCCAGAGAGCGAGTCACAGGCGCGCGAGGACACGGAAGTGGACCTGGAAACGGCGCTGGGCGGCGGCATTCGCAAGGCGCCGGCGGCGGTTGCGGCCCTGGACGAGGCCGATGTGGCCGAGGGCGGCATTTAATCTCCCCGTCGCACATGCGTGCGCAGAATAGGGCTTGTTAACACAACCTGGGATGGCGGCGACGGGAGCCGATTTTTCCCAGATCGAGAAGCGAGGAGCGAACTGCAGCCGGTCTACTGGAGCGACGAGCGACAAAGAGATGGGGAAAATCGGCCCCGTCCCTTCGGCTTCCACCCCAGCGCGCGAAGACCACGCGCTGGGGGCCCGGGGTTGCGGCGAAAATCCGCTCATACTTCGTTGTCGTCCTCGCCTTGGAATCACCAAAGTCTTTGTCCTCCGCCTCGTCTCCACCCCGCGGACGAAGACCTGTCCGCGGGGGCCCCGGTTCTGAGCGAATTTTCGCCCGCAACGCCATCCACCCCAGGTTGTGTTAACAGGCCCTAGCGTGGCCGCCAGAGACGAGCGCCACGCTTTTCGTCTGTAAGCCGGGGCATGCGTCAGGCCGGGGGCGCGTTAAGAGCAGTGGGGATTCTTTGCCGGAGGAGAACCGGCATAACACCTAACCGGCCGGACGAAGGCCCGGAAGATGCGGAAACCAAACGAGAGAGATGATGACAGTGAGCGAAAAGATCAGTGCGAGTCTGGTGAAGGAGCTGCGGGAGCGGTCCGGGGCGCCGATGGGCGACTGCCTGAAGGCGCTGCAGGAGACCAACGGAGACATCGAGGGTGCGTTTGTAGTGCTGCGCAAGCGGGGCATGGCGTCGGCGCAGAAGAAGGCCTCGCGCACCACCAACGAGGGGACGGTGGGCATGTACATTCATGCCGGCGGCAAGATCGGGGTGCTGGTGGAGCTGAACTGCGAGAGCGATTTCGTGGCCCGCACCGAGGACTTCCAGGAACTGCTGAAGGACATCGCCATGCACATCGCGGCCAGCGATCCGCGCTACGTGAAGCGGGAGGACGTGACCGCGGCGGACATGGAGCGGGAGCGGGAGATCTACCGGGCGCAGGCGGCGGCGACGGGCAAGCCGGCGGCGGTGATCGAGAAGATCGTGGACGGCAAGATGGCCAAGTTCTACGAGGAGGTTTGCCTGCTGGAGCAGCCGTTCATCAAGGACCAGGCGGTGAGCATCAAGGAGCTGATCGGGCAGAAGGTGGGCAAGCTGGGCGAGAACATCACAGTGCGGCGGTTTGCGCGCTTCAAGGTGGGCGCGGCGGAGTGGACCGTGGCGCAAACCAGGCCGGTTGAAGCGGCGTCGGCGGCCGAATAGATCCGGCGGGCAGATTCGGTTGGACGAACGGGAGAAACAGCGGCCCGGAACATCAGGTTCCGGGCCGTTTTGCTGTTCCGCGAGCGCGGCGGGGCATGTGCGATACTCGAACCAGCATGTACAAGAGGATCGTTCTCAAGCTTTCGGGTGAAGTGCTGGCCGGGCCGCGTGGCTTTGGGCTGGATGCCGAGAAGATCGCCGAGATAACCGGCGAGATCGTGGAAGTTCACGGTCTGGGCGTGGAGGTCGGCGTGGTGGTGGGCGGAGGGAATATATTCCGGGGCGTGGCCGAGCAGGCCAAGGAGATGGACCGCGTCAGCGCCGACAACATGGGCATGCTGTCGACGGTAATCAACGCCATAGCCATGCAGGACGCGATCGAGAAGCGGGGCGTGCAGTGCCGAGTGATGACGGCCGTGTTCATGAACCAGGTGGCGGAGCCGTACATCCGGCGGCGGGCGGTGCGGCACCTGGAGAAAGGGCGGGTGGTGATCTTCGCGGCGGGAATCGGGAACCCGTTTTTCTCGTCCGATACAGCAGCGAGCTTGCGCGCGATGGAGATCAAGGCCGACGTGTTGCTGAAGGCCACCAAGGTGGAAGGAATTTACAGCGCCGACCCGGTGCTGGAGAAGGACGCGGTCAAGTACGACGAAATTACCTACATGGAGATCCTGCGGCAGGGGCTGAAGGTGATGGACCTGACCGCGGTGAGCCTGTGCAAGGACAACAACCTGCCGATGATTGTCTTCAACATGAACCGGCCGGGAAATATCCGGCGGGTGGTGATGGGCGAGAAGGTCGGATCGCTGGTGACGCCCTAAGAGTCCTGATCGCAGCGCGGCGCGCGTCAGGGAAAGAGTGAGCCGGGCTGGCGGAAGGCGGCAGTTCGGAGACGTCTAATTTCAAGTGGAAATCCAGAAGCCAGCACGGCTGGAAGCGCTGACGGGCCTGCGCTGCTTCGCGGCCATCAATATCGTTTTCTTTCACTTTTCGAATCCGCAGTGGTTCGGCTGGCTGGCGCCGGTGGTCAACGCCGGGTACGTGTCGGTGAGCTACTTCATCCTGCTGTCGGGTTTTGTGCTGTCCTACAACTACAGCGCCCGGGCGCGGGCCGGGGAGCTGGACCGCTGGCGGTTCTGGGAGGCGCGGTTCACGCGGCTCTACCCGATTTACTTCCTGAGCCTGCTGCTGAGCTGGCGGATGGTGGCGGTGGAGTACCGGGCGCATACGCACGCAATGTTCTGGACGGGGATGGTGTTGTCGCCCTTGCTGTTGCAGGGATGGATTCCGTCGATTGCAACATTTTTGAACACGCCGGCCTGGACCATGCCGGCCGAGTCGTTTTACTACGTGCTGTTTCCATGGATGGCGCGCTGGAAGCGGCCGACGCGGCTGGCACCGCAGCTGGGGAAGATGGGGCTGGTGTGGATGCTGGGGCTGGTTCCGGGGACACTGTACATCGTGCTGAACCCGGACGGGATTGCGCATCCGGACCGGTGGAGCTGGGGGCCGTGGCTGCAGGCGCTGAAGTATACGCCGCTGCCGCACCTGGCCAGCTTTGTTTTTGGCGTGCTGCTGGCCGGCCTGGACGCGATGGTCCCGCGGGGTGGGCGGCTGCGCCTGCTGCTGGGAGCGGGAGGGTTCGCGGCGACCTACGGCATCCTGTGGCTGGGGCCGCTGGTGCCCTACCCGATCGTGCACGACGGACTGCTGATGCCGCTATTCGGCTGCATCATCCTGGGGCTGGCCGGGGACAATCCGCTGGCGCACGCGCTGGGAATGCGGCCGCTGGTGTTTGTGGGCGAGGCGAGCTACTGCCTGTACCTGCTGCACTTCAACTTCTGGATCCTGATCCACGACTCGCATGTGCTGAACCGGCTGGGGCTGAGCCGGTTCGATCCGTGGATCAGCTACGCGATTCTGATTGGGATGGCGGTACTGGCGATGCAGTTGGTGGAGAAGCCGGCGCAGCGGCAACTGCGGAGCTGGATGAAGGTCTGGCGCTGACAGGTGTTGACATCCGGGGCGTGATGGCGCAGGTCAAATCCTGTTGCAGCAGGGCGGAGCGGATTGTCGCCGCCAGCGAACCGCAGAGCTTTTGATCCACGGCGGCGGAGCGCCAGAGGTTCCGCTCCGGATCACAGTGCTTCTACGGATGAATCACAGACTGGAATTTTCTCTATTGATACAGCCCAGGACGGAAGCCAGAGGATGGGCGCAAAAAAGCCCAGCCTTTGTGGGCGGGGCTTTTTTGCTGCGCGCTTGCGGGCGCTTTGGCTTATGGGTAGACGGCCTCGAGGGAGTGGTTGCCGTGCGGGATGATGGCCTCCGGATAGGGTCCGAAAGCGGTGGGGTAGGGCGTGGAGACGGTCTCCTCAATCTGGCCGTTAGTGGGATTGAGACGGAAGCCGGAGATGGTGTTGCCGAGGGTATTGGCGGTGTAAACGAAGCGACCGAGCGCGGGATCGACGACGATACCGGTGGGGTAGGTATCCGTAGCCCCTGAACCCTGGGAAGGGACCGAAGTGGTGGTGAGGGATCCGTTCTGGGTGGAGATCACGTAGGCCGAGACCACGTCGCTGAGCGAGTCGGAGGCGTACAGGAAGGTGCCGCGGGGATCGATGGCGATGCCGTTGGGCTCATTGGCCGTGATGAAGGGTCCGTTGACCAGGTAATCGAGGACGCCGCCGTCCTGAATGGCGTAGCCGATGATCTCGTTGGAGGCGAAATCGGTGACGTAGACGTAGCGGTTGACGGGTGTGGAGGCGATGCCTGCGGGCTTGACGCCGGCTTCGTAGGGGCTGTTGGCGGCGGGCGTCAACGCGCCGCTGGAGCCGACGCTGAAGCCGAAGATCCAGCCGGGATTGGCGGTGCTGGTGACGGCGCCGCCGGGGTTGTAGGCGGACAGGTCATAGGCGGTGGCGTAAACCGCAGTGTTGTTGGCCAGCACGTTGATCGCGGTGGGAACCATCTGGTCGCTGTCGAAGCCGGGGACGGTGAGCGACATGGTGGCCACTGCGGAACCGATGGCGCCCGAGGAGAGCGGATACTCGGTGAGCGTGGCGCTGGTGGTTCCGGTGAGGACGTAGAGGTAGGTGCCGGCTTCATTGACGGCGATGGCGACCGGCGGGGTAGCGGTGGTGATGGAGTCCTTCTGGGTGAGGGCGCCATTGCCGTCGATGGCAAAGTGGACGACGTTACTGGAGCCAGCGTTGGCGACGTAGAGGTCTGAATAGGTAGCGGTGGTGGCCATGGAGACGGGCTGGGTACCGCCGGAGGGCACGGTGGGGTCTGCGGGACGGATTGCGCCGGTCTGGGAGTCGCACGCGAAGATCTGGATCTGTCCAGCACTGCCGGTTCCGGCGCTTACAGAATCGCCGACATAGAGAATGTCGACGGCAACAAGCTGGCAAGCGGTCAAGAGCGAGGCCACGACGAGACCGGTCAGAGAGACCAGAAAGAGCTGGCTCAATTTGCTGAACTTCATGCGTTTCCTTTGTTGCGGGGCCCAGGTGCAAGCCCCCGGAAAACTCGATTAGGTTTGCCCGTACCCATTGTATAAAGCCGGCACGGGGTGCAGCTACAGGGTCCGGCAGCGGAAGGCCGGCGGAGTGCTTTTACGTGCCGCCGTGCGGGACGGCGGCGACAGCGGTGGGCAGATCACTGGCTGAAAAAGGAGAAAACTGCGAGTTGAGGAGCGTGCCGTCGGTCGGGCTCAACTCGAAGCCGGAGACATTATTGCCGAGAAAGTTGGCGGTGTAGACGAAATGGCTGGTGGAGGGATCGATGCCGATGGCGACCGGCTGCAGGCCGGTGGCGTAGGTGCCGAGTTGGGTCAGGGTTCCGGCGCTGGTGGAGTAGGCGGTCACGGTGGAGTCGAGTGCGTTGGCCACGTAGGCGAAGTTGTAAAGGGGATCGACGACGATGGAATCCGCGCCGTTGCCGGCAGGGAAGGGATTGCCGGGCAAGGCGGTGAGCTGTCCGGAGGAGATGGAGTAACCCAGCACCTGGCCAGCGGCGTAATCGGTGACATAGACGTGGCTGCTGCTGGCATCGCTGGCGATGGCGGAGAGCCGGACTCCGGCGGCAAGGGGCACGCCGTTGTTGAGCGGGGTGAGCGCGCCCGGTGTGGCGCTGGTGGACGGGGCGACGGCAAAGGCAAATATATAGCCGACCGTGGGAGACGCGGTTGCGTCATAGGCGCTGACGTAGGCGTAGCTGCCTGAGGGCAGAACCGTGATTCCGGTGGGAACGATCACGTCGCTGGTGGCGCCGGTCTGGCACTGGGTAAAGTTGGTGGCGGAGACGTAGCCGTATTGGCAGAGCGGCCAGTAGGTAAGGGTGCCGTTGCTGAGGGGCATTCCGGGGGCTTCGCTGTTAGGAGTGCCCTTGGTGGTGATGATGGGCATGACGCCCACCGAACCCGAGCAGGGCGCGGCCGAGGAGCAGAAGGGCAGTGGCTGGTATAGGTCGAGGACGAAGAGGTCGTTTCCGTTGAAGGTGACGGCCAGCGGGAAGATGCCCGGGGTATTGACGGTATTGACCGGATAAAGCTTGCCGTCGGTGCCGATGACGAACTGCACGACGGTGTTGTCGTCCTGGTTTACGACATAGAGGTTGGTCATATCTGCCGAGACGGCTTCCGCGACCGGCTGGCGGCCGCCTGAGGGAAAGGGCGAAGCGGGAATCTGGCGCATGCGGCCGGACTCGGAGTCAATCTCGAAGACGTTGATTTCGCCGTAGCTGGAGGGTCCGGACGCCTGGGAGCTGGCCACATAGACAAAATCCACGGTAAGGGTCTGGGTGAACTGAGCGCAGGCGGTCACCAGCCCGGCCACCAGGAGGCTGGACACGGCGGCCAGCAGGAGCTGGCTTGATTTATTGAGCTTCATGCGCATCTTTCGTCAGCGGGCGCGTATCGGGCCCGAAATCATCCGGTTTGGAATCGAATTCCAGCGCGTCCTCAAAAGGGGCGCGGCCGGGATTCGGCTACGTTCTGGACCACAACTTCAGAGGCCGGCGCGGAGGCAGCCCACAGGCTGGAATCCGAACCGGCTGTAATTCGACGGGCGCCGGACTAGAAGGTGCGCCCATCGACCAAGCACCAGGTAGGCGGACCCGGGACAGAAAACTCACTGGTATTGCGCATCAGATTCAACACGCCGGAGTTGGGATCGAGCACCCGCCCGACGACATTTGAGGCATTGAAATTGGCCTCATAGATGAACTGGTTGGAGGGGTCCTCGACGATGCACTGCGGTCCGGCTCCGGAACCGAAGGGTTCGCCGGCGATGAAGCTGATCTGGTAGGTGGGCAGGGTGAGGACGTAATAGCCCGAGATTCCGCTCTGGGCATTCGCTCCGGCCACGTTGTTTCCCTGGTTGGCCACGTATATGAATTTACCCTTGGACTCCTCGAGCAGGGCCATGGGATTCGCGAGGGTGGGATCGTCGGGGATATTACCGACCGCCTCAGCCTGCAGCGCCCCGGTTGAACCCACGGTGTAAGCCAGGATCTGGCTCTGCGCCACGGTCGAGGCGCCGTTGAAACTGAGCGTGGCGGGGTCGTTGTCCAGCACATAAACGACATTGAAGTCGAAGATGATGGAGTTGCCCTGGGTGATGCCCGGACCCAGCGGCTGGGGGCTGTTGGAGGTGAGGACGAGCTGGCCGGAAGCGGGCGTGAACTGGTATGGAAAGACCTCAGTGCCTCCGTTGTAAGCGGCGGTGATCGGATCGTAGGAGAAGGTAGATCCGCCGCTGAGGGTGAGCATGTAGGTGCCGGCCAGGGTGAAATCGACGGGATTGGCGGGCACGGGGAAGTAGGTCAGCGGCTGGCCGCTGGCCGCGGTCACCTGGGCGTTGGTCTCAAGCGAAAGGCGGCCGGTAGTCTGGTTAATCTGGAAGACGGTGACGTCTCCGCAGGTGGTGACGCCGTTGAGGGCCCGGGCGCAGGCATCCGTGGCGGAGGGGGCTTCATTGTCAGGGGCGTCGTGGTCCAGCACCAGCAGATAGCTTCCGGAGGAATCGAGGATCATCCGGGAGGGATTCAGGCCCTGAGTGTAGAAGGTCTCCTGCGGAGTGAGGGTACCGTTGCCACCCAAGGCGAACAGGGTGATATTGGCGTTCTGACAGGGGCCCGGCGAGGTGCCCGGAGGGGTGCAGATGGAGCCGCCGGAAGCGTTCACGCCGCGGTTGAGGACATAAAGGAACTGACTCTGCACGGCCAGGACGGCGCGGCTGGGGTTGGAGCCACCCGAGGAGACGGGCAAGCCGTTGATGGGGGTCAGATAGCCGGTATTGTGATCGATCTTGAAGCCGCTGATCAGGCCGCTGCCGGAGGTGGACGCCGTCTCCGTACCCGTCACATACAAATAACCTACCGAATAACTCTCTACGCAGGACGAAACACCCAAAATTATGCCCGCGGAAAGGGCGCTCATCCAAAGTGCCTTGCCGAATTTCGTAAACTTCATGCGATTCCTTCATCCTGGCCAGGCGTGTGCCGCCAGGGTTGATCGTTCCACAGCAGAGCTGGGTTGGGACGGGTCCCTGATGCATTGTAAAAGCCGAGGGCGGGTTGTGCCTAGTTTTGGCTCCCAGCTGGGAAAATAGAGAGGATTCCCGCTACTTGGATTGTTCCGTCCCGGAGCATTAGGTGTCCGGTATACGCACCGATGACCTGGTTTCGGATGCGATTTGGACGGCAGAGGGCAGAGGAACGTCTACACGCCGGCGCCGATCGATCATCGTATGGCTGGTGTGGGCAACAGACGGCAACAAAGCGACTCCCCCGCCACAGAAATCGACCGCCGGCGAGGCGCTCGCATGGCATTGAATGAAGCTCCGCAGCTGCGCGATGCACAATGCGTGGCCACGGAGGAAAGACCGCTACCAGACGCGGCAGGAGTGCACCGGATACATGGGATCGCCCTTGGTGCAACCGAAGGCCTTGCCGAACGCGTCGAAGTTCTGGACCGTGCCGTCCACGCACCACTTGCCTGGCGAGTGGGGATCGACCAGCGCGGACTGGCGGGCGGACTGCTCGGTCTGGTTCTGGCACCAGACCTGGGCGAAGCTGATGAAATAACGTTGCGCCTCGGTGAATCCGTCCACCTTTGAGTCGATGGATTTGTGTTCCGCGGCGAGCGTATCGAGGAGCGCCATGTAGGCGATGCGGAGACCGCCGTTGTCAGCGGTGTTTTCACCCAGGGTGAGCCTGCCGTTGAGCATCTGCGCGGCGACGTTGCCGTGGGCGGGCGCGGCCTCAAAGCCGCTGTACTCCTTGGCAATGCAATCGGTGCGCTCGGTGAAGGCCTTGCGGTCGGCGGGGGTCTGCCACTCGCGCAGGTTGCCGTTGCCGTCGTACTTCGAGCCTTCATCGTCGAAGCCGTGGGTCATCTCATGGCCGATGACCACGCCGATGCCGCCGAAGTTGACCGCCGGGTCAATGCTGGGATCGAAGAAGGGCGGCTGCAGGATGCCGGCGGGGAAGTTGATGTCGTTGAAGGAGGGGTCATAGTAGGCATTCACGGTGGGCGGAGTCATGCCCCACTCCTTTTCGTCGACCGGCTTGCCCAGCTTGTTGAGGTTGTAATCCATCTCGAAGACGTCGCCGCGGTCGAGATTGCCGATGAGGTCTTCACGATTCACCTTCAACGCGGAGTAGTCGCGCCACTTCTCCGGATAGCCGATCTTGTTGCGGAGCAGGTCTAGTTTTTGCTCGGCGGCTTTCTTGGTTTCGTCGCTCATCCAGGGCACAGCGCTGATGTCGTCGCCGAGGGATTTTTCGAGGGCGGCGACCAGCATGTCCGTGCTGTTCTTGGCGGAAGGGGGGAAGTGCTGCTTGACCCAGTCCTGGCCGACGGCCTCGCCGAGATTGCGGTCGGAGAGGATGGTGCACTGCTTCCAGCGCGGAGCGGGCTCCTTCTGTCCTGCGAGAGTCTTGCCGAAGAAGTCGAAATTCTCGTCGAAGAAGGCCTTGGGGAGGTAGGGCGCCGAGGCGTGGATCAGATGCCAGCGGAAGTAGGACTGCCAGGCGGCGACGGGCTCAGAGGCGAGCAGCGCGTTGAGGCCTTTGAAGAAATCGGGCGTGGAGACGTTGAGGGTGTCAAAGGGACGGACCTTGACGTCGGTGAAGTAGATGGAGAAGTCGAAGTCCGGAGCCAACTGCTGAAGCTGGGCGAGGGAATAGATATGGTAGCGATTCTCCGGGTTGCGCAAGGCGGTGCGGCTGATGGAGGCCTTGGCCAGGGCAGTCTCGATGGTCATGACCGCGCCGGCTTCACGGGCGGCCTTGGCGGGCGAATCGCCGGCGAGGGTGAACATTTTGGTCACGTGCGCGACATATTCTTTGCGGATGGCCTGGAAGTGCGGGTTATCGACCAGGTAATAGTCGCGATCAGGCAACGATAGACCGGCCTGGCCGATGCCGGCGATCTGCTTGCTGGAGTCCTTTTCGTCCTGCTGGACGCCGAAGCGGAAGAGGGGCGCGGCGCTGCCCTCGGCCTCCAACACGCCCATGAGCGAGGCCAGATTATGCGTGTCCTTGAGCGCGGCGATCTGATGCAGCGCCGGCTGCAAAGGTTTGAGGCCTTTCTCTTCGACCAGCGAGGTGTTCATGCAGGAGGCGTAAAAGTCGCCGTACTTTTTCTGGAGCGGAGTTTTGGGGTCGTTGGCCGCGGCCTCGAGCTCCTGCCAGAGGAGGTAGCGGTTGCGCTCGGCCACCAGCGAGAAGGAGCGGGCCCAGCGGACCTGGTCGGCGGGGATGGGGTTGTTCTTGATCCAATTGCCGCAGGCGTACTGGTAGAAGTCGGTGCAGGGGTTGACGCTTGTATCCAAGGCAGAGGGATCGAAGCTCCGGATGGGGGCGGGGGGCTCGGGCCTGGAGTCGTCCTGGGCGAGGACGGGCGGCAAGACAAGCGCGGCTGCGCAGGCGAGGACCAGGACGGGAGCAAAACGAAGACGGCTCATCGCATCTCCTGTTGGGAACAGACCAGCGTACCACGGCCAGTGCGGCGGATGCCGGGAGACAGCTTTTAGCTCTTAGCTTTCAGCTTTTAGCGCATGGGCCAATTCTGTGTCCGGCAGTGGGCAAATGGGGCAGCCGATGCCTCCTGCGGCTTAATGAGGCTGGAGGGTCAATGCGGCCGGATTGCGGGCTGGTGGAGGGCGAATTCGTCGACCAGCGCGTGGACGAAATTCGCGAATGGGATTTGGCAAAAAGGAACGAATTTTGAGTTTTGAAAAAAGTACACGTGCGGGTCGGCCAATTTCGAGATTTCGTAGACTTGCAGGTCGTCCAAAATGCAAATACGTTCGAAAAAAAGGGGAGTCTTGCGGGGTTTTAGGCCTGATAACGAGCAGCGAATGGCGGAGAAGGGAGTGGGGCTCACCCCGCCCATCCATCATGATATGCTGCGGGGCGTATGGCACATACCTATTGTTGCTCACTGTTTCATTGCGTCTTCTCGACCAAGGATCGCCGCGAGGCGATTGCGCCGGAGGTGCAAGAACGGTTGTGGGCCTATATGGGAGCGATTGCGCGTGGGCACGGGATGAAGACTCTTGGGGTGGGCGGAATGGAAGACCACGTTCATCTGCTGCTGTCTCTGCCATCGTCTTTAGCGTTGGCAACGGCGATACGGGAGATCAAGAGTGGATCGTCACGCTGGATGCACGAGACGTGCGGAGCGCCCGGTTTTGCATGGCAGGAGGGTTATGGGGCGTTCTCGATAGGACAAGCGCAGGTGAACGCCACCCTGGCCTACATTGCCGGACAAAAAGAGCTTCATCAGAAGCGCGATTTTCAGGCGGAGTTTATTACCATCCTGGAGAAGCACCGGATCGAATACGACATGCGGTATATCTGGAGCTGAGCGTCGCCCCGGCCCTACGGGACGGGGGACCGATGAGGCATGTGAACCCAGGGTTTCACCCTGGGCTATTTTCGTTTCCTCCCTACGGGAGGAGCGGGAGCAGCCGGCGCGATGAGCAATTGCCGCCGGGCAAGAAAAGCGGTTGCAGCGATTTTCCCTCGCGCCTGGAGACGGTGTGCGTTCCGGCCCTACGGGACGGGGGGATCGATGAGGCATTTGAACCCAGGGTTTCACCCTGGGCTATTTTCGTTTCCTCCCTACGGGAGGAGCGGGAGCAGCGATCACCCTTAACGGATCAACAGCCACGGGTTTCATCCTGGGCTATTTTCGTTTCCTCCCTACGGGAGGAGCGGGAGCAGCCGGCGCGATGAGCAATTTCCCTGTTGACATTCTGCTTATAGATTCCTACCGTATCTGTAGGAAAACAACAGGAGAGGCCATGAGCGGCAATAAGACGGATGTGTTGCAAGGCACCCTGGACCTGATGGTGCTGAAGACCCTTGAATCCATGGGGCCGCTGCACGGGTATGGGATTGCGCGGCGGATTGAGCAGATAAGCGGCAATGCGGTGAGCCTGAACCAGGGGACGATTTATCCGGCTCTGCTCAGGCTGGAGCAGCGCGGCTGGATCAAGGCGGAGTGGGGCGTGTCGGAGAGCAACCGGCGGGCGCGGTTCTACCGGCTGAGCAAGACGGGACGCAAGCAGATTGAAAAGGAAATCGAGAACTGGGAGCGGGCAGGGGAGCCATGGCGGTTTTCGAGTTCAACATAAGACGTTTTGCGGCCTGCGAAGTGGCTTTTTTGAGGGAAAAGCCACCTGAAAGTTGCCGTTTTTGCCTTAAAACAACTGGAAAATCTGTGTAAGGGAGGCGGGAGGGATTAGCTGGACAAGCTTCAGCAGGCGGATTTTTTCCTTCTTTACTTGACAAACAAGTGAAGTCGGAAGACGATTGCGTTTTACGGGAGCACTTGGATGGCAAGTGGAAATGCGAAGTCGATGCAACTGCTGCAGGGAACGCTGGACCTGATTGTGCTGCGGACGCTTGAAGCCATGGGGCGGCAGCATGCGTATCAGATAGCAACGCGGCTGGAGCAGGTCTCTGACCGGCTGCTGAACCTGAACCAGGGAACGCTGTATCCGGCGCTGGTGCGGCTGGAACAGTACGGGTGGATCAAGGGGACGTGGGGGCAGACGGAGAACAACCGGGAGGCCAAGTTCTACGCGATTACGCGGGGCGGACAGAAGGCGTTGGACGAAGAGACGCAACGGTGGCGGCAGATGGCGGGGCTGGTGGAGCGGCTGCTGGCCGAGGAGACGCAGAGATGAGGCGACTGAAGCGGATGGCGGCGAAGGTGGCGGGACTATTCCGGAACAAGCGGACGGAAGCGGAGTTGTCGCGGGAGATCGCGGCGCACCTGGCGCTGCTGGAAGACGAGTACCAGGCGCAGGGAATGACGGCGGAAGAGGCGCGGCTGGCGGCGCGGCGCACATACGGAGGCGTGGAGCAGGCCAGGCAGATGCATCGGAATGAGCGGTCGATCCTGTGGTTGGAGCGGGCGCGGCAGAATGTGCGCTACGCGGTGAGGCAATTGCGGAAGTCGCCGGGATTTACAGCGGTGGCGGTGGGGACGCTGGCGCTGGGGATAGGAGGCGTGACGTCGGTGTTCAGCGTGGTGAACGGGGTGCTGCTGAAGCCGTTTGCGTTTCCCGATCCCGCGCAACTGGTGGTGATCCGGGAGACGGCGCACGGGGCGGGTGGTATGGGCGCGGAGGGAACGTTTCCGGACAACTACCGGCACTACCTGCGGCTGAAGGAGACATCGAAGACGCTGGAGGACGCGGCGATCTTCTTCCAGAACGGAGCGAGCGTGGGGCTGGGCAGCGGGCATCCACAGATTGTGGGCGCGGTGGAGTCGTCGCCAAACCTATTCCGGGTGCTGGGCGTGCGGCCGCTGATGGGACGGGATTTTGTGGACGCGGATGCGCAGAAGGGCGTGGCACCGGTCGTTCTGCTGAGCTATGCGGGCTGGCAGACGCTGTTCGGGGGAAACCCGGCGGTGGTGGGAAAGACGCTGCGCGTGGGCATGGGAACCGCGCAGAGCACGGTGATCGGCGTGCTGCCGGCGGGGCTGCACTTTCCGCAGATCGCGATGTCGCCGGACATCAAGTTCGAGGAGATGGGCGGATACCAGGAGCCAATGATCTACAGCGCGCCAGCGCCGACGGACCGGGACCTGCACGATGACACGGGGGACTTCAACTACAAGGTGATCGGGCGGCTGAAGGCGGGGGTGAGCGCGGCGCAGGCTCAGGCGGAGCTGGATGGGCTGCAAGAGGCGTACTCAGTGGCGGCCAAGCTGCCGGAGCGGTATGGCGCCGCGGTGACTCCGCTGGCGAAGGACGTGACGGGGGGAGTGAGCGGGGCGCTGTGGCTGCTGCTGGCGGCGGTGGCGGGGGTTCTGCTGATTGGGTGCGTGAACCTGGCGAACCTGCAACTGGCGCGGGCGATGGCGGCGGAACAGGAGACGGCGGTGCGGGCGGCGCTGGGCGCGAGCCGCGGACAACTGGTGATGGCGCGGCTGACGGAGAGCCTGGTGCTGGGCGTGGCGGGCGGAACGGCAGGAGCGGGGCTGGCGTTTGCGGGGGTCAAGCTGCTGCTGGCGCTGGCTCCGGGGAATGTTCCGCGCCTGGGGCAGGTGGAGGTGAACGGGCCAGTGCTGGCGTTTGCGGCGGGCGTGTCAATTGCGGCGGCGGTGCTGTTTGGGATTCTGCCGGCGCTGCGGTCGCTGCGCGTGGCCCCGCAGGCGGCGCTGCAGGCGAACTCGGCGCGGGCGGGGAGCTCACGCGAAGGCGGGCGCACGCGGACAGCGCTGGTGGCGGCGGAGGTGGCGTGCACGCTGGTGCTGCTGATTGTGACCTCGCTGGTGCTGCGAAGTTTCGGAAGGCTGCTCAACGAGAACAGGGGCTACGACGCAAGTCATCTGACGGCGATGCAGGTGGACCTGTATGCGGCGCAGTACTCGGACGCGCTTCCGAATGTGGATACGGTGAAGCGGGAGTTTACGGAGCGAACGGTGGCGGCGCTGGAGCAACTGCCGGGAGTGCAGCGGGTGGGGCTGACGAGCGCGATGCCGATGACGGGAGAGACGTGGGTGGATGGGCTGAAGCGGCCGGACCACCCGCTGCCAGACGCGGAAGTGCCGCTGGTGAACGTGCGGTTTGTCAGTCCGGGATACGTGCCGACGATGGGGATTTCGCTGCTGGGGGGCAGGAATTTTACGAACGGGGACCGGAAGAACGGGGATGTGGCGCTGATTTCGGAGCGGACGGCGCGGGTGGGATTCCCGGACACGGACCCGGTGGGAAAGACGATCACGGATATCGACCCGAACGACAACAAGAAGGCGATTACGGTGATCGGGGTGGTGGCCGATACGCGGATCAACGGACTGAAGGACACGGCAGCGATGGTCTACATGCCGTACTGGATCTGGCCGCCGTGGAGGCTGACCTTCCTGGTGCGGACGACGGAGGGCGCGGCGACGCTGATGCCGGCGATGCGGCGGGCGGTGTGGAGCGTGGACCCGCAGGTGGCGATTCCGACGATCAAGTCGCTGGATGAGCAACTGAACGACTCCGTTGCGCCGGAGCGGTTCCAGGCGGACCTGCTGGCGAGCTTTGCGGCGTGCGCGCTGCTACTGGCGCTGATCGGGGTGTACGGGGTGATGGCGTATTCGGTTTCGCTGCGGCGGCAGGAGTTCGGGATACGGATTGCGCTGGGGTCGCAGAAGGGCGCGCTGATGGGGCTGGTGCTGCGGCAGGCGGCGCTGCCGGTGGGCGTGGGCGCGGCGGTGGGGCTGGGGCTGTCGTTTGTGGCGGTGCGGTGGGTGCGGAGCCTGCTGTATCAGACTTCGGCGATGGACCCGGTGGCGATTGCAGGAAGCGTGGCGGCGCTGCTGGCAGTGGCGGCTGTGGCGGCGCTGCTTCCGGCGCGGCAGGCAGCGGGCGTGGACCCGGTGAAGGTGCTGCGAACGCAGTGATGGGGACCGTGCAGGCTTCCGCGCAACTGAAGCCGAATAGGCCGGAGCGGGTGGGCAAGCGCATATCTCCGCGGCTGAATGGAGGGACTAGCTGCCATCCGCGATGATATGGCCCTGAAGGCCGCCTACGAATATTACAGGCGCATGAAAATCGGCAGCAGCGGCGGCGCTTCAATCGCGGCCGGGCGCATTTTGGCCTGGTTTTGTTCCGCCCTTGCCCTGGTCTGGTGTATACGTCGAAATGAGGTCAACGATGCGCTTGACATCGCCGTTTGCGGTCCGTGCCGCTCTTTCGATCTTGTGTTGCCTGCTGGCCGGCTCTGCCGTGGGTCAAAGCCAAACGCAATCTTCCCCGTCAGGCAATTCCGGTTTTAACCCGCCCGTCCCCAAGGAGTCCTCTACGGTAGTCGCTCCGGGGGGAGAGAGCAAGGTTTCCGCTCCCGCTCCGGCCTCCCAGGTGAACAGCCCGGATCGGACCGTGGGCCCGCAGACGGATGGTTCGATCGTGGCGTCGGACAACCAGACGCTGACGCCGGCGGGGAGAATCGTTGCACTCGGCTCGCCGGTGCGCGCCAAGGCGATTGCGCTCAATCCGAACCGCGCGACGCAGAGCGGAGCAGTGCTGATGATGGGCTCGCCTGAGCCGGTCATCGTGTTCAATACCGTAACCGGGCAGGTTCTGCAAACCTTTACTCCAAAGGGCGCCGCGGGAGCGTCTGCGCAGAGAGTTAAGCGCCGGCTCCTTCACGGGAATCAAGTACTCGTCCGACGGCGCGAAGCTGCTCTTCAGCCAGGACGATAACTATGTCGTCGTGGCGGACGTAGACCCGAAGACAGGCACGCTGACCGACGAGCAGAGGGTGAAACTGCCGGAGCCGCCGCCGACGGGAGGCCTTATCACAATGCGAAGTCAATCAATCCGGGGGGCATTGCACTCTCCGCAGACAACAGGCGAGCTTATGTGGCGCTGAACGCGGCGAACACGCTGGGCGTGATCGACCTGACCGCATCTCCGGCAAAGCTGATGGCGCAAATTCCCGTCGGCAATGTTCCGAACAGCGTGGTGATTCACGGCAAATACGCCTATGTGAGCAATGAAGGCGGACGCCCGGCTAGCGGCGAGGACTTCACAAACTATTCCGACGGTACGCCGATCGTTGTTGACCGGAAAAACGCATTCACACTAACGGGCACGGTGTCCGTGGTGGATCTTGCGGCGGGCAGGGAAGTGAAAACGATTCGAGTGGGCCTGCACCCGGCGGGGATGGCGATTTACGGTTCCAAGCTCTATGTCGCCAATGCGTATAGCGACAGCCTGTCGGTGATTGATCTCCATACCGACAGGGTAGCAAGAACCATCAGCCTCAGTGTTCCGATCGATCACGGCGTCTTTGGCTCGGGGCCGAATGGCGTTGCCGTCACGGAGGACGGGAAGGCGTATGTCACGCTGGGCGAGGCCAATGCCCTGGCAGTCGTCAACCTGCAGGGGAGGGATGCGCATCCGGTGATTGGCTATATCCCGACCGCTTATTTCCCAACTTCGATCGCTTATGACAAGGCAGAGAAGCAGCTTGTGGTTGCCGACGACAAGGGCCTGGGAGCACGGGGCATCACGAGAATGGAAAACGGCGTGATCGGGTACTACACCCACGCCGATCAAGGGGTGGTGAACCTGATACCGGAGCCGAATGCGAGCGAACTGGCGCGGCTCAGCAAGCAGGTCTTCACCAACAACCATTGGAACCTGACGACGAACATCGAGGTTGGACCGCAGTACGCCGATCCACATGCTGCGCCAGTAGCGGTTCCAAGACACATCGGGGAACCCTCGCTCATCAAGTATGTCTTTCTGATCATTAAAGAGAACCGCACCTATGACCAGATGCTGGGAGACGTGGCCTGGGGCAATGGCGCTGCCGGCGCTGGCGGTCTTTGGGTCTGCCGTGCCGAATCAACATGCCTTCGTCGAGCGCTTTCCGCTGCTCGACAATGTGTACGCGCCCAGCCGCCAGTCCTCCGACGGTCATCCCTGGATCGGCATGTCGGGCTCGTTCTACTCCAACGATATTCTCTCGCCGGATTGGATTCGTTCCTATCCGGGCGGAGATGCGGACGATCCGCTCACCTACACGCCGCAGGGATTTTTGTGGACAGCCGCGGAAGCCAAAGGGCTCACCGCGAAGTTATATGGCGAATGGAGCAGCGGAACAACCATCGACAAAAAGCCGGATGGCAGCGCGTACACCTGGATAGATTTCTACAACACGTCGCTGTGCAAGGAAGGCAAGGCGCCGGCCTCCAGTTGCATCGTTCCGGACGGCTCTGTCCATGTAACCTCCTCGATTCCTTCGGCGGCGAAGATCATGGACCCGCATTATCCGCCCTTCAACCTGACGATTCCGGACCAGTACAGAATGGATTACTGGATTCCCGAGTTTCAGCGCGAGGTTGCGGCCAACCGGGTTCCCAATCTGACGATTCTCTGGCTCCCTGACGACCACACCGCCGGCATCTTCGAAGGGCCATCCCTATCCCATCAACTACCAGGCGGACAACGACCTTGCGCTAGGCCGCATGGTGGACGCGATCAGCCACAGCAGCATCTGGGCGCAGTCGGCGATCTTTGTCGAGGAAGATGACTCCCAGAGCGGCGTAGACCATGTCGATGGCCACCGCCAGCCGGTCTATGTGATCAGTCCGTACACAGCGGCTCCGCAGGCTGCCGGCGAGGGAAAAGCGATCCACACCACCTATACGGCGGAAAACATCAACCGCACCATCGAGAACATTCTCGGCATGCAGCCGCTCACGCAATTCGACCTGGTGGCGTCGCCGATGTTTGACGCGTTCCAGAACACGCCGAACTTGACGCCCTATGATCATCTGGCTGCGGTGATCCCGCTGGACCAGGGGCCTGACCTGCCGGCGGGGAAAGCCGTGGCCTTTACTCCGATGCAGAAAGCCTGGCTTAAGGCCACTGCCGAAGTGATGAAGGGCAAATACGACAAAGCCGATTCGGTCGATCCGAATTTCCTGAATCATGCGATCTGGTATTCGGCAACCCATTGGACGCGCCCGTATCCGGGAGAGAGCAAGGTGCTGATGCCAGGGCCGTTTGTCAAAGCCGCTAAGAACTACAGCGGCGATGACGATGAGTAGAGCGGGTTGCGGAAAACGTCGGAATTTCGGGTGAAATTGGCCTCGTCCGTCCCTCCGTGGCTAAAGCCAAGGCCGATTTTGCAGGCTTTATGCGGGGGTTGAAACCCCCGCCTCCCTCCGGATTGAGTTTTTCCGCAGCCTGTAAAGCCAGCCGGAACGTAGGAACGAGCTCTTCGGCGCGATTGCCTGGTTTGCGATTCCGATCCCTGTTCCCTGTCTTTCTACGACACGGCGGCGGGGAGGGTGGCAGAGAACTCTTCGTTGAGCCAGGCGGAGAAGGCTTCAAAGCGCTCGTCGCGGCCGAGGAAGTCGCGGACCATCTGGCGGCCGGGCTTGGAGCCGCCCTGTTGGAGGACGGTCTGGCGATAGCGGCGGCCGGCATCGCAGCCGAGCAGGTCGGCGGGATCGAACTGGGCGAAGAAGTCCAGGGCGATGACCTTGTCAAAGGCGTAGGTGTAGTAGTTGGACGAGTAGCCGGTGAGATGGCTGAAGCTGGCATACATGCGGTTGCCCTCGATCCAGGTCCAGGGCTGGAGGGATTGGTAAAGACGGCGGGTGATGGCGTCGAGGTCGAGATTGGCTGGATTTTGGTCCTCCGCCCCATGGACGGGTGTCTGTTCGTGACGATCCTGGTTTCTCGCGTCTTCGCGAGTTAGCAAGTTGGCCGCGCCTGCGGCGCGTGATGGCGAGTTGGCCGCGCTTTCCGCCCCATGGACGGGGGCCTGGTCATGACGATCCTGGTTTCTCGCGTCTTCGCGAGTTAGCGAGTTGGCCGCGCCTGCGGCGCGTGGTGGCGAGTTGGCCGCGCTTTCCGCCCCATGGACGGGGGCCTGGTCATGTAGGTCGAGGGAGAGGGTGGTGTAGTAGAGCTGCGAACGGACCCAATCGGCGCGGCCAAAAGCGCCGGCGAGCTTCATCTTCCGGATGGTTTCGGCGGGGAGAATTTCGCCGGTTTGATAGTGGCGGGCGAAGGACTGGAGCAGCTTTTCATCGCGGAAAAACTCTTCGAGCATCTGCGAAGGGACTTCAATGAAATCGCCTTCGGTGGCGAAGCCGGAGAGGCCGGCCCACTCGGTGTGTCCGCCGAGGATGGCGTGCATGAGATGTCCGAACTCGTGGAAGAAGGTGACGACGTCACTGTACTGGAGCAGGCCGGGGTCGGCGGGTTCGCCGCCGGGGCCGTTGGCGCTGCCGCCGGGGTCCTCAGCGGCGGGCGGCTCATTGAGCCGGGGCCGCTGGGGTGGTCCACCGGGGAAGTTGCAGATGAGCGCAGCCTCAGGCAGGGCGCGGCCGCGGACGCCGGTGACGATGGGGGCGGCGGAGAACCACTTGTCCTTGCCGTCGCGGGGGTGCATGTCGAGATAGAAACGGCCGATGGGCTGGCCGGATTCGTAGACGTTGAAGACGGAGACGGCGGGGTGCCAGGCGGCGGCGGTGGAGGGACGGAACTCGATTTTAAAGAGCTGGGCGGCGGTGGAGAGGACGCCGGCCTCGACCTGGGCGTAGGGGAAGTAGGGACGGACGGACTGGGAATCGAAGTCGAAGGCGGAGCGGCGGAACTGCTCATACCAGAAGCCTCGGCTGGCGATGTCGATGGCGGTGAGGCCGGGCTGGCGCTGGCGGGCGAAGTCGAGGACAAGCTGGTGCTCGCGCTGTGCGCCGTCGCGGCTGGCCTGGTTGAGCTGGGCGAGGAAGACGCGGACGTTGGCGGCGGAGCCCATCATCTGATCGGCGGTGGCGAGATCAGCCCAGCTGCGGAAGCCGAGGATGGAGGCGATCTGCTGGCGGGTGGCGAGGAGATCGAGAAGAAGCTGCCGGTTGGCCGGGTAAGCGCGGGTGTTGTAGGCGAGGAACATGCGTTCGCGGAGGGCGGGACTGGCGGCGAAGGTCATGACCGGCTGCATGTCGGGCTGGTCGGTGGATAGCGTGACCTGGCCGTCGGCGCCGGCGGGATGGCGGGCGAGGTAGTCGGGGGGAAGGCCGGCGAGCTCGGCGGGTGTGGCCTGGATGGTCTTTGCGCCTTCCTGGATGTTGCGGCTGAAGTCGAGGGCGATGCGGGTGGCCTGCTCGTGGAGGGCCTGGAGGCGGTCTCGGGTGGGCCGATCCTTGTCGACGCCGGCGAGGCGGTAGGCGAGGAGGGTGCGCTCTACGTAATGACGGGTGGGGGCGCTGGCTCCATCGAGGCTCATGGCGGCGAGGGCATCGTAGACCTCACGGTTGAGACTGAGGGCGGCACCGGCCATGGCGACGCCCTGGGCTTCGAGCTGGGCCTGGTCGCGGACGTCTTTGGCGTCGGCAACGGAATTGAGGACGCCTGCCTGGGCGCCGGCCAGGCTGAGGTGCTCGATGGCTAAATCATAGAAATAGAGGGTGTTCTGAGGGGTGCGGGGAATGGAGACGGCAAGCAGATCGGCCAGGGCCTGCCGGTGGGCCTGGAGACGGCCATCGACCCAGGCGGTGAGGGATTGGGCCGATTCGGCTCCGCCAGCATCCCAAGCATGAAGGGGGGCGTGAAGCTGGCCGAAGGCTGCGGGGGAAGGTACGGGCGTCATCTGCTGATCCTCCAGGCTTTAGAGTGCCACATTGGAGGGGGTGCGGACGAGCGGGGGCGGGGATCCTGGGGCTGGAGGGGGTTGAAAAAGAAATGTTTAGAAAGGGCTGCATAGTGGTTGCATACTGGCCCTAAGGACATTAAGATGCGTCAAATGACAAGTATGCCCCGCGCCCATGGGAACCCGATGGATGAGGCTGCTACGGCGATTGCGCCGGTGGTCCCGCGGCTGCACGCGGGCAAGCTGTGCGTGGCGATCCGAGCGGAGTCGGCGGCGGAGATGATGGAGCGGGCCGAACAGGCGCTGCGGGAGGCGCGATTTCTGGAGCTGCGGCTGGACTCGCTGGCCAAGCCGGCGGCGGCGCTGGGCAAGGTGAGGGATTTTCTGGCCGAGCGGCGCGACGTGACCGCAATCGCCACCTGCCGGCGCAAGGTAAACGGAGGGAATTTCTCCGGGACGCTGGCCTCTGAGCTCGAAATTCTGGTGAAGGCGGCGGAGGCGGGCTGCGCGATGGTGGACCTGGAGGTGGAATCAGCCGAGGGGGCGCGGGCCAGCCAACTGGAGAAGTTTCGCGGGGAGCTGCGGGCGGCGGGCGCGGCGCTGCTGATCAGCTTTCACGACTTCATGCGGACGCGGAACCTGGAACAGGCGGCGGACCGGATTGCGGCGTTTGAGCCGGATTTTGTGAAGGTGGTTTCGACGGCGCGTTCGCTGAGCGACAATCTGGCGGTGCTGCGACTAATTGAGAACCGCTCGCTCAGCGCGCATGTGATTGGCATTGCGATGGGCGAGGAGGGGCTGGTGAGCCGGGTTCTGGGGCCGCGGGCGGGCGCCGCGTTCACCTTTGCGTCCTTCGATGCGGGGACGGAGACTGCGCCGGGCCAGGTGACGGCGCGGGCGATGAACGAGCTCTACCGCATGGAGCAGATCGACCAGGCGACGCGGATCTTCGGCGTGGCGGGCAACCCGATCAGCCACTCGCTGAGCCCGCTGATGCACAACACCGCCTTCCGGCGGGAGAACGTGAACGCGGTGATGCTGCCGCTGAAGGTGCGGGCGCTGAACGACCTGCTGACGCTGGCGCAGGAGCTGCCGCTGGGCGGCGTGGCCGTGACCATGCCGCTGAAACAGGAGTTGCTGCCCTACCTGGCCAATATGGATCCGCTGACGGCGAAGATCGGCGCGTGCAATACGCTGCGCACCGGGGCGGACGGAAAGCTGTACGGGTTCAACACGGATGTGGCCGGTGTGGTGCGGCCGCTGGAGAAGCGGCTGCGGCTGCGGGGCGCACGGGTGGTGGTGCTGGGCGCGGGCGGGGCGGCGCGGGCGGCGGTCTTCGGGCTGGTGGAGCAGGGGGCGGAGGTATTCATCGTCAACCGCACCCACGAGAAGGCGGTTTCGCTGGCGCGGCACGCCAAGGCCAAGTCACTGAAGCAGGAGCTGCTGAAGAAAAACCATTTCGACGTGCTGATCAATACGACGCCGTGCGGGATGGCGGGGATCAAGCAGGCGATGCCGATTGCGCCGGGCGATCTGAATGCTTCGCTGGTCTTCGATATGGTCTACAACCCGATTGAGACGCCGCTGCTGAAGCTGGCGCGGGAGCGGGGGCTGCATGTGATCTCGGGCCTGGAGATGTTTGTGCAGCAGGGGGCGCGGCAGTTCGAGATCTGGACGGGCAAGCCGGCTCCGGAGTCCGACATGATGCGGGTGGTGCAGTTGGCATTGAGACCACCTGCGGTGGGGCAGACGGCGCTTACGCGCCATTAGGTTCGTTGCTTCCGGTCCTTGCGATGGGAAAAAGTCGCAGGGGATGGCGCCAGACTCTATGAGGTTCGTGGACTCCCGGGTCCTCCGCCGCGGCGGACGGGACCTGGGCACCCGGCAGAAGTCAATCGAGGCTAAGCTGAAGGACGCGAAAACTTGCAGGCGGCAAATCGGCTTGCCACTGAATTTTTCCGTCCGCGCCGCGGCTGGCTAAGACAGGCTGGCTGGTTTTCGCGTCTTTCATGGTGAAAGATGCAGTGGAGCGCAGGCCAACCGCGGCAGGATCGAAGCGGATGGTTCCGGAGTAAGCTTTCGCGCCATCGCAATTGGCAACGGTAAGCCACACGGTCGATCCCTCCACTGTCGGGACCACCTCTAACAAGTCCGACTCGGGATTTGCCGCCATGTACGGATGGAGGAAAGGAACTGCCTGCTCAAGAGTCTTGAGGACGGGGCGTTTTTCAGCATAGGCTTTGAGCGCGGGTAAGGTTGTAACTTCGTTGCCTAAGTCAACTACCGCGCGGAACTGCTGGAGGCTGACAATCCCCTGAGCCACCTGCTCGTCAGTAATGAAATGGGGCAGAACATGGTAATGGAGCCAGAAATTGCCTAAGTCTGTTGTCAGGCTCGGGTAAGTATTCAGATCCGTGCTGAGGGCGATCTTACGCATGGGCACAATCACGGCTACAGGCTGCTCGGGAGTTTCTCCCTGGATGATCTTTACCAGGGTCGCATGCCATTCCCGATAAGCATTCCAAGCGCCTGCGAAACCTGGTCTCTGCGGGGGAGGATATATAAAGAAGTCTTCCCCCACTTCAACCGGCGCGGCGAGACCAATATGGCCTAGCCACCCTGGAACTTCCTCGTCCAGCCCGGAACGATGCGGGGTCCACTCCTGGAGAAGCGGAACTCGATAGGATCGAGCCATGCTGCCGAAGAGAAGCGCAAGCCCGGGAAGGTTCGCGTCGTCCAGATTGACAATCGCATGGTATTTCCTGGCGATCTGAAAGAAGGTGTCCGGATCATTGCCTTGAACCGCGGGACCGATACGCCCACAAATGTCACCTCCCCAGGAAAAGAGCATGGTGGCATTGGTATGCGTGCGCACCAAGTGCGAAACCGCGTCGAAGCCATCGATGACGCTGTATAGACGAAAGCGTTGGTAGAGGGAGAACAGAGGGTCGCCCGGCCTTGGAACCGGGATGCGGCTCCAATCGCTGTAAGACGTATGCCAGCGACGGTTGAAGTTAGCAACGGTTTTGTAAGTCTGAGGAAGCCACCGGTAATATTCTCGTATGTCGGCAGGGGCGTAGCCGGTGACGCCGTTGGAACCCTTAGGCGCGGCGCCCCATTCCGAGTCAAGCCATCCATAGCTGGCATAGACACCGCCAAAGCCAGGACTCGTTTTAGAATGATCGATGGTCCGGGCGATGTAGTCGAAGTATGCTTTTCGCGAGGCCTCATCCCACCAGGGCGGCTCCGATGCCGGGATGCCGTCACTTGAGAGTTCGCGGGCAGTAATCCATGGGGGCGGATTCTTCCCTTGGGCCTCTGCCCATACGCTTTCCCAAAACAGAAAGTAAAGCTTGAGATGGGATTTGGCCGCTTCATCGAGGTAGCGATCAAGCAACTGAAAGTCGTATCGGTCTTTTTGGGGTTCGATATCTCCCCAATCCAAGTTGATTTCCACTCCCGTCATCCCGCTTTGCGCGAGAGCGGCAAAGTCCGAGTCATCCCAAGGGACGTTGTGAGGTTTTGTGAAATCGATCTGGGCCCACCAAAAAGGATTTCCGCGACTTGGAATCTCCATTGCCTCCTGCCGGCGCAAGTTCGCTGCGCCATCGGCAGGACGCAGCCACATCGTGGCCAAGGCAATAACCCCAAAGATAATCAGGTCTCTTCTTTTGGACATTTTACTTACGCTCCCGTTGGCGAAGCCGGTATTTGCAAGAAGGCTTCCCCGCTGCCAGCCCATATGCATTGATGCCGAAATTTCCTTTTTGGGAACCCCGATTGGGGGTCATTCTACACCCGCTCCGCAGGGGCCGGCAGGCCGCGCGAGGGAATAGAAGGGCAGCTACTAGCTACTAGCTTCTAGCTGCTAGCCTGGGCATGGGCGAGGGTCTTTAGCGCCGCTTATGCTGTTTTTCATCTTTCAGCCGGGCTTCTTTGTCCTTGGCGTTTTTCTCGTGGGTGATGGGGATGGGAGCGAGGTCTGGGCCGATGCGCTGGACGCGGGTGTCGATCATTTCGTAGTTGATGGTGCGGGGATTGACGGGACGAGTGACGCCGGTGGATGGGTCGGTGGTGACGCTGGGACTGCTGGCGAGCAGGAAGCTGAAGGTGGGGACGGCCGTGCCATTGGGGCCGGGCTGCGATGAGACGCGGACCGGCAGATAACCCTGGATGGGATGGAGACGAAAGGCCGTCTCGTAGCGGTGGTGGCGGAGGCTCCAAGTGAAGACGCGGATCTGGTCGAAGTCGCAGGGCAGGCCGGATTTGGGCTCCGAGAGAGCCATGACGTACTCGGGAACGTCCTGGGTGGGGGTGGCCTTGGGGTCGCGGACGGTGGTCAGTTGGTAGGCGCCGACGATGCGCTGGTCCTCAGCGTATTGGGCGACGGAATCGGGGACATCCATATCGACGCGGCCGGCGAGCAGCCATCCGGTGCGGCCCTGATTGTCGCGGGCCAGCCACCAGTCTTCCAGGACCACCGGAGGCGCGGGCGGCGGGAGCGGCGTGGGGGCGGATTTTCCCTTGTGCGGCGGGGCGGGTTTGGATGGGGCTGGGGGCACGGGCTGGGGCGCATAGCCTTCGGGGAGCTGGCGAGGGACCGAGCCGCGGTTGAGGAGCTGGACCCTGGCGTTGGCAGGGAGCAGGTAAAAGTGCTCGGTATCGCGGCCGGGGAGCAGATGCAAATAGAGGTCGTCGCGGAGGACGCCGGTGGCGATGACGGGGTCCTTCTGGTGCTCGGCGGCAAGCTGGGCGAACCGGGCGTAGGTTTTGCCGTCGATGACCAGGCGCTCCTCGATCCAGCCGATCTGGTTTTTATCGGTTTTGACCTTGAGGAAGCGGCGGCCGTGCTCGACGACCTGAAGGGGCTGGCCGTTGACCACCTCGGCGACGCGAGTGGAGACGGGGGCTACGCGGTCGCGCAGGTAGGTTTGGCGAGCGGAGACGTAGACCGTATCCATCTGTTGATGGCGAAAGCGGGCGCAGCCGGCAAGGAGGGAGGCGACGCCGAGAAAAGCCAGTAAGGCCGACGCCGGGGGGAACGATTTGCGGAACCTGAGGCGCGAGGGGAGTGAGATTGGAGAATGCGTGAACACGGCCAGTCGAGTTCCTCCTGAGCATAGCACCTGGGGTGCGACAGACGCCGACCACCCCACGGACGTAGACCTGTCTGTCCACCCCAGCGAACAAAAATCGTTCGCTGGGGACCCCGTGTCCGTGGGGGCCCCGGCGCTTGCGCGGCCACCTGCGGTGGGGCAGACGCCGCTTGCGCGGCTTGAAATTCGTTAGCTCATTGCGGAGCACACTTGATCTGATGGACGGGCGAAGGGCGGAGACGTTTTGGCGCGCAGGTGAAGCCGCGGGAAATACGATGCGCGGATCAGGGCGCGGCGGCAATGGCGACAGCGCCGACGGGGTCGGTTCCGGTGGCGCTGGTGAGCACGGAGGTGAGCCCGCCGGAGCTCATGGAGTAAGCCTGGAGGTCGGGATTGCCGGAAAAGTCGACCGCCAGCAGGTAGCTGCCTGTGGAGTCCTGCGCCAGGCCGATCAGGCCGGTGGGTCCGGCGGTGGTTGTGCCGATCTGGGTAAGGGCAGTGGTGGAGACGGAGAAGCCGGTGATGTTGTCAGTCGAACTTCCGCTGACCGATTGGTTGGCGACAAAGACGTAGTCGCCGTCGGCTGTGGGCAGGATGGAAGACGGTCCCGTGCCTCCGCTTGCGTAGGGGGAGCCGGAGATCTCGGTGGCGCCGGCAGCGGAGATGGTGTAGGCGCAGAGCCCTCCGGATTGAGTGGAGGAGAGGGCAGCGGACTCGCCGACATAGAGGATCCGATTGCTGGGGTCGACGGCCACAGCATTGGCGCCGCCGGCCGGGTTCACCAGAGGAATGTGGGCTGTGCCTCCGAAGGGATTGGCGTTGGCGGGATCGAAGCTCACCAGCTCGACGCCGCCAGAACCCATGGCGACAAAGACATAACAATCGGAGCAGGAACTGGAATCGTTGGGAGAGATGGCCAACTGGACGGGGGTGGTGGCGGGCAGGCCGCCGGAAAGAAACTGCTCACTTTCGCCGGCGCTGGCGAGCACGCCGGTGCTGGAGTTGATGGCGATGGCGTAGAGCCCGTTGGAGCCGGAGATGGCATCGACCAGCCAGGAGCTGGTGGCGTCAACCTGCATGGCCGTGGCGAGATCCGAGGAGATGGGCGAGCCGCCGTTTCCCAGAGTCAGCGCGCCGTTGGATGCGATGGTGTAGAGATAGATGCCGTTGAGCGTGCTGACATAGAGGAAGCGGCCGTTGGGCGCCACGGCGATGGCGAAAGGATGCGAGGCGGGCAAGGCGACAGCGGCGATGGAATTCAGGGCGCCGGAAGAGATGCTCAGGGCGGCGATCTGGCTGGTGGTCTGGTTGAGCACGTAGAAGACGCCGCTGGTCCCGGAGCCGCCGCCGCCGCTGCAGCTGGCCGAAGAAGAGGACGATACCTCAACGCAGACGGTGGTGTTCTCCGAGACTGTGCCTGAAGTGCCCGTAACCTTGATATCGTAGGCCCCGGTGGTTGTCGAGGAGGTTGTGGTCGCGGTGAGCGTGGAGGTTTCCGCGGTGGCGCCGCTGATGGAAACCGAAGTGGGAGACAGGGCGCAGGTGGCGGGGCTGGTAGCGCTGGAAGGCTCGCTGGAAATCGAGCAGCTGAGTGAAACCGTCCCGGTAAACGAGCTGGATGGGGTGACGGTAATGGTCGCGGTGTTGCCGCTGGTGGCGCCGGGAGCCACGGTGATGTTGCCGCTGTTGGAGAGCGTAAAGCTGGTGCTGCCGCTGCCGCTGGGCGCCTGCCAGAAATCGCCGCAGCCGGCCAGAAAGACCGCGAAAACCAGAAGGGGAACTGCCACGAACCAGCTACGGGTGCAACCGCGAGGAATCATCACCGCTCCTGCAAAGGTTGGGCCGCGCATACAGCGGACCGAATAAGAACTTCGTGAATCTTAAGGGTACCGCGTACGCACGCGACCTGCCTGGGTAGGAATAAGACGGCATGGGTATGCGTTCTAAGAGTAGAGACGCTGACGGGCTGCGTTTCGCTCAATGCGGCATGGGAACAATGGTTAGAGCCGGCTCAGTTGGGACGGCCGCCAGAGGTGGAACGGCGACGGAAACGATCGTCGACGGGCTGACGGCCTTTGAAGCCGGCGTCCAGGGTGTGCCAGTGCTCAATGGAGGGCTCGCCGATGCGCCAGCAGAGCAGGACGACCTGGTCGTCGAGGCGGCAGGGAAAGTCGAGCAGGCCGGTTTCCAGATCCTTGACCTGGACGCCGATGGCGTCAATTTCGGCGATGGTCTCGCGGACCTGGCGCAGATGGCCGTCCATCTCGGCGCGCATTTCGGCTACCTTGGCGGTGTTGACGCGCATGCCGCCGGTGAGGTAAATGGTGCGGGCCAGCTCGGCGAGGCCGGACTCGACCTGCTCAACCGCCTGCTTGCCCTCGATGGCGCGCTTGAGCAGGGATTCGAGGACCGGTAGCAGGGACTGCGCTTCGTCGAGGGTGAAGGTCTTCATGGGTGCGTCCTAGTTCTAGGATACGACGGAGCAGCTTCTAGCTGCTAGCTTCTAGCTCCTAGCTTCATCTCGTTGGATCGAGCGGATGGAGGCTGTATTTTGGGAATGAGGACGTGGAGATTTTTGTTGCAATAAGCGCTGAAGAAGGTGTGGGTCGCCTGATGCGTCAGGCGACCCGTGCACAATGCTAAGAGCTAATAGCTAGCAGCTAGAAGCTGCTTTATCCCAGCTCCATCATGCGGTCGAGGGCTACTCTGGCCCAGCGTTTTACGTTGGGGCGGACCGAGATGCGGTTGACGACGCGGCCTTCGACGAGATTTTCCAAGGTCCAGGCGAGATGCTGGGGGCTGATGCGGTACATGGTGGTGCAGAGGCAGCCGGTCGAGTCGAGGGTGATGACGCGCTTGCCTTCAGCGGCGAAGCGCCGAGCCATGCGGTTGACCAGGTGAATCTCAGTGCCGACGGCGAAGATGGAGCCGGAGGGCGCCTGTTGGACGATGGAGATGAGGCGCTCGGTGGAACCGAGGGCGTCGGCCTTCTGGCAGACCTCCCAGCGGCACTCGGGGTGAACGATGACCTGGATGCCGGGATATTTGGCGCGGACCTGATCGACGTGGCTGGGCAGGAAGCGCTGATGGACGGCGCAATGGCCCTTCCAGAGGAGGATGCGGCTCTGGGCGAGGTGAGCCTGCGCGAGGCCGCCCTGGCTGGGACCGATCGCGACGGCCCAGGGGTCCCAGACGGCCATCCGGTCGAGGGGAATGCCCATGGCATAGCCGGTGTTGCGGCCGAGATGCTGGTCGGGCAGGAAGAGCACGCGTTTGCCGCGGGCAAAGGACCACTCGAGGGCGGCGCGGGCGTTGGATGAGGTGCAGACCAGGCCGCCGTGCTCGCCGCAGAAGGCTTTGATGGCGGCGGTGGAGTTGATGTAGGTGATGGGGACGGTCTCCTCGGCAAGGCCGAGACGCTCGAGAGCTTCCCAGCAGGCTTCGACCTGGGAGATTTCCGCCATGTCGGCCATGGAACAGCCGGCGTTGAGATCGGGCAGGATGACCTGCTGGCCGGGACGGGCGAGAATGTCGGCGCTCTCCGCCATGAAGTGGACGCCGCAGAAGACGATGTACTGTGCGCCGGTCTCAGAGGCGATTTTGGAGAGCTTGTAGCTGTCGCCGGTATAGTCGGCGAAGCGAACGACCTCGTCGCGCTGGTAGTGATGGCCGAGCAGCAGGGTGGTCGCACCGAGACGGGCGCGGGCTTCCGCGATGCGCGCGTCCATGGTGTGATCGGGAAGCGCAAGGTAGTGGTCGAGACTGCAACTGCTTGCAGCCTGATCGAGATCAGCCTGAGCGAGATCGGCCTGCACTGGGGCCGCAGTGGATTCATCGAGAACCAGGGACACTGTATTCCGCCTTCAGTCCAGCCGGCTCCCGCGGGGAGCGGCGGACGGGGATGTTGAAAGCTCGGGTCTGATTAACAGGCCCTACGAGGCTACAGTGGATGCGCTGACTGGGCCGAGGGATGGCATGAAGCTTTGATTCCCTCGGAAGAGCCCCCACCCACGGGGATGTTGCAGCCCTTTCAATATGGATGGATGCGGCAGGAAACCGGCGGATTCCAAGAAGAAGCCCCCGGCGCGAACCGACCATCCTGGTTCCATTGTAACGCAGGGTTCATACGAGAGGGGCGGGATTAGTAGTCAGTGAACAGTGGACATTGCGAGTGCGCGGAGAATCGCGGGCCGCAATGAGGGACGGGGTTTGTGAGCGCCGCGCAGGTGCAGGTATGATTTCACTTTATGGTGATGGTGCCGCAAATTGAGGCCGCCAACATTGGCATGGCCGACTCGCTGGTTCTGATGGTGATGGCGCTGGTGGTCTTCGGGCCGCGGCGGCTGCCGGAGATCGGACGGCAGCTCGGCAAGCTGATGTACGAGTTCCGGAAGGCGTCAAACGACTTCAAGTATCAGATGGAAGAGGAGTTGCGCAACGCCGAGGAGGCCGACCGGCGGAAGAAGGAAGAGGCACGGCTGGCGGCGCTGGCGCTGTCGGCTCCTCCGGATGAACCGAAAAAAGAGCCGGATGTTGTGCCGCAGGTGCTGGACACGGGCGATAACGCGCCGTCGTATTACGAGGCCGCGGCGCGGGAACATACCTATCCGTATGAAGGGGATTTTCCGGCGAAGACGGATTTTGGGACGGAGGCTGGCGGGACCGGGCTGGGCAACGAGACTCGAAGCGGTGAGGCTGGGGGCGGCGAGACCGAGAGCGGGGAGGCTGGGGGCGACCGGACGGCAGGCGATGGGCCCGTGAGCATTCAGCCGCCGTCGACCGGAGCGCCGGTGCCGTACAGCCCGGGCGGGACGGCGAGCGAGACGGCCGCGGCGGCCGGCAAGGAAGCCAGCGGGGAGGTTACCTCGGGCGAGGCTAGTTCAGGCGAGGCCACGGCCGGCGGCGAAGCGCCCGTGGCGGAGACGGCGGCAGCGGAAGCGAAAGACACAGTGACGGAGCAAGCGGCGCAACATGGTTGATCCCGCAGAGGCAATAAGCAAGGCGCGGGTGGCGGTAACGGAACGCGCGGAGCTCCCGGGCATGAGCCTGATGGAGCACCTGGAAGAACTGCGCAAGCGCATCGTTCATTCGGCGATGTACCTGGCGGCGGGCTTTGTGGTGGCGTGGATCTTTCGCAATCCTATTGTCGAGTTTTTTCAGGCGCCGCTGATCCACATCCATAAGACGCTGATGTTTACGCATCCGATGGATGCGCTGAACCTGTACCTGCAGGCCTCGCTGGTGACGGGGGCGATTCTGGCTTCGCCATTCATTCTGTTTCAGGTGTGGATGTTTATTGCGCCGGGGCTTTACCAGAAGGAGCGGCGATTCGTGGTGCCGTTCATGGCGGCCTCGGTGGGGCTGTTCCTGGCCGGCGCGGCGTTCGGGTATTTCTGGGTGTTGCAGGCGGCGATCCAGATCCTTGTGGTGGACTTCGGCCGCAACTTTACGCCCATGATCAGTATCGACGACTACACGGGATTCTTTCTCTCGGTGATTCTGGGGCTGGGGATCAGCTTCGAGATGCCGATCCTGATTTTCTTTCTGGCCATGTTCGGGATCGTGAGCCCGAAATTTTTGTGGAAGAACATCCGCTACGCGATTCTGGCAGTGTTTCTGGTGGCGGCGATTATTACGCCGAGCCCCGATCCGTGGACGATGTGCCTGTACGCGGTTCCGATGCTGATGCTTTACGTGATCGGGATCGGGGTGGCGTGGTGGGTGCATCCCTCGCTGCGCAAAGCCAGGGAGGAAAAGAAGAAGGCCAAGGAGGCGGCGCAATGAGGTCGGGTTCGGTCCTGAGGCAGGTTGCGGCGGCCGCGATTCTGCTGGCGCCGATTGCCGCGCAGGCGCAGCAGCACCCTTCGACAGGCTCAGGGCGGGCTTTCGACGGCGCCAGGGCTCTGGAGTACGCGCGGGAGTTTGTGGCGATCGGGCCGCGCTGGCCGACCAGCCCCGGACATGCGAAGGCCGAAGCTTTTCTGCGCGATCACTTCCGCCACGACCAGCTTGAGGAGGATGCGTTCACGGCGAATACGCCGATCGGGCCGGTGGCGATGCGGAACTTTATCGTGCGCTATGCGGGCAAAAAGAATGGCGTGATCGTGCTGGCGACGCACTACGAGACCAACTACTGGCTGCGCAACATCAACTATGTGGGAGCGAACGACGGCGGATCGACGACCGGGCTGCTGATGGCGATTGCCGACCGGTTGAGGGCCGAGACGCAGCACGGGAGAGTGCTGGACGGCTACTCGGTGTGGATGGTGTTCTTCGACGGCGAAGAGGCGATCCAGAGCTGGTCGGACTCGGACTCGACGTATGGGAGCCGGCACCTGGCGGCGGAGTGGGGACGCGACGGCACGCTGGGACGGATCAAGGCGTTCATTCTGACCGATATGATTGGCGACAAGGATCTGGACATTCAGCGGGAGGACAACTCGACGGGCTGGCTGATCGACCTGGTGGGGCAGGCGGCGCGGCGGTGCGGGGATGAGAAATACTTCTTCCAGCGCGACGAGCCGATCGAGGACGATCATCTGCCCTTCGTGGAGCGGGGCGTGCCGTCGATCGACATTATCGACCTGGACTACGGGCCTAACAACAGCTACCACCACACCGCGCAGGACACGATGGACAAGATCAGCGCGCACAGCCTGACGATTGACGGGGACGTGATCACGGAGACGATCCGGCTGCTGGATGAGAGATAGGGACTAAGGGACTGAGGGACTAGGGACTGAGGAGCGGGACTTTGCAGAACGAAGCGCAGGCGGAGATTGGGATTATCGGCGGCAGCGGGCTTTACGCGATGCCGGGATTTACGAATGTGCACGAGGAACGGGTGGAGACGCCGTTCGGAGAACCTTCCGAGGCGTTTGTGCTGGGCGAGCTGGAGGGGCGCAAGGTGGCGTTCCTGGCGCGGCACGGGCGGGGACACCGGATTCTGCCCTCGGAGCTGAACTTTCGCGCGAACATTTATGCCTTCAAGAAGCTGGGCGTGGAGCGGATTGTCTCGCTGTCGGCGGTGGGCTCGCTGAAGGAAGAGCACAAGCCGACGGATTTTGTGATTCCCGACCAGTTCATCGACCGGACCTTTCATCGGGTTGCGACGTTTTTCGGCGAGGGGATTGTGGGGCACGTGGCGTTTGGCGATCCGGTGTGCGCGACAGTGGCCAGGGCGGCGGCGGATGCGTGCGCGACGGTGGGCGTGACCGGCAAGCGCGGCGGCACGTACGTGTGCATGGAGGGACCGCAGTTCTCGACCAGGGCGGAGTCGAACCTCTACCGCAGTTGGGGCGCGGATGTGATCGGGATGACCAACCTGCAGGAGGCGAAGCTGGCCCGCGAGGCAGAGATCTGCTACGCGACGGTGGCCATGGTGACCGACTACGACTGCTGGCGCGACGGGCACGACGCGGTGACGGTGGAAGAGATTGTGGCCGTGCTGCACCAGAACGCGGAGAATGCGGCGCGGGTGGTGAAGGCGGCGGTGGCGGCGCTGCCGCGGGAGCGCACCTGCGCCTGCGCGACGGCGGCGAAGTTTGCGGTGCTGACGCAGGCGGATGCGATTCCGGCGGCGACGAAGGAGAAGTTGAAACTGCTGTTTGGGAAGTATCTAGAGAAAAGGGAATAGGGAATAGGGAGTAGGGAATAGGAAATGGCGGAGGCGCTGCGGTGCGCCTGGAATGCGACGCTTGCGCTTCTAGAAGATTGGTGGATTCCCACCCCAGCGACAAAAACAACGACGTCGCGAGGGTGGGGCACCCAGCGACGAAATGAATTGCAGTTTTGATCCCTGCGGTTGAGTGGTCCTGAAGGTAAAAAAAGGGGATGCATGGCGATTGCGGTTGTGGGCAGCATTGCATTTGATTCGATTGAGACGCCGGCGGGGCGCAGAGAACGCTGCCTGGGCGGCGCGGCGGCGTACTTTGCGCTGTCGGCCAGTTTTTTTTGCGATGTGCGCATGATCGCGGTGGTGGGCGAGGACTTTGATCCGGGAATGGAGGCGCTGCTGCGGGAGCGCAAGATAGACACGCGCGGGATTGAGCACGCGCCGGGGAAGTGCTTTGCGTGGGAGGGCTCGTACCTGGAAAACCTGAACGAGGCCAAGACGCGCAACACCGAGCTGAATGTGTTTGCGTCGTTCGAGCCGAAGATTCCCGAGGCGTACAGGGATTCGGAGTTTCTGTTTCTGGCAAATATCGATCCAGTGCTGCAGAGGCGGGTGCGCGAGCAGATGCCGGGGGTGAAGATGGTGGCTGGGGACACGATGAACTACTGGATCAGCGGGCACCGGGCGGCGCTGCTGGAGGTGCTGAAGGGGCTGGACGTGCTGCTGATCAACGACAGCGAGGCGCGCATGCTGGCCGGAAAAAATAACCTGGTGCAGGCGGCCAAGGCGGTGATGGCGATGGGGCCGCGCACGCTGGTGATCAAGCACGGCGAGTACGGAGCGACGCTGTTCCGCAAAGACGGCGAGACCTTTCGCGCGCCGGCGCTGCCGCTGGAGGAAGTGACGGATCCGACCGGCGCGGGCGACAGCTTTGCGGGAGGTTTTTTTGGCTACCTGGCTTCGCAGCCGGAGCTGACGCCGGCCTCGTTCCGGCGGGCGATGTTTTACGGCAGCGTGATGGGCTCGTTCGCGGTGGAGCGGTTTGGGATGGAGCGGCTGCTGGAGCTGACCCGCGGGGAGATCGAGGAGCGCTTTACGCGGTTCCGCGAACTGACACACCTTGACTGACAAACCTATCACGCGCGGGGAGTGGCTGGCGACGCTGGCCTTGTGCGCGACGGCCTCAATGAGCGCGGTGGAGTGGAGCTGGCAGCACTGGGCGATGCTCAATTACGGGGACGCGATCGCGCATCTGCACATTGCGCGCCGGGTGTTCGATTGCCACCAGCCGCGGCTGACGCAACTGGGATCGGTGTGGCTGCCGCTGCCGCACATCCTGATGCTGCCGTTTGTGCAGGTGTATGCGTGGTGGGCGAACGGGCTGGCGGGGACGATTCCGTCGGTGCTGACGTACCTGGGCGCGTGCGTGGGCTTCTACCGGCTGGCGCGGCGCTGGATGGGGCCGGCGGCGGGCGCCGTGGCGCTGGCCTTTTTTGTTCTAAATCCGAACCTGTTGTACCTGCAGACGACGGCGATGACCGAGCCGCTGTTTGTGTGCGAGATGATCTGGATGGCGCTGCTGATGGTGGAGTGGCGGGAGTGCGTGGACGACGATCCGGCGCGGGCGACGCGGTTGCAGGGCTGGATTGCGGCGCTGCTGGTGGCGGCGATCTTTACGCGCTACGACGGATGGATCATGGCGCTGCTGGCGTGGACGGGCATTGGTCTGGGGCTGTTGCGGCGCGGGCGGCTGAGGTCGCGGGCCTTCTGGATTGCGTCGGCGGCGGTGGTGGCCGCGCCGGTGGCGTGGTTTGTGTACAACGCGATGGCGTTTGGCGACTGGCTGGAGTTTGCGCGCGGGCCTTACTCGGCCAGGGCGATCGAAATCCGCACCGCGTCGCATGGGGCCGGGCCGCCGCATCCGGGATGGCACAATCCATGGGTGGGGCTGCTGTTCTTCCTCAAGGTTTCGGAGATGGATTCCGCAGCCGCGGCGTGGGGCAACACGCTGCTGGCGCTGAGCGCGCTGGGAACGGCGTGGGGCTGGCTGACGAAGCGCGGGCAGGGGTTCGACTGGGCGCTGCTGCTGTGGCTGCCGGTTCCGTTCTACGCGTACTCGGTGGCGTACGGATCAGTGCCGATCTTTCTGCCGGCGTGGTGGCCGCACTCGTGGTACAACACGCGCTACGGGATGGAGCTGCTGCCGGCGCTGGCGCTGGGAGTGGGGTTTGCGGCGCAGGTTTTGGTGGGATTGGCGCGGGAGTTCAAGCCGCGCGCGGCCAGTTATGCGACGGCGCTGCTGCTGGCGCTGGTGGGGCTGAATGCGGCGGCGCTGGTGCGGGAGCATCCGCTGGTGTACGTGGAGGGGACCAAGAACCTGCACGCGCGGTTGCCGTTTGACGAGCAGATTCCGCCGGCGCTGAGGGCGCTGCTCAAGCGGCGGCCCGGCGGCGTGATCCTGATGAATACGTCAGTGCATCCGGAGCTGATCACGATGACGGGGATTCCGCTGCGGCAGACGATCAACGAGAGCGATCTGGAAGTATATAAAGACGCGCTGGAGGCGCCGGCGGAGCATGCGGCGATAGTGCTGGCGTTTGACGGCGACGAAGTGGACCGCGCGGTGAAGGCGCATCCGGCGGGACTGACCGCGGTGAGGCGGTTTACGGCGCCGGGGCAGCCGAGCGGGACTCTTTACGTCAGTGATGCGTGGGGCGCGGCGGCCTCAGCCGGCGGGCGGGCGCGGTGATAGCATCGGGCCATAAAATCAAATTGGGAATAGAGATTTTGATGTGCGGCAGAGCGGTTGATTGCGCTTCATGTTTTGGCGGCAGGGAGGGTGATTGATTTCGTTTACCAAGGCACACGCATGCGGCAACGATTTTCTGATTGTGAGCGAAGAGGCCGCAGCGGGACGCGAGCGGGGGGAGCTGACGCGGCGGCTGTGCGCGCGCTCGACCGGGGTGGGCGCGGACGGGGTGGAGTTTTTTGCCTGGACGGGGCCCAAGGCGGGGCGCATCCGGCTGCACAACGCCGATGGATCGATGGCCGAGATCAGCGGCAACGGGACGCGCTGCGTGGCGGCGTGGATGGCGCGCGAGCGCGGGCTTGGGGCGGGCGATACG
Organism: uncultured Acidobacteriaceae bacterium; assembly: GCA_963758105.1. GTDB lineage: Bacteria > Acidobacteriota > Terriglobia > Terriglobales > Acidobacteriaceae > Telmatobacter. The sequence goes on along the minus strand of CAVWUC010000004.1, from coordinate 760,440 downwards.
CTCGAGATTACGACCGACGCGGGGCTGCGCGTGTGCCGCGTGAATGCGGTGCACAACGGGGATGGGTTTACGGCGGAGGTCACGACCGGGATGGGCATTCCCGCATTGGAGGGGCGGACGGTGGCGCTGGCGGATGGAACGCGGATTGAGGGGGTCGCGGTTTCGACCGGCAATCCGCATTTCGTGATCGTGGTGGACAACGCGGAGTTTGCCGTGGCGGGAAAAGCGTGGCAGGCGATCGGCGCCGAGATCTGCGGACACCGGGATTTTCCTGAGCAGACCAATGTGGAGTTTGCGCACATGGCCGACGGCGGAGAGATTAAGACTCGCATCGAAATTCGTATCTGGGAGCGCGGGGTGGGGCCGACGGCGTCGTCGGGGACGGGAACCTCGGCCGCGGCTACGGCGGCGCTGGCGCTGCATGGATGCAGTTCGCCGCTGACGGTCGTGGCTCCCGGGGGCGCGCAAAGCGTGGCGTGGAACGGGCCGGGGACGGAGCTTTTCCTGACCGGGCCGGCAACGCTGATTGCACGCGGGGAGGCGTGGGTCGCGTGAGCGGTTTGCTCAAACCGATTGCGGTTGCGGCGGGGGCGCGCGTGGCCGTGGTTTCACCGGCTGGGGCGGCTCGGGCGGAGCGCGTGGAGCTGGGACTCGAGGCGCTGCGGCTGCTCGGGTTTGACCCGCAGCCGGGCGAAGATATGCTGGGGAGCGGTCCGCTCTACTTTGCCGGGACGGCCGAGGCTCGGCTCAGCGACCTGCACCATGCCTTTGCCGACGACGAGATTCGGGCCATCATTGCGACGCGCGGCGGGTACGGCGCGAATTATCTGCTGGATGGACTGGATCTGGACCTAATTGCCGAAAGCGCGAAACCGTTTATGGGCTATAGCGATTTGACGGCGCTGCAACTGTGGCTGCTGGACCAGATTGGGCTGCCGGTGTTTCACGGACCGATGGTCTCGGCGGATTTTGCGCGCGAGGAGGGCGTGCACCTGGCCAGCCTGCGCGCGGCGCTGGGCGGGCAGGCGTACAGCGTGGGCGCGGAGGAGGGATTGCGGATGCTGCGCCCGGGACGGGCGCGGGGGACGCTGTACGGCGGCTGCATGAGCATTCTGACGGCGCTCGTGGGCACGGCGTTCGAGCCGCAGACCGAGGGGAAGCTGCTTTTTCTGGAAGACGCCGGGGAGAAGCCTTACCAGGTGGACCGCATGCTTTGGCAACTGAAGCAGGCAGGGAAGCTGGAAGGAGTGAACGGCATTGTTTTTGGCGAGATGGTGGATTGCGTTTCGCCCGGCGCACCGCCTGAGTTGCTGGATGAGGCGATTCTGACCGCGCTGGAGGATTTCAAGGGGCCGGTGGCGATCGGGCTGCGCAGCGGGCATGTGTCGCGGCAGAACGTGACCCTGACTCTGGGCGTGGAGGCGGAGCTGCGGGCCGGCAATGATACCGAGCTGAGGCTGCTGGAAGCGGCGGTGGTGGAGTAAGTGATCAGTGGTCAGTGATCAGTGGTCAGGATGCGGATGAGGGTGGTGAAGGGTTGAGCGGAGGGGCGCGGCATATTCATCTGAGCGGAATCTGCGGGGCGGCGATGGCTTCGCTGGCCGGGCTATTGCAATTGGAGGGTCACCGGGTTACGGGATCGGACAAGGCGGCGTATCCGCCGATGAGCGAGCTGCTGCGGGGACTCAGGATTCCGGTGATGGAGCCGTACGCGGAGAGGAATCTGGAGCCGAGGCCGGACCTGGTGGTGATCGGCAATGCGCTGTCGCGGGGCAATCCCGAGGTGGAGCTGGTGCTGGACGAGCGGATTCCGTTTACCTCAATGGCGGCGCTGCTGCGCGAGGAGTTTTTGCGGGGGCGTGAGTCGCTGGTGGTGGCGGGGACGCATGGGAAGACGACCACGACCAGCATGCTGGCGTGGATCTACCAGACGGCGGCGCGGGAGCGCGGGGAACTGGAGCCGTCGTTTCTGATCGGGGGCGTCGCGGAGAACTTCGGGTCGAGCTTTCAACTGCGGCCTACGCGGACTTTTATTGTGGAGGGCGACGAGTACGATACGGCGTTCTTCGACAAGGGGCCGAAGTTTCTGCATTACTTTCCCGATGGGCTGATCCTGACTCATGTGGAGTTTGACCACGCGGATATTTATGCGGATCTTGAAGGGGTGAAGACGGCCTTCAAGCGGCTGGTCAATCTTGTGCCGCGGCGGGGCGTGATTGTGGCCTTTGACGGCAGCGAGAATGTGACGGAGTGCGTGAGCCACGCGCTGTGCCGCGTGGAGCGGTATGGGTTCAGCGAGCGGGCGGAGTGGCGCATGCGGAATCTGCGGCATGAAAGCGGGCTGACGCGCTGGGAGGTTTGGCGCGCTGGGGCGGTGTGGGCCGAACTGGAGATGGGCATGGCCGGCGAGCACAACGCGCTGAACGCGACGGCCACGGCGGCGCTGGCCGCGGGGCAGGGCGTGAGCAAAGAGGCGATTTGCGCGGCGCTCAGGAGCTTCAAGAGCGTGAAGCGGCGGCTGGAGGTGCGCGCGCGGATCGGCGGCATCACGGTAATTGAGGATTTTGCGCATCATCCGACGGCGATTCGCGAGACGCTTAAGGCTCTACGCGCGCTTTATCCTTTGGCGCGGATCTGGGCGATTTTAGAGCCGCGGTCGAACACGCTGCGGCGCAAGGTGCTGGCCGGGGAGCTGGTGGCGAGCCTGCGGCTGGCGGATCACGCGGTGCTGGCGGGCGTGTACCAGCAGGAGCGCATTCCCGAGCAGGAGCGGCTGCACCCGGAAGAGGTGGTGGCGGCGCTGAACGCGGCAGGAACCCAGGCGGAGCTGCTCAAGGACGCCGATGCGATTGTGGACGGAGTTGCGCTGCGGCTCCAGCCGGGCGACGTGGTGGCGATTCTGTCGAATGGCGGATTTGACGGGATTTATGAGAAGCTGCCGCGGCGGCTCAAGGAGCGGTTTGCAGAGTAGTGCAAGAGGCGGGCATGATCTCCTCGCTGATATTTCTGGCCACGATGGTCGCTACCGGCATTCCGACGGCGGTTCTGTTCATTCCCTGGTGCTGGCTGACGGGCAATGTGGAGCCGCTCTACAAGGGCACGCGATTCATGCTGGCGACAAGCTGCCGGCTGGCGGGGGTGCGCATACGGGCGGCGGGACTGGAGGGCGTGCCGCGGGACCGGGCGTGCATCTTCATGTCGAACCACGTTTCCAATCTGGACCCGCCGGCGCTGATCGCGCTGATTCCGGGGCGGACATCGGCGTTTATGAAGCGGTCGCTGATGGAGCTGCCGATTCTGGGAACGGGGTTCCGGCAGGGGGACTTCATCGCGGTGAACCGGAGAGGCAGCCCGAGCGAAGCGCAGGAGAGCATGGTTGCGGCGCAGCGGGTGCTGGAAAAGGGCGTGCATATGACCACCTTTGTGGAGGGGACGCGCTCGCCGGACGGGAGGATGCAGCCTTTCAAGAAGGGGCCGTTCTACCTGGCGATGGCGTCGAAGGCGCCGGTGATTCCGGTTTCGATTCACGGGACGGAGAAGATGCTGGGCAAGGGCAGTTTGAAGATGCATCCGGGGATTGCGCAGGTGGTGTTTCATCCGCCGATCGACCCGGCGGGCTTTGCGACGCGCGAGGAACTGATGGCGGCGGTGCGGGCGGCGATCGCCTCGGGGCTGCCGGAGTGGATGCGGCCACCTGCGGTGGGGCAGCCGGCGACCACCCCACGGACGTAGACCTGTCCGTGGGGACCCCGGCGCTTGCGCGCCCTGGGGTTCTTGGCCCCACGGACAAGGACCTGTCCGTTGAGGACCCCGGATGACCACCCCAACGACGAAGACCTGTTGTTGGGGGCCCCGAATGCGGGCGTAGGCGGCCGAGAAATCCGGTGCTGGGTTAGTTTGATGAGTGCGTCCCTCAGGGGCTGAAGCCCCGCGTGATTCGTTGCGCTTTATGTATGGGCTAAACAGGTTGCGGAAAAACAGGGAACGGTGAACGAGAATTTGGCAGGGGCTAAAGCCCGCACTCTATTTTGTGGCAGTTATGGCCCGGGACCCAGAGGGTGCCCCGCCGTGCCCTTGTTACAAAGCCCCGCCAGATGAGTTTTTCCGCAGCCTGTAAAGCCCGTACCCTTCAAAGGCGCATTGGAATTGACCCACTCCCAAGAATTTCGGGCAGGTGTGCGGGGCGGAATGCGATACTTTGCCTTGCTGCAATTCCCGGCTTTGCGTTGATGGACACTGGCGAGGATCAGCACTGCCACTGCCGCATAAATTCAGGCCTTTTTAGAACGGGACGCTTATGTTTGTATCACTGGCTGTGCTGGTGGTGATTCTTGTCCTGAGCATTCCTTCGGCGGTGGTGTTGGTTCCGCTGGCGGTGGTGACGGGGGACGTGAGGCCGCTGTACGCGGTGGCCTGCGCGATTGTGCGCGCGGGGTTCCGAACGGCGCGGATTCAGGTGAAGGAGGAGGGACGGGAGGGCGTGCCGCGGGACCGGGCGTGCATCTTCATGGCCAATCACGTTTCGAATCTGGACCCGCCGGCGTTGGTTTCACAGATTCCGGGGAGAACGGCGGCGTTCAGCAAGCGCGCGCTCTTCAGGATTCCCGTCTTAGGCTATTGCATGAAGCTGGGCGAGTTCATTCCGGTGGACCGCAGCGGCAGCGTGAGCGAGGCGCAGGAGAGCGTGGCGGCGGGGGTGCGCGTACTGAAAAAGGGCACCCACATGACGACGTTTGTGGAGGGTAGGCGCTCCCGGGACGGGCGGCTGCTGGCGTTCAAGAAAGGGCCGTTTTACCTGGCGATGGAGAGTGGCGCGCCGTGCGTTCCGGTTTCGATTTACGGGACGGAATCGCTGATGGCCAAGGGGAGCGTGCGCATCCGGCCGGGGACGGTGCACATGATCTTTCACGAGCCGCTGAATCCGGGGGATTTTGCCGGGCGGGAGGAATTGATGGCGGCGGTGCGGGCGGCGATTGCCTCGGGGCTGCCGGAATGGATGCGATGACCACCCCAACGACGAAGACCTGTCGTTGGGGACCCCGGATGACCACCCCTACGATGATCTTCGATACGGAGAATCACGTGGAGCGGGAGCCGCAGGAGGCGGAATTGCGGCTTTGGGACGGGGTGCTCTAACTCAGGGCTGGATGATGGCGTTGTAGCCGTCGTTGAGGAGCTTCTGTTGCCAGCGGAGGGCCTCTTCGCGGGTGGTGAAGGGACCGACGCGGACGTGGATCAAATTGTCGGCGGGTTCGCGGCGGGCGGTGACGGTGTAACCGCGTCTGCGGAGGGCGCTGACCAAGGTATCGGCATCCTCGAGTTTCGAGACGGCGGCGATCTGGACCGAGAGCAGAACCGGCGGCGAAAGGGCCGGCTGGACAGACTGGGCGTACGGTTGCGCGGCCGGCTGCGCGGACGGGGGCGCAGTGGACGCGACAGGGAGCGCGGGGCGGACCTGGGGCTGGCCTGGCGGAATGGTTGATGCGGCCGGCAGACTGGGGGCAACGGCGGCGGGAGAAGCGCCGGGATTCGCCGCGGGAGCGGAGTTGGGAGCGGAGGCTGTGGTGGCGGACGGGGCGCTGCCATCGACGGGCGCGGCCGGGGCGGGAACGGGCGGCGCGGTGGCCGAGGGCTTGGAGAATGAGCCGGAGGGGGGCAGTGCAGGCTGCGCGGCAGAGGCGATCAGCGGGGCGCTGCGATGGCCGACCGCGTATCCCATGCCGAAACAGAGGCCGCAGAGCAGGACCAGGCCGAAAAAGATGAGCAGCAGAGTGCCGGAGCCCAGGGTGAGCTCGGTATCGTGCCGGGGCTGGGCCGGCTCAAGCTGCTCGTCGTCAAAGACTCCCCTCATGGACCATCCTCGGGTTTACGGCAGGTTTCGGGAAGCCGTGCGGAGCGTTTTCGCTCCTTTTTTGACCCTTTGAAATTCTACGACCTGCCGTCTACTTAAGCTGAAAGCCCCATACAGCAAGCATTCTCGAAAGAGCGGGATCGAAGAGGCTGCAGGCAACGGGCCGAGCCGACTGCATTCTTACTGAACGGGCTGGATCCGGCACTTCCTTGAGAATTCACCCACTCTTGGACAGATTAACGGCAGAATCGTCGTCTTTGCATCGCAGAATCGTCTGCATTGAATCGAGTCGCGGGCCGAAGTGCGGGGAAACCGGCCCGCGAGGGCTGTGGTTTTTTACGGCTTTTCAGAGGCTTGGGTTCCTGAGATCAGGGTTCCCGGCGGATTCATTTTGTTGAACAGGGTGAACATCTCCAGGGGCAGCGGGAAGACGACGGTGGTGTTTTTCTCGACGCCGATATCGGAGAGGGTCTGCAGGTAGCGCAACTGCAGGGTCATGGGCTGGGTGGCCATCAGGGCGGCGGCATCGACGAGCTTCTGGGCGGCGTTGTACTCGCCCTCGGCGTGGATGATCTTGGCGCGCTTTTCGCGCTCGGCCTCGGCCTGCCTGGCGATGGCGCGGAGCATCGACTCGGGCAGGTCCACCTGCTTGACTTCCACGGAGATGACCTTGACGCCGAAGGGCTCGGTGCGCTGGTCGATGATGGACTGGATGCGCAGGTTGAGCTTGTCGCGATGGCTGAGCACCTCGTCCAGCTCGACCTCGCCGAGGACGGAGCGCAGGGTGGTCTGGGCGAATTGCGAGGTCTGGTAGACGTAGTTCATCACTTTGAGGGCGACGTCGTTGGGGTTGACCACGTAGAGGGTGACCACGGCATTCACCTTGATGGTGACGTTGTCGCGGGTAATGACGTCCTGGGGAGGAACCTCGAGGACCTCCTGGCGGAGGGTGATGCGGACCATCTGGTCAAAGGGGCGGAAGACCAGGATGATGCCGGGCCCTTTGGGCGCGGGCAAAATGCGTCCCAGGCGGAAGATGACCCCGCGCTCGTATTCGCGCAGGATTTTGATGGAGTTGAGCAGGTAGAGGACGACGATCGCGATGGCGACGAGAAGTGGAATACTGACATCCGGCATGGGCTTTCCTCACTCAGCAGGGATTGTACTCCAACGGCGATCAGGCGGGGGTTGCTCGGGCGGCAGGGCAATCGCATGAACGACGGAGCAGACCGATGATATGGGTTCGCACCGCCCCTACGGGGCGGAATTATCTGGATTTCGCTTTCCCAGGGCTGCGCTTCGCTTGCCCTGGGCTATTTTCAGTCCTCCCTACGGGAGGAAATGCTGCGCTCGCCTGAGTGGAGCGGGAAAGAGGGAACAAGCTTGTCAGCAAGATCTATCCATGCGATTGCTCAGAATCGGGCGCTGCGGGAGCTGACGCGTCCGGCTCGACGCGAAGGAGGTACTGGTCGTTGGCGACGACGCGGAGGCGGCTGCCTGCGGGGATGGGCCGGGGCGCTATGGCGCTCCAGATCTCGCCCTCGACCAGGACGCGGCCCTGGGGGGTGAGCGGCTCCATGGCGGTGGCGAAGCTGCCGACCAGGGCATCGGCGCCAAGGTGAGCCTTGCGGCGGCGGGCGCGGACGGCGAGACGCAGTAAAAAGACGGTAATCGCTCCGAAACCGCCGCTGATCCCGATGGCAACCAAGGGGCTGACGCCCATCTCGGGCACGGGCGCGGCTACCAGGGTTAGCATTCCGAAGGTGAGGCAGACGATGCCGGCGATGGCCAGCACGCCGTGGCCGCCGAATTTGGCTTCGAGGATGAAGAAGGTCATCCCGGCAAGGAGCAGCAGGACGGCGGTGAAGTGGATGGGAAGCAGATTGAGGGCAAAGATGGCCAGCAGCACCATGAGCGTGCCGAGCGCGCCGGGGACGATGGTACCGGGGGAGTTGAACTCGAGGTAGATGAGCAGCGCGCCGCCGACCAGGAAGAGGAGGGCGATGTTGGGGTCGACGAGCCAGCCGAGGAGCTGGTCGCGCAGGGAGGTGCGGAAGAGCTGAATGCGGGCGCCAGCCAGGTGAAGGGTCATCTTGCCGCCGTCGATGCGGGTGATCTCGCGGCCGTTGAGGGCGGAGAGCAGATCGTTGTCGTTGTTGGCGATGAGGTCGATGAGGTGCTGGTTTAGCGCTTCCTCTGCGGTGTAGGAGTGGGAGGAAGCGACGGCCGCGGCGGCGGCCTCGGCGTTGCGGCCGCGGCGGGTAACGTAGGAGCGCAGGAAGGCCTCGGCGTCGTTTTCGACCTTTTCCATCTCGGTCGTGTCGGGCTTGCTAAATTCGAAGACCACATGGGCCGCGCCTGCCTCAGTGCTGGGGGCCATGGCGGCTACGTCGGCCGATTCGAGGATGAAGAAGCCCGCGGAACCGGCGCGCGCGCCCGACGGAGCTACGTAGACGATGACGGGAACGCGCGAGCGCAGGATAGCGCCGACGATGGCGCGCATGGAGTCCACCATGCCGCCCGGTGTGTCCATCTCAACGAGCAGCGCCTGGGCGCCGTCGGAGCTGGCTTGGGCAATCGCTCGTTCGAGTTCGGACGCGCTCACCGGCTGGATGGTGTCGTCGAGGACGAACTTGTCGACCAGGGGCTGCTGGGCGCGGGCGGACGGCAGGGGCGCGAAGGCCAGAAGAAAGGCCGCAACCAGCGTGGTCAGGATCGAGGACCTGAAGGGAATCGAGAACCCGCAAACGCGCTGCGACATGGGTTGCTCCTTGCGAAGATCTTCCCAGGCTCTAGTTTCGCCGGCCGTTCCGGTTCAGGATCTGGCGGAGCAGTTCCTGGGCGGCCTGGCTGGCGGGGTCGAGCTTGAGGGCCTCGCCGGCTTCGCGGTTGGCTTCGGCGAGGTTGCCGGCGGCCAGATCCAGCCGTCCGAGCACGAGATAAGCATCGGCCGAGGCGCTGGAGGGTAAGGGCGATGTTGGCCTCTTCGCGAGCGGCGTCGTTATCGCCGGCCAGCTCGCGGACCTGGGCCAGGCCGGCATGGGCCTCAGCTACCTGGTTGTCGGCTGCCTGAGCGGAAAGATAAAGCCGTTCGGCCTCAAGAAGCAAGCCGCGGTTGAGGTAATCCCGGGCGCGGGCGGAGAGCTGGAGGGCGCGCTCCGGCGGGGAGAGCGAGGCCATGCGGGCTTCGTTCACCTGCTCAAGCATCTGGGCGGCCTGGCGGAAGGCGACCTCATCGAAGTTGCGGGCGATGCGCTCGAGGGGCTCTTCCTTCGCGCTGGGATCGGCCGACGCGGCGAGGGGCGCAGGCGGAGCTTTCCAGGCTGCCTCAAGCGACTCGGCCTCGGAGTCATTGGGGCGGAGACGCAAGCACTGAGCGAGCTCGGTCATGGCCTCGGCATTACGGCCGGATCGCTTGAGGCTGACGGCCAGGTTGAAGTGGTAATCGGCTGCGTCGGGGTCGGCGGCGACGGCCTGGCGAAAGAGGGTGATGGCGTTTTGGCCCTGGCGGCTGACTGCGACTCCCTCGTTGTTAAGAACCTCAGCTAGGGGAAGAATGCGGGCCACGCCGGAAAAGGCCTGCGCGGCCCTGGGGTAGTCGCCGGAGAAGAGCAGCGAGAGACCGCGATAGAAGCCGGCCTCCAGCGCGTCAGGATCGTTGCGGTTCACCTTGGCGAAGGCCGCGGCGGCCTCATCGTACTGCTGATCGAGGTAATCCTCGCGGCCGAGGGCCATCCAAGCCTGCGAATACGAGGGACTGAGATGCACAGCCTGGTTGAGATGGCGGAGGCGCTCGGACTGGTCGGGCTCGGTGATGCCGCGGATGTACTGCTCGAATGCGTCGAGACGAAGGCCTGCGCCGGCGGCGACAAAGGTCTCCTCGGCGACATTAAAGCTGGGGTCGAGCTGACGGGTGAGCTTCCAGGCCAGCGAATCGAAGACGGCAATCATGTCGTTCATGTTGCCGCGGGCGTCGACGGGCCGGCTCATGCGCAGATGGGGCACATCGGCGACACTGGCCTCGGTGATGATTTCGGCGCCCTGTGTGGTGAAGCTGCCGACGATGATGGAGTCGGCGTCGAGGGTTTCGGCGATCTTGATGGAGCTGGCGCGGGAGGGATGAAACCCCTCGGGCAGGCCGAGATGATCGAGGGCGTAGTTGCGGTCCTCGCGGCTCAGGGGGGAAAAACCGGCGGAGGCGAAGCGGCTGCTGAGGAGTTCCGCGGCGGCCTCGCGAATCCACTCCAGGCTGGGCTGGCCGGAGTTGTTATCGAAGGGAAGGACGAGGAGGATGCGGCCGCTGCGGGCGGAGGGAGCGCTGGGCACCTGCGGTGCGGCAGCCGGCGACGGCCCCACGGACGAGGACCCTGTGTCCGTGGGGACCCCTGGCGCTTGCGCGGCATTGGGTTGCGAGGCAGCGTCGGGGGTCTGCGCGGCGGCGGAGGCGGCAAGGACGAGGGCGATGGCGGCAACGAGGACGGCAGAGACAACAGACGGACGGCGACGGCACGGACGGGATGGGAAGGAGGTTTGCACTAGGGGAGATTATAGGCGGTGCGATATGGCGAAGGCCCGGCGCGCAATGTTCCGGACAGGAGACCATGCGGGCAGGGGAACGCGCTCAGGGAGCGAGAGTGACGGCGCGGGGCTGATGCGGGCGAGCTGGGAGATGGGATTTGAGCTGTTTAGCAGGCACGCGTCAACCTGGCGGTTGAAACCGATGAGGGCAATCCACATGCCGTCGTCATCGCGACGCCAGAGGAGGGTTCCGCCGAATTGGCGAGCGATGGTCTCGGGTTGGAGATCGTAGTGGAGGCCGAAGTAACGCTCATCGAGGGCGCGGCTGGCAGGGCCCAGGGTGAACAGCGGCGAGTGGGGCGCGTACTTGGTGGAGAAGGCCAGGGCGGCGGAGTATTTTTCCGGCTGCCGGGCGGCGAGGGCGATCTGGGCGGCGCTGAAGTTGTCAATGCGGTAGACGGAGAAGGGCTGTTTGACATAACCGAGCTCGGGGCGGGTGAGCTCGTCGCTGACGGGCCAGGCGGTGAGCACGGTCGCGCCGGGACAGCGCTTCTGGAGCTGGGCGATGCCGGCCATATGGAGCCGGATGACATGGGCGTAGGCGAGGTTGTCTTCCGGGGCGAAGCCGTAAGGGGGATTGATGAAGAGCGCGAGCACAAAGGCCACGGCGGAGAACAGCGCCAGGCCATGCCAGTAGGGCACCCGGCGATAGAAGGTGGAGACGGCGACCAGAAGGACCAGCGGGTACATGGGCAGCAGATAACGGGTGAGCAGAGCGCCGCCCAGCACGCTGAACAGCAGGGCGTTGGCCAGAAGCAGCAGGAGGATGCGAAAGAGCACGGGCGGGGCGATGGAGACGCGGTCGTGACCCGCGGCGTCGGGACGGGGATCGAGGAGCAGGGCCGCGACCGTCATGAGCACCGGCACAAAGAGGTTCATATGCGCGGTGAGATGGAGGATGCGGTGGCCGAAAGCGGCCAGAAAACGCAGCGGCGAGAGATTGGCCTGGGCGTTGTAGCGGAAAAACTCGGGATTGCCGAAGAGAAAGCCGGTTTTGTGGTAGTACCAGGCGTACCAGGCCGCAAGCGGGAGCAGGCAGGTGGTGAGCCAGGCGGATTCGCGCCAGAGGCGGTAACGCGCCGGAGGAAGTACACGGAAGCCGTCGGCAAAGCTGATTGCGGCCAGGGTGAGAGGAACGATGATGGAAGTTTCCTTGGAGAGCGCGGCGGCGGCGAACCAGAGGGCGGCGGCGCAGGGCTTGCGGTTGCGGACCGGCAGCGCATAGACCAGGCCCCAGAGGGTACAGGCGGCGGCGAAGATGTCCGCGTGGGCCAGGGAGCTCTGCGCGAACCAGATGGGATAGAGGCCGGTGAGGACGGCAGTCCAGAAGGCGACGGCAGCCTCGTCGAGGATGCGCATGGCCAACCGCCAGACGGCCAGCAGGCCGAGCGCGGCCACCATCAGCACGGCCTCACGGGTGACAGCGGGGTGGAATCCGGAGGCTTTCCACCAGAGCGCAAGGTAGATGCTGGGCAGGGGCGGATGGGCGTTACTGAGGGTGGAGACGGGAATCAGCGAGCCGGTGCGGAAGAAGTCCCATGCGGCGGGGATGTAGTAGCCGGCTTCATCCCAGTAATAGGGCAGGCGCAGGAGGGTAAAGTGAGTGAGATAGAGCGCCGCGAAGATCACCGGATAGATCATCCAGAGAGGAAGCGGGGCATCCCGCCGCGGCTCGATGAATTGTCTCCAGCGCAAGGGTTCACTCCGGCGGAAGGTTGATGGATCGGGGAGTCAGTTCACGGGTCCGCGCGGGAAGTTCTGGTTCTGCGGCTCCAGGTTGAGCGTGCCGAAGGCCTGCTCATACTGGGCGAGGTTCTGGCCGAGCACATTGCAGAGAGCCTTGGCCTGCTGGGGGCTGAGAAAGACGGCCTGATGGTTGCGAATGGTCACCTGATCGGGGCTGTCGCTGGAGGCCAGCCCAAAGACCAGCTGAAAATCCCAGACGCTGACGCGAACCTGCACGCTGTTGGCGTAGGACTCGCGGTAGTCGGGGGTCTGGACGAGGTTCATTTGCGGTTGCTGCTGGGTTGGACTCATGGTGACACCAGATTACGCCATAAAGCAGCTACCAGCTTCTAGCTGCTAGCTCCTGGAGCGTGAGTAAGAGCATGAGGCTGTGATCTCGCGCGAATTGAGCTAGAAGCTAAAAGCTAGGGGCTAGAAGCTGCTTCCAGATCGTAGGCGAGCGGGCAGCCCGCGCAACGGGCGACACGGCCGCAGTGGGCTTTGCCGACGGCTACGGTGAGGGCGTGGAATTCGTTGAACAGGCGCGTGCGGGTTGATGGAGGGTCGGCCGAGAAGGCGTGGCGGGTGAGCGAGGTCAACGCGGTGTAGGAGATGATGGTGCGGCTGGAGGCGGGCGCGAGCAGAGCGTGACGCCGGGCGACGCGGCGGAGATACTCGTCGGCCACGGGAACGGGATGGTTGAGGGCGTAGAGGAGGATGGCATCGGCGGTCTCAGGGCCAACGCCGGGCAGGGCCAGGAGACGGGGACGAAGCGAGGCCGTGGGTGCGGCGGCGAGAAGGTCGAGGGAGCCGGAGAACTCGGCGTCAAGCATGGCAACGAAGGCCTTGAGCGCGGGGGCCTTGCGGGTGAAGAAGCCGGAGGGTTGAATCAGACGGCGCAATTTGCGGAGGGGAATGGCGCGGAGGCCTTCAGGAGTGAGGGCGCCGGCCCGGCGGAGATTGGCGATGGAGCGCTCGACGGCTTTCCAAGAGGTGTTCTGGGTGAGATAGGCGCCGATGATGACTTCAAAGGCAGTCTCAGCCGGCCACCAATGCTGCGGGCCGTAAGCCGCGGCGAGCTGATCGTACAATTTGCGGAGACGGCGGGCAGGGATGGGGAGTGCGGAGTTTTTCACGGCTGCTTGTCCAGAATTGTTGGGGCTGGGGTGGACGGGTTGGGGGAGACCGCATCAGAAGAAATGTCGGCGGGGGCCTGCGGAGAGTGGAGCTGGATCTTCCACTCGAGGACCCGGGCGCGGGCGGCGGCGGCTTCCGCCTGGGGCACCAAGCCGGCGGCCTGCAGCGAGATGGAGAGCGCGGTGTGGGCGAGCGGATCGTTGGGGGTGAGCGCGGTGAGCGCCATGGCCGCAGCGATGGACTGGTTGAGCTGGCCGGCGTCGCGCAGGACGCGGATGAGGCCGTGATGCGCTTCGACGAGGCCCAGTCCGTTGGGCTGCCGGCTGGCTGCGATGGCGGCGCGAAAAGCCCGGGCGGCTTCGGCGGGCGAGTTTGCGGCGAGCAGGTCGAGGCCGCGATCGCAGAGGGATTCGGGGGTGGGTGGATTCGCATTGGTCACGGCTCTCATTAGGATATAAGGGGAACGGTTTGACTGCCTGATGCTCAACGCTGCGCAGGAGGGGAGACGGAGATGAAAAGTCATACGGAGTACCTGTTGTTTGAGACCCGCAAGCGGCGAGAGATGGTGCAGATCACCGATGAGGTGGAGCAGATTGTGCGGCGCAGCGGGGTGAAGGACGGGCTGTGCTTTGTCTCGCCGATGCACATTACGGCGGCGGTGTACGTGAACGACCTGGAGAGCGGACTGATCGAGGACATCGGGGAGTGGCTGGAGAAGCTGGCGCCGGCGCGGTCCGACTACAAGCACCACCGGACGGGCGAGGACAACGGAGACGCGCATTTGAAGTCGCTGCTGATGCACCACGAAACGACGCTGCCGGTGACCGATGGGAAGCTGGACCTGGGGACGTGGCAGCGGGTTTTTTACGCGGAGTTCGACGGGCAGCGGCGCAAGCGGGTGATTGTGAAGGTGCTGGGGGTGGAGTGAAGGCAGGGACTAAGGGACTAGGGACTAGGGACTAGGGAATAGGGAATAGGGAATAGGGAATAAGGAACAGCTTACTGGCCGGGGTCGGCGTCGGCAATTTTGCGCCACGGGCCGGAGGGCTGGGGTGGCGCGGGCGCGGCGAAGTTGACCGTGGTGCGGGGGAGGACGACGAGGTCGACGCGGCGGTTCTCCGCGCGGCCTTCGGCGGTGTCATTGCTGGCGACGGGGTGGAACTCGGCGTAACCGGCGGCGGAGATGCGGCCGGGCGGGATGGCTTTGAGCCCGATAAAGATGCGGGCGATGCGGGTGGCGCGGGCCGACGAAAGCTCCCAGTTGGAGTCGAACTCGGCGGTGTGGATGGGCACGTTGTCGGTGTGGCCTTCGATGCGTATGTCGTAGGGAGTCTGGCCGAGTGTTTGTGCGATCTGGCGCAGGGTAGGGAGGCTCGATGGCTTGGGCGTGGCGGAGCCGGAGTCGAAGAAGCCGGCTTCGCGGAGGCTGATGACCAGGCCGTCGCGGCCCATGCGCATGGAGACGGTGTGGGTGGCGACCTGGTTGGAGAGGGTCTGTTCGAGATCGCGGCGGATGAGTTCGAGGGCGTCCTTGACCTGGGCCGGGGCGAGGACATCCTCGCCCATGACGATATTCATGGGAATGGCGGGCTTGTCAGCGGAGCTGGAGCCGGCTGCGGCACCGGGATTGCGGCGGGTACCGGCGAAGATGCCGAGGGAGCGGAAGGCGGAGTCGATGGAGGAGGAGACTTCAGCCTGCTGTTGCTTGCCTTTCTGGGCGAAGGCGTAGAGGACGACAAAGAAGGCGAAGAGCAGGGTGATGAAGTCGGCGTAGGAGACCATCCAGCGATCCTGGTTCACGTGGCCTTTGCGCGGGGGCTTGCTCATGCGGCCTGCTCCTTCTTCTGGCGGCTGGCATGGTCGAGGAAGCCGTTGAGCTTGACCTCGAGCATGCGGGGATTCATGCCTTCGAGGATGGAGATGACGCCTTCGAGCATCATCTCGCGGCTCTGGTGCTCGTCGTGGATGCGGAGGCGCATTTTTCCGGCGAAGGGCAAGAAGAAGAGATTGGCGATGCCGACGCCGTAGATGGTGGCGACGAAGGCGACGGCGATGCCGCGGCCCACCTCCTGCATGTTGTCGAGGTGATGCATGACCTGGATGAGGCCGAGGATTGCGCCGAGGATGCCGATGGTGGGGGAGAAGCCGCCGGCGGACTCGAAAACGGCGGGGAGGCGCTCCTCGCTTTCGGTAGCCGAGTCGAGGCAGACGCGCATGATCTTGCGCAGGTCGGCGGGCTCGGTGCCGTCGACGGCGAGCATGAGGGCCTGCCTGAGGTAGGGATCTTGGATAGCGGGCAGGTCGGCGTCCAGGCTGATCACGCCGTTGCGGCGGGCCTTGTTGGCAAAGGCGACCAGCAGGCGGATGAGGTCGAGGTTCTGCTTGCGGGGCGCGGAGAAGACGTGGACGAGACTGCGGAAGGCGGAGACCACCGTGGTGAGCGGGAATTGCAGGAGCACCGCGCCCATGGTGCCGCCGAAGACGATCAGGGCGGCGGTGGGCTGCAGGATCTGGCCGAGGTTTCCGCCTTCAATGAGCAGACCGGCAATGATGCCGGCCACGGCCAGGAAGACTCCGCCGATACTCGCTTTATCCATGAACCGCTCCTCGAACCGCCCGCCGAATTGCCGCATGAAGCGCTTGTCGATCCGCTGGCCGGGGAATCAGGCGGAGAGACGCCGGAGGGCCGTTCCGGCGGGAGACGCCGGCCATCGGGTCTTAAGTCTCTTTGTCCTCCGGCGGCGATGGCGCGGGGGCCGCGCCGGGCTCGCCGGCAAGGTCCAGGCTGGCCAGGGCGACGATGCGGTCGAGGTCGCCGTAGTGCGGCACCCGGCGGGCCACGGTGGCCAGGAGGCGGGCGCGGTAGACCATGACCCGCTCGGCGACCTCGGCGCAATCCTCGCGCACGATAAGCTTTTCGCCGTTGATGAGCGTGAGCATGGTGTCCGGCGAGGCCTCTGCGGTCTTGATCAAATCGCTGTTCAGCACCATGGAATTGCCGTTGAGCTTAGTCAAATGGATCATGGCCGTGAAACTCCCATGGCGGAGTTATCGGCGGGGCGCGGCAAAGGTTCAAAGATTAAATGGCGGGGCGGAAAGTGTCCCCGGCAGGACAGAAAAGCGAGGGGGATAAAGTCAGCGGGGGGCAGGCCGAAGAAGGTGCCAGATGCGACGGTCCCCGAACCAGAAACAGCGACCCAGGGTCAACTAAAAGATGGGAGCACTTCAGGGAAAGGGCCGTTAATCATGCATCTGACAAGGAGATTCCCATGTCCCTGGGTGTCTTGAATAACCTGTCCGCAGTGTATGCGGAGAACAACCTTAACAACACCAACAACAGCCTGTCCACGGTGCTGCAGCAGTTGTCTTCGGGCTCGCGGATCAACTCCGGCGCGGACGATGCCGCCGGTCTTTCGCTGGTGGACGGCCTGCAGGCCAACCAGACGGCTCTGACTCAGTCAGAGACGAATGCCACCGAAGGCGTCGGGTACCTTCAGGTTGCCGATGGCGCTCTTTCGCAAGTGACAAGCCTTCTTAACCGTGCCGTGACGCTGGCCACCGAGGCCTCAAACGGCACCCTCGACACGGCACAGGACACGGCTGCGAACCAGGAGTATCAGTCGATCCTGGGTGAAATCAGCAACATCGGCACCACGACCACCTACAACGGCAACGCGGTCTTCGGGAACACGATGGAGATCTACACGGGCGACTCCACCACGACCAGCGCGACCACCGACACGCTGAACCTGCAGGCTCTCTCCGATAAGGCGGTGGGCGACTCGGCCGGCGTGGTTGCTTATGCGGCCGGAGCCTTCACCTACACCGACACGGCCGGCATCGACCTGAGCGCGACCAAGCTGGATGATGCTACCGATGCGCAGGCGGCTCTGACCGATCTGAACACGGCGATCACGGATGTGGCGGCGGAAGACGGTTACGTTGGCTCGCAGATCAACACGCTGAACGCCATGAGCAACGTGATGGCGACACAGGCGGAGAACGTGCAGTCGGCCCAGAACGCAGTCCAGGCCACCGACTATGCCTCCGCGACTTCGGCCATGTCGAAGTACGAAATTCTGAGCCAGACCGGCATTGCGGCTTTGGCGCAGGCCAACAGCGTGCAGCAGGAAGTGACCAAGCTGCTGCAGTAATCCGGGGTCCCCGGCGACCGGTCTTTGGTCGCAGGGGGTGGAGTCATCCGGGGTCTCCGGCGGCGGGTTGTTGGTCGCAGGGGTGGAGTCAACCGGGGTCCCCGGCGGCGGGTCTTTGGTCCCAGGGGGTGGAGTCATCCGGGTTCTCCGGCGGCGGGTTGTTGGACGCAGGGGTGGAGTCAAGCGGGGTCTCCGGCGGCGGGTTGTTGGTCGCAGGGGTGGAGTAACCGGGATGCCGCGCGAGCGGCGGACCAGAACCAGGGGAGGGCGTCCGAAAGATGCCCTCCCCCTGCGTTTGTGGCACCGCGTTTGGAGCTAGGCCCTCATTTTTGGCGATGCACGGCCGATAAGGCGGGTGGAATCGGCAGCGGGGCGGGCTCTGGTGCGATTTTTGTGCTGCGAGGCGTTGATGAGGCTTTTCCAATCCGCTCCGGAGCCGGGTGGCTTCCGGGCTGCATGAGTTCTGCGGGGAGGGTGCGATGGGCACGGTCGGGTTGAGTTTCGGATCGCCGACGAGCGGGCAGGGGTTCGAACGTCAGCGCGACGGTATCGACGATCGTGGCCAATCTGGAGGATGTGGAGACGCCGTGGAAGACGCAGCTTTCGGCGCTGGAGAACCAGGACACAGCGATCTCCAACCTGGGAACCCTGCTGTCGAACCTTTCCAACGACATGAGCAGCCTGACGGACTTGAGCGGCGTGCTGGCGGAAAAGACCGGCTCGAGCTCCAATCCCGATGTGCTGGAGCTGACCTCGGCCTCAACCTCGGCGGCGGCGGGCACGCACACTGTGACGGTGAACAGCCTGGCGCAGACCGCGAGCGGATACCTGGCCGCGCTGGCCAGCGCCGCGGACACGCTCTCCGGGTCGGTCACCATTGCGGTGGGCGGCGGGAGCGGAACGACGATTACGCTCAATTCCTCCGACGACACGCTCTCCGGGCTGGCCGCGGCGATCAATGCCTCCGGGGCGGGAGTGACGGCCAGCGTGCTGACCGACGCGAACGGGTCGCGGCTGAGCCTGGTGTCGGGAACCTCGGGCGCGGGCGGCAACATTACCATCAGCGACAATCAACTGACCGCCGCGGTTGCGAACACGCTGGGCGCTACGGTTACCGCGGGCGCCGGCAGCGCGGCTTCGACGGCGGTGCTTTCGCCGGTGGTCAACGCGAGCGAGACGCTGACCGGAACGCTGAACGTAACGGTGGGCAGCGGCAGCCAGCAGACCATCGACATGAACGACGTAAACGCGGCCGAGGGCGGCACGACGCTGGCGGACCTGGCCGCCTATATCCATGCCAACAGCGCCACGCTGGGGTTCGATGCGACAACCGTGACCAACAGCGACGGCACGGCGAGCCTGTCATTGACCTCGAATACGGCCGGCAGCGCGGGGACGCTGGCGGTGAACTCACAGTTGGCCGACAGCGCGACTTCACTGGCGTATACCAACGCCGTAAGCGGATCGAACGCCAGCCTGACGGTGGATGGCGTCGAGCTGAGCAGCGCCTCGAATACGGTGACCAATCTGATTCCCGGCTTGACCATGCAGCTGCTGGCGACGTCATCGAGCCCGGTGCAGGTGGTGATCGGCAATTACAACTCGGGGGTGGAGAGCACGCTGAACCAGTTTGTCAGCGACTACAACTCGCTGGTGAGCGCCATCAATACGCAAGAGGGGACTGACAGCTCCGGCAATGCCGAGCCGCTGTTCGGCTCGCCCACGCTGACGCTGCTGCAGCAGGACATTTTGGGCGGCGTCAATGCGCCGAACCCCAGCGGCTACCTGACTGGCGTCCCCAGCGACTCCACGACCACGCTGTCCGGATCGATGACCATCCGGGTGGGCAGCGGAACGGCAACGCCGATCACGATGGACGAAGTGAACACGGCCGAGGGCGGGACGACGCTGACGGATCTGGAGCAATACATCAACAGCCTGTCACTGGGCGTGACGGCCGCGGTGGCGACCAGCGAGGGGGAATCGACACTGACCCTGACCGCGCAGGCATCCGGCGCGAGCGGGGCGCTGACGGTGACGTCCGCGCTGACGGCCACCGACAGCGACGGCGGCGGCAGCACGCCGATGAACTACACGAATTCCTCCGATATCGGCAACCTGACCGGCCTTGGCATCAGCGTGAACAACGACGGCACTATCTCCCTGGATATGACCTCGCTGGACGCGGTGCTGAACTCGGATTTCAGCGGGGTGCAGGGGCTGTTTCAGAACCTGGACAGCTGGGGAATGACATTTTCCAACACTCTCACCGATGCGGGTACCAGCTCGTCGACGGGCCTGCTGGCGCTGGCCACGAGCTCGAACAGCAGCACGGAATCGAGCCTGAACGCGGAGATCTCCAGGGAGCAGAGCCAGATCTCCGCCGAGCAATCGAGCCTGACCGCCGAGCTGAACAGCGCCAACCAGATCCTGCAACAGCTGCCCTCGGAGCTGGCGGGCGTCAATGAGCTTTACTCGGCGATCACGGGCTACAACCAGAACACGAACGGGTAAGGAGCGAGAGGGAATGGGAAGTTACCAGGAACACGTACTGGAAGGGGCTTCGGCCGTCGATCTGGTGGTTGCGCTCTATGACGGAATCATCCGCTATCTCTGGGTGGCGGTGGCCGCGGTGGAGCGGGGCCAGACCGAGGAGCGCCGGATCGCCGTGAAGCGGGCGCTGGACATCATCATCCACCTGCAGGCGCGTCTGCGCATGGACGTGGGCGGGCGGCCGGCACAGGCGCTGAGCGAGTTTTACGCCTCGGTCTTCGCACAGATTCTGCAGGCCTCGCAGTCGGCCTCGAAGGCGAAGTTCGAGCATGCGATTGACTGTGTTCGGAAGGTGCGGGATGCGTGGCGGGAGGTGAGCCGGGATCCGGCGGTTCAGTCTGCGCCGCCGCAGGTGGCCGCGGTCACCGCTGGAAGCAGGGAGGGGCTGGGCGGCGAATTCGGCGGGAATGCGGCCAGCTCGCACTGGAACGCGTGATTTGCTGCGTTATCCGGCAACGGTGAGCTCTTCTTCGAGCTGCTGCTTCTGGTAGAGGCTGGCGTAATAGCCGTCGCGGGCGAGCAGCTCGTCGTGCCGGCCGATCTCGACGATGCGGCCGCGATCGAGGACGGCGATCTGATCGGCATTGCGCACAGTGGAGACGCGATGGGAGATGAGGATAGTCGTGGCGGTTGCGGTGTAGGCGTGCAGGCCGCCGAGGATGCGTTCTTCGGTGTAGGTGTCCACGCTGGCGAGGGCGTCATCAAGGATGAGGATGGCGGGCCGGCGCAGCAGGGCGCGGGCGATGGCGGCGCGCTGCTTCTGGCCGCCGGATAAGGTGACCCCGCGCTCGCCGACCATGGTTTCAAAGCCCTGCGGGAAATCCTGGAACTCCTGGCGGATGTGGGCGGCCTCGGCGGCGCGGAGCAGATCCTCCTCGCTGGCGTGGGGCGCGCCGAAGGCCAGGTTTTCGCGGATGGTTTCGCTGAACAGGAAGGTTTCCTGGGGCACCATGCCGATGTTGCGGCGCAGCGCGGCCAGCGGATAATCGCGGATGGGGCGGCCGTCAATGAGCAGGGAATCCGGGGGCGCCTCGAGAATCCGGGTGATGAGATTCACGAGCGTGGATTTGCCGGAGCCGGTGGGGCCGACGATGGCCAGGCTGGAGCCGGCGGGGATGCGCAGGCTGACGTCGCGTAAGACGGGCGTTTCGCCGTAGCTGAAATTGAGATGGCGGAACTCGATATCTCCCTGGAGCACCGTATCCGGTCCAAGGGATGGAACAGCGGAGCTGTCGTCGATGGCGGGCTCGGCGCGCAACAGCTCATCGATGCGCTTGACCGAGGCGGTGCCGCGCTGGAAGATGTTGACCACCCAGCCCACGGCGATGATGGGCCAGATGAGCATGATCATGTAAGTGCTGAACTCGACAAAATCGCCCAGCGAGATGCGGTGGGCGAGGACCAGGTGACCGCCGGCCAGCAGGGTGATGATCATGGAGACACCGAGGATGAACTCGAGGGTGGGCCAGAGCATGCCCATGAGCTGGACCAGACGGAGGGAGCGGGCGATGTAGCGGCGGTTGAGCTGCTCGAAGAGGCCGATCTGCGACTCTTCGCGGGCGAAGGCGCGGATAAGGCGCACGCCGGAGTAGTTTTCCTGGGCCTGGGCGGAGATCTCAGAGAAGCTGGCCTGAATGCGCTCGAAGCGGTCGTGAATGCGGCTGCCGAAATATTGAACGAGGATGGAGGCGATGGGCATGGGCGCCAGGGCGACCAGAGTGAGCCAAGGGCTGATGCGGAGCAGGAAGAAGACGGCGAAGACGGTGAGGAAGACGGTGTTGGCGCTGTACATGAGCGCCGGGCCCAGCAGCATGCGGACGGCGCTGAGGTCGTTGGTCATGCGGGCCATCAGGTCGCCGGTGCGGTAGCGCTGGTAGAAGCCGGAGTCCTGCTCTTCGAGCTTGCGGAAGAGATCGTTGCGCAGGTCGAGCTCGATGTCGCGGGAGATGCCGATGAGGATCCAGCGCTGGGCGTAGAGGAAGATTCCTTTGACCAGTGCGATGGCGACCAGCAGGGCGGCGAAGAGCAGGATGCGCTCGCGCGTGGTGCCGCGCTTGAGGTCGTCGACGGCGGCGCCGAGGACGCGGGGGAACTGGACCGCGACGATGTTGGTGGCGACACAGGAGAGCGTGCCCCACAGGTAACCCCAGCGGTAGCGGCGCATGTACCCGAAGAGCCGGTCCAGGTCACGGAACATAGGTGCTTTTATTGTACGGGGAAGCAAGGAAACGCGCGGCCGGGGCCGGGAGACCGGCGGGAAGCCGGGGATCAGGTGGAGGTGCGGAGCAGCAGGTAGCTGCCGACCAGGCCGAAGAGAATATCGGGAGACCAGGCGGCCAGCGCGGCGGGAAGGTAGTTGACGCTGCCGAGCGCGCTGAACAGGCCGTCCACGACGAAGTAAGCGAGAGCCACGGCGATGGCGACGGCAATGCCGGTGAGCGAGCCGCGGCGGCCCATGGACAAGGCGAAGGGAATGGCGAGGACCGCCATGATCACGGCGATGAACGGATAGGCCAGCTTGCGCCACAGCTCGACGCGCAGGCGCATGGTGTCAAAGCCGCTCTGGCTCAGGTCCCTGATGTAGTGATCGAGCTGAGCGAAGTTCATCTCCTGGGCTTGCTGGCTCTCCTTTTTGAAATAGCCTGGGTCTTCGTGAATCTCAGAGAATGAGGTCTGCTTGAATTCGCGGAATTCGACCTTATTGGGGCCCTGGAAATCGCGCTGCCAGCCGTTCTCGAAGCGCCAGGTTCCGGTATCGGCATCCCAGAAGACGCGAGCGGCGGTGATGCGGCGGGTGAGCTGGAAGGTGGACGGGTCGAACTCGAAGACGGAGAGATTGGCGAACTCATTGCGCTGCTGATCGAAGAACTGGTAGTAGAAGATGCGGCCGGGCTCGCCGGGGCGTGGCTGGCCAAAGATCCAGTTGTGCTCAGGATGCAGAACGGTCTGCGGGGGACGGCCCTTGATGAAATTGCGCAGGGCCTCTTGTCTGCGGTTGGCCTGGGGCAGATAGTACTGGTCAAAGAGGAAGAGGCTGACGGCGAGGATGACGGCGATGGAGACAATGGGGACCACCAGACGATAGAGGCTGATGCCGGTGGCCTTCATGGCGATGATCTCGCTGTTGCGGTTGAGCACGCCGAAGGTGACGAGGCCGGCGATCAGCACGGCCAGCGGAGCGATCAGATAGAGCATGCTGGGCGTGAGGTTGATGAGGTAGTCGCCGACTGTGAACATGGCGATGTGGTTGCGGATGATGTCGCCGACCAGGTCAAAGAAGGTGAAGACCAGCATGAGCATCACGAAGCCGGCCAGGACCAGGAAGAAGATGTTGAGGAACTCGCGGATGACGTACTCGTCGAGGATGCGGGGAAAGACGCCGCGGGCCGAGGTGCGCGGGGGGCGCGCCTGGGGCCGGTCAAAGAGGCCGGTGAGGCGGGCGCCGTTCAGCTTGTTTGCGTTCCCGGTCTTCAGCCTGGGAGCGCGGCTGGCCCAGGTGGTAATGGCGCTGAGGACGCGGCCTCCGGTGGCCATCTGCCAGAGCAGGAAGATGCCGGCCGCGGCGAAGAGCAAGTTGGCGGACCAGACGGCGACAAAGACGGGAATCTTGTTTTGCCGGCCCAGCTGGATTCCGATGGAGGAGAGGAAGTAGTAGAAGGAGACGAGCAGAATGGTGAAGACGAAGCCGGAGCTTTTGCCGCCACGCCGCGAGGAGACGCCCAGGGGAACGCCGACCAGCATGAGCACGAGGCAGGCAACAGGATAGGCGAGACGAGTGTGCAGTTCGATAAGGAGGTGCCGGGCGTCTGTCCCCCCCTTGGAGCTATTAATGCGCTGGAGGAGAGCGTTCATGGGGAGGGCGTAGATGGCGGTGTCCATGCGGCCGAGGTGGATATCGCTCAGCTGGCTGAGCGAGAGCGGCATGTCGGTGGTGGAGAAGGTGGAGATGTTGTACTGCTGGGGCTGGCCGGCGACGGTCTCATGGCGAGCTCCGTCGCGCAGGCGCATGAGGAGCTCCTGGGTATTGTCGCTGACCACAGTGGCCGAGGCGGCGGTGGTGATGAGCGGGTTGTTGGGATCGGTGACGTCGGCCATGAAGACCTGACGCCAGTTGGCCGCGCCGGCGCCGGAGCGCACATCCTGCACGTAGAGGACGTAGTTGCGGAAGTCCTCGTAAAAGACGCGCGGCTCAATCTCGTAGGATGCCTGCGAGGTCTCCAACTCCTGCTGCATGGCGAGGATGGCCTGATTGGCGCGGGGCGCCACGTAGAGGGAGTTGGCCAGGCCGAAGCAGGGTCCCGGTGACGGCAACGATGGAAGCGACGCGGACGAAGTAGCCGATGCCCAGGCCGGAGGCGCGCATGGCGATGATCTCGCTGTCGGCGGCCAGTCGGCTGAAGCCCAGCAGAATGCCCACCAGCACGGCCATGGGGATGGTGACCTTGAAGAGGTTGGGCAGCGTGAAGAGGAAGACTTCCAGGACATCCGTGATGGTGGAGGAGTTGCGCACCACCGCCTCAAGGATGTGCGGCAGTTGGGGCATGAACAGGATGAAGGTGAAGAGCGCGCAGCCGATGAGGGTGTGGGAGAGAATCTCGCCGAGGGTGTAGCGGGTGAGGATGCGCACGGGAACCCCTCTAAAGTTTAGCTTGCCGGCGCTGTTTCCGGAGCGGGCGACTGCCAGCGGCGCAGGCGGAGGCTGTTGGCCAGGACGCAGACCGAGCTGAGGGCCATGGCCGCGGCTGCCAGCCAGGGCGTGAGCAGGATGCGAAAAGCAGGATAGAGCAGGCCGGCGGCGAGGGGAATGCCGATGAGGTTGTAACCGATGGCCCAGCCGAGATTCTGGCGCATGACGCGGAGGGTCTGGCGGGCCAGGCCGAGGGCGGCCGGAATCGACGCGGGGTGGGGGCGCAGCAGGAGGACGTTGCCGGCCTCCTGGGCGAGATCGGCGCCGCTGCCCATGGCGATGCCGGCGTCGGCCTGGGCGAGGGCGGCAGCGTCGTTGATGCCATCGCCGACCATGGCCACGCGCAGGCCACCCTGCTGCAAGGCGCGGATGCGGGCCAGCTTGCCGGCGGGATCGAGGCCGGCTTCGACTTCATCGATACCGGCCTGGCGCGCGATGGGCGCGGCGGCGACGGCGGAATCGCCGGTGAGCATGCGGACGCGGAGGCCTTCGCCACGCAGGGCGGCGACGGCCTCAACCGCATCGGGGCGCAGGGCGTCGCGGGCGTCGAAGTAGCCGGCGGCCTGGTTGTCCACGGCCATCCACAGGCGGGTTACGCCGGTCTCCGGGGGCGGAAGATCCTGGGGAAGCAGGATCAGAAATTCCGCAAACAGGGCCTGGTTGCCGAGCAGGCAGTGGCGGCCATCGATGGTCGCGGTGATGCCGCGGCCAGGAAGGATCTGCGTCTCACTGGCGGGCTGCCAAGCGAGGCCGCAGGCGCGCGCCTCTTCGACAACAGCGAGGGCCAGGGGATGGTTGGACCGCTCCTCGACGGCGGCGGCCAGGCTGAGCAGATCGCTTTCCGAGTGGCCGGCAAATGCGTGGACAGCCTGCAACACCGGGCGGCCGACGGTGAGCGTCCCGGTCTTGTCGAGGACGACCACGTCGAGGCGGGCGAGCCGCTCCAGAGCCTCGCCGCCCTTGAAGAGGACGCCGAGTTGCGCGCCGCGGCCCACGGCCACGGTGAGCGCGGCGGGGACTGCCAGCCCCATGGCGCAAGGACAGGCGATGACGAGCACGGCGACGGTGTTGGCAATTGCGATTGGGAACGAACGCGCGGCCAGGAGCCAGGCGGCGAAGGTGATGAGGGCGAGGCCGAGGACGACGGGGACAAAGATGGCGCTGGCGCGGTCGGCCAGGCGCTCCATGGGGGCGCGGGAGCCCTGCGCCTGCTGGACCATGCGGGTGATCTGGGCCAGGACCGTGGCCTCGCCGAGGGATTCGGCACGGCAGGTGACGGCGCCGTCGTAGTTGAGCGAGCCGGCCAGGACGCGGCTGCCGGGTTCGCGAGGGAGCGGGGTGGGCTCGCCGGTGAGCATGGATTCGTCGACGGTGGTGCGGCCTTCGAGGATGGTGGCATCGACCGGGAAACGCTCACCGGGGAGAACCACCACGCTGTCGGCGATCTGAATCTCTTCGAGGGGGACGATGGCCTGGATTCCGTCGACGATGCGGCGGGCGGTGACGGGGCGCAGACGGGAGAGCGAGTCCAGGGCGGCCAGGGCGCGACGCCGGGCGCGGCCTTCGAGACTCTTGCCCAAGAGCAGGAAGCCGACGATCAGCAGAACCGCGTCAAAGTAGACCTGGCGACCGGGCGCGGGCGCGATGGTTGCGTAGGCGGAGTAGACGAAAGCCACGCTGGTTCCCAGGCTGACCAGGGTGTTCATATTGGTGGCGCCGTGGCGGAGGGCGCGGATGGCGCTGAGAAAGATGCTGCGGCCAGCCCAGGCAACCGTGCCCGCGGTCATGAGCAGGAGGAACCAGCGCAAGGGCTGCGGCGGCAGAACGTAGAGCCAGGGCAGGAGGCGCATGAGGGCACGGTCGAGGGCGCCCGTTTGGCTGGCGAGCGGCATGGAGAGCAGCATGGCTGCGGCGCCGGCGGCGAGGGTGACCGCAGCCTTGAGATCGGAGCCGTCCAAGCGCTCCAGCGCGGCTGCCGATTGGCCGGCGCGGGGCAGAACCGCGTCGTAGCCGGCGCCGCGGATGGCCTCAACCAGCTGCGCGGGCGCGGCCAGGGCGGGATCGAAGACCACGGCGGCGCGATGGGCCATGAGATCGACGTGCGCGGAGTCGACTCCCGGCGTCGAGCGCAGGGCCTCTTCAACGTGGTGCTGGCAGGAGGCGCAGGTCATGCCCAGCACCGGCAGGGTGAGCGATTCTCGGACAGACGCGGCCATAGGCGGGCGGAATTACTGCTCCAGATGGGCGGTGTAGCCGGCCTTGGCAAGGGCGGCGAGGGCTTGATCGACGGGTGGCGGGTCCTGAGTCGTGATCAGACGCGCCGTTCCTACCTGGACCTCTTTGACTTCGAGTCCCTCAGTTGAGGCCAGAGCCTGGCTGACGCGGCGCACGCAGCCGCCGCAATGCATCCCATCGATACGGAGAGTGAATTCGGCCATGATGTTCTCCTGTTGATTTTGATGTTACGCCGCCGGCGGCGATTCAAGGCGGGTCCCGGGTTGCGCGATGAGGCTCGCAAGGGTGCTATTGTTCATGCGGCAAAGTCTTTATTGGCATTAGGGTCAGGGACGGGAGTGGCGGACGATGCAGAGAGAGTTTCCTTCGGCGCCGTTGGTGGGCGTGGGCGCGGTAGTGGTGGAGCAGGGCCGGGTGCTGCTGGTGCGGCGCGGGAAAGAACCGCTGCGGGGGCAGTGGTCCCTGCCGGGCGGAATGCTGGAGCTGGGCGAGGCGCTGACGGACGGGGTAGTGCGGGAGGTGCGCGAGGAGACGGGCCTGAGAGTGGAGCCGGTGGAGCTGGTGGAACTGCTGGACCGGATTTATCGCGAGAATGAGAGCGTGCGCTACCACTACGTAATCGCGGATTACTTATGCCGGGTGGTGAACGGCGAGCTCAAAGCTGCTACCGACGCGGACGCGGTGCGCTGGGTGGAACGGGCGGAGTGGAACAGCCATAGCGCGCTGCGGCTGGACCCGGTAACGGTGAGGGTGATGGAGAAGGCGTGGCAGCGGGCGGGGGCACTGGGGTGGGAGATGGGCCGATGAGGACGGCGCGGAGAGTGCTGGGCGTGCTGATTGTGGCCGCAGTGGCGGCAGGAGTGACGTTCTGGCTGCGGCCAGTGGCGTGGTTCAACGAGATGACGTACGCGAGGGAGTTCATTACTGGCGTTGAGAACCACGTGACGACGGTCGGCGGGCATCGCATCCACTACCTGGCCGAGGGACCCCCGGGCGGGCCGCCGGTGGTGCTGGTGCACGGGCTGGGCGGACGCGCGGAGGACTGGCTGAACCTGGCTCCATGGCTGGCGCGGGCGGGCTATCGCGTGTATATGCCGGACCTGCTTGGCTACGGGCGCAGCGCGAGGCCGCGCGACTTCTCGTATTCGGTGACGGATGAGGCGGGCGTGGTGATTGGCTTTCTGGATGCGCTGGGGCTGAAGCAGGTGGACCTAGGCGGATGGTCGATGGGGGGATGGATTGCGCAGATTTTGGCCGCAAAGCATCCGGAGCGGGTGAAAAGGCTGATGCTGTTTGACGCGGCGGGGATTGATGACAAGCCGGATTGGAATACGGGGCTGTTTACGCCGGCGACGGCGGGCCAGCTGGATCAATTGGAGGCGCTGCTGATGCCGCATCCGCACGTGATTCCGGGATTCATCGCGCGGGATGTGCTGCGGGTGTCAAAACAAAATGCATGGGTGGTGCGGCGGGCGTTGAACGATATGCTGACCGGGCGCGAGGCTACCGATTCTCTGTTGCCGGGGCTGAAGATGCCGGTGCTGATCGAATGGGGCGCGGTGGACCGGATCGTGCCGCTGGACCAGGCGGAGACGATTCACCGGCTGATTCCGCAGTCGGAGCTGGACGTGGCACAGGAGTGCGGGCACCTGTCGCCGGAACAATGTACGAAGCAGATGGGGCCGCAGGTGACACGGTTTCTCCAGCGGTAGCTGGAGAAACCAGGGGTCAGGGGTCAGGAAAGCGGGGCGATACGGGCTGCTGCGCTCTCTTAATCGGGGGTACCCCCACCCATATTCTGGGGATAAAATCCTGCGGTACATGGGGTTACGGAGGGGGTATCGCTGTAAAATCCTCCTAACATTGAAGTTATTTGCAGAATCTAGAGCCGTAAGGGGTTAGGGGCGGTTTTTGTCCGGATTCCGCTGTTTTTGTCCCGCATTGTGAGCAACGGACGGCGAACAGCGAACAGCGAACAGCGGATAGCTGACCGGCGCGGCGGTGTGCACCGCGCGGATGGCGTTGGGAGGGCTGCATGGTTCAAGGGTGGCACAAAGCGGGGAAATTATCTGCAAGAGACAGTAATCAGAGATCAGGGGTCAGGGATCAGTGCCAGGCGCGGGGCCGGTGCGGGGACGGCGGAAAATGAGCAGGGATCGGGTTTCAGGTGTCAGGTTTACGGAAGATTTGGAAAAGTCTTTGATGCGCATTTTCCGATCTGGTCGAGCCAATTTTGCTATGCGCATATCGGCGGTGTTGCGGCGGGGGCGCGGTTGGGTCCCGGGCCTACGCATTCTTCTGGCTGCGGCTTGAGCGCGGTATAGAGTGGATGCAACCGGGTAGGGTGGGATTCCGGCAATCTTCTGAAGACAATTTGGGGTGTTGAGCGAGCTGAGGGAGGCGTGTATGGGACGGCGGGTGTGGGGCGCGGGTGTGCGCGCAATCGCGGGGTTATCCGGTTTGGCAGGTTGGCGAGTTGGCAGCGCTACCACCACCCCATGGACGAAGACCTGTCCATGGGGACCCCGGTCTTCGCGCTTGATGGCGAGTTCGCGCAATGCGGAGCAAGAGGGCTGTTTGTGCAAATCTTTCGGGCATGAGGCGGGGAAAGACGTCGTGCCCGGCTCTGCGTACAGGCGTTGTGTGCGGGCGTGGGGCGCGCGGGTGCGCGTGGCGTCGGCGGCGATGGCGGTATGCGGGTTGATGGGAGTGGGGGCGATGGGGCAGGAGCAGGGGTTTCCGTTTCATTCGGCGCCGGGGCAGGGGCGGTCGATGGTGGTGACGAAGCTGGGGATTGTGGCAGCGCCGCAGTTTCTGGCGTCGCAGGCAGGGGCGCACGTGCTGGAAGAGGGCGGCAACGCGGTGGACGCGGCGATTGCGGCCAACGCGGTGATGGGCGTGGTGCAGCCGTATGTGAACGGGATGGGCGGCGACCTGTTTGCGATTGTGTACATTGCGAAGACGGGGAAGCTGTATGGACTGAACGCGAGCGGATGGACGCCGAAGGCGCTGACGATTGAGTGGATGAAGGCGCACGGGAAGGACGCGATCAACCCGATCGGGGTGGAGACGGTGGACGTGCCGGGCGCGGTGGCGGGATGGGATGCGCTCGAGAAGCGGTTTGGGACGCTGCCGCTGAGCAGGCTGCTGGCTCCGGCGATTTACTACGCGGACAATGGATTTCCTCTGGCGGAGCGGAACGCGCGCTACTGGGTGGCGCGGAGCCTGATGAACCAGCCGGGGTGGAAGGAGACGTATCTGCCGGATGGGTTCAAGGCGACGGTGGGCGCGGTGTTCCGGAACCCGGCGCTGGCGCACAGCCTGCGGGAAGTGGCGGCGCACGGGCGGGAGGCGTTTTACAACGGGCCGATGACGGAGACGATGGTGAAGTTTCTGGACGCGCAGGGCGGACTGCACACGCTGGAGGACTTCAGGGACTTTGAGCCGGAGTGGGTGGAGCCGGTGCACACCACGTATCGGGGATGGACGGTGTATGAGCTGCCGCCGAATGGGCAGGGGATTGCGGCGCTGTCGATGCTGAACATCATGGAGCATTTTCCGATGGCGCAGTATGGGCACAACTCGGCGAACGCGCTGCACGTGATGATTGAAGCGAAGAAGCTGGCGTATGCGGATATGTACAAGTACGTCGGCGATCCAAGGTTTACGAAGGTTCCGGTGCAGCAGTTGATCTCGAAGGAGCTGGGAGACGAGCGGGCCAAGCTGATTGAGATGAATCATGCGGCGTGCCAGGTGGTTCCAAGCGACGTGGAGAAGATGCTGGACGCGCATGGGAAGACGACGATTTATCTGTCGACGATCGATAAGGACGGGAATATCGTTTCGCTGATCCAGAGCAACTACGCGGGCTATGGGACGGGGATGGTGGCGCCGGGACTGGGATTCTCGTTTCAGAACCGCGGGGCGGGCTTCCAACTGACGCCGGGACTGCCGAACTCGCTGGATGGGCACAAGCGGCCGCTGCATACGATCATTCCGGCGTTCATGGAGAAGGGCGATTTTCATATCGGGTTCGGGATCATGGGGGGATGGAACCAGGCGCAGGCTCATGCGCAGTTTGTGGCCAACGTGGTGGACTACGGGATGAATGTGCAGGCAGCGCTGGAGGCGGCGCGGTTTACCAAGGGGACGTTCCAGGGCTGCGACGTGCAGATGGAAGAGGGAATTCCGGCGGACGTAAGGGCGGAGCTCGAGAAACGCGGGCACATCATTCGACTGCTGCCGCCGTTCAGTTTTACGGTGGGACAGGGCGAGGCGGTCGTGCGGGACAGCGCGACGGGCGTGAATTTTGCGGGGGCGGATCCGCGGAGCGATGGGGCGGCGATTCCGGAGGAGCCGAAGGAACAGGGACTGAGGGACTAAGGGACTGAGGGACTGAGGGACTGAGGGACTAGTAGGGAATAGAAAGACGGGGATCAGGCTGGGCTACCCGCCTGCAGCGGGGATTTCGGATGCTAGCGGCGTTTTTCAGGACCGATCCCGGTTCCGTTCCGTAACGCGCGCGGAGTGAGCGCACTGGGCTGTACGCGCCTCTAAGCCCTCCCGGCGCTCTCGGCCGGTTGGCCTTTCGCTCGATTTAATCCTCTTGATCTACTGGCCATTCCACAGGCCCCGGTGCTAGTGTTCCTGTGTGCAAAATCCTGGCGTGGTTCGTGCTCGTTTCCCCCTCTTCTTCGCCAGCCCCCTTGGAACCGCGCCCGGCAGCACAGGAGGTTCTCTAACATGGCCACTCTGTCTATCGACCCACGTCTCAGCCGCCGTACCGTAGACTTTTTGAGCAGCGATCACAGGATGCTCATTGACGGCCGCTTCGTCGCGGCGGCGTCCGCGAAAACATTTCCGGTTTACAATCCCGCAACCGGTGAGGTCATCACGCACGTTCCGGAAGCCGAAGCCGAGGACGTGAACCGCGCGGTAACGGCAGCGCGCCGCGCCTTTGACGAGGGTCCCTGGCCGCGCATGTCGCCATCGGAACGGGGCCGCGTGCTGTGGAAGATCGCTGATCTTGTGGAAGAACATCTGGTGGAATTCGCCGAGCTGGAATCACTGGATAACGGCAAGCCCTTCTCCGTGGCGCGCGTGGCCGACGTGCCGCTCACAGTGGACATGTTCCGCTATATGAGCGGCTGGGCGACCAAGATCTCGGGCAAGACGTTGCCTCTCTCGGCCGGATACGACTTCCATTCTTACACCCTTCGCGAGCCCATCGGCGTGGTAGCGCAGATCATTCCGTGGAACTTCCCGCTGCTGATGGCTGCGTGGAAATTGGCGCCCGCGCTGGCCTGCGGCTGCACCATTGTGCTCAAGCTGGCCGAACAGACGCCGCTTTCCGGGCTGCGTCTGGCGCAGATTCTGGATGAAGCGGGTCTGCCGGGCGGCGTGGTCAACGTGATTACCGGCTACGGCGAAGGAGCCGGCGCACCCCTGGCGGCGCACGAGATGGTCGATAAGGTGGCCTTTACCGGATCAACCGAAGTGGGCAAGCTCATCGTGAAGGCCGCGGCCGGAAACCTGAAAAAAGTGACACTGGAACTGGGTGGAAAATCGCCCGTCGTGGTCTTCCCCGATGCGAAGATTGACAGCGCAATTGAGGGCACGGCCAGCGCCATCTTTTTCAACCACGGTCAGTGCTGCTGCGCCGGTTCGCGCCTCTACGTGCACGAGAAGGTCTTCGACGAAGTTGTGGACGGCGTCAGCCGTTTAGCAAGTGGAATCACGCTTGCGCCGGGAATGGATCCCTCGTGCCAGATGGGCCCGCTTGTCTCGGACGAGCAGTATCGCCGCGTCGTCGGCTACATCGAATCGGGAATCGAGGAGGGTGCGAAGGTGACAGCCGGAGGTCCCGTCTCCGGCGTGGATCGCGGCTGGTTTGTGCGTCCCACCGTGCTGACCAACACGAACCCGCGCATGAAGGTCGTTCAGGAAGAGATCTTCGGGCCGGTGGTGTGTGCGATTCCCTTTTCCGACAAAGAGATCGACGCGATCCTCAAGCGTGCCAACGACACCGTCTACGGTCTGGCCGCCAGCGTGTGGACCCAGAACCTGAGCCTCGCCCACAAGGTGGCCCGCGGCCTGCGCGCAGGAACCGTTTGGGTCAACTGCCACAACGTGTTCGACGCCTCTCTGCCTTTCGGCGGATACAAGCAATCGGGCTGGGGCCGCGAGATGGGCGAAGAGGTCCTCAACAATTACCTGGAGACCAAAGCGGTGACCGTTGCTCTCTGATTCGACCCAAGGCACCTGCTCCCGGCCTGCCGGAGCTAAGTCTTTAGGCTCCTGAAAAGCAACCCGAGGTTCCCCTCGTGGGGAATCCGCAAGGGTTCAAACACGGCTTCGCCGCGTACAGGATATTCGAAATTGTTCCGGGGGCTTTTTGCGGGGGTTGAAACCCCCGCCTCCCTCCGTTTCTTTATGCGGGGTTGAAAAACCCAGCCTCTTCACGCCACGGACGAAGACCTGTCTGCGGGGAACCCGGCACCCTCCGGATTGAGTTTTGGCAGGGGCTAAAGCATTTTCGGAATACATGTAGACTTTTTGAGAGCCGTAGCAGGTGGCTTTTTCTTGAGGAAAAAGCCACTTAAGTGCGTGGCTTCGGTCTACAGCAATTCCGAAAATGCTATAAAGCCCCTCGCTTATCTGGCTGCGTTTCGGCACGCGACCCAGAGGGTACCCCGGTCGTGCGCTGATACGGGCATGGGCTTGGTCGGACCGTTGCAGCGGGATGAGTTTGGCGGGGGATCGGCGCGGCATCCCTGCGAAAGGAGGCAGGGATGCCGCGCGTGCTGGGGGAGGAATTGGGCCTTCGGAGGGCGGAGAGCCTGTGAAGGCGCGCACTGTCAAAACTTCGCTCGAAGGGAAGCAGCCTCGTGGGAGTTGACAGCTAGACGTTCAGCTGGGGGTGGGCGGCGTAGTGGAGGAGGACGGCGACGGCGCAA
The DNA here is from genome assembly GCA_963758105.1 of uncultured Acidobacteriaceae bacterium. Taxonomy (GTDB): domain Bacteria; phylum Acidobacteriota; class Terriglobia; order Terriglobales; family Acidobacteriaceae; genus Telmatobacter. The sequence continues at coordinate 726,564 of CAVWUC010000004.1, read as the reverse complement.
CTGGTGAGGCGGGTTTCGGCGGAGTCGGCGCGGCTGGTGAGGATGGCGGGGACGCGGGCGCCGAGAACGATGCCGGCGAGCTGCGCGCCGCCGAGGTACTCAAGCTGCTTGGCGAGCATGTTGCCGCTTTCGAGGTCGGGGACGACGAGGATGTCGGCGTTGCCGGCGACGGAGGAGACCAGGCCCTTGATTGACGCCGCTTTGGCGCTGACGGCGGTGTCGAAGGCCAGAGGGCCGTCGAGGATGCCGCCGGTGATCTGGCCGCGGTCGGCCATCTTGCAGAGGGCCGCGGCGTCGAGGGTGGACTGAATCTTGGGGTTGACGGTCTCGATGGCGGACAGCAGGGCGACCTTGGGCTCGGGGATGCCGAGGGCGTGGGCGAGATCGATGGCGTTCTGGATGATGTGGACCTTGTCTTCGAGGTCGGGGGTGATGTTGATGGCCGCGTCGGTGATAAGCAGGGTGCGGGCGTAGGCCGGCGTGTCCATGATGAAGACGTGGGTGATGCGGCGGTTGGTGCGCAGGCCGGTGTCGCGCTGCATGGCGGGCTTCAACAGCTCGTCGGTGTGCAGGCTGCCCTTCATCAGGGCCTGAGCGTTGCCTGCGCGGCACATAACCACAGCGACCTCGGCGGCCTTGGCCTCAGATTCGGCATTGACGATGGGGAAGGCGCAGATATCCACGCCGATATTGGCGGCCAGCTCTTTCATTTCGGCTTCGGGGCCGATGAGCGTGGGCTCGATGAGGTCTGCGGTGGCGGCTTCAACGGCGCCTTTCATGGCCACGCCGGAGAGCGGCCAGACGACGGCGGTGGTGATGGCCGGCAGGCTCTTGCAGCGCTCAATGAACTGGTGAAAGACGTGGTAGTCGGGCGGGTGTCCTACCAGTGGGTCAACGGCAACGGCTTCTGCCAGGGGTGCCAGATCGCTCATTCATTTCTCCTAGAGCGGTTTTTCCAGTTTACGAGGCATTTCCGATTTCGTTCAGGGTGGCTTTTACTTCCACCCCAACGACGAAGACCTGTTGTCGGGGGCCCGGAAAGGAAAAAGCCACTTGACGGAATCGGTTTCGCCCAACGGCAACTGGAAGACCGTTGACGCCGGACGTTGTTGGATTGGGTAAGCGGCCGGCGGGATCTACGGGATTATTCTCGCCCGGAAACGGCTGGACGCCTGTGTTTGGGGTCACAGTACGGCCCGGCGTATCGAATAGTGGGACGGCGCGGCGCCCGGGATTACGCATGAACCGCGGGCCGGCGACGGGAGCCGGGCCGGTCGGTTGCAGGACGGGGCGCGGTTCTTTACACGCCGCCCATGGCCCTGCAAAACTGAAGCGTGGCCACCCAGACAATCGTCATTCTCGACTTCGGCTCGCAGTACACGCAGCTGATTGCACGGCGGATTCGCGAGCAGAATGTGTTTTCGGCCGTTCTGCCCTGCACGGCGCCGCTGGATGAGATCAAGGCGCTGAAGCCGCTGGGGCTGATCCTCTCCGGCGGGCCGTCGTCAGTGTACGATGCGGACGCGCCGGCGGCCGACCCGCGGATGCTGGAGATGGACGTTCCGATCCTGGGCATCTGCTACGGGCTGCACTTCATCGTGCATCATCTGGGCGGGGAGGTTCTGTCTGCGCCGCGGCGCGAGTATGGGCACGCTGAGGTGACGGTGGAGGATGCGGCGTGCGCGCTGTTCGCGGGGATGCCGCAGTCGATTTCTGTATGGATGAGCCACGGGGATGAGGCGGGCAAGCTGCCGGAGGGGTTCAGGCGGACGGCGATTTCGGCCAATGCGCTGGCGGGAATTGAGAACCGGGAGCAGCGGATCTGGGCGGTGCAGTTCCACCCGGAGGTGCACCATACGCCGCTGGGACCGCAACTGATCCGGAATTTCGTTTTTGGCATCTGCGGCGCGAGGGGCGACTGGACGCCGGCGCACTTTATCGAGTCGACGGTGACGGCAATCCGCGAGAAGGTGGGCAAGGGGCACGTGATCTGCGGCCTCTCGGGCGGAGTGGACTCCTCGGTGGCGGCAGTGCTGGTGCATCGGGCGATCGGGAGCCAGCTGACGTGCATATTCGTCAACAACGGGGTTCTGCGGAAGAACGAGTTTGAGAATGTGCAGCGGAATCTGCGCGACAAGCTGGGGCTGAACCTGGTGGCGGTGGACGCGAGCGAGCGGTTTCTCAAGAAGCTCGAGGGCGTGAGCGATCCGGAGACGAAGCGGAAACGGATTGGGGCGGAGTTCATTGCCGTTTTCGAGGACGAAGCGGCGCGGATTGCGCGCGAGACGGGCGGCGTGAACTGGCTGGTGCAGGGAACGCTGTATCCGGATGTGATTGAGTCGTCGAGCGTGAAGGGACCGAGCCAGACGATCAAGAGCCACCACAACGTGGGCGGCTTGCCGGAACGGATGAAGCTGAAACTGATTGAGCCGCTGCGGGACCTGTTTAAAGATGAGGTGCGGCGGATCGGGCGGGACCTGGCGATGCCGGAGGAGATTCTGGGACGGCAGCCGTTCCCGGGACCGGGGCTGGCGGTGCGCATCCTGGGCGAGGTGACGCCGGAGCGCGTGGCGCTGCTGCAGGAGGCCGATGAGATTGTGGTGGGCGAGATCAAGGCGGCCGGGCTTTATGGGCAGATCTGGCAGAGCTTCGCGGTGCTGCTGCCGGTGATGAGCGTGGGGGTGATGGGCGACCAGCGGACCTATGCGTACACGGCGGCGGTGCGGGCGGTGCACTCGGAGGACGGGATGACGGCGGATTGGACGCCGCTTCCGTACGAGGTGCTGAAACGGATTTCCAGCCGGATTGTGAACGAGGTAAGAGGGATCAATCGGGTGGTGTACGACATTACTTCGAAGCCGCCGGGGACGATTGAGTGGGAGTGATCTGCCATCAAGGCAGCCGCGCCTTTGGCGCCTTGCATGATGGGCGAGTGGAAGTTTCTGCGCTAAATCTGTGATCTGCCAGACCAGAGTTGTCCGTATGCCGTCTGCGGGATATGCCTCACTCTGCCTATTGCTTCTTTTGCAGGATTAATTCGACATCGACGGTTTTTGTGTCGTCGTCGATGTGCAGGACGTAGCGCACAGTGGCCATGGCGAGGGTGCGCCTGAGGTCGGAGGGGAGCTTGCGGTCGGAGAAGTAGTCCATGATCGCGCTCTCGTTGAAGACTGAGCCGGCGGGCATCTTCCAGGTGGAGAGGATCATGGCGCGCAGTTGGCCGGAGACGTTTTCCACGGCGAGACGGCCCATGGTGTAGACGGGGCCGGGATCGACGGAGACGGCGTAGCTAACCGTAGCGCGGGCGCGATCGATGGTGGGGGTGAGCTGCGTTTTGGCGCGGACGTAGCCCTTGTTGTGGTACTGGCGGGTGAGGAAGTCGAGGGCCGGGGCGATGAGCGAGGCGTCGGCGGGGTCTCCGGGATGAAGGTTGGAGACACGGTCGAAGTCGGCCGGGGAGACGGCGAGGCCGGGCGCAAGTTGGACAGAAGAGAGATGGTAGAGCGGACCAGGGGTGACGGATGCGCTGAAGGGAACGCGGATGACGTTGACGATCTGGTCGATGGGCACTTCGACGGCCGGCTGCGGCGTGGCGTGGACGGCGCAATCGAAGAAGCCGCGGTCGCGGTAGTAGCTGATCAGGCTGGTTTCGATCTGGCCGGGGCTGTCCTGGCGACTGTAAGGCGAGCCCTGGAGTTTGGAGAGGATGTCCCGGACGGCGATGGCGATCTGCGGGCTGGACGGGGGCGCGTCGAGATGGATGGCGCCGAGATGGACCTCGGGGACGTAGACGCTGAAGTCCATGAAGGTGATGACCTGCTGCTTAGGATCGGTGAAGGGGACGGCTTTGACGGTGGCCTCCAGGCCCTGGGCGGAGAGCATCTGCTCGAGGGCGACGCGGACGCCGGAGAGCAGCGTGCCGTCAGCGGGGACTTTGCCGTGAAAGAGGGGAAACAGGGCGTGGAGTTTCTGGTCGAGGGCGGGGCCGGGTGCGATGGGGATGTTGATGAGGCGCATGGGAAAGACCTGCGTGGAGGGGGTGAGCTGAAAGATGAGGTTCTGACCGCTGACGCTGTAGTGAAGGTCTTCAAAGAGGCCGGAGTCGATGAGCAACTGGGCGTGGTCGCGGATATCGGCTGCGGTGAGCGGCCGGCCAGGGCTGGAGATGGGCTGCGGCGAGCAGATCGGCGGCGGGAATATCAGGCGCGCCCTGGAATTCGATGGCCTGGGGAGTGATGGACTGTGCGCGGAGGGCGTGGGGAACGAAGAGAAGCGCTGGGAGCGCAGCGAATAGCAGAGAAAGACGCCGCATGATGGATAAGGGTAGCACCACACGGCAGCAGCGAGTCAGCAGGTTAGCCGCGCTTCGCGCGTGGTGGCAAGTCAGCGGGACACTGCGCGCAGCGAGGTTTTGGTTCAGAGCGTCAGGCGCTGACGGCGATGGCGGATTTGTAGAAGGCGAGGGAGCGCTGGAGGCCTTCGCGGAGGTCAATGCGGGGTTTCCAGTCGAGCAGGGCGCGAGCGCGGGTGATGTCGGGGCAGCGGCGCGTGGGGTCGTCCTCGGGGAGGGATTCGAAGCGCAGCTCGCTGCGGGAGCCGGTGACTTCGAGTACGGCCTGCGCGCACTCGAGGATGGTGTATTCGACGGGATTGCCGAGGTTGACGGGGAGATGCTCGTCAGAGCCGGCGAGCAGGACGAGGCCGTCGATAAGGTCGTCAACGTAACAGAAACTGCGGGTCTGGCTGCCGTTGCCGTAGACGCTCAGCTGCTGGCCGCGCAGGGCCTGCATGAGGAAGTTGGGAATGACGCGGCCGTCGCTGGGATGGAGACGCGGGCCGTAGGTGTTGAAGATGCGGGCGAGGTGGGTGTTGAGGCCGTAGACGCGGTGAAAGGCCATAACCAGGGCCTCGGCGTAGCGCTTGGCCTCGTCGTAGACGGAGCGGGGGCCGACGGGGTTGACGTGGCCCCAGTAGTCCTCGGTCTGGGGATGCTCAAGGGGGTCGCCGTAGCACTCGGAGGTGGAGGCGTGGAGGCAGCCGGCGTTGTATTTGCGGGCCAGCTCGAGGCTGTTCTCGGTGCCGAGGGCGCCGGCGCGGAGGGTCTCGATGGGCAGGCGCAGATATTCGGGCGGGCTGGCGGGAGAAGCGAGATTGAAGACGTAATCGACGGGGCCGGGGTCGAACTGGCGGCAGATGTCCCACTCGGTGAAGGTGAATTGCGGATTACCGGCAAGATGGGCGAGGTTGGCGGGATCGCCGGTGGAGAGGTTGTCTACGGCGATGACGGAGCAGCCTTGGGCGAGGAGACGGTCGGTAAGGTGAGAGCCGAGGAAACCGGCGGCGCCGGTGATGAGGACACGCATGGCGGACGGCTGACGCGGCCGCGCGGAGGATGGCTCCGGGTTGGAGGCGAAGAGCACGGGAGCTATACGGTCACCGCCTGGATTTTCTGCTGCGGCGAGGCAGAGACGCTGGGGCGGCCCACGCTGACGTAGGTGAAACCGCGGCGCTCCATCTCCGCGGGCTCGAGGAGATTGCGGCCGTCGATGATGATGGGAAAGCGGACGGCGCGGCGGAGGCGGTCGAGGTCGAGCGCGGTGAACTCGCGCCAGTCGGTGAGGATCAGGACGGCGTCGGCCGAGCGGGCGGCTTCGTAGGGATTGGCGGCGTACTGGAGCTGAGCCGACGGGGGCAAGACTGCTTTGGCGCGGTCCATGGCCGCGGGGTCGTAGGCAGCGACGTTGGCGCCGGCCTCGAGGAGCTTGCGAACGATAGCGATGGCCGGGGACTCGCGGATGTCGTCGGTGCCTCCCTTGTAGGCGAGGCCCAGCGCGGCGAGACGCTTGCCGCGCAGAGTCCAGAGGACGGAGAGGATCTTGGCGTAGAAACGCTCCTTCTGGGCTTCGTTGATGGTGCGAATCTGGGCGAGAAGCGGGAAGTCCGCGCCGCGCTGCGCGGCCACCCACTGGAAGGCGGCTACATCCTTTGGAAAACAAGATCCGCCGTAGCCCAGTCCGGCGCGGAGAAATTCGGGGCCGATGCGACGGTCCATGCCCATGCCGGCGGCGATGTCCTCGATGTCGGCATCGACGACCTCGGCGAGGTTGGCGACGGCGTTGATGAAGGAGATTTTCATGGCCAGGAAGGCATTTGAGGCGTGCTTGATGATCTCGGCGCTCTCCGGCGAGGTGAGCAGCAGGCGGGCCGGAGAGGCGGAGTTGCAGCGCCCGGGCAGAGCGTCGGGGCGGTCGTAATAGGCGCCAGTGGTGAGCGGCTGGTAGACGCGCTCGAGCAGATGCGTGGCGCGCCGGCTGGCGGAGCCGACGACGATGCGGTCAGGATGAAGGAAGTCAGTGACGGCGGAGCCCTCGCGCAGGAACTCGGGGTTGGAGACCACATCGAAGCAGCGTGGATCGACGCCGTGGCGGGAGAGAATGCGGCGAATCCAGCCGCTGGTGTAGACCGGGACAGTGCTCTTCTCGACGATCACCTTGTAGCCGCTGAGGTCGCGGGCGATGGAGGAGACGACATCTTCAACGTAAGAGAGGTCGGCGGCGCCGCTCTCGCTCTGGGGTGTGCCGACGGCGATGAAGATGGCCTCGCACTGCTGGACGGAGGCGTCGAGATCGGAGGTGAACTGGAGGCCGCGGTTGAGGTGCATGGCCAGCAGTTCGGGCAGATGGCGCTCGAAGATGGGCACGCCGCCCGCGCGGAGGGTGCGGACGCGGTCTTCTTCCTTATCGACACAGACGACAGTGTGGCCCATCTCGGCGAAGCAGGCGGCCGCGACCAGGCCGACGTAGCCGGAACCGATGACACAGATGGAAACAGGGTTGGTCATCTGCGGGCATTGTCTCCTGCGCTCATAAGCGCGGATGTTAAAGGCGGAGAAATTTTTGCCGGAGAGAGCCATTTGCGCAACGCGCGCGGATGTGGCGCAAGAGCTTGAAACAGAGCGGGAAAAGGGACAGAAGAGCGGCGGGAAGGGGTTATCTATCTGGTAAAGTTTAGAGGGAGCCGCAATTCCGACGCTGTTTGGGGGCGGCAGGGCAAAACGACCAGTTTTTTCTACAAGGACAGGAATCGAGATGGGCATTTCAGAACAGGCAATGGCGCCGTTTCGGATCGCACCGCATTTTGATCCGAGGGTGTGGGGATACAAAGATCTTCGTCCCTGGTTTGACCGCGTGGCGGACGGAGAACCGATCGGCGAGGTGTGGCTGACGGGCGACATGTGCCTTGTAGAGACCGGGGCGTTCGCGGGAGAGACGCTGGCCGGGCTGTTCAAAGAAGAGCACGAGCTGCTGATGGGACCGGGGACGCCGTCACCGGACTCGCCGCTGCTCATCAAGGTGCTGTTTGCGCAGCAGAAGCTAAGCGTGCAGGTGCACCCGGACGATGCAATGGCGCAGAAGTACGGCGATCCGCGGGGAAAGACGGAGTGCTGGTACGCGCTGGCCGCCTCGCCGGACGCCAAGGTGGCGCTGGGGCTGAAGCCGGGCGTGACGTTGGAGCAGGTGCGGGAGGGGATTCAGGCGGGGACACTGGAAGAGAGCCTGAACCTGGTCGAGGTGAAGGCGGGCGACCTCATCTTTGTGGACGCGGGGACGGTGCACGCGATCTGGCCGGGGCCGATTCTGCTGGAGACGCAGCAGAACTGCGACCTGACGTACCGGATGTACGACTACGGGCGGCCGCGCGAGCTGCACGTTGAAAGATCGTTGGAAGCGACCAAGCTGAAGACGCGCGCTGGGAAGGTGCAGCCGAAGGCGCTGGCCGATCGGACGGTGCTGATCGACGTGGAGTACTTTCGCGTGGAGCGGCTGACGATGAACGGCAGCCGGACGAGCGCGAGTTTGAAGGGAGCCGATGAAAAGGCTCCGGGATTGGCTTACCTGTTTGCGGCGGCGGGCTCGGGACAGATCAGCGGCGAGGGATTTGCGCCGGTGGATCTGCCGCCGCGCGGGATGGTGGGCGTGCCGGCAGCGACGCCCGCATTCAGGGTAGAGAATGCGGGCGGTCTTGACCTGATCCGGATTACGCCGAACTGGCCGGGGCACGCGCGGTGAGAGCGGCCGCGCAGCGGGAGCGGGTGCGTTGATGGCCGCCGCGTGGCGGGAGCGGGTAACGGAGTACATCCGCGCCGAGGCGCTGCCGGTGGACAAGTACGGGCACCAGCCCAGGCTGTACGCGCTGGCGGCGCGGCTGGGCCAGGGCATGGAATTCGACGACGATATTCTCTTTGCGGCAGCGTGGATGCACGATCTGGGCGTGTTTGCCGGGCACCGGCCGGCCGATCCCGAGGAGCTGTCGCGGTGGAATCACGTTCCCTACACGGTGGAGCGGAGCCGGGAGCTGCTACAAGGCTGGGGATTTCCCGCCGGTAAGCTGGAGGGGGTAGCAGCGGCCATCCGGACCCACCAGCCACAGGACGAGCCGCAGGGTACGGAGGCGGTTCTGCTGCGGGATGCCGATATTCTGGAACAACTGGGCGCGGTGGGCGCGCTGCGGGCGATTGCCAAGGTGGGCCGGGACACGCGCTATGGGATATTTACCAAAGTACTGCCGGTACTGGAGCGGGCAGCGGAACATTTGCCGGGTCAGTTGCGTCTAAAGATTTCGCGGAGACTGGCGGGGCCGCGGGTCGCGTTGCTTCGCGCGTTTCTCGCGGCCGTGCGGGAGGAAGCCGGCGAACTGCTGTATTAGAGTCCGGCGGGTCGGAGTGAGAGGAGCCGGCGTCGATGGGACTTCAGTTTCCCTCCAGCGACGAAGTGAGTGCCCTCTGGGCATCGCTGAGGGCCCCGGGGCAGACGGCGGGGCGCACCGGGAGCGACCCTGGAATCAGGCGGCTGAAGATCGGGCAGCAGGGAGCGACCGCTTACCAACGGCGCGTTGCAATTTGTAAGAACCCAAGTAAACTTTCCCGCAAGGGGTGCTGTCTCGGGGAATGGCATTCAGCAACCGGGAGGGAGGTTCCATGCGTTTGCGGTCAATCCTGGGGGTGGTTTTGGCGGTATTTTTTGTTTCCGCAAGCTCTATCGCGGTTTCGCAATCCACATGGGCGGGCAAGAGGGGCGGCACGTGGTTTTCTGCCGGTGGCGGCGTTTCCGTATTTGACCCGGATTTTTCCTACTCCGGCCCGGCTTATGGACAGGGCGAGATGCTGGGCCCCACGGTGTGGGCGGATTGCTTTCCGCAGCCGCTGCTGAAGTACCTGAGTGGCGTCGGGGTTGAAGCGGAGATGCGGGACATTACCTTCCACCGCTCGCCGTCGCAACCCTCGAATCTGCGCGAGGTCACGGCCGGGGGCGGATTGATCTATACCTGGCTTCATTTTGCGCGGATTCACCCTTACGGAAAGTTTCTTGCCGAGCAAGGCAGCGCGGAATTTGCATCGCCCTCGGGACAGCGCTTGAACGCAAGCCGCCTGGTAACGGTTGAGGGCGGTGGTGTGGAGTACAGGGCCACTCGAAAGATCTGGGCCCGGGCCGACTATGAGTACCAGAGGTGGCTTGGATTTTTCTATACCTCGCCAACCGCACCGGCTCCGTCGATGAGCCCCGAAGGCTTTACCGTCGGCGCCGTGTATCACTTCCGCACCCGCACCCAATGAGAAGCAAGCGGCAGTGAAAATGCTTCCGCCTTGGGTACCCGTGATCAAAACGGCGCACGGATGCCTTGAGTGGAATGACTCAAGCAGGCTCGGGACAGGATGACCGGCTCAGAAACAAGGGGCAGCCCATGGCGGGCTGCCCAAATTCTCTGCGGATTGGTCTGGAAGATAAGGCTTACGGCAGGTAGTAGCGGAACGAGGTGAAGACCATGTTGTCGCCGCCCATGGCGCCGTTGGTGGGGTTGTTGGTGCCGCCGGCGCCGGCCCAGAGGTAACGCATGATGTAGCTGTACTGGAGGCCCTGGCGGAGACGGCCCTTGGGCCCGTTATAGATATTGAACCAGTAGCCGACGGTGCCTTCCTGGACGTTCTTGATGTTGTTGCTGCAGTTGGTCGGAGTGACACTGGCGGCGTTGCCTTCAGCGGTGCTGGATGCGGGCGAGTTCTCGGTGTTACAGCCCGACATGTTGGCGGTGTAGGTGCCGTAGCCGACTTGCGTGCCATTGGCGCTCAACGCCCAGTCGCGGCCGATGTAGTCGCCGCCGTAGTTCATGTAGATGTTCAGGCGGGGAGTGGGATTGAGCTCGACAGTGCTGAGGGCGGAGAAGCCGTGCAGGGGCGAGATGACGCCGTCGGGACGGATGGTGATGTCAGCGATGGTGGAGGAGCCGTAATGGCCGATGCCATCGCCATAGAGGCCCTTGAGGCCGACGGTAACCTTCTTGTCAAAGAGCGGGCCGCGGAATCCGCCGCCTACGCCGCCGCCGACCACCGTGTTGTTACACGGTGTCGTGTTGCAGATAGAGGTGGTCGTGGCGTCGGTCCCGGGGTAGATGCGGTCGCGGAAGAAGCGGCTGACGCCGAAGAGTTCCCAGTGACCCCAGCCGGGCTCGATGGCGATCTTGGCGATCATGTCGGGAGCGAGGTTGAAGGAGTAGTTGGCCTGATTGTCGTAGAGACCGCCGCCGGTTCCGGTGGAACCAATGAAAAGGAAGGAGGGCAGGTTCTGCTGGCTGGAGGGGTTCAGCGTCTGGGGATTCTCAGCCGAGACGCCGATGAAGACGCTCTTGCCGATGTCCTTGCTGACGCGGAAGCTGTACTGGCGGGCCCAGACGAAGCCGGCTTCGTACTGCGCATCGATGGTAGCTGGGAGGATTTCCGTTCCGCGGGTCAGGCCCTGGGTGGTTTCCGCGACGAGCGACCATCCCTGGCCGCCGGAGAAGTCCCAGCCGTTGGTCAGCTTGGCGTCGGCCCAGAGCTGGCGCTGGCGGACGGTGTAGCTGTTGGACTGGTTGTTGTTGGAAGTGGTGCCGGAGCTGAGCCAGTCCATTTCGTAGTAGCCGGTGAGGGTCATGTAGGGGAGCTTGCCCTGGGCCTTGAGGGCGATGCGGGACTGGCGGCCGGAACCGAAGAACTCGCTTATATTGTAATCCTCGGAGTTTTGGAGGGGAACGCCGGTGAAGGCGGTGTTGATGTCGCTGCCGGTGGCTCCGCTGCGCCACACGGTTTCAGCCGCCAGGAAGCTGCCGGCAGGCGAGATGGTGATGCCCTTGTAGCGAAGCGTGTCCGGGCTTTCAACCTCCTTCTTGATGGTGGAGGCTGTATCGGAGATGGTGGTGGCCAGCGAGGCGCTGTTGGACTTGAGGTCGGTGACGGTGGACTGCAGGGTGGTGACAGCGGAGGTGTTCTCAGTGACCGCCTGCTGCTGGGCCGTGGCCGCGGCTTCTGCCTTGGCCGCTGCGGCCTGGGCGTCGGCGGCGGCTTGCTGCGCCTGCCTCAACTGCTCGTCCTTCTCTGCCAGGCTGGATTTGAGGCTGTCGATCTGGGTCTGCATCTCCTGGCGGAGCGCCTGGATCTGATCCTGCACGCTGGGCTGGGGCGGCGCTTCGGATTTACGAGCCGTGTGGTGTTTGGGGGCCGGCTGATCGCCGGACTGCGCGTACGTAACAACAACGAGACTGACTGCCAGCAGGGTTGCGGCAGGAATTCGAAATCTGAAGTTCATGGGGCCCCTCATTTTCCTCCAAATCAAGTTAAATCGTGACTGCGCCCGCAGGGGGTGCAGGCGCATTGGACTTCCGCATGCCCGATGACACGGTATGAAGCCGGCATCTCTGCTGCGATGGGCGCGCGGGTGTCTCCGTAAATGCAGGAAAGCTGACGGCGTATCCGAGATACTTCCTGACTGTTTTTCTACTCCAACTATTTCAGAGTCAGATGAATATAAGACGAATTTACATACTTTTCATTGGGAGTTAGAATTCACGTACTTTTCATGGAAGTCCTTGTTGTTGCGAGTTAGGAAGAGTTATTGGATTGGATACGGAGGGTTGCATAGCTGCGCGCCGTGGCGAATGGGCGTTAAAGTTAGCGGCCGGCGCTGAGCAGATTGGCCAGGATGCGATAGGCTCCGGGGACTAACTCGGGTAACTGGCGGTAGAGCGCGTAGGCGACATAGATATAAGTTCCTTTGCCGGTATGGGTGACGAGCAGGCCGCCGCGCTGCGGGCTCTGGCCGGGGTCGGCGGTCTCAGTGAGGGCGGTGTAGCCCGGGTCCCAGGTATCGAGGAAAGAATGGCCGCGCTCCTCGACCCAGCCGTCGAAGTCGGCGGAGGTGATGCGGTTTGGCGTGGAGAAGAGCGGGTTGGAGGGATCGAGCAGCTTGACCGGCGCCTGCTCATCGACGACGCGCTCGGGGGTGCCGGCCATGGAGAGCGGGAACGGAGCGGGGAAGTTGGAGCTTTGATATTGGACGATGAGGGTTCCGCCGTTCTGGACGAACTGAAGCAGGCGCGGCTCGGCGAGAGGGAGCTGGGGACGGGTTGAGTAGGCGCGAATGCCGATGACCAGCACGTTCCAGGCGGAGAGATCGGCGGAGGCGAGCTCCGCGTCAGTGAGCAGATGTGGGGGTACGCCCATGGCCTCGATGGCGTCGGGGACAAGATCGCCGGTGCCCATGATGTAGCCGATGCGCAGGCCGGGGGCGAGCCTGACGTCGATCTTGCGGGTGCGCAACTGGGCGGGGCGGTAGAAGTTGTAGGGGCGCAGGCCGGGATAGCCGACACTCTGCCAGCCGGTTTGATAGGTGCGGCCACCGCTGGAGGCCACGGCCTGGATGGTATTGGCGCCGGTGCTCCACCCCACGGACGAAGACCCGTCCGCGGGGACCCCGGTGCGCGCGGCGGCGGGCGTAACGGAGAAGCGGATAGGCTCGGAATCGCCCGCGCTCTTGAGCTGGAAAGGGGCCTGGGCGGGATCGGAGCGCCAGCCGCCGGGCAGCTTCAGCTCGACTGTGCCTTCCGCCGCAGCCTGCGCATGGATGGTGACGGTGACGGGCAAGGCCGAGCCGTCGAGGGGGAGAATGCGGGCCTCGGGCACCATGCTGACGCCGATGGCAGGCGTGACGACCAGCGGCTCATAGATGCCGCCGGTTCCGAGGACGCGATGGAGGGTCTGGACGACCTGGCCGAGGCGGATAGGGAGGCCGTCGAAGGTGAACTCGGCCCAGGCGTCGAGCGGGTAGGGCGCGAAGGAATCGAGGCGCAGGGCGGGGTCGGCGATGTCGTAGTAGGGCTGCTCGGTGTTGGGACGTGTGAAGTAGGGCTGGGTGGGCTCGGCGTCGGCGGAGGCGCGGACGCGGAAGATGCGGTCGACAACGGGCGAAGCCCTGTCCGTGGGGGCCCCGGTGCCGGTTTCATTGGCGGCGCTCTCGATGGACCAGGGCGAGCCGGTGCGGCTCTCAAGCCAGACGTGGGTGAGGGCTGCGCCGGGAATGGGCTGGGCGATGTGGACGCGGACGTGGAACTGCTCACCGGGCGTGACGCTCAAGGAAGTTTCATCGGCGGTGCCTCCGCGCGAGAGCACGGAGCCCTCATTGGCGCCTTCGCGGGTGGTGAAGGCCATGAGATCGAGGCCGAGGAGATCCTTGAGGGTGGACTGGAACTGCTGGATCTTGACGCCGAGCTCGAATTGGAGGCTGGATTTGGATTGCGGGTCGAGATTGCTCTGCTCGACGCGATGGTAGAGGTCGAGGGTGAGCTTGTAAAGCGGCGCGAGGCGATGGGCTGCGGCGCCGCCGCCCTGTTGGGGGCAGTCGGATTCGAACTGCCTGAGGCCGCTGTCGATGAGATGCAAGCGGTCGCTGAGCCAGCCGGGCGGCGTGCCCGGGACCAGGCGGGCGAGGCCGGTCAGGCTGGTGTCGATGTCAACTTTGCTGTTGTTGTAGAGGCTGGTGTCATCGGCGGTACTCGATGCGCTGGCTGCGGAGGGCGCGACGGCCCAGAGGTGATAGCTCGATGACGCGGGGCCGCTGAGCGCGGGACTTGCGCCGCCGTTCTGCGACTTCTGCATGCCCCAGCCCTGGCGCGCAATTTGGACGTAAGTGCGGCCGAGGACCGGGTCCCAGGTTGCCGACGGGGATGGTGACGTCGGCCGAGGGAACGCCGTTGGTCCAGGTATCGGTGATGTAGTTATGGAAGCGCGCGGGGGCCCATTTGCCGGTGGCGTAGTCGAACATGCCGCGCTTGGTGACCCGGGCGAAGGGAGCGCGGGAGTAGACGGCCAGAGGCTGCCAGGGCTGCAGTCCGTCCTTGAGCTGATCGGGGAAGACTTTGGGATCGGCGGCGGCTTTGAAGACTTCCTGCGCGATCTCGCCGGAGACCTGGTGCTGGCCGTGGCCGTCGGAGATGCCGCCGATGAAGGTGGAGACGATGATTTGGGGGCGCTCGCGGCGGACGGCGAGCACGGCGTCATAGAGGACGCGGTCGATGGCCCCATTGGGCGAAGGATTCCTGCTTGAGTTTTGGAGAAGCCGAAGTCGACTTCGGTGCCCCAGAGCTGATTGGCTCCGTAGTATTCGTCGGCGGTGAGCAGCTCGTTGGTGCGGATGAATGCCGAGGGCGTCGTCGCTGATCGGCGGACATGGCGTTCTGGCCGCCTTCGCCGCGGTTGAGGGTGAGGAGCGTGGCGCGGACGCCGAGGCCGCGGGAGAGATAGGTGAGCAGCGCGCCATCCTCGTCGTCGGGGTGGGCGACGATCACCATGACGCTGGCGGTGGTGCCGAGGCGGCGCGAGATCCTGGCTCGAGCGCGGCGGCTCCACGGTCCTCCGGCAAGGGCAGGGCGAAGGAGGCTGGCGCGGCCGGAGGAAGCGCGTCGGCGGAATCGGAGGGTTGCTGCGCGGCGAGGCGACGGGGATGGCGCACACAGGAGAACCAGGCCGGCCAGAGCCGCGCCCGCTGGGGCTTGGATGAATCGGTTGACGAGGAACCATAGTCCTCGCCAGTGTACAATCCGGGAAGCGCGCACGCGTCATGAGTCTCAACATTTCGACATCGGCGATGGATTCTGAAGCGCGCGCGGGCACGCTGGAGCGGCGGCATCGGGCTGCGCTCGGCGGTGCTGTTCAACATGCTGGAGATGATCGGGGTGGGCCCGTTCATCACGCTGCCGCTGGTGATTGCGGCGGCGGGCTACCGGCTGTCAGTGTGGGCGTGGGTGCTGGGCGCGGCGATTGCCGTGGCCGACGGGCTGGTGTGGGCGGAGCTGGGCGCGGCGTTTCCGCGGGCGGGGGGATCGTATGCGTTTCTGCGCGAGATCTATGGGCCGGAGCGGGCGGGCAACTGGCTGAGCTTTCTTTACGTGTGGCAGTTGAGTTTTTCCGCGCCGCTGTCGATTGCTTCGGGTTGCATCGGGCTCTCGAGTTTTCTGGGGTGGTTTCTGGCCGGGGCTGGATGCATGCGCCCCTGGCCGCGTGGCCCGATGCTGCACTACGCGAACTTTGCCGCTGCCGCGGCGTGCCTGCTGGTGACGGCGCTGCTCTATCGAAATTTGAGTTCGGTGACGCGGCTGGCGTGGGTGCTGTTTGCCGGGGTGATGACGGCGATTGCGGGAGTGATTGTTTCCGGCTTTGCGCACGCGGCGGCTACGGGCGGATGGCATATGCCGGCTTCGCCGGCGACTGCGCGCGGCGGTGGCGGTGGGCGGGCTGGCGCAGGCTACGCTGATTACCACTTACGACTATTGGGGCTACTACAACATCTGCTTTCTGGGCAGCGAGGTGAAGCGGCCGGAGAAGACGATTCCGCGGGCGATTCTGCTGTCGGTGGCTGTTTGTCTGCGTGCTTTTATGTCGCGATGAACCTGGCGGCGCTGCCCTCGCTGCGCGACGCGGCGGCGCACACGGGCGAGAGCGCGATGGTGCGGCTGCAGCTGGTGGCGGACATTGCCCACTCGGCCTTCGGGCAGTGGGCGGGATGGCTGATGGCGGCGCTGATTATCTGGACGGCGTTTGCGTCGGTGTTTTCGCTGCTGCTGGGCTACTCGCGCGTACCGTATGCGGCGGCGCGGGATGGGAATTACTTTCGCTATCTGGACGCGGTGCATCCGAAGCACGGGATCCCTCACCGGTCGCTGGTGGCGCTGGGCCTGGTGGCGACGGGGTTCTGCTTCTTCTCGCTGGCGCAGGTGATTACGATGCTGGTGATTACGCGCATCCTGTTACAGTTTTTCCTGCAGCAGGCGGGAGTGATGCTGCTGCGGGTGCAGCGGCCGGAGCTGGAGCGGCCGTTCCGGATTCCGCTCTATCCGCTGCCGCCGCTACTGGCGATGGCGGGCTTTGTGTTTATCCTGGTCAACCGCAGCCATGCGCTTGGAGGGCTGGCCGTAGCGGCGGGGATCGGTGTTTCAGGGACGCTGATCTACCTTTGGCGGGCGCGGCGGTTGGGGCAGTGGCCGTTCCAGACCGAAGCGTGACGGTCTGACGCGCAAGCCCTGGCGGCGGGCCGGACGGGAAAAGACGAAGAATGAGGCGCGAGAGGGAAATTGGAGCGGCCAGACCGCCATTTCCCTGAAAGCATGGGCGCAAACTTTGTAACCAGCGGCCCGGGGTTCGTGTCTAATTAATGAAAGCGACGCTTCCCCGCGCGAGGTCACACGATGCTGATTGGTAAACTGCCTGAGATTCCTTCGTCCGAAATCACACCGAAGAAAGACTACGAAGCGTTCATGAGCCGGAGGAAGTTTCTGCGCGGCGCGGCGCTGGCGGGCGCGGCTGCGCTGGGCGCGGAGCGGATGGCGGAGATGATTGCGCCGGGAACGTATGCGTTTGCGGATACGGCGCTGAAGAGCGTGCCGAGCCCGCTGACGACGACCGGGGAGCAACTGACGAGCCTGGAAGACATTACGCACTTCAATAATTTTTACGAGTTCGGCGTGAACAAGGACCAGCCGGCGAAGAACGCGGGCGGGCTGCCGACGCGGCCGTGGGCGGTGAAGATTACGGGCAAGGTGAAAAAGCCGCTGAGCTTCGACATCGACACGCTGCTGAACCTGAAGCCGCTGGAGGACCGCGTCTACCGGCATCGGTGCGTGGAGGCGTGGAGCATGGTGATTCCGTGGGTGGGGTACTCGCTCTCGGAGCTGATCAAGAAATGCGAGCCGCTGCCCTCGGCGAAGTACATCCAGTTTGTGTCTTACTTCAATCCGAAGGTTGAGAAGTGGGCCGGGGAGTCGACGATCGACTGGCCGTACCTGGAGGGTCTGCGGATGGACGAGGCGATGAATCCGCTGACGCTGCTGACGTTCGGGCTGTACGGCGAGGTGCTGCCGAACCAGAACGGCGCGCCGGTGCGGGTGGTGGTGCCGTGGAAGTATGGGTACAAGTCGGCGAAGTCGATTGTGGAGATCAAGTTTGTGGGCGATATGCCGCACACGACGTGGAACACGATGGCGCCGGACGAGTATGGGTTTTATTCCAACGTGAATCCGACTGTGGACCATCCGCGCTGGAGCCAGAAGTATGAGCGGCGGATCGGGCTGCCCTTTTACGAGCAGCGGCGGGAGACGCTGATGTTCAACGGCTACGGGGATTTTGTGGCGTCGATGTACAAGGGGATGGATCTGAAGTATTGGCATTGAAAAGCAGCTTCTAGCTGCTAGCTTGTTTATCCGACCGTTCAAAAATCCATTCAGACGCAGGTGCTGCGCAGCCATTTAAGGAGTTAGAAGCTAGTAGCTAAAAGCTGGCAGCTGATTTTTATGAAACGACCGACACGGATTGTGCTGAAGACGGTGGCGTGGGTGGGCCTTCTATGGCCGATGGCGTGGCTGGTTTACGGCGCGGTGACCAATACGCTGGGGCCGGACCCGACGGGCGAGATCGCGGACGTGACCGGGATGACGGCGCTGTGGATGCTGGCGGGGACGCTGGCGATCAGCCCGCTGCGGCGGCTGTGGGGGCGGCTGAACTGGCTGATCCAATTCCGGCGGCTGCTGGGGCTGTTCACGTTTTTCTACGCCTGCGTGCACATGCTGACGTGGGTGGCGCTCTACTCGAACTTCAGCGTGCAGGCCATGATTGCGGACGTGCTGAAGCGGCGGTTCATTGCGGTGGGGATGATTACGTTTCTGCTGCTGGCGCCGCTGGCGGCGACCTCGACCAACTGGGCGATCCGGAAGCTGGGCGGCAAGCGCTGGAACCTGCTGCACAAGCTGATCTACGTGGCGGCGATTACGGCGACGATTCACTACTGGTGGAAGGTGAAGACGGGGGTGCTGTCGCCGGTGCCGTTCACGGTGGTGATTGCGGTGCTGCTGCTTTGCAGGCCGGTGATGGCGTGGGCGGGACGGCGGAAGACGGGCAAGCCTGTTCGCGACGCGGTGAGCGAGACGGCAGGCTAGCCGGGCTGGCGGGCGTTCTGCGCGCCGGGAAATATCCGTTATTCGAATTCGAGCAGGGTTTGCGCTACGGGCTGGTAGCTTTTGCGATGCAGCGGCGTGGGGCCCAGGCGCGCCAGGGCCGCCAGGTGCTCGGGCGAGCAGTAGCCCTTGTGCCGCGCCAGGCCGTAGCCAGGGAACTGCGTGTCGAGCTCGACGAGCAGGCGGTCGCGGTAGACCTTGGCGAGGACGCTGGCGGCGGCGATGGAGAGGCTGGTGGAGTCGCCGTGAATGACGGCCTGCTGGGGGCAGGGCCAGTCGATGGCGTCGCGGCCGTCGATGAGCAGGTAGTCAGGGCTGAGGGCGAGACGGCCGACGGCGAGGCGCATGGCGAGGAGCGAGGCCTGGCGGATGTTGATGCGGTCGATGGTTTCCGCATCGACGGCGGCAATGGCCCAGGCGACGGCGTTGAGGCGGATTTCGCTGTCGAATACGAGGCGCTTTTTTTCGGAGAGCTTTTTGGAGTCGGTGAGATCTTGCAGACGGCAGTCTTTTGGAAGAATCACTGCTGCAGCCACCACCGGGCCGAAGAGCGGCCCGCGGCCGACCTCGTCGAGGCCGGCGATATGCAACGCGCCCGCCTTGAACGCGGCGCGCTCGAGCCTCCAGCCGCAGACCGGTGATTTGGCCATGCGTCGAGTATAGACAATGATGTTCGTGGAGATGCGAACGAACCTCAGCGCGGGCGGGCGAGCGCGGGCGGGCGAGCGGATTGAAAGCCGACTATCACAAAACCACAGATGCTGTATCTCGGAGCCACAACATTCAAGCCGGCGCGAGCACCCGGGGCCCCCAACGATGCCCTTTATCGTTGGGGTGGGAGCACCAGCGAGCGGCGGACTTGAACGAGGCCAGACAGGACACACCTTCTGTGGTTTTGCCGTAGATCAGCGGTTCGCGATCAGCGATTGCCGTAGACCGGGATAGCCGCTCCATGAATGGTTCCGGCGGCGTCGCTCGAGAGGAACAGGATGACCTGCGCGATCTCCTCGGGCTTGGGCCAGGAGGCAAAATCCGCGCCGGGCATGGCCTGGCGGTTCGCCCTGGTATCGATGATGCTGGGGAGAATGGAGTTCACTCGGACCCCGGTTCCTTTGGTGTCCGCGGCCAGGGAATCCATGAGCGCCACCGCGGCGGCCTTGGATGCGGCATAGGCGGAGGCGCCCGCGCCGTGATCGATGGCCGCCTTTGCCGCTACGTTGACGAAGGATCCGCGGCGCTGCTTCAACAAGACCGGCAGGACGGCGCGCGCCAGCACGAAACCCGAACGCAGGTTGAGCAACTGCATCGTGTCGAAGACCTTGTCTTCAAGCTCCCAGAGCTTGATCCCGCCGGCATAGCCGCCGATGGCGTTGACGACGGCGTCGAGGCGGCCGTGTTGGGCGAGCACAGCGGCGACAAATTGAGCCGCGGCGGACTCGTCGGTGATATCGACGCGCTGGCCTTCGAGGGCTTCAGCACGCGTTCCAGCGGCAGTTCGCAAGACGGCGTATTCCTCCTCCTTGCGAAAGGTCACAGCCACATGGGCGCCTTCCTGAAGAAATGCGAGGGTGACCGCGCTGCCTAAGCCGCCCGTGCCGCCGGCGACGATGGCCACCTTGTCTGCAAAGCTGATGTTCATAGGACCTCTGCCCGTGGGGAAAACGGTCATGACCTGACAAAAAACAACCCCGGCTGGAGCCGGGGCTGTGGTGAAGCAATTGCCGCTTAAGCGCGGACCTTGCCGGTCACGCGGTCGACTTCCTTGAGGCGGGCCGCCTTGCCGCGGAGTCCGCGGATGTAAAAGAGCTTGGCGCGGCGGACCTTGTAGCTGCGAATTTTCTCGACCTTGTCAACCACCTTGGAGTTGAAGGGGAAGATGCGCTCGACGCCCTGGCCGAAACTCATCTTGCGTACGGTAAATGTGCCCTGGGGTCCGCGGTTGACGGCGATGACGAGGCCTTCAAAGGCCTGCAGACGCTCCTTGTCGCCTTCCTTGATCTTGACCTGGACGCGGACCTGGTCGCCGGGGACGAACTGGGGAAGATCGGTGCGCTGGAGCTTGTCGGCCAGGCGCTGCATGACGGGATGAATGGACATTGTGCTTTCCTGCTGATGGACTCAGAACTTCCAGTTTAACAGAGAAATGCGGGTAGCGGCTAGCCTGTTGGGGGCGTTTCCCTTCAGTGGGTTTCGGACTGGAGGCGGTCGAGGAATTTGCGGTCGGAGTCGGTGAGGGCGGCGCGGGCGAGGAGATCGGGGCGGTTGGCGAGGGTTTTGCGGAGCTGCTGCTCGCGGCGCCAACGGCGGATGGCCTGGTGGTCGCCGTTGAGGAGCGCGTCAGGGACCCGGAGGCCGGCGAACTCAGCCGGGCGGGTGTAGTGAGGGTAATCGAGCAGGCCGCCGGCGCCGTGCTGGGAGCGGGGCACGCCATCGACGCCGGCGGCGATGGCGGCGTCTTCCGGGCCGAAGCTCTCAAACTCGCCGGAGGCCTCGTTGCCGAGGACGCCGGGGATGAGGCGGGAGACGGCGTCGACCACCACGGCGGCGGCCAGCTCACCGCCGCTGAGCACGTAGTCGCCGATGGAGAGCTCGAAGTCGCAGTAGAGCTGGTTGATGCGCTCGTCGACGCCCTCGTAGCGGCCGCAGACGAGGACGATGCGGTCGAGCTGGGCCAGCTCGCGGGCCATGGCCTGGGTGAAGGGACGGCCCTGCGCGGAGAGCAGGATTACGCGGGTGCGCGGGGTAGGTTCGCTGGAGCAGCCTTTGGCAGGGGCTAAAGCCCCGGATTCCTTTTGCAGCTCTTGCGGCACGACTGAAGTCGTGCCCTGACGCATGACTTCGCTTCGCAAATGGTGGGCCGCTACCTGCGGCACCTGCGGTGGGGCAGACGACGCTTGCGGGTCAGTAGATTGATGCCGCCCGGATTTGGGCTGGATACCGAGGGAGGCCAGGGCTTCGGCGAGGGGCTCGGGCTTGAGGACCATGCCTTCGCCGCCGCCGAAGGGACGGTCGTCGACGGTGCGATGGCGGTCGTGAGTGAAGACGCGGAGATCGTGGACATTCACGGTCGCCAGACCCCCGGCCAGAGCGCGGCGGAGGATGCCGTTCTCGAAGACGCTGGTGAAGAAGCCGGGAAAGATGGTGACGATCTCAAAGCGCATACACAACTGATGATAACCACCGGCGGTGGGGCAGACGCGGCACCTGCGGTGCGGCAGCCGCGCTTGCGCGCTAAAGGTTCGTTGGCTTTTATCCTTGCGACAGAAAAAAGTCGCAAAGATGGTTCAGCTGCGGATGGACTTTGTGAACTCCCACCACCTGGCGCGAGGCGGGCTAGGATTTTTCCGGGGTGTTCAGATCGGCCAAGCCTTCGGGGAGGGCCATCTCGACGCGTTTGGCCTCGAGATCGACGCGGCGGAGGTAGCTTTTGGCGAAGGGGATTCGAATTTCGGCTTTTTCGCCGCGGATGATGAGCAGGGCGACCGGGCCGGCGGTGCGGTCCACGTCTTCAATGACGCCGATGGTTCGGGCCACGGGGGCGGCGACGTCAATGAGGGTGCAGCCAATAAGGTCGGCGATATAGACCTCGCCGTCCAGGAGGGCGGCGCGCTGGGAACGGGGAATGGCGACGATGAGGCCGGTGAGGGATTCAGCGGCGGAGATGGAATCGATGCCGGCGAAGTGGAGGACGATGGCGCCTTTATGGAGCCAGTGAGCGGTGAGGGAGACGGGACGCGGGGGCGCAGACGGCGTGGCGGGGGCGAGCAGCCAGAGCGAGCGGCGCTCAGCGAATTTTTCAGGGAAGTCGGTGAGGATCTCGGCCAGCACTTCGCCTTTGCGGCCCTGCGGACGGCGAATACGGGCCAGCCAGAACCACGGTTCGCAGGGAACGGCCTGCCCGGACGGAGTCACGACTGCCTCCGGTGCGGGAGGGATGCACAGCGAGCGATGAGGGATGGGGGCGCGGTTCTTTCGAGCGGCTGGCCGAACGCGCTGCCTGCAGGGGAGGACAGAGGCGCGGATACTGCGGCCATACTACGCGACGTCGTCTTCTTCCAGGATGTCGAGCGTGTAGCGGTGGCGCAGCTTCATGCTGACGGCGCCGAGGATGGTGCGCACCGAGCGGGCGGTGCGTCCCTGCTTGCCGATCACCTTGCCTACGTCCTGGGGGGCGACCCTGAGCCGGAGGATGGTGTTCTCCTCGCGGGCGACGGATTGCACCTCAACTGCCGCCGGCTCATCGACCAGGGCCTGGGCAATTTCGCGGACCAACTCTGCTACGGAGAGTGAAGCAACCATTTCGCCTTGGGTCATGTTCGTGCCTCTGACCGGATGTGTCCAGGAACGCGCGCTGGAATCTGTGCGCGAATAGTATCAGCAAACACCCACGGAAGTCAGCAAATGTATCTGCGCGGGGAAGAAAAAATCGGCGCATAGGCTCCCTGGGATCAAAAGAGGGGCCTAACCACCCTCCGAGGAGAAAAAGCGCATCAGGCAGCGGCGGGATCCGCAGCCGGGGCAGGGGCAGGAGTCCTGGCCACCAGCTTGGCGACGGTAGGGGAAAGCTGCGCGCCCATGCCGCGCCAGTAGGCGACGCGCTCGTGCTTGAGCTCGACGCTGGCGGGGTTGGTGCGGGGGTTGTACGTGCCGATGACCTCGATGGAACGGCCATTGCGGGCGCGGTCCTTCTCGATGACCACGATACGGTAGTAGGGCTGCTTGCGGGCGCCAACGCGCGCCAAACGAATCATCACCACGGCGATACGGTTCCTTTCAAGTCCAATGCTCGGTTAGGGTTAGCCACCTGGCGGAGCGGTTTTTGCGACCGGCCTCTGCAGGCGGGCTCTCCGGAGGGACCGGGCTGGCCACAGAAAAGGCCAGGCGGATGCGCCCGGCCGGTCAGGACACAACAGTTAAGTATCGCTGAAAGCGGGCCGCGGGGCAAGTTGAGAGGGGGATTTTGGCCGACCGGGGGTGTGCGGGCTGCTAGAGTAGCAGGGAATCGAGTGGGAGTGGGCGGGGCGGCGGGGAAAGGACGGCGCGTGCGGCCGGGGACCGGTTCAAAGAGACCATGGAGCGCGCGTACTACAAGCAATTGTCGAGGCGGCTGGGCCGAGAGATGGAGCTTCTGATCTTTGGCCATGCGGGGCTGCCCCTTGTGGCGTTTCCGACCTCGGGCGGGCGATTTTACGAATTCGAGGACCAGGGAGATGCGTGGTATCTGGAGCGGTTCCACAGTAACCAATTCATCCTGGCGACGGGATGGGATGATCCGTGCCTGGGACAAAACCAGGAGCTGGATCGGATTCTGAGCGGAAAGCGGATTCCGCACCGGTTGCACGTGTGGAATGAGAGCAACTCCCACGACTGGCCGACGTGGAGGCGGATGGTAAGGGAGTATGTGATAGGGGCAGTGAATAGTGGTGAGTGAACAGTGAACAGAGGCAGGGATTGTTAGGGCGTTGAGGCGCGGTGATGATAAGTTGGGCTTCGGGGAGAGCCGGCAATGAGCGAGCGCAATCCCTATGAAGGGCTGCTGACCGGGCGGCCGGCGGTGGAGATTCTGGGCTCAACCGCGGCGCAGATCGAGCTGCTGCTGGAGGCGATCGGGCCGCGCAGGGCAGCCGTGGCGCCGGCGCCGGGCAAATGGAGCGCGGCGGAGATCGTCTGCTACCTGGCCGACTGCGAGCTGGTGTTTGGC
Source organism: uncultured Acidobacteriaceae bacterium (assembly GCA_963758105.1). Taxonomy (GTDB): domain Bacteria; phylum Acidobacteriota; class Terriglobia; order Terriglobales; family Acidobacteriaceae; genus Telmatobacter. The sequence goes on along the minus strand of CAVWUC010000004.1, from coordinate 702,554 downwards.
TTCCGGCTGCGGCAGACGCTGGCCGAGCCAATGCATACCATCCAGCCCTTCGACCAGGAGAAATGGGCCACGAATTATGGTGGCGTGGCGGCGGCGCAGGCGCTGGAGGTATTTGCGGCGCTGCGGGGATGGAATCTGCCGCTGATTCGCGAGGCGCTGCCGGGAGCGGCGAGCCTGCCGGTGATGCATCCGGAGCGCGGCGAGCTGACCTTTGGCACGCTGGTGGAGACCATGGCCGGACATGACCTGAACCACCTGGGGCAATTGCAGAGGATGGCAGCGGCAAGCGGGCGCTCCGCGGTCTGATTGCGCTGTGCCTTCGCTGCGCGGTTTCACTGCGCCCGCACCGCGGTTTAACTGCGCTGCGCGGTTTCACTGCGCCGCTATTTGCCCTTTGCGGCTTTCTGTTTTTTGCCGCTGGGCTGAGCTTTGGCCTGCTGCGGATTGTCATCGTGATGATGGCGGTTGTGGTGCGCGATGGCCTTGGCGATCTCTTCTGGGGTGAGCCTGGTGGCGCTGCCCAGATGGAGAACATCGTTTTCTATAGCGGGGTCCGGTTTGGAGGGTTCCATGGTGTCTCCCGATGGGGGACGGGACGTGGGCTCTTCTGTCTGCCGTACAAGGTCACGAGCGCGTCCCTTCCGGCCTGGCGGAAATCCTTCAGCAGCGCGCGTGGGCGCTCTGAAGCAGGCAGGGCGGCTTGAAGAGTCCGCCTCGACCGCCCTGGTGAGAACCGCGATGAACGGCGGCTCCTGCTATCAGGATAGTCCCAATTCGATTTGGGGGACAGGTTGCGGGAGGGACTCGCGGGCGGCGGACAGGCGACGGATGGGGAGATGGGGGGACAATCCTGTCTTGTCCTGGGATTTACGGTTATGCAACAATCTTCGCCATGAAGGGTAAACCGAAGGTCATCGAGCAGCTGAATCGTGCGCTTCGCGAGGAGCTCACCGCCATCAACCAGTACTTTGTTCACGCTGAAATGTGCGAGAACTGGGGATACGATCGACTTTCCAAGTACATTAAAAAGCAATCCATCGGCGAGATGAAACACGCTGAGTCGCTGATGGAGCGCATTCTGTTTCTGGACGGCACGCCCAGCATGGAGCCGCTGGCGCTCTCGATCGGCGGCAATGTGAAGGCCATGATCGCGGCCGACCTGAAGCTCGAAGTCCAGGCCGTGGCCATGTACAACGAGTGCGTGCGGACGGCGACCGACGAGAAGGACAACGGCTCGCGCGATCTGTTTGTGGCCCTGTTGAAGGACGAGGAAGACCACGTGGACTGGCTGGAAGCGCAGCTTCACCAGATTGCGGAGCTGGGCTACGAGCGATACCTGACCATGCAGACCAGCGAAGAAGAGTAAAACGCGCGGCTGTTCGAGGCGCAAAGCGCCAGAGTGATTCTCACCACACGAAGCGCTTCCTGACGGAGGATGGGGTTGACGTGCGGCTGCGCGCCGCAACGCTGTTGATCTGAAAGCTGCGAACACCAAAGGCCCCGCCGCGGCGGGGCTTTTCTAGGGCGGTTTCGCTTCACACATCAACATCGAGAGGACGTGGAGGGTGGATTTTACTTCCACCCCAACGACGAAGACCTGTCGTTGGGGACCCCGGCGGAAAAAGCCACTCGGCGGCATGGATTCTGTAAGCAGCAGAATCGAAACCGCTGTAGGGGCGGATGGGCGCGCTGTACACTGGCTGTGCCTGAGCGGCTCCGTTGCCCGGCAAGCCAGGAGGGATCAGGAGCGATGAAAAAGATCGGCGTTCTGTTCGGCGGGCTGAAGGCGGAAGCGGGCGCGGAGCCGGGTGCGGAGCCGGCGGCGGGTGTGGAAGAGGTGATTGCGGAGTAGGGCTGACGGAGGCTAGCGGGCCGGGACTGGTGGCTCTCGATTCGAAGAGAGCGGGCGGTCCCGGCCTTTGTGGTTTGCGGATTCCCAAGTCTCAAATGCGAGAATGCGTGAGTTTATCGCGGAAAGGGATTACCAGTTGCGGTAAGGGATTTGCGAAGAGACGACCTCGACACCCCGAAAACCCGCGCTCTGTAATAACATCTCGACGGATTTAGCAGCCTCGCTAGGATGAGGACATGGGCCTACTATTACCTTACAGATACCAATTAGCTGATCTTCTAAGCGCAGAGGAAGCTCTAGGTATGGAACTGGCATTGAACTCCCTGGCCTGAACTCGATATCTGTAGCGGTGGAACCCTGTTGCAGGAGAAACGCCAACCTCCATTCAGCTTCTTCACGAAAGCCGTTATCCTTGGTGATCGCGGATCGCTGCCCAAGCTTCAAGAAGTGCTTAATGGCAAGCGCCGCTGGCGTCCTGAATCCTTGAATTCCTTCTCCGACAGGGAGCTTAGCGGCGGTTGCGGCCTCCTCGATATATGCGCTAACAAGTTTCTTTATCTCTTCCCTAAGCGATCTCTCCTCTTCCTCGTCGTAATAAATGCAGCGGACAAGGGTATCCGAACCCTGAAAGAACCTGTCAGATCGGCCGTTCAGAAACCGTTCCCCGACCGCGCGAAGATATTCGGGCCTAAATCCGATGCTGTAGCCGCCAGATCGCTCCGAATAGGCCCTCCATTGGCTGAGAGAATCTCCGTTCTCAGAAAAGGATGAGACGAAGACGTTTTGAGATGTGGCCCAAGTTGCCATCGTGGTACCTTGCCCAAGCGTATCTTCGTCGACTGATTCAACCACACTTGCCGCTTTGTCGGTCGCCATGCCAAGCATCTGGAACAGAGGAGCATTGTTATACCGACTCGAGAATTCTTCAAAAATGACCCGGGAAACAATGTTTCCCTCGCTCGTGTCGTTGAGATACCGAATATGTGTTGCCCAAATGCACTTCTGCCTGAGTATTCCCAAGAGGCCGTGCTGCGTTGTGTAGTGATAAAGCAGTCCTTCGGGCTTCACTGGGTCAGACTGCGATTCATCTTGCTTGCTCGGCTCGTTTGCCATAGGTTCTCCTTTTGACAGTCACGGCCAATTGTCCCCGGATCCCCACAGAGCAACGCGCTTCCCATGGGCCGGGAGGATGAAGCCCTAGTTTACAGAGGTACGGCGTTCGGTCCAAAAGCATCGACAAAAGCAAAGACAGCCGCAGGTCCTTCGACTTCGTAGGGCGTGCAATCCAGCAGGATTGCACACCCTACTTCGCTCAGGATGACATTCCAGGAAATATTCGCTCAGGACGACGAAGTGTAGGGTGACCGCTACGCGAAGTCCACCTTGAGGGTGATGCCGATGGAGTTGAAGTTCGCGGAGGGGATCGCGACGCGGAGGGCGTCGTTGCCCTGCTTCCATTCCAGCCTGCCGTCATAGCTGAGGATGGCGACGTTACGAATCGTGCCCGGCGCCTGATCGCTCTGCAGGCCGAGGGCGTTGACGACGGCTTCCTTGGGGACGCCCATGACGAATGCGTAGAGCGAGCCGTTTTTGGTGACGAAGCGGACATCTTCGGCGGTGAGGTCCTTCTGCTTGTCCTCGTTGAAGCCGCCGTTGCCGATCTGGACTTTGGTGGATGGGCCTTCGCCGTAGATCTTCCAGGGGCGCGAGGAGTAGATGCCGTCGCTGTTGATCTGCATCCATGCGGTGATGCCTTCAAGAATTTCCATCTCTTCAAAGTCGAGCTGGCCGGAGTTGGGCAGCGGGAAGTTGAGCAGCAGGTTGCCGTTCTTGCTGACGATGTCAGTAAGCAGATCGATGACCTTCTTAGAGGTTTTGTACTTCTGACCGCGGTTGTAGTGCCACTGGCCGATGCAGGTGTCAGTCTGCCAGTGGTTGGCGGAGATGAGGTCGGCGACGCCGCGCTCGCGGTCGAGGGCGCAGGCGCCGGTGGCGCAGTCGGTGGGCTGCTTGCTAGTGTAGACCGCCTGGCACGCGCCGCCGTGGAGCTGGGCGCTGACGTTGTAGAGGTGCGAGACCATCTTGAGGCCGTACTCCTCGAAGGGCAGATGGCCGTCGGTGTAGAGGACGTCGGGGTGGTACTTGTCGATGAGGTCGGTCATGCGGTTGAGGTAGTGCTGCTTCCAGGTCTCGGGGATGTCGTCGTCGTTCCAGTCAAGATGGCCGGCGAGACGGGCGCAGTTGGCGTCGTGATAGAGGTCGGCGTAGGCGGGGTCGGTGCCGTCGTAGGGGACGCCGGCGAGGGGCCCGGTCTTGTCGGACAGGTGGCTGACGCCGAACCACTTGTAGCTGATCCAGAGATGCTCGCTGACGCCGAAGCGCAGGCCCTGGTTGCGCGCGGCTTTGGCCCATGTTCCGACAACGTCCTTGTGAGGGCCCATGTTGACAGCGTTCCAGCGGGTGTACTTGGAGTCCCATAGATCGAAGTTGTCGTGATGCACGCCCATGGAGAAGAAGTATTTTGCGCCGGCTTTTTTGTAGAGGCTGATGAGATGGTCGGGGTCCCACTTGGCGGCCTTCCAGATGTTGACCAGGTCTTTGTAGCCGACCTTGGAGGGATGGCCGTAGGTTTCGCAATGGTAGATGTACTGATCCGAGCCCTGGATGTACATGTTGCGGGCGTACCAGTCGCCGTCTTCGATGGCGGACTGCGGTCCCCAGTGGGCCCAGATGCCGAACTTTGCGTCGCGGAACCACTCGGGGATGCGGTAGGTGGCCAGCGACTCGCGGGTGGGTGCGAAGGGACTGGACGAAGCTGCAGCTTGGGCCGCGGCCTGGAGGTGGGTGGAACGGGAGAGAGCCAATGCGGAGCAGGCACCGCCAAGGGACTTAAGCAGATCGCGTCGGTTGAAAGCCATTGCTGTGAGGTTCCTTTCGCTGGGGCCGATGTGGGATTGCGCCCGCGGCCCGGGATTCAGTTTATCGGGAGTCCGCGACCAGGATGGCCTGGCGAAGACGCTGCTCGGCTTCGGCGTTCCAGTAGCCGCAGTCGAGCTCAAAGAAAACGGAGGTGTAGGGGATGTTCATGCCGGTCTTGATGACCAGGACGCGAAAGAACTGGGCGGCCGCGTCGAGCCGGTGAATGATCTGCTCGTGCGGGAGGGCTTCGATGGCGTGTCCAGCGAAGACTTCGTTGAGGTCGCGGCGGTAGTCGGCTACGCCGGGGGCATCGTCTTCGGTGACGAAGGGTAGCTCGCGGTCGGTGTAGATGCGGGCGCGGACGTGGGGCGCAGCGGTGATGGCGTCAAAGACGGTGCGGAGGACGGGAATCTGCTCGTCGTCGGCGACGATGGTTTCAAGGCCAGGGCGGGATTGGGCCGGGTAGGCAGAGTCGGCGACAACGATCCAGTTGCGATGACCGAAGATCGCCAGGAGAGCCCGGAACTGGCGCTCCCATTCCGGCGGTGCGGCTTCGTGTGTCATGCGAGTCTCCTTTCTGGCTCAGGCGGTGAGCTCTTCGTCGGCGCAGACGGCGACTTTGCCGCACTTGCCGGAGGCCATGAGCGCGTAGGCGTCAGCGGCGCGGCTGAGCGGGAAACGATGTGTGATGATGGCAGCCGGATGCAGGTTCCAGCGGACGAGGCGCTCGACCAGCTCCTCCATGAGCCAAGTGGAAGTGACCCAGGAACCGTAGATGGTTTTCTGGTCGTGGATCATGTCGGGCGAGGGGTTGAGCTCGACGGTGCCGCCTTCGCCGAGGAAGACGATGCGGCCCCACTTGCGGGTGGCGCGGACGGCGGCCGCGCGGGCGTGGTTGTTGGCGGAGCAGTCGACGGCGCGCTCGACACCGCAGCCGCCGGTAAGCGCGCGGACCTGAGCTACAATGTCCGGGCCGGAAGTGAGGACCGAGTTGCAGAGGCCGAGGTCGGCGGCAATTTTCAGGCGCTCAGGGACGACATCGATGCCGATGATCTGCTGTGCGCCCAGCTTGCCGCAGAGCGCGGCGGCGGCGAGACCGACGGGGCCGAGGCCGGTGATGAGCACGGCATGGCTGCCGTCGATGCCGATTTTCTGCAGGCCCTCGTAGACGGTGCCGAAGCCGCAGGCGACCTGTGCGCCGTCGGCGTAAGAGAGCGGGTCGGGCAGAGCGATGAGGTCTTTTTCTTCGGCGAGCATGAACTCGGCCATGCCGCCGTCGCGCTGCCAGCCGTAGGCGCGGCGGTACTTCTCGCTGGTGCAGGAGATCATGTAGCCGCGGCGGCAGTCGTTGCAGACTCCGCAGCCGGAGATGTGATAGACAATGACGCGGTCACCGGCCTGGAAGCGTCGGCAGCCTGGGCCGGCGGCGACGATCCGGCCGCAGGGCTCGTGGCCGGCGATGACGCTCTGGTAGCCCTCGGGGCCTTTGCCGAGGTGCTCATGATAGATGCAGCGAATGTCGGACCCGCAGATGGTGGAGGCTTTGATGCGGATAAGGACTTCGCCGTGGCCGGGGGTAGGAACCGGGATGGTGCGCAGCTCGACGGTGGAGTTGCCGGGAAGATAGGCCGCGGACATGGTGGATGGGGTCATTGGCTTGCGCTCCAAGATCTTTTTTAGCTGTTAGCTATTAGCTTTTAGCTCCCAGCTTGTCCTGCGGCTGAGGGGCGCGGTGCGCTCCATCGAGAGTTAGCTAAAGGCTAACGGCTAAAAGCTAACAGCTAGAAGCTGGAAGCTAAAAGCTCATTTTTTAAGGCGGCGTGATTTCACCGTTCACGTCCCAGAGGTCTTCCCAGGTCTGGTTCTCCTTCCAGAGAAAGACCTGGCCCTTGATGAGGCGGCAGTTGCGATCAATTTTGGCGATCTCCTGCATTTCGGCGTCGCTGAGCGGGTCGGCGGTGACGCAGGCGAGATTTTCGCGGTAGTGGTGGATGGAAAAGGGGATTGGGGTCTGACCGCGCTGGACGGCCCACTTGATGCAGACCTCGGCAGGGCTGACGGCGTGGCGCTGGGCGATCGAAAGAATAACCGGATCTTCGGTGGGCGCGGTGTCTTCCGGCGTGCGGTCGCGCTCAGGACGGCCGGGCGAGCCAACGGGACAGAAGCCGATGGGCTGCATGCCGCTGTCGAGGATGAAACGGAAGAGCTCAGGCTGCTGGAAGTGCGGGTGCAGTTCCATTTCATTCACGGCGGGTTTGACGCAGGCGTCGCGCAGCACGAGGCGGAGCTTGGGGATGGTCACATTCGACGTGCCAATGTGGCGGGTGAGGCCCATATCGACCAGCTTCTCCATGCTGCGCCAGGTGCGCATGAAGTTTTCGTGGATGTAGGGCTTGGCGTCGGGGCTACGGGAGGTGACATCACAACCGGGCGCGTGGAAGTTGGGGAAGGGCCAGTGAACCAGGTACATGTCGAGGTAGTCGAGGCCGAGGTCGGCGAGGGACTGCCGGCAGGAGGCGATGACGTCCTCGGGCTCATGCTTGTCGTTCCAGAGCTTGGAGGTGATCCAGAGCTGGTCGCGGGCGAGGCCGCTGGCGAGGATTTTGTGAAAAGAGGCGCCAACGGCGGATTCGTTGCGGTAGACGGAGGCGCAGTCGAAGTGGCGATAGCCGACGGCAGCCGCGCCGAGAACGGCTTCGGCCACCTGGGCAGGGGAGACGTGATCGGAGCCGAAGGTGCCCAGGCCAACGGCTGGCATGAGTGCGCCGGTATACAGTTTGCGATGGGGGACTACGGCGGGGGCGAAGGGTTGAAGCTGGGCGGGGGCGAGACGGCCGGAGGGGTTGGCCATAGAGAACTCCTGAGCGGGGCAAAGCTACCGATCACTACGACCAGCGAAGAATACGCGCTCAGGCCGGTCGGCGCGAAGAGGTTTGCGGGGGGTGGGTGAGCGCGGGCCGGATGCAATTGAGCAGAAAACGAGCTTCTTCAGGGGAAGAAGTGGCATCCGGCTGGAGAATTCCGCACCGCACGACGCCGCGGCGCAACGAGGCAGTTGGGGGTAAACGGGCACAGGGAATTGGGCCGTTCTGTTGCTGCGCGCTGGCTGATCTTCCGGCTATTGCGCGCGGACCAGCATGCAGGTGATGTTGTCGCGGCCGCCGGCTTTGTTGGCAGCGCCGACCAGGCGGGCGCAGAGGTCGTCGAGGGGCAGATCGACGTTGAGCAGCGACTCGATGAGGGGATCGGAGAGCTCGCGGGTGAGGCCGTCGGTGCAGAGCAGGAAGAGATCGCCGGGATCGGTTTCGAGCTCGAAGATGTCGGGAGTGACGCGGCTCTGCGTACCGAGGGCGCGGGTGATGACGTTGCGCAGGGGCGAGCGCAGAGCTTCCGAAGCGGTCATGCGGCCGAGCCGGATCTGCTCCTCGACCAAGAGTGGTCGAGCGTGATCTGCTGGAGACGGCCGTTACGCCGGCGGTAACAACGGCTGTCGCCGACGTTGAGAACCCAGGCGTGGCGCTCCTCAACCAGCAGGCCGACCAGGGTGGTGCCCATGCCGCTGAGCTTGTAATTACGCTGGGAGCGGGTGTAGATGGTCTCGTTGGCGGCGGCTACGGCCAGTTCCGCGGTCTCGGGCAGGGATTGGCCGTGTTTGCGGATGATGAGTACGCGAAGCATCTCTTCAATAGCGAGGGAACTGGCGATCTCACCGGCGGCGGCGGCGCCCATCCCGTCGCAGACCAGATAGACGCCATGCTCAACCGAGTAGCCGAATGCGTCTTCGTTTGACGGGCGCTTGTGGCCGCGGTCGGAGAGCGCCGCAGCCATATAGTGGACAACAGCCGTAGCCAAGAATTCTCCCCCATCGACCAGTCTACACGGGAGCGAGCGGGGCGGAAACAGGGAGGATGAGGGCAATGAATCAAGGTCTGGACGGGGAACTGGATTTGGACGGGGAGGCGGGTTTGGACAGAGCAGCGGCGGGCAACGGCGGCGGAGCAGGCAGATCGAATACCTGAATGAAGCCCTTGTCGAGCACGGCGACGCGGCGACCGGAGGGGGAGATGGCGACATTGCCGCCGGCATCGAGAGCCGGAACGGCCGGCGCGATGAGGTCGATCTTGCCGTTGGCGGCGTCGAAGACGCGGACCACCTGGCCTTTGATTGCGTCGGGGTCGATGGGGGAGTAGCTGTTCACCAGCTGAGGGGTGGCGAGGGTTTCGCGGGCCAGGCGCAGGCCACCGGACGAGGTGACAAGAAGCGGCCAGACCTCCTCATAGGGCGAGTGGATGAACCAGAGGCGGTTGCCGGAGGTGGTGAGGGCTTCGAGCAGGCCGTGGCTGGCGTCGTCGCAGCCGGAAGCAAAGATTTCGCTTTCGGAGAGGAAGTTGAGGGTGGGCTCGCAGTTGGAGTCGACCTGGCCCACGATGCGATTGCCGCCGCTGAAATAGTTCAGGATCAACAGCCAGGAGAGGCCGGGGCCCTTGAGGGTCTCAAGGTAGCCTTCGGTGTTGATGGGCAGATGGACGAGGGAGCGGCTGCGGCTGACCAGCAGAACGCCGCCGGAGTCGCGGCGCAGGATGCGGACCACCAGATCGGGCTGGCCGCCACCGGACAAATCCGCGGAAAACTGCGAGGCATCTTGCGGAGAGGCTGATTTGCCGGGCGGAGCTTCGGGCTCGCGGGAGTTGGTGACGAGATATTGGCCGGAGGGGTCGGATTCCATCCATAGCAGCGGGCCGGGGAACTGAAAAAGAGGCTTGGACTGGAGGGTGACGTCGCCCTCGACCAGGGAGTCGCGATCGCTGAGCAGGAAGTGGCCGTCCTTAAGCACACAGAGATAGCGGGAGCGGTCGTGAACGGTCCAGAGGGCCTCGGCCAGGACGGCGCCGGAGGGAAGCGCGAGGACCAGGGCGCGAACCTGTTGCTGTTCGGCGCCGGCGGCATCGCGGTGGAGAAGGCCGGGGACGTGGAAGGTGAACAGAAGACGGTCTTCTCCGAGGAAGTCGAGCGAGACCATGCTGTAACGCTGGCCGAGGTAGTAGGGGCCGGGCGCAGAGAAGCCCAGCGGCTCGACGGGAATGGAAAAGGAGGGCGGCAGAGAAGGTTTGCCGGGAAGCGGCTCGGCCCCCAGACGGGACACGGCGCAGAACGCGCAGAACAAAACCAGGGCCGCAACCAGAAAACGGCCCGCGCGTTCCGGGAAAGCTCGGCCGGAATATGGCATCGAAGAGTATTTTCGCCGATCCACGCGATTTTGCGGAATGGCACGGAGTTCGGAGGCGTGTGCGAGAGTAGAAGGAACGAGATGAACAGCACAGATAAGACGAGCCGGGGCTTGAAAGCGGAGCCTGAGGCCGAGGCAGCGGCTGGGGCAACGATGTTGGCTGGAGGCGCACCGGCACGGCGGTTGACGCTCTTGGGCTACGGCGCCTGCGCGATGGCCGGAACGCTGTGGGGCACGGGGTTTTACTTCGGGCGGCTGGCGCTAAACGAGATGAGCGTGGAGTACATGGTGCTCTACCGGTTTTTATTCGCCAGCCTGGGCATGTTGCCGGTGATGCTGGCCAACCGGGTCAGGCTGAACCGCGCGGAGATGCGTCTGCTGCTGCTTTCGGCAATGTTCGGGATTCCGATTCAATTCTTGCTGCAGTTTCACGGGCTGGCGCTAACCACGGTGAGCCACGCGTCGCTGATGGTGGGGGCGATGCCGGTGATGCTGGCCGGTGGGGCGGCGCTGTTCGCCGGAGAGCGGCTGGACAGGGTGGGCTGGCTGGCGCTGGTGGGATCGACCGTAGGCGCGGCGCTGATTGTGCTAGGGGTGAGCCGGGGACCGGCGGGGCGCGAAGTGCCTTCTCTGGAGGGTGATCTGCTGGTGTTGGCGTCGCTGATCGTGGCGCTGGCGTGGATTTTGCTGAGCAAAAAGCTGATGGAGACACACAGCCCGCCGGTGGTGACGGCCTACACCATCCTGGTGGGAACGGCGATGCTGGTGGCCTGGGATGGGGGGCTGTGGACGCTGAGCCGGCTGATGGGCAGAGCGGCGGAGCCCATTCCGTTTGCGCAGGTGAGCGCGACGGCGTGGGCGGCGCTGGCGATCAGCGGGCTGATGTGCACGGCTACGACGACGCTGCTATGGAACTGGGGGATTCATCATGTGCCGGCGTCGCGGGCCGGGGTGTTTCTTAATATTGAGCCGGCGCTGGGCTCGGTGCTGGGCGTGGAGCTGCTGGGCGAACACCTGGGGTCTTACGCGTGGGCTGGAGGAGCGCTGATTCTGACGGCGGCGGTGACGCTGACGCTGCGTGGGCATGAAGCGGAGCCGGCGGTGATTCTGGAATAGGGTCGCTGGGGTGCATTACCATCGCTGACATGATGGACGGCGCGGGGTTCGCCTCTACAGGGAACGAAAAATCTGCGACAGGCGGGGGCTGGGAACCGGCCGGTGCGGGACGGAGCCGGGGGCGGGACCTGGCGGAGTTGGCGCTGGCTTATGGGCTGATCCTTATAGTGATCTGGACGCCGCGGCCGCTGCAGCGGGTGCTGTGGATGGTGGCCGTGGTCGCGCTGGCGGTGATGATCCTGCTGTCAGTGAAGGTCGATGGGCTCGGGCTGGACGAGCCGGGGCGCGGCTGGCTGGACGCGATGGGGCTGCGCCGGAAAAATCTGCTCAGTTCACTATGGGTGGCGGCGGCGGCGCTGGCGATGGCAGGCGCGGCCATCGGCGTGGCGGCGCGGATGGGGACACTGCACACGCCGCATGGCCTCTGGGACTTTGTGAGGACGTACTGGGGCTACGCGCTGTGGTCGTTTGTGCAGCAGTTCCTGATGCTGGGTTTCTTTCTGACGCGGCTGAGGCGGCTGCTGCGAAGCGGCCGGGTTGCGACCGTGGCTACTGCGCTGATCTTCGCGCTGGCCCACTTGCCGAATCCGATCCTGACGCCACTGACGCTGGTGTGGGGGCTGTGCGCCTGCATGCTGTTTCTGCATTACCGCAATCTGTATCCGCTGGCCGTGGCGCACGCGATTCTGGGAATTACGGTGGCGATTGCGATTCCGGGGCCAGTGGTGCACAACATGCGGGTGGGGCTGGGATACCTGACCTACGGGAGGCACGCTGCGCATGCGCGGACACATCCTTTACTGCAGCCATAGCGACCAGATGGCGTCGACCGAGGCGTGGGTGACGGCGGAGGCGCCGACGCGGCGGTCGCGCCGCCATGACCGGCCATAGAAGATGCCGGCGATAGCCGCCAGCAGGACATAACGCCAGTTGAAGTGGACGGCGCGCTTGTTGAAGTGGGCCAGGCCGAAGAGGGCCGCGGTTGCGAGCAGGCCCGGAGTGCGGCCGAGGCGGCGCTCCAGCAGATTCTCGAGCCAGCCGCGGAAGAAGAGCTCCTCCGGAACAGCTACGAAGAAAAACGTGAAAAACCAGGCGATGGGGATGGCTGCCACGGACGACCAGAAGCCCCAGCGGTCGAGACCGGCCAGCTCGGAGACCGGCCAGAGGCCGTGCCAATGCAAAAAGCCCAGGCTGAAGCCGAGGGCGAGAGCGATGGGCATGTAAAGGGCGAGCTCGCGCAGGCCGGTGGTGAGGTCGCGTGGGCGCAGGCGGAGATTGAAGCCGACGCCCTCAAGCGGGCGCAGGGCGAGAAAGCCGTAGAGGCCGAGATCGAGGAGAAGGATCTTGTTGAAGATGGACAGATGAGGCGGCCAGGCGGACTGGAACCAGCGCAGATCGACGGAAAGGCCGAGGACGATGAGGACCAGGAAGTCAGGCCACGCGCCGCGCTGGGCTGAATCTGGCCGGGCTGGATCAATCTGGGCGGCGCGGTCGAGCAGGGCCGCGACGGCGATGGGGAGCAGGGCGTAGAGCGCCAGCCAGCCCCAGTGGAATGTGCCCGCCGCGCAGGCGACCAGCAGATAAGGAATCGCGAGCAGGGCCGGGAAGAGAAGCCGCGCGGCGCGGGGCAGCGCGCGGGCGCGGCCCGAGATGCGGTTGGGAAAGAATGCCGCCGCGAGGAACGGGAGCAGGGTGAGCAGGGCGGCGAGTACGTTGGCGGGAGTGATCATGAGGCTCTGCTCTTTTATTGTGCGCCGCCGAAGCGGGCTCTTGTGAGCCGCCGTCTGTGCAAGGTCGATGCGGGCGGGTTCCGGCTCTACGAATGCGGGCCGGGGGAGAAACCTTAGTCACATGGGTAGACATTTTTCCGGTGAGACAGGAGTGGTCTGGCCGATAGCCTAACTGTAAGTTAAGGGAGGCTCATGTGACACTTCTAACCTGGAGCCATGCATGCAGCGTGGGCGTGCGGGCGATGGACGATCAGCATGGAATCCTGATGGACACGATGAACGAGCTGCGGCTGGCGGTGCTGAACGGGCGGGGACGGGAACAGGTGAGCGAGCTGCTGGACCGGCTGATCGAGTTCACGCGCATGCATTACTGGAGCGAGGAGCGGCTGCTGGAAGAGAGTGGATTTCCGGAGCTCGGGCGGCATCGCGCGGCGCACCACAGCCTGCTGGCGCAGATGCTGGAAGCGGCGCACCGGCTGCAGTACGGCGAGAGCGTGGAGATGGGCAAGTTGCTGGACCAGTTGCGGGACGGGTACTTGGAGCACACCGAGGGGCTCGACCAGGAGTACGGGCTGTGGCTGAACGAGCGGGGGGTGTTTTGAAGCGGCTTTCCAGCTTACGTAGCGTTACGACAGGTATGGAAGGTGGCCCGCCGCAGCGGGCCGCTCAGCGTCCGTGGTTCCCCTCTATACCAACTGGAGAACCACTATAGGGCGGGAAGCATACAAGCGGCACTGGGCCGCTGTTTTCGGCCCCTGTCGGTGGCTACCGGCCGCTCAATTTTCGAAGGAGAGCTGCGCGGAGGTCCACTCGGGGGCGGCTGGTTTGGGCTCACTGGCCAACTCGTAGACGAGCCGCTCGAGGACCAGGCGCTTATCAGGCGGCGAGGAGCGGAGTTCGAGATCTGCGCGGGCCACCAGGCGCAAGGCGCGGGTGAGCTCGCGCCGGCTTTTGTAGCGGCGGGCCTGGCGGATGAGGTCTTCGGCGGCAAAGGGCGGCATGCGGAAGCCCTGCCAAAGAGCCTGCCAGATGGCGCGCGAGTCGCGCACGTTTTTCTCCAGAATCACCAGCATCTGGCGGAAGGTGCGGGCCAGCATATAGAGATGGCCGATGGCGGCGTCCTCGCCGGCATCGGAGCTGTTGAGCAGTCCATGCAGAAGGGCCAGCGCACGGGCGCGGTCGCGGGCGCTGATGGCGTCAGTGAGCTCGTAGAGGGAGCGCTGCTTGGCGGCGAGGACCATGGTCTCGACGTTGCCGAGGGTGATTTTATTTCTGCCCTGGGTGTAGAGCAGCAGCTTTTCCATCTCCGAGGAGATCATCATCATGTCGGCGCCGAGAGCGTCGACCAGCTCGCGGGCAGCGTCGGGTTCGATGCGCGCACCGGCCTGCTGCGCGGTGGAGACGGTCCAGCGCATGGCGTCTTCCTCACTGACCCGGGCCAGCTCGACCATGCCGCAATACTCGCCCAGGGTTTCGCTGAGGCGCTCAAAGCGGTTTTTGTCGTCCATCTCCATGCGGCGCGTGTCGGAGGGGATGGTGAGGAAGTCGGCGATGAAGAGGATCAGCGCCTGGGGATTCGGTGAACTGAAGTAGCGGTCGATGGCGGCGAACTCATCCTTTTTTGCCCCGCGGGTGTAGAGCTGGCGTAGATTGCGGACGAAGACGACCTGGAAGGGAGACATCAGCGAGGAGGTCTGGGCACGGTCAAGGACCTCGAAGATGGAGGTCGAGTCCAGATCGAGTTCGGAGAGGGTGAACTCGCGCAGCTCGGGCGGGACGAAGGCTTTGAGGACGGCAGCGCGGCAGCGGTCCAGCAGAAAGGCCTCGTCACCGGCCAGGACGTAGGCGGCGCGCAGCGGACCCTTGCCGGCCGCGGCGGCCTCGATCTCGGCGACGAAGCGGCTGACGGCGGCGAAGCCAGCTCCCCAGCGCGCGGCGGTCAAAGGAACAAGCTCCGGGGAGAAAAGCTCGGGGCTGTGAGCGCACGCATCATGCGGCTCCAGAATACCGTTGTTTTGGGCGGCGCTGCCAGCAGATTAAGAGGAAAAAGGGGCGGAAATCACCTGCGGCCACCTGCGGCGGTGTGCCGGGCGATTCGCGCTTTCACCGCGATTCGCACCATGGGTCCGTTGGCTTTTGTCCATGCGACAGAAAAACACCGCAAGGCTGGACGGCGAGCGGCGAAAACGACGGCACACAGTTTCACAGTCTCACAGTCTCACAGTGGAGAGGGGGGGTGGGGTGCGCATTTTGTGTGCATATGGCTTGAAATCAGTCATTTATGTCTGTTTTTTGTGTGCGTTAACGACACATAGGCGGGAGTTTGCGTCGATACGCAGGCGGCCTTGAGCCGGAATTCATACCAATAATTGTGCGCCGAAGGAGGGTAATGGTCTGCAAATATTCTGTGCCGAAGGGCGGTAATTCTCTGCAAACGGGAGGGACGCCACCGGAAAAATCGAGCGGGGCCTTCTAAAAGCCGACGAGGACATCGTCCACCAGCTGGCGGGCGAAGTTGCGGGAGAGACGCTGGACTGCGGCGGGATCTTCGCGCAGGAAGGTGGGCAGGTCGTCGGTGGACTGGAATTGCTCGCGGTAGACGTAGTTGTCGTTCTGGTAGAGGATCTTTCCGTCGCGCTCAGTGAGCTTGACCGCAACGACTATGGTGACGAGGAAGCTGGAGGTCTCCTGGGTGGAGGCGTTGTAGGTTAATGGTGTGATGGATTCTTTGAGGATGGTTCCGTGGAGGATGATGTCGGGGTCTGAGCCGGCGTTGGGCGTGACGCGGAAGCGGGTGCGGGCGGCGAATTCGCGAATGACGGCGTCGGTCATCACAGTTTCCGTGTGGTAGACGTTGGTGCGGGTGGCAAATTCCGGGACGGCGAGGGTGTGGACATCAGGGGGCAGATGGGTGGCGGCGCCCAAGGCGTGGTAGCCACATCCGGTGAGCCCGAGCAGGGCACCGGCGGCAGCGAGTAGGACGAACGGTCGCATGCTTTAACCATCTTAGCTCGGCGCTCCGCCTCGCGGTTCAACTGCGAGCCTGAGAGCCGCCGCCCTGCGCGCTTTGGGCCTAGACCCAGGCTGTGGCCAGCATGCCGATGCGGACTGGGGAGAGCTTGAGGCCGTCGGCGCGGTTGTTGAAGTAGCGCTCGTTCATCTGTTCGGTGTCGAGCTGCTCGAAGCGGCTGAGGCCGGCGCGGATGAACTCGGAGGCCAGAGACTCGGTTGTGAAGAAGAGCTGGAAGGGCTCGCCGGCGGCGGCGACGCGCTCGGCCAGGGCGTCGAATGCTTTGCGGCCGACGGGGCCGAGGGTCGCGGGATCGCGGGCGTAATCGAAGCTGACTGCGGAGCCCGCGGGCATGGCGGCGATGGCGCCGAGCGTGGAGCGGAATGCGGCGAGGGTGAGGTAAGGAACGACGCCGAGCCAGCCGAAGAAGGTGGGGATGGTGGAGACGAAGCGGGCCTCCGCGAGGCCTTCGGCGAGGGTGTGATGCTCGAAGTCGAGGGGGACAAAGGTGAGGTTGGCGGGAAGGGGGATGTTGGCTCGCTGGAGCATCTCGCGCTTCCATTCCTGGGTGGCGGGGAAGTCGACCTCGAAGACGCGGATGTGAGGGAATGGGTTGCGGTAGGCAAAGGTGTCGAGGCCGGCGCCGAGGACGACGTACTGGCTGACGCCCTGGGCGACCGCGGCGGCGAGCTGGTCCTCGGCGTAGCGGCTGCGCACGGCCATAAAGCAGCGGAAGTCGCGCGCGACGGGGTGCATGGCGCGCTCCATGCGGCGGGGATGGCCGTTGCCGATCAGGGGTACGGCGATAGGATCGTCGAGGACCGGGGGGTGGTCGGTCAGCTGGTGTGCGGCGCGGCGAATGGCTACGCCGAGCGCGGTTTTGCTGGCCTGGCCTGCTTCCATGATTCCAGTGTATCGAAGCAGGGAATAGGGAATAGGGAATAGGCGGGTGGTTGTGGTGCTGGCGGCGTTTGCTGCTGGAAGGTCTTTCTTGCTCTCTGGCCTGGGAATAGGGCGGGCGGCGAAAGGGAACAGCGTCGCGTAGGATGGGGTGCATGGGCTGGATTGGATGGGCACTGCTTTCGGCGGTCTTTGCTGCGGCCACGGCGCTGCTGGCCAAGGTGGGCGTGGCGCACGTGGACTCAAACCTTGCCACGGCGCTCAGGACCAGCGTGGTGGTGGTGTTTACGTGGGGTATCGTGCTGGCGCTGGGCAAGCACGGCGAGATTCGCGGGCTGGACCGGCGGACGGTCATTTTTCTTACGCTGAGCGGGCTGGCCACGGGGCTGTCGTGGCTGTGCTACTTCAGGGCGCTGCAACTGGGGCCGGCTTCGCGGGTGGCTCCGCTGGACAAGATGAGCGTGCCGCTGGTGATGGTGGGGGCGTGGCTGCTGCTGGGCGAGAAGCTGAGCGCGCTGGAGGTGGTGGGCGGGCTGCTGATTACGGCGGGGGCAGTGGTGATGGTGCTGGGATAAGTGGACAGTGGACAGGAAACAGCTAACAACTAAGAGCTAGAAGGTCGAAGCTGACAGCTGACCCAGATCAGCCTCGTTCTGGCGGGGTTTCCTATACTGATACGAATGAGCTTGGAGCGCGCAGGTGACGCATTGGCGGGGCGGCCGCGGCGGATTGTGCTGACCGGCTTCATGGGGTCGGGGAAGAGCACGGTGGGACCGCTGCTGGCCGAGCGGCTGGGCTGGCGGTTTATGGACGTGGACGAGGTGATCGAGGCCGAGGCCGGGATCAGCATTGCGGAGATGTTTGCGCGGCACGGCGAGGCGGAGTTTCGCGAGCGGGAACGGGCGGCGATTGCACGGCTGGCCGAGGAAGATGGGCTGGTGCTGGCGCTGGGCGGCGGAGCGATTGAGGACGCGGCCACGCAGGAGTTGCTGCGGAGCGGAGCGGGGACGCTGCTGGTGCATCTGGAGGTGGAGCTCGAGACCACGCTCGAGCGGTGCCGCGGGACTGAGCACCTGCGGCCGATTCTGGCGGATCGGGCGAGCCTGGCCAGCCGTTATGAGCGGCGGCTGCCGCTGTACCGGACGGCGCATGTGTCGATCAGCGTGGATGCGCTGACGCCGGATGAGGCGGTGGAGGCGATTGTGAAGGCGGCGCGATTGGGGTGACGACGCGCGGACTGCGCTGCCTGGCCGCTTGCTATCATCAGAGAAGGCGTCCTGCCGCGTATCGCGCGGGACCGCCGTTGAGGTCCTCATACCTTTCATGACTCCCGCCTCCCAGGCCGCTCCTACGGCAGAACTGGCAGCGCCTTCGGTGGAAGGCGCGGTGACCGGCCACGCGCACGCGCATGTGCACGCTCCCAGCCCGGGAGCTACGGCGGTGCTGATCCACGACCTGCGCGAGCTGTTCAAGGTGAAGGTGGTGGGGCTGGTGCTGGTGACGGGTTGGGGCGGTTTCTACCTGGGATCGCTGCAGTCGGGGATTACCAGCGTGCAGCGCGGGCTGCTGGAGACTCTGCTGGGGATTGGGCTGGTTTCAGCCGGGGCCGGAGCTCTGAATGAAGCTCTGGAACGCCGGACCGACGCGCTGATGGCGCGGACCGCCGACCGGCCGCTGGCCTCGGGACGGATGCCGCTGGCGGCGGGAATTCTGGCCGGGCTGGGGGCGCTGGCGCTGGGCGCCTTCTGGCTGCTGGTGTACACCAATCTGCTGACCGTGTCGCTGGCTCTGCTGACCGCGTTTACTTATGTGGCGATCTATACGCCGCTGAAACGCGTAACTGCCCTGGCCACGTTTATCGGCGCATTTCCGGGGGCGATGGGACCGCTACTGGGATGGACGGCGGCGCGGGGACGGATTGAGTGGGCGGGCGTGGCGCTGTTCGCCATTCTGTTTGTGTGGCAGTTTCCGCACTTCATGGCCATCTCCTGGATGTACCGCGCGGAGTATGCGAAGGCGGGGATACGGATGCTGCCAGTGGTGCAGCCGGATGGATGGTCGACGGTGGCCGAGGCGCTGTTCTTTGCCGTGGCGATGATCCCGGTGAGCCTGATGCCGTGGCGGCTGGGACTGACGGGAGTTTGGTACGCCCTGCCGGCCTCGGCGCTGGGACTGGTTTACCTGGGATATACGGTTCGCTTTGCGGGGGTTCTGCATGCGAAGGACGAGACGGAGAGCCGCATGCGGGCGCGAGATCTGCTGAAGGTAAGCGTTCTGTATCTGCCGCTGCTGTTCACCGCACTGATGCTGTGCGCGCTGGCAACCCACTAGGGCCACCATGAATACAACGACCGCTCCGGCTTCTTCAACCACCCCGATGATTGCCGCGATTCTGGCGATCAGCGCGGGGGCTTCGCTGTTTCTGTTCTGGCTGATTTACGTGCATCCGGCAGCGGCGGCGAACAGCACGCGGATGGCGTTTCTGCCGGCGATGGATGCGGTTTTCAACGGGCTGAGCGCGTCGGCGCTGCTGATCGGGTTTACGTGTGTGCGGGCGCGCAAGATTAAACAGCACAAGAGGGCGATGCTGACGGCGTTTGGATTTTCGACGCTGTTTCTGGTGGGGTACATCATGCATCACGCGCTGCACGGGGATATTCGCTACCCGGTGGGCGCGCCGCTGCGGATGGTCTACCTGCCGCTGCTGGCCAGCCACATTGTGCTGGCGGTGGTGGCGCTGCCACTGGTGCTGGTGACGTTTTTCTTCTCGCTGAGCGGGCGGATTCCGCAACACCGCAAGATAGCGCGATGGACCTTTCCGCTGTGGTTGTACGTTTCCGTCACCGGCGTGATCACGTACGTGATGCTGCGGCTGGCGCAGGGATAAACGAGGGCAACCATGGCGACGAACCAAGCCAGCTCTGGTGCAAAAAGGAAGACGCCGAGTCCGGTGAGGACGGGTGTGGCGTGGCCAGATACTACCAGGACTGGCGCGGCGAAACCGGGGACGGGAATGCCGGACGACGGGACGTGGCAACTGCTGCAGTGGGGCGGGTGGATGGTGGGCTCGGGCGTGCTGGCGGCGGTGCTGCTGGAGACGCTGCTGGGGGGATTTACGCCGACCGGGGCGAAGACCAACGCGGGGTGGTTCGCGCTGATCGTGGCGCTGATGTGTATTCCCTTTGGTGGGCTGCTGCTGACGCTGGGCGTGGCCAAGTGGTTCCGCAACCGGCGGCTGAGACGGGGACGCTGAGCGGATTGTACTGTTGGGGCACGGTTGCTGAAGCTCTGCTATGCTTTTCAATTAACTGGAGTGCTGAAGATGGCAAGAAGCGTGAACAAAGTTACCCTTTTGGGGAATGTGGGCAAGGACCCGGAGATTCGTTCGACGCCGAGCGGCGTGATGGTGGCGAGCCTGACGCTGGCAACCAGCGACCGGCAGAAAGATGCGCAGGGCAACTGGCAGGACCACACCGAGTGGCACAACCTGAAGGCCTTCAACCGCACCGCCGAGATTGTGCGGGACTATGTGAAGAAGGGCTCCAAGCTATACGTCGAGGGCAAGATCACGACCAATAGCTGGGAGGATAAGGAAACCAGGCAGAAGCGCTACCGCACTGAAATCCTGGTGAACGAGCTGGTGCTGCTGAGCGGGCGCGAAGAGGGCGGAAGCGGCGCCAGCCGTGGCGGGTCATCGGCGGGATTCGACCAGCGTCCGGCGGCGAGCGCTGAGGATCTGAACCAGGCGGCCGAGATCTCGGACGACGATATTCCGTTTTGAAAGCAGGGGTCAGGGATCAGAGGTCAGGGATCAGTTCGCTTCGGCTTGAGCGGAGCGCGGGACTGCTGGCTACTGCTTAGGTAGACGAGTCTTGCTGCGGTTTGCCGAGCGGATCGTTGTCACGGTCGGTGACTTCGGCTAAGGCGGCAAGGCGCTCGGTCAGGGTGGGCGCCCAGGCAGAGGCGGGGGCGCGCCAGCTCCAGTTGCCGGCGGCGACGGCGGGCGTATTCATGCGGGCTTCCGAGCCCAATTCCAATAAATCCTGAGCGGGAACGACGGCGATCTGAGCGACGCTGGCGGCGGCGGCGCGGATGAGCGGCCAGACGGGACGATTGGCGACCGGACCCAGATAGGCTTCGACGGCGGCGCGCTCCGCGGTGGGCGCAGTGTTCCACCAGCCCTGGGTGGTGTCGTTGTCGTGCGTGCCGGTGTAGGCGAGCGTTGCGGGCGCGAAGCGGTGGGGCAGGTGAATGTGCGCGCCTTTATCACTGAATCCGAATTGGAGAACTTTCATGCCGGGCAGGCCGAGCTGGAGGCGCAGGGCATCGACTTCAGGCGTAATCATGCCGAGGTCTTCGGCGACCAGCGGAACGGGGCCGAGCGCGGATTTGATTGCAGTGAAGAGCTCGAGGCCGGGAGCCTTGATCCATTTGCCGTTGACGGCGGTTTCTTCTTCTGCCGGGATGGCCCAGTAGGCTTCGAAGCCGCGGAAGTGGTCGAGGCGGATGATGTCGTAGAGCTGACGGGCGCGGCGGATGCGATCGGTCCACCAAGCGAAAATGGGGCAATCGAAACCGCGCTCGGCCAGGACGTCCCAGCGATAGAGGGGATTGCCCCAGCGCTGGCCGGTGGCGGAGAAGTAGTCGGGCGGGACGCCGGCGATGCGGATGGGCTGGAGGTCGGCGTCGAGCTCGAAGAGATCGGGGTGAACCCAGACGTTGGCGGAGTCCATGTTGACGAAGATGGCGATGTCGCCGAGGATGCGGATGGCGCTGTGCGCGGCTGCGCTTCGGAGGGCGTTCCACTGCTGGGAGAACGCGAATTGCAAAACCTGCTCGCGCTCAAGCGCGGGGGCGTGCCTGGCGGCGGCCTGGGCCAGCGCGCGGGGCTGGCGGCGGCGCAGTGGCTCGGGCCAGGCGGTCCAGGCGCCGGTGCCGAGCTGGCGGCGGAGGACGGCGTAGAGCGCATAGTCGGGGAGCCATGAGGATTCGGCGCGGCAGAAATTTTCGTAGGCGCGACCTTGCTCGGTGAGGGCGGGTTCGTGCGGGGCGCAGGCGAGAAAATTCGCGGCGGCCTCGTGGAGCAAGCGGAGTTTGTGGGCCTCGACGGCGTCGAAATCAACTTTGGCAGTGGGGCCGGGCAGCGCGGTCAGGCGCGCGGAATCGATCCAGCCCCAGTCGGCCAGAAATTCCAGACTGATGAGAAGGGGATTGCCGGCGAAGGCCGAGGAGCTGGCATAGGGGGAGTTGCCGTAGCCGGTGGGGCCGAGCGGAAGAACCTGCCAGATGTGCTGGCGGGCCGCGGCGAGGAAGGCGAGGAACTGGTGGGCGGCGGGACCGAGATCGCCGATGCCGCCGGACGAGGGTAGCGAGGTGATGGGGAGCAGGACTCCCGAGGCGCGCTGAAATTCCATGGTTCCTCTATCGTAGAGGCTGGGATGAGGCGCGTCATCGGCTGGGAGCGCGGCGGGAGCCTATAATCGGGTGTTCCACTTAATGTGCGGCGCTCTGGGCGCTCAATATAGAAAGATTTGGGGACCTATCCGGTGAAAACACGATTCGTTCGCCTTTGGATTTCAGTTCTGGTATCCGCGCTGGCTGCCGTGGTTCCGCTTGCGGCTACGGCCAAATCCGCTCCTCCGCAGCCGTTGGTGATTGGCAGCGGCTGGCAGTTGCAGGATGTGGCCAAGGTGACGCAGGCGGGGGCGGAGATTGCGGCGGCGGGCTTCAAACCGGAGGGGTGGTACGCGGCGACGGTTCCGGGGACGGTGCTGACCTCGCTGGTGACCGATCACGTGTATCCGGAGCCGCTGTATGGCGAGAATAACCGGCCGGAGATTATTCCGGAGAGTCTGGCGCGGACTTCGTACTGGTACCGGACGACGGTGACGGTACCCAAGGCGTACAAGGGGCACCACGTCTGGCTGAACTTCGAGGGGATCAATTACTCGGCCGAGGTGTGGGTGAACGGGACCAAGGTAGGGACGACGAAGGGAGCGTTCATTCGCGGGATTTTTGACGTGACGGCGCTGGTGAAGCCGGGCAAGACGGCGGTGGTGGCGGTCGAGGTGACGCCGCAGCCGCACCCGGGAGTGCCGCACGAGCACACGCTCACCAACGGGCTGGGTAGGAACGGCGGGATCACGGCGATCGACGGGCCGACCTTCCTGTGTACCATCGGGTGGGACTGGATTCCGGCGATCCGCGACCGCGATACGGGGATCTGGCGGAAGGTGTTTCTGTCGGCGACGGGGCCGGTGACGGTGAAGGATCCGCTGGTGACGACGGACCTGCCGCTGCCACGGACCGATTCATCCGACGTGGGCGTTTCCGCCACGGTGGAGAACCTGAGCGACAAACGCCAGAAGGGCGTGCTGAAGGGCGAGATCGAGAACATCAAATTCGAAAAAGAGGTCGAGCTCGCTCCGCACAGCACGCAACGGATCAGCTTTGACGCGAAGAATACGCCGGCGCTGCACATGGAGCATCCGCGGCTGTGGTGGCCGAACGGCTACGGGCCGCAGAACATGTATAAGGTGCACCTGAGCTTTGAGCAGGGAGGGTTTTTCGGCAAGAAGATCTCTGACGCGCAGGATGTGGATTTTGGGGTGCGCAAGATCAGCTACAGCGTTCCTGGGACGGATACGCTGACGATCTCAGTGAACGGCGTGCAGGTGTTCATCCGCGGCGGGAACTGGGGGATGGATGAGGCGATGAAGCGCATTCCCAGGGCGCGCCTCGAGGCCGAAATCCGGATGCACAAGCTGGCCAACCTGAACCTGATCCGCAACTGGGTGGGGCAAAGCACGGACGAGGACTTCTACGAGCTGTGCGACAAGTACGGAATTATGGTGTGGGACGAGTTCTTCCAGCCGAACCCGAGTGACGGTCCGAATCCGGATGATATTCCGACGTATATCGCCAATGTCCGCGACAAGATTCTGCGCTACCGGAACCATCCGTCGATCATGCTGTGGTGCGCGCGGAACGAGGGCTTCCCGCCGCCGGAGATCGACGCGCTGCTGCGCAAGCTGCTGGCGGAGCTGGAGCCGACACGGCGCTATCAGCCGAGCTCGACCGACGGGCCGGGGGTGCGCTCGCATGGGCCGTACAACTGGCGGGTGCCGCGGGCGTTATACACGGTGACGGACGACTACTTCAAGACGGAGACGGGCAGCGTGTCCGTGCCGACACTGGAGTCCATCGAAGGCATGATGCCGAAGAAGGACTGGACGATGATCACCGACGACTGGGCGGAGCACGATCTGGCCAAGGGCGCGCAGCGGGGCGACCAGTATCCGCTGGTGCTGGCGAGCCGGTATGGGGCGCTGGAAAACCTGCCGGACTTTGTGCGCAAGGCGCAACTGGCGAACTACGAAGCCTTCCGCGCGATGTACGAGGGGCGGAACGCGCTGCTGTTCCACCCGACGACAGCCATCATCACCTGGATGAGCAACCCGGCGCAGCCGAGCTTCGTATGGCAGCTCTACCACTACGACCTGGAGGCGAATGCGTCGCTGTTTGCGGTGATGCACGCGGGCGAGCTGGTGCACATCCAGTACAACGAGGCCAACGGGCAACTGCAGGTGATCAACAATTTGCCGACCGCGGTAGACGGTGCGACGGCGCACGTTACGATCTACAACCTGGACGGGACCGTGGCCGCGCGGAACGAGACCAAAGTGACAGCGTCGGCGGATATGGCGACGAACCTGGGCGTGGTGGAGATTCCGGCAGGCGGGTCGGCGGTGCACTTTCTAAAGCTGGAACTGGACGACGCCGAGGGCAAGGCGATCTCGTCGAACTTCTACTGGGAAGGACAGGCGGCGACGCCGGACGACCTGACCGGGCTGAACCAATTGCCGATGGTGGCGCTGGATGTGCAGGCGACGAGCAAGGATGAGGGCGGCACGCGCACAGTGACGGTGACGGTGCACAATGCATCGGCGAATATCGCGCTGATGGCGCATCTGCAACTGCGGCGGAAGTCGGGCGAGCGGGTGCTGCCGGCGTATTACAGCGACAACTATATTTCGCTCGTGCCGGGTGAGAGCCGGACGATCACCATCGAGGCCGATGCGAGCGCGTTCAACGGCGAGGACGCGCTGGTGGACTTCGACGGGTGGAACGTGACGGTGGCGCCGGCGCAGTTTGCCGGGGTCAGTGTGGCGCCCAATCTGGACGCGCAGCCGGATCGCTGGCCGCAGACGGGACTGCCGTTCCAGACCGAGGGGTTGCGATAGAGCGGAATTCGCTTCAGGCAGGGAGACGAAAAGCGCGTCTTGATTGGTCTGCCCCGTCTGGGGATACCAGAAGTGAGGTAGATCACTCCAAATACCCATCGGGCGACCATCAGCCCGGAATCGCGGAGAAGCGTGCACAAGAGGGGTGAATATGCAGGTTCGGCGCTTCCCTTGTTGGTGAGAATTACTTTCAGATCATCCTTCCTTCCCTCAATCAAGGAAACAGGCTACGATTACATTTCTAGGAAGAGCGGGGAGTTGTGAGCCCGCCTCATTTTGGGTCGTGCCAGCGATGAACAGGAATGGATCTGGCGCAAGCGACGGGAAGGAGAAAGATCATGGCTGACGAGATTTCACGGGTTGAGTATTACGTAGCTGCATTGCCGCACAAGGCCGGGGAAGGCGCTTGAGTTTTGACGGCTTTCAAAGAGGCAGGGGTGAACCTGACCGGAGTGCTCGGTTACCGCAAAACGGCTCGGAACGCCGAAATCATGGTGGTTGTGGATGAGAAAACACCGGGAGTCGGCGCGGCAGCCAAGAAAGCCGGACTCGCCCTGGGGAAGAAGCAGAAGGCGTTCATGGTGAAAGGCGATGACCGTCTTGGCGCCGCCGCCGAGCTGGCAGTCAAGTTAGCAGAAGCGGGCATCAACGTGACCTCAATGCATGCTCTGATCGCAGGAGGAGGCCGCTTCGGCGCACTCATTGCAGTCGAGCCAGGCGATCTGAACAAGGCGGCCAAGGCGCTGGCAAAGCAATAGAATGGTGATATGGCCTGGCGATTCTCAACCGATGGGGTGGTGAGCGCCGAGCCGACTTCAATGTAAGCGTTGCTTTGGCTCCGCGGGAAAGAGTGTTGCCCAATCTCTGGCGCCGTATCGACAGTGGTCCGCGTGAAGAACCACATGCAGCCAGGGAGGCAGCCGCCGTTTTGCAAGACGATTCGCAAATCCCGGTTTGTACGCCGCTACGCCCGGCCCTGTTGCTCGCCGGCGCCTTTGCCGCGCTGACCTTCCTCATCCATCTGGGAAGCTCGCTGTGGGGTACGCATCTCGGCTACGGCTTCTTCCGCGACGAGCTCTATTTTCTGGTGTGCGGCCATCATCTTGCCTGGGGTTACGTCGATCAGCCGCCGATGGTCGCCCTGCAAGCCCGGATTGCCGAGTTGCTGTTCGGCGTCTCGCCCACCGGCGTTCGCATCTTCAGCTTTTTGGCCGGCGGCGTCACCGTCGGCCTCGCCGGCCTGCTGGCCTGGCAGTTTGGCGGACGCCGCCCCGCGCAAATCCTGGCCATGACCGGCATTCTCGCGGCTCCAGTCTTTCTCGGGACCGCCAGCTACCTCTCCATGAACTCCTTTGAGCCCTGCTTTTGGATGGGCGCGCTGTTCATCGTCCTGCGCCTGGCCGAAGGCTCAGCCAAGCCCCGCGCATGGCTGCTGTTCGGTCTGCTGACCGGGCTGGGCGTGGAGAACAAGCACTCCACCGTCTTCTTTCTGGTCGCGCTGCTGGCCAGCCTCCTGCTCAGCCCCCAGCGCCGCATTCTCCGCTCCCGTGCCTGTGCCGCGGGCGTCGCCGTCCTGGTTCTCGTCTCCCTGCCCAACTTCATCTGGCAGTGGGTCCATCACTGGCCCACGTATGAGTTTCTCAAGACCGTCGCTCACTCCGACAAAAATCTCACCCATACGCCTCTGGTCTTCCTGTACCAGCAGGTACAAGTGCTCCTTTTCTCCACCGCTCCGCTCTGGATCGGCGGACTCCTGTGGCTGGCCTTCTCTGCCAAGGCCCGGCCCTGGCGCTTCGTGACCCTCACCTACCTGTTCTTCCTCGCCATGATGATGGCCATGCATGCCAAGCACTATTACCTCGCACCCATCTACCCCGTCCTCTTCGCCGCCGGAGCCGTCGCCTTCGCCCAGTTGACGCGCCGCTCCTGGCCGTTGAACACCTACGCGGTCGTACTCGGCCTGACCCTCGTTTTCGCCACCGGCCCCATTGTTCTCACCATCCTGCCTCCCAGCGAATACAACGCCTACACCGCGCCCTTCGATCCCGACTCGGTGAGGATGGAAAGGCACACCAGCCCGCTGCCGCAGATCCTCTCTGACCGGTTCGGCTGGCCGCAGGTGGTCGAGGGCTTTGCCGCGCGCTACTACGCTCTGCCTCCCGACATCCGCTCCCACACCGCCATCTTCTGCGACAACTACGGCGAAGCCAGCGCCGTCAATATTCTCGGCCGCCGATACGGTCTGCCCACCGCCATCAGCGGCCACAACAATTACTTTTATTGGGGCTGGCACGGCTATACCGGCGATTCCGTCCTCACCCTCGGCGACCGGCCCGAGGAGTTCACCAAGGACTACGCCAAGGTCATCGACCTGGGCCCCCTGGACGCGCCCTGGAGCATGAACTACGAGCACCGGCACTACTTCTGGCTGCTGCACCGCAAGCGGCCATTCGCGGCCGACTGGGCGCAGGTCAAGTACTGGTACTAACGCCGGTCTCATCAGCGATCTGCATCAACGCGCATCAAGGCGGCATTGAGCTGAATCAACTCATCTTCCCAGTTGGCGTCCCTACGCGCCGAACCGTGGGAAAGGATGCGCCAAACGGGTACATGCACGCGACCGGCGCCGGCCACAACCCGGCAAGAACCCTCCCATGCGAGAACGGTTCTCCCCTAAGAGTGGTAGTATGTCTTGGACATCAGCGGAGACCTCAGATCATTTCCGATGACGTGGAGGAATTATGAACCAGCTTCCTCGATTGGCGCTGTTGGTTTCGTTCCCGCTCGCGGCTGCTTTGTGCGTGGCAGTCTGTGAGCAAAGGCTGATCCCCATCATTCCAACTGTCAGCGCGAGCACCGCGGGCGCCCAGGATCAGGGACAAGATCCCGCAGCGGTGAACATGGCGCCGTCGGGACCTTCGTACTCAACCGAGGCTCCGCCGCCTCCCGACCAGGCAGGCGCCCCGGGACAGGGTCCGGATGATTCAAACTATGCTGAACAGCCCACCGCAACGGCGCCCGAGCCGCCGCCGCTGCTGCCCGACTATGAACAGCCTCCGCCGCCGGGGGACGGGTATATCTGGACTCCTGGTTATTGGGCCTGGTCCCCAAGCGGCTACTACCGGGTGCCTGGCGCGTGGGTCGAGGCGCCGTATATGGGCGCGCTCTGGACGCCCGGCTATTGGGGATTTTACGGCGGCCGCTATCTGTTCTATCCCGGCCACTGGGGCTTGCACATCGGCTTCTACGGCGGGATTAACTACGGGTTTGGCTACTTCGGCCTGGGGTACGAGGGCGGCTATTGGAATGCGGGGCACTTCTACTACAACAGCGTGTACAACCACATAAATGTCAGGACGGCGCACAACGTGTACAGCTACAACGCCGGCAATCGCGGGTATGGCAATCGTGGAACGCAGAACCGCGGGATGCAGAATAACGGAATGCAGAATCGCGTGAACAACAATTCCCGGCCGAGCTTCCGTGGCGGCCAGGGCGGCGTGCAAGCGCGGCCGCAGCCATCTGAAGCGGCGGCGTGGCACGAGCCGACGGCTCCCCGCATGAGCAGCCAGGTGCAGCACGCGCAGAGCTATGGCGCGGTTCGCGGGCAATATGCGGCCGGGAATCACGGTCAGCCAGCCAGCCCGGCCATCAGCAAGCCTCTACCTGCTGACCGCAATGTGCAGCCCACGGTACCGGCGCAGGGTCACTCGGGGTCGAACCGTGGCGGAGGCCAGCCCCAACGGCACCCATAGGACGGCGGCCAGCACGCAAGTCAGCATGCTGCTGAGCCGCGTGCTTCAGTGAGCCGATCGCTCATTTCCGAATACAAGTGGCCCGCAAACTTTGGGTTTGCGGGCCGTTCTGTTTTCTGGTTGCTGCAGGCCGGCATTTTGCTGCCGGGGTATGAGGCGCTGCAGGGACTACATGCCGGGAAGGCCGGTTTGCGGCCGGGCCTTGATGGCGATGCGCTTGTTCTTCTTGTACTGGTCGAGGAGGTTGCTGAGGAAGACGTTGAAGGCGTCGGAGCGGCGCTCCTGGAGGAGCTGATCGCGGGTCTGGTCGAAATTCTGGGCGATCTCGGCTTCGGTCGGTTCCTGTTTGTCGTCGATCTTCACCACGACGCCGTTGCGCTCGGCGCTGATGGGGCCGCTGATCTGGTCCACGCTCATGTCAAAGAGCTGCGGAGCAACCTGGCCGACCGCTCCGAAGTCGGGGACCTGGCCGGATTCGGTGATCAGGTCGCTGGTCTTGACGGTGGCGCCGTCCTGCTTGGCGGCCTTTGTCAGGTCGTTGAGCTTCTTGGCGTCGGCAGCCAGCTGCGCGGTCTTCGCGGAGACCAGGGCGGGAAGCTGCTCGTCGCGATAATCGTCGAGAACGCGGGTCTTCCAATCGGCGAAGGTGGGTGCATGAGCCGCAGTGATCCCAGTGACCTGGAAGATGGCGAAGCCCTCGCCGGTAGAGGCGTACTGCGGCGGATCGCCCTGCTTGGTCTGGAAGGCCTTGGCGAGGATCTGGGTGCTGTCAGGCAGGGCGGAGATCACGCCCTGGCTCGAAACCGGCGGGGAGGTGACCACTGTGAGGTGATGGGCCGCAGCGGTCTTTTCTAATCCGTTCTTGATGGCCTCGGCGGTGAGCGTGCGGGCGTAGTCCTCCTCGGCCTGCTGCTCCTTCTGGCGGGTCAGCGTGGCGGTGATGGCGGCCTGGACCTCGCTGAGCGGCTGGGTGTGGGCGGGCTTGCGGTCCTCAACCTGGACGATGTGGTAGCCGTACTGGCTCTTGACGATGGTGTAGACGCCGATCTTCTGGGTGAAGATGGCGTTGTCAAACTCCGGCACCATGCGGCCGCGCTGGACGTAGCCGAGCTCACCGCCGGAGTCCTTGGAGCCGGGGTCATCGGAATACTTCTTGGCCAGGGCGGCGAAGTTGGCGCCGGCTTGAAGCTGCTTGAGAATGTTCTCGGCCTTGGCCTTGGCGGCGGCATCTGTCTTGGCATCGGCGCCGGCGGGGACCGCGATCAGGATGTGGCGCGCTTTGGCCTGCTCGGGGACCGAATAGTCGGCTAGGTGTTCGTTGAAGTACTGCTGGATCTCCTCCTGGGTGGGAGGCTCGACCTTGCTGGGAAGCTGGTCGGAGGTGAAGGCGAAGTAGGTGATAGCTCGTTTTTCAGGGACGGCCGTGGCGTAGCGGGCGGCGTTCTTGGTGAAAAAGCTCTCGAGCTCGGCGTCCGTGGGGTTGATGGTCTTGCGCAGGTCGTCGGCTGAGACGATGGCGTAGTCGAATTTGATCTTGAGGTTGTCCTTGCGGTAGGTGTCGCGGACCTCCTGGTCGCTGACGGTGACGCCGGCGGTGACCAGGGCCTCAAGACGGCGAATGGCGATGTCGTCGCGGATGCTCTGTTCAAACTGGGCCACCGACATATCGAACCGCTGGGCGATCAGCTGCGCGTACGCATCGGCGCCGATGAACTTGCCGTCCGGGAACAGGACCTGGCCGGCCTCGCCCTGATGGAGGTACTGGATCACGTCGTCATTGGTGGCGTGAATGCCGAGACGGGCGGCCTCCGCGAGGAGAATCTGCTGCTGGACCAGTTGCTCGCCGACGCGCTGCTCGACGAGGTTCTCAATGACCGGGTTGTCGGGGTAGTGCTGCTGCTGCATCTGCTCCTGGGCCAGCTTTTCCACGCGGGACTGGCTGACGGTGAGGCCGTCGGAGAAAAGCCGGCTGTACCAGTAGGGGTAGATGACGGCGTAGGTGTCAGGAGCCGTGGCGCCCTGGTTGCTGAGGCCGGGGATCAGGTACACGACCATGGAAACCGAGGCGGCGCCGATGATGACGACCAGAAGCGCCTTGGTGACGCGATTGTCTGTCTGCAGGAAACGAATCATGGATGGACTTGGACCTTCAACTCTCTACGCGTGCACAGCTTGAACCCGCCGGCGCATCCGGGCAGCGTCTTTCACCCCACGGACTACGACCTGTCCGCAGGGACCCCGGTTAGCTGAGGACGGCGGCAACTGCCACGGATGCGCAATTCTCGCTTAACGCGACTCAAGGCCATTATAAACGAGCGGGAATCGGCGCGGCGGGGCGGGATGGGCTGCGAATCGAGCAGACGCGCGCACAAAAACAGAGCGGGCATTACGGACTCCGGAATGCCCGCTCGGCTGGCGCCGGGGAGGATAGCGGTTAGCGCCAGAAGTAGTAGCCGCCCATCATGTAATAAGGGCGGTAGTAGACGGGCGGGTAGGCGTAGTAGTACGGGTAGGCCGCGGCATAGGGGCTGCCGTAGTAGCGGTTGCCGTAGTAGGGCGACCCGTAGGGACCGCGGCGATAGAGCGTAGGTCCGCCGGGATAGAGCCCCTGGGCCAGCCGGGCAGCCTCTTGGGCGCTGACCGGCTTGACGGTCAGGGGCTCGGCGAGATGGAAGTCGACGCGGGCCTCGGCGGGGATCCAGACGCCGGGACCCGGAGAAGCAGCCGAAGCTCCCATGCCCGCGGCGACGCCCGCACCGGCGCCGATGGCGCAGCCGGCGCCACGGCCGACGGCGCAACCGATGATGGTGCCGATGAGGCCTCCGCCGACGGCGCTACCGACGGTCTGGCCGGTCTTGCTGGGGCCCTTGACCTTGAACTGGTCGGTACTGAGCGGATAATTCCAGCCGCCCAGATCCAGGGAGGTGAGGGTGAGCGCAAGCTCGGGGTTGCCGCTGACCGCGCCAGCCTTCTTGACCTCAGTCACCACGCCGTGGACGGTGGCGCCGCGGGGGATGGCCAGGACGCCGCCGATGGCGACATCATTGATGACGGTGAACTGGACCGGCTCACCGTCCTTGGCCTGCTTGCTGGCGACCGGCTCGCTGGTGCGGAGCTGGAGCAGCGTTCCCGCAGGAATGGTCACAGGACCCTTGGGGGTTTCATATTGAGGGGTTGGAGGTGGATTGTACGCCTGAGCCGGAGGCTGGCCCTGCGGATAGGGCGCATACTGCGGCCGGCCCTGCGGATACGGGGGATACGGAGCCTGAGCCTGGCCGGGGTACGGCGCCTGCTGCGGGTAAGGCTGAGCCTGGCCAGGGTACGGGGACTGCTGCGGATAGGCCTGAGGCGGCGGCATGGGGCCCTCGTCGGACGGGTTCTCAGCGCCCTGTGGAGGTGCTGCGCTGCCGGTGTCGGGGGTGGAGTCAGGCGAAGGGCCGAGCTGGTCGGCCTGGGCCTGCTGAGGATTGCCAATCTTCAGTTCGTTGTTAACTTTGGTGACGCCAGGGACGCCGGAGACGATGGATGCGGCCAGATCCTTGGCGGCCTTGTCGGAGACGGTTCCGGCCAGGGTGACCTCACCCTGGATGGTTGCCGCAGTGATGAGGTCGTTCTTCAGGGCCTGGGAGGCGTCAAGGGCCTTCACCACATCCATCTCGATCTGTCCGTCGCTGCGCTGGCCGGAGGCTGGCGCCGCATTTTGAGCCACGGCAACGGCGAGGCTCATGGCTGCCAGAACGGTCCACGTAAGAATCCGCGGAAAAGCATGACTGCATGAACGATTCATCGCCACTGTTTCTCCTTTACCTACAACAGGATGCAACAGGCGGAAGGCTGTTGCAACCTGTTTTTCTTATTGCGCCGCCGCTTCAGTCATTTAGACGCGGGCAGGCGGACGCTGTCACTGAAGAAAACCCGGCTGGCGGGGAAAAGTTCCGCTGCAGGAAAGGATGGCCTGTGAGGGGCCGGCGCGGCGGAAAGCGGGCGATGCCGCGGGCAAAAAACGGGGAGCCGCGGCTCCCCGTTTTTTCGGAGGAAGATGCTTGCAACAACGCGGGCTGTTATGCCAGGGCTTCGTCAAAGGCCTCGGCCAGGGTCTTGAGGCCGGCGGCCACGTCGGGGCCGAGGTGAACGCGCAGCGCGCGACGGCCGCGTGCCTCGAGAACGGCAAGATCGCCGGCGGCCTGGGCCGCGATGACGACGCCGAAGCTGTACCTCTGGCCGGGAATCTCGACATCGACATCGTAATCAGCGGTGATCTGCAGGAAGACGCCGGTGTTGGGACCGCCTTTGTAGTCCTGGCCGGTGGAGTGAAGAAAACGCGGGCCGAAGCCGAGGCAGGTGGCCACCTTTTTCCGGTCGCGCACCTTGTGGCGGAAGGACTGGATGACGGCCTCGTGCTGGGGGAACATGGGCAGGAAGGCCAGGGTGGCGAAGTAGTCGCCGACGTGGATCTGATCGAGATGGGCGCGCAGGATACCTGCCAGGGTGGGTGCGGGCGCGTCGGCGGCGAGCCTGGAGGCATAGGTGTCCGTGGCATAGAGGGCGATGCCGGAGACGTCGGTGAGGAAAGGCGTGCGCTCGGGCAACATGCCGGTCTTCTCATAGGCCTCGGTGAGGGAGCGGGTTTCGACCTTGGCCGCCTCGACGTCGGGCTGGTTGAAGGGATTGATGCCCATCACCGAGCCGGCGACGGCGGTTGCGATCTCCCAGGAGAAGAATTGGCCGAAGATCTCGTAGAGGTCGGCAATCTCAATGCGGACAACGGGATGGCCGGCGGCTTCCAGGGCGGCGACTTTGGCGTCCTGCCAAGCGTCGGCGGTGGAGGCGTAGCGGATGTAAGCGAAGATACGGTCGTTGCCGTAGACCTCGGGCGCGCCGATGGCCTCACGGTCGACCGGGGTGATGCCCTTGCCGATCTTGCCGGTGGACTCGGCGATCAGCTGCTCAAGCCAGGCGCCGAGGTCGTGAAGCTCCGGCGAGGTGAACAGAGTGATCTTGTCGCGGCCGCTGTTGGCGGCGCAGCCAAGGATGAGGCCGAGTTCGACGGCTGGGTTCTGGCTGAGCGGGAGCGTGGCGGAGGCGACGGCTTGAGCGGCTTCTTCCTGCAACCTGCCAATGCGCAAGCCGGCCACGGTGGCGGCGATGACACCGAAGTTGGAGAGAGCCGAGTAGCGGCCGCCGATGGTCGGGTCGCCATAGAAGATGTAGCGGAACTTGTCGGTCTTGGCCACCTGCTCCATTTTGGAGCCGGGGTCGGTGATGGCGATGAAGTGGCTGCCAGCGCGCTGGGAGCCCACGGCGAAGCACATCTGGTCGAAGAAATACTGCTTGAGGATGTTGGGCTCGAGGGTGGAACCGGATTTGCTGGCGACGACGATCAGCGTCTCCTGGAGATTGAGCCGGTCGTGCGCGGCCTTGACCTGCGCGGGGTCGGTGGAGTCGAGGATATGCAGGGCAGGAAAGCCGGGCTGCGGGCCGAAGGTCTGGGCGAGCACCTCGGGGCAGAGGCTGGAGCCGCCCATGCCCAGCAGCAGCGCGCTCTTGAAGCCGCCGGTTTCGACGTCGGCGGCCAGCTCGGCGAAGTCGGCGAGATCCTGCTGCTGGCGCTCGACGATGTCGATCCAACCCATCCAGTTCTCCTCGCCGTCGCGGGTCCAGAGGCTGGGATCGCGCTGCCAGAAGCGGGCAAGCTTGTTTTGGGACTGCCAGTCGGCGATGGCCTCATCGACGGACTCGCGGAGATCAATGGGTAATGCGAATCGGAAGCTCATATGCCTATTGATTGTGCACCAAACGGGATGGTTAGAAAACAAAACGTTCATACATGGATTGTGGAGCGAAGGGGGAGGGTGCGGCTGAACGCAAGCAGGCACACACGGCCTACTGGCCGCGCCGCACGGTGCGGGCCGGAGAGGAAATTATTTGAAATTAAACCGGCGCGGGGCGCAATTTGAGTAGCGTTTGAAGCAGGGAGGGTGCACCTGAATCCATTCCGGGAGGCGCGGCGGCTTCGGTCGTCGACCCAAGCGCGGAATGGATGAGCGGAAAACGGTAGATCACCCGCTCCGGCTTCCCGAAACTGTCCGGATCTCTGCATCGTTTCAAAGACGGAAGCCGAGTACGATTTTCGGACAGTTCTTCCTGCATTTGATTGATTCTGCTCCCTAGACTGGCGTTACTTCTCTTTGGACCCTGGCACGGGCGAGAGCGGCGGATGAGGGTTGGCGATACAACATTTTCGGAATTCCCGTAGACAGAAGCTGTGCACTTAAGTGGCCCGCCGCGGCGGGCCACCTTCCACAGCCCCCAAAGAGTCTATATGTATTCCGAAAATGCTCGGGATCGCCGGCCAATGCGCGGCCGACAGCCGACCAGCCGGCGAGAACGGCCGGTGAGAACGGCCGGCGAGAAAATGTTGTCCCGATAAGAGCAGGCAGTAGAACGGCAGGCACCTATGGTGGTCAAGACACAATGCAAGGGGCGGGGCGCAACGGGATTGAACGTTGGCGCCGACAACGTCCGGCGCTATTTCCCCCGCGAGATTGCGGCGATTGAGCTGCAACTGGACCATGTGCAGATTCAATGCGGGCTGAGGCCCGACTTCTGGCAGGGACAGCCGGAGATCTACGATCCGCGGCTGTGCGCGTGGCTGGAATCAAAGAACTTTCAGACCTGGCCCGGGCGCATTCCCGTGCCGCTGGCGATGATCCCCGCGGGCAAGAACTGCTACCGGCTGCAGGCAACGCGCAGGCAGGGGCACGCGCGGATGCAGCCGGGGCCCGGTCTCCCCGACTGACGCGGGCTGCGCCGCCGCCCACCCCACATGCGCCCTATCCGCGCGTTCCGCATGTGCGCGATCCGACTCCCGACAATATAGCGGTTTCGCAGTTGCTGTATCCCGAAACCTCAGCAGCTAAGAGGCTTTTCCCTCAAGAAAACGCCACTTTCAGCAACCGCAAAAGACGGTTACTTGTACTGCGAAACCGCTCTGAGCAGGACCAGCCGGCAGGCTCATCCAGCGCGCCGTGCTCATCCGGCGCCGTACCCGCCCGCGCGCGGAAAGAATGTGGCGCGGAGAAGTTGATAGACTCGGAGTGAGATGGCCATCAGTTCTAGCACGGCGCAATTGCAGAAGATCATCGAGCGGCACTTTGCCGCGGGTCCGGCGGCGATCGGGGACGAGGCCGCGATGACGGCGTTCCTCTCCCTGCGCACGGCGATTGAAAACGGCGAGGTGCGGGCGGCAGCGCCGGACCCCGGCTCGGCTACGGGCTGGCGGGTGAACGCCTGGGTGAAGCAGGGCATCCTGCTGGGCTTTCGGCTGGGCATGCTGGAGGAGTTTGCGGCGGGAGATCTGGGGTTTGTGGACAAGCAGACCTTCCCGGTGCGGCGGTTCGGCGCGAACGACGGAGTACGGCTGGTTCCCGGCGGCTCCTCGGTGCGCGCCGGGGCCTATGTGGCGCGCGGAGTGGTCTGCATGCCCCCGATGTACATCAACGCCGGGGCGTGGGTGGATGAGGGAACGATGGTGGACTCGCACGCGCTGGTGGGATCGTGCGCGCAGATCGGCAAGTACGTGCACCTGAGCGCGGCAGCGCAGATCGGCGGTGTGCTGGAGCCGGTGAACGCCAGCCCGGTGGTGATCGAGGACGACGTGCTGGTGGGCGGCAACTGCGGAGTGTACGAAGGGACCATCGTGCGCAAGGGCGCGGTGCTGGCTGCGGGGACCATTCTGACACGCGGCACGCCGGTCTTCGATCTGGTGAAGGGCGAGGTGCTGCGGGCGACCGAGGAGCTGCCGTTGATCATTCCGGAGAACGCGGTGGTGGCGCCGGGCTCGCGCGCGGTGAGCAAGGGCAAGGGACAGGAGTGGGGTCTGAGCCTGTACGCGCCGGTGATCGTGAAGTACCGCGACGACAAGACCAACCTGAGCACGGCTCTGGAAGAGTTGCTGCGGTAAAGGCACGCAAGTATTCCGAGATGAAGCTGGCCAACCTGGCTGCGGTGGGGGATGCGCTGCGGGAGATGAAGATTGTTTAAGCGGTTCTGAGCGGATTCTTTTAGATGCTCTGGGCAATGACCAAGGACAAAGGCCCGGAGTGGGGTTCAGCTCATAGGTCCGGAACTGTTCGATGGGAGCAACTGAGAGCCGCATTTATACTGTCCGCCAGGTGATATTCATGCACGCTCTGCCACTGTTCTTGCTCGTGTGCCTGTTCTCTCCGATCATAGTGCAGGCGCAGAATCAACCTCAGTCGGAGCCGCAGACGCCCGCCGCTGCGGGGATTCGACCGCCCGTTCCGCTGGTCGCGCCTGATGCGGTATTCCCGTTTCAAGCCGAATCCAAAGGCCAGACCGGGGTCTGTTTGTTATCCCTGGTCGTGGATGCGAAGGGCATGCCGCTAAATCCCCGAGTGGTCCGCTGCAGCGATCCGATGTTTGTATCAAACAGCATAGATGCAGTACTGAAGTACCGGTTCAAACCGGCTGTGCGCATCGCCGACGGGCAGCCCGTTCCCGTGCAAATTAGTGCTGAGGTCAGATTCCTCTTCGTCGGACAGTCTCCTGCTACTGAACCGCCCACGCAGATCCGCTACGGTTTCTTCTCCCCGCCCGGTACTGTCTCGGCCGGCCCCGACTCAAATGGCATCTACTCGCTCACCAGACAGATGGAAGAGCCCAAAATGAAGGAGTTCGTCAGTAAAGGATTCGGAGAGGCGGCCATCTCGTTTCCGGATGGTGTGGGTTGTCATGTTCTTCTCACGATTAACCAAAAAGGCAAGCCGGTAGATGCCAAGGTGCTGGACTGCGACAAGTCGAAACTGGCGCAGCCGGCAGTGGACTCGTTAATGGCATCGAAGTATAGGCCCGCCAAGCTACGCGGGAAAGCTATCCCTGTAAGAGTGACGATTCATCTGATGTACGACGGGTTCGGACCTCATAAGGAACTGAATGCTGGTAGCACCGCCTCAAAACCGTAGCTGCAAAAGGGCACACCATAAGCAATTCGTCAGTATTCTCCAGTCGACAAGTTGCTGTGGCTTACGGCACGATGGCGATGAGCTTGCTTAGCTCGATCGCGTCGGAGGCGCTGCCGATCATAATGCGGACGCGGCCGGGCTCGACGGTCCATTGATTTTTCGATTCATTCCAGTAGGCGAGATCCTTTGCGGCGAGCGGGAGCTGGACGGACTTGGTTTCGCCGGGCTGGAGGGTGATGCGGGCGAAGCCCTTGAGCTGCTCGCGCGGACGGGCGACCTTGGAGCCGATGTGCTGGACGTACATCTGGACGACTTCGTCGCCGGCGCGCTGGCCGGTGTTGGTGACGTCGACGCTGACGGTGAGAGCGCCGTCCTCGGGCAGTTTGGGTGAGCTGACGAGAAGGTTGGCGTAGCGGAAGGTGGTGTAGCTGAGGCCGTGGCCGAAGGCGTAGAGCGGCTTGTGCTTGAAGCACATGTAGGTGCGGCCGTCGCGCAGGTTGTAGTCCATCATGGGCGGCTCGTCAGCGAGTGTGGCCGGCCAGGTGACGGTGACGCGGCCGGCGGGGTCGTAGTTGCCGAAGAGAACATCGGCCAGCCCCGCGCCCTCCTGCTCGCTCGAGTGGGTCATGTGCAGGATGGCCGGCAAGTGC
This sequence comes from uncultured Acidobacteriaceae bacterium, assembly GCA_963758105.1. GTDB lineage: Bacteria > Acidobacteriota > Terriglobia > Terriglobales > Acidobacteriaceae > Telmatobacter. The sequence continues at coordinate 664,168 of CAVWUC010000004.1, read as the reverse complement.
CCGGCCGCCCAGGGAATGGCGTAGGGGAATCCGCTGACGATGACGAGGATGGTGCGGGGGTTGGCGGCGGAGACATCCTCAAGCAGCTTCTCCTGCTCGGGGTTGAGGTGAATCTCTTTGCGGTCGACGGCTTCCATGCCTTCAGTGGGATCGGGGGTATAGCCGAAGCGCGAGCGCCACATGGGGTCGTTGCCGAGCACCACGATGGCGACATCCGAAGTTCTTGCCAGCGCGACGGCCTGATCGTGATCGTCTGCGGTGCGGACTTCGACGGCAGATCCGGCTTTGGCGCGAATTCCTTCGACGGGCGTGATGGCGAAGGGCGGTTGGCCGCCGTAGCCGTCGATGTAAACCTTATTGGCGCGCGGGCCGACGACGGCGATGGAGTGAACCGTTGTGGCGTCCAGCGGGAGCAGCGGCTTGCGGTTGGCAAGCGGGGCGTTCTTCAGCAGCACGATGGATTCGCGGGTGATGCGCAGGGCTAATTCGCGAGCGGCGGTGGAGTCCCACGGCGCGGGCTGATTGTCTTTGCCGATGGTGGAGTAGGGGTCCATCGCTGGCGGATCGAAGAAGCCGAGACGGAAGAGCACGCGGAGGAGCCCGCGGAGGTTTGCATCGATCTCGGCGGGCGTGACCTGGCCGGAGGCGAGATCGGCCTGGAGCGGCGTCTCGTACTCGTTGAGGAACTGGTTGATGCCGGCATGAATGGCGCCGGCGACAGCGGCGTCCATGTTGGGAAAGTATTTGTGTTTGGTGACCATGTTGGTAACTGCGCCGCGGTCGGTGTCAATGAGGCCGTTGAATCCCCAGCGCTGCATGAGCAGGGATTTAAGCATGGGGTTGGCGGTCATGGGGATCTTGTTAACCGCGTTGTAGGAGGCCATGATCGCGTTGGCGCCGCCCTGCTCAATGGCCATGCGGAAAGGCGCGGCGTAGTACTCGTGGAGAAGGCGCGCATCGAAGTTGGAGGAAGAACCGCCGCGGCCGTCCTCGTTGCTGTTGGCCATGAAGTGCTTGACCAGCGAGGCGGTGAGCCAGTAGTGCAGGTCGTCGCCCTGAAGGCCGCGGACAAAGGCGACGGCCATGGTTCCGACCAGATAGGGGTCTTCGCCGTAGGACTCCTCGCTGCGGCCCCAGCGGGGATCGCGGGCGAGGTCGGCATTGGGAGCGCGGATGATGAGGCCTCCGCGGTCGTAGCGCTGAAAGATATAACGCGCCTCGACGGCTTCCTGGTGCGCTGCCTGCTCAATGAGGGCCGGGTCCCAGGTCTCGCCCAACCCTGCGGGCTGGGGAAACTGGGTCGTGGGAATGGCGGAGACGCCACCCATGGGATCGGCTCCGCCGGGCGACTTGATGCCCCAGCGGCTGTCGACGGCGAGGCCGTGGAGACCCTCAAACTGGCCTCCGGAGCCGGGGATGGTGGCGACGGAGCCCTCGGCGTGGAGGCCGAGACGCGGCACATTGATGGATTTGCCGAGCAGATCGATTTTTTCCTGCAGGGTGAGCAGGGAGAGAAAGTTGTCGATCCGCTGCTCGACCGGGAGGGTGGGGTTCTGGAAGGGATACGAGGGCTGCGCTGGTGCCGCGAGCGCAAGAGAAGCGCCCACGAACAGGGCGGCGATGGAGCAAAGAGATTTCACGGATGGAACTCCTGGAGTGACGAGGAACGGGAGCGCAAATGATCGGGATGATTGTAGCGTACGGAGTCTGAACAGCGGTGCGATGGGCTTGCGGCAATCTCGAATGCGACCGATTGCGCACGGCAATGGGTGGTAGCATCAAAGATGACCGATGCCTACTAAAAAACTGAAGATGATTCCCCTCGGCGGACTGGGCGAGTTCGGTATGAACTGCATGGCCCTGCGCTGGGAAGACGAGATGATCGTAATCGATGCCGGGGTGATGTTCCCCGAGTCGGAGCTGCTGGGTGTGGATATCGTGGTCCCGGATATCACCTACCTGGTTGAAAACAAAAAGCATGTTCGGGCCATCATTTTGACCCACGGGCACCAGGACCACATCGGGGGGCTGTCCTGGTTCCTCAGCGAGCTGAAGGTTCCGGTCTACGCGACGGAGTTTACCCTGGCTTACGTGGAGGGGAATCTCGAAGAGAATCACCTGCTGGACGAAACAGAACTGATCGAGATTACGCCGCGGGAGAAGTTCACCGTGGGGCCGTTCACGATTGAGCCGATCCGCGTGACCCATTCTTTGGTCGATTGCGTGGCGCTGGCCATCGAAACGCCGGTGGGGGTGGTGATTCACACCGGGGACTTCAAGATCGACCTCGCGCCGCTGGACGACAAGGCCTTCGACCTGCACACCTTTGCCGAGTACGGCAAGCGCGGGGTGCTGGCGCTCTTGCAGGACTCGACCAACGCCGAGCGGAGCGGGTATACGCCGGGCGAACGGGCGGTGATTCCGCGGCTGGACGAGGTGTTTTCGCAGGCGAAGCGGAAGCTCTTCTTCAGTTGTTTCTCATCGTCCATCTACCGCATCCGGATCGCGCTGGAGCTGGCGCGGAAACACGGGCGCAAGGTGGCAATCGTGGGGCGGTCGATGATCGAGAGCGCAGAGATCGCGCAGGACCTGGGCTACATCGAGATTCCGCAAGGGCTGATGATCAGCCCCGGGCAGATGCGGGACTATGCGCCGGAGCAGCTGATGGTGCTGATCTCGGGCACCCAGGGCGAGCCGATGAGCGCGCTGAGCCGCGCCGCGGTGGACAACCACAAGCATGCGCAGATTGGCGCGGGCGACACGGTGGTGTTGAGCTCGCGGATTATTCCCGGCAACGAGAAGAGTATCTTCCGGGTGATCGACCATCTCACCCGGCGCGACGCGCAGGTGGTGTGCGACGACGGCGCGAATGGGCTGATCCACGTCAGCGGGCACGGGGCGCAGGAGGAGATGCGGCTGCTGATCAACCTGGTGCGGCCGAAGTTCTTCATCCCGGTGCACGGCGACTACCGGCATCTGCGCAAACAAGCGCAGATCGCGATGGAGACCGGAGCCGTGGAGCACGCCATCGTGATCGAGGACGGCGACGTTCTGGAGTTGGACAAGGACGACGCGCGCAAGCGCGACAAGGTGACCGCGGGACGGGTGCTGATCGACTCCGGGTCCACGAACGAAGTGGTGGAAGAGCTGGTGCTGCGCGACCGGCGCATTCTGAGCGAGGACGGGATCGTGCTGGCGGTGCTGGCCATCAACAAGCGGACAGGCCAGGTGCAGCAGGCGCCGGAGGTGGTGGTGCGCGGCTTTGGCGGCGCGGATATCACCGACGAGGCGCGCGAACAGGTGATCAAGACGCTGGGCGGGCTGAGCGGCGAGGAGAAGACCGACTACGGCATGGTGAAGGAGAAAGTCCGCGCGGAGCTGAAACGGCTGATTCAGAAGTCGACCGGAAGGCGGCCGATGATTATGCCGGTGATCCTCGAACTCTAGGACCCCGGCGAAACGCGAAAAGGTGCAATAGAACGGGCGGTGGAAAGGAACTCCTTCCACCGCCCGTTTGCGCTTGAGGCCGACCGGCTGCGTAAGGTTCGCGTGATCCGGGATGCATCAGCTTGCCTTGCCATGAGCTGTTGCTGCATTGGCCGCTGTGTCCCCCGCACGGCGCGGAGCAATTCCGCGCAGGACGGTGGAATCCCGGCCTTGTGTTGGCGCGACCGACTGGCGGGACCCGAGGCAGGGCTGCGAACGCCGGACGATAAAGATCTCGTCCATCATTAATCGCACATTGCCCTCCAGATCGAGATAACCGATGTTGCGCTCGCGGCAGAGAGCCTGTGCCTCAGGCGCAAGAGCGGGCATGATGAGCAAGGGGGTGACGGCGCCGGAGATGCCATCGGCATGGGAGCGCAACAGCTCGACGGCTGCGAGGATCTCGAGGCGCTCTCCGCCGGTCTTCAGCTTGCAGAGCAGGGTATGACTATGACTGTAAATGTCCAGGTGGGCGCGCAGGTCAACGGCGCGGCCGGGAGCTGACGCTTCATGCTCAACGGTTTTCAGCCGGACTCCTGAAATCTGCGACAGCATCGCCTGAAGTGCTTCCACGGCCCGCGTTTCCAGCGTATGGGGAACTGATTTCCTCATGATGGGGAACCTCCTTTCTGCTGCTTCTGCCTGTGAGACGGCGAGGAGGTTGCATGGTGAGTCCCGGCCGCGTAGGGCGCTATGGCGCTACGAGGCAGCCTGCGCGTAGGTTCCGGGAGAATTGTTCGTAATGGATGTGACGTTGAGTGGCGGGAAGCCTGAATGGCCGCGGTGGACTCTTTTCGCCGCCAGTTGCGGCGCATCCATACTGGAGTTGGACGGTTCTGCAGCGGTCAGCGCAGGAGCGCCCCTGCGGCCGGAGTGGGGGGGAAGAAGCTCGATACGGAAAGCGTTTGTTCCATTGGGAATCAGGGCCAGCGAAACCGGCCGGTGCGGGCTGCGATAAAGCACCTTGCACTCCAGCCAGCAACGAAGCCGGGGATCATGAATTCGGGGTCGATCTTGCCAGAAATCAGGCGATAACTTACAGGAGATACGCAAATCGCCCAGTTGCAGTTCAACGAACGAGGTCTTTCTAGGGAAGTAGCGCAGTGCGTTGGCAACGCCTATATCGAGGCTGACAACTCCGCCTTTCTCGCATTCAGCTTTGACCACCATGACCCACCTCCGTTTGGGGTAACGGGTGAGTGCCCACTGTCTGGGAGGGGTTCAGCGCCCGCTTGACAGCGGTAGAACCCTCCTTTCTTCTTTCACATGGAACCTGTCGGCAGAAACTAACCTGACGCCTCGGTAGGAATACCGCTCTGGAATCGGTAGAGGTACCGCTATGGAAAACAGGGTGATCTCATTTTCGTTTTGTGTCAAGGCCAATTGGATGAAATGGTGTTGAAAGCGGCGGAGAGCTGCGGAGAGCTATAGTACGGGGGAATGTGCGGAGCCTCTCCACCGCGGGGATTGTGGGATGGGATGGAAACGGCTGGGCTGAAGTGGATGGTGTTGACATGAGCGACAAGCTGGTTACCTTGACAGAGATGCGCGCGGCGGCGGCGCGGATTGCATCGATTGCGGTGCAGACGCCGCTGGTGGAAGCGGCTTTTCCGGGGCTCTCCGGCCATGGAACGGGCAAAAGAATCTGGCTGAAGGCCGAGAGCCTGCAGCCGATCGGGGCATTCAAACTGCGCGGGGCGGCCAACAAGATTCTGCAGCTCAAGCCGGAGGAGATTCGGCGCGGGGTGATTACCTACTCCAGCGGCAACCACGCCCAGGGCGTGGCCTACGCAGCCCGCGAGGTGGGTGCGAAGGCGGTGATCGTGATGCCGTCGAATGCGCCGGCGATCAAGCGGGCGGCGACGCTGGCGCTGGGCGCGGAGATTGTGGACGTGGGCGTGGCCTCGAACGAGCGGCTGGCCAAGGCTGAGGAGCTGGTGCGCGAACACGGGTATCTGGTGGTGCCACCCTACGACGACGAGCAGATCATTGCGGGACAGGCCACCTGCGGGTTGGAGATTGTGGAGGCGCTGCCGGAAGTGGACCTGGTGCTGTCGCCGGTGAGCGGCGGCGGGCTGCTGAGCGGAGTGGCGGCGGCGGTGAAGCAGTTGCTGCCGCGGGTGAAGGTCTACGGGGTTGAGCCGGAGCTGGCCGGGGATACGGCGGAGAGCTTCAGGACGGGGAAGATCGTGACCTGGGGCGCAGAGCTGACCAGCCGGACGATTGCCGACGGGCTGCGGACACAGAGCGTGGGGGTGCGGAACTTTGCGCATATTCAGGCGTTTGTGGACGGGATCGTGACGGTGACGGAGGCGGAGATCCGGGCGGCGATGCGGGCGATTGTGGCCTCGGCGCGTCTGGTTCCGGAGCCGAGCGGTGCGGTGGCCGCGGCGGCGCTGCTGTTTCACGGGGCGGAGCTGCCGGAGTATCGCAAGGCCGTAGCGGTGGTCAGCGGGGGCAACGTGGACCCGGCGCTGCTGGCCGAGGTGCTCACTGAAAGAGCGGATTAACGTCGTTCGACTATGATGCTGCATGTGAGAGATCGGCTACTGCATAAGACCGGAAGGCAGGCTGGGCGCGGACGCTTGAGCGTTGTGGCAGGTGTGCTGGCGCTCCTGTGCGCGCTGGGGGCGCAGGGCCAGAAGCGGCCGCAGATCGAGAAGCCGATGGCCGGACCGCGGGGCACGGTGCTGCGCGTGACCTGGCTGTATATCTCGCCGGATACCAGCGCCCAGAAGGTGGACCGGGTGCAGATCGGGCGCGAGATGGTGATCGCCGAGAAGAGCGGGGCGTGGATGCGCGTCTTCGCCAACACGGACATCGAGGAGATGCGCACGCAGGACGCGCCGGAGTTCAGCGATGACTCGACCAATCCACCGCCGGTCTCCGGCTGGATCCAGGCCAAGGGGGTGGTGGAAGAGACCAAGCCGAACGGCGACCAGGTGCTGATGGGCGCGGCGGCCAACCAGGAGTCGCTGGCCAGCAATCCGCGCGGGCCGGTCAACGCGGCGCAGAGCGCGCGGCTGCTCTACCGCAGGCTGGTGGAGATGTTCCCCAACTCGCCGCTGGCTGCCGAGGCTGCGTGGCGGGCGGCGGACATTCAATGGCAACTGCAGAAGGCCAGCGCGGCGTCGCTGCCCTCGGCTGAGGCACGGGACCCCTACCTGCGGGAGCCGCTGGACGATACCGGGTTGAGGAAGGTGATCAAGTACTATCCGCACACCCGCGAGGCCGATCTGGCCGCCTTCGATCTGCTCGACAACCAGATGTGCGGCCAGTGGCAGGGAACCGAGAAGTGTCCGGAGAAAGAGTCAGCGGTGTACGAGAAGTACGCGGCCGAGCATCCGGACGGCCCGCGAACGGCCGAGGCGCTGTACGACGCCGCCTACCGGCAGGCGGTGCTGGCGAACATGTATGCCACCGACGGAGACACCAAGAAGAGCGACAACGCCAAAGAACATGCGCGCGCGCTGGCCGACGAGCTGAAGGCCAAGTTCGCGGACTCCGATTACCGGTGGCGGGCCGAGACGCTGGTGTACAAATTGGATGAAGGCATTCCCGTATACGGCATCGACCAGGAGTGAGCGGCTCACGGCCGGGTGCGTAAGTCTGACCGGCCATGCGCACCGCATCCTGGAGGCTTCTTGAATCTATATTTGCAGTCTGTCCTGTTGGGCATTGTGGAAGGCCTGACCGAATTTTTGCCGGTCAGCTCGACGGCGCACCTGCGCATTGCCGAAGCGCTGATGAAGATTCCGCTGGCTGATGCGTACTGGCAGATGTACACGATTGTGATCCAGCTGGGGGCAATTCTGGCGCTGGTGCTGCTGTTTCTGGCGCGGATTGTCGGGTTTGTACGCACCTTTCCGCAGGGCGAAAACCGCGATCGGAACTGGCTGAACCATCCTATCTCACTGACGTTGATCGCGTTTGCGTTCACCTCGGCGCCGGCGCTGCTGCTGCGCAAATGGAGCGAGAAGAACCCGGGAAGCCTGACTGCGATGGCGCTGGCGCTGGTGATTGGCGGCGTGGTGATGTGGGTGGTAGACGCCTGGAGCGACCGCCAGGCGCCGGGCACCTGCGACGTGGAGGAGATGAGCCTGACGCAGGCGGTGTGGATTGGGCTGTGCCAGACGCTCTCGGCGATCTTTCCTGGAACCTCGCGCTCCATGTCGACCATCGCCGCAGGGCAGATGGCGGGGCTGGACCGGCCGTCGGCGCTGGAGTTCAGCTTTCTGCTTTCGATTCCGACCATGATTGCGGCGACGGGCTGGGACTTCGTGAAGGAGGTCCACCCCAGCAAGGCTCTGCTGGTCTCGGGCGCGACCGCGCAGGTGGCGATGAACTCGGAGCGGTGGGGCGCGCTGCTGATCGGGCTGGTGGTCTCGTTTGTGGTGGCCCTCGGGGTCGTGGAGTGGTTCCTGATGTGGGTGCGCCGGCACGGGTTCACGATGTTTGCCATCTACCGCATCCTGCTGGGCGGGGCGCTCTTGCTCTGGGGAGCGAAGTATATCGGCGTGTAAAGCTGCGAATAGAAGTGACTGCGGCGGGGGTGGACAGTGTGGTTCCCCCTGCCCGGATTTTGGCCGGGACGGGCTCAGGCGGCGGGGATAATAAAAGTTGCTCTGGGACTCTTCGGACGCTCCCGCAGCCCGACCGCGCGGCAGATTTGCGTTGGTTGCGGAGCGGAGCGAGCCCGCCATGAAGCCGATTCGCATCGTTCTCTCGCCTACGCGCAGCCGCCCCCTGAACGTGTTTCTGGGCGTGGCGCTGCTGCTGGTTTCGCTGCTGCTGCTGCTGGCGCTGGCGACCTGGCACGCGACCGACCCCTCCCTGAATACGGCCGCCGACCCGGCCCTGCAGCACGCGGTCGAGAACTGGACCGGGCTGTTCGGCGCCTTCCTGAGCGACCTGCTGCTGCAATCGTTGGGAATTACCGCGTTTTTGTTGCCGCTGTGGCTGGGCTGGACCGGGTGGACGTGGATGCGCTCGCGGCCCGGCGGGCCTGCCTTTCTGCGCTGGGCTGGAACGCTGCTGGCGCTGGTCTTTTTGCCCGCCGTGTTTGCGCTGCTGCCTTGGCACTGGCGCTGGCTGCACCTGATTCCGATTGAGGGCGTGATGGGCCGGTTAGTGGCCGGCGCTCTGGTGGTGTACCTGAACATTCAGGGCGCGTGGGTGGTGGCCAGCGTGCTGGCCGCGACAGGGATTTATTTTGCCTCGGCCGTGAGCTTCTCGGAGCTGAAGGAAATTATCGAGGAGCGCTGGCTGCACCTGATGAACTGGCACGACCGCTGGCGGAACTGGCGCGAGGAGCGGGCCGAGATGCGGGAGGCCGAGTGGGCGGAGCGCGAGGCCGAACAAGAGGCGATGCGGGCTCCGGCGCGGAGCCGGCAGTTTGCGGCCGGGGTGAACCAAGAGCTGGAGCCGGAGCGGGAGGAGGTTGCGAAGCGGCCGAGCTGGCTGGCGGTGCTGTTCGGGCGGCGTAAGCGCGTGGAGCCGGACGCCGCGGTGGATGAGATTCCGGCCTACCGGCGTGGCGGATTCGAAGACGTGCAAGCCCAGATTCCGGTGGCGGCGCAGGCGCGGCGGCCGAGCATCTGGGAGCGCGGCGTAATGGACAACGAAGCGGCGATGAGCGGGCAGACGCTGCCCATGGGCCAGGCCGCGGCACAGGTGAGGTACGAGCAGCGGCCGGCGGCGCAGACGACTCCATTTCCGGCGCGGCAACCGGCGGATCAACGGCGGCCGGTGGAGGAGATCGCCATTCACAGCCGCGCCGACGCGGAGATGCGCTCGGCGACCGTGGCGCCGAAGAACGTGAGCGGCTACAAGCTGCCGCCCAGCACGCTGCTGAATCCAGGCGAGGGGCCGCAGAGCGTGCGCGAGGACGAGCTGCGCGAGGAGGCCAAGGCCCTGGTGGAGAAGTGCGCGGAGTTTGACGTACGCGGGCAGGTGGTGCAGATCAATCCCGGACCGATGGTGACCACCTACGAGTTTAAGCCGGAGGCGGGGGTGAAGTACTCGCGCGTGACCGGCCTGGCCGACGACCTGTGCCTGGCCATGCGCGCCGAGAGCATTTTGATCGAGCGCATGGCGGGCAAGAGCACGGTCGGCATCCAGGTGCCGAACCACGAACGCGAGACGATTCATCTGCGCGACGTGCTGGAGAGCGAGACGTTTCACAAGGCCAGGTCGCGGCTGACTCTGGCCATGGGCAAGGACATCAACGGGCGGATCGTGACGGCGGACCTGGCGTCGATGCCGCATGTGCTGATTGCCGGATCGACGGGCTCGGGCAAGTCGGTGGCCATCAACGCCATGATCATGAGCTTGCTGTTCCGCACCACTCCGGCGCAGGTACGGCTGATCCTGGTGGATCCCAAGCGCGTAGAACTGGGCATGTACGAGGGTGTTCCTCACCTCTTTACTCCCATCATTACCGAGCCGAAATTAGCAGCCAACGCGCTGCGCAACGCGGTGCGCGAGATGGAGCGTCGGCTGAAGCTCTTGGCTGCGCACAGCGTGCGCAACATCGAGCAATATAACAAGCTTTTTGAGGGAACCATGCCGTCGCTGTTTGACCAGGGCGAGCGCGAGGAGCCGTTGCCGTTCATCGTCATCATCATCGACGAGCTGGCCGACCTGATGATGCTGGACCGCGCCAATGTCGAAGAGTCGATCACGCGTCTCGCCCAGATGGCCCGCGCGGTCGGCATACACCTGATCCTGGCCACGCAGCGGCCCAGCGTGGACGTGATTACCGGGCTGATCAAGGCCAATGTGCCGACGCGCATCAGCTTCCGGCTGGCCACCAAAGTGGACTCGCGGACGATTCTGGACACCAACGGCGCCGAGGCGCTGCTGGGACGCGGCGACATGCTGTTTCTGCCGCCGGGCACCAGCCGCCTGATGCGGCTGCACGCGCCGTATGTAAGCGAGAGGGAGACCGCGGCGGTGGTGGACTTCTGGAAGGAGCAGGGCGATGCCGAGTACGTGCACGCGTTCCTGGAATCTCCGCACGATGAGCGCGCCGCCGGCGAAGGCGCGAACAGCGATCCGGAGGAGAACGACCCGATGTTCGACGACGCGGTGCGGCTGGTCTTCGAGTTCGGCAAGGCCTCGACCTCGCTGCTGCAGCGTCGGCTGCGGATCGGCTATGGGCGCGCGGCGCACCTGATCGACCTGATGGAGCGCGACGGGCTGGTGGGTCCGGCCGACGGCTCGCGGCCCCGCGAGCTGCTGAAGGCTCCGGGCTGGCTGCACGAAGTCGCGGTCGGCGACGAATAGACGATCTAACTGAATCAAGCAATAGAAAATGTCGGGAAAATATCGCATGTTGCGCGAAAAAATGATGCGTGCAGGGCGGAAAATGGCGCACGCGGCGTGCCAGCCCTGCTGACAGCGGGACCCGCGGGATGGTTTACTGGCTCGCGAGGAGAATTCCATGAAGGATTCCGAGATTCAGGATCTGGGCCGGCGCAGCTTTCTCTGCGCTGCGCCGCTGGCAGCGGGACTGGCGCTGGCCGATTCAAAACTCTTTGCCGCGCAGGCCGAGAGGCAAACTGACGGACAGGGCGGAGTGTGGTTTGTGCCGCACGCCTACCAGATGTTCACGGCCGAGTCCATCGCGGATGACTGCAAGGCGCTGCAAGGCATGTCGGCCACAACCAATCTGGTCCAGAACAAGAACTTCACCATCGTGATCACCAGCGAGACGGCCAAGACCGCGCCGGAGTACGAGTGGCACGCGGGCCGCGACCACATCTTTCTTATTCTCGAGGGTGAAACCGTCTACGAGGTAGGCGGAACGCCGCTGAAGCCGCGCAGCGTGGGGTCGGGCGAGTGGCTGTCGCCCACGGCCAGGAACTTTGCGAGCTTTCACTTGAAGAAGGGTGACATCCTGGTGCTGCCGCGAGGCACCCTGCACCGGCGCATCACCGCGGGCAGCGTCACGCTGATGCTGATTGCGCCGATGGGGACGGCGCAGGCGTGAGCGACCGGAGCAGGGCGCGCTGACCAGGCGTGTAACACACGCAAGAAGGCACACAGGGGGCGCTCGCACGAGGCCGGCGCGCGCTTTGCTTTCCTGAGAATTTTCCAATCTGTTTTCGCGCCGGTTCGGCTTCCTTTCTGCATGCACACTGCCAGAGGGAGCCGCAATGGAACAGATCAGCCTCCAGGAATTCGAGCAATCCAGGAATCCCTTGTCGATTGCGCCTGTCGAGGCGCCCAGGCAGCCGTCGCCGCCGGCGCAACGGCTCACACTGCGGGCGCCTGCGGCGCCACTCGGCGGGCAGTCATGCATTGGGAAAGAGCTCACGACGGTGGGCGCGATTACCGGCGCAGCGACGCTGGAGTCGCTTTTTATCGACGGCTGCGTGGAGGGAAGCGTGGAGCTGCCTTCCACCCGCGTGACTGTGGGGCCGAACGGGCGGGTGAAGGCCGGAATTGTGGCCGGCGACATTGTAGTGCTGGGCGAGGTGCTGGGCGACCTGACGGCGGCGCACCGGATCGACATCCGGGCCAAGGCCTCTGTCACCGGCAATGCCACCGCGCCGCGCGTGAACATGGAAGCCGGCGCGGATTTTCATGGGCGTCTGCTTGCCGGCGCCGCGGCCCAAGAGCCGGCCGCCGCTCTCGCCAAGCCGGCCATGCCTGTGTTGGAGCAGGCCATCTCCGCGCTGCCGGAACCGGCGCGGATGCTGCACGTACCGCCGGAGAGCCGGAGGGTGCGCGTGCAGGCGGCTCCGCAGTCCGCCTAGGAGGCAAGCCATTTCCTTTTTCCCGGACCTGGCAAATAATCAGACATAAAAAACGACCCATTTGCGTCACTTTTTCGAACGTTTGCCTGATTTGAATGGCCTGCGGGTGGACGAATTCTCTATTTGTACGACTCACAGGCATACATTTTTGCCTTTCGATCTCACTGGCCTTTTTTAACGACCTAAACGCATACTTTTTCCAAAGTAAAATTTGTGCTTTTGCCCCTCTTTCGTCGACCCGTAAGTCGACGAATTTCCTCTGCTCAAATCCGTCTTGCCCGCAGTTTTTCTCCTTCCAATTCACTGCGCATGATCGGGCGCAAGATTCGCGAAAAATCCATTTTTTTCGGACATTTTCCTGATTTGGACGACCTGCAGGTGTATGGATTCTCTGCATTGGACGACCCACAGGTGTACATTTTTCAAAAATCAAAATTAGTCGTTTTTTGCCAAATCCCATTTGCGAAATTGGTCCACCCGAAGGTCGGCGATTTCCTCGCCCAAAACTGCCCGTGATCCACTCTTTCTATTCCCTGTTTCCTGTTTTTCCGCTCCCTGAGAATACGTGAATTTGCCGATACGACCTGAAACGGACGTGGAATGCGGTGATACCGAGAAAATCGGCTCTCCGCGTCCTGTGCTCCTATTTCTCAAGCAGTGGCGGAGTGCGGCTTGACAGCCGTTGGAGTAAAACCATTTACTGAAGGGCGAACGTCCGAATCCCAAGCGGATGCATTCATCGCCTTTCAGGTGACTCCATGTACGGATTGGCTCCCGCCCTGCACGCTGGCTTATGCGGCTCCCTGTCGGCGCTCGTGGCCCTCAGCACAGAACCGCTGGCGCATCTGCGCCCGCTTGACATCGCCGTGATCGCCATCTATTTCGTGATGGTGCTGTGGATCGGCTTCTATCTGAAGGGCCGCTCGAACACCAGCGAAGATTTCTTCATGGCGGGGCGCGAGATGACCGCGTGGATCGCGGGGCTGAGCTTCGTCTCGGCGAATCTGGGGTCGCTGGAGCTGATGGGCTGGGCGGGTTCGGCGTATCAATACGGAATTCTGGCGACGCACTGGTACTGGGTGGGCGCGATTCCGGCGATGCTGTTCCTGGGCCTGGTGATGATGCCGTTCTACTACGTGTCCAAGACGCACTCGGTGCCGGGGTACCTGGACCTGCGCTACGGAGGCGCGGCGCGAAGCGTGGCCGCCCTATCGTTTGCGACCGAGATGATCCTGATGAGCGGCGTGAACATGTTCGCCATGGCGGTGGTGATGAAGGTGGTGCTGGGATGGAATATCACCTTCAGCATCCTGGTTTCGTCGGCGGCGGTGGCGCTGTACGTGGGGCTGGGCGGATTGCGGTCGGCGATCTTCAACGAGGTGCTGCAGTTTGTGCTGATCTGGGGCGGGGCGCTGCTGGTGCCGATTCTGGGGCTGGTGCAGGCGGGCGGGTGGACGGGCATGGAAAACCGGATCATGGCCAGCATGCACACCGACAGCTACTTCCACCTGTGGCGCGATACGGGCAGCTTTGCTGCGAACCCGATGGGCGTGCACTGGACGGGGATCGTGTTCGGGCTGGGGTTCGTGATCAGCTTCGGCTACTGGACGACGGATTTTCTGGTGGTGCAGAGGGTTCTGGCGGCGCACAACCTGCGCGCGGCGCGGATGGCGCCGATTATTGGATCGTTCTTCAAGATGGCGGTGCCGTTCATCGTGATTCTGCCGGGGCTGCTGGGACTGGCGCTGAGCAGCCCGGCGACGCCGGGCGGGCTGCCGCACCTGGTGGGCGAGGACATGGTGAACGCGCATCCGGGAATGGGGCTGCACAGCTACAACGAGGTGCTGCCGCTGATGATGGTGCGCTATCTGGGGCCCGGCCTGCTGGGGCTGGGGATTACGGCGCTGATCGCGGGGTTCATGAGCGGGATGGCCGGCAACGTGAGCGCGTTCTCGACGGTATGGACCTACGACATCTACAAGCCGCTGATCAACCGGAAGGGAACGGACAGCCACTACGTGCTGGTGGGGCGGCTGTCGATCCTGATCGGCGTGGCGGTGTCGATCGGGGCGGCGTACCTGGTGATGCGCGCGCACGGGATCATGGATTACGTGCAGGCGCTGTTCAGCATCTTCATTGCGCCGCTGCTGGGCGTGATTCTGTTCGGGATGTTCTGGAAGCGGGCGACGCGGCTGGCGGGATTTCTTGGGCTGCTGACGGGGATTGTGTTTTCGGCGAGCCTGTTCCTGTGGGTGAAGCTGAATCCGGCGGCGCTGGCGGACGTGGCGCTATCGCCGGACGCGAAGCCGATGGCAGAGAATGTGTACCGCGCTCTGTGGGCGTTTCTGTTTACGGCGATTGTGGTGATCATGGTGAGCCTGCTGACCAAGCCGCGGCCGGTCGAGGAGCTGGACGGGCTGGTGTACGGGGCGACGGTGCTGCCCAAGGAGGAGCCGGTGCCGTTCTACAAGAACGAGTACACATGGGCAGTGGCGGTGGTGGCGATCTTCGTGGTGCTGAATATTGTCTTCTGGTAGGGCGCGCTGGCGGGGCGGGCGGAAGGGTTTCCGCAGCGCCGCGAGGGAGAATAGGAGAGAGTTGCAATGCACGGTTCGGGAATTTCGATCTGGTTTTTTATCGGTGTGCTGCTGGTGGTCTACGGCGCGATGATCTTCGGCTATGGAATCTATGAGCTGATCTCGGGCAACTATCCTCCGCTGGTGCAGATGACTTACCTGCACACTCCGATCTGGTGGGGCGCGATGCTGGCGGCGCTGGGCATCTTTTATCTGGTCAAATTCCGGCCCGGGAAGACGGAGAGGTAGCGAACCCCCTGGGCATGCAGGCGAACCGAGCCGCGACGCGGCGCAACAGAAGAAGGAGCAAGGCAAAATGGCTGCACAACGGGCAATGACATTTGGCGTAGTGGTGGGCAACCGGGGATTCTTTCCGGATCACCTGGCGAAGACGGGCCGCGAAGAGATGATCGCGGTGCTGAAGGCCGCTGGCGCGGGGGCGGTGGTGCTGGGGCCGGAGGAGTCGAAGCACGGCGCGGTGGAGACCTATAGCGAGTCAAAAAGGTGCGCGGAATTGTTCAAAAAGCACGACTCAGAGGTGGACGGAATTATCGTCACGCTGCCGAACTTCGGCGAAGAGCGCGGCATCGTGGACGCGATCCGGCTTTCGGGGCTGAAGGTTCCGGTTTTGGTGCAGGCGACGCCGGACCGTTCAGACGCAATGACCATTGCGACGCGGCGCGACAGCTTCTGCGGCAAGATGAGCTGCTGCAACAACCTGATGCAGTATGGGATTCCGTACTCGCTGACCACTCTGCACACCGAGGCGCCGGATTCGACGGAGTTCAAGGCGGATCTGGAGTGGTTTTCGGCGGTCTGCCGAATTGTGAAGGGGCTGAAGAACCTGCGCATCGGCTCGATCGGGGCGCGGCCGACGGCGTTCAACACGGTGCGCTACTCGGAGCGGATTCTGGAGACCAGCGGCATTACCGTGGAGACGATCGATCTGTCAGAGATCTTCGGGCGCATCAACCGGATGAAGGACACGGACGACGCAGCGCAGGCCAAGCTGAAGGCGATCAAGTCATATGTGACGACGGCGGGAATTGCGGACGCGGCTCTCTTGAAGATGGCCAAGCTGGGCGCGGTGATCGACGGCTGGATGGAGCAGGCGCACGTGACCATCAGCGCGGTGCAGTGCTGGACCTCGATGGAGGAGTTCTTCGGCGTGGTGCCGTGCACGGTTATGAGCATGATGAGCAACGAGTTAATCCCCTCGGCCTGCGAGGTGGACGTGCCGGGAACGCTGAGCATGTACATGCTGGCGCTGGCCTCGGGGACGCCCTCGGCGCTGCTGGACTGGAACAACAACTACGGCAGCAATCCGGACAAGTGCGTGTGCTTCCATTGCTCGAACCTGCCCAAGCACTTCTTCAAAGAAGTGCGGATGGATTACCAGGAGATCATCGCCGGGACGGTAGGCAAAGAAAATACATTTGGCACGTGCGTGGGGCGGGTGAAGTCCGGCGCGATGAGCTACGCGCGATACTCGACCGACGACCGGCACGGCGTGGTGCGCGGATACACCGGAGCGGGCAAGTTTACCGACGATCCGCTGGAGACCTTTGGAGGCGCGGGGGTGGCGGAGATTCCGCAACTGCAGAAGCTGCTGCGCTACATCTGCCGGGAGGGATTCGAGCACCACGTGGCGGCGAACTTCAGCGATGTTTCCAGGGCGGTGCACGAGGCGGCGCGGTATTTGGGATGGGAGAGCCATTACCATCCGGAGCTGGATTAGTACAGCAGGGAACAGAAAAGCAGGGGCCGGTGAAGAGTGGACAGTGAACGGCCGGATTACGCGCCGGTTGAAGGCAAATTCGTCGACCTGCGGGTGGACGAATTTCGCAGATGGGATTTGGCAAAAAAGAACGAATTTTGAGTTTTGAAATAAGTAGACCTGCGGGGCGGCCAATGTAGAGAATCCATACACGTGCAGGTCGTCCAAAATGCAAATACGTTCGAAAAGGGCGGCTGTTTTGCGGAGTTTTACGTCTGATAAGGCGCAGATGGGTGGGCTGAGCAGTTCCAGCAACGGTTGAGGCGGTGGTGGATGGCAACGTCCGCTGACGGGCGCGAGACGGGAACCGGCACAACCAACCTGGGAGCAGGTGTGAATCTGGAATGCGCGATGACGCCAGGGAACCCCCTGGGAGCCGTCGCAAGCGCGGGGAAAGAGCCGCGGAGGAGAGTGCGCGATGGCGGAACGTGTGTGTCCGTGGTGGATGGGGTATTTGCTGGCCAGCCCGGTAAGGAGCTGGAGAATGAAACCGGAAGAGCTGCTGACGCCGTATCTGCGAGGGGGCATGACGGTGCTGGAGCCGGGGCCGGGGATGGGATTCTTTACCCTGCCCATGGCGCGCATGACCGGGCCCGCAGGGCGGATTATCGCCGTGGATATTCAGGAGAGGATGCTGGAGGGCCTGCGACGCCGAGCGCGAAAGGCCGGAGTGCAGGAACGGATTGAAGCGCGGCTGGCGCAGCCGGAGTCAATGGGCACTGACGATCTGGCCGGCAAGGTGAATTTTGTGCTGGCCTTTGCAGTAGTGCATGAGCTGCCGTCGGCCGAGGGATTTTTCCGCGAGGCTTATGCCGCGATGAAGCGCGGAGCGGTGCTGCTGCTGGCCGAGCCCAAAGGGCACGTAACCCCAGAGAGATTTAAAGCGGAGCTTAAGTCAGGGGAAGATGCCGGCCTGGAGATTGCATCGCGGCCAGCGATCGCGGGAAGTCATGCGGCTGTTTTCACGAAGACGGCTTGATGGCTGAGGGCCCACTACAGCGGTTTCGATTCTGCTGCTTACAGAATCCATGCGGCTGAGTGGCTTTTTCCTCAAGAAAAAGCCACCCTCCACGTCCTCTCGATGTTGATGTGTGGAGCGAAACCGCTCTAACTGTCTTCAGCAGGGATGAGAATGACGCGGGCGGTGAGGACGACCAGGGTACACCAGAGGGTATCCGCGCCGAGCAGGTGGGCGAGCTGGAGCCAGACGGGGGCGAGCAAGACTACGTCCATGACGCCGAGGGTGTAGACGGCGGCCAGCAGCAACAACGCCGTCGCGGACAGGGCGCGATTGTCCCAGTGGGTGGATCGCCGCGCTGCACGGACCAGCAGCCAGATGAGAAAGACGCTGGCGAAGAAAGCAACGGCGGGATGGGTCCAACGCCAGCGGACCAGCCAGCCGCTGGTGGAGGAGAAGTCCTGGGTGAAGGCCTGGCCCAATGAAGAGGCAGGGAAAAGAGTGTCGCCCAGGGCAGCGAGCGAGCCGGTGACGCCGACGATCAGGACAACGATTACGGTAGACACTGCGCCGATGGGCGCGGTGAGGCGGACGGTGCCGCGGAGATAGCCCTTGCGGCGGCCGAGCAAGTGCGCGGTGAGGGTGAGCGCGGCCAGCAGGAGCAGAGTGTTGGTGAGGTGCAGGGCGAGGAAGGCGGGACGCATGGGCGAGCGGCTCTGCGCGGTGTAGCCGAGCTCGACCAGCAGGGCGCCGAGGATGGCTTCAAGGACGGTAAAGCCAACCGCGGCCCCGGCGGCGGCGCGGGCCAGATGGCCGCGGGCAGTGGTGCGGAGGGTCCAGACGAGCAGGGCGACGACGGAGAAGAGGGAGATGGCGCTGGTGATGCGGTGGGTGAATTCGATGAGGGTGTCAACGCCGGCGGAGTGCTGCAGGACGGTTCCGTTGCAGAGCGGCCAGTGGTCGCCACAGCCGGCTCCGGAGCCGGTGGCGCGGACCAGCGTGCCCCAGAGAATGACGGCGAGGAAGTAGACGAGCACGCCCCAGGCAAAACGGCGGAGAGCCGGCGAGGGCAGGCGATGGACGGCGGCGGGGGCTGCGGTGGAAGACATGAAGACGGACTCCGCTAGAAGATTCCAGTGTAGAACAAGGGCAGGATGCGATGGATGGGCACTTGAGACGCGATTTGCAGCGGGCGTACAATTGTCTTACGTAGAGGTAAGACGTTATGGCGCAGATGGCAACTGTCAGTTCAAAGGGACAAGTGGTGATTCCCGCCGCGCTTCGCAAAAAACTCAGAATCAAGGGCGGAACACGGGTTGCGGTGGAGGAAAGAGATGGGAAAATTACTCTCACCCCCAATCCTTATGACGCCCTGCTGGCGCTTCGAGGATGCTTGAGCCACATCCAGGAGGATGTTGAAGCGTGGTGGATCGAAGAGAAGCGCAAAGAACGTGAACGCGAAGATGCCAAGCTCGAGGAATTGCTGTGAAGGAGTATGTGCTGGACGCGAATGCGCTGGTGCGATTGTTTCGCGACGCCCCGGGAGCCGATAGCGTTGAAGATCTGGTAAAGAAAGCAAAGTCCGGACGGGCGCACTTGAGCATTTCCGTTGTCAATCTGGCAGAGGTCCTGTACGTGCTTGCTCGTTATTTTGGCCAGGAAAAAGCGGTCCTGTGCGTTGACAGAGCGCGCAGAGTCGCTGAACCAATCCCGGTGGATGAGCAAATTGCGGTGGATGCGGGGATCATCCACTTTCGGTACAAGCTTGGCCTGGCCGACTGCTTTGCCGCCGCGTTAGCGATGCGCACGGGCGCAACACTCCTTACCGCCGATCCCGAGTTTGTCAGGCTCGGCAAGCAGTTGAAAGTGCTGGCCCTGCCGCGGCATTCCGCATAATTGCGCGGCAGGGCCAGTCCATATGCGTTATTGACCACCGCTATCCCGCGAGCAGGCGGAGGACGTGGTTGACGATGATGAGGTCTTCGAGCGGCGGAATGACGCGGACGGCGACGGGGGAGGACGCTGCCGAAATGGTTGCTTCGCCGCGGACGTTATTGCGCTCGGGGTCGAGGACGATGCCGAGGGCGCCGAGGCTGGAGCAGACCTCGGCGCGGGTGGCGATGTCGTTCACGCCGATGCCGCCGGTGAAGACCAGCATGTCCAGGCCGTTTAACTCGGCTACGAAGCTGCCGATCCACTTCTGAATCGTCCAGACAAATTTATCCACGGCGAGGCGGGCCTTGGCGTTGCCTTCCTTGATGGCGTCGCGGAGGTCGCGCATGTCGTTGGAGAGGCCGCTGATGCCAAGCAGGCCGGCTCTTTTGCTGGCGACGACTTCAAGCTGATCGGCGGCTTCGGCGGCCGATTGGGCGGTTTCGGCGATCTTGCGCAGGATGAAGAGCAGCACGCCGGGATCGATGTCGCCGGTGCGGCTGCCGCTAATGAGGCCGCCGGTGGGGGTGAGGCCCATGGAAGTGTCGAGACAGCGGCCATTGCGGATGGCGGTGATGGAAGCGCCATTGCCGAGATGGGCCGCGATGAGCTTCTGCGGGACGTGGGGCTCTAACTGGTAGACGATGGACTCATACGAAATCCCATGCGCGCCGTAGCGGCGGACGCCCATGGCGGAGTACTCCTCGGGGATGGGCATGTGGCGCGCGACTTCCGGCATGGTGCGGTGGAAGTAGGAGTCGAGGCAGACGAAGTTGCGCACGCCGGGAAAGAGACGGAGCGACTCGCGCATGATGTAGCAGGCGATGGGCGTGTGGAGCGGGGCGAAGGCGGTGTAGCGCTCCATCTCGTCGATCAATTCCGGTGTGATGAGCTGATTTTCCTGCACCGTGGGCCCGCCGCAGACCATGCGATGGCCGATAGCCGCGGGAGCGGGGAAGTCGGCGGAGTGGAGCGCATCGGCGACCAGCTTGAAAGCGATGGCGCGGCTGGGCAGGGCGGGCGTCTGATCGACGAGCTTGGCGCCGGCGGCGTCTTCGATCCAGAACTTGCCCTGGTCAGTGGCGATGCCATCGACCGCGCCTTCAAACAGGCGGGTGCGTTCGCCGTTGCCGGCTTCATAAACGGAAAACTTGATGGAAGAAGAACCGCTGTTCAAGACCAGGACTGGCAAAGACGGCATGGAACAAGACCTTTCGGGTTGGCAAGTTAGCAAGTCAGCAAGTCAGCGAGTCAGCAAGTTAGCAAGTCAGCAAGTCAGCGAGTCGGCAAGTCAGCGAGTCAGCAAGTCAGCGAGTCAGCGAGTCAGCAAGTCAGCGAGTCAGCGAGTCAGCAAGTCAGCGAGTTAGCTGTGCTTTGCGCTTGTTTCGATCAGCAGGAACTTCTCTCCTTGGGCCAGCGCCAGTCCTTGACTTCGGGCAGGTCGTCGCCGTTTTCGGCCACGTAGAGCTTGTGGCGCTGGATGGCCTCCGAATACCATTGCTCGGCGGCATCAACTTGGGCGGCCAGACGGGGCACGCGGTGGATGGCGTCAAGAGTGAGCTGGAAGCGGTCGATGTTGTTGAGCACGCACATGTCGAATGGCGTGGTCGTTGTGCCTTCTTCCTTGTAGCCGCGCACGTGGATGTTGTCGTGGTTGTGGCGGCGGTAGGTGAGGCGGTGAATGCACAACGGGTAGCCGTGGAAGGCGAAGATGACCGGGACGCCGACCGGGAATATCTGGTCGAAGTCCTCGTCGGGCAGACCGTGGGGATGCTCGGATGTGGGCTGGAGGGTCATCAGATCGACGACGTTGACGACGCGAATGCGCAGGTTGGGGATGCGCTCGCGCAGCAGGCAGACGGCGGCGAGGGTTTCCTGCGTGGGGACGTTGCCGCAGCAGGCCATGACGACGTCGGGTTGGCCTTCGCCGTTTGAGGCCCAGGGCCAGATGCCGAGGCCGCGGGTGCAGTGTGCGACGGCCTCGTCGATGGTGAGCCACTGGGGCGCGGGCTGCTTGCCGGCGACGATGAGGTTGATGTAGTTGCGGCTACGCAGGCAGTGGTCGGAGACGGAGAGCAGGGTGTTGGCGTCGGGCGGGAGATAGATGCGGACGACGTCGGCCTTTTTGTTGAGCAGGTGATCGATAAAGCCGGGGTCCTGGTGTGAGAAGCCGTTGTGGTCCTGGCGCCAGACCAGCGAGCTGAGCAGGTAGTTGAGCGAGGCGATGGGCTTGCGCCAGGGAATCTGGCGGGTGACCTTGAGCCACTTGGCGTGCTGGTTGGCCATGGAATCGATGATGTGGATGAAGGCTTCATAGCAGGAGAAGAAGCCGTGGCGGCCGGTGAGCAGGTAGCCTTCGAGCCAGCCCTGGCACATGTGCTCGCTGAGGACTTCCATCACGCGGCCGGTCTGGGAGAGATTTTCGTCGACGGGGAGGGTGGAGGCCATCCAGGCTTTGCCGGTGACGGGAATGACGTCGCCAAGGCGATTGGAGGCGGTCTCGTCGGGTCCGAAGACGCGGAAGTTTTTCTCGTCCATGTTGGCTTCCATCACGCCGCGCAGAAAGTGGCCGAGGACGCGGGTGGATTCGACGTCGTGCTGGCCGCGGCCCTCAATGGGCACGGCGAAGGCGCGGAAGTCAGGGAGCGTGAGAGGGCGCAGGAGCAGGCCGCCGTTGGCGTGCTCGTTCATGCCCATGCGCAAGCGGCCCTTGGGAGCGATTTCGGCGAGATCGGGGCGGAGATGGCCTTTCGGGTCGAAGAGCTCCTCGGGTTTGTAGCCGCGCATCCAGTCCTCGAGCAGGCGCAGGTGGTCGGGCTTCTCGCGCAGCTCGCTGAAGGGAACCTGGTGGGCGCGCCAGGTGTTTTCGACGGGTTTGCCATCGACGAATTTGGGGCCGGTCCAGCCTTTGGGGGTGCGCAGGATGAGCATGGGCCAGGCGGGCCGCTCGAGGGTCTCGCCGCGAGCGGCGGCTTCGCGGGCCGAGCGCTGGATTTCGGCGATGCGGTCGAAGATGGCGTCAAAGAGCGCCGCGGCCTGCTGGTGCATGAGCGTGGGATCTTCGCCGGCGAGGGTGAAAGGCTCGTAGCCGTAGCCGCGCATCAGGTCTTCAAGCTCGGGCTGGGGAATGCGCGCGAGGACGGTGGGGTTGGCGATCTTGTAGCCGTTGAGATGGAGGATGGGCAGGACCGCGCCGTCAGTGGCGGGGTTGAGGAACTTGTTGGAGTGCCAGCTGGTGGCGAGAGGACCGGTTTCGGCTTCGCCGTCGCCGACGACACAGGCGACGATGAGGCTGGGATTGTCGAATGCCGCGCCGTAAGCGTGAACCAGCGAGTAGCCGAGCTCGCCTCCCTCGTGAATGGAGCCGGGAGTTTCCGGCGCGACGTGGCTGGGAATGCCGTAGGGCCAGCTGAACTGGCGGAAGAGCCGCTTGATGCCGTCGCGGTTCTGCTCGATGTGGGGGTAAATCTCCGAGTAGGAGCCCTCAAGATAGGTGTTGGCCACCAGGCCCGGGCCGCCGTGGCCGGGGCCGATGACGTAGATCATGTTGAGATTGCGCTCGCGGATGAGGCGGTTCCAGTGGACGTAAAGGAAGTTGAGACCGGGGGTGGTTCCCCAATGGCCGAGCAGGCGGGGCTTGACGTCGTCGAGGGTGAGCGGGCGCTCCAGCAGCGGATTGTCCTTGAGGTAGATCTGGCCTACGGAGAGATAGTTGGCGGCGCGCCAATAGGCATCCATTTTGGCCAGCATTTCGGAACTGAGCGGCGGCTGGACGGCTTTCTGGTCGGGTTTTGCGGGCGAATTTGTCGATGCTGGAGTCAAGGGCGCACCTCGCAAGGGGAATTTGCCGTGCAATTCAAGCGTAACAGCCGCTTTCTTTGCGCATGGTGATTAATGTCACAGCGGGACGGGAGAGCCGATCAGGTGGCGGAGGGCGACTGGGGCGGGAATGGCGCTAGAAATAGCGCTTGAGTTTGAGGATCTGGGACTCGAAGCCGTACCAGAGGACGGTCGCTACCGCGGTGCTGGCAGCGAGGCGGAATGCGACGATGGCGAGGTTGCCGGCCGTGCCGTAGGGGTCCATGCGCAGGTCGAACCAGCCGAAGAAGATGAAGACCGGGATGTGGCACATGTAAAGGCCGTAGCTGATGCGGCCGTAGTAGGCGAGGGGACCGCGGCGGAGGAGGAGACTGATGGGATTCTGCGCGCCGGTGGTGGTGATGGCGGCCATCATGGCTCCGGCAAAGGCGACGGCCAGGGCCGAGTCGAGCCAGGCGGCGCCTCCGGCAATGGTGGCGGCGGCCGCAATGCCGAGAACAAGACCGGAAAGGCCCATCCCGAGCCAGGCGCGGCGACCGATGGGGAGGGTGTGCATGGCGATGGCCACCAGGCTGCCCAGGGCGATGCCGTCGAGATGAATGAGCGTGTGGGTGGGCGTGATCCAGGACAGGTTGGCGTGGCGCAGGAGCGGCGATGCAATGAGAGCCGCGATGAGAACAGAGGCGAGCAGCCAGGGTCGGCGCAAGTAGCGGACCAGTGGGGCCCAGACGAAGTAGTACTGCTCCTCAATGGCCAGTGCCCAGGTGGGGCCGATGGCCGGGGGGAGGGTCAGGTGAAAGAGATTCTGGACGAAGAAGATGTAGGCCAGCCAGGGAGCGGAGCGGACGGCGTCCCAGACGGAGGGGCCGATGAACCAGGGGGCCTCCAGGTAGACCACCGCCAGCAGCAGGATGTAGACCGGCCAGATGCGCAAGGCGCGGCGGGCATGGAAGTTGTGGAAGTAGCGGGGGCGGTCGCGTGCGACCAGCAGATTGGAAGTGATGAGAAAGCCGCTGAGGGTGAAAAAGCCAGAGACGCCGGACCATCCCCAGAGGGAGCCGGAGTAGAGCCAGGTTCCCAGAAGGCGTGGATGGCAGTGATAGAAGAAGACACCGAGAATGGCGAGGCCGCGCAGGCCGTCGAGCTCAGGCACGTAGGAGGGAAGCCAGGATGGGCGCTGGATGGGCACGTGGGCGAGTTGGTCGCGCGGAACGCGTGCAAGCAAGGTAGCTGTGCGATGCGCGGGTTGGCAAGTGAGCGAGGCACGACCGGCGGCTCGCGGCGGGGTTAGCCGGCCGCGAGCTGCTTGGCGCGCTCGGTGGCGCGCATGACGGCCTTGATGAGGGTGACGCGCAGGCCTCCCTCCTCGAGCTCGAGGATGCCGTCGATGGTGCATCCGGCAGGGGTGGTGACGGCGTCCTTGAGCAGGGCGGGATGGTAGCCGGTTTCGAGTACCATCTTGGCGGCGCCGAAGGCGGTCTGCGCGGCCAATTGGGTGGCGATGTCGCGGGCCAGGCCGACCTTGACACCGGCTTCGGCCAGGGCCTCGATAATGATGTAAACATACGCGGGGCCGGAGCCGGAGAGACCGGTGACGGCGTCCATGTGCTTCTCATCGACAACGACGAAGCGGCCGACGGTCTCAAAGAGGCGCTGGGCCAGCTCCATCTTTTCCGGGGTGACGTAGCGGCCGCGACAGAGGGCAGCGGCGCCGGCGCCGAGGGCCGAGGGGGTGTTGGGCATGGCGCGGACGACGGCAATCTGGAGGCCGGCGAGATCCTCAATGGTGCTGGTCTTGACCGAGGCGGCGAAGGAGACCAGGGTCTTGGCCGGGGTGAGCGCGGGACGAATCTCGGCGATCAGGTCGGGGACCTGGAAGGGCTTGACGCCGATTAGGATGAGGTCGGCCTTGCGGGCGGTCTCGAGGTTATTGGTGCTGACTTCGACGCCCCACTGGGTGCTGAGGGCGAGGGCGCGCTCGGCGTGGCCCACGGTGGCGAAGATCTGGTCGGGGGCAAACAGATTCTGCTTGAGGAAGGCCTGAAGCAGAATGCCGCCCATCTTGCCCGCGCCCAGCACCGCCACGCGGACGTGGGGCAACTGCGCGGGAACAGCGGCGGGTGCAACGGGGATATCGGCCATGATTTTTCTCTTTTCCTATGTCCTGGCTTCCCTTGGCGGCGCTGCATCGTGTGGAAAGTGACGCGGGCGGCGGGCAAGGGTACAGGCGCGCACGCGTGGGGTGAGAATCAGAGGGGCCGGTCGGCCGGCGCGGACCCCTCGGAAGTCAGGACGAAGACTACTTGGTGAGCCCCTGCTCCTTGGTCAGGTAACCGGCGATGCCCTGGTCTACGTTGCCGGCCTGCTGGTCCTGGGGCCAGTCCTCGATCCAGAGCTGGTAGGAGCCGGGCAGAGCGACGGCGTTCTCGTGTACCATGGCGGCTGCTTCAGCGGTCATGACCCAGTCGTTGTACTCCTCGGCATAGAGGTTGGTGGTTGTGCCCGGCGCCGGCGGCGTCCGGACATCGACGATGTGTTTGCCTATATGAAGAATGCCGAGCTGAATCGCATCGCGCGGCAGACGGCTCTGGTCGAAGAAACAGTTGTAAATGACGCCGTCAGGCGAATCCTCTCCGCTCTGCGCCTCGTACTTCTCGTCTTCATTGAGCGAGTTATTGTCGAGGATTACATTCACACCGTCACCGCTGTGCTTGCCGTTCTGAGGGAATACCTGGCCCGCAGCCAGGAGTTCTGCACCGCCCTGAACGCCACCGAGGCCCATGGCGAAGTGCTCCGCCTGATCAAGCGGATCGCCCAAGACGGGCGCGCCCGCGGAACGCGTATCCATTACGGTGTGGGGACCGCGGTAGGGGGCTTTTCCTTTGTGGTAGTCGGTGGTCTTGTAGTCGATGTGCTTGGCGACGACGTTGGAGACCGACTGCAGAACGATGCGAGCGGGATAGCCGCCCATGTTGCCGAAGCCGCCCAGGCCGACGATTTTGCCGCCGCTGTGCTTGATGGAGGCGCTGGCCACGCCGTCAAGGCGGCCGACCAGAGTGGCCGTAACGTCATTATCCACGCAGCCCATGCAGATACCGTTGCCCTCATCGTGTGCGGCGGAGAGCAGCGAGTCGAATTTTTTGAACTCGCCATCCCTTTCGAGCGTGACGGGAATACGGTTCTGCGCTGTTACCGTGCCGGCAAAGTTGCGCGCGGGCTGCAGAATCAGGACCGCGGCCGGGCCGGCTTTGCCCTTGGACCTGTCAGGATAGGTGATCCAGATGGAGTTCAGGTCCAGGCCGCAGATGGGGTCCTCAATGACGAAGAAATCAGTGCCAACGGAGACCGTGCCCTTGATGCGGACCATCTTGTTATTGAATGACGCGGGGGCTTTGAGGATGGCGCAAACAGTGGTATCGACTACCTGTGCACGCAGACCGCACACGGAGGCGCAAAGAAACAGGCCCAGGACCATGAGACGCTTCATAGATTTTCTCCAACCGATGCAGTGGCTGCACAGGCAACTGAAATGAGGCGGCGGGCGGGGCCGATGCCGCAGGAACTGTTAAGGATAACACGCCAAGCGCGATGCTTCATTGCAACGCGATCAGTGGGTGGAGGCCTGCCGGGCGCCGGTCTGGGTTGCGATCCAGGCGTCGACGCGGGATTCGAGCACGTCCAGCGGCAGGGCGCCGGAGTCGAGCACCTCGTCGTGGAAGGCGCGGATGTCGAATTTAGGTCCGAGGGCCTGCTGGGCGCGGGCGCGAAGCTCGAGGATCTTGAGCTGGCCGATTTTGTAGGCGAGGGCCTGGCTGGGCCACGCGATGTAGCGGTCGACCTCGGACTGGATGCTGGTTTCGTCGATGTTGGAGTGGTCGTGGAAGTAGTCGACCATCTGCTGGCGGGTCCAACCTTCGGAGTGGACGCCGGTATCGACGACCAGGCGGATGGCGCGCCAGATGTCGCCTTCGAGGCGGCCGTAGTCGGAGTAGGGGTCCTGGTAGAAGCCGACATCCTTGCCGAGCCGCTCCGCGTAAAGCCCCCAGCCTTCGGTGTAGGCGGTGTAGCGCTCATAGCGGCGGAAGTCGGGCAGACCGGGGATCTCCTGCGCGATGGAGATCTGCAGGTGATGGCCGGGAATGCCTTCGTGATAGGCGATGTCTTCGACGCTGTAGAGATTGCGGCCGGTGGCGTTATAGGTGTCGATGAAGAGACGCCCCGGGCGGCTGCCGTCAGGGGCGCCGGGCTGGTAGTAGGCGGGCGGAGCGGTTTGGGCCATGTAGTCAGGAACGGGCACGACTTCAAAGGGCGCCTTGGGCAGGTGGCCGAAGAGCTGGGGCAGCTTGGCCTCCATCGGGGTGAGGTAGCCGCGGTAGGCGGCGAGCAGCTGGCCGGCCGAGGCGGCTTTGAGCTTTGGATTGGTCTTGAGGCTGGCGCGGAAGCTCTTCAGGTCAGAGAAGCCGAGCTTTTGCGCTATAGCCAGCATCTCCGCCTCGTCGCGCTTCACCTCTTCAAGGCCGATCTGGTGAATCTGGCCGGGAGTGAGGTTGGTGGTGGTGGTGCGACGGATAAGGAAGGCGTAGTACTTTGCCCCGTCAGGCAGGGAGGAGATGCCGGGCTCAAGGCGGCCGGCGGGAACGTAAGTGTACTTGAGAAAACGGGCGAAGTGCTGGTAGGCGGGGAGCACATCGTGGCCGATGGCGCCGAGCATGTCGGACTTGATCTGAGCCTGCTCGGCGGCGGGGATGGAGGCAGGGAATTTTTTGAGCGGGAGGGCGAAGGGTGAGTCTTCCGGCTTCTGGGCGGCGAGCCGGTTGACCTGATCGAGAAGTTTTTCCAGCAGGTACCTGGGCGGCACGCGATGATCTTCCACGCCGATGGACATGTTTTCCATGACCTGGCTGAAGGCTTTTGGCAGCGCGTGCAGGCGGGCGATCCAGTCTTCGTAGTCCTTGCCGGTGGTGAAACTGAGCTCGGCTACGAGCTGCGGGTATTCGGTCTGGATGCCGTCCATCTGGTTGACGGGCATCTCCCACTCCTTGAACTCGGAGGCCTCCTGGTCGTCGGCGATGCGGCGCATCAGCAGCTCGCGGCTGGTGATCTCCTGGACGGTCAGGCCAGTGGTGTCAATCGCGGCCAGGCGCATGAGGATGCGCTGCTCGCGCTCCAACTGATCGTTGTAAGCCTGGACGGAGTAGTCGGAGATCTGGTCGTTGTAACGCTTGTCGCCGATGGTGGAGGCGAACTCGGGATTGGTCTTGAGGTAGTCTTCCCAGTAGTCCTTAAAGATCTGATTCAGGGCGTCGCGGTTGCCCTCGACGGTGGTGGGGACGTTGGCCAGGGGCAGAGGAGCCTGCGCCCGCAGCGCCGTAACGGCGAGCAGAGATGCGAACAGAAAGAGCGCGAGAGACGGAAGACGCAGTGTTCTCATGGGTGCGGTCCTGGGGTGAAAGTCCTTGGGTTGAGTGTAGAGCATGAGGCGGGGGTCAGGGCTCAGCGATCGGGGATTGGAGGGACCGCGGTCGGTGGTCAAATGGCAGGGAATTTTGTGCGGGCTGGGGGCGGATGCCGTTCTTTCCTGTGGTGGAGACGGGGCGCCACGGCATTTCTCCTTCGGATATAGCCCTTTCCAGCATTTTTCAAGGCGCCGATTTCCGGTTGAAATAGGCGATTGAGCGCATGGGTTTCTGTGTACAGCAGAAGGAGCAATGCATTAGACTCCCACCTGCCGTAAGAGCGGCCGGTTTTTTGCGGCGTATTTCCCGCCGTCGCGCTCCCCCAATGCGGCGCGCACACCGAAGCTTTGAGGAGATGAAGATGAATGACCTGGTATCCGGTTCCAATCCGTTGTCTGCATTATCCCGGCGCGGTTTTCTGAAGGCTGCAAGCGCCGCGGCCATCCTGCCTGCCGCGGGCTGGGGCGCGGGCCGTGCGGCCGCCTCAGATCGCATTACCATCGGCGTGATCGGCTGGGGCGAGATTGGACCGTCGAACACGAAGTACTTTTTGTCGTACGGCGACTGCCAGGTGGTGGCCGCGTGCGACCTGGACGGCAACCGCCTGGCGACCGCAGTGAACACCATCAACACGCACTACGGCAACAAGGACTGCCGGGCATATCACGAATACCAGGAGCTGCTGCAGCGGGACGACATTGATGCGGTGATGATTGCGGTGCCCGACCACAATCACGCGCTGTTGGCCATCGACGCCGCCAACCACAAGAAGGACATCTACGGGGAAAAGCCGCTGGCGCGGACGGTGGCCGAGCAGCAGGCCATTGTGCGGGCGGTGGAGCGGAACAACATCATCTGGCAGATGGGATCGTGGCAGCGCTCTTACGCGAACTTCCACAAGGCGGCGGAGATTGTGCGCAACGGGCTGGTCGGAAATGTGGCGCGGGTAGAGGTGGGACTGCCCATGGGGCCGAAGGGCTTTGGACCGGTTGGCGCAAAGCCGCTGCAGGCCAGGCTGGCCTCGCTTCAGCCTGCGATTGAGAGCCCGTACGACATTTTGCCGGGGACTCCAGCATGGGATTCAGCCGTGGGGACGCAGCCGCCGGAATTGGACTACGAGACGTGGATGGGCCCCTCGCAGCGGGAGGATTTTATCGATGCGCGCGTGCACGACAACTGGCGCTGGAACTACAACACCGGCGGCGGGCCGCTGATGGACTGGATCGGCCATCACGGCGATATTGCGCATTGGGGTCTGGGCTTCGATGCGACCGGACCGTCGGAGATCGAGGGACACGGCGAGTTTCCGTCGCAGCTGGCTGTGTGGAACACGACTTCGAAGTACAAGATCGAGTGCAGCTACCGCAAAGAGGTCACCGGCTATCCGGTCGATGTGGCCATGACCATCGCCGGCGGCTACCCGGAGATCATGAGCGGGACCAAGTGGTACGGGAGCGATGGATGGGTCTGGGTCGATCGCGGCAAGTTCGACGCCTCGAACAAGGACTGGGTTCCCATGGTCAACCTGCCCGACGACCTGCGCAAGATCAAGCTGTATGAGTCGGCGGAACACCGGAGGAACTTTCTGGACAGCGTGAAGTCGCGCCAGCCTACGATTACGCCGGCGCAGACTGGCCACCACTCAACGATACCCGGTCACCTGGGGCTGATTTCGATGCTGGTGGGACGGAAGATCTACTGGGATCCGGTGCAGGAGATCATCCTCAACGACAGCTTTGCAGGGAATATGCTGTCGCGGCCGTACCGGTATCCGTACCGGCTGGGGTGAGGCGGCGTGGTTCCTCGGCTGGCCGGGATGAAGCTTCGATTCCAGCATCGACGGCTACGGAGAATATTTCAGAATGCTTGAGGGCCGGGATGCAAGGGCATATGCCCTTGCATCCCGGCCCTCATTTTGCGCGCTGCGCAAGATGGAATTGAAGGCGTGGCCTTGCGTGCGCCTTGTTGGAGCTACAACTGCGGCTGGGGCGGTTTTACCGGCGCCCACGAGTACGCGGGGGTGATTTTTACCGGGCGGCGAAAGAGGCTGTTGCCTTCGGTCACGAAGATCCAGGCGGGGGCTGTGCCGGCGAAGGCTATGCCGGTGACGGCGGAGCCGGGCTGGGGCGCATTCAGAATCTCGATCACTCGGCCGCTGGCTTCGCAGATTTGAATGCCGAGCGGCGTGGCGAAGTATTTCTGCGCGGTGGCGTCGACGGCGATGGGGCCGACGCCGGACCCCATTATTCCGGGTCAATACGGGAGATGCAACCGGACATTTTCGTTTTGCACGGTTTCGGTCTGTACGGTCTCAAGCAGGGCGAGGATGTTTTCGAGAGGCGTGCCGGCCTGGAGGTTGTGGCAGGAGCAACAGATGTAGCCTTCAAGGCCCGCGCCCAGCGTCTGCAGGCAGCGGCGAACCTCGTGGCGGACGTTGTCGGCTGTACCGCGCGGCAGCGCAAACTGATTGTCCACGCCGCCGTGAAAGACGACGCGCTGACCGAACTCGCGCTTGAGCTCGCCCATGTCCATGCCGGGGCAGGCGTGCTGGATGGGATTGAGCACGTCCACGCCGCAGTCGAGGATGGGCCCAAGCAGCCGGCGGGCCGCGCCGTCGGTGTGGTAGAAGACGCGCAGGCCATGGGCGTGAATGAGATCGCACCAGCGCCTGAGGCGCGGTTCCAGGTGACGCTTCCACAACGCCGGCGAGATGAGCAGCGAGGTTTGGCCAGCAATGTCGTCGCTGATGAAGACCAGATCGAGGGCATGGCCGGCGCGGGCGAAGAAGCGGCGCATCATTTCGGTTTGAATTTGCTCCACGCGGTCGAGAATGGCCTCCACCAAAGGCGGATTTTCCACCAGGTCGACCAGGGCCTGTTCCAGGCCGCGCAACTGGCAGTAGATTTCGTAGAGCGAGACCCAGGGACCGATGACGGCAAACTCCCGCGAAGCCTCAAATGCGCGGGCCGCAGCGCCCTCGTAGTCGAAGCGTTCGACATCGGGCCACCAGGGATAATCGTCCAGAGACTCCGGCGTGCCGCAGGCAGCCAGGGGCGCGGAGTCGCACTCGACGTAACGGGCGGAGCCGGCTTCAATCTCCCTAAGCGGCACGCCCCACAAGGTGCGGGTTCCGCCGTCTTCCGCGCCTGCTCCGCTCTGGCTGCCGGCGCGTTCCCCGGCGGCGCTGAGGTAATCCATGAAGACCCAGACGATCTTGTCCAGGCCGAGAGCGCGGTACATGGCCAGGTCGTCGGCAACACCGCAATGCTGACGCAACAGCGCGCCGATCTCCGGCGTGTACCAGAGGTCGACGGGGAGCCGGTCCACCGGTTGGCGGTTGAGAATCGCCAGAATGCGTTCCCGCGGAGTCATGGTGCGTTCCCCCTGGATTTGCCCGGCGCAGAAAAGTTTTCTGCGCGTGGGGCAAGGATACACGCTGCGCATTAGAGCGGTTTCGCTTCACACATCAACATCGAGAGGACGTGGAGGGTGGCTTTTTCTTCCACCCCAACGACGAAGACCTGTCGTCGGGGACCCCGGCCTTCCACCCCGACGACGAAGACCTGTCGTTGGGGACCCCGGCGGAAAAAGCCACTCAGCCGCATGGATTCTGTAAGCAGCAGAATCGAAACCGCTGTAGGGGAAAAGCGCGTAACTCACGAGGCCCAGTTCGCGCAGCAGGAAGGCGTAGTCGAAGGCGATCTCCTTGAGGTAGTCGTAGCGGCCGCTGGCGCCGCCGTGGCCGGCCTGCATGTTGGTGAGTAGAAGCAGCGGGTTCTGGTCGATCTTCAGGGTGCGGAGTTTGGCGACGTACTTGGCCGGCTCCCAGTACATGACCTGGCTGTCGTAGAGCGAGGTCCTGACCAGCATGGAAGGATAGGAGCCCGGCTTGAGATTGTCGTAGGGCGAATAGCTGAGCATCACGCGGAAATATTCTTCCTGGTTGGGATCGCCCCACTCTTCGTACTCGGGGACGGTGAGGGGCAGCGAGTCGTCGAGCATGGTGTTCATCACGTCCACAAAAGGCACGTGCGAAACGACGGCGCGGAAGAGATCGGGACGCATATTGGTTACGGCGCCCATCAATAAACCTCCTGCAGACCCGCCCTCGATGGCAACGCGCGCGGGGTTGCCGTAGCCCGCAGCGGTGAGGTGCTGGACGCAGGCGATGAAATCGGTGAAGGTGTTCGGCTTGAGGAGCATTTTTCCGGCATCGTGCCAGGGCTCGCCGAGATCGCCGCCGCCGCGGATGTGCGCATAGGCCATCACCACGCCGCGGTCGAGCAGGCTGAGACGGTTGGAGTTGAAAGCGATGGGCAGGGCGTAGCCATAGGAGCCGTAGCCGTAGACGTAGAGGGGGGGATTCCATCCCTTTTTGCGTTGGTCCTTGCGGTACACAAGAGAGACGGGGACCTGGACGCCGTCGGGGGCGGTGGCGTGGATGCGCTCGCTGGCGTAGAGGGTGCGGTCGAAGCCGCCGGGAATCTCAAGCTGCTTGAGGAGGGTGGAGGAGCCGGTCCGGAGGTCGTACTCGTAGACAGAGCTGGGCGTGACCAGAGACTGGTAACCGTAGCGGAAGGTTGCAGTCTTGAAGACGCGATTGATGTGGGGCTGGGCAGAGTAAGCCGGCTCGGGAAAGGCGATCTCAGTTGAGGCTGAAGCCACGGGGCCCGGGCCCGCAAAGCTCCAAAAGCGCAGGCGCGGCAGGCCGTCCTCGCGCTCGCAGGCGACGAAGAAGCCGTCGAAGAGATCGACGTCTTCGAGCATGATTTCAGGACGATGGGGGATAAGCTCGGTCCAGTGGTCGCGGCCGGGCGTGGCGACGGGCGCGGTGACCAGGCGGAAGTTGCGGCCCGCGTCGTTGGTGCGGATGAACCAATAGCCGTTGCGGTGATCGATGGAGTACTCGTGCTCGTTCTGGCGCGGGATGATGAGAGTGAATTTTCCGTCCGGTTGGCTGGCGGGGAGAAACTGCGACTCGCTGGTGGTGTGGCTGACCGATTCGAGGACGATGTATTGGCCGTCGCGGGTGCGGCCTACGCCGATGTTGAAGCGCTCGTCGTCATCCTGATAGATGAGGACTGCTTCGGAGAGCCGCCTGCCGCTGGCGCGCCAGAGCTGGTACTGGCGCTTCTGCTCTTCATCTTCGACGGTGTAGAAGAGGGTTTTGTTGTCAGCGGCCCAGACGACCGAGCCGACGCGCTCGACGGTATCGGGGAGGGTTTCGCCGGTTTCCAGGTCCTTGATGCGCAGCGTGTACTGGCGGAAGCCGGTGGTGTCGGTGGTGTAGGCGAGCCAGCGGCCATCGTCGGTAATGTCGGTGTCGCCGATGGCGAAGAAGGCATGGCCCTCGGCGAGTTGGTTGCCGTCAAGGATGACCTGGGCGGGCGCTTGTGGCGTGGCTTCCCAGGTCTCAGAAGCGAGACCTCCACCCCACGGACTAAGGCCTGTCCGTGGGGACCCCGGACCTGGGGCACCCGCGGTTTTGGCGCGGCAGTGGATCGAGTACTGCTTGCCCTCCTCGGTGCGGGTCGCGTACCACCAGTCGCCGTCGCGATAGGGGACGGAGATGTCGGTCTGCTTGATGTGGGAGAGCATTTCGGCGTAGAGGCCGTCGCGAAGGACGGCGAGCGGGGCCATGAAGGCTTCAGCGTAGGCGTTTTCGGCTTCGAGGTAGGCGGCGACCTCGGGGTCCTCGCGGTCGCGGAGCCAGGCGTAGTCGTCGCGCAAGGTTACGCCGTGGAGTGTGGTTTCGGTTGGGTGTTTGCGGGCTACCGGGGGAGTTGGGAGTGGGTTCTCGGTCATTGCTTTTTCAGTGTAGACGCACGGGGCGGGACGCATGGGGCTGGGCCGATTGCAGCTACGGACACGGCGGCCGGACGGCGGAATCGGCGAGGATTTTCCGCTTTGGGGCTGGCTTTCAGCAAGACGAAATGATTTGTGCAGGCGTCTAAATTCAGGGGTAAAATTGGCGGTGAACCGGGGAGTTGGGTACAGCGCAACGGCTGACACGCGCCGCAGTAGCGGGCAAGGGAGGGCGCAGATGAAGCAGATAGCCGTGGTTTCATTAGTCGTTCTATGGGGCTCACTTCTATCGATAGCGCAGAGCGTAGCGCAAAGCCCGATGTCAAGTGGCTTTGGGATTGCGGGTATGGAAGGCTTGGGGCAGAGTGGAGCGCCGGGCCAGACGCCAGGTGCCGCTGGATTCGCCATAAAAACGCCGGCGAACATCTGCCCCGCCAACATGCGTGCGCGTTACTTGGCCGGTGGCGACACGGTTAAAGTGGACCGCACTGCGCACGCGCAGGGGACCGGTCCGCGGCTGCGACTTTCGCTGGCCAGCCGGGATGCCAGGAAGATCACCGCCGCGACCATCGAGGTGCATGGCCTGACCAGCAAGGTGCGGAAAATGCCCGTACAGTCCGGTATGGAACCAGCATCCGATGCCAGCCAGACTATCCAGTTG
This sequence comes from uncultured Acidobacteriaceae bacterium, assembly GCA_963758105.1. GTDB lineage: Bacteria > Acidobacteriota > Terriglobia > Terriglobales > Acidobacteriaceae > Telmatobacter. Next base: position 628,936 of record CAVWUC010000004.1, on the reverse strand, counting down.
CAGCTCGCTCAGGCAGCTGGAAATGAAGCTACCGCTATCTTTAGGGCGAAGGGCATGGTTGTCATTCAGACCATTGACCTGGAATCCGTGACCTACGCCGATGGCTCAATTTTGAGACTCAGGGACGAGCGGACCTGCAGCGTCGCTCCCTACCATCTGATACTGGTCTCGAGCCATGCCGTCGCTGGCCGGTAACGACCGCGCGCCCGTGGCGCGGGCGGGAACTCAAGGCGGCGCTTCCGCGTACAATTAAAAGGGATGAAAGGCTTTTGCCGCGTTTCCCGGATTGCCTTCCGGCTGCTGCTGGCGGCTGTTTGTGTTTCTTTCTTCGCGCTGGCGGCGCAGGCCCAGAGCGTAGACAGCCTTCCCAAACCCACCGACTACGTCAGCGACCTGGCCCATGTGCTGTCGCCGGGGGCCGTTGCCCAGATTGACAATCTGTGCACGCAGCTGGACCACTCTGCGGCCAACTCGCAGATCGCGGTGGTGACGGTGCAGTCGCTGAACGGAGACGACGCAGCCGATTACGCCAACGAGCTCGAGGACAAGTGGAAGATCGGCAAGAAGGGCTCGGACAAGGGCGTGCTGGTGCTGCTGGCGGTCGGCGACCACAAGTACCGCATCGATGTGGGGTATGGGCTGGAAGGTATTCTGACCGACGGCGATGTGGGCGACATCGGGCGGGCGATGGTTCCCTATCTGCGGGCCGGGGACTACGATGGCGCACTGACGCTGGCCGTGGGCCAGGTGGCGCAGGTGATCGCCGCCGACGCCAAGGTAACGCTGACGAATGTGCCGGTGCAACAGGCTGCGCCGGAGATGGAGCAGCGGCAAAGCCCGGCGCTGGGCAAGATTATCCTGCTGATTTTTGTGCTGATCTTCTTTGGCGGGGGGTCGATCTTCCGGCTGCTGCTGGGGTATGGGCTGATGTCGAGCATCTTTGGCGGCGGGTTCCGGGGTGGCGGGTATGGCGGCGGATTTGGAGGGGGTGGTTTCGGCGGCGGTGGCGGTGGTGGCGGCGGCGGCGGCTTTGGAGGCTTCGGCGGCGGGAGCTTTGGCGGCGGCGGCGCCGGCGGGAGCTGGTAGATTTCCAACTTTTCGATGAAGGGGTCCGCCGCGGCGGACCAGAGGAGAAAAACCCGGTATGAGCAAGGGACTTTGGATCGCGTTGGGCGTGGTGGGGGTTCTGGTTCTGGCGGTGCTGATGGTGTTTGGCAGCTACGTGAGCGCCCGGAACCAGATGGTGGCCAAGGACCAGGCGGTGAAATCGGCCTGGTCGGAGGTGGACGTGCAGATGGAACGGCGCGCCGACCTGATCCCCAACCTGGTGCAGACGGTGAAGGGATTCACCAAGGAAGAGAGCACAGTCTTTGGCGACATCGCCAATGCGCGCGCGGGCATGCTGAACGCGCAGGGGCCGGCGGCCAAGATCGCCGCCAACGGACGGCTGGACGGGGCCATCGGACGGCTGCTGCTGCTGACGGAAAACTATCCGCTGCTCCGCTCCAGCGACCAGTTCATGCGGCTGCAGGACGAGCTGGCGGGGACGGAGAACCGGATCGGGGTAGCCCGCAAGCGATATAACGACACGCTGCAGGACTACAACACCTTCGTCCTCCAGTTTCCCAACAACATCTGGGCGGGGATCGCGGGCTTCCACCAGAACACCGACTACTTTAACGCCAGCCCGGAAGCGCAGCAGGTTCCGAACGTGAAGTTTTAACCACCTCTGCCCCACGGACGAGGACCTGTCCGTGGGGACCCCGGTACGCGGTGGGGCAGCCGCCGCTTGCGCGGCTTAAGGTTCGTGGATTCTCGGGTCTTCCCCCGTGGTAAGCTTGGCGGACAGAAAAAGGCCATCCAGCGTGGGCAGGATGGCCCTTGCTTTGCCGCTGCGCCTGATCGCGGGTTGTACCGCGACGCTTAGGCGCTCTTTCTGGCATCCTCTTGATTCCGGTCTCGCCATGTGGCGCCTTGGCTCAGTCCCGAAGTCGCCGCAGCCGGGCGCGGTTACTTGTAGGAGGCGATGGCCTTGGCCTCGTCGTCGTAAATGTCGAAAACGGTGTAAAGCTTGGTGAGCTGCAGCAGGTCGTGCACCTTCTTGGTCAGGCTGAGCAGCTTGAGAGCCGCGCCCTGGTTCTTGCAGGTGGTGTAGGCGCTTACCAGCTCGCCCAACCCGGAGCTATCGATATAGTTGACGTCGCCCAGGTTCAGCAGAATGTTCTTGGTGCCCTTGCCGATCAGGTCGCGAATGGCGTCGCGCAACTGCACACTGCCCTCGCCCAAAACGATCCGCCCGCTGAGGTCCAGCACAGTGACGCCGTCGACTTCACGGGAAGCAATAGTAAGTGCCACGGAAATTCCTCCTTTTTCGGTACTACGGTTATAGCATGCCCCAGGGCGCAGGGCAGAAGAGCATTTTTTGCGGTCCGGATCCGCCGCCTGCGGGAAAGTTAATAACAGGCTCTAGGTTTTCCCTTCAGCCGGCGCGAGGTGCTTGATCAGCGTCAACTCGGTTCCGGGATGCAGTTGTCGAAAGTGTACCTCATCCATGAAGGAGCGGATAAGGAAGATGCCGCGGCCGGTGCCGCGCAGCAGGTTTTCCGGGGCCAGGGGGTCGGGCAACTGGTCAGGATCGACGCCGCGGCCCTGGTCGGAGATAGTGATGACCAGATCCGTGCCGGTATTTTCCAGGCTCACGGAGATCCGCTTGGCGGGGTCGTATTCGTTGCCGTGGAGGACCGCGTTGACGGCTGCCTCGCGGACGGCCATGGCCATGCCGAAGCGCTGGTCGTCGTTCAGCCCGGCCTCGCCGGCCAGCTTGTCTGCCGCAGCCTCAACCTCACCGACGCTCTCCATGGTGGAGCTCAGCGTGAAACTCTGCCGGCCTGTACGGGGTGCGCTCACGAGGTTCTGTCCGGATCCTCCTCGCGAGGCACGGTTTTGGCGCCCACTTCCGGCCCTCCGGCGTCTTGCTGGCAGTTTCATAGCTGGCAAGGAATTGTGTCAAGCGGGGCGCAGCCGGGGCCATGGGCGCCTTAGAGCGGTTTCGCTTCACACATCAACATAGAGAGGACGTGGAGGGTGGCTTTTACTTCCACCCCAACGACGAAGACCTGTCGTTGGGGACCCCGGAGAGGAAAAAGCCACTCAGCCGCGTGGATTCTGTAAGCAGCAGAATCGAAACCGCTGTAGCCCGCGACGGCGGCAACCGGGGGCACTCGTTGCGGTCCCGGCTCCGGGCATTTATTGAACACCCGCTTGCAAACGCCATTCTGGGCGCGGCGCTGGGCGCTATTGAGGTAGAGCCTGCCCGCTCCAGATGCAGATTCCCGGCCTCATTCGCCGTTTGACGCTAGGGCCTGTTAACACTACCGGGGCAGATGGCGTTGCGAGCGAAAATCGGGCCAGAACCGGGGCCCCCACGGACAGGTCTTCGTCCGTGGGGTGGAGACTAGGCGCAGGCCGAAGGCTGTGGCGGGACCACCGCCTAGGCCGACAAGGACGTAAGGCCCGATTCCCACCCCAACGACAAAGACCTGTCGTTGGGGACCCCGGATTTTCTCCGCAACCCGAAGGGACGGGGCCAATTTTCCCGATTTCTGCGTCAGCCGTCGCTAGCAGACACCCGGTATCCGCCCCACGGACTAAGACCTGTCCGTGGGGACCCCGGGTATGCGTCGCTCCTCATTCCTTGAACTCGGAAAAATTGGCTCCCGTCGCCACCGTCCCGGTAGTGTTAACAGACCCTAGTTTTCATTTTGCTTTCTTGAGCGCAGGCAGGGGTAAGGGAATACACTCACCCCATGCGGCCTCGCACCATTGCACGCGTGAGCCTGACGGCGCTGCTCGGCACTCCGGTGACCGACGCAGAGGGGCATCTGCGCGGGCGGCTCAAGGACATCGCCGTGGCCACTGGTACGGATGCGGGCAAGGTGGCGGGACTGGTGCTCAAGACGCGATCGGGGCTGTGCCTGGTCCCCTCTGAAGAGGTGATGGAGACCCCGGCGGGAACATTGGAACTGCGCTCGCCAGAGTCGCTGGCGCCGCTGAAGGACGAGGGCAACTACCTGTTTCTGCGCCAGGATCTGGTGGACCGGCAGATCATCGACATTCACGGGCGCAAGGTGGTCCGCGTCAACGACGTGGACCTGGAGTGGATGGGCAAGGGCGCGGCGCACCTGCTGCGGGTGGCCGAGGTGGAAGTAGGGCTGCGCGGGGCTGTGCGCCGGATCTTCAAAGGGGTTTTGCCGCGGGCGGCGCTGGAGACGCTTTCGCGCAAGTTCAAGGACAGCGGGATTCCCTGGGCCTTTGTGGACGTGATCGAGGTGGATCCGGCGCGGCGGGTGAAGCTGCGCATCGAGTACGAGCGGCTGGCCGAGATGCACCCCTCGGACCTGGCGGAGATTCTGGAGGACCTGGCGCCAGCCGAACGGGAGGCCGTGTTTACGTCACTGGACGAGGAAGTTGCCGCCGAAACCCTCGAAGAGGTCGATCCGAAGCTGCAGAAGACGCTGCTGGAGAAGCTCGATGAGGAGAAGATCGCCGACATCGTGGAGGAGATGGACCCTGGCGCCGCGGCCGACCTGCTGGGCGAGCTGCCCGAGGAGCAGTCTGACGCGATTCTGGAGGAGATGGAGCCGGAGGAACGGCAGGAGGTGGCCGAGCTGCTGGAGTTCGACGAGAACTCGGCCGCCGGGTGCATGACCACGGATTTTGTTTCCCTGGGGATGGAGGCGACGGTGGCGCAGGCGGTGCAGGCGCTGCGCAGCTTCGACGGCGACCCGGAGACGGTGACGGAGATTTACCTGCTGGACGAGAAGCGCATGCTGCGCGGCGCGATACCGCTGGCGCGATTGGTGATGGCACAGCCGGAGACGCGGCTGGCGGTGCTGGCCGAGCCGCGGGTGCTCTCTTGCCCGGCCGATATGCACCAGAACGACCTTGCCGAGATGTTCGACAAATACAACCTGCGCGCCCTGCCGGTGGTGGACGCACAGGGCCGGATGGTGGGCGTGGTGCAGGCCGAGCAGGTGATCAGTTTCCTGCGGGAAAAGATCTGAAATCCCGGCAAACAAGCCGCGCTCGGGCTGGTTTTTGCGGCGCGAAGGGGAAAAAGCGGCGCTTTTTTTGCGCTTCTGCGTGAGGAATCGAACAGAAAAAGCTCTTAAAGAGCGGTTTCTGTGAAAGAATCCAGACAGATTACATGGCGCAGCTTCCAAAAATCATCCAAGGCGGCATGGGGGTGGGTGTCTCCAACTGGCGCTTGGCGCAGACTGTCTCCAGACTGGGGCAGCTCGGCGTGGTCTCCGGCACGGCGCTGGACTCGCTGTTTGTCCGGCGGCTGGCCGACGGGGACGCGGGCGGCCACATGCGACGCGGGCTGGAGGCGTTTCCGTTTCCGGAGATGGCGCGCCGCATCTGGCAGGAGTACTTCGTTCCCGGCGGCAAACCGGCCGGTACGCCCTATCCTGCCGTGACCATGCACCAGCACAAAAACACCCGCAAGCTGATCGAGCTTTGCATGGCGAGCAACTTTGTCGAGGTCTTCCTGGCGCGCGAGGGGCACAAAAATCCAGTCGGGATCAACTTTCTTGAGAAGGTGCAGATGCCGCACCTGGCGTCGATCTACGGGGCGATGCTGGCGGGCGTGGGCTACGTGCTGATGGGCGCGGGGATTCCGCTGCACATTCCCGGGGTGCTGGACGCCTTTGCCATGCATCAGCCGGCGGAGTACAAGCTGGCGGTGACCGGCGCCGCGCAAGAGATGGATACGCAGATGCGGCTGGACCCGGCGGCCTACGCGGAGGGGCTGCTGCCGTTGATGCTGCGGCCGCGCTTTCTGGCGATTGTTTCGTCGAATACGCTGGCCGCGACCATGCTGCGCAGGGCCAGCGGGCGCGTGGACGGGCTGGTGATTGAGACGCCGACGGCGGGCGGCCACAACGCGCCGCCGCGCGGCAAGCCACAGCTAAGCGCAAGCGGCGAACCGGTGTACGGCGAGCGCGACCGGGTGAGCCTGGCCGGGCTGCGGGAGTTGGGTGTGCCCTTCTGGCTGGCAGGCGGATACGGGAGCGCGAAAAAACTGCGCGAGGCGCTCAGCGAGGGTGCGGCGGGCATCCAGGTGGGAACGGCATTTGCGTTTTCGCGCGAGTCGGGATTGCGCGCTGACCTGAAGAATCGCCTGCTGGAGCAGGCCGCTGCGGGAGCGGGTAAGGTATTTACCGATCCGCTGGCCTCGCCGACGGGATTTCCGTTCAAAGTGGCCCAGCTGGAAGGGTCGTACTCCGATGCGGAAGTGGCCGCGGCGCGCACGCGGGTCTGCGACCTGGGCTATCTGCGCGAGCCGTACGCGCTGGAAGACGGGCGGATCGGCTACCGCTGCTCCGCCGAGCCGGTGGCCAGCTACGTGGCCAAGGGCGGCAAGGTGGAAGAGACGGTGGGACGCAAGTGCCTGTGCAACGCGCTGCTGGCCAACATCGGCCACGCTCAGACGCGCAAGGACGAGAGCGTGGAGCCGGCGCTGGTGACCGTAGGCGACGATCTGAACACGGTGGCGCAGTTCCTGGCGCCGGGTGCAAGCTCCTACGGAGCGGCCGACGTGGTGAGGTCGCTGCTGAGGCTGGAGCCGGCTGCGGGCGCGGAGGGAGAGCCGGAGGCCGAGACTGCCGCGGCCTTGGTGGCTGCTCCGGCGGTTGCCTAGAGCTGGTTGCATCAATCCCCTGGCACGATCAAGAAGCATCCCTCAGGGGTTAAAACCCCTGATTTTATGCTCCTTTTACGGCACGGCTAAAGCCATGCCCTTTCAAAGCGCTTTTTCTATGCAACCAGTTCTAGGCCGGGCATACCGCCCGCTTCATGGTTTGGCCGCGCGGACAAAAATCAACAGAGATCCAGAATGCGTGGGTGCGTGGATGGGATTTGACCGCGTCCGGAGGCGCGTTCGATCATGCACAGAAGAAGGGAAGCCATGACCGAAGCGGGCGCACTCGAAGCAATCATCAGCCAGCAAGTTGTTACCGCCATGAAGACGCGCGACGCGGTGCGCACCGGAACCCTGCGCCTGATCAAGAACGCGCTGAAGAACAAGGCGATTGAGAAGCGCGGGCCGCTGACTCCTGCCGAGGAGCAGCAGGCTCTAACCTCGATGGTGAAGCAGCGGCGGGACTCGATCGAGCAGTTCTCCAAGGGCAACCGGCCGGAGCTGGCCGCCGTGGAGGCAGCGGAGATCGTGGTGATCGAGGAGTTCCTGCCCAAGGCTCTGGATGAAGTTGCGCTGCGCGCGCTGGTGGCCGAGGTAGTGGCCGAAGCGGCTGCCGCATCGGGCCAGAAGCCGGCGGCCAAGGAGATGGGCCTCATCATGAAGGCCGTGCAGGCGAAGCTGCAGGCCGCTGGCGTGCGCGCCGAGGGGCGCGTGGTGAGCGAGCTGGTGAAGAAGGAACTGGCGGGCTGACCGCGGAAGCGTTGCCGCGGAATGCAGCGAGCTTGCCAGGTGCGCCGTGTTATGGCCGGGGCGCGCTGCCCGGATTGGACTCAGCGCCCGAGTCTTCGCGGATGGACTTCGTGAAGTTCGCGGTGCAGTTCATCTACTTTCGCGCGGGCCTTGTCCAGTGCATTTCTGCCGGAGCGGGTGATCCTGTAAACGCGGCGCCTGCGTCCTCCCCCATTGTCGGGGGCGGACTTCAGAAGGCCGGAACGCTCCAATCCGTGCAGCAGAGGATAAAGAGTGCCAGGCCCGATCCGGTAGCCGTGATGCTTCAGCTCCGCCATCATCGCCAGGCCGAAGATCGGCTCATGCGACGCATGAACGAGGACGTGCATGCGAATGAGCCCGTAAAACAACTCCCGCCTCTGCTTAGCCACAATATGAATATATCTCCATTGCGCAGTTTTCGGCTTGCTTATTATCGATCTTCGATATAAAGTGTGCGAAAGGTGGCTCTTCCCCCGTGTGCCCTTATTTTGACCAAGAGGAAAGATTATGAAGGCTGGCAGCCGCCTGCCCAGGCTGATGCTGTTCGTGTTCTACTTTTGCATGCTGGCCGGCGCGAAGCTGTGGGCGCAGGGACCGCCTTACCAGACAGACGATCCGGTTCCGGTGGACTACAAGCACTACGAGTTTTATATCTTCGGCTCGGCGGACGGCACCCCCGCGGAGATGGATTCCACGGGCCCTGCCTTCGAGTTCAACTGGGGCGCGATTCCGCGTGTCCAGCTTCACGCCATTCTGCCTTGGGGCGGCATCTTCCCCTCGAACAATCCGGTCTATCTGCCCGGGGGCACGGGACCCAGCGCCTTCGGGCTCGTCGATATGGAACTGGGCGCGAAGATCGCCTACATCAAAGAGAGCAAATACTTCCCCCAGATCGGCTCCTTCACCATGTTTGAAATGCCCACCGGCAACTACGACAGCGGACTCGGCGTGGGAAAAGTCTGGTACAGGCTGCCGCTTTGGGCGCAGAAGAACATTGGCCCCTGGCTGCTGGACGGCGGCGCGGGGGAGACACTGGTTCCGCAGACGGATTATCGCAATTTTCCTTACGGCGGATTCCTGCTCAAGTACACCTTCCCGGGAGACCGGCTGGAGTTTGGCGGCGAGGTCTTCTCCCACGGGCGGGAGGGATTTGCGGCGGCGCAGACGGAAGCCTCCACCATGATCGATCTGGGCGGCTACTACCACTTCAAGCACAATCCCAACGAGCAATTTCTGTTTTGCTACGGGCACTCGGTGGCGGGGCAGACGGAAAACTACGCCTACGTGGGCATGTACTGGACCTGGGGCAAGGATTCGAAAGAGCCGGACAAGTCCACAGTCGTCTCACCATTTTTCTCAGCGCAACACAACCGCAGCGGAATGTAGAGTTGCCGCGCAGTACCGAGGAGCGGCGCAAAAAGGGGGAATCGCAACATGGAAATCACTGCTCGCAGTCTCTGGACGCTGATTCACGGGATGGGTTTCGGAGCGCTGTACCTGTTGGCCTGTTCGGGTGCGCTGGTGGAACTCTGGCGCCGCTACGGGCCGGGCGGGCCGCAGCCGGAGGCCGGCGACGAGGCCTTTCTGCGTATTTATCTCACCGTGATGGCCGCGCTGGCCTGGCTGACCGTGTTTACCGGCGCGTACATCATCTATCCGTGGTATCGCGCGTTGGCGCCGCTGGGAACGTCGAACCTGGCGGGCTTTCCGCAACTGCTGCTCAAGTCGAGCCCCGCGACCAGCGGCTGGCACTCGCTGGGCATGGAGTGGAAGGAGCACGTGGCGTGGCTGGTTCCGATCTCGATCACCATGGCCGCGGCGGTGTTTCGCCGCTACGGGCGCGGACTGAGGGAGCATCCGCAACTACGCAACGCAGTTCTGGGGTTCACGCTGTTGTCATTTCTGGCCGCCGGAGTCGCCGGGTTCTTCGGCGCGATGATCAACAAGAATGCGCCGGTTGAAGGCGGTCCGGTCATTCACCTGGTCCGGGGAGAATAAACATGAGCGCATCTGATTCATCCGCACACGTTACTCTGACAAACGGCTCCGGTGCGGCCGCCATACTGGCCGCGGCATTTGGATCGTTTCTGGTGGGCCTGCTGGCGGTTCTGGCAGACAAGATTGCCGGTCTGAAGAGCCTGCTGATCTTTTACAAACCGACCGGACCGCTCTCCGGCGTGACCACGGTCGCCCTTGTGGGATGGTTCGTGGCGTGGGCGATTCTGGACGGGCGCTGGCGCAAGCGCGACGTGGCGCTGGGGCGAGTGAACGCCATCGCCTTGGTTCTGCTGGCGCTGAGCCTGCTGCTTACCTTCCCGCCGGTTGCCGATTTACTTTGAAGCGCGGGCCGCGGCAGGCATTGCGAAGCGCAAAAAATGCGCCGGAGCCTGTGAGTACAAGCTCCGGCGTGCACAGATTTACCCTTCCGCTTACTGCCAGTTCGCGCTGGTGAAGTCGGTGAAGCTTAACCCGTCAACGTGACGAGCCAGCAGCACCGTCTGTCCGCTGCTCGAATCGTACAGCAGCAGACCGACCACGCGAACGTTGGTGCCATCCGTCAGGCCGGCGAAGCCGGTTTCGCCCAGGCCGTAGCGGAAGTCGCAAGCGTTTCCGAGGTAAACAGTGACCGTTTGCGGAATCAGCACTCCGGCAAAGCCGTTCACCGTCATCGTGAAGGACCCGTTACCCGAGTTCGGAGTGCTCGTAATGGTGCCGTTGTAGCCCCAGTTCTGCAGGTGGATCCGATTTACATCGAACGGGCTTGCGGTCGGATCGGGGCCACCCACTGTAATCTCCTGGCCGGGTATCATCGCATCTGCGTTAAAGAGGAACTGCGTGAACGCGTTGTGCATCCAGTAGATACCGTAGTTTTCATTTCCGGTGATGCTGACCTGAGCGATGCCGCCCAGCGGAACTTCAGTGAGCTCAGACGGCAGAACCGACCGCACATAGAAGTTCATTGAGGTAGCCTGGCCCGGCGAAGGATTGACATAAGTCACCAGGCCGCCGGCGTAGAACTTGGTATCCGTAAGGATCGAAATTTCATCCGCATCCAGCGTCTGGTCGGCCGGATCGAACTGGCCTGCCACACCCACCACCGCGTTGGTGCCGTCGGCTTCCAGCGCGCTCAGCGATGCGGTGCCATCCCACTCCGTCGACGAAGAGGTGTTGATGGTGAAGTTTTCGCCGTGCGGACCCTGAATCACGAAGAAACTCGGCTCCGTGGCGCCGGTCGGCGGAGTCACGACCCCTCCGACGAACCAGTCGATGTGCGCTCCGGCATCCGTGCGGGCTACTGTGCTCACGTTGAACGTGGGCGTGACCGTGGTCCCGAAGTTGCCGCCTGACACCGGGATCGTCTTTGACAGATCCAAATCCAGGCGCAGCCCAACGGGCACCCCGCCGGAGGCGTTGACCGTCAGTGTGTGGGGCAATGAGAGGCCCACGCTCGGGCTCGACAAGGTTGCGGCTTCGGTAACGATGGAAGGTGGACTCACGCTGGTGTTCAGGTAACCGATCTGCGCTGTCCCCATCGTGATGGTGACACCGTCGTAGGTTCCCGGCTGCACGCCGGTCATGTCAACCAGGCCTTGCAAGCCGTTATAGCGGGCAAAGTCCACCGTGGCGGTTTTCGCGAGCAGGTTGCCCGAGGTTGCATTCGTCGTGCTGTTGGTCAGCTCAATGTCTGTGAGCTGCAACTGAAACGAGACTACAGAGGCCAACGGCGCATCCGTGCCCACGACAAAGGTCGGACCGGATCCACCCGAGGCGTCGATGGAATTCAAGCCACCGTCACAGCCAGCGGCCAGAATTACGGCAGCGGTCATCATACAAAAAAGAGTCAGCCTGCCAGGCATTTTTCTGGATGAGGAGGAGATCATCGATTCTTCTCTTTCTGCGGGCTGCCGTGCACTGTGGAGCAAACGCTGAGCGGCAATTGGACAATTGCATCTCTGACTGAGCCGATCGGAAGCGACCTGGAGTCGGGCCTAAAAGGCCAGCCGGAACACCCATATACGTCGACCCGGGATGAGCCTTTTTCGTCCGCGGCAACCAGGAAGGAAAAGATCGTACCAGAGCGTGCTCGCGCAAGGAGCCATCGCCGGAATTGGGTTCCGGAGGCAGGAATAGCGCCTGCAATTCGCCACCTGCCGCCGATGAGTTAGACACCAGGCGATGAAGAAAAGTTACTGTAGACGCAAAAAATCATCTTCCTCTCGAAATTACTTTTGAGTTTATCCATTTACTGCTCCCAGGCAGTGGGTTTCTTGGCCTTTGTGCCCACGGTGTGCGCATGGCTGTGCGCCGTTGCTGGCGATGCCCTGTATGATGAAGCGGTTTTGATCCGGTTCGCGGAACGGACTGGCTGCAACGTCGGATTGCATGAAGGAGCGCCATAGCTCTGTTGTGCGCAGATTCGCCGTTATTTTTCACACAGCGCAGTCTTTTTTTCACACGGCGCAATCTTTTGAAACTGCCTTCGCTCTGCTGGCTCAGCACGCACTGGCTGGGGCGCGCCGCCGCTGCCACGGACGGCGTCGCCGTTGTCGACGAGCGTCGCGGTTTAATCGCAGAAGTGTGTGTCGTGAAGCGCGCTGGTGCGTTCCTCGCGGGGTACCGGCTGCGGCGAAAAAGCAGGTTTCGGTGGCGTGGCCACGGTTGCACGGCCGATCCGGCCGCGTCTCTCCGCCAGGGCCTTCAGGGAGCCGGCGCGCGGCGTCAGCGCATACACCAGGTCGCAATCCAGCGCATTCGCCACGGCGCGCAGGCTCTTCAGCGTGATGCTGTCCTCGACCTCGGCGCGTTCGAACTGCAGCGGGAGCTGGCGGCTGACGCCCAATATCCGTCCCACTTCGCCGGCTGAGACGCCGATTGCCTCGCGGATGGCGCGAATCCAGCCCTGGGAGGGCCGCTGCATGCTGTGCAGGGGATCAAGGCCCGCCAAGCGCCGGATTACCTCCTCGATCTTCGGGTTTTCCATCGGACTGCCCATGCTTTGCCGCATGATGACAAGGTAAATATAGTCATAAAGTCAGATTAGGTCAATTTGATTCTGCTGGTTCTAATCGACAATGTATAAATAGTCACAATCCGGGCAGATCTTAGTTGCTGGGGTCAGGTCAGGTCTTCGCCCGCAGGGAGCAGCCTCGCCTGCTTGCGGACAACTGCTTAGAATCTGTCCAAAAACTGCATTTGAAAACAGACCGGCTCTACCGGCTACGGAAAGAGCCGGATGTCTTACGCCCACTACGCGGGCTCGATCCAAAGGTCACCCCTCTGACTCCAGGCTCACGCCTGGGGCTACCGTCTCTGCGCCCGCTGCGCGGGCTCGGTTGCGGCGAAGCACCTCTCAGAGGCCGCCCAAAACCGAGTTCTTGGACAGATTCTTAGAAAACTCCGGTCGGACCCGCGGGAACGGGGGCGTGGCGCAGCAGGCCCAACTCGCCGGCCAGCCGCTCCAGCCGGGCGCGTGTGGCCGCGGTGGGCGGGACGAGCGGGAGGCGGAGATGGTCAGTGCAGCGGCCCATAAGGCTCATCACCGTCTTGACCGGGCCGGGGTTGGACTCCCAGAAGTTGGCATCGAACAGGACGGAGTATTTGCGCTCAATCTCGCGGGCGGTGACCCAGTCGTTCTGCAAGGCGGCGCGGATCATGCGCGTGGTCTCGGCGGGAATCTCGTTGGAGACGACGCTGATGAGGCCGTGGGCGCCCACGGCTATGGCGGCCAGGGCCATGTTGTCGTCGCCGCTGAAGATCTTTGAAGCCTCGCGGCATGATGTGGACCAGCTCGGTGAACTGGGACAGCTTGCCGCTGGCCTCCTTGATGGCCTGGATGTTGGCCGCGGCCTCAGCGAGGCGAAGGGCTGTCGCCGGCTCCAGGTTGGCGGCGGTGCGGCCGGGGACGTTGTAGAGCGTGACAGGCAGCGGATCGACCGCGCGGGCCAGGGCCAGGAAGTGCTGGAACTGGCCCTCCTGGGTGGGCTTGTTGTAGTAGGGGTTGGCGGAGAGCACCGCGCTGACGCCGGGCACCAGGCGCAGCCGCGCGGCCTGACGGACCAGGACGCGGGTGCAGTTGTGCGTGCATCCCGCCCATACGGGCACGCGTCCCGCAGCCGCATCGGCCACCAGGCAGACGGCCATCAGCCACTCTTCTTCGTCGAGCGTGGCCGCTTCGCCAGTCGAGCCGCAGGCCACCAGGAAATCCACTCCCGAGTCGATCTGCCAGCTCACCAGCGCGCGCAGCGCCGGCTCGTCAATCGATCCATCCGCCCGGAAGGGCGTGATGATCGCTGTACCGCAACCTGTCGTTTCCATCTCAGCTGAGATTATACCGGCGCAGCAGCATGCGTGGCTGTGACGAGGAGGCGGAAGAGGGAGGGTGTGTGGAAAAGCGGCGTTGCCGGCAGGCCCGCTTGCTCGCGTGGAGCAAGGGGCCCGTGGCTGGAGGCGAGCGCCCTAATTGAAGGTGCTGAAGGTGAATGTGGTCGCGGTGTGGTAAGTCTCGCCGGGGCGCAGCACGGTCGAGGGGAAGTTGGGGTGGTTGGGCGAGTCCGGGAAGTGTTGCGTCTCCAGGCAGAGCGCGGCGTGCTTCTGGTACTTGATGCCGTAACGTCCGGTGACGGCGCCGTCGAGGAAGTTGCCGGTGTAGAACTGGATACCGGGCTGATCGGTTTCCACGGTCAGCTTGCGGCCGCTGACGGGATCGGTGACGATAGCCGCGAGGCGCAGCGTTCCGGGCTGGCCATTGAGCACGAAGTTGAAGTCGTAGCCGCCGGCCCGGGTCATCTGCTCGGTGTCATCGTTGATGCGCGAGCCGATCTCGGTCGGCTTGCGGAAGTCGAGCGGTGTGCCGGCCACGGGAACGATCTCGCCAGTGGGGATGAGGCCCGCGTCGATGGGCGTGTAGCTATCCGCGTTCAGCTCCAGCTTCTCGTCGAGGATGGCGCCCCGGCCCTCGTCTCCGCTGAGGTTGAAGTAGGCGTGATTGGTCAGGTTGACGATGGTGGGCTTGTCGGTGGTGGCGTAGTAGTCGATGCGCAGCGTGTTGGCGCGCAGGGTGTACTTCACCTTGGCGGTCATCGTGCCGGGGAAGCCCATCTCGCCGTCGGGACTGACACGCGTGAACTCGACGCCGCCGGGGACTTCATGCGCCTGCCAGAGGTGCATGTCAAAGCCAATGGGGCCGCCGTGGAGCGCGTTGGGGCCGTTGTTGATGGGAATCTGGTAGTGGTGGCCGTCGATGGAAAACTTGCCCAGCGCGATGCGGTTGCCGTAGCGGCCGACAACGCTGCCGAGGTGCGGCGTGTCGCTCAGGTACCCGGCCAGATCGTCGTAGCCGAGCACGACGTCGGCGATTTTGCCATTGCGGTCGGGCGTGCGGACGCTGACCAGCCGGGCTCCATAGGCAGTGACTCTCACTTCAGTCTGCCCGCTGGTCAACGTGTAGATCGGCACGGCCGCGCCATCGGGCATATGTCCAAAAACCTTCATCTTTACCTCTCCTTGCGCCACGACGGTGAACGCCATGGCTACGATCAACAGGCTTCCAGCCCATCCGAGCACTTGTTTCACAGGTTTACCCTCGCAGACTGCACCGGCACTTGCATCACTGGAGAGTGTATACCGCCGGCCCAGAGGCGCGGCTTGGGGTTGGACGGTCTTGTGGGGAAAACGAATAGCCCTGCACCGAATCGAGGAGATGCAGGGCTTTGACGATTGGTGGGACGGGGCTAGAGTTGGCTGAAGATCTCGCGGAACTCCCAGACGCCGGATTTGCCGCAAAGCCACTCGGCTCCGCGGACGGCGCCGAGGGCAAAGCCGCGGCGCGTGTAGGCGTTGTGCTTGATTTCGAGTGTGTCGGTCTCGCTGGTGGCGGCGACGACGTGTTCGCCCTTTGCGTCGCCGACGCGGTGCGAGATAATTTCGACTTTCGCGCCGGGTTGCGCGGCCTCGATGATCTGCTGGAGGGTGATGGCAGTGCCGGAGGGCGCGTCGAGCTTGGTGACGTGGTGGGTTTCCGTGATGTGGAAGGTGTAGCCCTGGAGCTGGGCCAGCTCGGCGGTCATGCGGAAGAGCTTCTGCACGCCCATGGAAAAATTCGTGCCGTAGAGCAGCGCTCCGCCGCGCTTTACGGCAAGAGCCCTCATCTCGTTGAGCTGGCCGTACCAGCCGGTGGTGCCCACCACGATCCGCCCGCCCAGCGAGAGCACCGCGCGCATGTTTTCCACGGCGGCTTCGGGCGCGGTGAAGTCGACGACCACATCGACGCCGGCCAGGTTAGGCGCGGTGAGAGCGCGGGCGTGCTCGTTCTCAACAATGTCAAGGGCGCGGACGCTGTGGCCGCGCTCGCGCGCCACTTCGGCGACCAGACTGCCGGTTTTTCCTTTGCCCAGAATCAGAATCAGCATGAGAACCTCGAATCAGCTATTAGCTTTTAGCGATTAGCTCTTAGCTTAGAACTGCACTGGGCATTCAGATCGCCTTGCGCCGCTCCGAGTTTTTTCTGCACGGGTGCGGCAAGTACCCGAAAGCCTGCGAGGCAAAGCTAACAGCTAAGAGCTAAAAGCTGTCGTACTGCTTTTGCGCGCTTCCACGTCGAAGATGCTTGGGTCGGGGTCCTGGAAGAAGGCGGCGTGCAGGGAGCGCACCGCTTCCTCGGCGTCGTCCTCTTCGATCATGAAGCTCATGTTGATCTCGCTGGCGCCCTGGGAGATCATGCGCACGTTGATGTGGCGGATGGCATTGAAGACCCGGGCGGCGATGCCGTTCTGGCCGCGGATGTCCTCGCCCACCATGCAGACCAGAGCCTTGCGGCCCTCATACTTCACGTCGGCCAGTTGGCTGAGATCGGCGGCGATAGCCGGGAGCTGTTCATTCGAGTCGACGGTGAGCGATACGCTGACCTCGCTGGTGGAGACCAGATCGACCGGGCATCTGTGCTTGTCGAAGATGGCAAAGATCTGACTGAGGTAGCCGTGGGTCATGAGCATGCGGCTGGCCACGATGTCGATGATGCTCAGCCTCTTCTTGACGGCGATGCACTTGAAGGGGCTCTTGCAGTGCGGGGCCAGGGAGATGATGCGCGTACCCTCGCAGTCGGCGTTGCGGCTGTTGAGCACCTGGACGGGGATATTCTTTTTGACGGCGGGAAGAATGGTGGCCGGATGGAGCACCTTGGCCCCGAAGTAGGCCAGCTCGGCCGCCTCCTCAAAGCTGATGACCTTGACGCGCAGCGCGTCGGGGCAGACACGCGGATCGGTGGTCATGATGCCGTCCACGTCAGTCCAGATCTCGATAGAATCCGCATTGAGCGCACCACCGACGATGGCGCCGGTGAAGTCCGAGCCGCCGCGGCCCAGGGTGGTGGTGATGCCGGCCTCGTTGGAGGCGATAAAGCCGGCCATGACCGGGACCCTACCCCGATCAACGAGCGGACGCAGCTTCTCCGCGGCGCGGCGCTCGATGATGGCGTCCTGGGGAATGGCCTTCTGGAACAGCGAATCGGTGATGATGACCTCGCGGGCGTCGACATGCGCGGCGTCGATGCCGCGCTCGCGGAAGGCCGCGGCGACGATGCGGCTGGAGACGCGCTCGCCGTAGCTGACGATCAGATCGGAGATGCGCGGGGTGAGCTCGAGGATGGCCGCCAGCCCGCGCAGCACCTCGTCGAGCGAGTCGAACTTCTGGTCGATGAAGTCGGTGAGCGCGGCCAGGTCCGCGGGGTTCCTGACCAGTTCGGCGGCGGTATCGCGGTGACGGGCGCGCAGCCGCGAGCTGATGGCCAGCGCGCCGGTGCGGTCACCCTGGGAGGCGGCGGCGCCGGCGCGCAGCAACTGGTCCGTCACCTTGGCCATGGCGCTGACCACCACCACCGGCCGTTTTCCCAGGGCCACGCGGCCGGTCACAATGGCCGCGGTGCGCTCAATGGCGGCCGGGTCTTCCACCGATGTGCCGCCAAACTTCATCACTACCAGGCTCATGCGAATCTTCCCATCAATGTATAGCCCGCGCGCACAGCAAACGGCGAGGGCTTGAAGCTCAGGCACGCGCGGCAGCAGCGGCAATCGGCTCAAGTTTTCCCAGGCTGGCCAGCAGCTCCGCGTTGAGGATGGTTGCTCCGGCGGCTCCGCGAATGGTGTTGTGCGAGAGGACTGTAAATTTCCAGTCCAGCACGCCGCAGGGGCGGAGACGGCCGACGGTGACGGCCATGCCGTTGCCGCGGTTGCGGTCCAGGCGCGGCTGCGGACGGTCGCTCTCGGGCGCCCACTCGACAGGCTGCTCGGGGGCGCTGGGCAGATGCTGGCCGGCGAGCGGGCGGAACTCAGCCCAGGCGGCGAGAATCTGCTCGCGCGTGGCCGGTCTGGCCAGCTTGATGGAGACGCTGACGGTGTGGCCATCGACGACCGGAACGCGATTGCAACTGGCGCTCATGCGCGCGGCGAGCGGCTCGACCACGTGTCCCTCCAGCTTGCCCAGCAGCTTGAGCAGCTCTTCTTCCATCTTCTCTTCTTCATTGGCGATGTAGGGCACGACGTTGTCGAGGATGTCCATGGAGGCGACGCCGGGATAGCCCGCGCCGCTGACGGCCTGCATGGAGGTGGCGAAGATCTGCGTAATTCCGAAGCGGTCAAGGATCGGCTTCAGAGCCAGCACCGGGCCCATGACCGTGCAGTTGGAGTTGGTGACGATATAGCCGCCGGACTCCTTGCGCCAGGGTTGCTCCTCGATGAGATGGAGGTGATCGGCGTTCACTTCAGGCAGCACCAGGGGCACGTTGGGAGCCATGCGGAAGGCGCTCGAGTTCGAGACGACGGCGCAACCGGCGGCGGCAAACTTCGGTTCCAGTTCGCGGGCATAGGCTGCGTCTACGGAGGCAAAAATTACTTTGGGCGCGCCTTCGGGATCAGCCGGGGAGACGGTCATGCGGGCGATGCGCTCGGGGAGCGGAGTGTCCAGGCGCCACTTGGCGGCTTCGGCGTAACACTTTCCGCTTGACCGGTCGCTGGCCGCAAGCCAGGCGATCTCGAACCACGGGTGATGCTCGAGCAGTTGGATATACCGCTGGCCGACCATGCCGGTCGCGCCGAGAACGCCGACGGGGTGCTTGCGTTGAATGGACATAAACACTCCAGTGTACAGGAGAATAGGGTTATACCGAAAAGCACCGGAGGCTGGCAGCGGGCCAATTTGCGCGCGGTTCCTGGCTTCTCTACGCGGCGTTGGGCCGGATGGGCGTGGCTGCGCCCTCGCCCACGACGGTGGTCCACTCGCGGACAGACCAGCTCTTCACAATCCCGCCGATCACGTAGGGATCGGCGGCGGCAAAGCTCTCCGCGGCCGCCGGCGAGTCGCCCTTGAACAGCAACACCGCTCCGTCGGCGGGATGAGCGAATGCGCCGCCCAGAACCAGCTCGCCGCGCGCGCTCGATTCCCAGCCCGCCGCGAGGTGGGCGTTGCGGAACTCTCCGCGCCTTTGCAGATAATCATCGGTGTATTCGTAAAAAAGCAGGTAATGCATGGGTGTTTTCCGGCTTTCTGGTGGAATTTTCTAGCCCATCGCCGCCAGCAGCGCGTCAGAGAATTGGGTGGTGCCGGCCGAGCCGCCGACGTCGCGGGTGAGGGTTTTGCGTTCGCTGTAGACCGCCTCGAGCGCGCGCTGGATTTTGTCGGCAGCGCCGGATTCGTCAAGATGGCGCAGCATGAGCACGGCGGACTGGAGCAGAGCGGTGGGGTTGGCCAGGTCCTTGCCGGCAATGTCGGGGGCTGAGCCGTGCACGGCCTCGAAGATGGCGCACTCCGCGCCGAGGTTGGCGCCGGGAACCAGGCCCAGGCCGCCGACCAGGCCGGCGCAGAGGTCGCTGACGATGTCGCCGTAGAGGTTTTCCAGCAGCAGCATGTCGTACTGGAAGGGATTCATGACGAGCTGCATACAGGTGTTGTCGACGATGTGCTCGCCGTAGAAGATCTCCGGGTACTGGGCGGCGACCTGGCGGGCGCAGCGCAAAAAGAGGCCGTCGGAGAGCTTCATGATGTTGGCCTTGTGGATGGAGTGGATCTTTTTGCGGCCGTGCTTGCGTGCGTAGTCAAAGGCGAATTTGGCAATGCGCGTGGAACCTCTTTCGGTGATGACCTTGATGGCTTCAACCACGCCGGGAACGACTTCGTGCTCCAGGCCCACGTACTCGCCCTCGGTGTTTTCGCGGACGATGATCAGGTCCACGCCGGGCCAGTGCGTGGCCAGGCCGGGGAGGTTCTTGATGGGGCGGAAGTTGGCGTAGAGGTCGAATTTCTTACGCAGGGTGACGTTGATGCTCTTGAATCCGCCGCCGATCGGCGTGGTGACCGGACCCTTGAGAGCGACGCGGTTGCGCTCGATGGACTCGTAGAGCGCGGCGGGAATGTATTCGCCGTATGTTTCAAAGGCTTCGGCGCCGGCGGCGAAGCGCTCCCACTCGAATTTGACGCCGGTGGCCTCGAGAATGCGCACGACTGCCTGCGTGACCTCGGGACCGATGCCGTCGCCGGGGATCAGCGTGACCTTGTGCGTTGTCTGCTCCGCCATTTGTCTTTCCTTTTGGCCGCCGTGCGTTGCGAGCCGACAGCTTGCGCGTGAATTTACTTTTTACTCTTGCTGCTGTGACCGCCGTGACTGCCGAGCAGGCCTTCCAGTTCTTCCTTGAACTCGCGCACATCCTTGAAGTCGCGGTAGACGCTGGCGAAGCGGATGTAGGCAACGGTGTCCAGACCCTTGAGATGCTTCATGATCAGTTCGCCGAGCTCGCGCGTGGTGCGCTCGCGCTCCGGCGCGTCCACCAGAAAGCTCTCGGTGGCGTCCACGATGCTTTCGAGCTTGCTGGCGGGGACGGGACGTTTTTCGCAGGCGCGGAGCAAGCCGCTGAGGACCTTCTGGCGGTCGAAACGCTCGCGGCGGCCGTCTTTCTTGACCACCATGTAGGGGATTTCGTCGATGCGCTCGTAGGTGGTGAAGCGGCGGTTGCAGCGCTCGCACTCGCGGCGGCGGCGGATGGAGTCGGCCTCCTTGCTCTCCCGCGAGTCCACCACACGATCCTGACCAAAGCCGCAATAAGGACACTTCATACACTGTGGATTCTAGCGGATCAGCCGGTTTGCCTGCGCAGACGCAACAGCGGCCTGGGAACGCCTGCTCCCAGGCCGCTGCCGGTGAACTGTTGGGATTGGACCGAGACCTTCGCGCTGTCAGCGAATGCCAGAGCCATGACGGAGAACCCTCCGCCGGGTCTTATCTGAGCCGTAGGCGCAAGGGCCTCAGGCCTCAGTCACCTCACGTAAGGTACAACTCGTAGGGTCATTTTTCATAGGCTGGATCAACCTCCTTTCCCGTGTAAGGCGAAAGTACCGTCAATCCCCCCGCTGCGTCAAGCGCGAGCCGTAAGGCGTTTTTTTCTTCAGCGCCGGAAAATTTTTGGTTGCCTCATGGACCTAGGCCAGCGCCAGGTTGAGGTTCTCGATGGCCTCGTCGATTTCGGCGGTGTTCTTGTAGCCGAGGGTCACCGCGTCCACGCCGGCGTGGCGGAAGGCGAAGCGCAGGGCGGCCTGGCGGTCTTCGCGGGTGGTGAAACGGCCCTCGCCGACCAGCTTCATGCTGATGACGCCCATGCCTTCGCTGTGCACCTGTTTGACGTGGGTCACCACCTCATCCACGTTGCCGAGGCCGCCGGTGTCGGCCGTCTCGGTGTCCATGATCACGCCCTTGTGATTCATGCGGATCATGGCGATGTCCAGCCAGGTGTTGCCGGGCATGCGGCGCAGCGCGGGCAGGCCGTGCACGGAGGCGCCATGGCTGACGACGGTCTTTTTCTGCTCGGCTTCGAGTATCGCGTCCTGCCAGCGCGCGCTGTCGGTGGGCCAGCTGGCGGCGTGCTGCCAGTGGAGCAGCATGATGTCGAAGTAGTCGGTCATGGAGTTGCGGCGCAGCTCATCGAGCTTGGCCGCGGGATTGGGATCGTCGCTGGTGGTCACCTTGGACATCAGCGTGTAGCTCTCACGGGGCATGCCCTTGAGGGCTGTGCCGAGCATCTGCTGCGAGGCGCCGTAGGACTCCGAGGTCTCAAAGAAGCGGATGCCGCGGTCGTAGGCGTAGCGGACCAGGCGGGTGAACTCCTGCTGGCCCAGCTCCTGCTGGACGCGGCCGCCCTTGGTTCCGGTTCCGAAGGCGAGGCGCGTGGCGCGCACGCCGGAGCGGCCCAGCGTGATGACATCGGTGGCGGTTTTGGGTTCGGCGGCGAGGGGAAGGCCGCCCACGCCGGCCAGCACGCCGGCGGCTAGACCTGACTTGAGAAAAGTACGCCTGGATCCTTGGGCCACGGAGACCTCCTAATGGGGCCGGATGGCCTCCATTTGGCCGAATCGTATCACAATCATAGGTGAATTCGGATAATTCGGCAGCGGGCCGTTTTGCGTTGGTCCCGTTTCATCGCTCTGTATACGCCGCCAAATGAGATAATTCACGCGTTGCAAGGAGGCGTTTATGGATAGCTTTCCAGATCTGCCGGCAACTTTGTTTTCTCCAGCCAAGATGTTCTATATCGCTTATGTTGTTCTCACCGCCCTGAAGATTCCTGCGAATCCGCCATGGTGGGAATTTTTCGCGGTAACGGCAGTCTTTCTCGCTGTTGAGATATTCCACAACGATTATCTGCGGAGAAAGCTGAATATCGCAGCCGAAAAGGATCAGCTAAAGCGCTGATCTCGGCCAACGCACATTTAAGACACTGCCGTAAATCCGCGCGCCTTACCAGCTATGTAGCCACTCCTCGTCGCGGCCAATGCGGACCGGGGTGTTGAAGAGCTCGCTGAGGTGGGCTTCACTGAGCAGGGCGGCGCGGGGGCCGTCGCCGACGATGCGGCCGGAGCGCATGAGGATGACGCGGTCGATCTCGGGAAGGATGTCGCCGAGGTGGTGGGTGACGAGCACGAGGCCGGTGCCTTCCTGGGCGAGGCGGCGGAGGGTCTCGCGCAGCTCGCGCTGGGCGGCCAGGTCGAGGGCGTTGGAGGGCTCGTCGAGAAGAAGCTGGCGGGGCCGGTGCACCAAGGCGCGGGCGATCTGAATGCGGCGCTTCTCGCCGGCGGACATCTCGCCGACGAGCTGGCCAGAAAGATGCAGGGCCTCGATGCGCTCCAGCGCCTCCTCGGCGCGCTCGCGCATCTCCTCGGTGACATGCAGATTCGGCCAGAGAGTTGATGCGGAGAAGAAGCCGGCGATGACGGCGTCGCGGCCGGTGGTGACGGCGGTGCGCTCGCCGGGAAGATCGGCGGTGACCACGCCGAAGTGGCGGCGCAACTCGGTCAGGTCCCAGCGCTCGCGGCCGAAGATGCGCACCCGCATGCCGGGCGTGAACATGGGATAGACCTGGCAGGTGATGGCCATGATGAGCGTGGACTTGCCGCAGCCGTTGGGGCCGAGGATCGCGACGTGCTCGCCGGTGTTGACCTGCAGGTTGATGTCGTGCAGCACCACCCGGTCGCCGCGCGCTACATTGACCTGGCGCAGCTCGAGGAACCGGCTGGTCTGGGCCGCTGCAGCTGCGTCTTTTAGCCTCTCGCTCATCCCGCCTCCACCTGCTAGATTAAATGGATTGACGACCATGACTGACGTACCTAATTTCATCCTTCCTCGCGGCTTCCGTTTCGGCGCGGCGCGCGCGGGGCTGAAGAAGAGCGGCCGCACGGATTTTGCCCTGATCGTGGCCGACGCGCCGGCCAGCGCGGCGGCTGTCTTTACCGCCAACCGCGTGACGGCGGCTCCACTGATCGTGGACAAGGAACACCTGCTCGCGACCGGCGGCAGGGTGCGCGTGGTGGCGGTGAACGCGGGCAATGCCAACTGCGCCGCAGGCCAGGCAGGGCTGGACGCAGCACGCGCCACCTGCGCTGCCGCCGCGAAGACCTTTGGCTGCAAGCCCGAGGAGGTGTTTCCGTCATCGACCGGGATCATCGGCGTGCCGCTGCCGGCCGAAAAGCTGATTGCTGCGCTGCCGGGACTGGCCGCGAGCGTGGGCAGCGCATCGGATCACTTTTTCGAGGCCGCACAAGCTATCCTGACCACCGACACTGTGGAGAAGACCGCCTTCGTGCGGACTGTGGCAGACGGCCGCGAGGTGCGCATTGCGGCCTTCGGCAAGGGGGCGGGGATGATTCACCCGCAACTCAAGCCGCACGCGGCGAAACACGCAACCATGCTGGTGTACGTGCTGACCGACGCCGCGATTGAGCCGGCGGCGCTGGACACTTACTTGCAGCAGGCGGTCGAGGTGAGCTTCAACCGCATCTCCGTGGATGGCGATACGTCCACCAACGACACGGTGCTGCTGCTGGCGTCGGGGGCCGCTGGCGTGACGGTGGGCGCGGGGGACGCGGGTTTTGCCGCGGCGCTGAACCAGGTTTGCATCTCGCTGGCGCGGCAGATTGTGGCCGATGGCGAGGGAGTGGGGCACGTGGTGGAGTTGCGCATCGAGGGCGCGGCCACGGATGCCGATGCGCTGCGCGTGGCCAAGGCGATCGCGCACTCGCCGCTGGTGAAGACGGCGTGGGCGGGGAACGACCCGAACTGGGGACGGCTGGCCGCGGCCATCGGTTACTCCGGCGCCGAGATTGATCCGGAGCGCTTCGACATCTGGTTCGGCGAGCTGCCGATCTGCCACGACGGGGGGCGGGCGCCCGGTTTCGACGAGGCCGCGGCGCATGCCTACGTAGCCGAGCCGGAGTTTTCCATCACCATCCGGCTTAACCAGGGCGCGGGGCGATGCGTGTTCTGGACGACAGAATCTGACCGTCGAGTACATCCACATCAATGCCGATTACTCGAGCTAGGGCCTGTCAGCACAATCTGGGACGGCGGCGACGGGAGTCAATTTTTTCCAGATCGCGAAGCAAGGAGCGAACTGTAGCCGGCCTACTGGAGCGACGAGCGACAAAGAGATGGGGAAAATTGACCCCGTCCTTCCAGGTTGCGGCGAAAATCCGGGGCCCCAACGACTGGTCTTGGTCGTTGGGGTGGAAATCCGCTCATACCTCGTTGTCGTCCTCGCCTTGGAATCGCCAAAGTCTTCGTCCTCCGCCTCGTCTCCACCCCGCGGACGAAGACCTGTCCGCGGGGGCCCCGGTTCTGACCGGATTTTCGCTCGCAACGCCATCCGCGCCAGATTGTGCTAACAGGCCCGGCCGCGCAACCACTGGCGTTTTGGGTGCGTTGGACGCCGGCGGCAGCGGCTTTTTTGCGCCTTGGCGGGCGCGGTTTTGCGGCTCCGGCTTGCGTCCTAATGCAGTCTTTACATGGTCTGGTTACAAGCGCGGCAATCGGTACGAACTCCCAGACAGAATGGCAACCAAGAGCAGCAAAAAATCCCCGGCCGCTGATTCCGAAGAGCGGTTGTCACGGGCCACGGGCGCCAGCAGATGGACGGGCTGTTCGGCGCTCCCAGATCAGCGGGCCCGGGGATGGGTCCGGTCGTAGACTTGGGTCAGTTGCGCGGTGGTCAGCTGCGTGTAGCGCTGCGTGGTGGAGAGGCGCTCGTGGCCGAGCAGCTCCTGAATGGCGCGAAGGTCAGCGCCTTCCTCAAGCAGATGGGTTCCGAAGGCATGACGGAACGTGTGCGGGTGCACATCAGCGGAGAGGCCGCGCTCGACGGCAATGTGCTTGACGATGCGGGCCACGCTGCGGGTGGTCAGCCGGGCCTGGTTTCGGTCGAGCCCGCGCAGGCGGAGGTTGAGAAACAGCGCCGGGGTGGCAGCGCCGGCCCGGCCGGCGGCCGCCAGCAGGGCGGAGCGCTCGGCAAGATAAGCGCGCAGTGCTTCGGCCGCGGCGTCGCCCAGCGGAACATAGCGCTGCTTCTGCCCCTTGCCACGAACGAGGATGGCCTCATTGGCCCAGTGAATATCATCGAGGTTCAGGCCGGTCAGCTCGGCGTTGCGGATGCCGCATCCGTAGAGCATTTCGAGAATGGCGCGGTCGCGCGCCGGCCAACTGGCCGCATCCTCGTCCACGGAGTCGACTACACGGTTCATCTGCTCGATGGAGGGCACGCGCGGCAGGTGTTTGGGCAGACGAGGCGTGGCCACCAGCGCGGCGGCGTTCTGCTGGATGTGGCCCGAACGCGCCAGCCACTTGAACCAGCTGCGGATGGCGGCCAGCGCGCGCGCCGCCGAGGCCTTGGAGAGGCTGTGATCGTAGAGCGCGCCCAGATAGGCGCGAATGTCGGTGTGTTCAATGCGATCGACCGCTGCATCCGGTCCGTTGTGCTCCGCGATAAACGCGACGAAGCCGCGCAGCTCGCGGCGGTAAGCGCGCAGGGTGTGTGTCGAGGCTCCGCGCTCGTTGGCCAGCACGGCGAGATAGCTCTCGGCCAGCGCCTGGAGCGGGGAAGTGGCGGCCGATCCGGCAACAGTGCTCATGGCGCAGGCTCAATCGGGGTGGAGATGGTCTCCGCTCTTTGCGCGGCGGGTGTAGCCTCGACCAACTTCGACCGGCGCGTGGCGCGGGGATGATGCTGGCGATGGACGGCCTTGAGGCGGCCCAGCGCGAGATGCGTGTAAACCTGCGTGGTGGAGATGTCGGCATGGCCCAGCAGCAGCTGGACGCTGCGCAGGTCGGCGCCATGCTCGACCATGTGCGTGGCGCAGCTATGACGCAGCCGATGCGGGCTGGCGGAAGGGTCGGCCATCTTGACCAGGTGCCAGACCCATTGGCGGGTCAGGGGCATGCCGCGCTGGGAGAGAAACAGGCGAGCGCGGTCCTGCGGCGCGATCTGCCGCGTGGCCGCAGATTTGCGCGAGGAACTGATGCGGGCGAGGTGGGGCCTGCCTTCACGCAGATACTCTTCCAGGGCGAGAAGCGCGGAGCGGCCGAGCGGGACGATGCGCTCCTTGTCGCCCTTGCCGCGGACCTGCACGCGGCCGAGATCGAGAGCGAGGTCGCTGGTGGAGAGGCCGACTGCTTCGGAGACGCGCAGGCCGCCGGCATACAGCAGCTCAAGAATGGCGCGGTCGCGCAGCGCGATGGCCTGCGCCTGGGGATGAGCCGCGGCCTTGCCGGCGCGCTCCAGCATCTCCAACACCTCGGTCTCGGCCAGCGACTTGGGCAGCACCTTCCAGGTCCTGGGCGACTCAATATTTACCGTGGGGTCGTGATGAATGCGGCGGTCGAGCAGAAGCCACTTGTAAAATCCGCGCAGACAGCTCAACTTGCGCGCGGCCGAGCGCGCGTCGATGCCGTGGGTGCGCAGGTGCTCGAGGAAAGCAGCGACATCCTGCCCGGTGGCTACGGCCAGGACGGCTTGCCGGCTCTCGATGAACTCGGCAAAGGTCTTCAGGTCGCTGTCGTAGGCCTCGCAGGTGAGCGGGCGCAGGCCTTTTTCCACCCGGAGATAGGCCTGATAGTCCTTGAGAAGGTGAAGATTGCGAGCGACTTCCACACTTTCGATTATGGGCGCGCCAGAGAGGCGCTTCCGGGCCGTGACCGGTTACCGTACCTGGTTCATTACGGAATCAACATCATCACCCCACGTTGCGCATCTCTCCGGTGAAGATCCGGTGCATGCAATGCCTCTAGGGCCTGTTAACACTACCGGGACGGTGGCGACGGGAGCCAATTTCTCCGATTTTCGCTCGCAACGCCATCTGCCCCGGTAGTGTTAACAGGCCCTAATACACTCGCGCAGCGCCGTTCATGCAATCTTGATGTGCAGGAACCGGGCGCTTTGAAGGAAAATAGAATCGGATGGTCTCTGAAGGCGAAGCGAGGAGAACTTGACGGTTACGGACGAGGTAAGAGTTCCCAGGTGGACCGGCGCGGAGTTTGAGCGGCTGGTGTTCGCCGCCCATCCCCGGGTCGCGGTCTTCGATTGCGATGGGACGCTGTGGAGCGGAGACGCGGGCTACGGGTTCATGAGCTGGTCGATCGAGCAGGGGCTGGTCTCCCGCTCCACCAGCGACTGGCTCGATGAGCGATACCGGGCCTACCGCGCGGGTGGGGTGAGCGAAAATGAGATCTGCGGCGAGGTGGTGCAGATCTATGCCGGATTGCGCGATCAGGAGCTGCGCGCTGCCGCGGCTGAATATGTTCGGGAGTTTGTGCGCGACAGATATTTTCCGGAGATGGTTTCGCTGATGGCAGCGCTGCGCGGGGCAGGCGTGGAGCTGTGGGCCGTCAGCTCTACCAATAAATGGATTATCGTCGAGGGCGTACGCGACTTCGGCATTCCCGAGGAGCGCGTGCTGGCCGTGGAGGTCCGCGTGGAGGGGGGCATCATCGGCAACGAGATTGTGGACCTTCCGACCGGCGAGGGGAAGGCCAAAGCGCTGCGCCGCGTGGGCCTGCCGGCGCCCGACGCGGTCTTCGGCAACTCGATTCACGACCTGGCGATGCTGGAGATGGCGCGCCACCCCTTCCCGGTGAACCCCTCGCCGGCGTTGCTGGCAGCGGCGGCGCGGCACGGCTGGGGCTACTTCCGGCCGCAGGCGGCCGATGGCGCTTCGGCTGCCGTTGGGGGCGAGTAAGCAGGACTCGCGTCCGGGGCGTCCGGCGGATTTTGCCTTGCTTTTGATGCGGTTACACTAGAGGTGTGTCCGAGGAACCGCCAGTTTCCAGCCCCCGTCCAGCCGGCCCGGCGCTGCGCTTTGTGGCGGCGGCGCTGATCGTGCGCGAAGGCACGGTGCTGATCGGCCAGCGCCGTGCCGATCAGCCGATGGCGCTGCTGTGGGAGTTTCCCGGCGGCAAGATCGAGCCGGGTGAGGACGCCGCACAGGCGCTGACCCGGGAACTGGAGGAGGAGTTGGGAATTCGCGCCGAGATCGGGCCGCCGGTCACGCGCATCCGCCACAACTATCGCCATGGAGGGGCCGTGGATCTGCAGTTTTTTGCAGTGCACGAATTTTCCGGCGAGATCGACAACCGGATCTACCAGCAGTTGCGCTGGGTGAAGCTGGAAGAGCTGCGCGACTACGATTTTCTGGCCGCCGATCGCGGCCTGGTCCGCGACCTGGCGGCAGGCAAGCTGCTCTAAGGCATTTCTTCTTCAGAAATAGCCCTTCCCTGGCAATCTTCAGGGCGCTGAACTCTTGTTGATATCGGCGCTCGAGTGCATTGGCTTCGGTGCGCGTCTGAAGGCGAAGCACCGTAGCAGGCTCGGCGGCGAGAGCGCCAGCCGTTTTCTTTCTGCGCGTACCTCGCGCAAACACCCTTCTTCAATGCCCGGGGATCATGCCCCACAACATGACCACGGTCATGGCGATGACGATAATGCTGGTTCCCCAGGCGATTACATTCCGGAGGAGCGAGTTTCTGTGCTCGCCCATCAGGTCCCGGCGGTTGATGAGGATCAGCATGAGGATCACGATCACGGGCAGCAGAACGCCGTTGAGCACCTGCGACAGAATGGCGAAGCTGATCAACTGGGCGTCGGGCAGCAGCAGCACGGTGGCCGCGCCGCCCGCGATCAGCAGCGAATAGAGCCAGTAGAAGAACGGCGCCTCGCGGAAATTTTTGTCCACGCCTGACTCGACGCCCAGGCCCTCGCAGACGGTGTAAGCGGTGGAGATGGGCAGAATGGAGGCGGCGAACAGCGAGGCGTTGAACAAGCCGAAGGCGAAGAGGATGAAGGCGTAGTCGCCGGCCAACGGGCGCATGGCCTCGGCTGCGTCGGCAGCCACCTGGATGGCGCCCATGCCGTGGACGTAGAGCGTGGCAGCGCAGGCTACGATGATGAACCAGGCCACGATGTCGGTGAACAGACTGCCGACGATCACGTCCAGGCGCGAAGCCGCATACTCTTTGACGCGAATGCCTTTTTCAACGACGGAGGATTGCAGGTAGAACTGCATCCAGGGCGCGATGGTGGTGCCGACAACACCCACGGCCATGTATATGTAGGCCTTGTCGCTCCACACGGAGCGGGCGGGCAGCTTCACGGTGGCAAGGATCGCATCGTGCCAGCTGGGCTGGGAGAGCACGCCGGCGAAGATGTAGGAGATATAGACCAGCGAGGCAACGAGGAAGATCTTTTCCGTGCTCTTGTAGGTGCCGCGCACCACCATGTACCAGACGAGCGCCGCGCACAGGGGAACAGAGATGAATTTGGACACATGAAAGAGGTGCATCGATCCGGCGATGCCGATGAACTCCGTGACCACGTTGGTGTAGTTGACCACCACCAGCAGGATCATGAGGATGACGGTGA
This sequence comes from uncultured Acidobacteriaceae bacterium, assembly GCA_963758105.1. Lineage (GTDB taxonomy): Bacteria > Acidobacteriota > Terriglobia > Terriglobales > Acidobacteriaceae > Telmatobacter. Next base: position 599,248 of record CAVWUC010000004.1, on the reverse strand, counting down.
GGCGCAGGCCGAACTCCTCGCGGATGAGGTCGCTGAGACCCTTGCCGGTGACCACCCCCATGCGGGCGCACATCTCCTGCACCACAATCAGCGCGATGGTGATGGGAAGCATGATCCACAGCAGGGTGTAGCCGTACTGCGCACCCGCCTGGGAGTAGGTGAGGATGCCGCCGGAGTCGTTGTCCACGTTGGCGGTGATGAATCCGGGGCCAAGGACGGCCAGGAACAGAAGAATCCGGATTCGCCAACGCTTCCACATGCACGCGGGTTCCTAAGGAGGGTTCATCGAAGTTTTCTCATTGACCATAACAGGCGGGGCGGGGATGCGCGAAATTCGGCGGCGCACGATGTGAGCAGGGCAGCGACAGACCCCGATGCGGAGGGGTAGGGCGGCTGGCCGTTATGCCGGATTACAATACGTTGACTCATTTTCCAGCTCCGGAGGAGACACAAAATGGAACCGTCAGAAAATGTGAACTCGCGCGCCAACCAAAACCTGCACTCGCGGCGCAGACTGCTGGGCACGATGGTCTCAGCGACGGGAATCTCAGCGGCCGCGCTGCTGGGGATGAACGCAACCCAGGCCGCGGCGGCCACCACGGCGGAGCCGGAGATTCCGGAGGATTTGATTGCCCTGGCCCGGCTGCGCGACTATAAGGCGCGGCGCTCCTCAAGCTGGGACCGGACGGGCGGCAACGCCGATGCCGTGCCTGTGGAGGCCGGGCAGACGGCGACGCTGCTGGACATCACCGGTGCGGGCGTCGTCACGCACATCTGGTTCACCATCAGCTCGCGCGACCCCATGCACCTGAAGAACCTGGTGCTGCGCGCCTGGTGGGATGGAGAGAGAACGCCCTCCATCGAGACGCCCATCGGTGACTTCTTCGGCCTGGGCCTGGGCGAGTACTTCACCTACCAGTCGAAGCTGACCGCCGTTGCGAACGTCAAGGCGCTGAATGCTTACTTCCAGATGCCGTTTGCGAACGCTGCGCGCGTTACCGTGACGAACGAAGGCAAGGAACGCACGAACAGCCTTTACTACGCGATCGATTACGTGACGCTGCCGACCCTGCCTGAGGGGCTGGGTCGCTTCCATGCGCAGTATCGTCAGGCCGCGCCGTGCAAGGGATGGACCAACGACTGGGTCAACAACGGCAGCCCGGGGATCAACAGCCGCAAAAACCTGACCGGCGAAGGCAACTACGTGTACCTGGAGGCGACCGGCAAGGGACACTTCATCGGCGTGACACACTCCGTGTTGCAGAACCAGAACGGCTGGTTCGGCGAAGGCGACGACATGATCTTCATCGACGGAGACAAGCTGCCGACGATCAACGGCACCGGAACCGAAGACTACTTCAACGGGGCGTGGGACTTCGGGCTGCAGGCATTCGGTTATCAGCACAATGGTGCGCCGTATATGGTCGATCCGGAGCGCATCGGCGGGAAGTACTGCCTGTACCGGTGGCATATCGAGAGCCCGATCACGTTTGAGAAGTCGATTCGCGTGACCATCGAGCACGGGCACGCCAACCACAGGTCGGACAACTTTTATACAACGGCGTACTGGTACCAGACCGAACCGCATGCGCCGTTTCCCGCGCTTCCGCCGGCCGAGGAGCGGATTCCGAAGGTCTTTGCCGTGGGCGGCGGCGCGGCGGCTGCGCCGGTGCCCGGGGAGTAAGCGCGGCCGCACGCTGCGGTTGATCCGCGGGAGCTGAATGAGCCGCGGGCGCTTTCGATCGGCTGCCGCTGAAGCAGTGATATAAATCCATGCAATGCAAATCCGAGCGGCAAATTTGTGCCCGCGCTGCTCACCTTTTGGTTTTGCTGAAAGGTTGCCCGCGCGTGAGCAAATCGTTTTTGCAGGGCGCAAATCATCTTTCAGCTTGCGCCGTAGCGCCGAAACTTCCGCTTTGCATTCGCATTTATAAAAGTGAGGTATAAAGCGATGAGGTCCTTGGCAAAGGCGACTGCGTTGCTTGGGATAGGGGCACTGTGCGTGCCTGGATTCGGCCAAGAGCAGGCCCGCCCGGGAACGGTGAACTACGTGGAAGGGGCGGCATTTCTTGACGGAAGACCACTGAATCAAAAGGAAGTGGGAAGCCTGGACATGAACCCCGGCCAGGTGCTGAGCACGGGCGAAGGCAAGGCCGAGATTCTGCTGACCCCCGGGATTTTTCTGCGGCTGGACGACCAGAGCGCGATGCGGATGATTTCGCCGGACATTACCCCCACCCGGGTTGCGCTGTTGCGGGGCCGCGCCAGCATAGAGGTGGATGAGATTTATCCGCAGAACACGCTGCAGATCATGGATGCGGGCGTGACCACGCAAATCATCAAGACAGGCTACTACGAGTTCGACGCCAACCAGCCCACGGTGGAGGTGTTCAAGGGCCGGGCGGAGGTCGAAGTCCGCGACGGCAAGTGGCGCGCGGTGAAGGATCATCATGAGCTTGCGCTGGCCGGCGCGCGGATGAAGCCCGCCAATTTTGACGCCAGCGGCAACGCCGACGAGCTGTACAACTGGAGCAGCCTGCGTTCGCAGTACCTGGCGGAGGGCAACAACCAGATCGCCGGCGAGTCCGCGGGCATGGCGGGCTTCTATCCGGGCTGGTACTGGGATCCTTATATGTGGGACTACACGTTTATCGGCATGGATCCGTTCTGGAGCCCGTGGGGGTGGGGATTCTACCCGCCATGGGGCTGGTACGGCGGCGGCATCTGGGATGGAGGCTTGTTTGGGGGCGGCTGGTATGGCGGGCGGGGTTACTTGGGGGGACGCCATTTTCGTCCCGTGGGTCCCGCGCCTCGGATGGGCCACGGCGCAGGATTCCGCGGCGGCGGCGGGTTCCGCGGCGGTGTTGGAGTTGGCGGCGGCTTCCATGGGGGCGGATTTGCCGGGGGTGGCTTTCATGGTGGCGGCGGATTCGGCGGTGGCGGGTTCCACGGGGGTGGCGGCGGACGGCGCTGAGCTACGAATCGAAAGGTGAAGCAATTTGGAGGCGTGCGTCCTGGGGGCGCACGCCCTTTTTCTTGCGAGCGGGCAGTGACCCGTGCCGCCGGCACCCGCGCTGCAGCCGATGCTTACGACCTGCGGGGGTGTACCCCCCACCCCCCTATTTTGGGACTAAAATCCTGCGGTACATGAGTTTACGGAGGGGGTTGCGCCGTAAAATCCTCTCGGCATTGAAGTTATTTGCAGAATCGTCTGCCGTAAGGAGTTACGGGCGCTCTTGCGTCCATTTCCAATGTTTTGTCCCACATCGTGGCAGGAACCAGCAACGATTTTTGGCAGGTTTTGAGCCTGCCAAACGCGAGGTTGGCGACCGACACCCAGGCGTGCTGGTCCTCGATTTAGATTGTGCAACAAATCGGAGTAATTATCTGCAAGTAACGGTGCACCAACTTGGGGACAGAAAGCCTCGGCGGATTTCCACAGCAGAATAAATCCACAAAAACCACAAAAGTGTGTATTCTGTGATCGGCAGAGATTCGCAGAGGCACCGGGGCGACTGGAAGGTGGATTTTGAGCCGGTTCGGGGCCTGGTCCGAGGATGAAATTTGCAACGAAATTGGCGGCGAAATCCGCGGGACGCTGCACAATCCGCGGCGAAACCGCGACGAAGTCGCAAGAAATTAGCAAGTTAGCAACGAGGAGAGCCCATGATTCGCAAGACGCGCTTGTTTACCCCCGGCCCGACGCCGCTGCTTCCGGCGGCGCAGTTTGCCATGGCGGCGGCGGACATACACCACCGCACGCCGGAGTTTCGCGCCCTGTTCCAGAAGGTGCTGGGGCAGTTGAAGGTGTTTGTGGGCACGCAGAACGACGTGCTGCTGCTGGCCTGCTCGGGGACCGGCGCGATGGAGGCTTCGGTCTCGAACCTAACCTCGCCGGGCGACCGGGTGCTGGTGCTGACGGCGGGCAAGTTCGGCGAGCGCTGGGTGGGGCTGGCGAAGGCATTCGGGTTGCAGGCGGACGTGGTGGAGGCGCCGTATGGGCAGACCTTCGACATGGAAGTGGTGAAGAAGGCGCTGAAGCCGGAGCACAAGGCCGTGTACATGCAGGCCTCAGAGACTTCGACGACGGTGAGCCACGACGTGCAGGGCGTGGCCGCGCTGGTAAAGGGGACAGACACACTTCTCGTGGTGGACGGGATTACCGGGCTGGGCACGCAGAGCTTCGACGTGGATGGGTGGGGAGTTGACGTGCTGATCGGCGGCTCGCAGAAGGCGGTGATGATTCCGCCGGGACTGGCTTATCTGAGCGTGAGCGAGAAGGCGTGGGCGGCGATGGAGACGGCGAAGAATCCGCGCTACTACTTCGACCTGCGCAAGGAGCGCAAGAGCGCGGCCAAGGGCGAGAGCGCTTACACGCCGGGCGTGGCGCTGATCGCCGGGCTGGGCGCGGCGCTGGATTACATTGCTGGGCAGGCGGGCGGCGACCTGGAAAAGGGCCGGATTGCGCTGATCGACAACGCGCAGGTGAACGCCGCGGCAACGCGCGCGGGACTGGTGGCGCTGGGATTCAAACTGTTTGCGCCGGTTTCGCCTTCGGCGGCGGCGACGGCGGTGCTGGTGCCGGAGGGGATGAACTCCGGCGACGTGGTGAAGGCGCTGAAGACGAAGTTCAGTCTGGTGACGGCCAACGGACAGGGCGAGATGCAGGGCAAGATCTTCCGCGTGGCGCACCTGGGTTTCTTCGACTATCTGGACACCGTGGCGTTTCTGGGCGCGATGGAGCACATTGCGAAGGAGACCCTTGGACTGCCGGTGGAGTTTGGGCAGGGCGTGGCGGCGGCGCAGAAGGTGTATGCAGCAGCTGTTAGCTCTTAGCTGGTTCATCGGCGATTTACGGTTCAGAGGCTTTTCGGAAGAAATAATGCATGCTGCATTGGGCGTGTTGGGGAGATCGAATCTGTTCGGAGCTTCCTCAGCTTCCAGCTAGAAGCTAAAAGCTAATAGCTAGCAGCTGAAGCTCGCAGCTAGGAGCTGCATTTCATGGCTGAACTGACGTTCGGGGAAAAGTTGCTGATTGCGCGGAAGCAGCTTGACCTCTACCAATACCAGATGGCGGAGCGGCTAGGCGTGCACGCCAACTCGATCACCAAGTACGAGCGGGGCGAAGGCAAGCCGCATGCGGCCGTGGTGCGGATGTTCGATCTGCTGTGCGAGCAGGAGGGCATCCGCTTTGACGAGTATGAAGGCGCAGGGAAAGGCAAGGGAGAGAGGATGAAGATCGTACTGGCAGAGAAGGTTTCTCCGGCGACCTTGGCGGTATTTGCGGCCGAGCCGGGCTGGGAAGTCCTGACGCACGACCAGTTACCGGATGGATTGCCGGCAGCGCTGGCCGATGCCGACGCGCTGGTGGTGCGCAGCGCGGTGCAGGTGGACGACGCAATGATGGGGCAGGCGCCCAAGCTGCGGGTGATTGGGAGGGCCGGTGTGGGTGTGGACAACATTGACGCGGCAGCTGCCACGCGGCGGGGCATTGTGGTGATGAATACGCCGGGCGCGAACGCGGTAGCCGTAGCGGAGCTGACCCTGGGGCTGATGGTGGCGCTGGCGCGCAAGCTGACCGTGGCCAACACCGGAATGCACGCGGGACGGTGGGAGAAGAAGAGCCTGCAGGGCTCCGAGCTGGGGGGCAAGACGCTGGGCATCCTGGGCCTGGGCCGGATCGGGCTGGAGGTGGCCAAGCGGGCGCGCGGATTCGGGCTGGAGATCCTGGGCAGCGACCCGTTTGTCTCGCCGGCGGTGGCGCGCGAGAACGGCATCAAGCTGGTGACGCTGGAAGAGCTGATGGCCGGGTCGGACTACCTGACGCTGCACGTGGGCCTGACGCCGCAGACGGCGGGCATCATCAATGCCAAGACGCTGGCGGCGATGAAGAAGGGCGTGCGCATCATCAACTGCGCGCGCGGCGAGCTGGTGGACGAGGCGGCGCTGGTGGAGGCGCTGAAGAGCGGGCAGGTGGCGGGCGCGGCGCTGGACGTGTTCACGCTCGAGCCGCTGAAGGATTCGCCGTATTTCGCGCTGGACAACGTGATCCTGACGCCGCACATCGCCGGTTCGACGGGCGAGGCGCAGGAGGCGGTGGGCGTACAGATTGCGCGGCAGGTGCGCGACTACCTCAAACTCGGAGTGGTGCAGAACGCGGTGAACCTGCCCTCGCTGAGCCACGAGGAGTATGTGCAACTGGCGCCGTACATCGACCTGGCGGGACGGCTGGGATCGTTCCTGGCGCAGGCAGGCAAGGACGGCACGGAGGCGATACACCTGGTGTATGGCGGGGCGCTGGCCGAGGCCAAGGTGGAGCTGGTGCGCAATGCGGCGATTGCCGGGCTGCTGCAGGGATCGGAGAACGTGAACCGCATCAATGCGGCGGCGGTGGCCGAGGAGCGCGGCATCCGCGTGCACGAGGAGCGGCAGGAGAGCCATCGCGGCGGCGCGGCGACGGTGCTGACCATCGAGCTGCACTCGGCCAACGGGACGAGCACGGCTTCGGCGACGGTGATTCGCGGCGAGCAGCCGCGGCTGCTGGCCTTCGACGGCATCGACATCGAGACGCCGTTGGAAGGGAACCTGCTGGTCTGCCGCAACCTGGACGTGCCGGGCGTGATCGGGAGGATCGGCACGATTCTGGGCGAGCAGGGAGTGAACATCGCCAACTTTGCGCTGGGCCGCGAGCGCTCCGGACCCAAGCCGGTGAAGGCGCTGGCGGTGGTGCAGGTGGACGCTCCGGTTTCCAAGCAGGTGCTCGAAGCGCTGCAAACCATCGAGGCGCTGCTGGAGGCGCGGCTGGTGGTGCTGCCGAACGGACATTGAGCTGGCCGCGGGCACGAACCAGCCCGAGGAGTTTTCTCGGTGCGGAATCTCTTTTGCCGCTGAAGTCGGTCTCGCCTTTCCGGCGCAGGCTCAGGCGCGGCTGAGGTAGGCGCCTTCGCTGGTGTCGACGCGGATCTTTTCGCCGATGTTGATGAAGGGCGGGACCTGGACGACGAGGCCGGTTTCGGTCTTGGCGGGCTTGGTGACGCTGGAGGCGGTGGCGGACTTGAGGCCGGGCTCGGTGTCGACGACTTCCAGCTCGACGGCGGCGGGCAGCTCGATGCCGACGGCCTGGCCGTCGTGGTAGCTGACCTTGATCTGCAGATTGGCAGTGAGGTACTCGACCGCATCGCCGAGGGTGGAACCCTTGAGCACGGTCTGCTCGTAGTCGACGGGGTTCATGAAGTAGTAGTCGTCGCCGTCGGCGTAAAGGAACTCCATGGAAACCTCGTCGACGACCACCTTTTCAATGGCGTCGGCGGAGCGGAAGCGGTGCTCGAACATGGCGCCGGACTTGAGGTTGCGGAGCTTGGCCTGGATGAAGGCGCGGAGGTTGCCGGGGGTGCGGTGCTCGACCTTGAAGACCAGATGAAGCTGGTCGTTGTGCTTGATGATCATGCCGGGACGCATTTGGGTGGCGGGAATCGCCATGATCATGGAGAACTCCTTGCTATGATCGCGCTCAATGCGCGGAGAAATCTGGCCTTAGACCAACTTCCATTGTAGCGTAGGGGCACATGCGGGGGCTGACGCGGGCGGAGCCGCGGGAACGCGGCTGCGCGGGGCGCACGGTGTGCGCAGGCGAGGCTCAATCTGCCGGTTTTCGCGATGGTGAAAAAGGGTCATTTTTGGCCCTAAAACAGCCCGTAACTGCCCCTAAACTGCCCGAAAACGCCCCCGATCGGCCATTTGCAAAACGAGTTTAACTCGTTATTTTTCATACAGATAATCTATTCAGCGCAGCAAAAATGATGACTTGCAGGTGGACATATTGGAGGGGGGAGGGGGTGGGGGGTGGCCTGTGGGCATAGGAGGCTGCGGAAAAAGAGCAAATGGCGGGTGAATTTGCAGCAGAGGGGCCGCAGGGGCTAAAGCCCGCCGATGATTGTGCGGCACTTACGGCACGACTGAAGTCAAGATTATCCCCTTGACTCAAGGTAGCATTTATGCTACGCTGTCTTTGTTGGTCCCTGGTTGAGCTTTACCGCCTCTGCTTTCAAGTGTTTAACGATCTTCGGGTGGAAGACATGGCGGATTGCTTCTTCCGTGGTCATCTCCTTAGGGTGCTTCTTCAATCCCTTCTTCTTTGGAGCCATTGCCATGAAAACACCTACCCTCTGCGAAGTGCTGAAAGAGTTCGGAAACGATGAGAGTTGCAGGGATTACCTTGAGGCTCTTCGCTGGCCGGACAAGATAAGCTGCCCCCGGTGCAACTCCGAGAAAATCTCTCGCGTATATGAGCGCAAAGTGTTCGATTGTGACTCATGCCGCTATCAGTTCTCCGTTCTGGCCGGAACCATTTTCCAAGATACAAAGCTGCCGCTCCCAACTTGGTTTGCTACGGTCTATTTGATGTGCGAATCCAAGAAGGGGATCAGCGCCAACCAGGTCAACCGCATGATGGGTGGAAGTTACAAAACGGCATGGTACCTTTGCCATCGCATCCGGGCGGCAATGACCAGCGCAAAGGAAGACCGGCCCAAACTGGGCGGCACAATCGAAGTTGATGAAACGTTCGTCGGGGGTATCCAGCGCGGTCATCAGCACAAGCCGGGGCATCCTGAGTGCAAAAAAGAAGTCGTTATCGGCATCCGGCAGCGCGGCGGGGAACTTCGCTTTTTCCATGCCGAAGATGTGAAGCAGGGAACGTTGGCGAAGTACATCAAAGAGAACATCGCACATGACGTTGATGTGATAATGACCGATGAATTCGGGGCCTACCCGAGCGCCATTGCCAAGGCCGGGGTATTTACCGAACACAAGACCATCAAGCACAAGGCAAAGATTTACGTCGATGGCGACATTCACACAAACACCGTCGAGTCCGCGTTCTCGCTGCTCAAGCGGGGTATTGTGGGCACGTGGCATCGGATTTCTGCAAAGCATCTTGCCGCTTACCTCGACGAAATGGAGTTCCGCTTTAACAATCGCTCCAACCCTTTTCTGTTCCGTGATACTTTGATGAAGATTATTGAAGCACCTGTTCTAGAGTACAAGAAACTCACGGCAGCGTAGATTTTAGTGCTGGAGGATTCCACGGTAAATAGACACCCTTGTTCGTGTCGTTAATTGGCTGTTTGGCATAATGGGTCTTGCCGCTCACTATATCGTCAAATGAGATTACAAGCACACTACTCCCAAACTTGCGAAAGTCCTCCGACGGTAACGGAAAAACACACCAAATCCAACCAGGAACTGCGGCACCAGATCGAATCGGCTCAAGCGTTCTTGTGGGTAAATAATCTGAGGGGCTAAACGTGACCTCGGCACCTTTGGGAGCAAGTGCATCTTTGGGGCTGGGTATAACTGTTCCTCTTATTTGGGAATGCGACGGAGATGGCAATTCTAGATTCATCTCCCAATTCATCACTCCGCTATCTGGCCCATATCGATTACTTACAACACCAGCAACCACAAACACCAAGTATCCGGCCCTATCTCCCCAAAACGTATCGCCAATTTGAAGTTGAAGATCAGGGGATTGCAATCGAGCTTCGAGCGCTTTCCGGGCTTGATACTGATCCAGCCATGCAGCGTAAAAACCCCAGAAAATACAGGCACCACCAATAACCCACAACAGCGGCACGAAACGGTCCAGAAGCGGTTTCTCTGTGAGCCAACTCCTGATTTGGGGAATTCTTTCGATGAATGGAATTAAGGTAAGCATGATTCCCACCTTTTCCACCCACGAATCGAGGACGGTCCAGAAGAAAAGCCAAACGGTTTCCATTCCACAATCCTCCCACTTGACGCACCTTGAGTCAAGGGGATAATCTTGACTGAAGTCGTGCCCTGACGCATCTTGCCGCTCCCGTTGAGTTTTTCCGCAGCCTGATAAACCGGGCGGATATCCGACATTCTGGACCGGGGAGATGGCTGACATGAAGAATTCCCTCCAGCATCAGTGTGCACCGGGAGGGGGAAATGATCTGCAAAGGGAGTGTGCAGGGAGAGCGGAAAAGAGACCTCATGGGTATCTGTGCTACCCTGCGGCCAACTGTGGCCAACTTCGAAAAAGCGCCGGCAGAGGTCCAGGAAATCCTCTTCAAACCGATTCAGCAGCTCGGCTTGAAGCTGGAAGGTTCTCCCCTGGAACGCTTCGTCCAGCAACTCTACAAGGAGCTGGAGGCCAAGGGACTGGCCAAGTTTCGCCCCATCTGCTACCTCTCCGATGAGTGGGGCTGCCCGAACATGGAGCCGGTGATCGGAATCCCCTTCTACCTGGCCGACCCGAAGCTGCAGCGCCTGGAATCGGAGATGAACGACATTGAAGACGCGCGGCAGATCATGATGTACATGCGCCACGAGGCCGGCCACGCATTCAATTACGCCTATGAGCTGTATAAGACGCAGGCATGGCGCGACCTGTTCGGACCGTTTCGACGGCCTTACCGGGACAACTACAAGCCGGTTCCGTTCTCGCGCCAGTTCGTGCGGCACATGGAGGGCTGGTACGCGCAAAAGCATCCCGACGAAGACTTTGCCGAGACTTTCGCAGTGTGGTTGACGCCTCGCTCCAACTGGCGGAAGCGGTACAAAGGCTGGGGCGCGATGAAGAAGCTGCTCTACATGGATCGTATTGGCCGCGAGCTCGGCGATGCCGATCCCGTGGTGGCGCAGGGCGATACCGATATTACCGTGGACGAAATGGATGTGACGGTCGGGGAGTTCTATCAGCGAGCCCTGGATCAGCAGCTCACTCCAGGCGAGCTTCCCCTGGAGACCGATCTGCGCGACATCTTCAACGTATCGAAGCGGCGCAGGAATCATATTCGCCCGGCGGCCGATCTGCTCAGGGAGAACCGCAAGGTTCTGGTCGACAAGGTGAATTATTGGACGGGCGTGCAACGTCCGCTGGTGAAGAAGCTGGTGGAAGCTATCGAAGCAAAAGTCAGCGACCTCGGCCTGCGTGCTGACGTAAGGTGTGAAAGAGAGTCTCTAACCGAAGTGACTGTATACGCGACCGCGCTGGCGATGAACTACATCACTCGGGGCAAGTTCATTCTGCCTTGATGGGTGCTTCACATAGGCCAAAGGCGGCCTGGGGGTCATACCGAAAAAGCGCAGAGAGATCATGGCAAACCTGAAAATAGCGATTTTGCACGACGTTTGGGAAGAGGGCCCGCCTGAGCCTGAGCCGGAACCGGCGAAGACGCCGCGCGGCAAGAGCGGCAAAGGCCGGAAGAAGAAAAAGGATCCGCTGCACGACCGCGAAGAGATCTTCGAGGCGTTGACAAAGCTGGGGCACGAACCTTCTTATTACGTCCTGGACGGCAAGAACCAATCGCTGCTTGCCCTGGCAAAGTGCGGCGCAGACCTCGTCTTCAACCTCACGGAGTCTTACGCGGGCCGCGATACGATGGACAAGAACATCGCCGCCTATCTGGAACTGCTGCACATTCCGTACACCGGCGGCGGTCCGGAGGCTCTCTATCTTGCCCAGGACAAGTCGCTGGCAAAGAAGATCTTCGACTTTCACAAGATCAAGACGCCGGACTTTGCAACCTCCTATAAAGGCCGCACGGAGCACTCGCACGATATTGAGTTTCCGCTGATCGTGAAGCCCGTCTCAGAAGACGGATCGGTCGGCATCGACACCGGCGCCGTGGTCGATAGCGTGAAAGAGCTGATGGAGCGCATCGACTACATCCACGAGGAATTCGACAGCCCGGCGCTCATTGAGGAGTACATTGAGGGGCGCGAAATCTACGCTGCAATTCTGGGAAATGACAATGCCGAGGTGCTGCCGCTGATTGAACTCGACCTCTCCAAGCTACCCAAGGGAACCCCGCGGATCGCCGGCCAGGACGTGAAGTTCGATCACGACACCGAGGCCTACAAGGTGACAAAATCCGCGCCGGCGGAAGACCTGGATGCCGAGACCACGAAGAAACTTCAGGACACCGCGCTGGCCGCCTATCGCGCCCTCAAGCTGCGTGACTACGGCCGCATCGATATGCGGTTGAATAAGAAGGGCGTGGTATACGTCATCGAAGCGAACCCAAACCCATGGCTGGCCAGCGCCGCCGAAATGGCTATGGCAGCCAAGAAGGCCGGCTACTCGTACACGGAGATGATCGATAAAATCGTGGAGCTGGCCCGCGCCCGCTCGATTTAAAAACGATCGGACCGAGGGTATATCGACATATAGGGGTGGGCAGCGTTGCGCGAGAAAATCGGGCCAGACGAAGCCGAGCCCGAAGGCTGTGGCGGGCCCACCGTCAAGGGCGAGAATGAAGTATGGCCCGATTTTCGCCGCAACCCGAAGGGACGGGGCCGTTTTTCCTCATTTCTTCGTCAATCGTCGCTAGCAGACACCCGGTATGCGTCGCTCCTCACTCCTAGAACTGAGAAAAAATGGCTCCCGTCGCCACCCACCCCTATATGTCGATACGCCCTAGCACGCGCTTGACCGGCGCAGTCTGCACGATCGCTGTCAGTCAGAGCGGCTTCACAATGCCGGCAGGCATTTCCGGCAGTGGTGTGCGCCGCGGCGGATGGGTTTTACCTCGACTCCAGTGACGAAGACCTGTCGTCGGGGACCCCGGCGGAAAAAGCCACTTAAGTGCGTGGCTTCGGTCTACAGCAATTCCGAAAATGCTATACCCCATGGACCAGGATCTGTCCACGAGGACTCGTGGTTGTGTGCAAACCGGCTTGCACCTTTGGTCCTAATGAGGTGCGGGTCCGCGAACTACCTGAACGAAATCGCCTGGACGTATCCGCCTGGCAAAGGCGTTCTTCACCTCATCGGCGTTCAATTCAAAGTAACGCCTGGCCGCAAGAATCGGCTCGTCCAGGGGCAGGCCGATCTCTGCTCGCGCCAACAAACCCTCGGCGACTGCGTCTTCACTCGATTCGCTCAGCGGAAGCTGACGCAAAAGCAGCGCCTTGGCCAGGTGCAGTTCGGCAGCGGACACATCCTCTGTCCGCATCTGCTCGATATCGCGCTGAATCAGAGCCCTTGCCTTGGAGACGTTTTCCGGATTGCAGCCGTAGGTGACGGAGTAGTCGGCTCTGGTCTTCGAGGCGCTGAGACTGACGTTAACGGAGTAGACATAGCCGGAAACCTGACGCAGGTCATGATAAAGACGCGTGGCGTAAAAGCCTCCTCCGAGAACATGGTTCCCAAGCTGCAAAGGATAGTAGTCGGGATCGAAGCGATTCAGAGGCAATTGTTCGGCGAGAACGACTGTATCCTGAACCGCCTCTTGATCGGCGACGTTTTCCGCGGAGGGCTTGTTCGGTGGAACAGGCGGCAAGATCGTGTTGGGCCTGGGACCGATGGCCTTCCAATCACCAAACCATTTTTCGATGACCGCCTTTGCCTCGCTGGGCGAGACATCGCCGATCACGACAATGGTCGTAAGATCGGGACGTATGGTCGCGGCGTGGTACTTTTTCACATCGTCCAGGGTTACGGTGGCCAAGGTGGCCGGAGTGGTCTGTCGCAGCGCCGGGTCCCCCGCGGGCAGCAGCGCCAGCCGGAGCGCGCGCGAGGTGCGATAGCCGGGACTGCGGAGATCTCCAGCAACAAACTGCGATGTCTGCTGCTTCACAACTTCAAAAGCGTGCGCCGGCAAGGCAGGGTGCAGCTCGTTGTCAGCGAGCAGCTGGACACCGCGCGAGAAGTGCTCCTTTAAAACCCGGAGTGAAAAACCGTACCCCGCACTCTCGCTGGCGGCAATGTCGTCCAGCGCTTTCTGGAAGGCCAGGCGATCCAGCGTCTGGGTGCCGTAAGAGTAAAGCCCATCGAGGATCTGAGACAGGCCATCCTCGCCCTTCGGCGTCTGGAGATCGCCGTTGTGCTTCACTGACCCGAAGAGCGAGACGGTAGGGCTGGTATGGTCCGTCTTCACGATGAGCCGAATGCCGTTGGGCAGCACGGTATCCGATTCTGAGACCTGGCTGGCAGGCACTTTGAGCTGCTCCAGCGTGCTTGCCGCCCAATCCGGAAGCTGCACGGGTTTGGTTGGCGCGGTGGTCACTTCTTCCGCGCCGCCATAACCTTTTCCCGAGACAGGCTGCCCGGTCGGAACAGGTTTCAAAGTAGCCGTGATCGAGTTCCGGTCAACAAGATACTGTTTTGCAACCCGGTCCACGTCCGCCAGCGTAACCTTGCGAATCGCCTCGATGTCCTGCTCGGGAGAAGTGCGTCCTTCAGCGGCCAGGGCATTCGACCACACGTCCGCAAGTCCTGGAATGGAGTTGCGCTCAAACTCTGCCTGGGCCAATTCGCTGCGCTTGGCTGCTTCGACCAGATCGTTGGGAACGCCCTTCCCGGCATAACTTTTCAGAATCCCGCGCATTTCCTGAATGGGGCCGGATGCGTCAGTCCCCGCCGGCAGAGCCACCAGGCCATAGGCCACGCTTGCCTTCGGATAGGTCTCCGCCAGTCCAAAATCGGTCCCCATCGCTTTGCCGGCAGGCACCATGCCGTAGAGATCCGCTCTCTCGCTGGCCAGCACATCCGCGAGGATCTCGCAGGCCGCGTAATCAGGGGAATCGGTTCCGGGGAAACGATAGGCAATGAAGCCCAATGTGTAGGGGAAGTTGCTGTTGAGCGTGAAGGTCTCCGAGTTGATGGGTTTCAGGCCGACAACGGGCCGCGCGGGTATGGGATGATTCGGAACATTGCTGAACCATTGCCTGACCTTGACCAGCGTCGCGGAGGGATCGATGTCTCCCACGATGACCAGGATCGCGTTTCCGGGGCTGTACCACTTTTTATAGAAGTTCTCGAGCATCTGGCCGGTGGTTTTGTCAAAAGAACTCTTTGTGCCCAGCGGATCGTGGGCGTAGGGAGTGCCGGCGAACATATCTTCGTTCAGACGGTTGATGAACTTGTAAGTGGGATTGGAAAGGTCGCGTGCGACCTCTTGCTCGATCGCTCCCCGCTCCTGAGCCCATTGCTGTTGCGAGTCATCGATGCCGCGCAGGCAGGCGGCCTGGGCCTGAAGGGCTACTCCCAAATCCCCCGCCGGGACAGTGGCAAAGAACTGCGTGATGTTCTGCTGTGTATCGGCATCGTCTTGACCGCCGAGTTCCGCATAAATGGCTGCCGTCTGGTCGGCCGTCATGCCCAAACATCCGCGGAAGGCCATGTGTTCCTGAGCATGCGCCATGCCGGGAAAGCCGGCGGGAGTCTCATCGGCTCCCACCACGTAGTTAATCTCTACGGTAACCACCGGAGCGAGGGAATCGCGGATCACAACCACGCGAAGGCCATTGTCGAGCCTCGCCCGCAGTACGGATGGCTGCGCGGATGCGCCATTCGCGCCCAATACGGCAAGGAAAAGGCAAAGAACCAGAGGCAGACAGCGATATCCATTCAATGGGGCATTCTCCTGATCTCTATTCCATCTTGCAGGCTGGGGAAATACGAATGCAACCCAGGCAGCATCAAGTCGGTTCTCTTCCAGTGTGGCACATCGTTCCCTGCCGGCTACTTCGCGCTCACCGCGGGCCGTATCCGAGCCTTCATCAACGAACACCCGATACCGGCGAATGCGGAACTAGAGCGGTTCCAGGATAGATACGCCCTACCCAGTCTCTGTGCAGGTCGTCCCTTCTTGAGGTCGGGACGACTTGAGTGCATTGGCTCCGGGGTATAGCAATCCTGGAACCGCCGTAGCGCCGCGGGCAGGGTTTGAACCGGCGAATCAAGGTCTCTTCAACCACGCCCTTACCCCTTGCGCATCCGCGTCCTTCGGCGCCTATGCGGTACGATGCAGGTTCTCCCCAGCTCGATGGCTTCAAGAGAATTACTTCATCATCACCAACGCAACCTCGGCCGCGGCGCGACCAAGGTTACTGGCAAGATCGGTACCAGGCAGCCGGCTGGTGGGGCGGTTTTCCCGGAGCAAGAGATGCTTTGGGCTAGAGCTGGTTGCATAAATCCCCTGGCACGATCAAGAGGCATCCCTCAGGGGTTAAAACCCCTGATTTTATGCTCCATTTACGGCACGGCTAAAGCCGTGTCCTTTCAAAGCGCTTTTTATGCAACCCGCTCTAGTGGGCGGGGGGCCGGTAGGGTTCGGCGCTGAGGAGGTTGGTGAGGATGCCGCGCTCGTCGGGCGAAAACATGTTCTGGTAGCGGCTGGAGTTGAGGACGATGGGGCGCTGGTCAGGAGGGACCGCGCGCAGGTTCTGGAAGGCGCTTTTGAGCAGCGCCTGGCGATCGGCGGGCAGCGTTTCCAGACGGCGGGCGGACTGATTGACGCGCATGCGCTGCTCAGGCGACATGCGCTCCAGAATCTCAGCGCGGGCCAGGCGGCGCTCGCGCTGCTGCGGCGGCATCTGGTTCACCTGGCGCAACTGCTGCATGACGCGCTGCTGCTCAGAGGACGGGAGCCGGCTGAAGGCAGGATCGTTGCGCAGCATCTGCATCTGGCCCTGGACGGGAACATTGCGGTGCTGGTAGAGCCAGTCGCCGAGATGGCCGGGAGGGGAATAGTAGGGGCGCATGGCTCCCGGATACATGGGACGGGAGTAGTCGGCAGGCGGCGGATAGCTTACGCCGGGACCGCTCGCACCGGGATAGCCGGGGCGCGCGGCGGCGCCGGGATAACCCGCGCCGGGATAAGCTGCGCCGGGATAACCCGCATTGGGACGCTGCTGGAATGCGCCGGAGTTCGGGGCGCGCTGCCGCGGGGAGGCGTTATAGTGCGGCGACGCGGCGGCGCCGGGATAACCCGCGCCGGGATAACCCGCATTGGGACGCTGCTGGTATGCGCCGGAGTTCGGGGCGCGCTGCTGCGGGGAGGCGTTATAGTGCGGCGACGCGGCGGGCCGGGATTGTCCGCCGTGCTGGCCGCGGGCCCAGGCCACGGGCAGACAAAGGACCAGCAACGCCGCGGGCAAAACCGCCCGGCGCACTCCAGCCGCATTGAATGCCCACTTCACAAGTCTCTCTTTCGACGTGCAACCGCGGCACGAACGATCAGTCTCCGTTATCGTTGCTCGAAAGCGCCTCCAATTGATTCAGCAACTGGGCGTTGTTGTCGAGGATTTGCAGGTCCTGAACCACTGCGGCCTGGCTGGGCGTGGGGGCAGGCTGATTCCAGTCGGTGACACCCAGATAGGCGCCGCCGCCGATGAGCAGCATCACGGTAAGGGCCATGGCCGCGAGCGGGCGGACGGGCATGGGCGGCCCGTAGGCGTAGCGTGCGCGCAGGCGGGCAAACCAGCCGGCGGGCGCGGCCTGGCGCTCCTCAAGCATCCGCGCATCCAGCCTGGAGAGGAAATAAGGCGAAGGCTGCGGGACTTCCCAGGCATCGAGCAGGTCCACGGTCGCCTGCATCTCCGCGAGCCTGGCGCGGCAATCTTCACATTCAGCAACGTGCGAGCGAACCTTGGCAGGCGCCGCGGCCGGATCGAGCAGCATATCGGCCAGCTTCGAGTCCATCCCGGTGCAATTGCGCTTCACGTGTTCCATGTTGTACCCCCGATTCCTGCCGGCGCCGCCCGGCTCATTTACACTTAAACAAAATCCTTCAGCTTCTCGCGCAGCGTCTGGTAGGCGCGGAAGAGCAGCGACTTGGTGGCCGACTCGCTGAGCTTGAGCACCTCCCCGATCTCGCGGTAATCCATTCCCTGGTACTTGTGCATCAGCACCGCCATGCGCTGCCGTTCGGGCAGAGCCATCACATGCTTGCGGATGGCGGCCATGCGCTCGTCGCGCATCAAGTGCTGCTCGACCGATGGCTCGTCGTCGGCCACGTCCGGCGTGGTCCCGGTCTCCGGGTCCACGGCGTCCAGATAGACCGGCTGCGCGGCCCGCTCGTGCCGGGAATCGCGCGCGTAATTCACCGCCAGGTTGGTGGCGATGCGGTAGAGCCAGGTGGTGAATCGGGCTTCGGCCCGATAGCTCTCTCTGGAGCGATAAACGCGCAAAAATACATCTTGCGCCAGTTCCTCGGCAATCGCCTGGTTGCGCACCATCCGGAAGAGAAAGTGGATGATCGGCCGGTGGTACTTTTCCACCAGGTAATTGAAGCTGGCCTCGTCGCCGGCTGCCACGCGGAGCATGATGGCCGCGTCACCGGCAGGATCGAGACCGGCCGGGGCTTTCGCACCCGGATACGGCCTCAAGTCCGGGCGGAGAGCGGAAACCGCACCCAGGGCCGAGTTGTCCAGGACCATGGTTGCCATATCTTGTGGAACCCCGTTTTCGCCGGAAGGTTGCGCCCGCAGGGGCAATTCCAGGGGGGCGCCGGGGTCTTCGCCGGGCGAATCATCTCCTTCAGGGTGCGGGGCTTCGGAGGAGTTCATGGAAGGCGGGATCTCGGCGGCAAGAAAGGCCGGGACGGCCAGGTCCGCGCCAGATGAGCCGGACGGGACCCGACTCACGATGTTCAACCCGGGAACAGGCCGCAGCATCGCCTCCCCGCCGGACGGGAAGTCACCGGTGTCGCGGTTGGTTCTGGCTCTCCAGCGCATGGTTGCCTGGGTGAAGGTGAACCGCAGAGGGCGTTGGCGGCGGCAGTTGGCCGCAAAGCCCTGCTGGTGCTACTCTAACCCACGGGATGCCCCGCCGGCGCAGCTTTTGCCACCCTTCTTCGGGGCGCTTAACTCAGCGGTAGAGTGCCACCTTCACACGGTGGAAGTCGCAGGTTCGAATCCTGCAGCGCCCACCATAGAATCAACAACTTGCGGTGTCTTCGCCGAGCGGTTTGGTAGCATTTGGTAGCAAAAGTACAGAACCTTTGCGCGGCTCATGCTGCGTCGACAGCATTGCATAGACAGAACCGACCATTTGCTTCACGCTCTCAGGCAACTCCTGCATGTACTCGTTGGCCGTGGTATCGGCCTTCGCGTGCCGCAGATGCGCTTGAATGTCCTTCACCGATCCCAGCCTCTGCGCCCTGGTTGCCATGGTACGGCGCAGAATTTGGAAGTTCAGTTTGGGAATTCCCAGCTTTTCCGCAAGTGGGTTGAGAACCCTGTTTCGGTAGTTCCCGGTATCCATGACGCCACCCTCCTGGTTGGGAAAGATGAACGCGTCTTGAGACGCATTGGGGCACTCCCACTTCCATTGCAAGAGTTCGGCGACCAGACCATCGGGAAGATGAATGTCGCCAAGGCTCTTCTTGGTCTTCCCGAACGGCCTGATCTGCCTTCGGTAGACGGTTTCCGTAATCGACAACGTATTCCGGTTGTCGAAGGATTTCCAGCGCAGACCAAACAACTCGCTGGGACGAAGCGCTCCGGTGATGTCCAGCATGAGCAGAACTCTATCCCTCCTGCCGGCCTGCTCCAACATCGACCGCAGTTGTTCCCAGGTAAGCACCCGTTTATCCTTCGGCCGAAGATTCTTTGGAATCTTCAGCTTCCGGGTCGGATCTCTCGTCAGGAATTCCTGCTCGATGGCCTCGTCGAAGATGGACTTGATGTAAGAACAAGCCTGTTTCACTCGATCTTGCGAAAAACGGTCTGCCAAATCGTTCAGGTGCGTTTGCAGCACAAATCTGTCCATCGAGTCGAGCGCGACCTCACCAAACTTGGTTAACAAGTCGAGTTCGATCTGGCTCTTCTTTTCTTTCGCAGTCTCCGGCCGCCAATCCCCTTGCCTAAGCGGGAAATAGCGATTCCGAACAAACCATGCCAGGGTTACAGAGCTGTCGTTCAAGACTCTGCCCCCGGGGTTCTGGCCTGTCTGTTTCGTGATTTCCAACCGCAGAGCTTCTCGCGCCGCGAATTTGGTCATCTGTGACTTGAGGCCGAGCTTGATACAAGAGGTATCGACTCGTTCCTGCTGGGTTGTAGGATCAAGCACGTGCCGCCGGAAATATCCGTACCACTGCTTTCCGCGCAGCACCACCCATCCCGCCTGGTGCGATTTACCCATGTGTTCCTCAGATTCTGTGGGGGAACCGTGGGCCGTTATTATTTTACCGGCTCCCACGTGTCACATTGGAAAGGCGCTCCCTTTCGGTGATGAACTCTTCGATTCTGCTGGCGCGAAAGCGCAGAGCCCCGTCCCCCAAACGGATAGCCGGCAAATGCGGAGATTTGCGGGAGGAATGGTCCCATACCCAGTCCTTGCTGACCTTCAGCCGCCGGGCGACTTCTTCAACCGTGAGCAAAGGATCTGCATAAACCTCACACCCATTCGGATGGGGCTGCTGCAAATCCCCGGATGAAGACAGCGGACTTTCGGTCAATGCAGTAGAAGTCCTCGCAATATGAAGGTCTGAGAGTCCCGGGAACTGTGACATTTCGCACTCCTGTCAATTGGCGCTTGCTGAGCAGAGCAGGCAGGGTCGGTCGTATCGTGTTAGCGAAGAGTTCCGCCATTCATGCGGACCACCAGCGAGAAGACGCCAAGAAGCCAGAGTCGGAACGTGCTTTGTGATTGCGGCGCTCTTGCCAGCCCTTCATGTTGCTGCGTCCATGACGTATGTCGGCGTGATCTGGCAGACATGGTCGCGAGTCCCCTGGATTCAGCCGCGCCTGCCAACCAACTTTTCTCCAGAATGCCCTGCACGGTTATGTTGTCCTTCTTCGGAACAGCCTCAGACCTATCCGTAAGCAAAACGCTGTGCGGGTCCTCACTCGACAGGGTCGTCCTTACAGACCGCCTCAACGATGTGTTGAGCAGTGTGTCGGCTCGCCAGTGTTGCAGATTCCCAATTCCATGCGTGCTGCCCGTTACAAAAATCACTCGCGCCATACATCGCCTTCTTCTTACAGCGTTACGTCCGGCTTCATCTGAAAGTCTCTACGCGTTCCCTTAACAGTTGGCGACGGGACCGAAGTTCCCTTACGAGCCGTTCTTGGTTGCGCTTCTTCCCTTGTAGGCGCCAGCTTTGACAGGTATGTCGAGAGGGAGTCGGTTGTGATTACAATGCAGCTCTCTTCAAACACACGCGCCAGCACCTTCAGCGAGTATCCGTTTTCCCGCGACTTTTTCAGCTCCGGGTACAGGGCTCGTACCATCTTCCCCATCATGAACATTTCAGGTTGCGGAGGAGGTTCTGTCTCCTTTTGAGACACGTATGTGCGAAGCCCCTCCACTTGCTCTGCGGTGAACATTTGCACTTGACGCCGCTCTTTTTGCATCCCTTTCTCCATCTCCACCCCCACCTACGGCACGTACAGAGAATACCATAGATATTACACCACATCTATATTATACTAGAAACCGAAATGCTTAACGGGCACGGCGAGGTGCGCGCTGTATATACCAAAACTCCCTGCGGTCGTTTCGGCATATCCACCGGCCCAAACACAATCCGCTTCGCTACTCGGGTTTGGGCCTGCGCATCTCGCTCAGGGCTTCGCCCCGAGACCCCAGAGGAATCCTGCAATGGCCAGACCGAAACAGAAAGAACAGCGCCGAGGGCAGCTCATCAAACTTCTTTCAGAAGAGAAAGAGATCATTCGACACAACGCGTATATGGCCGGCTTAACCATCAGCGAATACATGCGAAGATGTTCGCTCAACAAGCGGCTTCATTCGCGAATAGACGACAAGGCGATTAACCGCTTAAGCAGCCTGTGCGGTCTCATGAAGCATCCGCTCATGCAAATTGTGGGCCATCCACACGAGGACGAACTCAGGAGCGAACTGAATGCGATTCTCGCGAGGATCACCGCAACACTACGAACAGTTGTTAGCAATGACCAGGACTCGGAATGATCGCCAAACGGGCACATCGTGGCAATGAGTCAGTGAGTAATCTCCGACGGTTCTTCAATTACCTGTCCACAGAACTCGCTCCGGTGGACGACCTAACCAGCATGGTGGTCGATGTGCCACGAGGCAAACCGGCTTCGTACAAACGCAACGACCCCCTCATACAAGAGCACCGACTTTGTCCAGAGTGCCGACGCAATGGCCCACAATCCTTGACGTACGCGCGCAACGCTTCTCTCCCACATCAGAAGCGATCGAGCTCGGCACCTCACAGAAAGATGGTCTGTAACAGGGACTGAATCGCGATGTACTGAGGGACCAACATGATTGCTAAAGTCCAACCGAGCAGACGTAAATCCAGAAGTAGTTTCAAGCGGTTGCTCAACTACCTTACGAAAGAACGCGACGCAATTACCGGCGATACCCGGCTGCGAGGGGATGTCGTATTGTCGAGCAACCTCGTCGGTATCGACACAGCAGCAGCCGAGATGAAAGCGCTAGAATTCTTCAACCCACGTTGCCACGATGCAGTGTTCCATTACGAACTGGCATGGCCCCCAGGTGAACGTCCGTCTCGCGCAGAGTGGACCGATGCTGCCTTACACACACTGAAGCAACTTGGGTTCGACGCACACTTGTACGTCATCGTCGCTCACGACGACAAGAAGCACTTCCATATCCACATCATGGTGAACAAGATTCACCCGGTAACGTACAGAGCCCATACGCCATCTTTCAGTTGGCTGACTCTCGATGCCGCAGTACGCTTTCTTGAAGCAAAGCATGGTTGGACACATACTCCCGGTCCGACACGTTGGGATGAGGAATCGCAACAGGCTGTGCGCATTTCAAGATCCGAACGCAATGCGCTTCGATGCGCCAGACAACAGGCAACCGGCGCCGCCGCACAATTTGAACATTACCAGGATCAGGAATCATTCCAATCCTACGTGCGACGGGAAGTGGCCTCCAGTGTCCAGAAACTTCTGACGCGACAGAATGTCACGTGGGAGGACCTCCATCGCCTTCTCTCGAAGGCCCATCTCAGACTTGAGAAGGGAGAGATGGGCGGATATACCGTCCTTGCCATCGATCACAACATCCGGGTGAAGGCGTCCGACGTGTTTCGCAACAACTTTGCTGGAAAGATCAATCGCCAGGCAACCGAGACGGCGCTCGGCCCGTGGACAACTGCCTCAACATCCGGTTATGAGGACGCTCCACACGCCGTTCGTACTCCCGTTCGTAATAGCGCACTGAGGGAAGAACGGAAAGCGCAACGACGCGCCGACCGAGATTCCCTGATGGCCGATTATAACCAGTATCGTAATCGCCAACGGGAAGTGTGCAAGGGCCTTACAGCACAAGGAAGAGAAGCACGTCAGCAACTGGTTCTGAATCTCAGGCAACGAAAGAAGGAAATTCGCGCGATGACTGTGCCCTGGTCGGCCAAGAAAATACTGTTGTCTCAGGCAACAGCTCAATCGGTCATCGAGATGAGGACTCTGAAGGCGACGGTGCAGCAAAGACGACACGAACAATTCCCGAAAGATCTCCGAACCTGGGTTGCTGAGCGTGCCAGCGAAGGCGATGCACGGGCTGCCGCCCAACTTCGAGGATGGCGCTATGCGGATCAGCGTAATCAACGACGACTCGATGCAAGGCTGGAAGTGAGTGCGCTTCATATCGGGCCGCCACCCGAGGAGAATCAGAAATCCGACTGGGCAGACTTTATGCAGCGAAGGCTTTCCGCTCAACAGAGGGAGCAGAATCTCGCCAAACAGATCGCCGCAACACGCACCTGGACGATCGACCGCAGGTCAGGCGACGTGTCCTACATGCTCAACGGGAAGGTCTCGGTGATCGACCGAGGGCGCCTCGTGACCGTACTCAGTCAGGATGAAGCGGCAATCGTCTTCGGGTTGGAGATGGCCGTCCAGAAGTATGGATCGCAAATTGCCTGTACCGGCACCGACGAGTGGAAGCGGATGGTCACAGCGACCGCCGTTAAGTATGGCATCCTTGCCCAATTCACGAACCCGGAGATGCAAAACGTTCTCCGGCAAGAACAGCGCACAGTGAATCCTCTCCAACTCCAGGCCGCGCGGCTGCATTCCATTGAATCCAGGCTCAGGACTGAGGAATCCGGCGACTTGATCTTGACCGACGAAGCAGATGTGCGCCAGCTCCTCTTCACTCTCCAGCCGGTTGCTCAGGCACGACAATTGGTCGAGCTTCTGAAGGCGTCTCAAATCCCGGAACCGAGATCAAACGTAAGCGGCACTGTGACCATCGCCCTTCTCAGGACGCCCACAGGTCAGGAGTCTTTCAAAATATCGATTCCCGAGGGGAAGCGACAAGAGATCATCGATCTGGTCGTCCAAGCGCGGCAGATGGCACATCGGCTGATGCGTAGTAATCTCAGAACGCACAGCAATGAAAGAGAGGGCAGGTAGGCGATGATCGAACAACACCGTTATTATCCACCACAGAAGAGCAATCCACACGCTGCTGCTCTGCAGTAGACTCTTCACAATCATTCCGTGTGCGCTCGCCTGGTGCCAGGCTCTGTTTTGAAAGGCTAGGCCACCGCAAACTGTGTTGGGTTTTTGAGCTTATGCACGAAGGCAAAATATGCCACCATCACGCGAAATGCCTTGGAGCGATTCACTCCGCAGAGAACCTCTCCGCCAACTCTTTCCAGTTCATCGGCTATCTCGAACGTCAATGGAAACACGAATGCCGTGTCGATACTCTGAAATGGAATGTTCAGCCACTGGTTGTTGTAGAACGCAAGAAGCTGCGCCTGCGCGGCCTTGCTTTTAAAACTCATGATGATATGTTCTGCGAGGGCGTTCTTTTTCCGGATTTTAAGCACTGCAAAGAGTTGGTTGAAGTAGCTCTTGGTGAATCTGGAATCGACGGTGAGCCGAAGTTGCGTGCGCTTCTCTGCGGGAGAAACGACTCTACGCTTCGGTCGAGACGTGGCTTTCTTCCCCGCGGGCACGTAGTCTCCTTTTTGTGATGTATCTTACAGCATATGGACATGAATACGGAAGACATGCGCTAATCGGGAGTAACCAAAGAAGTTCGAGTGAAACGGACGCCGGGGTAGTAGTGGATTCATTGCATGAAGAGGCGAGGGATTCAAATCGAATGAATCACAGCAAATCCAACCGTGGGGCAGGGGGAGAAAAGGAGACTGGCGAGGCTTTGTTCAGCTTGCAGTGACCTTGCCCCCGCAAACGATCCCTTAGCGAGCTGTTCTAATGCGAGAGGGTGGCGAAGATGACGAAGTCGAAGCGAGGACGTTACACGCTTGAGTTCAAGCAAGAGGCGGCACGGCTTGTGGAGTCGGGCCAGAGCCAGGCGGCAGCTGCACGGAGCCTGGGAGTGGTTGAGCAGACCTTGGGCAACTGGGTCAGGGAGCATCGAGCTGGAACCTTGAAGGGCGCCAGCGGCAAGCCGCTTGTGAGCGCCGAGCAGATGGAGAACAGCCGTCTGCGTGCGGAACTGGCGCGGGTGACGATGGAGCGCGACATCCTGGGAAAAGCAACGGCGTACTTTGCGAAGTGCCAGAAATGAAGTACGCCTTTATTCAACGCAACAAGCGTGTCTGGCCGATCTGTGTGCAGTGCCGGGTGCTGTTGGTGAGCGTCTCTGGCTACCATGAACACTTGGCGCGTCGCGTGGATATTGCCCAGCGCCGCCACCGGCCCATCACATTGCGTGCGCGGTGCGGTGTCTCAGAGTGCAACTGGTGAACAATGGAAGGCGTTTTGCTTTCCATTCAAAGCATGATCCTTCCCAGCGAACTTCCCCCACGGATTCCCATCCATAGCCTAAGACGTTTAAACCAGCAGTGTGGACAGAATCAATGATCCACTGTGGGGTCACGGAAAACCTATACTCGATCTGCTCTATCCACGCCAAAACGTCGTAAGTATAGACACCTCCCGACATTTCCCACGTCGACGGCCAAAAGTATTTGCATCTCATCGTACAACGTTCCCCTTCACGAATTGTACGTGGCAGAGTCACGGCAACTAACTTGAAGTTCGGATCATCCGTTACGCAACTCCACTCTGGGTCTATCACTTTGTCACCAAGAACCAGTGTTACAGTGAAACGAGTCGTCTCAAAGTCGCACGGTGCTGTCCCACTGAATTGAATGGTGCGCCTTTGTAGCGACGAGAACGGTCTAAAAATCTGTTCCTCCCAAGTCCAGCAATTACCAGAGTCATCCACGTCCTTCCTTATGGAGTGCTTCCGAATGTCTACGAAATTATTAAAGAGGTACGGAGAAGACGCCCAATGCAGCAGCCGTTTGCGAAACTCCGTAACTTGTTCCGGGTCCTTTGGCATATAGAAGCTACCCAAGCGTCTAATCAGTTCTTCTGCGGAGAGTCCAGAAGTTATGATTGCGTGGAGAGTTTCTTTGTTGCTTTCTATCCAATTCTCTTTCTTAGCTCTTACGTTTTCTCGGGAGTTTTCCTCGTCACGGTGAATTTCCGCATGACAAGAGGCACACACGGGAGCCAAATTCGTCGCGGCATCGCTTCCGCCCTTGCTCAAGGGGATGATATGGTGGATTTCTTCAATTCCCTCCTCGCGGCACATACAGCACCGGCCACGGCATTCGACGTACAACTGCCGATAGATGGCGTTGGAGATGTGCTTCCGGTTCTCCGGGCGTGATTTGACCATCGCTACCTCCGTCGGCTTTCGGCCGAAAAGTGATGAGCATTCTCGTTGCGGTTCTTTGCTTGCGTCTAAGTGTATTCCGAGAGAGGCTGTCTGCCTCGAATATTCTCAGAGCGGGGCCATCCGAGTCGCGTTGTTCTTACTTGAGTAAGCTCTGCCGCCGTCAATGCGTTGCGTCTGAACCGATCGACACAGATGTGATGGTTTCAATCCACGCGCCCCGCGTGGGGCGCGACCAGGCCGCCGCGAACATCATGTCGCTGGGGTTGTAGTTTCAATCCACGCGCCCCGCGTGGGGCGCGACGTGTGGTGCCGGCGGCGCAGGCCTCGGCGGCTGCGTTTCAATCCACGCGCCCCGCGTGGGGCGCGACCGACTCGCATCCACATCAGCGCGCAATCTGGCGGGTTTCAATCCACGCGCCCCGCGTGGGGCGCGACGGTCGGCCTTGTCAAACTATGAGAGCGGGCAACGGGTTTCAATCCACGCGCCCCGCGTGGGGCGCGACACGTCCGGCGGCGATTACAACTTCGTGCTGGGTCTGTTTCAATCCACGCGCCCCGCGTGGGGCGCGACGCAGATGACGATTTCGATTCCGGCGATGCACCTGTTTCAATCCACGCGCCCCGCGTGGGGCGCGACGCCGCCAAGATGTTTCAATCCACGCGCCCCGCGTGGGGCGCGACGCGGGATCGCCGCGAAGAGCACGCATGGATGCTGTTTCAATCCACGCGCCCCGCGTGGGGCGCGACTTGATTTCCAGCCACGCCTTCGCCGCAACGTGCTGTTTCAATCCACGCGCCCCGCGTGGGGCGCGACGCGCATATTTCGTGGGGATCGCAATGTAATGATGTTTCAATCCACGCGCCCCGCGTGGGGCGCGACGCTGACCTCCATCGCAGGAGGCACAGGGTATCTTGTTTCAATCCACGCGCCCCGCGTGGGGCGCGACCCTAAAAGCGCACTGCTTTGTGCTTAGCATAGGTAGTTTCAATCCACGCGCCCCGCGTGGGGCGCGACAACTGAGATGGGCGAAGTTACCAGGATCGCATGGTTTCAATCCACGCGCCCCGCGTGGGGCGCGACGCCGTCTGCCTCGCGCTCCATCGATCAGGATTTAATGTTTCAATCCACGCGCCCCGCGTGGGGCGCGACTCGTGGGCAGCGTATTGCACCAAGCCATGTTTGGTGTTTCAATCCACGCGCCCCGCGTGGGGCGCGACTCCACGAGCTGCTGCCCGCCGGTGTGCTCTATCTGTTTCAATCCACGCGCCCCGCGTGGGGCGCGACGCCGTCTGCCTCGCGCTCCATCGATCAGGATTTAATGTTTCAATCCACGCGCCCCGCGTGGGGCGCGACTGTGCAAGCCGACGTGACGCAATGGGCGATGGGTGGTTTCAATCCACGCGCCCCGCGTGGGGCGCGACTCCTCTGCGGGCTGATTGGGATCGGACTCGATAGTTTCAATCCACGCGCCCCGCGTGGGGCGCGACCCCAACATCGAGTTCACTCTCCCCGCCAATGTGGTTTCAATCCACGCGCCCCGCGTGGGGCGCGACGCCCGCCCACCGGAATCTGGTCCCCCATCAGCAGTTTCAATCCACGCGCCCCGCGTGGGGCGCGACTCTCCGCGGGCACAAGCCGGTCACCACCGCGAAGTTTCAATCCACGCGCCCCGCGTGGGGCGCGACTCTGGCGGGCACGAAGCCCGGGGATACCGTGTTGGTTTCAATCCACGCGCCCCGCGTGGGGCGCGACGGCCGCGGGTGGCGGAAAGAAGCTGGATGTAATCGTTTCAATCCACGCGCCCCGCGTGGGGCGCGACGGTGTATGCGGAGACAATGAGCGGCGGCAGGAGCGTTTCAATCCACGCGCCCCGCGTGGGGCGCGACCCGGACGCAGTATCTCATCAATCGCGCGAATAATGCGTTTCAATCCACGCGCCCCGCGTGGGGCGCGACGTAGGATTGCGACCGAAGGCGCGGCGCCGATCGAGTTTCAATCCACGCGCCCCGCGTGGGGCGCGACGGCGCGATTGGCGCGGGGTTGGAGGGTACTTTAGTGTTTCAATCCACGCGCCCCGCGTGGGGCGCGACGAGATCATGAAGGAACTGTCGACTTCGGAATGAAGGTTTCAATCCACGCGCCCCGCGTGGGGCGCGACTCCGGCTCGTCGTCATGGGGATCGTGCGGCAAGAGTTTCAATCCACGCGCCCCGCGTGGGGCGCGACGCCAGTACGCGTGTAGCGCTTGCCGTCGATGATGTTTCAATCCACGCGCCCCGCGTGGGGCGCGACGTATCCGGATGCCGCATGATTCCCGCTCCACAAGAGTTTCAATCCACGCGCCCCGCGTGGGGCGCGACAAAGCCACAACGCGGCGAAGACGGCCCAGAAGACAGTTTCAATCCACGCGCCCCGCGTGGGGCGCGACCCGCCCCGATTGAAAACCTGCCTACGGCCCTAGAGTTTCAATCCACGCGCCCCGCGTGGGGCGCGACGTCCGCCTTGCAGCACCGGCGGGATTATTTGAAGGTTTCAATCCACGCGCCCCGCGTGGGGCGCGACGGCTCTACTGTAGCAGTTTTAGTTTCAGCATCCTAGCCTGTCCATTGCGCGAACTCTGCCAAAAATAGATGTGAGGAACAATACGGAAATCAGCATTGATGTGTAATGCACATGGAGTGAACGAGATAACGCAAGCGCGAACCTTCCGGAGAGGGACTGTTCGCTTGAGGTTCGCGCTAAAGAATCAGCGGGCCTTCCGGGTTGTAGCTGGGCTTGGCTCCAGCGTGCTCCACACGCCTCTGCCAGTTGGCGCCCAGGAAGTAGAAGCGGAGGCTATCGTTGGAGGGGTCGATGATCGCGAGGAGCTTGGCGCGAAACTCAACCCACAAGGCAGGTTCAAGTAGACACTCAAAGACCGAAAACTGCACCCGCTGACCATGATTCTGACACAGTTTGGCTATTTGCCGCAGGCGGCGCTTTCCGTCTTCGGACTGCGTACCCATGTCGTAAGTCACAAGCACCATCATGCTTTGTCATCTCCAGATGAAGGAAGGGTAGGCGTCGAGATCGCCGCGCAGGTGACGCGCCAGCAGAAGAGCCTGTGCGAAGGGAACCAGGCCAAAGGGGATGCGTTCGTTCAGAAATGGATGGAGGACCTCTTCCTGTTTGCGCAACTGCCACGCGACCAGAACCTCTTTGCGTGTGGCATCGTTCATCGTTACCCCGCCAGATTCGGCGCGGGAAAAGCCATTTCCGGCTACCTGGCGGCGATTGATGAGGGTGAGAGCGAGCCTGTCGGCCAGTACCGGACGCAACTCTTCCATCAGATCCAGGGCAAGGCCGGCGCGGCCAGGGCGGTCGCGGTGCAGGAATCCAACCGCGGGATCGAGGCCTACAGTCTCCAATGCCGAAGCAACGTCGTGCGCCAGAAGTACATAGAGGAATGAAAGCAAAGCGTTAACATTGTCCAGCGGTGGGCGGCGGCTGCGCGCGCGAAAGAAGAAATCTTCTTTCTGATGCAGGATGAGTTCGTCGAAGACGCTGAAATACGATTGCGCAGCATCTCCTTCGACTCCGCGCAGTCCATCGAGAGAAGATGCAGAGGCGAGCAGGCGCAGCGATTGGCCAAGTTGCGTAGAGGCAAGATCAAGGGTCTCTGAAGAGTGTTCACGGCCAGCACGCAAGAGCGAAGTCCGGCTGTTAGCGATCTTTGCCAAGAGAATGGACTTTGCGATGGAGGCAGATTCAGCGTCCCCGTCGGCGCGGCGGTACTGCTCCCGGCGCAGCAGGACGTTGCCGTGGATTGGTCCCTGGATGCGGGCCAGAAAGCGGCCGTGCTCACTGAGGAAACTCACGCAGACGTTGCGCTCGGCGCAGAATCCCATCAGGGGAGGACTCATCGAGACCACCCCGACGCAGACGATTCCTTCCAGTGTGTGGATCGGCACGCGTAGACGGGTTTCCTGCTCGACGCGAACGAGAACTGTCTCACCATCCTTACTTAGGTAGGCATTGGGGATGGTGACATACAACGTATTGAGGAGCTTTCTCATCGTGACTGATCCTCATCTTTGCTGGAGCCGACGCCAGCAGCCTGCCTGAGATTGGCATCAATTGCGCGGCTCAGATAACGCGAGGCGCTGGCTGACTCGACGACCGTTGGCAGGCAGACGGGCTTCATGGAGCAGCCTTCGCATTTCTTCGCGTAGACGGCCTGTGGCGTTCTGCCAGACCGAAGAATCTGGTGCATGCGGGCGGCGAGGCGTTCGACCTCTTGACGAAGCGGTTCGTCGAAGTTCACCACATCGCGGCGCTTTGCTTTGCCGTCAAAGACAGCGCCTGCGGGAACGGGCACGTGCAGCATCTCTTCCAGGCAAAGCGCCTGCGCGCAAAGCTGAATGTGATAGGCCATGCTGCCATGCTGGTCGCGGGACCGCTTGTACTCCACCGGATACGGCTTCCAGAGCCCTTTGCGGCGCGGCACCGGAACGCCCGGCTCGGAAGCTTCGCATGGGAGGAACTCGACGATGTCGGCTTGTCCGGAGATGCCGAGGCGAAAGGACCGCAGTGGAAGAGTGCGCCGCACCAGCACCTCGGGGCGGGATTCGATTTCCGCCGAGTGCGCCTTTTCATGCAGCAGTTTGCCCTCGGCGGTGAAGAGGTTCTCCTCCCACTGCTGCTCCAGGTGAATCAGCGCCCAGCGCCGTTCGCAAAAGGCGAGATGCTGGAGACCGGAGAGCGGGAGGAGATCGTCCTCGGAGTATTGCGTCATATGACTGCGGGTTACCTTTCGCTGCCAGCCGCCAACTCGGACAGGGTAAAGACCTCCACGCCGTTTCCCGCGGCTAGATTTGCCTTGATGTCTTCGATAGATGGAAGGCTGTAATCGACAATTGAACGTGGCGGCTTGGCCTCGTCCTTGAGCGCGATGCGGTCAGTGACGAGCGAAAACAACTCGTGTGCGGGAGCGCAGCCGAGCATGGCTTGGCGCCTCTTCTGCTCCTCATTCGTGGCATTTCCGACGTGCTTGAACACAAAGGAATGGTCGCCGTAAACGCTCATGATGCCCTTGCTTGCAGAGCGGTCGTGCTCGTACATGTTCAGTAGGGCTTGCCAGAAAAGATGAAGGTCTGCTTCGCTGAAAAGCGTGCCGGGGTTGCTCTTGGACCCGTTGGCAAGGTTGGCGCTGATGAAACCGCGGCCTACGTAAAGGCCAAAGGGAACAAGAGTCTTGCGGCCCATCGTGCGAAGCTCGTCTTCCGGTTGCTCGGCTTCCCACTTCTTGTAGTCGTCAAGAGATTTGGCGTTCTTGACATCTTCCGCGACGGCCCCGCGAGTGAGAGAAATATCCAGTGCGAGGACAGGGTGAAGTGAGCGTGCGAAAGCCAGTTGGACCGGCCCGCGCACCTGTCCGGCGTTCGGTCCTGTGCTCATAACTGCGCCGAAGGTACGAACATCGAAAAACTCCCGGCACATATAGTCCCTCGCCCGAGCAACTGCCGGTTTGGAGGCGGCGCTACCTGCTCCATCACTCTCCTCGACTTCGCCCCCAGCCTTATTGTCCTTTTTCTTTTTGGGCAGTACTCCGTTTTCTTTCAAGTGAGCCTCAGCGATGAAACGATTCAGATTGGTACCGTGCTCGACGAAGATGCGGTAAGGGGATTCGTTTCCATATGCTGCGGAAACATAGTTGCGAATGCGGCGTTTGAGAGCTACGTCAGATACCAGTCCGTGCATGGTCTGGGGATCAAGACGAGGCATATTGGCGGCGTCGGGATCGCCATTGGGGTTGCCATCGATACAGTCGAAAAGATAGAGAAACTCATAGCGATTGGAGATGACGGGCGAATTCATTGTGCGTTCTCCTCGGAGTTGGTTTGGGCGGAGTTGGGTCCGCTGCCGTTGTCGTTAGTGGCCTTTTCCGAAACGTCCTTCCAAGGCTTGGCCATTTGCTGGTAGAAGCCGAGGGCAAAGAGACTTTGTTCTTCCAGTGACAGAGTCTTCGGGATCTCCTGGCCGATGTGGCAGCAGATCTCGGCTAGAGATTGGTTAAAAAAGCGGGCAAGCCAGTCCTTTTTCGAACGGATTTTGTCGATGTGATACTGCGTGTTGCGAATGAGCCGGCCAAAGACCAGTCCGGGCGTCGCGCAGGCAGCAGCGTAGTAGCGCTGGATCACGCCTGCGCCGACATCCCCGAGAGCTTCCCGCTGCACATTGGCGAGGACTGCCATCAGGCGCCCGCAATGATAGGCGGGCGAAGGATGGTCTGGGTTAAGGCATTGTTGGATTGCCATATGATTGTTCCTTTCCTGACCGGAAGCGAAATTGGAGCCGGTGCCTTTGCGAAGATGATAGGCCTTGAGCAGCGCCATGCGCTGCCAAAGCAGCCAGTTGTTGTTTGACGCTTGATCCTTTTCTTTCTTCCTGCCCTTCTGTTTTCCATCCCTACGAATGGGAAAGCATGATTCGAGTGCTCCCGTGAGGGCAAAATCGCGCAACTCTGGAACCAGTCGATAAACGACTTCATACGGCAACTCGCGGTTGCCGATAGCGGCGCGCCATAGGCTAGAGCGAATATGCTGGGCCCGCTTGTGCCATTCTTCGCGTTTCTGGCCCTTTTTCAGTGGCGGAAGCACGCATTCAATGAGCCGCCGCATCCCCGGTACCTTGGAGGGAAGTTTCCCTGATGGAAGAAGGATCGCGGTGTCTTCCTGCCAGGCGAGCACCGCTTCCAGTAGCTTCTTGTAGCTCCCTTCCTGCCAATCGCGTACAACGGCGCGTCCTCGATTTCCTGCCATAGTCAAAACGTAGAATTCGTTGCCCGCCAGATCCGGCCGTTGGCCTGTATGGATTGCATCGAGCAAATCGCGCATGCGCTGCAGCGCGCCGGGCACGGCGGACGGATCTTCTGAAAGGTCGTCCTGAGCCTTGGGACGGTCATCCTCGTCGGGGCAAATCACCGCAACCACGTCGTCCGATGGAAGCACGGGTTCCTTGTACCAATAGAGCACCTTGGCTCCGGCCAGATCCCGGCTCTGTTTACGAATCAGATGGTTGAGTCCGGCCGCATACGTAGTGGCCTCAACTTCACTCATGGCGCAGTTCTGCGATTGCTCAAGTTGGAATGAACGGAACGCAGGACTGCTTTTCTCAAAACTAATCAGCGAAGCGCCCGACGGCTGTGAATCAGGCAATCTTTTCAACTTGGGGTGTGTTCGGCAGGGAGCAACGGGATTCCCGGATAACAATGAAAGCATTGGCGCAATGCTCTTTCCCGAAGCGTCATTCCCGGTCTTCAAAGCCCTAATTCCTGCGAGTTTCTTATCCCACCAGGAATGCCAGTAGTCGCGTTCGATGGGGTAATCTAGGCCGATACGGAAGGTGACGGGATCCGTGGTTTTCGCTTTTTTCTCCTTGAGTTCTTGCCTTATCCGCTGCAGAGTTCCAGGTGAGTTCAACTTGGCCAAAGGCTTCAAGTCCTCAACGGTCTCGGCCGCTTCGGCGATCAACTTCCAAAAATAACGGTGCCTCTCTTCAGCCTTGCCTTTGCCGCCTTCTTCTGTGATTTGCTCCTCTCCGGGCTGGGCATCCTTCTCGGAATAGTGTGCTACGGCGGAGGCTGTATCTAGCAGAAACTGCGCTTTGGTAATTCCTCCGCTAATCATGTCAGGTTGTTCCAAAAATGGGGCACATGGAAATTCACGACGCTTCTTCTTGTCATGTTCATCTAAGCCGAGGTAGTTCCCATCGTTGTCGCAAGCGATAACGAACCTCGCGTCAAGGAAAGCGCAGCCTACGCGGTATGGGACCTGGTAACGCTCAACATACTCACTGACGCGGTGCAGCATGGCGGTCCTCCTTTGGAGGTTTTAGAACAGCAGTATTGTTCCAGTCGGGGACTCCGGCTCCATCGGGTGCTCCCATCCAGGTTAGGCTCCCTCTGCGAACATCGGCATGGAAGACCGAGATAAACGGGGGCGCGTCATTTTCATTCGGCTGGGAGAGATCGAAGACATCGTACAGCATCGGACCGATCGGAATGTCGATCGCCTGCGGCGGATCCTCGCTTTTAATGGGAGAAAAGTAAGCCGGGAATTCGCGGCAGCCGAAGTAGGGCTGGGAAAAGCATTTTCCGCGTTCGACGCGCCGCTGGAACTGCTTTTCAATGCCAATCAGGTTGGCCTCGAACCCAGGCCAAGGAACGGCGCGCGCCCGCAAGCGATAGCAAACGTCTCGCAACGCCATCGTCTGCCGCTGCTGGCGCTGTTCGTCCGCCAGAATGGGGGTAGGCGTTCTGCTGCCGCTCATCCATTGCTCAATCTCGCGCGTGCTTGCTACGCCTTCCACTTCGTTGCGGCGCAGAGCAATCCATTGAACCGGCCTGCACACTTCGATGCCGGTTACCTGCCAACGAAATTCATTGGGCTTGCAGTAGATAGCGTCAAAGATGCCGCGTGCTGCTGATGGCGTCATTACCGGATAGCTAAACCGCTCCACCTTCATTTCGGGGCGGGTAAAGCAAGCCAGATCGCCCCAAACTTCCAACGATTGTTCATTGCTGTTCATCGATCACACACCCCCATGAATGGGTTCTCGGTCAATTGGATCCCAAGTTCCGAGTGATATGTCCCCTCTCCTATCAGAATCCGCCAGTCTTCTGCTTCCTGCCTATTGTGCCCGACGGGGACAGATTCAAAGCATGCCGCGTACTTTTCAACTTGCCAGCGGGATACGTTGACGCAATAGGGGCGAGCGCGGCGGATCCAGTCGGCGGAAAGGCTCGCTTGCCGGACCTCCCGCGCAAGCTGCGGGCCATCGCCGTATGGAGCCAGTACATTGACAGAGTTTTCGTCGACAATCCGGTAGAGGCGCGCAACTTCCTCAAAGTCCTTCCTCTCGACTGCGTCATGCAATTCGCTTTCCTCTCTTTCTACGTTCTGTACGCAGTAGAGTTCGCGGTAGTACTCGGAAAAAATCTCCGGATCGTTCAAGTCTTTTCCGCAATATTTCCTGGCAAGCATCGCCGCGTTCCTGTAAGCCGAATCCTTCGGATATTCTGGTGAATCTCCGGGCGTGGGCCGGAAGACGCGAACCTCGCCCCGTTTTGCCCTCTGATTGCGGTTGCAGCGTCCGGCGGCCTGGACGATTGAATCCAACGGCCCAAGTGCACGAAATACGCGGGGGAAATCAAGGTCCACGCCCGCTTCCACGCACTGCGTGGAAACGAGCGGGCACGGAACTCCGCTATCAAGCAAGGCTCGGACTTTGTCGAGAACTCGGCGCCGGTGTTCTGGGCACATCGCGGTAGAAAGATGATATGGATGGACACCCGGTCGTTCATTGAGTTCCAGGAACAACTCGACAGCTTGTCGTTTCGTGTTCAACACGCAGAGAGCCTGGCAGGGGCCTTGCAACATCCAATCTGCGATCTCGCTCCATGACAGGGATTCGTCCGGCCCGGGCCAGGTGTACTCGACGCGCTGGGCAGCATGGAACATTTCTCTTTGTTGCGTGTTGATTTCTCTCGGAGACCATTCGCTGCCCCCCAATTTTCGTTGCTTCAGGGCATTCGACAGCGAAGCAAAAGCTGGTTGCGTGGCAGTAGAAAATACCACGGTGGCCCCATAGCATTCGCTCAGACGTGCCAGAGCCGCAAGGGTGGGCAAGACAACTGGCAGCGGCAGAGACTGGACTTCGTCGAAGCAGAGAACGGCCCCGGCCAGCCTGTGGAGCTTGCGGCAGGCGGACGGACGATTCGAAAACAGCGATTCAAAGAATTGGACATTGGTCGTAACAACAATGGGGGAGTCCCAATTCTCGGCGAGCATTTCCTGCGTACGCTCCAACTCGCCACTGCCGTCTTGCCTTTTCAGTCTCTCGACTGCCAGCGAATGGTGTTCAAGCAGAACGCGCGGATCGTGCTCCAGGCCCAGTGCGGCGCTTACCGCATCGGCCGTTTGGTCGAGAATACTGAGGTAAGGAGCAACAAAGACAATCCTGCGCAAGTCGCTGTGCGCCTCCGCATGACGTAACGCGAATTCCAGCAACGCAAGGGTCTTGCCCGTCCCGGTGGGCGCAGTCAGTGTATACAATCCCGTTGGAAGGCCCGCCGCCTTGCGGCACTGTTCTCGCAGGATGGATCTCAAACTAAGAACGCTCTCCGAAGCGCCTTTCTTACGAGCATCCTCGGCCCGTCGTCGGATGTGGTCGTCCAGCGCCAGCAACCATCGAGCGATCTTCAAATCTTTGGCCTCCGGTCTTTGCTTCCCCTCAAAGTGAGCCTCTGTTTCGAGAAAGTCAGCGTCCACCAAGGCTGAAAACAACATGCGAACGTCGAGCATCGCTGCCGCGGTGGAAGTAAAGTCCATTAGCGATTTGGAAAGCGGACGAAGGGACAAGCCATCGCCCGCGAATCGTTCAAAGAGCAGTTTGGCTTTGGGATCGTCCAATTCTGAGTAACGGAGGCTGCGGTGAGGGTGGGGCTTATTCATCAAACGCTGGGCAAGCAATTTGACGGACGATGGATCGCCTTTCTGCAGGCCGATATGGTGCCCTTCCACGGCTAGCGCAGCAGCAACTCCATGTCGCAGACGAAGCGCCTTCCATGCCCCAGCCGTCCAGTGGTCGATCCCACGCTCCTTGCCCTCAAGCCGACGCTGAAACAAGCTCCCGTACTTGCCGA
Source organism: uncultured Acidobacteriaceae bacterium (assembly GCA_963758105.1). GTDB lineage: Bacteria > Acidobacteriota > Terriglobia > Terriglobales > Acidobacteriaceae > Telmatobacter. Next base: position 562,169 of record CAVWUC010000004.1, on the reverse strand, counting down.
GGTCGTGCAAGAGACCAGCATTATGGGCTTCATCCGAAGCGGAAAATGGCGCGGCAAACTGGGCAGCCTTTTCTGCGACACGGGCCAAGTGCACCCTCAGTTCTTCCCGCTTGCCGTCGGCTCCTTCAGTGTGGGCCCACCATCGATTCGAGTCGAGATTGGTTGTTGTCATCATGTCGCCGTTTCATTGGGGGTAATGAAAAGCGCGTGGACGCTATGACGATGAGAGGTGCGTTCCCGTTTTAGGTTTCATGCGCTGGCCTGTTGTTTGAAACGCGTCTTCCTCATCGTGCTCCTCGCCAGCAATAAACATGTTTCCATCGCCGCCCGTGTTGGGACGCTCTCCGAGCGGAATCAGGCTGCCCGAAAAATGTTCCAATACGGCGTCGCGTCCGAACACCGACGCATACGCCGGGATATTCTGCTCGATGACGAAAAGATACTCCCTTCTCCCAACGGGAGCAAAACTCATATGAGACGTTCTGACTGTGCTCACGGCTTCTCAGGCGCCGGGTAATAGCGCCGATGAGGATCCTGCGGCCCGCTTCCAATTTCTACAATCAGTCCTCGCTCCACGAGTGATGCGAGACGTGTTCGGGCCGCGCGAGGAGAAAGTTTGATCTGCTTTGCGATCTGAGAGGTTGAGAGCCCAACCTCTAAACTTGCGGCTAAGGCGGCAAGGATAGCTTCGTTCCGGGCGTCTGTTGCTGGCGCACTGCGGGGTATGGCCGAGAGCGTCACTCGAAAATGTGTCCCGATCTCTTCAAATTGAGGAGCATCCAGCCCGCTCTCCTGGCACGCCGCAGTCATGCGCTGGATTCCACTCCCCCACTGTTCGATCAGTCCTAATTCTTGAAATACGCGGCCCAAGACGCGGTTGCGGAGTTTAGAAATGCCCTTTTGAATGTCTTCGATTGTGAGTCCGAATGGGAGAAGACCAGGGTTTTCAATCTCCAGGCGATCGTCAAATAGGGCAACGCGTATCGGGGCGCCTCGCTGAGCGTAATCCGCGTGGACGATTGCATTCATGATCGCTTCGCGGACTGCAACCAGCGGAAACGTCCAATGATCTGTCCGTTTCACGGGGCCTATGACTGCCTCACGAGTCATGTGCTTCCGCAAGAATGCAATCACATCCTCGGCAGCGCCAGGGAGATAAGAGCGCACCTCTGTGGAGTCGAGTATTCGGCGCCGGTCGTTGCCAGCGAACCGGCCTGCTTGAATCCATGCATCCGGGTAGTGATTTAGCCGATCGGCACCGAAGAGGAGGATGCCTCCGATAGTCGGCACAATCCGGCCTTGGTAGTTCGTTACGATTTTGAGAGTTTGCAGCTCAGAGCGCGTCAGTTTGCGAATTGGCTTGAAGAACTCGGAAGCAGCTCGGAAGTCAATTGCTTCCGAGTTCAATTCCGGTCTGGGTTGTTCGTCGAACGAGGAGACCTGGTTGTAACGCCGCATCTCCTCGACCAGAAACAGATCTGCTCGCCGATTCGTTGAACCCACACGAACAAAGACACCCTCTTCTGGACCCAGCCGATTCAAAAAGTGTGGTCGGCCGCCGCTCGGATAAATCTCGACCGCCAAGACCTGAGTCTTTCTCCAGGGCATCACTTCGATAGAAGGGACCAGCCTTGGGGAGATGCTGTCCGCAATCAGATTGGCGAGACGCTCTTCCTCCGCCAGAATGTTGGGGATGCCCCTGACCCTCTTCGTGCCGTCCTCGACTCCCAGCACGAGAACGCCACCAGAAGTGTTGGCAAACGCAACGATAGCCTTCAGCACGCCGTCCGGAGACGAGAGATCGCGCTTGAACTCCAGCGTCTTGCCTTCGGGTCTACTGAGGAGGGTAATCAGGTCCACGACTCTGCATTCTACTCTGAAGCAAGGCTATAAATACACCTTCTGAGTTGGGGAGTCCTGCGCGATGGCACGAGTCGAACGCGACAGGAAGGATGGAAGAAGTTCGGGCTGGCCCCCCACGACCAGCCCTATTGGCCCACTGGTAAACAGTTAGAGAATTTGGTAGCAATTTGGTAGCAAATAGCGCCCGGAATACCGGTTTTTGACCACTGTACCGGCTTATAACCCCTTTTAAATCATCATCCGGCTACTTCCTCGCCACCTTCACACGGTGGAAGTCGCAGGTTCGAATCCTGCAGCGCCCACCAATAGAATCAACAACTTATGACCGATCCGGGGCGATCGGCGCGTGCCTGGCGTCCGCTGCGGGAGCGGAGGCCTCCAGGAGTAAGAAGCGTTCAGGTCTTTTGAGTCGAGGGAGGCTCCTCACTCCTTGAACTCAGAAAAATTGGCTCCCAGCGCCTCCCGCGTGAAAGTTAATAACAGGCTCTAGAGTATGCGCCGTCATGAAGCCCGTTATGTACGGGCTAAAGCCCGTACCCACCACTGAAGCCCGCACCCCTCAAACCTAGAGTCAAGTTGACCCACTACCCGGGCGGTCGATTTTTTCCTGTTTTACGAGAAAATCTCTGGTATATTAACCCGCAAGAAAAAACTTACAGTTTTCGACGCGTTTTTCTTAATCGGGCGGTGGATTGTCATACCGATCGAGGCAGGAGAGCGCAGGTGCGCCGCGGCTCTCCATGCAGCGGCCAAAGCTGTTGAAGATTTGCGCTTTGCCATGGTTGAGAGCATGGGCAGGCCGGACCACGGCAACCCTTGCGACGGTACCTGCAAGGCAGGCGATAACCCCGAGGAATCTGTAGCGGCAATGTAGACCGCACCTTGGGGAGGGGCCTTTGAACGCCGATTTCGCGTGCATTCCAGCTGATACCAGTCAAAGTGAGGAAGAACACAGGTTGCGCCGGGGAAGTCTCAGCGCCTGGTCGCGGTCGGGCGGCAAGCGGCTCTTCGACTGCGTCTGCGTGGCGGCGATTCTGCCCCTGCTGGTTCCGCTGCTCGTGGGGATCGCCCTGGCGGTGCGCCTGACCTCTTCCGGTTGCGTGCTGTTTTTGCAGCGGCGCGTGGGCCGCGGCGGGCGGCCATTCACGATTGCGAAATTTCGTACGCTGTCCGATTCCCCGGAGGAAACGCGTCAGGCTTTCACCACGGCGACGAACCAGCGCTTTACCCCCATTGGGCCGTTTCTGCGGCGCTGGAAACTGGATGAACTGCCGCAGCTGGTGAACGTGCTGGCCGGGGATATGAGCCTGGTGGGGCCGCGGCCCAAGCTGGCGGAGCTTACGCTCGACGCGCCTCGCTGCCGGCCGGGGATTACCGGCGCGGCCACGCTCGCCTTTGCGCGCGAGGAGGCAGTGCTGGATCGCGTGCCGGTGGACCGGCTGCAGGAGCGCTATTACGCGGTGGTGTTGCCGGCCAAACAGCGGATGGACGCGGAGTACATGGAGCGCGCCACATTCTTTTCCGATTTGCGCATGCTGGCGGAGACGGCGCTGCGCCGCTGGGACAGCTCGGCGATGGAAGCGCTGCTGCGGACAGAGATTTTGGATGCAGAGACCCGCGTCCGGGTGAGCCGCGCAAGCGAAGCGGCGCTGGGCGCGGTGGACGAGACGAGCACGGTTGCGGGACCCGCGGCTGAGGCTGCCGAAGCGACGGCGTACTGGCGCGGCGCCCAGGTGAGCACGTAGACGAAAAGCAACCGCAGGTCCTTCGACTCCGCAGGGCGTGCAATCCATGCGGATTGCACGCCCTGCTTCGCTCAGGATGACAATCGCTTTTTTGAATTCAATAGCTCACCGGAGTGCGTTGGCAGTGTAGGAAGAAAATGCAGCGCACCTATCGGTTGAGAAAATCTACGGCATTTCTCCTTCACATGTAGCCTCGCCTGGCGTTCTTTGCGGCGCCGATTTCTTGTTGAAATCGGCGCTTGAGTGCGTTGGCTCCGATATACGTCTGAAGGAGAAATGCTTTAGAACCTGTCCGTTGCGGGAATCCATGCGGCGACTGCGTAGGGACGCGCCGCGCCGTGTTGCTCCATGGTTCCTTTGCCGTTGTTCCAGGTGAGCAGAAGCTCGGGACGATTTGCGCCGGCGATGGAAAACGGTAGTGAACCGTCACCGAAGATGCGGACGGTGAGGTTGCGCGCGGCGGGATCGGCGGTGGAGTTGGCGACAGCGGCGAGCGGCAACACGGAGCTGGACTTCACATAGACGGGAATGCGCTGGTAGCTTGCGGGGACGGTGAGCGTGGTGGGGCCGGCGATGGGCTCCCCGGTCCAGAAATCGTGCCAGCTGCCTGAGGGGATGACGACCTTGCGCGAGGGCTCGCCGGCGAAGAGCGGAGCGGCCATGATGCGGTCGCCGATCATGTACTGATCGTCGATCTGGGCGAGCGATGCGTCATTGGGTGAATCGAGAATGAGGGCGCGGAAGGGCGGCGTGCCGTCGGCGGCGTAGCGGGCGAAGGCCGCGCGGAGATAAGGGACGAGCTGCATGCGCCAGCCGATGATCTGGCGGCACTTTTCTTCGAGCTGCTGCCAGTTTTCGGCGAGCTGGTTGGCGTTGTTCAGCGCGCGGTCGATCTGCTTCCAGGGCGGATTGGGAATATACCAGCCATCGACCTGGGCGAGCGGGGAGAAGACGACGCTCTGCAGGCGGCGGATCAGCTCTTCTTCGCTTTGCGCGTCACGGACCTCAGGGCACCAGAGCAGGCCGGAGAAGCCGGAGTTGACCAGGGCGCGGATGTACTGGCGATGGTCGTAGAGGTCGCTGTAGAGGACGAAGGGATAGGGCGCGGCCAGAGCGCCGCTGGAGCGGACCAGGCAGTAGGTCTGCTGGTTGCGCCGGCGGTACTGCTCCCAGATGGCGTGCTGGTAGCGGAGGCCGAAGACGGAGTGCATCTGTTCGCCGTCGATGCCGGAGGGGAAGCGGGTGAACGACGGGAAGGACCATCCGCCCGTGAAGTCGGAGTTGTCGCACTCGTCGAGCTTGAAGCTGGAGACTCCCGCGCCGATGAGCGTGCGGCCGTGGTATTCGCCGAAGATGCGGCGCGCTTCAGGGGCGGCGAAGTCGGGGACGAGACCGCCCCAGACACCCATGTCGCCGGAATAGGGCACCAGCGGATCGAAAAGCGGCGAGGTGGGGTGGGTGAAGGCGTGCTCCCATAGATTCACCTTGAGATCCATGGCGGCGAGTTTTTTCAAGAAAGCGGCAGGGTCAGGGAAGCGGCCTTTGTCCCAGACGAAGGTGCAGGAGTAGGCGTGAGACTGCCAGCCGGGCTCGAGACCAATGACGTCGCAGGGGATGTTGCTCTGGCGGAACTCGGCGGCCAGGGATTCGACATCCTGCTGGACGGCGCGGGCGTCGGCGCGATACCAGAAGCCGAGTCCCCACTCCGGAGGGACGCCGCCGCCGCCGGAGAAGAGATTGTAGCGGCGCACGGCATCGAGCATGGAGGGGCCGGCGAAGAGATAGACATCGACGCCCTGCGCCTCCGGCACTTCAACGAAGATCTGCCCGGGCTCGTTTGCCTGCAGATTGCGCGTGTCGTTGGGATGGATGCCATTCCCGGCCGTTGCAGTGGACTGAGCGGGCCGGGGATGGGCGTTTCCGCAATCGAACTCGGCGACGCGGGCGGTATCGACGAGGATGGCGTATCCCAGCGTGCTGGCGTAGAAGGGAACCGGGGCGTGGCTGTCTCCGCTGTCGGCCTTGGGATCGGCATTCACGCGGATGAAGCGCTTTTTGCCGCGCTGCGCCACGGCGAAGAATTGCAGGCCGAAGCCGTAGATCCCTTCGTGGGGCTGCAAGGGCAGATGAAGCAGCGTGCCGCGCGAGCCGGTCGAGCCGGCCAGCGGCTCCAGCGGACAAGCGAGAACTGAGGGGAGGTTGGAAAGCGGGTCGAGTTTTGCGTCGATCAGGCGGGAACGGACCGGGGAAAACGCCTCCGGCGTGCCGATGGTGGCGCGCCAGATGCCGGGATGGATCGATTGCCATTGGCTTGTGGCTGAGGCTTCTTCGCCGCCGGCTGCGCGGCTCTGCGCCGCTACTGCCGTGATGAGCGCGGTTGCCGCGAAACCTTTGCCGAGCTGACGCCGGGTGATTTTCCGCATGGATTTCGATGGCCCTTTCCGGATATGAAATTTACCGCTGTTTCCGGCGCACTTATTTTTGGTGCGCGCCCAATTGATCGAGGACGCGCTTGAGATCGTCGAGCTTCTGGCCGGCTTCGGCGAGCTTGCCCTGCGCGGTGAGCTGCTGGTAGTCGGAGAAGTCGCGGGTTGCCTGCCCGATCAACGCATTGAGGCCGGTTGCCGCGGGCGCGGCTGAGTTCCCGGCGGCCGGCGCGGATTGTGGCGCGGCGGAGGCGGCAAGGCTGGGAGCCTCCGAGCCGAAGAGCGAAGCCAGTGCGGCCTCGAAGGTGGGCGCGTAGGCCAGGCGATCCTGGAGAGCGAGCACAACCAGGCGCAGCTCCGGCATGGGGCTGTTGCTGGCCTGCAGATAGATGGGTTCGGCGTAGAGCAGCGCCTTGCCGCAGGGAATGACCAGCAGGCTGCCGCGGCGCACGTGGGAGCCCTGCTGATTCCACAGGGTGAGCTGGCCGGAGAGCTCCGCGTTCTGATCGATGCGCGCCTCAATCTGCTGCGGGCCATCGACGAGTTTGGTCTTGGGAAAGTCGTAGACGATGGCCGTGCCGTAATGCGCGCCGTCGCTGCGCGCGGCGATCCAGCCGATGAGGTTGTTGCGATTGGCGGGCGTGAAGGGAAGAATCTCGACGAATTCAAGGGCGGATTCACCGGGCAAAGTCATGAGCACGAAGTTGGGCTGCATAGGCTCGGTGATCTGCGCGCCGTTTTCGCCCAGGCCGATCTCGGTGGCGACGGTCCAGAGGTCTTCGCGGTTGTAGAAGACCTCGGGATTGGTCATGTGATAGAGGCCGTAGACCTGCGCCTGCAGGCCGAGCATCAGCTGGGGATAACGGACATGCTTATGCATCCAGGCAGGCATGGTGGAGGCGTCGCGGAAGAGGCTGGGGAAGACGGCGCGATAGGCGGCCAGGATGGGGTCCTGGCTGTCGAAGACATAAAAGGTGGTGGTCCCGTCGTAGGCGTCGATGACCACCTTGACGCTGTTGCGGATGTAGTTGATCGATTGGTCGCCGAGCGCGAGGTGGGTGGAGTAAGGATAAGTGCCCGAAGTGGTGAAGGCATCCATGATCCAGTAGAGGCGGCCATTGTCGCCCACCACCATGTAGGGGTCCTGGTCAAAGGTGAGGAATGGAGCCAGGGCGGCCGCGCGGCCGAGGACGTCGCGGCGCATGAGCAGGCGGCTCTGCGGAGTCACATCGTCACTGAAGGGAAGCTTGGTGAGGTCGCCGCGGTCGAAGGCGATCAGGATACGGCGCAGGAAGCCGCCGATGACGATCCCTCCGCTGCCCTGATAGGAGTTGAGGTTGTTGGCCTGGCCCTGGGGATAATTGAACTCCTGCTGCTTGGTTTTTACGTAGACGTCGGTGTTGGTGAGCTCGCCGTAGTAGATCTCAGGCCGCGTGACGTTGAGGCCGGGGACGGTGCTCTCGACAGGCATGTTGAAGAGCATCAGCGTGGGCAGGCCTTCAGGCGTGAAGCCGTTCACCGGGTTCATGGTGATGCCGTAGCCGTGGGTGTAGATGAGCTTATCGTTGATCCAGTTTTGGCTGCTCTCGGGGAGTTTGTCCAGATTGAGTTCGCGGACCGAGAGCATGACTTCGCGCAGTTGGCCGTTGATCTGGTAGCGGTCGATGTCGATGTCAGGGAAGTCGTAGTAGGTGCGAATCTCCTGAATCTGGCGGAGCGAGTCTTTGAGTGCCTGCACATCCCAGAGGCGGATGTTCTGCAGGGTGGGCTGATTGTCGGCCGGATCGGCGGCGCCGACGGTGGTTTCAGCGGGGAACTCGCGCTGGTCGAAGCGGTCCAGCGCGTAGGCCTGGCGGGTCAGGGCGATGTTGTCGGAGATATAAGGGCGCTCGCGATCGAGTTCGTTGGGCTTGACCAGGAAGTTGCTGACATACCAGCCGACCAGGGCGACCACGGCATAACAGGCCGCGGCCGGAATAAAGGCAGCCACCAGCCACCGGCCTTGCGGTTTGACGATGGCGCCGGCTATGACGATAAGGGCTCCCAGCACCAGGGCGAAGGAGACGATTAACAGGCCGGTCAAGGTGATATGCGCGTCGGTGTAATTCACTCCATCGAAGATGGTGTGATGCGCGAAGAGACTCTCAAAGCGGCTGATATAGACGCGGATCGCGAGGATGAGCATGAGGAAGCCGGCGGCGAAGGAGAGGCCGCGCCAGGGTAGGAGGAGCGGGCTGCGCAGGCCTCCATCCAGCACGCGCGAGCCGCCCGAGATGAGCAGAAACAAAAGCGCCAGGGCGCAGAGCAGCACCGCAAGCGTGAGCAGCCAGCCGGAGACGAGTTGCCAGGCGGGCAGGGTGAAGAGATAGAAATCGAGCGGCCGGGCAAAGATCGGGTCCGGCGCCAAGGCGGCGCGCGGCGCGTACCAGTAGAGGGCCAACGTGGGCCACTGCGCTGCCATGGCCGCGCCGGTGGCCAGGGCGACGAGGAGCGAGGCGGCCAAGGCGAGGACGTGAAGGGCCGGCCCAACCGGGAGGTTCAGCGCGTTGCCGGCGATGAAGATGGTGTGCGTTTCCGGAAGATGTTCGGAGTGCGCGTGCCTGAGGAGGAGAAAGACTCCGTAGAGCAGGAGAAAGGTGATGACGGCGAAGGCCGCGAAGGTTCCCCACTGCAGGCTCCAGCTCTTCCAGAAGACCTGGGCGTAGCCGAGCGACTGGAACCAGATCAGATCGACCCAGTAGGAGATCGCGGTGCGGCCGCCGAAGAAGACCAGGGCAAGGAGGGCAATGAGGATGAGGAGGGTGCGGCGGCCGGGCCGCGGGCGGTCGGTTTTGGGAGGCCAATCGATGGTTTCGGGCAATTCTCTACCCCACTGGAGATGCGGGCCGCCTCATCCGCGGAGAGCCGGACGGCACACGATACTCGTCCCATTCACTCTAGTCTTCCCGAACCGATTTTTCGAGAGGGCAGAGGCATTTCCGGGCTTTGAGCGGGGCAAAGCAGAAAATTCCCGCTGCGAAGCTGACGGGCCTGCAACGCGTCTGCGCGGAGACGAGCGGGAGCCGGGGGATGGTGCGCTTCAGGCGAGATTGTCAGACGAGATTGTCAGACGAGATTGTCAGACCAGGTCGTCGCGTCCGGAGGAAGAAAGCTCTTTGACGATCTTGCCGACGTCCTGGGTGTGGTCGCGGTGCGCGATCAGCAGCGCGTCCTCGGTGTCCACGATGACCAGATTTTCCACGCCCACCAGAGCCACGAACTTGCGCGGGCTGAAGATGTAGTTGTTGGCGGCATCGATGCCGAGATGGCCTCCGGTGTCGGAGACATTTCCCTCGCCGTCGCCGCGCATGCGGGTCTCGAGCTGGTACTCGTAGAGCGAGGCCCAGGAGCCGAGATCGTTCCAGGTGAACTCGGCGGGCAGGCAATAGAAGTGGGAGAGATGCTCGCCTTTGGCGGAGCGCGGCTCCAAGACCGCGTAGTCCACGGAGATGTTTTCGCACTTGGGGTAGAGGGTGTGGAAGACCTCTTCAAACCGGGGCGTGCCGAAGGCGGCGGCGATGGACTCAAGCAAGGGCGCCGTCTCCGGCAGATGCTCGCGGACGGCATTGGCCAGGGTGCGCGCCGACCAGAGAAACATGCCGGAGTTCCAGTAGTAGTTGCCGGCGGCGACAAACTCCTCGGCCCGGTTCTGGTTGGGCTTCTCGATAAAGCGGCGCACGTGCAGGGCGGTATCGTCCTTGATGAAGTCGCCGGTCTCGATGTAGCCGTAGCCGGTTTCGGCGCGCGAGGGCTCAATGCCGAGCACGACGATGTTGTCGCCGGCGGCGGCCAGGGAGATGCCCTTCTGCAGCGCCTTGAGGAAGCGCGGCTCGTCGGCGATGACGTGATCGGAGGGAAAGACGCCGAGGACCGCGTCGGGGTTCTGGCGCTCGATGAGGAATGCAGCCAGGCCGCAGGCGGGAGCGGTATTGCGGGCCACCGGCTCCTGAACGATCTGCGCGGCGGGCAGGCCGGGCAACTGGTCGGCGATCTCATGGGCAAGATATTCATTGGTGATGATCCAGGTGTTCTTGAGCTTGGCCAGGGGCTTGAGACGCTCGATGGTCTGCTGGATCATGGAGCGCTCGCCGTCAAGGGCGAGAACCTGCTTGGCGCGGGCGCGCCGGGAACGCGGCCAGAAACGGGTACCGCTGCCCCCGGCGAGAATCACGGGACGAAAATCAATTGCGTTTAACATTGAAGAGCCATCCTACGCGAGAAGCACCGGGTTTGCCCAGTGGCAAAAGATACATTTTTCGTGCGCTTGTGCCTCCTTTTGGGACGCGGAGACTGCGCTTGTGCGAGTCCCAAAGGTCGCCTGCTTCCAAACCGCCGAAGCCAGAGAGAGGATAAGCTGTATCTTGTTATAAAACAATAGGTTAGATGCGGATTCCCAGGAGGTGGAACCGGTTGTCCGCAGATCCGGGCCGCTCAGGTCACGGCCTGCTGCGGCAGGGCAGCAGGCCGGAACGGATGGGAGCAGCGGCGTTGCCGGTCCTAGGGCCTGTTAACACTACCGGGGCAGATGGCGTTGCGAGCGAAAATCGGGCCAGAACCGTGGGGACCCCGGTATGCGTCGCTCCTCATTCCTTGAACTCGGAAAAATTGGCTCCCGTCGCCACCGTCCCGGCAGTGTTAACAGGCCCTAGGCCAGACTTGTGAGGAAGTCGCGCATGCGGCGGGTTCCCTCGTCGATGTTCTGCTTGGTGACCGGGTAGGAGATGCGGATATGCTCTCCGGTGCCGAAAGCCTCGCCGGGCACGGTGACCACGTGGGCCTCATGCAGCAGGCGCGTGGCCATCTCCGTAGCGGTGCGGATGCCGCCCTTGCCCAGATAGGCGGAGATGTTGGGGTAAACGTAGAACGCGCCCTCGGGTCTGGTGCAGGTGACGGCGGGAATTTCGGCCAGGCGGGAGAGCATGTAGTCGCGCAGGTCAATGAACTCGGCGCGGAACTCGCTGACGCACTCCTGCGAGCCGGAGAGCGCGGCGATGGCCGCCTTCTGCACAATGCTGGTGGCGTTGGAGGTGGACTGCGACTGGAGCTTGCTGAGGTTGGCGACGATGGGCTTGGCGGCCAGGGCAAAGCCGGCGCGCCAGCCGGTCATGGCGTAGGTCTTGGAGAGCGAGCCGAGCACGACGATGTGGTCCTTGGCCCAGGTATAGGAGCCTCCGGAGACCGGCTTGCCGGCGTAATTGAGGTACACGTAACACTCATCCAAAAGCAGGAAAATACCGCGGTCGTGGGCGAGGTGGACGATGCGCTCCAGGTCCTCGGCGGAGACCACCGAGCCGGCCGGATTGGAGGGCGAGTTGAGGATGATGGCCTTGGTGCGCGGGGTGATGGCCTTTTCGATCGCGTCCGCCGTGATGCGGAAGTTGGCCGCCTCTTCGGTCTCCAGGAAGACCACCTTGCCGCCGGCGTACTGGATGATGTCTTTGAAGCTGACCCAGTAAGGGACGGGCAGAATGACCTCGTCGCCGTGATCGACGAGGATCTGGATGGTGTTGAAGAGGGCCAGCTTGCCGCCGGTGGTAAAGATGGCCTCGTCGATGGAGTAGTCGGAGCCGAAGTCGCAGGCGTGCCGCTCGACGATGGCCTTGCGCACGTCGGGGATGCCGGGAACGACGGTGTAGCGGGTGAAGTTGGCGTCGAGGGCGGCGATGGCCGCGTCCTTGATGTGGCGGGGGGTGTTGAAATGCGGCTCGCCGGCGCCGAAATCGACCAGATTAACGCCCTGGGCGCGCAGCTTGGCGGCTTCGGCGGCGACGGCCATGGTGGCAGAGACTTCAATGCGGCCAATGCGGTCGGCAAAGACTTTCGCGGGAGTTGTGACGGTCATAGTACTTCTATCTTTACAGATTTTCCCGTGGCGCGGGAAGCGCAGCGCGGTTCCGGCTGTGATTTTCCGGGGCAGGAATCGCCCGGCTAGCTCTTAGCGCACATTTCCATTATGAATTTGACGTAAGCAGTCGAAATACGAGCCAGCGCCGGTATTCATGCGGCTTTGAGCGCGATTTTGGCGTGGCGGAGGCTGGCGCTTCCGAGGAAGATCGACCACTGGCCGCTGGCGAGTTTGCAGTCACGGCCGGTGAAGACGGGTGGGCGGCTGGTCAAGCATGCCCGGTACTATTGGCTGCAACTGGCGGAAGGGTGTCTGACGCGGCGGCTCTTTGCCAGCATGGCGCACCGGATCGCGGCTTTGCCGGTGGCAGCCGGATAACACGCCGAAAGGAGCGACGAATCTAGACAGCGGTGAAAGGAGTTACGGAGCGGTGTCTGAGAAATTGCCTGATACGAGATTTTTCTGCGCTCGACGCTCCGGAACGAGCCGGAGTTTCGGCCCCCTCGCGCCCCCTGGAGCCGCTGAGACAACCAATCCTCGGAAAATTATCTCGCAAGAGCGGCGCAAGCATGTACAGTTGCGGCGTCCGGGAAACGATGATGGAAATCCTGGACAAATGGCGTCATGGAAGAAGGAGATGCAAACCCTCGATGGCGGTGAACCATCGCAACATAATCAAGAAGGTGCAAGCATGAATCGTCGCAAATTTCTTTCCCTCGTGGGGATTGGAGTCTCTAACAGCCTTGTTCTGCCGAGCCTGGCTTTGCCCATTTCGAATACCTCACAGAAGAGTGCCGAATGGAGCGCTGATTTGGCGCATGCAGGGCAAGGCCGATCTGTCCTTTCGCTGAACGGAACCTGGGGCATCGAAGACTCCACCTCTGCGAATGAGATGCCCTCCTCCTTCTCTCACTCGGTGCCGGTGCCGGGTCTCGTGCACTCCGCGACACCTCGCTTTACTGATGTCGATGACTTTGATGGCACATTGTGGGTATCTGAGCTGCTGAAAAGCAAAACCAGCGGAACAAGTGTGGCTCAGGTTATTGCTGGGGCTAACTTTGCAAAGTTTACCCGACAGAGGAGGCGATATTTCTGGTATCACACCACATTCAAGGCACCGTCAGCGAGGCAGCTCGCTAGGCTAAAGATCAACAAGGCCCAGTTTGGGATCGCGGTGTGGCTCAATGGAGAGAAAATCGGTGAACATTGGGGATGTTTTACGGCGGGTTATTTCAATCTCTCAGATGCGATCCGCTGGTCTGGAGAAAACGAACTGATTATCAGGGTCGGAGCCCATCCCGGCGTGTTGCCGGACGGAGTCATAGGCGGTCTCGATGTGGAAAAGAAGCAGTGGACACCGGGAATCTACGATGACATAAGCGTGTGGTTCAACGACAGCCCTGCGATCGAAAGTGTCCAGGTCGCACCGCGCATCGCGCCCCGCGAAATTGTAGTGCAAACGATAGTCATGAATTACAGCTTGAAACCTCTGTCATTCCTTCTTACATCTGCAGTGCGTCCCTTGAATTCTGCACAAGTCAAGCAACGGAGTGCACAGCGGGTTTCGCTGGATGCCGGCGCGGAGAAGACGATTACAATAACAATTCCCTTGCCTAATGCAAAACTGTGGTGGCCTGACGATCCCCAGCTCTATACACTGGAAACCAGCACTGGCGCAGATAGTGTCTCTACAAGGTTCGGGGTGCGCGAGTTCCACTTCGACACACCTACGCAGCGAGCCTACTTAAACGGTAAGATATATTTTCTCCGCGGCTCTAATATCGCACTGCACCGCTTTTTCGAGGACCCCTTATCCGGTGTCTTGCCGTGGAACGACAGGTGGGTAAGGAAACTGTTAAGCGACATACCGAAGAAAATGGACTGGAATAGCTTTCGCTTTACCATCGGGCCTGTGCCGGATAAGTGGCTCGATATTGCGGACGAAGCAGGTCTATTGATCCAAAATGAGTACGCTATCTGGTCGCGGCCCGGAGATAATTATAAAATATACAATGAAAAACAATTGATTCAAGAATTCTCGGAATGGGTACGAGACAATTGCAACCATCCCAGTTTAGTGATATGGGACGCGAGCAATGAGAGTTGGTTTCCGGCATTATCCGATAAGATCATCCCACGAGTCAGGATGCTTGATTTATCGGAGCGACCTTGGGAGAATAGCTATAATCCTCCGGCCGGACCGGACGATCCGGTTGAGCAGCATCCTTATCTATTCGATTTCAGTCCTGGTAACAAAATCGCCATTGAATCAATGGAAGATCTTGAATTCCGCGGGGGCGGTGACCGGGCAGGCCTGCCCACGGCTCGCGCACTTATTTTGAATGAGTATGGGTACCTTTGGGTACACCGTAACGGCAGTCCGGCAAGACTTACGAAGAAAATCTGGGATAAGCTCTTACCTCCAGACGCAACTCCAGAGGAACGTCTCGAAGAGTACGCATACCTTGTCTCCGGACTCACAGAGTACTGGCGCGCTTACCGTCGCTTCGCTGCGGTGCTGCACTTTGTTTATCTGACCAATGACAGACCTGACGGAGTAACGAGTGATAGTTTTCGGGATATAGAGAACCTGAAGCTGGAGCCGCATTTCGAAGAATACATGTCCAATGCTTTCAAGCCAGTTGGCGTGTACATCAATTTCTGGCATCCTACGATGCAACCAGGGACGGTGAAGAAGCTTGAAGTCATGATGATCAATGACAAGACTGAGCCGACTTCCGGCAGACTCTCGGTCGTTCTCGAAACCAAAGGTGGCCAACAATTGGCCAAGACGGAGGTTCCATTTCAACTGGCAGGTCTAGGGCAACAGACATACGACCTCTATCTTCCTGTTCCCGCAGTCAACGGAAGATGTTGGCTCAAGGCTGTTGCAGTTCCGTCGTCAGGAAGGCAGAGTGAAGCAACCGTGAGCAGAAGGCACGTTGAATTGATGAGCTAGCCCTCCACGCTTCCTACGGGGAAGCGGGTCTGGCCGTTGTTGAGCACGCAGTGGACTCGGAGTCCCGCATCATCCGAATTCAGGCTTAGTGTTGTTGATACGTCCGCGGAGCCGCTTGAAGACATTCGGCGGCAGCAGACCGGTGACGTCGCCCCCGAAGCTGAAGACTTCTTTGAGCATGCGCGAGCTGATGAAGGAGTAGCGGCCTGCGGGCTGCAGGAAGACGGTTTCGATCTCCGGGGCCAGGCGGCGGTTCATCAGGGCCATCTGGAACTCGTACTCGTAGTCGGAGATGGCGCGGATGCCGCGCAGGACGGCCGAGGCTCCCTGGCGGCGCGCAAACTCGACCATGAGCCCCTCGAAGGTGGCGACGGAGACGTTGGGGAAGGCCTGGGCGATCTCCTCCAGCATCTCCACGCGCTCGGCGACGGTGAAGAGGGGATCTTTGCCGGGATTGTTGAGCACGGCGACGGTGAGGTGGTCAAAGAGCCGGGAGCCGCGGGTGATCAGGTCGACGTGGCCGTTGGTCGGCGGGTCGAAGGTTCCGGGATAGATGGCTTTAACGGGCATAGGCTCTAGGGGGATTCTACGGCAAAACGCGAAGATCCTGCCTTTGAGCGCGTACGGGGACGCGGAGCCAATACCCACGCCGCCATACAGGCTCCGCCTCGGCTCAAAATATCTTCCCATCCAGGCCCGCAATGAAAGGAAGGCCTGGAATCTTCTGTTTCCTGATTTCCTGGTCGTTGGTTACGAACAAGTCGACCCTGGCAAGTATGGCTGTGGCCGCGTGAATCGCATCGGCGGCCTTCAACCTGGTCCGGGCGCGCACGGTGCTGTATTCTTCAGCGGTTTCGGCGGTAAATGGCAGCAACTCAATTTCACCTCCACGCATGTAGCGGCGTATGGATCGATAGGTTTCGTCATCCTTGACCATTTTTGGCCTTACCAGAATTTCCCCAAGCGTAAATACACTGGTACAGATCGTGTCGCCGCGATGCAGGAATTTCTCGTATGCTTCGCGTGTTGGCTGGCCGAAGACCGGATTTCCCTCAAGGATGTATGCGAACAGCATCGTATCCCAATAAACGCGGCTCATCAGCTTTGCGCCTCCGGCTCGGGAAGTTCGGGGACGATGGAGCCGAAGTTCTCACGCTGGGAACGAATAAACGCTTCGGCGCCGCCGCCGTCGCGATACATGCCGGCGCAGATTCCGTATAAAGCCAGCAGGCCGCCTCCGCGCGGGGCCGCATTCGGACGCGAGCCGGCCTTTTCGGTTCTGTCCAGCACACGATACACGAACTGCCAGGTGGTGCTTGGCCCACCGGAGGGCGGTCCGCCGCTCTTCTCAATCAACTCCACGCCGGCTTGCTGCTGGAACTCCTTCGACAAAAGGGTTGAAAAAACGGACGGAGTCCGGTTTGTCCATCCCAGTTCTTTCTGCACATTACCGACTCGGACTCGAATGGTCCTCTCGCCCCTTAAACGCGCAGGCCTGACGTAGGTGGAAATCACATGCGCTTTTGTCTGTTCAGTCGGTTTCATGGATCCGATCTCCTATATACACTCATAAATATACATACATTACTATGAGGGTACAAGTAAAAATTCCCGCTGGACGAACCTCTCGTTTCTTAGAATCTGTTGAAAAACTCGAATTCGGAGCATCGAACGCGAAAGGGCACGACCGGGGAACCCGCCCAGTGGGTGGGTCGCGTGCCGAAATCGCAGCAAAATCAACGTGGGCTTTAGCCCCTGATCCTTGCCCGCAGCAGTTTTTCAACAGGTTCTTAGAAGGGGAAATAGTTAGCTCTCCGGCCGCCGTGGCTCTTCTGGTTTTGGCGGGCCAATTCAGCAGACCACGTTGCAGGTCGCGGGTTTCCTATGGACATTGCAAAGGAAGCGCGCTATCTTCTTTGGAGTATCCAAAGGAGCGGGTATGGAGGCGAAGAAATCCGAGGTGTTGCAGGGCACTCTGGACCTGATGATCCTGAAGACGCTGCACGCGCTGGGGCCGATGCATGGGTTCGGGATTGCGCGGCGCATCGAGCAGGCGAGCGGGGAGGTTCTGCAACTGAACGAGGGGACGGTGTACACGTCGCTCCTGCGGCTGCAGCAGCAGGGATGGATTGCGTCCAGGTGGGGCGTGTCGGAGAACAACCGCAGGGCGCGGTTTTATTCAATCACCAGGGCCGGCCTGAAGCAGTTGCAGCTGGAGACGGAGAACTGGGAACGGATTGCCGCCGTGATCGGACGGGTGCTGCGACTGGAGAGGCAGGGATGAGGATGGCGAAGAGCTTGCGGGTTTTTCTGGCCAGGATTCGGGCGCTGTTCTCGCAGCGCAAGGCGGGCGCGGAGCTGGACGTGGAACTGGAGACGCACTTGGCGCTGCTGACGGAGCGCTTCCTGCGGCAGGGAATGAGCCCGGAAGACGCTGCTGCGGCGGCGCGGAGGCAGTTTGGCAACCGGACGCTCTTGCGCGAGCGGCATCGGGAGGCGCGGAGCTTTATGTTCTTTGCGAATCTTTGGCGGGATGTGCGATATGGCTTGCGTATGCTCCGTAAGGATCCCGGATTCAGTTCGGTGGCGATCCTGACGCTAGCGCTCGGCATTGGCGCGAACACGGCCATCTTTAGTTTGGTCAATACAGCATTGTTTAAGCAAGTTTCGGCCAGGAACCCGAACCAACTCGTTTCAGTCTTCTATGGCGATCCTCACGGGAACGGACTCAGCAATCATTCCTATCCCGATTATTTGGACTATCGCGAGCAGTCCGCTGACGTTCTATCCGGGCTGGCGGCATACACGACGGACCCTGCCAATCTGGTAATCGGCCAAACTACGGAGCGCGTCAACGTCGGGCTCGTTACCGACAATTACTTTTCAGTTTTGGGAGTGAATCCGATCGCCGGTCGTGAATTTCTGCCTGGAGAAAACAGCTCACCGGGAAACGATTTTACCGCCGTCATAAGCGAGAGCCTTTGGAGGCGAGAGTTCGGCGGGACAAAGAATCTCACCGGCAGCACCATATCGCTAAACAATTCTAGTTACAGTGTGATCGGAGTCCTGCCTGACCGCGACGCGCGCATGGCGAGCATCGTAAGGATCGATGTTTTCGTGCCGGCTGTCATGGAGGGAGTAATTGGCGGAGACAAAACCTTCTTCTCAAACCGGCAAAACAAGGAGTTCATGGTTGTAGGCCGGCTGCGTCCTGAAACAACTCTCGACCAAGCCCAAGCGAAGTTCAATCTGGTTGCAGCTAACCTGCAAAAGCGATTTCCCGAGGAATGGACGGATAACAAGCACACTCGCCCATCATCCCTTGTTCCATACGGCGCGGTGCCATTCGAGCTACGGGGCCTTGTTGTCGGCTTCGCAGGACTACTGATGGCGGGAGTCGGCGTAGTCCTTCTCATTGCGTGCAACAATCTCGCCAGCTTCCTATTAGCAAGAGGGCTGACCCGAAAAAAGGAAGTCGCCGTTCGCCTAGCGCTCGGAACGAGCCGCAGGCGCCTTGTCCAACAATTTCTGACGGAAAATCTATTGGTGGCCCTTCTGGGCGGGGCGCTCGGGTTCTTTCTGGCTTTCTGGTGCAAAGGCTTGTTGGCAAGGTTTGCGCCGAACATCGGCGTGCCGCTCGTAATTGATCTCAGCATCGACGGTCGAGTGCTTGGGTTTAGCATCATCGTGACACTGCTCACGGCAGGTGCGTTTGGACTCGCACCAGCGCTTCAAGCCAGTAAGATCGACCCAAGCGAAGGCTTGAAAGAGGCCGATCAGACACAGACGGTGAGTAAAACGCGCGCGAGGCTGCGGAACGGCCTCATGATCGGGCAGGTAGCTATATCCCTGGTGTTGCTAATGTGTGCCGGCTCATTTCTCGGCGCTATCTTCAAACTTCGTTCCATCGATTTAGGGTTTGATCCCAACAAGCTGGCTCTTTTGTCTGTGGACCCTTCGTTGCAGGGCTATTCCACTGAACGAGCCAAAGAATTCGTTCAACTTGCATGCGCTCGATTGGCCGCTGTGCCCGGTGTGGAAGCTGTTGCTGTTGCCGCGCGAGTTCCGATGGGACTGAGCAGAGTCCGCGATCAAATTGTTCCATCCGCTACCGGCGACTTGCATAAGCAGGTGCCTGTCCTGGTCGGCTGGAACAGCGTGGGCCCTGGGTACTTCAAAACGATGCGCATTCCGATCCTGCGCGGTCGAGCATTCGGTGCCCAGGACCGCGATGATGCACCCCGTGTTGCGGTTGTCAATGATGCTCTCGCGAGAAAGCTATGGCCGAATGAAGACCCTGTCGGCAAGCAGATACGTGAGACCGACGGGGTGGTTTATGAAGTCGTTGGAATTGCCAAGACAGGCAAGTATGACAGCATAGGCAAAGAGCCATTGCCTTTTGTCTATTTTCCGCTTGACCAGAGCCACGGCTACAGTTCGGAACTGACGTTTCACATCCGAACTCAGATTTCCCCCGTGCCCCTTCTTGACGCTTTTCGAAACAAATTGCAGGCTCTGAATCCCACTCTTACGGTGTACGACGTTGAGACAATGAATGAACATCTCGCAGACTCCTTGGTGCTCGTTCGAATGGGGGCAATCCTGTTGGGTTCCTTCGGAGGTCTGGGATTGGGCCTGGCGGTACTTGGACTATACGGGTTAATGAACTACCACTTAAAACAACGGACGCGTGAAATGGGTATTCGAATTTCTCTCGGAGCGACTCCACGCAACGTGCTTAACCTCATTCTAATGCATGGCGTGAAGTTGACGATGATAGGAGCCGCGATCGGATTCGTAATAGGCGTGTCTACTAGCACTCTTATTACCAGCCAACTCTATGGTGCGTCGCCGGTGGGCCTCGCCGTGCTTGCAGCAATGGCCGCAATTCAACTTGGGGTTGCGTTACTCGCATGCTGGATTCCGGCGCGGCGGGCGGCGGGCGTGCAGCCGATGGAGGCGCTCAGGCACGAATGAATGCGACCGGCTCCGGGGCCGTCCAGAATTGTTATCGGAGAGTAACACTCACGGCAAGCCCGCGAAACGGCCGCTTTTTTCGAGCATTTTTCCCTTTTGGACGACCTGCAGATGCACGAAAACAGCCATTTGGACGATCCACAGGTGTATATTTTTCAAAAATCAAAATTAGTTCCTTTTGCCCATTTCGCCGACCCGCAGGCAGACGGATTCACCGCTCAAACTGCCGCTGACTCCCTGTCTCTCTATTCGCTAATTCCTGTTCCGTTGCCGGGGTCCCCGGCGGCTCGGGGTCCCCGGCGAGCGATCTTTGCTCGCTGGGTGGTGGGAGGGGACTTGCTCGCTGGGACGGCTGCTCCCTGCCTTTTCACCCTTTGCGGCCGCGGACGGCTTCCTTGGCTTCGGCGGCGCCGCCGGCCGGGGCTTCGGGGACATCAGCCTTGCTGGCGCCGATGTTGAGCCGCTTGCGCAGCTCGGCGTCGAGTTTGGCGAAGATGTCCTTGTTCTCCTTAAGGAAGGCGCGG
Source organism: uncultured Acidobacteriaceae bacterium (assembly GCA_963758105.1). Taxonomy (GTDB): domain Bacteria; phylum Acidobacteriota; class Terriglobia; order Terriglobales; family Acidobacteriaceae; genus Telmatobacter. Next base: position 541,791 of record CAVWUC010000004.1, on the reverse strand, counting down.
GTGTTTTCGCGGCCCTGGCCGATGCGCTCGCCGGAGTAGCTGTACCAGGCGCCGGATTTCTCCACGATGTTGTGGGTTACGGCCAGATCGAGCACGTCGCCCTCTTTGCTGATGCCCTCGCCGTAGAGAATGTCGAACTCGGCCTCGCGGAAGGGGGCGGCGACCTTGTTCTTGACGATCTTGACCTTGGTGCGGTTGCCGACCACGGCGTCGCCTTCCTTGATGGCGGCGATGCGGCGGATATCGACGCGGACCGAGGAATAAAACTTGAGGGCGCGGCCGCCGGTGGTGGTCTCCGGGTTGCCGAACATGACGCCGATCTTCTCGCGGATCTGGTTAATGAAGACGAGGGCGGTGCGGGACTTGGAGACCGTGCCGGTGAGCTTACGCAGGGCCTGGGACATGAGACGGGCCTGCAGGCCCATGTGGGACTCGCCCATTTCGCCGTCCAGCTCGGCCTTGGGGACCAGGGCGGCTACCGAGTCGACCACCAGCACATCGATGGCGCCGGAGCGAACCAGAGCTTCAGTGATTTCCAGAGCCTGCTCGCCCGAGTCGGGCTGCGAGACGAGCAAATTGTCGACGTTTACGCCTAGTTTTTTGGCGTACGACGGATCGAGGGCGTGCTCAGCGTCGACAAACGCGGCCAGGCCGCCGCTGCGCTGCGCCTCGGCGATGACCTGGAGGCAGATGGTGGTCTTGCCGGAAGCCTCGGGACCGAAGACCTCGCTGACGCGGCCGCGGGGGATGCCGCCGACGCCGAGGGCGGCGTCGAAGCTGATGGAGCCGGTGGAGATCACGGCGATGGGCAGCAGCGCCTCGCGGGAGCCAAGCCGCACAATCGAACCTTTGCCAAACTGTTTTTCGATCTGGGCGAGGGCAAGTTCTACGGCTTTGGTGCGGTCATCGGCGATGGCCATGGGAGGGCTCCTTGATCTGTTCGTCGCGCGCGTCTCCTGCTTTCTTCACAGGAAACCCTGGGGCGGCATGAATTGGATTTCGATGGGATTGTAACAGGGGTTGGAGGCAGAAGGACAGGGGAAAATAGCGAAGAAATGGAGAAACTGGGGTTAGATGTGCAGGTTGCTGAAAATGAAGGCGCTATGGATCGGCTGGCTGGAGCGGGGGCCAGACTGAATAGGCACCGATGCGGGTCTCCGCGCCGGTCAAGGAGTCACAGGAACGGTCCAGCTGCTCGTACTCCGAGTCGTGGTCCTTGCGGAAGGCGCGAAAGGCCGCTTCGCTGGCCCAGCGGTCGATGGTGAGGTAGGAGCCGGGGATATAGGCGTCGCGCAGAAGTTCGGTGCCCAGGTAATCGGGCGAGACGCGGAAGAGCCTGGCCCAGGAGCCGTCTGGACCATAGGCGGCTTCAAAGGCGGGGATTTTTTCTTCGGCGATTTCGAACTTCCAGATGACGACGAACATGATGGCTTTATGGTAGCGCAGAGGGCTGCGGCGCCGAGGAACAGTTCCCAGCTGCTGGCTTTTAGCTCCTAGCTCCGGTGATGTTTGACCGGTCGGCCCCGACGCAACCCCCGGCGGCGAATTCTTCGAACTGCCAGTGCATGCACAGATTTTACTTTGGAAAAAAAGTACATCTGCAGGCCGTCAAAGAGGCAAAAACGAACTAATTTTGATTTTTGAAAAATGCACACCTGCGGGTCGTCCAAATTGCGGTTTTAGTCGACCTGCAGATCGTCCAAAACAGGAAAATGTTCGAAAAAAGCAGCTGTTTTGCGGAGGAGTTTGCGGTTCCAGTGGACGGGGCTCAGGAACTTGAGTCGGAGGAGGGCATTTCGCGCCCGGCGCCATCTTTGTCCGCTTTGCGTAAGGCCTGCCGTATGCCGCTGAGAAGTCTGTCAGGCGCGCTCTCGACGGAGGCGTCGGCCAAGGTATCCGAAGCGCGGCCGGCAACTTGGCCGGCCGCAGCCGTGACGTAGACCACGGGCACGATTGAACCGGAGGCCCGTATCAGGCAGGCAAGACGGTCTCTGTCCTGAATGGCAATCGAGTGGCACAAGAGAACAATGTCGAAATCGCCGGCCTGAAAACCTCCGATTGCCTTGTCGATCGAGATTGCTTGGTCGACCAGGTAGCCTGCGCTGCTCAAAATTGAGCATCGGCTGTCCTGCAGCTCCGGATCGGGGCTGACAGCGAGAATATGGGTGAGCGGTCTTGGAGGACGCATCTCCTCTTCCGCCCGCAGCCAGTTTCTAAATAGCTGTCTGTCCTGGCCCTCGCGCTCCGAGCATGACTGCAAGGCGCGCGAACGCCAAACCCCATCCCGTGTTTCAGCGGCAGAGTTTGCGAAGTCTCCCGGCCGCGCTCCTGCGGTCGAGTTCGCGGGAGATGGCCCGTGCGGCAGGTCAGTGGGGGAAGGGCAGCTCATATCATGCTCGTGTTCCGATAGCTGGGGATCACACGGACCAGCGCACAAGACTTCCTTTCGGTGCCTTGAAAAATGAATAGAGGTTTTCTCAGGGCGGTGTCTGTAATGTGTCGAACATAACAAATGAATCCTCACGAAAGATTTAAGAGCTTTCCGTGGGACTGCCAGCGCTCAGGCCGCAGTCTGCAATTGCGTGCACGAACTTGCCGAGCGCCTGGCCCGGTGGCTCCCGAAGTGGGGTGAGCGTGCAAGCCGATGACCTGCTGATTACCCGCGAGCTTCCGGCCATGATGCTGGGCACCAACCGCGATTGCCGGAGTAGGGATGTGTCACCGGCGATGTTTGAGTGGCTTGTTGAGCGGCGGCTCGGGCGCCTGCGGCGGGGCTGCGGGGGTGGGATTGCGGCGTTTCGGCGGGGGTAGGTGGTATTTTACAGGCGGTTGGGGACAAACGGAGGGGTTCTAACGTCTGTTGCATCAGAGGGGCGGAGGGTTGTGGCCTTTCCGTGCCGCAGAAGGAAAAAGCCGCAGGATGGCTCGGAGGAAGCGAGACGAGCCTGCCGGTGCAGCGGACGCATCAGGGAAAATTCGCTGGAAAATGCACACTATCGGGTGGAACTGGACGCGGATGGGGATGTTTCCAGCATCTATGACAAGGACCTGCACAAAGAGTTGCTGGCTGCGCCGATGCGGCTGGCGATCTCAACCGACGCGCCGAAACAGTGGCCGGCGTGGAACATTGACTTCGACCAGGAACAGGCACCGCCGCGGGCGTACGTAAGCGGCCCGGCGCAGATCCGGATTGTGGAGAACGGGCCGGCGCGGGTCGCGATTGAAGTCACGCGCGAGACCGAGGGCTCAAAGGTTGTGCAGACGGTGAGCCTGGCGGCCGGCGACGCGGGCGACCGCGTGGTGTTCGGCAATGCGATTGACTGGCGGACGCTGGCGGCCAACCTGAAGGCGACGTTTGCCCTGACCGCTGAGAATCCGACGCTGAAGCCGGCCGCACCGCTCTACAACGAGGACATGCAGGGGCGGACAGAACCGACGGCGGAAGAGTTGGCTGAAGAGAAACCGTAAGACGGATTCCGGACCCGGTCTTCACGGCCGGGCCCGGAATTTTGCAAGAGCGCTCGATAGTTCTGCGCCGGCCGTGGGCGGGGTGATTTGACATAGAATGAAGAGGTCAGAGGTCATAAATAGGAGCGAGGGGGCTAACAATCCCACCTGTTGAGACGGTGTCTTACCGTTCCGGGTGCATACTAGGCATAGGCCGTAATGCAGGACCGACGCTCCCCTGGGTTCCCTGTTCTCTATCTCGGCCGGTAGACCTGTAAGGCATTTTCGACACAGGATTTGAAGGCATTTTCGACGCAGGATTTGCCCGAGTTAGGCCTGCGGAATCGACTTGACCACACTCAGGTTGGGGTTAAATCAGGCTCGACTTGGAGCAAGGCACGGCATGGATTCGCTGGGTGTGCGCAGGTTGCTATCCGGCAGACCGCGGATCGGGTCACACACATAGGAAGACGGACAGAGAGGGATTCATGAAGGCAGCTGCTCGCTATCCTGGCATACGAGTCACCGCAAACGGAAACCAGCTGGTTTCCTACCACACCGAGACGCGGATCGCCGACGCCGGCGTGTTTTATCCGATTACGCCATCGACGGAGGGCGGCGAGCTGTTCCAGCAGGCCTATGCCGAAGGCCATCTGAACGTCTTCGGGCATAACACCATCGCGATTGAGGCGGAAGGCGAACATGCGGCCCAGGGCGGGGCGATTGCGCACTCGGTTTGCGGCAAGCGCGTGGTGAATTTTACCTCGGGGCAGGGCGTAGTTTACGGCGTGGAGCAGTATTACCATGCGCCGGGCAAGGGATCGACGATGGTGCTCGAGGTAGGCGCGCGGGCGCTGACCAAGCACGCCCTGAACGTGCACTGCGGCCACGACGATATATATGGGGCGCTGGATACGGGCTGGATCATGCTGTTCGGCAAGGACGCGCAACAGGCCGCCGACCAGGCGCTGATTCTGCGGCGCGTGACCGAGCTGAGCCTGACACCGGGCATGAACATCATGGACGGGTTCCTGACGTCGCACCTGGAGCGGACGTTCTACAAGCATGAGTCCGAGCTGATCCGCGAGTACCTGGGCGCGCCGGACGACATCATCGAGTGCCCGACCGAGGCGCAGCGCGTTCTGTTCGGGGCGACGCGGCGGCGGGTTCCGAAGATGATGGACCTGACCAACCCGATTCTGCTGGGGCCGGTGCAGAACCAGGAACACTACATGCAGGGCATTGTGGCGCGGCGAAACAACTTCGCGGAGCCGATTCTGCATTTCCTGGAAGATGCGTACAAGGATTTTGCCGAGCTGACGGGACGGAAGTACGGGCTGATCAGCGAGTACAAGACGAGCGATGCGGAAGCGATTTTTGTGTCGCTGGGCTCGGCGGCGGAGAACATCGAAGCGGCGGTGGACTACATGCGCGCGACGCGCGGGGCCAGGGTGGGCTCCATTCATGTGAATGTGCTCAGGCCGTTCCCCGAGGCGGCGCTGGTGACGGCGCTGAAGGGCAAGAAGGACGTGATCATCCTGGAGCGGACCGACGAGGCGCTGGCCGGCGACAACCCGCTGGGACGCGACATCCGCACCGCGTTCTCAAAGGCGGTGCAGGGCACCGAGGGTCTGCCGCAGATTTCGCTGGTTGAGGTGCCGCGGTTCTTCGGCGGCAGCTACGGACTGGGGTCGCGCGACTTCCGGCCGGAACACATCATCGGCGCATATGAGTTTGCCACGGCCGGCCGCGCGCGCAAGGACGGCAAGACGGCTGCGGACAGCGTGAACTTCTTTGTGGTCGGCGTGGACCATCCCTACAGCGTGATTGCCGACGAAACGCCGTCACTGCTGCCGGAAGGCGCGGTTGCAGTGCGGTTCCACTCGATCGGCGGCTGGGGCGCGATCACCACCGGCAAGAACCTGGGCGCGATTCTGGGCGACCTGAACGACCTGCTCTACGAGCGTGACGGGCTGAAGGATGAGCTGGGGCAACCGAAGGAGATCATCCACGTCAGCGCGAATCCGAAGTACGGCTCGGAGAAGAAGGGCGCGCCGACCAGTTATTTCATGGTCGCGGCCAAGGAGCGCATCCGGGTGAACTGCGACCTGCGCCACGTGACCGTGGTGCTGTGCTGCGATCCGAAGGCGTTTACGCATACGAACCCGCTGGACGGGATGCAGGAGGGCGGGAGCCTGGTGTGGGAGTCGGATGTGGACGGCGAGCGCGCGTGGGAGAATCTTCCGCTGTGGGCGCGCAAGCAGATCATCGACAAGAAGATTCGCGTGTTCACGCTGCCCGGCTTCGACATTGCCAAGAAGGCAACCGACCGCGGCGACCTGCAGTTGCGCATGCAGGGCAACGCGTTTCTCGGCGGGTTCTTCGCGGTGAGCACGCTGCTGAAGGAGTTTCGCATCACGCAGGAGCAGTTCCGCGCAGTGGTGCACAAGCAGTATGTGAAGAAGTTCGGCAAGTTCGGCGACGCGGTGGTGCAGTCGAACATGGAAGTGATGCTTCAGGGCTTTGAACGGGTGAAGGAGATCAAGATTGGCGCGCTGAGCGCGGCGGATCACTCGACGCTGCGCGGGCAGGCGCTGCTACCGGTTCTGGAGCTGGCGACCGCGGGCGGTTCGTGCGGGATCGGCTGCCGGTCGACGCCGCCGCCGGCAGGACAGGCGGGGCGCGCGCCGATCGCCAGCGTGGCGAAGTTCGACTCGGAGTTCCGCGCCAGCTTTGGCTATAACCAGCCGGCGACGCCGCTCTCGGCGATGGGCGTGATTGCGGCGGCCACGGGCGATACGGCTTCGAAGTACGTGGCGCGGCGCGAGACGCCGCTGTACATTCCGGAGAACTGCACGCAGTGCATGGAGTGCATCTCGGTGTGCCCGGATACGGCGCTGCCGAACACCTCGCAGGACCTGGGCACGCTGCTGAAGACGGCGATTTCGTACTACGTGGCCGATGCGGGCGACCGCGACAAGATGTTGCGCGCGCTGCCGGAGATCGAGAAGCGCACGCGGGAGCGGATGCTGGCGGAGATGAAGACGGGGACGCCGATGCCGACGATTCTGCGCGAGGTGACGGAGTCAGTGGACGGGTTCTCGGCGGCGGCGAAGCAGCAGTTCTTCGCGATCCTGGACAAAGTGCCGATGGCTTACCAGAAGGTGAATGCCATCTTCTCCTCGCCGGAGCGCAAGCAGGCCGGCTCGGGCGGCGTGTTCTCGATTTTTGTCAGCGACCTGTGCAAGGGCTGCGCGGCCTGCGTGACGGCCTGCGGCGACCACCAGGCGCTGAGGATGGTGCAGGAGACCGAGGAGGTGAACGCGGAGCACGAGAGCGGAACGCACTTCCTGGATCTGCTGCCGAATACTTCGCAGAAGTACCTTGGACTGTTCAATGCGGCCAACCCGGCGGACTCGAAGACGGCGACACTGCGCAACATGCTGATGGTGCGGACCAACTACGACGCGCTGGTGGCCGGCGACGGCGCCTGCGCGGGCTGCGGCGAAAAGAGCGTGCTGCGCTCGATTGCGGCGGTGACCGAGGCGTACATGCGGCCGATCTTCCACGCGAAGAGCGATCGCTTTGTGGCCAAGGCCTCCGAGCTGGACAAGAACGGCGTGAAGCGGCTGGCGGCTCTGAAGGAGAGCAATGCCGGTGAATATGCGCTGCTGCGGCAGGCGATCGCTCACCTGGTGATGGGGCTGGGCGGCGAGGACGAGAAGGACACCAAGGAGCGCATCGCGGCCTACGAAGCGGAGCACGGGACGATTACGGACGCGCAACTGATCGAAGCGATGGCTGCGGTGCTGCTGACCGAGGCCTTCAACCACAAGAACCTTCAGCCTGTGGATGGACGGCTGGCCAACGGGATGAGCGTGATGGCGATGGCGGCGCACACGGGCTGCAACACGGTGTACGGATCGACGGCACCGAACAATCCGCATCCTTATCCGTGGATGAACTCGCTGTTCCAGGACGGCGTGACGGTGGGCTGGCTGATGGGGGAGAGCTTCATCGTGGACCACGCGCGGCGGTCAGTGATTCCAGAGCGGCTGGCGGACATCGTGCTGACGCGCGATGAGAAGGTGCTGAGCGAGGAGGAATATTACCACTTCACGCACTTTACCGACGCGCTGATGACCGACCAGGAGATTATCGAACTGCCTAAGGTCTGGGTGGTGGGCGGCGACGGCGGCATCGGCGACATCGGCTACCAGAACACGTCGAAGGTGGTGCTGCAGAACCGGCCTAACGTGAAGGTGCTGATGCTGGACACGCAGGTGTACTCGAACACCGGCGGGCAGAACTCGGACTCGACGCCGATGCTGGGCGGCAACGACATGAACGTCTTCGGCTCCGCGACGCAGGGCAAGAACACGGAGAAGAAGACGGTGGCGGAAACCTTCCTGGCGGGGCACGGATCGCCGTTCGTGGCGCAATGCTCCATGGCCAACGCGCCGAAGCTCTACCGGGCGATTCTGGACGGGCTGGAGTACCGCGGGACGATGTTCCTGCAGGCCTTCACGACCTGCCAGCCGGAGCACGGCGTGGCGGACGACATGGCTCTGTTCCAGGCGCAGCGGGTGCGCGACTCGCGCGGTGTGCCGGAGTTCGTCTTCGATCCGCGCAAGGGCGAGAGCTACCAGGAGACGCTGGACATCAAGGGCAACCCGGCGATCGACATGGACTGGTACGAGACGAAGTCGAAGGCCACGGGCGAGAGCTGGAGCTACACGGTGGCGCACTGGTGCACGACCGAGGCGCGCTTCCGCAACCACCTGAAGAAGATCAAGCCGGAGGCGGCGGCCAAGCTGATTCACCTGGACAACATGCTGGTGCGGATCACGCAGCAAGATGTGGTCTACCGGCGGTACCTGACGCCGGGACACCGGTCGTACATTCCCGACTTCGAGGTGTACATCACGCTTGAGGAGAACGGCAAGATCGAATACCGGGCGCTCTCTCGGCAACTGGTGATGTTCTGCGTGGAGCGGCGCAAGGCGTGGCGGATGCTGCAGTCGAAGGCGGGCATCGTAAACAAGGATTACCTGGCGCAGAAGGAGATTCTGGCGGAGGTGGAAGCAGGCAAGCTGCCGCTGGATGAGTTCCTGGCGCATGCGCATGAGATTCTGAGGGAGCGGGTCAGCGGAGGGGTGCTGGCGAAGGCGTAAGCCGAACTGCAAATCTGAAAATGCACATAACGCGGACCCGAGGGTCCGCGTTTTATGCGTCTAGTTTCCGCTTAGACAGGTCAGTTTCAGGCAGAGCATGCTCCTTGCGGGATAGAAGCGACCAAGTTTGAGCATTCTTCATCTTGACGCGTGAGGCGCTACGCGCTACATTGGGGCATGATCCGGTCGTTCCGGCACGCTGGGCTGGAGAAGTTCTTTTTGACGGGGAGCAAGGCGGGCATTCAGCCCGCGCACGCCGTCAAGCTGAACCGTCAGCTTACGCTCTTGAATATTGCCGGGGACGCTAATCGGATGAACGTGCCAGGGTGGGACTTGCACCGTTTGAAAGGGAACCTCACGGGCCACTGGTCGGTCAAGGTGAATGGAAACTGGAGAATGACCTTCACCTTCGACGGCGAAGACGCAATTCTGGTGGACTACCAGGATTACCACTGAAAGATGGGAGGACGAAAATGCAGAGAATGATGTACAACCCGGCCCATCCGGGCGAGATTCTACGCGAGTATATCGGCTCCATGCCCGTAGGCGAGGCCGCTAAGCGTTTGCGCGTTGCTCGCTCCACTCTCTCGCGCCTGCTGAACGGCCGCGCCTCCTTTACGGCGGCCATGGCGTTGCGCCTCTCAGACGCCTTCGGAACCGATCCCGGCGTGTGGCTTGACCTCCAGCAGCAGTACGACCTGTGGCACGCCTCGCGGCGCAGACGGCCCAAGGTGCGGGCATTTCCCCGCGCTGCGTGATCGGCGCCATCGCCTTGGCGAGGCGCGGGAGCCGGGGAATGTGATATTGTTGCCGCAAATCCGCAAGGCGGGGCAAATGGCGCGGTGCGAGCCCTGCGCGGAAGAGCCTGAACAGAGATTGATCCGGAGTCGTCCAAACGGCAGAGTTCTGCCGAACCCACGAGTTCTAAGAAGGAGTACCCCATGAACCGTCGAATCTTTATGGCCGCGGCGCTGATGGCCGCAACCTCAATAGCCAGCGCCCAGAGGATGCCGCCGGCCAGCCCGGCGGAAACGGCGACTGCGAGCGTCGCCGGCAAGACCATCACCATCAAGTACAACTCGCCCCGTGTGAAGGGCCGTGAGGGACACATCTTCACCAAGGATGGGCTGATCGCGAAGACCCATAAGTCCTATCCGGTTTGGCGGGCCGGCGCCAACGCGGCCACCACGCTGATTACCGACGGCGATCTGACCATCGGCGACCTGAAGGTACCGGCGGGGACGTACACGCTGTTTGTGGACATCTCCGATCCGGATCACTGGGTGCTGATTGTGAGCAAGAAGACCGGCGAATGGGGACTGGCGTATGACTCCACCGCCGATCTTGGACGCACGCCGATGAGAATGAACAAGCCTGCCGCGATGGTGGAAGATCTGGTCTACACGATCACGGACCTTGGCGGCGGCGAGGGCAGGATCACGCTCTCCTGGGAGTACCACACGGCTTCGGTCCGGTTCTCCGTGGATTGAGAAGCGAAGCGGGCCTTGCGGCGGACGCGGAGGAATCACGGCCGTTACGGTCTGAATCTGTTGGGCCAGGGGGCGTTTCGTCAGGGGCTTTTATGCCGCGAGAATGCCTTCCTGGTCGTTGACAGAGCGTTCGGCGGCAGCGCGGGAATGTGCTGTTTGCGTGGAATTGATACGTTAACGCTACAATAGAGATAGTGGGAGATATTTTTTAGAAGAGGTAAGAACCTTGCCCTTGTATGCGTATCGCTGTACCCACTGTGGCTACAGCTTTGAAAGAATCCAACGGTTCAATGCACAGCCTGAACAGAAATGCCCCGAGTGCGGAGGCAAGCTGGAACGGCCTCTTTCAGCTCCGGGGCTGAGCTTCAAGGGCACGGGCTGGTATGTGAACGACTATGCGGCCAAGAGCAGCGCGCCCAGCGCCGGCTCCAAGTCCGACGGCGGCGGATCTGCGGCGGAGGCTAAGCCGGCTTGCGGCGGAGACTGCGGCGCTGCTTGTCCCGCGGCGGCGGTTCCGGCTTCCGGTTCAACCACGTAGCCGCTCTCGGGTTGCGCGGTCTTTTCGACTGCGTGGGTTCATGCTTCTTTTGCGGGGAAGCGCAGTCAGGCGGAAAATGTCCTTCCCTGTCGCCATGAAAAATTCATCGTGAGTTCGAAGCGGCCTCGCGTCCGCGCGCTTTTGTGTGGGCACAGGATGCAGCCCTGGGGTTGCCCGTTGGATAATGGAAGCCTTGAATCCTCCAGACCCATCGACCCCACGGAAATCGGGCCGCCGCGTGATGCACATCGGTGCGGCTGTGCTGCCCGGGTTCACCGGAGCGGCAGGGCTTCTGCTTGTGGCGGGGCTTCTAACCGGCCTGCTTCAGGGCTATGCGGAGTTGGGCATTGTTCTGCGTTGGGCTGGCTTTGGGTTATTGATTCCATGGATTGTGCGGCGCCGCTCACTGCTGCTGTGGACGTTTTTCGCCATGCTGGCGGGCGCGGAGCTGGGCGTGGACGCGCCGCACCTGGCTGCCCAGACTCACTTCCTGGGCGACATCTTTCTGCGGCTGATTCGCATGATCGTGGCGCCGCTGATTTTTGGCGGGATCGTCACCGGCATTGCGGGCCACGGACAGCTCAGCGGCGTGGGGCGCGTGGCGCTGAAGGCGATTGTGTTTTTCGAGGTGGCGACCACGCTGGGATTGATCCTGGGCGCGGTTGCGATCAACCTTTCGCAGGCGGGCGTGGGGATCGCGCTGCCTGTGTCCACGCAACTGACGGCGCCGGTTGCGCATCCGGCCGGATGGCAGGAGATGCTGCTGAATGTGTTTCCGGAGAACATTGCGCAAGCCGTGGCGCAGAATCAGATTCTGCAGGTGGCAATTTTCGCGCTGCTGTTCGGCACGGCGCTGGCCATGCTGCCGGAGCCGAAGCGCGCGCCTATGGTGAGCGTGCTGCAGTCGCTGACGGATACGATGTTCCAGATGACACGCATGGTGATGGTGATGGCGCCAGTGGCGGCGGGAGCGGCGCTGGCTTACACGGTGGGTAGCATGGGTGTGCACACGCTGCTGCCGTTGGTGAAGCTGGTGGTGACGTGTTATGCGGCGCTGATTGTCTTTCTGCTGCTGGTCTTGGGGCCGATCCTGGTGGCTGCGCGCATTCCGCTGCGCCGATTCGCCGCGGCTGTGGGCGAGCCGGCTGCACTGGGGTTCGCCACCACCAGCTCCGAGGCCGCGCTGCCGCTGGCGATGGAGCGCATGGAGGAGTTCGGCGTGCCGGGTTGGATTGTTTCCTTTGTCATCCCGACCGGCTACAGCTTCAACATGACAGGCTCCAGCATTTATCTCTCCATGGCTGCCTTGTTTGCCGCGCAGGCTGGAGGGATGCACCTCTCAGTCGGCGAGCAGATGGTGATGCTGGCGACGCTGATGCTGACCAGCAAAGGCGTGGCCGGCGTACCGCGCACGGTTCTGGTGGTGCTGATGGGCGCGGCCAGCTCGTTCAACATTCCCATGGCCGCGGTGCTGATGCTGCTGGGCGTGGACACGGTGATGGATATGGGGCGCACCGCGATGAACGTGATCGGCAACTGCATGGCCGCGGCGGTCGTGGCGCGGTGGGAGGGTGAACTGAAGACGGCGGAGACTTCTGCTTGATTGGTGCGCGGCGTTACTTCACCGGGTCAGGAATTTGCCAGGCCCGCTAAGATAGTTGCTGGATATGACGCTGCTCGATCCCATTCCGTTGCCCCTGGAAGACGCCGGCCTTGCGGCGCTGGAGTGGGAGTCAGTTCTGGCGCTAGTGGCTGGGTTTGCGGCGTCGCCGGTAGGGCGCGAGGCGATTCTCGAACTGAGGCCATCGACCGACGAGGGGTGGATTGCGCGGCAGCATCAGCTCACCGGCGAGGTGCGCTTACTGCTGGAGGAACAGGTCTCGGTTCCGCTGGGCGGGCTCTTCGATCCGACCCAGCTTGGGGCGAAGGCGCTGATTCCCGGAACCGCGCTGGAGGCCGGCGAGCTGCAGGCTGTGGCGAGGCTGGCCAACGATGTGGCCTCGTGGCAAGCGCTGCTGCGCGAACCGCCGGCGCGGCTGGCGGGGAAGCTGCGGGGGCTCTCCGAACTTTCAGCCGAGCTGACGCCGAGTTTGCGGCCGCTGGCTGAGTCGATTGAGCGTACGATTCAGCCTGACGGCAGGCTGGCGGACGAAGCGTCGCCGGAGTTGGGGCGGATTCGGCGCGAACAAGAACGCCAGCAAAAGCTGATTGAAGAGAGCCTGCGTGCTACGCTGCGCAAGCTCTCCAGCGAAGGGGCGACGCAGGAGGACTTGATCACGATTCGCGGCGAGCGCTTCGTGATTCCGGTTCGCGCGGAGCTGAAGCGGCGAGTGAGCGGAGTGGTGCACGGGGCCAGCTCGTCGGGCCAGACGGTTTACGTGGAGCCGCTGGAGACGATCGAACAGAACAACGAGTTGGTGCGGCTGATCGAAGAAGAACAAGCTGAGATTCACCGCATCTTTGTGGCGCTGACGCGGCAGGTGGGAAGCTATGCGCATACCCTGCGTGAGGGTGCACGGGTGCTCGCGCTGGTGGACAGTGTGCAGGCGCGGGCGCGATTTGCGCGCGACTACAACTGCGTGGCGCCGGCGATCACAGCGGGGCTGTTGCACCTGGAGGCGGGACGGCATCCGCTGCTGGAGCGGCGGCTGCGCGCGAGCGGCGGGCGAATTGTTCCGCTGACTCTGGAGCTGACCGCACAGCAGAGGCAGATTGTGATCAGCGGGCCTAACACGGGCGGCAAGACGGTGACGCTGAAGACCGTGGCGCTACTGGCCATGATGGCGCAGGCTGGGTTGCCGGTTCCGGCCGCGGCGGCCAGCTTCCCGGTGTTCACGTCGTTTCTGGCGGATATTGGCGACGAGCAATCGATCGAGGAAGCGCTTTCCAGCTTTTCCGCGCACATCACCAATCTCGACCGGCTGTCGCGGCTGGCGGATGCGCGCTCGATGGTGCTGCTGGATGAGCTTGGTTCGTCGACCGATCCCGAAGAAGGCGCGGCGCTGGCCGTGGCCGCGGCGCATTACTTTCTCATGGCCGGCGCGTGGACGCTGATTTCGACGCATCACACTTCGCTGAAGGTGTATGCGGCGAATACCGAGGGCGTGCTGAATGCGGCGGCGGGCGTGGACGAGGCGACGCTGGTGCCGAACTATCAGTTGCGGCTGGGGGTGCCGGGGGCTTCGGCGGGCATCCAGACGGCGGAGCGGCTGGGGCTGAATCCGCAGATTATTACTGCGGCGCGGGAGCGGCTGGGCTCGCAGCAGGTGGATGTTGCGCGCTTCCTGGACCGGCTGCACAAGCAACTCGTGGACCTGGAGGATGAGCGCAAGGCCGCGCGGCAGGAGCAGTACGCGCTGAACCAGGAACGGAAGAAGCTGGAGCGCGAGGGCGACGTGGAGATGCGCAACCGCACGCGCGCGCTGGAGCAGAAGCTGGCTTCGCTAATGAAGGATTTTGAGTTTCAGATGCGCGAGACGGTGGGGGCCATCGAGGACCGCGCGGCGCAGCAGAAGTTGTCGAAGGAGGCTGAGCGGCGCATCCAGAGGCTGCGGCGCGAGTTTCAGGAGAGCTTCAACCAGGCGGTGGTGGCGCACAGGACCGGCGCTGACCAGGACGACACCCACGCGCAGCCGCACCTGCTGCGGCATATCGCAGCGGGCGACCGGGTGCTGCTGAAGTCGATGAATAAGGTAGCGATTGTGCAGCGCGAGGTGGAGAAAGATTTGTTCGAGGTTGCGCTGGGGCCGATCAAGATGCGCGTGAAGCGTGATGAGTGCTCCGCACCTCCAACTTTTGGTCAGGAGTCGCGGCAGGGCCAGAAGGCCGATCCACTTGGTGCGGCGCGACGGCAGAAGGGCGTGCATGTGTCGGTTTCCAGCGAGGCGACGGGCGAGATGCGCATGGAGATCAACCTGATCGGGCGCACGGTGGACGAGGCGACCGAAGAACTCGAAAAATACTTAGACCGGGCATTCCTGGCGGGGCTGCCCCGGGTGCGGGTGATTCATGGGCATGGAGCGGGAATTCTGCGGCGCGGCGTGCGCGAATTTCTGAAGGGGCATCCACACGTGGCCGGGATCGAAGAGGCTCCGCAGAACGAGGGCGGCCAGGGCGCGACGCTGGTTGAGCTACGGCAGTAGGGCGGTTGGCGCGGGCTTCGCTGCTCAGGGCGCGGATTGCCCGATGTGTGTTGGCTCACCAGCCACCCCCCCACCCCTATTTTGGGGATAAAATCCTGCGGCACATCAAGTTACGGCAAGGCTTCGGCTCTAAAATCCTCTCAGCATTGAAGTTATTTGCAGAATCGTCACAACAAACGAGTTACAGGCGGTTTTGGGCCTCTTTCAGGCGGAAAGTACCGCATGATGGAAAATTCCCGGTGAGCGGCCTGCCCGGATTTGGGTGTTTCGTCTGCCGGGCTGAGCTTCTTCTCGAATCGCTATTGCTATTGTGCGCGCGGGAAGGGTAATTCTCTGCAACAAGTTGGAGGAGGGTCCGCGGAGGGGGGCGGGCGGGCAGGGGACTACGCTGGTGGAGCTGCGGCAGTAGGTAATAAGGGAGCAATTCTAATTCGCCTCTCCATTGCCGCCTTCATTGTTAGTCTGATGTCGTTCAGATCTTCTTCAGTCTTAACGGGGAAATTCCTCCACTGGTCGCCTGCATCGTAGGTAGAAATTACGAAGAACTGCCGACGAGCGGAAAGGTAGGCAAATACACGATTATTGACCTTCATCGAGATTGAGTACTTGATCGGGTCGAGCGAGATGGCTCCTGGCTTCCATCCCTTGACCTCCTCAAGCAGCGCAGAAACCGTGGCCCGAATATGCTTGTCGGTAATGTATTTCAGATGATCTTCGACACGAGTGACTTGGATGGCTTCCGGCGGTTCGGGAACCTCACGCTCGGTGAAAATTGGCAAGAGGTCTTCCTCGCCTTCAAACTGCAAACAGGTGTATGAGAAAAGGGAAACCCTCGGCTCGATCCATTTACATCGGTTGATGAGGTCTTGTGAGAAATCTGGCGCAATCAGCATAAGTCGAACCCGCTGAGTGGGGTCGATTGAATGTTCCTTATAGAGCCTAGCGATGGACTCCAATTGTCTCGTCACATAGTCGTAATAGTCGAGACCCTGAACCAACATACCGTCGTCCGGGACCACTTTGAGTTCTGCCACTACAAGCGCTCTTCCGCTGTCAACTAAGAGAACGTCTAGACGCCCTCCAGATGTGTGCATCTGGTGATCCATATATTTCAGGCCCGCTTCGATTGAGTCAGCCCGGCGCCGTACGAGCTCTTCAAGTTGGGCTTCCGATATGTTCTTTTTGCTGTAGCTCTTCATTGTTCACGCCTTACGTCCACAATGTTACGCCATGGCGGCGCGGGTCATGGGTTCGAAGACGAGGTGATTGGAGTTGCGGTCCACGTCGATCTTCACGTGCTCGCCGTGCTGCACCTCGCCGTTGAGGATTTTGATGGCCAGCGGGTCCTGGACCATGCGCTGCAGGGCGCGCTTGAGCGGGCGAGCGCCGTAGGCCGCGTCAGAGCCGGAGGCGAGAATGAGCTGGCGCGCCGGTTCGGTGAATTCGAGCGAAATCTGGCGGTCTTCGAGCAGTTTGCTGACCTCATTGAGGCGCAGATCGAGGATTCGGCCCAACTGCGCGTTGCCCAGCGGACGGAAGATCACGATGTCATCGACCCGGTTTAAGAATTCCGGACGGAAGTGCTCGCGCATGACACGCATAACGGACTCGCGGGCCATGTCGAAATCGTGGTCGGTGCGTAGCGCGTCGCCGGCGAGCAGATTAGCGCCCAGGTTCGAGGTCATGATGAGCACCGTGTTCTTGAAGTCCACGGTGCGGCCCTTGGAGTCGGTGAGGCGGCCGTCGTCCATCACCTGCAGGAGGATGTTGAAGACATCGGGGTGCGCCTTCTCGATCTCGTCGAAGAGGATGACGGAGTAGGGATGGCGATGCACAGCCTCAGTGAGCTGGCCTCCTTCGTCATAGCCGACGTAGCCCGGGGGCGCGCCAATCAAGCGCGCGACGGCGTGCTTCTCCATGTACTCGCTCATGTCGATGCGGATCATGGCCTGCTCATCGTCGAAGAGAAACTCGGCGAGGGCGCGCGCGGTTTCGGTTTTGCCCACGCCGGTGGGGCCGAGGAAGATGAAGGAGCCGATGGGGCGCCTGGGGTCGCTGAGGCCGGCGCGGGAACGGCGAATGGCGTTTGCTACGATGGACAGGGCCGCATCCTGGCCGATGACGCGCTCGCCCAGGCGCTGCTCCATCTGGACGAGTTTTTTCACTTCGCCTTCCAACATGCGGGAGACGGGAATGCCGGTCCACTTGCTGACGATCTTGGCGATGTCCTCCTCGTCCACTTCTTCCTTCAACATGCGCGCGGTGTCGGCGCTGCCGTCCTGCGCGGCGTTCAACTGCTTGAGCTCGGCTTCGAGCTTAGGCAGCTCGCCGTACTGGATCTGCGCGGCGCGGTCGAGCTGGCCCTTGCGGGTCTGCTCTTCGGCCTCGAAGCGCAGGGACTCGATGCGCTTCTTGAGTTCGCTGACGCGGCTGATGGCGTCGCGCTCTCTGGTCCAGCGGGCGCGCAGGGCGGTGATCTGCTCCTGGAGAGTGGCCACTTCGCGCTCAACTTCGGTGCGGCGCTCGACGCTGTTGGGGTCGGTTTCGCGCTTGAGTGCGGCGAACTCGATTTCGAGCGAGGTTTTTTCGCGCTCAAGCTGATCGATCTCAGTGGGGACGGAGCCGATCTGAATGGCAAGGGAAGCCGCGGCTTCGTCCATGAGGTCGATGGCCTTGTCGGGGAGAAAACGGTCGCTGATGTAGCGGTGCGAGAGGGTGGCCGCGGCGACGATGGCCGAGTCCTTGATGCGCACATTGTGGTGCGCCTCATAGCGCTCCTTGAGGCCGCGGAGGATGGCGATGGTGTCCTCGACATTGGGCTCGCCGACGTACACGATCTGGAAGCGGCGCTCGAGGGCCTTGTCTTTTTCGATGTATTTGCGGTACTCATTCAGCGTGGTTGCGCCGATGGCACGCAGCTCGCCGCGCGCGAGAGCCGGCTTGAGCATGTTGCTGGCGTCGATGGCGCCCTCGGCAGCGCCCGCGCCGACGAGGGTGTGCAGCTCGTCGATGAACAGGACGATCTGGCCGTTCGATTCTTCGATTTCTTTGAGGACGGCTTTGAGGCGGTCTTCGAACTCGCCGCGGTACTTGGCTCCGGCCAGCATGGCGCCGAGATCGAGCGCGATGACGCGCTTGTCGCGCAGGCTTTCGGGCACGTCGCCGGAGACGATGCGGCGGGCGAGGCCCTCGACGATGGCAGTTTTGCCGACGCCGGGCTCGCCGATGAGCACGGGATTGTTTTTGGTGCGGCGGCTGAGCACCTGGACGACGCGGCGAATCTCCTCGTCGCGGCCGATGACCGGGTCGAGTTTGCCGCGGCGGGCGAGATCGGTGAGGTCCCTGGCGTATTTCTCGAGGGCCTGGAACTTGGCCTCGGGATTCTGGTCGGTGACGCGCTGCGCGCCGCGCACGGCGGTGAGAGCCTTTAGGATGGCGTCGCGCGTGGCGCCGGCCGCAGCCAGGGCGTCGCGGGCGGCATCGCCTTTTACGTGGGAGATGCCGAGCAGGATGTGCTCGGTGGAGACATACTCGTCCTTGAAGTTGGCGGCCTCGCGGAAGGCCTGCTCAAGGGCTTTGTTAAGCGACTGGCTCAGGCCGGGCTGCGCGGCGGCGCCTGCGACACGAGGCAGTTTCTCCTCGATCTGGTGCAGCTCGGTCTCAAGGCGTTCGATGGGCACACCGATCTTTTCCAGCACGGCGGGGATCACGCCTTCGCGGTCCTCGACCAGCGCCAGCAACAGGTGAACGGGCTGAATTTCGGGGTTGCCCAGTTCGGTGGCGCGGGCCTGCGCCTGCTGCATCGCCTGCTGCGATTTGACGGTAAATTTCTCCCAACGAATGGCCATGAAAACTCCAGTGGACAGTGAACAGTGGTCAGTGAACAGTTAAGCTACAGCACAATCAGTGCTCTTGATGTTAAGTTCGTTCCGTGCCTCCTGAACAATTTCATTGCTCTTTTCAGCAAGCTCTTTCATTCGTTCAGAAGTAAAGTATCCCGGATTTTCTTTCAGGATTTCATTGGCGATGATCCCTACTTGCTGGAAATATGCAGCAAGATATTTTGGAAACTCCTTCCCGACGATCAAATCAGCAAAGTCCTTCGCATGAAGATACCTTGTATTGCACGAATTGAATTGCTCCCTCGCGCGGTGTCGCATGCTCGACTCGCAAATTGGAAGCAGAAAAACAGAATGGAGTTCGATAAGGGAAATCTCTAGCTCGCGCAGCGCGCGCCATGCATCAGACACAGCATCTCGTCTCATCTCCCACTGCTTTTGCCGATCCCACACGTCGTCAGAGATCTTGGCTTTGATTCCTTCAGCAATCCTCGTGAGTTCGGCAATATCTTCTTTCGTCGCAAGATTCTCGCCCTTCTTGGCCGAATAGGTACCCAAGAACGGTTTGAGTACATACATGGCAACGCAGCCAAGCACAAATGACACAAGAATGCCGAGTAGGTTGAAGGCGTTCATTGCGATTTCCCTTCCGGGGAGACCACGATAGGGCCGTCAGAAAGAGTATGCACCCAAGGGCATGCGGCTGGTAGAAGGTTACTTCTACCAGCCGCCAGGACTGACCACTGATCACTGACAAGTGACCACTGCTTTTAGGCAGCTGCTTTTAGGCAGCCAGCGATTTGCTCACGTTGACCTTGATCTGCTTGGGCTGGGCTTCGGGCTTCTTCTGGAGCTCCAGCTTGAGCACGCCCGCATTGTAGCTGGCCGCGACATGTTCGGTATCGACAGTCGAGGGCAGGGTGAAGGCGCGGAAGAAGCTGCCATAGCGGCGCTCGATGCGATGGAAGTTCTCTTCCTTCTCCTCTTTCTTGAGCTTGCGCTCGCCCTTGACGGTCAGGGTGTTGTTTTCAACGCTTACGTCCAGGTCTTTCTCCTCGATGCCCGGGACTTCCAGTTTGAGGACGACCTTTTTGTCGTCTTCGTAGATGTCGACGGCCGGCACAAAGCTGGCGGTGGTGAGGGGGTCTGTGCCCTCGTTCATGTCGCGGAAGAGCGAGTTGACGCGGTTCTGCAGGGCGACGATTTCACGGAACGGGTCCCAACGAGTGATAGCCATAAGAGTTTACCTCCAAGCGGATTGGTGATGATGGGTGGGGGGTGAGCCCCGACCAACCAATGAATCTGATGGAACTATAGCACAATTGGTTCAGAAAATATTAGTGCAGCACACTCATCTTTTTGTGTTTCTTCATAACCGTAATGGATTCACTCGGTTGCATGAGGCGATCCAAGTGGGTTTGTACGGGGGATTGGCGGATTGCGAGTGCTACGAATGGGCCGGAGGGGGTGGAACAGGGTGACCGGAGGCTGAGCTGGCGATTCCTGGCCCGGCAGAGCGGCAAGTACAATAGGGCGCAGATGATCCATCTTTTCGGTCTCTCGTTTATTGTGGACTGGCGCTGGGTGTGGCTGGTGGTGGCGGCGTTTCTGGCCGGGGTGCTGAACGCCGTGGCAGGGGGCGGGTCGTTTCTGTCGTTTCCGGCGTTTCTGGGCATGGGGATTCTGCCGGTTCAGGCCAACGCCACCAATACAGTGGCGATCTGGCCGGGGCAGCTGACGTTGGTGGCCGCGTACTGGCCCGATGTGCGGAAGAACATGGGATCGGCGTGGCTGATGGGCGCGGCGGGGCTGTTGGGCGGCACGGCGGGCGCGGTGGTGCTGCTGAATACGCCGCAGATGACCTTTCTGCACCTGGTGCCGTGGCTGCTGCTGGGAGCGGCGAGCATCTTTGCCGTCAGCGGCCCGGTGAGCCGGGGGCTGGCGCGGCTGAACATGGTACGGGCCGAGAGAGCCCGGGCGGGCGAAGTCCATGCGCCGCACCGTGTGCCGCTGTTTTTCGCGACCATCGCGGTGAGTTTTTACGTGGGCTACTTTGGAGCCGGGGCCGGTTTTTTGTTCATGACGCTGCTGGCTCTGTTCGGCTACCAGGACATCCAGGCGATCAACGCGCTGAAGGTGGTGGCCAACCTGCTGGCCAACGGCATTGCCTTTCTGATCTTTGTGGTGGATGGGCAGGTGGTGTGGCGCGACTGCCTGCTGGCGATGATTGCCTGCGCGATCGGTGGGTATGCATCGGCGAGCCTGTCGCGGCGCGTGCCGCAGCCGGTGCTGCGGGGACTGGTGGTGGTGATCGGACTCACGATGGCGGCTTGGTTCTTCTGGAAGAGCGGGTAAGAACAGGGAATAGGGAGTAGCCACCCCACGGACGGAGACCTGTCCGTGGGGGCCCCGGCAGGGACTAGGCGGCTGGTTGTTGCGCGCTCGGGCACCTAGAATAGAACTATGAGCCATGAAGGCATTCGCGTTGTGAACAAGGATGAGCAGGCGCGGGAAGACGAGCAGAATCAGCCGCTGCCGCGCATCGCGATTACACCGGAGAAGGTGCGCGTACTGTTGAGCGAGGGCAAGGGGCTGGAGATCGATTGGCAGGATGGGCACCACAGCGCGTGGAGTTTTGCGTGGCTGCGCGAGGCCTGCCCCTGCGCCACCTGCATTGAAGAGCGCAAGAATGAAGGACGCAAGGCGGGGCAGCCACGGCCGAAGGACACATCGCTGCTGCCGATGTATGCGCCGCCGCCGAAGCCAGCGAGCGCCCACGCGGTGGGACGGTATGCGCTTCAATTCAACTGGCTCGACGGGCACTCCAGCGGGATTTACTCATGGGAGTATCTGCGCCGGGTTTGCCAGTGCCGGGAGTGCACCTTTGCGGCCGCGGAGACACAGGGCGCACCGAATTGATCGGAGAGGACCAAATGCGCATTGCAGGGACCGACAGCGGAACCTTAACGACCGGCTGCATAAACTCCAACCGCAGAACTTTTCTGAAAGGTGCGCTGACCGCTGCTGCTGTGTTTCCGATGCGCGGACTGGCGACGACGGCTGGAGAAGCTAGTGGGACTCCGGCAGCACTTCCGAGCGAAGACCAACTGGCGTGGCAGGACCTTGAGATTGGGATGTTCGTCCACTTTGCGCCCAACACGTGGCAAGACAAGGAGGGCGACGATCTGTCGACTCCGCTGAGCGCGATCAATCCGGACATCGATACTGACAACTGGGCGGAGTGCGCGGTCAATCTCGGGGCGCGGTACATTGTGTTCGTCGCCAAGCACCAGGGCGGGTTCTGCATGTGGCAGACCGAGACCACGCCGTACAGCATCGGGCACACGCCGTGGAAGGGCGGGCACGGCGATGTGCTCAGCGACTTGTCGGCATCGTGCAAGAGATATGGGCTGAGGCAGGGTGTGTATCTCTCGCCGCGGGACGATTATTTTGGCGCGGGCGTGGCAGGGGTTTGCAAGGATCCGGCAAAACAGCCGGCATATAACGCGATGTACCGGGAGCAACTGACGGAGGTGCTGACGCGCTACGGGGAGATGGTGGAGGTGTGGTTTGACGGGTCGAGCGTGGTGCCGGTGTCGGACCTGGTGCACAAGTATGCAGCCCGCGCGGCGATCTTTCAGGGACCGGACGCGACGATCCGATGGGTGGGCAACGAGATGGGGTTTGCGCCGTATCCCTTGTGGGAAGCGGAGTCGGAGGCCGACGCGCGGAGCGGGGTTTCGACGTTGATGCACGGCGATCCGAACGGCGATGCGTGGATTCCAGTGGAGTGCGATGTGTCAATCCGGCGGCCGAACTGGTTCTGGAGCACGACGAATGTGCGCCATCTGATGACCGAGGATCAACTGCTGGAGGTGTACTACCGGTCAGTGGGCCGGGGGGCGCAGTTGCTGTTGAATATTCCGGCGGACCGGCGCGGGCATATGCCGGATGAGGATTTTACGCGGGCGAAAGAGTTTGGCGCGGAGATCCGGAGGCGATTTGGACAGAGCGTTGCGGAAACGCGGGGTCGAGGTGCGCGGGTGGAGCTTGCGCTGGCTGCGCCTTCGCGTATCGATCACGTGATTCTGGAGGAGGATTGCCGGTACGGGCAGAGGATTCGCGGGTTTCGCTTGGAAGGGCGGGCCGGCGGGACGTGGGTTGCGCTGGGAACGGGATCGTCCATCGGGCACAAGCGAATTCTGCCGGTTGCGCCGGAGGAGTTTTCGGCGTTGCGGCTGATGGTGACGGATTCGCAGGGCGAGGCAAGGGTGCGGCGGCTGGCGGCGTTCAACACCGGGGCTGCGCCTCCGGCGAATTGGGATGCTGCGCCGAGGATCTGGGCGGATAATGCCGTGGGGCGGTGGGATCAGGGAAAGTTTGAAGTAGACCTGACGAAGAAAATTACCGCGGCGACGCAGTACCGGCTTCGCTTTGTCGGGGAGAACGGAGCGGTGACCGGAATCGGCGATGTGCAACTGCTTCTGGATGGTGAGCCGGCGCTGCATCTGGTGCGGCCGGACAAAACGCGAGCGGATGAACTGGTGCTGACGATGACGGCGATTGGGCAGAAGGTTGTGGTGAGCGGGACGGTGGCCGGAGCAGTGCGGGGAACGATTCTGCTGCAGAGGCTGTGAGTCTGCGTGCCGGTTTACTTCTCAGTGCCCGAACCTGTCGCCCTTTTCTGTCGGCAGGGCGGGAAAAACATCACTTCCGCTTCGCCGCGCCATCAAATCAAAACCCGTGCGCGCGCAGATAGAACACCACGCCCGAAGCCGCAATGCAGTAAATGCCGAACCAGTGCCAACGGCCCGACTCAAGCCAACTGCTCAGCCACTTGAGCGCGATCAATCCTGCGAGGAAGGAAAACGCCGCGCCCAGCAGGCTCATGGCGATCGATGCGTGAAGATCGATCGGCGCGCCCATTGCGGCCGACGCGCGCGCGGCTTTTACCAGGCGGTGAAGCTCCATGGTGTCGACCACCGGGGTTAAGATCACAGCCAGCGCGAAACTGAAGCGCTCGGCCGTCTCTTTGGCGGCACCGGTGATCATTCCTATCGAAATCGTCGAACCGGAGCGGGAGAAGCCACGGAAGGGCAGCGCGAGGCCTTGGAAAATGCCCATCCAACCGGCCTGTCGTATGTCGAGTGGGCCTGCGGATGACTTGAAACCGGTTGCCTCCTGGCGCCGCTCCACAAGGCCGGAGATCAGGATGAGAACGCCCACGGCCAGCAGCGCAGGCGCGATGATTTGAAGTTGGCCGAAGAGCATCTCGATTTGAGCTTTGGGCGCACTATGAAAATAGGTCTTCTCGATGAGCACTTTGAGTGCTTCACCAATGACGCCGGTAAGGAATGTGGCCCAGATTGCCTGGACCAGGAACCGTTTGAAGATTTTGCCGCTGGAGAAGTAGGTGAGCATCCACTTCTTCCAGAAGTAAACGATCACGGCGAACATGGTTCCGGTGTGGAGCATGACGAGCAGCAGCGTCATCTGCGGCGCAGAGGGATCGAGGCCCATCAGCTTTTCCGCGACGACGACGTGCGCGGAGCTGGAAACAGGCAGAAGCTCGGCAAGGCCCTGCACGATGGCCAGGAGAACGACCTTCCAAAGTGTCATGGACCCAGTGTAGCGGGAAGGTTGTGGAAAGCTGTTGGGTTTGCGCGCATCCGGCATCTGAGCGTGGGTTGAGCTGTTCGCCGGTTTTATGATCGATTAGAAGAGCCGGGCGAGGAGGAGTTTGGACATGAAGATCGGTTTTCTGGGGATGGGACAGATGGGAAGGCCGATGGCGCGGCGCTTGCTGGCCGCCGGGCACGAACTGGCGGTGTGGAACCGGACGGAGGGGCGCGCTGAACCGCTAATCCGCGAAGGAGCGATTGCGGCGGCGACTCCGGCGGAGACTGAACTGGGCGCCGATGCCGTGATCACCATGCTCTTTGACGATAAGGCGAACGAAGAGGTGATTTTCGGCGCGAACGGATTGCTGGACGCGCTTTCACCGGGCGCGCTGCACATCGCGTGCAGTACGATCAGCGTGGCGCTGAGCGAGCGGTTGACGGCGGAACATGCGCGGCGCGGGATCGATTTTGTGGCGGCGCCGGTGTTTGGGCGGCCAAATATAGCCGAGGCGGGGAACCTGTGGATCGTGGTGGCAGGTGCGGCCGGCGCGGTGGAACGGGCGCGGCCGGTGCTGGAGCCAATGGCGCGCGGGATCACGGTGATCGGCGAGGAGCCGCGGCAGGCGCACGCTCTGAAGCTGGGTGGGAACTTCCTGATCAGCGCCATGATTCATTCGCTGGGCGAAGCCTTTGTGTATGCGGAGGGACAGGGGATCGACCCGGAGAAGTTCCTGGAAACGGTCAACAGTGCGCTGTTCCAGTCGCAATTTTATGCGGCGTACGGAAATGTGATGCTGCATCCGCCGGAGAAGCCTGGAGCGACGATTGAACTGGGAGAGAAGGACCTGCGGCTGCTGCGCGAGGCAGCGGCCGGGCGGCGGACAAAATTGAGCCTGGCCGATAACCTGGCGGAGGTCTTTGCCGGGGCCCGGCGGGTGGGACTGGGCCAGGAAGACTGGGCGGTAGGGCAGTATCGTATGGCACAGCGGCGGGGCAGGGCGGAGCCGTGAAATTGTAATGAGGATAAGACCATGAACCTCAAGGGAAAGATAGTGTTCATTACCGGAGCCAGCTCCGGCATCGGCGCGGCTACGGCGCTGGCTTTTGCCGCAGAGGGCGCACGGCTGCTGTTGGCGGCCCGGCGCGCGGGAAAACTGGCCGAAACGGCCTTACTCGCGCTGGAACGAGGCGCCACGGCCGTACACTCCATCGATCTGGACGTGCGCAACCACCGCGCCGTGCAGAGCACCATTGATGAGTTGCCGGAGGAGTGGGCCGAGATTGACGTGCTGGTGAACAACGCCGGGCTGAGCCGCGGCCTGGACAAGCTCTACATGGGCAAGATCCAGGACTGGGAAGAGATGATCGATACCAACGTGAAGGGACTGCTGTACGTGTCGCGGGCGGTGGTGCCGGGGATGGTGGTGCGCAAGCGCGGGCACGTGGTGAACCTGGGCTCGACCGCAGGGGAGCTGCCCTATCCGAATGGCGCGGTCTACTGCGCCAGCAAGGCGGCCGAGCGGTCCATCAACGATGGGCTGCGCCAGGACCTGCTGGGAACGCCGGTGCGGGTGACGAACGTGGAACCCGGGACGGTGGAGACGGATTTCAGCCTGGTGCGCTTTCATGGCGACGCGGAACGGGCGGCCAAGGTGTACAAGGGCTTCATGCCGCTCAAGCCGAAAGATGTGGCTGAGGCAATTTTGTGGGCGGTCAAGTGTCCGGATCACGTCAACATCGCGCGCATCCAGCTGACCTCAGTGGATCAGGCCAACTCGCTGCTCTTTCACCGGGAACAATAGCTCGGCCGGCGGAGGGCGTGAGAGCCCCGGGCGCTACAACTGGTTGCATAGATCCCCTGGCGCGATCAAGAAGCATCCCTCAGGGGTTAAAACCCCTGATTTTATGCTCCTTTTACGGCACGCGACCCATCCACTGGGTGGGTTCCCCGGCCGTGTCCTTTCAAAGCTGATTTATGCAACCAGTTCTAAGGCATTTCTCCTTCAGATACAGCCTTTTCTTGCATATTTCAGGGTGCCGATTTCTTGTTGAAATCGGCGTTTGAGGAATTGGGCTTCGGGGTACGTCCGAAGGAGAATGCTTTAGCCGAGAGCCGCGATCTGCGCTTCAATCTGGGCCAGGGCGGCCTCGAGAGCGGCGCGGCGGGCGGGGTGCGAGGTTCGCTGCGACAGGATATTTTCTCTTTGCAGGTGGAGCGCCTGCCTGTGGCGCTCCTTTCCGGCACGCTGTTGTTCGGCTGTGCGCCGGGCTTCGTCGCTTGGGAAGGCATCGCCCGGTGCGGCCTCCAGTTGCTGCATGGCATTTGCCATCTGCTCCTCCACGGATTTACTTTCCCAACCACGAGCCATATCTTCATTCTACGAGGGTTTTGCCGTATTGCATCCCGGGTAGTGGAGAT
Organism: uncultured Acidobacteriaceae bacterium; assembly: GCA_963758105.1. Lineage (GTDB taxonomy): Bacteria > Acidobacteriota > Terriglobia > Terriglobales > Acidobacteriaceae > Telmatobacter. Next base: position 515,121 of record CAVWUC010000004.1, on the reverse strand, counting down.
TGGCGCTTGAGCAAGGGGGGAGGATCGACTGTGCGCGCATGGCAGATTGCGTCGTTTGGCATTGATTCTCTGGAGCTTGTGGAGCGGCCGACGCCTCAGCCCGGGCCCGGCGAAGTGCTGGTGGGCGTGCGCGCTGTTTCCTACAATTACCGGGACCTGCTGGTAATCAAAGGGCTCTACAACCCGAAAATGAAGCTTCCGCGCATCCCCTGCTCGGACGGGGCGGGCGAAGTTGTGGCCGTTGGGGAGGGGGTGACGGCGTGGAAGCCGGGCGACCGCGTGGCCGGAATTTTCATGCAGAACTGGCAGGACGGCGCGCTGACCCCGGCGCGGGGGCGGGGCGCTCTGGGTGGGGACATCGACGGCATGCTGACCGATTTCGTTGTGCTCAGCCAGGAGGGCGTTGTGGAGATTCCGGAACACCTGAGCTTTCAGGAGGCGGCCACACTGCCCTGCGCCGCGGTGACGGCCTGGAATGCGCTGCAGGCCGCGGAGCTGAAGCCGGGATCGACGGTGCTGATACAGGGGACCGGCGGGGTATCGATCTTTGCCCTGCAGTTTGCGCGGCTGCGGGGGCTGCGGGTGCTGGGAGTGAGCAGCAGCTACGAGAAGCTGGAGCGCGCCTATGAGATGGGGCTGGATGCGGGAATGAACTACCGGGACCATCCGGATTGGGACCGCTGGGCGCTGGAGCAGACCGGCGGCACGGGCGTGGACCTTGTGGTGGAGGTGGGGGGAATGGGCACCCTGCCGCGCTCGCTGAGGGCGATTCGCGTAGGCGGGGCGGTGGCGCAGGTGGGCGTGCTGGCCAAAGAGGCCGAGCCGCTGCCGCTGGCGGTGATTCTGCATAAAATGGCGCGGATTCAGGGGATTTATGTGGGCTCTCGCAAGGACTTTGCGGAGATGAACAAGGCGATTTCACTGGCGCAACTGCGGCCGGTGAGCGAGAACTTCAACTGGACTGAGGCGCGCGAGGTGCTGCAACGGATGGAGGCGGGAAGCCACTTCGGCAAGCTGGTGCTGACGGTGGCGTGAAGACAGTGGACAGTGAACAGGGAACAGTGAACAGCTGCCGGTAGCCAGTAGCCAGTAGCCGGTAGCTGGGAGCTGGTAGTCCAACTGCAAGAACCGATGGCTTAGGCGAAGCGGCTTGTGTATGCTGGTGCGCGAGGTAAATCGCACATGACAAGTGACACAAGATTTTTTGCTGGAATGATTGTGGCCGCGGCTCTCTGTGGGGCCCAGCCATGCGTGGGGCAGTTGGATACGCACTGGAAGGTGCACGATATGAACCGACCGCAGCCGAGGGTGATCGATGCGGGAACTGCAAGCACGCAAAGCGAGGCGGGCCGGCCTCCGTCTGACGCGATGGTGCTGTTCGACGGCAAGGATCTTTCGCAGTGGTCGGCTCCTGACGGGAGCCCCTCGAAGTGGAAGGTGGAGAACGGGTATGTGGAGGTGACTCCGCGGAGCGGCGATCTGGTATCGCGGCAGGCCTTTGGGGACATGCAACTGCATCTGGAATTCCGCGAGCCGGTGCCGGCGGTGGGCGAGAGCCAGGGACGCGGGAACAGCGGCGTGATCCTGATGGGCCAGTACGAAATCCAGGTGCTGGACTCCTACAACAACAAGACGTATCCAGATGGGCAGGCCGGGGCGGTGTACGGGCAGTATCCACCGCAGGTGAATGCGTCGCGACCCCCGGGCGAGTGGCAGACCTACGACATCATCTTTCACGGGCCGCGGTTTGCGGCGGACGGGACGCTGACGCGCAAGGCGCACGTCACCGTGATTCAGAATGGCGTGCTGGTGCAGGACAACGTGGAGATCGAGGGCATCACCGCCATGGATCCCAGCGTCTACAAGCCTGTGCCGGAAAAGATGCCGCTGCACCTGCAGGATCATCACAACCCGGTGCGGTACAGGAACATCTGGGTGCGCGAGCTGGGCGAAGGGCAGTAGATAGGTTTGAGGTGTCAGGTGTCAGGTGTCAGTGAACAGTGAACAGCGAACAGCGAACAGAGACCTGCTGCCCGACGTGTTCTTGCGGGGAGATTGGAGCGGTTCCCGAATTGCGCTAGACACTTTTGAACGCGTGGGTTCGGTGACGGCAATTCGCGGTCCGCTATGAGCGACTAGCTGAAACCCAGCACCGGGTGGGGGATGTAAAGCTCCTCGAGCGAGGCGATCTCCTGCGGTGTGAGGCGGAGGTTGAGCGCGGCGACGGCATCTTCCAGGTGATGGGGCTTGCTGGCGCCTACGATGGGAGCGGTGACGGCCGGCTTGGAGAGCAGCCAGGCCAGCGCGAGCTGCGCCGGGGGAATGTTGCGCTGCGCGGAAAGCTGGATCAGGCGGCCCACGACTTTTGCATCGGCATCTTCGGTGAGGGCGTACATCTTATTGCCGAAGAAATCGGTTTCGGCGCGTTTGGTGGATTCGCTTTGCCAGGGGCGGGTGAGGCGACCGCGGGCGAGGGGACTCCAGGGAAGGACGGCGATGCCTTCCGACTGGCAAAGGCCGATCATTTCGCGCTCTTCTTCGCGGTAGATCAGGTTGTAGTGATTCTGCATGGAGACGAAGCGGGTCCGGCCGTGCAGGCGGGCGAGATAGAGGGCCTTGGCGAACTGCCAGGCGTACATGGAAGAAGCACCGATGTAGCGAACCTTGCCGGCCTTGACCACATCGTGCAGGGCTTCGAGGGTTTCCTCGATGGGAGTGTCGTAGTCCCAGCGGTGAATCTGGTAGAGGTCGACGTAGTCAGTCTGCAGGCGCCGGAGGCTCTCGTCGAGTTCAAACATGATGGCTTTGCGGGAGAGGCCGCGGCCGTTGGGCTCCTCACGCATGAGGCTGTGGACCTTGGTGGCGACGACGACGGCCTCGCGGCGAACGTTGGCCTTGAGAAAACGGCCGAGGACGGCTTCGCTTTCTCCGCCCGAGTAGACATTGGCGGTGTCAAAGAAGTTGATGCCGAGATCGAGTGCCTGACGCAGGAAGGGCTGGCTTTCTGCGTCATTGAGGGCCCAGGGCTGGCGGCCGGGTAAGGGCTTGCCGGTGGCCGGAGCGCCGTAGGTCATGCAGCCGAGACAGATGCGGGAGACGATCAGGCCGGTATGGCCGAGCTTGACGTAGTCCATGGCTTCTCCTGTATCGAGTGTATTGCGGCAGCGCCGCTGAGGTAATCTTGAAGAGTGTGGAAGCGGCTTTTTCCGCCTAAGCGTTTCGAAGGGGAGGGAAGGATTTCCCGGGAGGGTGCGGCAGAAGCCCCAATTTTTTGAGAGTTTGCGATGATTTTTACAACTACAATGACTCCAGATTACAAATACACGTCTAACTGCTGTGCTGCAAGCAGGGAGCGCAAGGCGCAGGAAACCATTTGCCGCTAACCATGCAAACCGGGACGGAAGCGCCGGCGCGCAACGCGCGCAGAGGAAAGCCGTGCTCAGGCAACGAGCCGGTACGAGGAAGACGGTTGGGGGCGCTGGCGATGGTTCTGGCGCCGGCGCTGCTGCTGGCGGCGGGATGCGCCAGCGGAAGCGTGGCGGCGAATCCGTCGAACGGCACGTTCTCGATCAGCCCCGGCACCGGCAGCATCGACATCAATTGCACCGGGTGCGATGCGACGAATTCGTCAGGCAGGCCGGTGGAGCAGTTCACCGCGACGCTGACGGGCGGCGGCGCGGCCAATGTGACCTGGTCAGTGAGCGGCGGGGACGCCAACAGCGGAGCGGGGACCATTACCGCGGCCGGTCAGTACACGCCGCCCAGCTATCTGACCGCAAACCAGGTGGACGTGGTGGTGAAGGCAACGCTGAACACGACGACGACGGCAACCGCGGTGCTGACCGTGACGCCAGGATTCCTGCAGCCGCTGACGCCGGAAAATGTGGCGCTGGGCGCGAATGGAACCATGACCTTTAAGGGGTACATTGCGGAATCGGGAGGCAGCGACGACATCACCTACGGGCTGGCGAGCACGGCAACCGGCTCAAGCGGAGGACAGGGCACACTGGGCGCGACGCAGTGCTCGCGCAGCTCCACGGCCTTTACCTCCTGCACGGTGACGTATACGGCGCCGGGAACGGTCTCAGCCACGGACGCCACCTTCCTGGTGGCCAGCATCGGCTCGATCTCCAAGATCTCGGCCGAGGTGCTGCTGAACACGGAGGGGGTGACCAGCAATCCGGCCGCGCATGAGGCGGAACAACTGGCGACGCCGATCACGCTGGGCAGTTCGGGCGGCAATAACAACGACTACGACACCTCCGGCAACCAGATTGTGGATTGCTGCGGCGGGACTCTCGGTTCGCTGATCCAGGACAACAGCGGACAGCAGTACCTGCTAAGCGTCAACCATGTACTGGCGCGCAGCGACCAGGCCAGCGTGGGCGACATCATTATCCAGCCGGGATTGATTGACGACAACTGCGCGCCCTACGGACAGCTAGCCGCTAAGACCGTGCCAGTGGGCGTGCTGACAGGCTGGCTGGCGTTGAGCTCGAGCGCCACCAATGCGGACGCGGCGATTGCGCAGGTGGATTCCGGCGCGGTGAGCACCACGGGCGACATCCTGGAACTGGGCGCGCTGGAGCCGAACGGCACGCTGGCCGCCGCGCCACCGGGCATATCCTCGACGGGCGGCAAGGGCGAGACGGCCGCGCTGTCGCTGACGGTGGCCAAGAGTGGGCGGACGACCGGACTGACCTGCGCCAGCATCTCGGCGGTCAATCTTGACGTTAGCGTCGATTACTATCTGGACTGCGCGGAGACCAAGCCCTACCTGACAAAGAACTACACCAACCAACTGGCCATTACCGGCAACCAGTTCAGCGACGCCGGCGACTCGGGGTCGCTGGTGGTGGATGTGTCAGATGCCGAACCAGTGGGGCTGTTCTTTGCGGGCGGAACAGACATTTCCGGCCAGAGCGAGGGCGTAGCGAATCCCGCGCCGGAGGTGCTGAGCGAACTGAGCACACAGGTGGGCGGCGGAACTTCGTATACGTTTGTGGGCACAACGGATCATGAGGTGAGCTGCCTGAACTACGGCGCCAGCACGGTGACCGCGGCGCAGGGTCGCACGCTGACAGATGCCGAAACAGAACGCGCGCAGCAGGCGCTGGGCGAGGCCCGCATGCTGGTGAATCCTTCGATGGGCATTCTGGGCGTGGCCACGGGCAAGAGCAGCGATGCTCCCGGGAAAGCCGCCGTGATTGTTTATACGGACGAGACGAAGAGCGTCAGCGTTCCGGCGACGGTGGGCGGGGTGCGCACACTGGTGATTCCCACCAACGCGCGCGCGGTGGCCTACGGCTCCGCTCCGCTGACGCCGCAGGCCGCTGCCACGGCGCCCAGCCTGCAGGCGGCCGTGCTGAACGCGGCTGTGAGCACCAAGAAGCAGATTGCGCAGAGCCTGATGAAGCAGAATCCGGCGTTCTTCGGAGTGGGCGTGGGGCAGAGCCTGGACAATCCGAAGGAAGCGGCGCTGGTGATCTACGTGGACCGGAGGATGGTTCCCGCGCAACTGCCTGCGACGATCGATGGGTTGCGCACGCACTACGTGGTGATGGAGCGGCTGCACGTGACGCGGTCGTATGCGACACCGCTGCAGTCGCGGAGCCACTGCATGCCGCATGCGGCGAAGGGACAGGCTGATGGGTTCGGCTGGGAAGGGCTGCAGAGACTGAAGCTGTTTTAGAGCATTTCCCGAATTAACCTGGACTTTTGAGGGCATTGAAAGGTGGCTTTTACTTCCACCCCAGCGACGAAGACCCGTCGCCGGGGCCGCGGGCGGAAAAAGCCACGTGAGGGTGTGGCTTCGGTTCAGATCAATTCGGGAAATGCTGTAGGCCACAGTTTCGCAGGGTCCGTGTTCCTGTGGAACCCGGCTTGCTCAGCGGGACCGGGCGGCCGCGTCTTCGCAGACGGGAAACGGCCCGGACCTTTTGAGTCCGGGCCGTTTGTTTTGGGGCTGCGTGTGCGGCGCGGTCAAGCGGCGAGTTTCAGCGCCGTACCTGGAAGGTGAGAGTGGTGGAGTGGGTATCGCCTCCGCCGGTCCCGGTGATGGTGATAGGGTAGGTGCCGGTTGGGGCGGTCTTGGAGACCGTGAGCGTGAAGCGCGACGTGCCGGAACCCGGAGCGGCGATGGGGTTGGGGCTGAAGCTGCCGGTTACGCCCGAGGGAATGCCCGTAGCGGAGAGCGTAATCGCGTTGCTGAATCCGCCGGAGACCGCAGTGGTCACAGTGACATATCCGCTCTGTCCCTGATCGAGGTATCCGGAAGTGGGCGAAACGGAGATAGTGAAGTTGCCGGTGACCGGAGCGGTGACCGTAAGGGAAACGGTCGCGGTTTCGGTCATCGTCCCGTAAGTTCCCGTGACCGTAATGGTGTAAGTACCAGCACCGACGGAAGAACCAACGGCAATGGACATCGTCGAGGTGCCCGTTCCCGTGATGGATGCCGGGGTAAAGCCGATGGTCACGCCCGAGGGCTGGCCGGACGCCGACAAGGTGACCGCCGAGTCGAACCCGCCGGTTACCGTGCTGCTGATGGTGGAGGCGTTGGTGTTTGTGCCGCCCTGCACGATGGAGACCGAGCCGGGCGAGGCGGAGAGGCTGTAGCCGGGGGTGGTGGAGATCCCGGCCAGCGCGTTGAGGAGGCCGCTCCCGTTGGGGCTGCCCCAGCCGGTGGCCAGATCGTAACCGGTTGCAGCCGAATAGCCGTTGCTGCCGCTGGTGACGTCGTGGAAGTCCGCGTCGTAGCTCGAGCCCAATCCAATCGAATAGAGGGTGGGATTGATGAAGCCCAACGCAGAGTTGCCATTCAACAGCGCCTGTTCGTTGGTGAGCGCCAAGTAGCCGGCCCACAGCGGCGCGGCAAAGCTGGTACCGCCGTACTCGTTGGCGGTGCAAGTGGTCTGGTCGGCGCACACGTAATAGGTAAAGTTGGCGTTGGCCGAAACGTCAGGGCCGTTGCGATAGGCTTGGGAACAACTGGGGCAGCTCTCGGCCGCGGCCGTCTGCCACGATGGGATGGCAAACTTATTGGGCGAAATACCGCCGCCGCCGTCGGACCAGGCGGTTTCGGAGGCCCAGGGTCCGGCCGCGCTGGCGGTGGTGAGGTCGGTGCCGCCAACCGAGGTCACATACACATCGTCTGCCGGGTAAATTTCGGAAGCTGTCCCGGATGTCGTCCACTTTTTGCTGTCGCCGGACGCCTGGAAGAGATTCTGGCCCTGCGCCGCGAACTCCTCAAAGTAGATAAGGTCAGTGTTGGGATCCGCGGGGTACCAGGTCCAGGACGAGCTCAACTGCGCGCACAGCGGAGTATGGGTGGCCAAGGAGTTGAAGATCGCGGAGTCGGTCGAGCCAACGAACATGACCAGGCTGGACAATCCCGGGGCCATGCCGAGAGCCTGGGTCATGTCGAGGGTCTGCTCGGTGTCGTCGCAGCGACCGCCGGCCCGGGAGTCGACGCAACTGGTGCTGGTGCCGTCGGTGGAGAGCAGGGTGATGGGAACACTCTCGGTTTGGCCGACATTCTTATAGTAGGTGTTGAGGTCGGCAAGATCAGTGCCGTAATACTCGAGCAAGCCGAGCGACTGGCCGGAGCCGGTGAGCGTGCCGCCGTAGTAGGATGCCCGCATGTCACTGCCCAGGAACGAGGCCGAGGGACCGGAACCAGTGGTGGCGCTCGACCTTGAGCCAGCAGCTTGCGGGTTCTTGCTCAGGCCGGCGGGATGGGGAATGGAAAAGTTGTCGAGCCCCGAGACGTGCCACAGCGCAAATGGCAAGTCGGTGACGGGCTCGCGGTCCGGCGCGTAGAACGTGCGGTTCTCAGTGGGATGCTGATAGACGTTAAGGTTGAGGTGAAATGCGTTCTCAATGTTCGCCGCGGAACCTGACACTTGCAGGTTGACGCGATTCGGCGAGGTGCCGACCACCGTCAAGCCGTCGGCCTGGGCGAATTGAATGAGGGTGTCATAGTCCTGCTGCGTGGGTCCAAACTGCGCGGTGAACTGCTCCACGGTGAGAAATCTGCGGTACGACGGGCTGGTGGGATCGTAGAGGTTTTGAAGGAGCTGATTCAACTGGTCCTGATTGCGCAGCGGCAAGGTGATGACGAGGCTCAAGGTCTGCCTTGTTGAAAGCGGGCCGAGCAGCTGCGCGCTTCCGTCCTGGGTGGCCCGGCGCATATGATGGGTCAATACCGTCTGCGCCTGAGAAACGCCAAGGGCCATCGACAGGACAGCAGCGATCGGGAGCACAAGTGTCCCTCGTTTACACATAGATTTTTCTCCTTACCCCCAGCCAAGAGAAGAATTCATCCGGAGTATCGCCTGCGGGACCCCAATGTCGGGGTCAGGTTACAGCCGACAAGTCAGGGTCAGTCTACACCCGATTTGTCTTGCCGGCGCCAGCTATTTTGAAGCTCTTCATTCCGAGCGCGCCGGGAGTCCGAGGATGGCCATCCCGCCTGCTGCCCGGCAAAGGACAACCAGCAACCTGTTCATTTTCAAAGAATTCTTCGACACGTCTCGTCCATGCCCTATCTTTCCAAGGGTATTCCGCCAGGGGCGAATCTTTATCCCGCCGGTACCGGCAGCGCTTCGAGCCGTTACCGTTTAGAGTGAAGGCAGCACTTCTATGAAAGACTCGGTTCAAGTATCGAAGGAAAACTACCTGAAGGCCATTCTGGAGGCCGAGGCCGAGGGCCGCGAGGTGATCCCCGCGGTGCTGGCGCATTGGCTGGAGGTTTCGGCGCCGGCGGTGACCATGGCGCTGAAACGGCTGAGGCGTAACGGGCAGGTGGAGGTGGGCGCGGACGGCATCGTGCGGCTGACCGCGTCGGGGCGCGAGACGGCCTATGACACTGCGCTGCGGCACCACCTGGTGGAGCGCATGCTGAGCGAGGTCTTCGGGATGGAGTGGTACCAGATCCACGAGGAGGCGGAGCGGCTGGAGCACGCGGTTTCACCGGCTTTCGAGGCCAAATTGCGGGAAAAGCTGGGTGCGGGCGGAACCTGTCCGCACGGGAACGCGGTATTGCCGGAGAATCCGGCGGTGCGCAAGCGGCGGGGCGAGGTGCGGCTCTCCGAAGCCCTGGACGGCCGGCTCTACACGGTGACCAGCCTGCACGAGCGCGACCCCAAACTTCTTCTTTTTTTGCACCAGGCGGGGATTGGACCGGGGAAAAAGCTGCGCGTGGTGCGCCAGAACTACGATCAAACCGTGGCCATTGAAATTCCCGCGGCGACCGCGCAGAGGCGGGCCGGGGCGAAGGAAGAGGCAGGCACAAAGATACTAGGCAGGCCGGCGGCGGAGGCGGTGTGGCTCAAGCCGGAGCGCGGGCTCTAATTTAGGGTAAAAAAATCTATTAACCATGATTAACTAGTTGTGGCATACTGGGTGTAACGAGACCGTTCACGCTCTACCCCCGAAGCATGCCTGTCGAAGTGAGTACCGTTGCCGAGCCCATAGAGCCCTCCTTAGTGGAGGTGCACTCAACCGTGCCCATCTCGAGCTCGCCGATCACCTGGCGGCGGTTGCTCGGGTTTCTGGGACCGGGATTTCTGATTTCTGTGGGATATATGGACCCCGGCAACTGGGCGACGGACATCGCCGGCGGGGCGCGCTTCGGGTATACGCTGCTTTTTGTCATCATGGCGTCGAACCTGATGGCGATTCTGCTGCAGAGCCTGAGCCTGAAGCTGGGAGTGGCGACGGAGCGGGACCTTGCCCAGATGTGCCACGAGCATTACGGGCGGTGGGTGAGTTTCGGACTTTGGGTGGGCGCGGAGATCGCCATTGCCGCCTGCGACCTGGCTGAGGTGATCGGGTCGGCGATCGCGCTCAACCTGCTGTTTCGTGTTCCGCTGTTTTACGGCGTGCTGATCACCGGGCTGGACGTGCTGCTGATCCTGCTGATGCAGCGCTGGGGCTTCCGCTACGTGGAGGCGCTGGTGATGGCGCTGATCGGGACGATCATCGCAATGTTCGGCGTGCAGGTGCTGCTGAGCAGGCCGGATTACGGGCAGGTGCTGAGCAATCTTTTCATCCCCTCGACATCGATCATCAGCAACCCGGCGATGCTCTACATCGCGATCGGGATTCTGGGCGCGACGGTGATGCCGCACAATTTGTATCTGCACTCGTCGATTGTGCAGAGCCGGAGGTATAAGCGGACGCGGGAGGGCAAGCGCGAGGCCATCTTCATGGCCAATATCGACTCGGCGCTGGCGCTGACGGTGGCGCTGTTTGTGAACGCGGCGATCCTGGTGGTGGCGGCGGCGGTGTTCAACCGCAGCGGGCATTTTGAGGTTGCGGCCATTCAGGACGCGTACAAGCTGCTTAGCCCGCTGCTGGGCGCGGCCGGGGCGAGCACGCTGTTTGCCATTGCGCTCCTGGCGAGCGGGCAAAACTCCTCGATCACCGGCACGCTGGCCGGACAGGTGGTGATGGAGGGATTCGTTCACATCAAGGTTTCGCCGTGGCTGCGCCGGCTGATTACGCGTTCGCTGGCGATTATTCCCACCATCATCGTGGTGGGGGTGACCGGGGAGCAGGGAACGGAAAAGCTGCTTATCCTGAGCCAGGTGATTTTGTCGATGCAGTTGAGTTTTGCGGTGGTCCCGCTGGTGATCTTTACCGGCAGCCGCGAGAAGATGGGCGAGTTTGTGAACGGGCGCTGGCTGCAAGGGCTGGCGTGGTTTACCGCCGTGCTGATCGCCGGGTTGAATGCCTGGCTGTTGGTCCAGACGGCGCTGGGCAGTTAATTTTCCCGCAGACTTCCCAGTCTTCAAGGAGATCGTTATGAGGGACAGAAAAACAAGCCGTTCGCTACTCGCCCTTTGGCCGTTGTTAATTATGGTTAACCGCAGCGGCTTGGCCGCGCGGAGTGGCGCATCGGGCACGATGCCGGGCACAGCGACCGATACAAGCGGTGCGGTGCTCTCCGGCGCTTTGGTGGCGCGACGGAAGTCAACCTCAAGACGGAATCGCGGCGGCCGTTCCCGGCGAGAAGGGAACGTAGAAGCTGCCGATTCCGGGCAAGTAGTTCTTGCGCCGCACTTGAGCTTGGCGGCGGCTCCGGCGGTTCTGTTTGCAAGTAGCAGCAAAACAGGATGGGCAAGTTGATAAAGTGGCCGGCTGCAAGCGTCGGCGTGATCCCGGGCGGCTTCGATTGCCGCTCCAAGGCAGGGCCTTTATTTAAGACCGCAATGGGCTGCTAACCGGCCCCCTTAATCACAAACGGGAGGTACGTCGTGAAGTGCTTGGCAAGGATCGGCTATTGCTGTGTTTGTTTTTTGTTGTTAACCATTGTTAACTTGTCTCTGCTGCCGGCGCAGAGCGGCACCTCGAGCGCGATTTCGGGCACGGTGACCGATACAAGCGGCGCCGTGGTCTCCCGCGCTTTAGTGACGGCGACGGAAGTCAACACCAAGGCGGAGCGGACGGGACGGACGGATGCCAACGGGCATTATCTTTTCTCCCAAGTGAACCCGGGGACGTATCGAGTGGAGGTGCAGGCCGCAGGCTTTGCCGAGGCGGGGTCGCAGCCGACGCCGGTGGGCGTGGGACGCAACGTGGCGCTGAATTTCACGCTTCGAATCGGTTCCCTGACGCAGACCGTCGAGGTCACCGCGCGGCAGGGCCTGCTGACCCTCGATAATCCGAACACGACCACCACCATTGAAGCCCAGAGCATCAAGAATCTTCCCAACCCCGGCCAGGACCTGACCTATGTGGCGCAATTCGCGCAGGGGGCTCTGATGAACACCGCCGGCTCCTCGAGCGACGCCAAGGCCCCGGGCGGCTACGGCAATGTCGAGTTCAACGGGCTACCGGCGACCTCGAACGGCTACATCCTGGACGGCTACGACTCGAACGACCCCTGGCTGGGCCTGAACATCGGCCTCTCCACCAACCTCGTCACCGGGCTCGACGCCCTCCAGGAATCGACGGTGAACACCAACTCATTTTCCGTGGATCAGGGACGTTACGGGGCCTCGCAGGTGAACTACATCACCAAGTCCGGAACCAATGCGTTTCACGGGGATATGTACGAGATCTGGAACGGCTCGCTGTTGAACGCGGAGGATTATTTTCTCCATGCCAACGACACCCCGGGAAATATCGCCAAGAAGCCGCGCACGACAGTCAATGAGTTCGGGGTGAGCGTGGGCGGACCGATCCGCCGGGACAAGCTGTTCTTCTTCGGACACTATGAGGGAGTTCGCATCGCTTTGCCAGTCGTTACCTCTACGACCTTACCAACACCCGCCTATCAGCAATATGTGCTGGAGCAACTGCTCACAGGGGGATACGATCCGGTCACCGGAACCAACCTTCCGGCGCAACCCGCGGAGGTTCCTTTCTATGAAAACATGTTCTCGCTGCTGCCGCCTCCCGGAGGGTCGCCGGTGGCGATCACAGGCTGCCCGCTGGACGCGTCCGGGAACCCGTTGCCCGCTCCGACAAATGGCACTCTGCTCGACGGCAGCGGCTGCGGATCCCAGCAGCAGCGGTCTCTGAGCAACAGCGACAGCGAGGACCTGATGGTGGTGAAGATCGATCACACCATCAACGCCAACGACAGCGTCTGGTATCGTTTCCAGCAGGATACGGGCCTACAGGCGGAATGGACCGATCCCATCAACTCCATTTTTAACTCCTATTCGCCGCAGCCGCAGCGCACGCTGGTTGTGGGCTATACGCACATCTTCAGCCCGGAACTGGTGAACCAGTTCAACCCCGGCGCGAGCTGGTACTCGAGCATCTTCGAGCCGAACAACTACACGCAGGCGCTGCAGACGTTTCCCATCATGCTTACCTCGGGCAGCGACAGCGTGCCGCTGACGACCATCGGCGGCCTGAACGATACGTTTGCGCAGGGGCGCAAGGTTACGCAATGGCAGATCAACGACAACCTGACCTGGACACGCGGACGGCACACGTTGCACTTCGGCATCAATACGCGCCGGGTCGACACCAGCGACTACGACCTCGGAGAAGGCATAGTGCCAACCGTCGCCTACAACGACCTGGCGGAGTTCACTTATGGAGCCGCATATACTGCCCAGCAGAACTTTCCGGCTTCTCTGAAGGAGCGGGTGGCCGTCGGCAATCTCGAATACTACGGGATGGACACGTACAAGCCGACTCTGAGAACGACCCTCACCTACGGCATGCGCGTGACCTGGGACACCAACGTCACCAGCCCGCAAGGGCTCTTTGGCCGCATGGCCGGCTCTTTCCTCGATGCCTCGCATGAAATCAATCAGCCACTGAATCAGGTCATCCTGGGCAGGCTTCACAACCTCTTTGCGGCAATGCCGCTGTTCATCTACCAGCCACGCGCCTCGATTGCCTATGAGCTTCGTCAGGGCACGGCTGTTCATGCCGGATTTGGCGTCTTCAACGACATCATCCCGCAGCAGATTGCCGACAGCGGACTGATCAACGCTCCCAACGATCCCTCCTTCACCGGCGGTATCGGGGGACAGGTGGGCGGCCTGGGGATCGCACCCGGCGTTCCGGGAAGCGCCGTTGACGCGGCGGCCAGCGCCAATCAGTCGTTTCAGACCACCTATAACTCCGGCGGCGCGCCTTGTGCGGGCATCCAGCCGGGCGCCCCGACCTGTCCGCTGGCCGTCAGCCTGAACACCTTCCCCACGGGAACTTTCAAGCCCCCCTCTTATTACCAGTACAACGTCGGTGTCGAACAGCAGATCGGCTCCCGCGGCGACCTGCGCGCGGACTACGTGGGCACGCGCGGACTGCACGAGCCCTACCAGGTGGAGCTGAACGGCTACCAGAACGTGTGCAATGGATGCTTTGCGCCGTTCCCCTACCAGCAGCCGCTGGATCAGCGGTTTGCGAACGTCGCCGAATTCCAGACTGGCGCCAACAGCACTTACAACGGATTGCAGACCGTCTACACGCAGCAATGGGGCGGCCTGACGCTGCGCGGCAACTACACCTTCAGCCACTGCCTGGACGAAGTATCGAACGGGGGTTTGCTGGCCTTCTCCACGCAGGGGCTGGAATCGCCGTTACCGGGAGAGTTGCGCCGACAGTATGCCAGTTGCGACTACGATGTGCGGCACAACATCTCCGCGTTCGGGATGTATCAGGTGCCGTTCCACTCGGGCAACCCGATCCTGCGCTCGGTTTTCGGGGGGTGGTCTTTTTCGGAGACGGCATTCCTTCACTCCGGCCTGCCCTTCAGCGTGCTGAGCCAGCAATACAGCGGCAACAGCAATGGCGTGTTTCAGGCGTACAACCCCGCGCAGACCATCCAGTTCGCCGTGCCGAACTATGCCAACCGGGTGCCCGGCGCGCCGCTCTATCGCAAGGCTCCCTACCCCGGCGTCACCATAAACGGAACAAGGCAGTGGCTCAACCCCGATGCGTTCGTCTCGGTGGTCGATCCAACGACCGGGGCATGCTATACCGGCGTGCTCGGGGTGCAGAACGATAACCCAACCATCTGCCAGTTCGGCGACTCGGGCCGCAACTCGGTGCGCGGACCGCACTTCACGGATTCGGACATGTACATCACGAAGGCCTTTTCGATCCGGGAAGGGGTCAAGCTGCGCATCGACGGCCAACTGTTCAATGCGTTCAATCATCCGAACTTTGCGCTGCCCAGCACGGTGCAGGCCGGCGTGCCGGGTTCGATTCCGGCAAGATTCGGAACCCTGCAAAGTGTCACGGAGCCCCCTACCGGACTGCTCGGGGTAGGGCTGGGCGGCGACAGCTCGCCGCGCATGATCGCGTTTCAGGCGCGGATCGAGTTTTGAGCTAGGATGAAAGCGATGCAAGTTCTCTCCGCAGCCGAGATGCAGACCTGCGACCGGGTGACGACGGAGCAGTATGGAGTTTCGTCGCTCGATCTGATGCGGGCCGCTGCGGCGGCTGTGGCGGATCTGGCGCGAAGGCAGTTCCCGCAGGCGCGGCGGGTGACGGTGATATGCGGACGGGGCAACAACGGCGGCGACGGGATGATGGCGGCGCGGCTGCTGGCCGGCGCGGGCCTGGAGGTGACCACGGTGCTGCTGGGCGAGCCCGGCAAGCTTGCGGGCGACGCCGCGGAGGCCTGGTGCGAGCTGATCAGCCCGGCGCAGGGGATGATCCACGTGGTGACGACGGCCGAGGAGCTGGCGCGGTGTGGTCCAGTGTTTGACGCCGATCTGCTGGTAGACGCGGTGGTGGGCACCGGGTTCACGCCGCCGCTGAAGGGGCTGGCGCTGGCAGCGCTGGAGTGGGTGAAGGACAGCCATGCGCCGGTTCTGGCTGTGGATCTGCCTTCGGGCTGGGCTGCCGATGCGACATCCGCGAGCGTGGATAGGCCGGTCTCACACCCCACAGACAAAGACCTGTCTGTGGGGACCCCGGTCTTTCCCGCCGATGCGGTGGTGACCTTTACCGCGCCCAAGCCGGCGCATGTTTTTGGGCAGTTGACGACGGAGTGGTGGCAGCCGGTGGTGGTAGCGCCGATCGGGTCGCCGGAAGAGGCGGTTGTGTCGGAGCTGGGGGTGCACTGGGCCGGATCGGCGAGGGAGCTGACGGCGACTCCGCGCGCGGCAGCGGCGAACAAGGGCAACTTTGGGCATGTGCTGATGGTGGGTGGAAGCTTTGGCAGCGCCGGCGGCAAGGCGGGCGCGCCGGCGATGGCGGCGCTCGCAGCTTTGCGGGCCGGAGCGGGGCTGGTAACGGCGGCGGTTCCGGCTCCGGCGATGGCGGCGGTGGGCGCGGTTGCGCCGGAGCTGATGACCTGGGAGCTAGCGGCGACCGCGGCGGGATGCATTGCGGCGGAGAATCTGGCGCCGGAGCGGGTTGCGGAGCTGATGGCAGGCAAGACGGTACTGGCGATCGGGCCGGGGGTTGGGCGGAGTCCGGAGACGGCGGAGTTTGTGCTGGGACTGCTGAAGGCGACGACGATTCCCGCGGTGATCGATGCGGACGCGCTGAATCTGCTGGCACGGGAACCGGAGCTGCTGGGCACGTTGGCCAAGGGACGAACACTAGTGTTGACGCCGCATCCGGGGGAGATGGCGCGGCTGGCGGGAACGACCGTGGCCGCGGTTCAGGCCAACCGGCTGGAGACGGCGCGCAGCTTTGCCGGGCGCTACGGCGTGACCGTGGTGCTGAAGGGCGCGCGGACGCTGATTGCGCATCCGGACGGACGCGTGGCTGTGAATACAACGGGTAATCCGGGGATGGCGAAGGGCGGCAGCGGCGATGTGCTGACGGGCGTGATTGCCGGGCTGCTGGCGCAATATTCAAAAGACGCGGCGCGGGCGGTGGAGGCGGCAGTGGATCTGCACGGGCTGGCCGCGGACCTGGCGGTGAGCGCGGGCGACGAGCATACGCTGCTGGCCACGGATACGCTCAGGGAATTTTCACGGGCTTTCCGCTTTCGCTCGCGCGGGGCAAACGGGTATGTTTGGTTGCAGGGGGCATTGCATGCCACGGTCCCCGGCGAGGTTGAAGGATGAGTGAGGCCGCACCTCCCGCTGAAGGGCGGATTCACGAATTTGTCACCCGGAACGGCTCGGACACGGTCGAGGTGGGCCGCAAGCTGGCGCGTCTGCTGAAGCCGCCGCAACTGCTGATCCTGCGCGGGGACCTGGGCACCGGCAAGACCACGCTGGTGAAGGGGATTGCCGAGGCGCTGGATGCGGCCGAGGCGGACGAGGTGACCAGCCCGACTTTTACGCTGATTCACGAGTACGACGGGAGCCGCGACGGGGATGCGGTGAAGCTGTTCCACCTGGATGTGTACCGGCTGGAGAGCGAGCGGCAACTGGAGTCGCTGGGAGTGGACGAGCTGCTGACGCCTGACGCACTGGTGCTAGTGGAGTGGGGCGAGAAATTCAAGAGCATCCGCAAGAAAGCTACGGGCGAGATTGCCATCACCGCAGAGGGCGGCGACGCGCGCAAGATTACGGTGACGCTGAAGGAGTAATCGCGGGGCCGGGGAGTGAACGCTAGCAAGGCGGCGAGGTTTTCTCTCAGGATGGATGCTTCGTTTCATGCCAATGACGAAGCGGCGTGCTGCGGGGGTTGCGCCGCGGCAAAGGGGATGCCTCGGCAGGTGGCATGGCTGCAGGGCATCACGCTGGGATGGATGGCGCTGGAGTGCGCGGCCTCACTGGCGGCGGCTGCGCGGGCGCACAGCGTGGCGTTGCTGGCCTTTGGATCGGACAGCCTGATCGAATTGCTTTCAGCAACCGTGGTGATGTTGCAGTTTATGCCTGGCTTTCCTCTAAGAAAAATCTGGGCGGAGCGGGCGGCGGCGCTTTTGCTTTTTCTGCTGTCTGGGGTGGTGGTGTGCATTGCCGCATTGGATTATGGGAATCCGGTGAGAACGAGCTGGCTGGGCATGGCCGTGACGGCTCTGGCGCTGGTGGCGATGCCGGCGCTGGCGGGATTGAAACGGAGAGAGGCGCGGCGGATCGACAATCGCGCGCTGGCGGCGGATGCGACCCAGTCGGCTGCGTGCGCTTACCTGGCCGCGGTTACGCTGTCAGGATTGATTGCGTATGCGGTTTGGCGCGTGGCGTGGGTGGATACGGCGGCGGCGCTGGCTGCCGTGCCTGTGTTGGCGGTGGAGGGATGGCGGACTTGGCGTGGCGAAGGATGCGGATGCGCGTAGAGATCAGGACGGATCGATGAAACGAATTGCACTGGATGAAGTGCGGCGGGCGCTGGCGGGGGTTCTGGAAGAGCTGGGCTTTGCGCCGGCGCGGGCGCAGTTGTGCGCGCGGCTATTTGCCGAGACCACCTGCGACGGGGTGTACACGCACGGGATCAACCGCTTTCCGCGGTTTGTAGCGATGATCGGGAACGGGAGCGTGGACGTGAAGGCGCAGCCGGAGCGGGTGGGGGGATTTGGTGCGCTGGAGCGATGGGACGGACGCCGGGGCGTGGGCAACTTGAACGCGCTGGCGGCGATGGAGCGGGCGATCGAGCTGGGACGGGCGCACGGGGTGGGCGCGGTGGCGCTGGGGAACACGAACCACTGGATGCGCGGGGGGACGTACGGCTGGCAGGCGGCCGAGGCGGGGATGATCGGCATCTGCTGGACGAACACCATGCCGAACCTGCCGCCATGGGGCGGAATGGAGCCGTGCATCGGGAATAATCCGCTGGTGATCGCCGTGCCGCGCGCGCAGGGGCACGTGGTGCTGGATATGGCGATGTCGCAGTTCTCGTATGGGGCGCTGGAGAACTATCGGAAGCGGGGATTGCCGCTGCCGGTGGATGGCGGGTTTGACAAGCAGGGGCGGCTGACGCGGGATGCGGGGGCGATCGAGGAGTCGCAGAGACCGCTGCCGGTGGGGTATTGGAAGGGCTCGGGGCTGGCGGTGGTGCTGGATATGGCGGCGGCGATGCTGGCGGTGGGACGGGCTACGCACGAGCTGATTCCGGACCCGCTGCTGGAGACGGGCGTCTCGCAGATGTTCGTGACAATGAATCCGGAGGCGCTGGGCAATATGGGTAATGCTTCGGGGGCGGCCCTGCCGGGAAAGATCGCCGATGAGATTGTGGCGTCGCTGCATGAGTGCAAGCCGAGCGAAGAGGGCAGGCGCGTGCGCTATCCGGGGGAACAGACGTTGCGGGTGCGGGCGGAGAACTTGCGGATGGGCGTTCCGGTGGAGGAGGGGGTCTGGGAAGAGATTCTGGCGCTCTAGAGCGGTTTCGCTTCACACATCAACATCGAGAGGACGTGGAGGGTGGCTTTTTCTTGAGGAAAAAGCCACTCAGCCGCGTGGATTCTGTAAGCAGCAGAATCGAAACCGCTGTATCGCAAAACCACAGATGCTGTATCTCAGAGCCACAACGTACAAATCGACGCGAGCACCAGCGAGCGGCGACCTTGAACGAGGTCAGACAGGCCACACCTTCTGTGGTTTTGCAGTAAGCACCTGCGATTTGGCCCACGCTCGCCGGAATTCGGTGCGCGTGGGCCAGGAAGAGCGACTCACTTCAGTTTTGCCGGTCCCGATCAGAGGAGCGGAGGTTCGGTTTCAGGTTGACCGCTCATTCTTTGCCGGGCCGAGAACCTGGGTAAGGTCTTACGGCGATTCCAGAGAAGCTATACCCATCCGATTTTGTGCCAGGTCGCCGCTCCCTGCTGGTTCCACCCCGCGGACGTGGACCTGTCCGCGGGGACCCCGGGGTCACGTCGACTTGAGCGCATCATCCCTGGAATCGCGTTAGCGGGCCAGGTCGAAACGATCCAGGTTCATTACCTTGCTCCAGGCAGCCACGAAAGCCTTTACAAATGCCTCTTTGGCGTCGTTGCAGGCATAGGCTTCCGCGGTGGCGCGGAGCTGGGAGTTGGAACCGAAGACCAGATCGACACGGGTTGCGGTCCACTTGATCTTGCCGGTAGCGCGATCACGACCCTCAAAGACGCCTTCCTGGGCTGAGGAGGGCTTCCACTCGGTGGACATGTCGAGCAGGTTGACGAAGAAATCATTGGTCAGGGTTTCAGGGCGACTGGTGATGACGCCGTGTTTGGAGTGGCCGAAGTTGGCGTTCAGCGCGCGCATGCCGCCGACGAGGACTGTCATCTCGGGGGCAGTCAGCGTCAGCAACTGCGCCCGATCGAGCAGCAGCTCTTCCGCCTTAATGCCGTGTCCGTTGTGGAGGTAGTTGCGGAAGCCGTCTGCGGTTGGCTCCAGAACGGCGAAGGATTCCACATCTGTCTGCTTCTGGGAAGCATCCGTGCGCCCGGGTGAGAAGGGAACTGTCACTTTGTGGCCAGCCTTTTTTGCGGCTTCCTCGACGGCCGCGCAGCCAGCCAGAACGATCAGGTCGGCGAGGGAGACCTTCTTGCTGCCGGACTTGCCATTTTTGGGCTGGGCGCTGTTGAAGTCCTTCTGGATGGCCTGAAGCTTCTTGAGGACTTTAGCGAGCTCAGCAGGCTGGTTGACTTCCCAGTCCTTTTGCGGGGCGAGGCGGATGCGCGCGCCGTTGGCTCCGCCGCGCTTGTCGCCGCCGCGGAAGGTCGAGGCCGAGGCCCAGGCAGTGGTGACCAGTTGAGAGATGGAGAGGCCGGAGGCGAGGATTTTTGCCTTCAGGGCCGCGATGTCGCGCTCGCCGATCAGCTTATGATCGACGGCGGGAACCGGGTCCTGCCAGATCAGTTCCTCCTTCGGCACCAGCGGACCCAGGTAGCGGGAGCGCGGACCCATGTCGCGGTGGGTCAGCTTGAACCACGCACGGGCGAAGGCGTCGGCAAATTCGTCGGGGTGATCTTTGAAGTGCAGCGAGATCCTTTTGTACTCCGGATCGAACTTCAGCGAGAGGTCCGTGGTCAGCATGGCCGGCTGGTGGCTCTTTGACGGGTCGTGCGCATCCGGCACTGTTCCGGCGCCGGCATTGCCCTTGGGCTTCCACTGGTAGGCGCCGGCCGGGCTCGTGGTCAGTTCCCAGTCATAATTAAACAAGTGCTCGAAGAAGTCGTGGCTCCACTTGGTTGGCTTGGTGGTCCAGGTGACTTCGAGGCCGCTGGTGATGGTATCGTTGCCAGCGCCAGTGCCAAAGCTATTCTTCCAGCCCAGTCCCATCTCCTCGATCGGGGCAGCCTCGGGCTCGCGGCCGACATACTTGGTCGGATCGGCGGCGCCATGGGTCTTGCCGAAGGTGTGTCCTCCGGCAATGAGGGCAACGGTTTCTTCGTCGTTCATCGCCATGCGGCGGAAGGTTTCGCGGATGAACGGGATGGCGGCAATGGGATCGTGATTGCGTTCCGGGCCTTCGGGATTGACGTAGATCAGGCCCATCTCGGTGGCGCCGAAAGGACTCTTTTGTTCATGGAGTTGCTCAGGGGTTCTGTGAGCCAACCAGGTTTTCTCCATGCCCCAGTCAACATCCTGATCCGGTTCCCACACATCCGGGCGCCCGCCGCCGAAACCAAAGGTCTTGAAGCCCATCGACTCCAGCGCGACGTTGCCGGCGAGGATGAAGAGGTCGGCCCAGGAGATCTTGCGGCCATACTTCTGCTTGATGGGCCAGAGCAGGCGGCGGGCCTTGTCCAGGCTCACGTTGTCAGGCCAGCTATTGACGGGCGCAAAGCGCTGCTGGCCACGGCCTGCTCCGCCGCGGCCGTCGGCGATGCGGTAGGTGCCGGCGCCGTGCCACGCCATGCGAATAAACAAGCCGCCATAGTGGCCGAAGTCGGCGGGCCACCATTCCTGCGAGCTGGTCATCAGGGCATGGAGGTCCTTGACGACGGCATTCAGGTCGAGGCTGTTGAATTCCTTGGCGTAGTTGAAGTTTTTGTCCATGGGGTTGGAGAGGGAGCTGTGCTGGTGCAGGATATTCAGGTTGAGTTGATTCGGCCACCAGTCTGCATTCGACCAGGCTCCAGCCTTCACTTGGCTGTTAGCGCCATGCATTACTGGGCATTTGCTTTCGTCTGACATATTTCGCTCCTTTTTGGCGGGGTCATGGGCCCCGCTGTTGTGGTGCGTTTCCTTATCGAGGCTCATCCGCCTTTGAATCGTTCTCGAAAGAACTGCGACGAACTATGAAGCCATGGTGAAATCTCTATCCGTGCAAAGGGCGAAAGTTGCGGTTGATTACCCGCACCGTTGATCCCTTACGTGCGCCTGGGACGCTCAACGGGAAGCGCGACGCGGCGCGCATCTGGCGCAGAGCCCCCGGACGATCAGTTCGCACTCGCGAAGAACCCGCTTACCAAGGACGCCGGAGGGAGGCCGGGGCAGGTCGTACCACTCCATGTCCTCAACCTTGCCGCAGCGGTCGCAGACGAAGTGGTGATGGCGCATGCCCGTGGCGTCAAAGCGGGCGGCGCGGCCCTCGACGGCCACTTCGCGCACCAGACCCGCCTGCACCAGGTCGCGCAGATTGTTATAAATTGTGGCTCTTGAGGAGCGTGGATCGAGGCGATTAACGGCAGCGAAGATCTCCGGAGCGGTGGGATGGCCGGCGTGATCGGTCAGGAATGCCATCACGCCATAGCGCTGCGGGGTGCAGCGCAGCCCGCTGCCCTCCAAAGACCGTTTGATCGCCTCGGCGTCCATGAACGGATTAGATTATATCTAATGTCATAGATCGTCAAGATTCGTGGCCGGGGCTGCGGCCGGGAGGGGAAAAGGGCCGGCGGGTTCAGTTGGGCAGGGACCAGATTTGCTGCGGCGCGTTGTGTCCGCAGGGCTGCAAGGTCAGGCCTTGTGACGGGCTGCCGGGATTGGCGGCTGTGAGGCATTTGCCTTCCGCGCCGATGAGGTTGCCGGCCAACGTATAGCCCCAATGCTGGGCGCTTGCGGCGGTGCAGGTCCGCATCTCTGCTTTGCCGTGAACGGCGGTGAGACACTGTCCCGCGGACTTCAACTCGCCCCGGGCGCCGATCGTCCAGGTTTCCTCGGGCGTGCCGGCACAATCTTCCATCAGTCCCGGAGCGGCCAGGCAGCGGGTGTAGCTGTCGATATCGCGATGCTTTCCGGTGGTGATCATGGTGACGGTCCCAGAGCGCGAGGGCGTGCCGCAGGAGCGGGACGGATGCACACGCCAGATCGCGGTGTCGTGGCCGGCAACGCCGGCCTGCAGGAGGGATGCATCGGCCAGGCGCACGCCAGTCCAAAGATCCTGCGCATCGAGAGTGCATCCCGTGGCGGCGGCAAAGCCCAGCTCCGCGGGGCTGAGGCTGACCTGAACCGGCGAAGTTCCACGATTCAGGACCGCGACCGCGTAATCCCCGCCGCTCAGCTTCTTGAGCAGGACATCCATATCCGGTCTGCGCCGCAGCAGCGTCGCCATTCTGCCGAGCGGGTCCTGATCGATCCGGATGACGGCTCTATTGCCGAGAATCGCCCGTGCTTCGGGCGCGAGCTTGCCGGCGTCGGAGCTGAGGATCAGCGGGGCGGACATCATCGACCAGAGGGCCAGTTGGCTGCGGGATTCCGCCAGGCTCATGCCACCGTCCCCGCCGATGATGAAGTCAGGGTCGTTCCAGTTGCCCGGCTTCTGGAAGCGGCCCAGCGGGAGATTGTAGGCGTAGTTCCAGAGCACGCTTTGGAAGCGCGGGCGGCGGGAATCTGCCGCATGGAAGTTCGCCATGTCGGAGCCTTCGCGCCAGAGCTGGCCGTACCCGCGAACCCAGGTGAGGACGTTGTACCAGTCCGGCGTGCCTTGAAAGTAGGCCGGGGCCGACTCCGAGAAGACGATGGGGCGTCCGACGGCTTTCAACGCCGCGCTTTCCTCCGCGTAGGCCCTGCGGTAGACGGCGACCTTGGTGCTGCCTTGCGGAATGTAGAGGCTGCATCCGTCCAGCTTGAGGTAATCCACGCCCCACGAGGCAAACAGACGCGCATCCTGAAGGAAATGGGTCTTGCCGCCGCCCATGGGCTCTCCGCTGCCGGCCCAGCCGCCGCAGGTCGCGGCGCCGGAGTCTTCATAGATGCCGAACTTCAGGCCGAGCGCGTGGACGGCCTGCGCGACGGGCCTCATGCCCTGCGGAAAGCGCTGCGCGTCGGCCTGGAGATTGCCGCTGGCATCGCGGTCTTTCTGCATCCAGCAATCGTCAATGGTGACGGTGTTGTAGCCGGCCGCGGCGAGGCCGCTGGTGACGAGGGAGTGGGCGTTGTCCAGGATGGTCTGGGCCGTATAGCCGCACTGATAGTGCGCCCAGTCGTTCCAGCCCATGGGTGGAGTGGGGGCGAGGCGCGCGGAATGAGCAAGGGGTGCGGCCAGGGCGGGGATGGGCGGGGCGCAGACGAAAGCCGCCAGCAGAGCCGCGCTGAGAAACGGTGCGAGGGGGCGCAGGGAATAAGGACACGGAGAGACATAGGAGGATGGGGTAAGTTGCACGGTTCCCGCCTTGAAACGAATGTCGGCAGCGCGCGGATACCTGAGCTCAGGCGCGCCGGTCATCACTGCCGCGAACGTTCAAAGTGTAGTGCATGGGGACAGGCAACCGGAGGAAAAAACTCCGATTCCAACGGTCACCGGAGCGAACGCGCGTCCTCCCAGGCCTCAGTCATTGGGCCCATGCTGAAGTTTGTTCGCCAGGCATCGGATTACGGCGCAACCGCAACGGCGGCTATTTGCCGGCAAGCTGCTGCACCACCGCTAAGGCCTTCTTCACATGCTGGTCCGGGGTCAGATGGTCCTGCCTGGAGGAGAAGGTGGCGACGATCTTGCCGTTTTTGTCGATGACGAAGGTTTCCCGCGCGAAAAAGTTGTGGTCGATGTCGACGCCGCGGACGTCCTTCTGGCCGGTCTTTCCGGGGGTGATGTTCACCTGGTAGTCAGCAGCGATTTTGCCATCGGGATCCGAGGCGACGGGGAACTTGCCGGCGCAGTAGCTGGGATCGGCTGAGAACTTGTCGAGGCGTTGGATGCTATCGGCCGAGACGCCGATGATGGTGGCGCCGGCGGCGACGAAATCGGCCTTGTCCTCGGCGAAGGTGTGGGCCTCAAGATCGCAGCCGCCGGTAAAGGCCGAAGGATAGAAGTAGACGACGACAGGGCCCTTTTTCAAAGCGGCGCGCAGGGAGAAGTGGAATTGCTTGCCGGCCAGAGAGGCGGGGGCGGAGAAATTCGGCGCCACGTCGCCGGTTTGGAGGGCAGCGAAAGCGGGTGCGCACAGTGCGGCGGAGATCGCCAGGACGAGGCAGGGATTCTTCTTCACGGGTATCCTCCAGGGGCTGAAGTGAACGGCGCGAGCGGGGCACTCTTTCCTCTTGCCTTCGGCAGGGCGAGCGCCGTCAGGACTAGAGGATAGCAGAGCGGCGCAGCGCGTCGTGAAGCCGGCTTGCGCAGATATGTGCCAGCCAGTGCTCAGGATGACAAGCAAAAAGAACAAAAGCAGGTCCTTCGCCTGGCCAGCTGCGCTTGCGCGCATCCGGCTCCGCACAGGATGGCAGAGCATTCATGAAGCAAAGGATGAGAGCGTTGTGGGGGCTGGGCTGGCTTGGGTAGGTGGCGGAGCGGACCTAGAAGCCCATGATGTTGTAGCCGGAGTCGACGTAGAGGATTTCGCCGGTGATGGCGGAGGCGAGGTCGCTGGCCAGGAATAACGCCGCGCCGCCTACTTCGAGCTGATCGACGTTGCGGTGGAGCGGGGAGCGGTCGGCGTGCGCCTTCATCATGTCGCCCAGGGCGCCGACGCCGCGGGCGGCCAGGGTCTTGATGGGGCCGGCGCTGATGGCGTTGACGCGGATGTTGCGGGTGCCGAGATCCCAGGCGAGATAGCGGACGGTGGACTCGAGGCCGGCCTTGGCGACGGCCATGACGTTGTAGTTGGGGACCACCTTTTCGGCGGCGTAGTAGCTGAGGGTCATGATGCTGCCGCCCTCGGTCATGAGGGGGGCGGCGGCGCGGCTGACGGCGATGAGCGAGTAGACGCTGACATCGAGGGCGATGCGGAAGCCATCGCGGCTGGTGTTGAGGAAGGCGCCGCGGAGGTCGTCGGCGGGTGCGTAGGCGACGGCGTGGACGAGGATGTCGAGGCGGCCGTATTTTGCTTTGAGCTGGGAGAAGAGGGCGGCGATTTCATCATCGCTGGAGACGTCGCACTGGAAGCCGGAGGCTCCGGGGAGCTCAGCAATGAGGCTTTCAGCTTCGAGCTTCATGCGCTCGTTCTGATAACAGATGGCGAGTGTGGCGCCGGCTTCATGCAGCTTCTGGGCGATGCCCCAGGCAATGGAACGCTTGTTGGCCAGGCCGAAGACAACGGCCGTTTTGCCAGCCAGGTTGATCATGCTTGCTTTCTTCCTCCATGGCCCGGGCAATGGGGGTGCGAGGCCAAACCCTGTCTAGGATAACAGCCGGCATAGCGGGCGGCGGGGCTTCGGGCAACTGCGGATGCGGGGCTTTAGAGTCCGGTGCGGATGAAAGTGAGAGACAATCGCAGGTCCTTGGCCTCCGGCCGCGATGCGGCATCCGCTCAGGATGGCAGCCATTTTAATTTTCCTCATGATTACAGCTCCAGGAGAACTTCGGAGCTTGCTGCCGACGAGAGGAGTGGATGCGGGAGACTTCAACCGCCCAAGTCTACCAGGTCGACGTGGCCGGTGGGACGGCCCAGGAAGCGGGAGCCCAGGCGCTCGAATTTATCTACTGAATCGGTGGCGAAGCAGCGGATCTGGGCGCAGAGCGCTTCGGTGCTTTCCGGCTCGGGGGTGGATGGGGTGGGGCTGCCACCGGGCTGGGCACCGGCGCTTGGCGCGGGCTGGGTTGCGGGCGCGGGCTCGACTTCTGGCGCGCCGGCGCCGGCGAAGAGCCGCCGGACGGCTTCGGCGGTAGCTTCGGCGGAGTCGATGACGCGGACACCGGCGGGGATGGCGCGTTCGATGAGAGGACGCAGGAGCGGGTAATGGGTGCAGCCGAGGACCAGCGCGTCGGGCTTCATGCGGGCGGCGGTTGCTGCCGCGTTGAGCTCGTCGAGGTAGATGCGAATGACCTGCTCGGTTATGGGGTGGTTCGGTCCAGCCCTCTTCAACCAGGGGGACGAGCAGCGGGCAGGCCTTCTCCAGGGCGCGGAGGCCGTGGGCGCGGCAGGCGGCGCTGTAGGCGCGGCTGTGGACGGTGGCGTCGGTGGCGATTACCAGAACGTCGCCGGTCTTTGAGGCGGCGCGGGCGGCTTCGGCCCCGGGCTCGATGACGCCGAGGACGGGGACGGCGACGGCGTCCTGAATGGCGTCAAAGCCAGGGCGCTGGCGGTGTTGCAGGCGATGACCAGGAACTCGGCGCCCTGCTCGCGGACCAGGAACTGGGCGCTTTGCGCGGCGTAGCGGGCGATGGTGCGGCGGGACTTGGAGCCGTAGGGCAGCCGGGCGGTGTCGCCGAGGAAGGCGAAGCGCGCGCGGGGGAAGCGGCGGATGCAGCGCACGCAGGACGGTCAGACCGCCGAAACCGGAGTCGAAGACGCCGATGGTGGGGGTGGTGTAGGAAGACAGGGTGGGGCGACAGGCGGGGTCGGTCATGGATTGGTTCCCGGGTTCGATTCTGGAGTGGTTCCTGTGGTGGGGATGGCGTCGGCGGTAAGGTAGGTGCGGGTGAGATCGGCGTGGCCGGCCAGGGTGGGGCGGGTCTGGCCGTCGACCAGGAAACGGACCTCGGCGACATGAGGCAGGTTGGCGCGGAGGGTTGCGCAGATGGAGAGCGATGGTGAGGGTTTCGGTTTCGAGGCCGGAGGGGTGGTCGGCAGCGAAGGAACCGGTGAGGTTGACTACGGCAAGCAGTTCTGATGAGGACCGGCCCGCCGATTGGGCCGCAGGAGCGGTTCTGCGGGGCTGGGGATGGGCGGCGGTTGCGGCAGGCGGATTCTCATCGGGCGCGGGGATGGGGAGCAGGAAGACCTGGGCGATGGAAGCTGCGCCGCCGGGAACCGGATGCGGAGAGCCGGGCGCGGCGTAGAGTTCGAGGAGCCTGCCGAGGATAAGCGCGGGCGCGGGAGCCGGGATCGGCGGGCAGAGGGAGGGTTTCGATCTGGGCGAGCAGGGAGTTATCGGCGTCGTTGGCGACCAGGAGGGTGGCCGGCTGGGAGGGTGAGACGGCGGGCGCCTGGGTGGGGGTGGATCTCTCGCCGGCGAGGAGACGCTCATGAGCGCGGTTGAGGGACTGCCAGAGGATGACGCCCATGATGGCAGAAGCCAAGAGCAGAATGAGGAAGAGGACGGTCTGGTAGCGGGGGATCATGGCTGGTGGACCTCCGCGCGCCACTCAACCAGGGCCGCGGCCAGGGCCTGGGCAACGCGGGCCTGGTAGGCGGGATCGGCGGGATTGGCGGCCCTGGAGCCGGGAGCGCCGGAAGCGGCGGCTTCGGGAGCGGTTTCCGGGGCGACCTCAACGGCGACGGCGGGGCAGGTCATGCTGTCGACGGCGGTAAGGGCGGTGCGGCCGAGGGTGACGGTGAATCCGGCCTGGAGCAGGGCGGCGTTGAGCGTGCCGGCCAGGGCCAGGCTGCGCGTGACCCAGGCGGATTGGGCGGTCTTCCAGGGAAGGAAGCGGGCGGGCGCGGTGGGAGCCAGCGAAGAGACGTAGAGATGGATTCCGGAGCCGGACTGGGTGGCGTGGAGGCTGAGACAGGCCTGGGCAGCGGCGCGGTTGGCGATCGCAGCACGCTGGTCGGGATCAACACTGACGTCGGACTCGCGGGTGGTGACGACAGGGATGCCGCGGACGGCGAGCAGGGAACGCAGGCGGACGCTCAGGGCGAGGGTCGCGGTTTTTTCTGGCTGGGGAGCTGATCCCGGATCATCGAGGCGGGCGCCGGGATCGTCGCCGCCGTGGGCAGCGTCGAGCACGACGGTGAAACGGGGCTGAGGCGCGGGCGGAGCCTGGGCGGGGGCGGCTGCCGGCGCGGCTAGGACGGACAGAACGGCCAGAACCGCCGGGAGCGCCAGAACCCAGCCAGGCCGGACCCGGCGAACCCAGAGACAGCCGGGGTAACTCCATTCAATCGAGTGCATAGATGGTGAGGCCACTGAGCAGCTTGGGGTAGAAATCGGTGGATTTCTGGGGCATGACATCGCCGGCGAAGGCTACTTCTTTGAGTTGCTCCATGGTGACGGGGTTGGTGAGGAAGGCGACATCGGCCTCGCCGCGGCGGACCTGGTCGACGGCCTCGGCGGCGTCCCGCAGGTAGCGGAGGTTGGTCTGCTCGCGGAGCTTTTCGGCATCGAGGCCGAGCAAGCGGTCGAGGAGGATCGAGTGAAGGTGGGTGAGGTCGAGCTGGCGCTGGCGATCGGGGAGATCGGCGAGGGCGGCGTGGATGGCCTCGGTTTTGGAACGTAGCAGGTAGTCACCTGGACGGGTGACGGCAACGAAGGCCGTGCCGGACTGCTTTGCCAATGTATTGATGAAGCTGGTGGAATCAGAAGTGGGCAATGGCTGGACAGTGAAAAAAGCTTCGGCGGAACGGATGAAGGCGGCGGGATCGAAGCTGGTCAGGCTGTGGACGACGCGATGGGTGGGAAGAATGACCAGACCGTCGGAGTCCATGCTGACGAAGGTCATCATGACGGCTGCCTCGGGATAGGCCGGCTGCGGGAGCTGGCTGGTGCTGAACTCGGATCTTGGCGGTGCGGCGGGGGCGTGCTCTTTTGAATAATTGAGGGCGGTCTCGTAGCGGTGGTGGCCGTCGGCAATGATGAGCTTCTTGTCGGCCATGGCGGTGGTGAGCTGATTGATTGCCGCCGGATCGCTTATTCTCCAAAGGCGATGCGCCACGCCGTACTCGTCCGTGACCTCGGCTTCGGCAGGTCCGCCGTCGTAGAGAATCTTCTCGATGCTGCCGGCGGGGTCGGGATAAAGCATGAAAATCTGGCCGAAATGGGCGTGGGTGGCGCGGAGGAGATTGAGACGGTCGCCCTTGGGCTTGGAGAGAGTCTGCTCGTGGCGGAAGACGACACGGTCGGCGTAATCATGGAGTTTGCCGAGAGCGATGAAGCCGCGGCGCTCTTTAACAACATCACTGCCGGGAACGCGGAAGCGCTGGGAGTAAGCGAAGACGCAGGGGAGGCTTTCCTGGACGAGAATCTCCTGCTCACGCCAGTCGTGGAAGTCGCGGGCGGCGCGCGTATAGACGTTTTCGCCGCGTTCGGCGTCAAACAATTCAGGCAGACCCAGAATGATGCGCACCAGATTGAAGGGGCTGCGCTGGTAGTAGGCCTGCTGCATGGACGGAGTGATCTTGTCGTAGGGCTGGGTGACAACATCTTCCAGGCGAACGGCGGAGGGGTTGTAGCGCCAGGCGCGAAAAGGGTAGATGTAAGCCATACGGAAGGACTTGCTCCCCGTAAAACGGTTGAATTTGCGCGCCCAGGCCACCTGCCGCAGACCCCGCGAAGCGAACGCGCCTGAGGTCGATTGTATCCCAGCGGCACGGAAGCAGACGGTGCCCAGCGGATGCCGCAAACCGAAATCGACGAGGCCGGAAACGAATGCGCGGCGAGGGCCGGAGACGAATTTGGCAAGGACGAAAGCGAATCTCCAGCGCAGGCCGGAGGCGGATGTGGATGCGCTGAAAATGGGTCGGCCAGCGTTGCGCGGGCCGTGCTAACATCCACGTCATTCCTATCGTAGTGGCAGGGAGCATGAGACGGTTTGCGACCCAGCACAGGCAGTGGAGCGGCGGCGCCGTCGTGCGGCGGCCGTGGCTGAGGCAGTGCGTTGCGGCTGTGGGCGCGCGCAGTCCGTGCATTCCGGGTCTTTGTGTCCTGACGCTGGCGATGCTGCTGGGCGTGCTGCCGGCCTGGGGCCAGGAAGACCAGCTGAACAAGGTGCATGTGCAGCCACCGGCCTCGAGTACGGTGACGGGGAACGAGGAACCGGCGGGCGCGGAAGCTCCGCCGCTGACCGGGATGGAGGCGCTGCACGCACGGCCGGGGGGGTTGATCCGGATGAACGTGGACCTGGTGCTGGTTCCGGTAACCGTCACCGATCCGCTGAGCCGGCTGGTGACGGGACTGGAGAAGGAAGACTTCAAGGTCTACGAGAACAACCATGAGCAGGAGATCACCAGCTTCGCCAACGAGGATGCGCCGGTTTCGATCGGGATCATCTTCGATCTATCGGGGTCGATGACGTCGAAGCTGCTGCGGGCGCGGGCGGCGATCCTGCAGTTCATCAAGACGGCCAACCCGCAGGATGAATTTTTCGTGATTGGGTTCAACGTCCGGCCGGAGCTGCTGGTGGACTTTACCAGCTCGGTGGACGCGATCGAGGCGCGGCTGGCGAATATCCAGAGCGGCAACGCCACGGCGCTGCTGGACGCGATCTACCTGGGCGTGGACAAGATGCGGGAGGCGAAGCACGAGCGCAAGGCGCTGCTGATCGTCTCGGACGGAGGCGATAACGCCTCGCGCTACACCGAGGGCGAGGTGCGGGCGGAGGTGCGTGAGGCGGACGTGCAGATCTACGCGATCGGGATCTTCGATCCCTATGCGGACACGCCGGAGGAGCGCGCCGGGCCAATGCTGCTGAATGAGCTGTGCGAGGAGACGGGGGGACGGATGTTCCGGGTGGACAACGTGGACGAGATGGGCGACGTTGCCGAGAAAATCTCCAACGAGCTGCGCGACCAGTATGTGCTGGGGTACCGGCCGAAGAACCTGACCCGCGACGGCAAGTGGCGTAAAGTGAAGGTGAGGGTGAATCCGCCTCCGGGACTGCCCCCGCTGACCGTCTATGCACGCACCGGCTACTATGCGCCATTGCAATAATCGAATCGCGACGCTGCTGCTGGCGGCGGGGCTGACTTTGACGGCGCGAGCAGCGCATCCACAAAATTCGGCGCAGGGAGATGCTTCCGCGCAGGCTGCGCCGCAGGCGGCGCTGACGGTGGACACGGACCCGGTGCGCTCGCCGGACCTGGAAGCTGCGTCGCCGGCGCTGGCGCCGCTGAAGAAAGAGGGCGGCGGCTACGTGCTGCGCACTGACGTGGAAGAGGTGGCGCTGAACTGCACGGTGCTGAAGGGCGAGAAGCTGGTTCCGAACCTGCAGAAACAGAATTTTCAAGTGAGCGAGGACGGGGTTCCGCAGATCATCATCAGCTTCCAGCACAACGACCTGCCGGTGTCGATCGCGCTGGTTGTGGACAACTCGGGATCGATGTCGCAGAAGCGGCCGGCGGTGAACAAGAGCGCGATGGACCTGATCGCGGCGTCGAACCCGCAGGACGAGGCGTTCGTGGTGAATTTTTCCGACGAGGCGTTCATCGACCAGGACCTTACCTCAGACGTGAGCAAGCTGCGGGACGGGCTGGCGCACATCGAGTCGCGGGGCGGGACGGCGCTGTACGACGCGGTGGTGGCCTCGGCGGACAAGCTGGCGGCCGACGCGAAGTGGCCGAAGCAGGTGCTGATCCTGATCACCGACGGGGAAGACAACGCCTCGACGCTGACCCTGGAGCAGACGATCCGGCGGGTGCAGCAGCTGTCGGGGCCGGTGATCTACTCGATCGGGCTGCTGTTTGGCGACGAGATGAGCCGGGCAGAGGTGCGGCACGCGCAGCGGGCGTTGGAGATGCTATCGACGGAGACGGGGGGGGTGGCGTATTTTCCCAAGTCGATTGAGGACATCGACCTGATCGCCGCGGAGGTGGCGCGGGATATACGGAACCAGTACACGCTGGTCTACCACTCGACCTTGCCGACCACGGTGCCGGGCTTCCGGCGGGTACTGGTGACGGCGGAGGCTCAGGGGATGGGCAAGCTGACGGTGCGCACGCGGACCGGATACTTCCCGGTGCCGCGGGGGACGAGGCCGAGCCGGGTGGGGCAAGTCAGCGGATCAGCGGCGCCCGCGGCGCGTTAGCTGAAAATGCAAAGGAAAACGGGGGAGCGGCTTGGGCGCTGTGTGGGCGCGGCGGGGTTGGGTTGCGCCATTTGGGCAGGATAAGCTAGAAGCCAGGAGAGAAACGCACCAGCCATGAAAAGTTCCCCTTCCTGCGGCCCTTCTACGCTTGCCGTTCACGCCGGACAGTACCCGGACCCGCAGACGGGCGCGGTGAATGTGCCGGTTTACCTCTCCTCGACCTTTGAACTTACCGGCATCGGTACGGACCGTGGCTGGGACTACTCGCGGGCCGGGAACCCGACGCGGGACCGTCTGGAAGAGGCGCTGGCGGCGCTGGAGGGCGGTGCGAGCGGGCACGCGTTTACCACCGGCATGGCGGCAATCTCCGCGCTGGTGGCGATGCTGAAGGCGGGCGACCACCTGATCTGCTCGAAAGACGTGTATGCGGGGACGGTGCGGCTGTTCGACCGGATTGTGGCGGGATACGGGATCGAGATCGAGTACGTGGACACATCGAATTTGGAGCTGATGAAGAAGGCCATCCGGCCAAGTACGAAGCTGATCCACATTGAGACGCCGAGCAATCCGCTGATGGTGCTGACCGATATTAAGGAGGTGTGCGAGATTGCGCATGCGCACGGGATCGAAGTTAGCGTGGACAACACGTTTCTGTCGCCGGTGCTGCAGAAGCCGCTCGAGCTGGGCGCGGACATCGTGATGCACTCGACGACGAAATATCTGAATGGGCACTCGGATGGTCTGGGCGGGGCGCTGATCGGGTCAAAGCCGGAGCACAAGGAGCGGTTCCTGCTGGTGCAGAAGGCGGCGGGCGGGGTGATGTCGCCGTTTGAGTGCTTCCTGGTGCTGCGGGGGATCAAGACGCTGCCGCTGCGGATCGCGAAGCACGAGGAGAACGGGCGGGCGGTGGCGGCGTACCTGGAAACGCATCCGAAGGTGAAGAAGCTGGCGTATCCGGGGCTGAAAAGCCATCCGCAGCACGAACTGGCGCTCAGGCAACAGAAGGGCTTCGGGTCGATGATGAGCTTCGAGGTGGAGTCGCGCGAGGCAGCGGGACGGTTTTTGGCGGCGCTGAAGATTTTTCTGAGCGCGGAGTCGCTGGGCGGGGTGGAGTCGCTGGCCTCGCACTCGGCTACCACCACGCACGGCTCGGTGAGCGAAGAGGTGCGGGCGCGGATGGGGATTACGCAGGGACGAATCCGGCTGTCGATTGGGATCGAGGACAAGGAAGATCTGATTGCCGATCTGGAGCAGGCGCTGGGGGCGGCGTAACAAGGCAGCGGGTTGGCAAATCAGGCCGGGGCGCATGAGGAATGCGACCCGGCCGTTGCTTTCTGGGGCGGGCAAAGACACGAGCAGCCAAAGGACCCTGGAGCCGGAACGATCGCGTCTGTGCGATGCTGGGTGGTTATGACGGTGGGAACGAGCGCGGAGATGCTACTGCTGGGAATCGACACCTGCGGGCCGTCCGGGTCGGTTGCGCTGGGGCGCGTGGGGCTTTCGGGGCTGGAGATCGTGGGCGAGACGGCGCTGGCAGGGCGGAGCTACTCGGCCACGCTGGTTGCGGCGGTTAAGGAGCTGCTGGAGGGCGCGGGAGTTCGGTTAGGGATGCTCCATGCCATTGTGGCCGTGAACGGGCCAGGGAGCTTTACCGGGGTGCGGGTGGGAGTGAGCGCGGTGAAGGGACTGGCCGAGGGCGAGCGGACGCCGGTGACAGCAGTTTCGCGGCTGGAGGTGCTGGCGGCCAAGGCTGGGATAGGATCGGCGGCACTGGACGCGCACCGGCACGAGGTGTTTCTGCGGCTGGGAGGGCCGGGAGCCGATGCGCGGGAACTGCTGGCCGGGCGCGAGGAGTTGGCTGCGGAAAAGGCCGCCGAGGCGATTGGAGGTCCGGTTGCAGTCTGCGAGGACGCGGCGGAGGAGATGCTGCGGGTGGCCTGGCATGAGGGGGAGCTGGTGAGAACGGACGCGCCGACGGCTGCCGATGCGCTGCGTCTGTGCGCGGCGCGCGTGGCTGCGGGCGAGTTTGTGGAGCTGGCTCTGCTAGACGGGAATTACCTGCGTCGGTCGGATGCGGAGATCTTTGGCGATTCAGCAGGAAAGAGGCGGGCGTGACGGCGGAGGGCGATGGCGAGGCGGTGCGCGTAAGGCGGATGCGGCGCGAGGACCTGGCACGGGTGATGGAGATTGCGGCGGGCCTGGCCGATGCGCCGCAGTGGGCGGAGACGGCTTACGCGGCCGCGCTGGAACCGGGCGGAGCGCCGCGGCGGATTGTGCTGACGGCGGAGACGACAGACGGGATCGCGGGGTTTGCCGTGGCCAGCGTGGTGGGCGCGCAGGCCGAGCTGGAAACGATTGCCGCGACCGAGGCGAGCCAGCGGCGCGGGGTGGGCTCGCGGCTGCTTCGGGCGCTGGCCGGGGAGCTCAAGACGGCGGGGGCAAATCAGGTTTTTCTGGAGGTGCGGGCGTCTAACCAGCGTGCGCTCGAATTCTACCGGCGGAGGGGGTTCGCCGAGACCGGCAGGCGACCGTGCTACTACGCTGATCCGGTGGAGGATGCGGTTTTAATGACGCTGCGGCTGGAGTGACGGCTATTTTTCTGCGGCTATTTTGCTTTCAATGGGCGGGTTGGCGGGCGACGGAGCGGGCAGTTTGCGTCAGGCGATCGTGATACCGGTCACAGGTGAACGTGCCGGGCAGGGAAATGCACAACTTCGGTTACGTGCGGCCTATTTCCCCCTTGCCGGTTGCTGGAGGGCGGCGCTATATGTAGATGTTCATGCTAGGTTCACATAGGGAGGTGCTGGATGGAGGAAATACAGAATTCCACGCTGAGCGAAGAGATAAGCCGTCTACAGGCAGAGCATCGCCGCTACGCTCAGCGGCTGGAGGAATTGGTTCAGAAGCCCTATCTTTCCGCGGACGAACAGCTGGAGGAGGTACGACTGAAGAAACTGAAGCTGCACGCCAAGGATCTGATCTCAGCCCTGGAACGCCGGATGCCGGCGGTTGCCTAGACTGCGATAGGGCTTGAAGGGCCTACGGCGGCTGCGCCGGAATAAGGCGTGGCGGGCTGCAGAATAAGAAGATGAGTTGCTCGAGGTGGCGGCCTGACGGGGCCAGAGATGAATGTGTGCGCGCGGCGCGCGGATTAGTTCGGGATGGGCCGCGGGGACCTCGGGGCGGAAGGATCGGCGCGGGTCCGTAGGGGCGCGCGTGGGGTGGAGAGCCGTTGCGCGGCACGGAATCACCGTATAATCGTTCGGGACGATGGTGCGCGAGGGCTACATATACGGCCTGAGCCTGCTGGCGGTCGCGGCAGTGCTCGGATGGGCCACCAGCAACTGGGCGTGGGGGATTGCGCCCGTGGTGCTGGCGGCGTTTTTCTTATGGTTTTTCCGGGATCCGGAGCGGGTGATTCCGGGCGGAGCGGGGCTGATTGTCTCGCCCGGGGACGGGCTGGTGACGGAGACCGCGCAGATCCGGACTCCGGAGGGAGCGAAGCAGCGGATCAGCATCTTCCTGAGCGTATTTGACGTGCACGTGAACCGCGCGCCGATGGGCGGCGTGCTGAGCCGCGTGTTCTACCAGAAGGGACAGTATCTGAACGCGATGAATCCGGCCTCGGCCGACCGCAACGAGCAGAACGTGGTGACCATCCGCGGAGCGGGTTGCGAGGTGACCTTCAAGCAGATTGCGGGGCTGTTGGCGCGGCGGATCGTCTTCAATTACGCCGAGGGAGAGACGGTGGAGCGGGGGCAGCGGGTGGGGCTGATCAAATTTGGCTCGCGCGTGGACGTGATTCTGCCCGGCGAGGCGGCGCTGCGGGTGAAGGTGGGCGAGCGGGTGAAAGGCGGCGCGAGCGTGCTGGCGGCCATGCCGGAGGGGGAAGGTCAGTGAACGGCCAGGATTCCGCGCAGGCCAAGATGAGGGCGCATGCGCAACTGCGCCGCGGCATGTTTCTGCTGCCGTCACTGTTTACCTCGATCAATATCGGCGCGGGGTACTTCTCGATCATCCAGACCATTGCGGCCATCAGCAAGGATGCACAGACGCACCTGGATCTGGCGGCGATCGCGATCCTGTTTGCGATTCCGTTTGACGCACTGGACGGGCGCATCGCGCGCATGACCAATACGGCCAGCGAGTTCGGCAAGGAGCTGGATTCGCTGTCCGACGCGATCACCTTCGGGATAGCGCCCAGTCTGCTGGCGTTCGTGTGGGGATTCCATTTTCTTCCCGACTCGCTGAACCCGGTGATGCACCTGCACCTGGTTCAGGCGGGAGCCTTCATCTGCTTCCTGTTCCTGTTGAGCGGGGTGTCGCGGCTGGCGCGGTTCAACATCTCGCAGGACGCGCAGCCGCACAATCCGGGGCGGCCGGGGCGGAAGTATTTTGTGGGCATGCCGATTCCGGCGGCGGCGGGACTGCTGGCCGCGACGATTCATTTGTGCTACGGGATTCCGGTGGAGACGTGGTGGATTTCAGTGCCGTGGCTGGTGCTGGTGGGCCTGTGCGGGTTCCTGATGATCAGCACCTGGCGGTTCTGGTCGGCCAAGGAGATCAATTTCTCGCGCAGCCATCCGTTTCAGACGCTGCTGCTGGTTGCGATTGTGGTGTATGCGGCGGTGCGCTACTCGAACGTGGTGCTGTTCGCGGCGGCTCTGGTCTATATGTTTTCGGGGCTTTGGGCGCGCGCGGCGTACAGTTGGTCTCGGCGGCGGCGAAGAAGGCCGGCCAGGTTGGCGGCGGAGCGGGATTCTACTGCCCAGCGACGAAGACCCGCCGCGGGGGAGATGGGATCTTCACTCCGGCGACCAAGACTCGCCGCGAGGGACCAGGGATATGTTTCCGCCTGCCTGAGAGATTCAGCCGCGGGACAAAGTCAAGCGCGCGGCGAAAAGGATGCACGTGTACAGGATTGCCATTGCGGGAGCCTCGAGCCTGCTGGGCCGGGAGTTGAAGGACGCTCTGGAGGAGTCGCCGCTGGCGGCGGCCAGCGTGACGCTGCTGGACGAAGACGAGGCGGAGGGGCAGTTGGACCAGGTGGGGGACGAGGTTACGTTCCTGCAGGCCATCGGCGAGGACGCCTTCGAGCGGATGGACTTTAGCTTCTTTTGCGGCACCGAGGAGCTGACGCGGAAACACTGGCGGCAAGCACTCAGGTCGGGCTCGACGGTGCTGGATCTGACCGGGGCCCTGGACCAGGAGAACGGGGTGCTGGTGTGCGCTCCGTGGCTGGGCGCGGCGGCGCCGGTGGACCTGTTTACGCCGGCGGTGGTTCCGGCGCACCCCGCGGCGCTGGCGCTGGCGCTGGTGCTGGAACGGCTGCAGCAGACCGCGCCGGTGCGGTTCGCCGCGGCGACGGTGCTGGAGCCGGCCAGCGAGTTCGGGCGCGCGGCCATGGACGAGCTGCACCAGCAGACGGTGAACCTGTTGAGCTTCCAGGGGCTGCCACGGGCGCAATACGACGCGCAGGTGGCCTACACGGTGCTGGCCGGACTGGGCGAGAACGCGCGGGTGAGCCTGAGCATGGTCGAGGCGCGCATCCGGCGGCACTACGCGGCGCTCTCCGCGGGGCGCTGGCCGGCGCTGGCCATGCAGGTGGTGCATGCGCCCGTGTTTCACGGGCACACGTTTTCGATTGCCGTGGAGCTGGAGCAGCCGGTGGAGATTGCGGCGCTGGAAGAGGCGTTGGGCGGCGACCACGTGGACCTGGTGCTGGAGGACACGGATTCGCCTTCGAACTTGGCGGCGACGGGCCAGAACGACGTGCTGGTGCGGCTGCGGCCAGAGCCGGGCGGGCGCAATCCCGGGCTGACGGAGCGGATCTGGCTGTGGGTGGCGTCGGATAATCTGCGGCTGCATGCACAGAATGCCGTGGCCTGCGCACTGGAGCTGCGGCGGCTGCGGCCTCCGGAGACTGTGCAATAACGCAAAGAAAGATAAGATGTTAGCTATTGCCTTACCTTTTTATTTTGATCTTACTTTCCTTTTTTGTCTTACTTGATATATGATGTAAGCCATGGAGCCGATCATCACTACGGTCAGCAGCAAGGGGCAGATGGTGATCCCGGCTAAGCTTCGGGAAGCCCTAGGCATTCGGGCCGGTACACGGGTTGCGATTCGGCGAGAGGGGATCGAACTGATTCTTCGGCCGTCGACGGCAGTCACCGCACGCCAACTGATCAAAAAAATGCGGGGGATCACCGCAGGCGGGCCCTCGATTTGTGACGAGTTGCTCGAAGACCGGCGGCGGGAGCGTGAGCGGGAGTTGCGCGAAGAGGGCTGGTAAGACCGTCGCATGATCAAGTTTGTTCTCGACTCATCGGCTCTGCTGCGATACATCGACAACGAAGCGGGTGCGGACCGCGTCGAAGAGATTCTGATTGCATGCGTCTCCGGCGAGGCTGCGGCGGCCATTTCGGCCGTGCAGTGGGGCGAGATTGCAGGGAATCTGCGCAAGCGGCTGGGCGCGTCCGAGGAGAAGCGTATTCTGACCGGCCTGCTGCCCAGCGAGGTAAGCCTCGTTCCGGTGAGCGCCGAACGCGCGGTGCGCGCCGGCGAGCTTCGCGCCGACCGCGGGATCGCCTACGCGGACGCGTTTGCGCTGGAGCTGGCGATGGAATCGCCGGAACACGTGCTGGTGACGGCTGACTACGGGTTCAAGCCGGTCGAGGATCTGGCGCGGGTGGAATTTCTTCCCTTGAGATAAGCGAATCCGAAAGAGCGAATTCGAAATCAGCAAAGCGGCACGAACCGGCGAGCGTTTCCGGCCGTGGTTGGAGGCTCCGGTTTGTTCATGGAATGGAAACGGCATAGGGCAGAGGGTGAGCCACGCTGGCCGGCGCGGGACTACCATGGACGGCGGGGGTGGGCTATGAAGTTTGACATCAAAGCGCTGGCTCTGGCGTGCGGAATCCTGTGGGGAGCGTGCGTTCTGCTGATGGGCGTGGCAAACCTGATCTGCGGTGGCTATGGAGTGCATTTTCTGGAGTTGCTGGCCTCCATCTATCCCGGCTACCATGCCGCCCGCAGCGTTCTTCAGGTGGTAATTGTGACAGTCTACGCGGTGGCGGACGGGCTGATCGGCGGCGCGGTCTTTGCCTGGCTCTATAACCTCATGGCGAAGCTGGTTGCCTGAGTCGCTGAAGGCCGCTGAGCATAGGCGGTGAGGCAGCAGAGGCTTCCGCGGGTTCTGAATCGGCTTCGAAGGGACACAGCGAAGCGGCGGATCATTTATTGAGACGAGTCTTCCGGCTTAATTCAGCTCAGTGTCCGGGGTGGCGGGTCCAGAGCTGCTCGATGTAGTTGTCAGTCATGCCGGCGATATAGTCGGCGACGGTGCGGGCCGGCCCTGGGTGGGGATCTGCGCCTGGTGATCGGCGGGAAGCAGGGCGGGCGTGGCGATGAGCACGGCGAAAGAGCCCTGGATCACCGCGACGGCGTGAGCGTGGGCCTGCTCCATGCGCGGCGAATTATAAAAATGCTCGTACAGAAAATGCTTCGCCTGGGCGCGGGCGGACTCCATCTGCGGGCTGAGCGCGGCCAGACGATGCGGGGCCTGGCGGACGGCGGCCAGCGTGGGGCTGGGAAGTTGAGCTACGCGGGCGCGGATTTCTTCTAAAAGATCGGTGACCAGCGCGTTGAGGATGCGCTTGAGCGCCTCATTCACAATCAATTTGGCAGGCGCGGAGGGATACTCCCGGAGCGCAGCGTCGTGGAATCCGCGGAAGAGCGGCACGCCGGCGCGGACTTCGTCAAGGGTGAGGATGCCGGAGTCGAGGCCGTCATCCAGATCGGCGGTGAGGTAGGCGATCTCGTCGGCGAGGTCGATGAGCTGCGCCTCGAGGGGCGGGAACTGATCGAGGAAGAACTCGGCCAGCTCGGGGTGGGTGGAGGCGGAGTAATCGTGGGAGTGCTTGACCATGCCCTCGCGCACGGCCAAGGTGAGGTTGAGGCCGCGAAAGGCGGCGTAGCGCTCCTCAAACCAGGTGACGATGCGCAGGGCGTGGAGGTTGTGGTCGAAGTGGAGATTGTAGGCGCGCAGGCACTGGTCGAGGGCCTTTTCACCGGCGTGGCCGAAGGGGGGATGGCCGATGTCGTGGGCCAGGGCCAGGGCCTCGGTGAGCTCGGAGTTGAGGCTGAGCGCGGCGGCCAGGGTGCGGGAGATCTGGGTTACTTCCAGGGTGTGGGTGAGGCGGCTACGGAAGTGATCCGAGGGGGCGTCGGCGGGCAGGCGGGCGAAGACCTGGGTCTTGCCGGCCAGGCGGCGGAAGGCTTTGGCGTGGAGGATGCGGGCGGCATCACGGGCAAAGGGCCGGCGATAGGGGTGGGGCGGTTCGGGGTGAGTGCGGCGGCTGAGCTCGCCTTCGGAGGGGACGGCGATGGCGGGCGGGAGCGGACGGGGCGAACTGGCGGCGGAGCCGGTCATATTTGATGCGGCGCAGGCTTTGGTGCGCCGCTGGCTTTCACGTCTGGTTATACCGCATTCAGGGAAGCCGGCGCCGGGATGCGACGCGGATGTGCTGGGAATCCCCGAGGACACTGCCGGGCGATTTCTACAATTCCCTGGTGGCGAAGATTGGACAAGGGCGATCAAGCGGGGGTACCATCCTGCCGGATTTTTTTTGCGGGCGAAACTGTCGTAGAATGGCCGCGGCAGCCGTGGAGACCACGAGGGTTTCGGCAGGGAGGGAATGATGAGAGCGATCAAGAAAGCTGCGCTGGGCATACTCACGCTGGGGGTTGCGGCGATCCTGGGATGCGGGCGGCACTCGACCAAAGAGATTTACTACCTGATCTCAGCCAACCAGGCGCTGCCCTACTGGCAGACAGCGGCGAACGGCTTCAAACAGGCGGCGGCGCAGTACGGGGTGACGGCGCGCGTAGATGGGCCGGACGGCTACGATCCGGCGGCCGAGGCAGCCGCGCTGCAGAAGGCGATTGCGGCCAAGCCGGCGGGGATTCTGGTTTCGGTTGCAGACGTTGCCGCGATCCAGCCTGGAATCAACGCGGCGGCGAGCGCGGGGATTCCGGTGATCACGGTGGACTCGGACGCGGCCGGAAGCCGGAGGCTGTACTTTATCGGGACCAACAACCTGGAGGTCGGGCGGCTCGGCGGCCGAAGGGTGATTGAGAAGCTGGGCGGCAAGGGCAACGTGGTGATCTTCACGCTGGCTGGGCAGCCGAACACCGAGGAGCGGCTTAAAGGCTTCGAAGACGTGTTCTCCACGCGGCCGGCGATCAAGATCGTGGAGGTGGTAGACATCAAGAATGATCCGCAGAGCGCCTTCGACAAGACCCAGCAGTACATGGCGCTGACCGGGGACAAGAAGATCAACGCATTTGTGTGTTTGGATT
This sequence comes from uncultured Acidobacteriaceae bacterium, assembly GCA_963758105.1. Lineage (GTDB taxonomy): Bacteria > Acidobacteriota > Terriglobia > Terriglobales > Acidobacteriaceae > Telmatobacter. The sequence continues at coordinate 473,460 of CAVWUC010000004.1, read as the reverse complement.
CCGCTTCGGGCAAGCCGGTCTCCGACGCGGTGGCGCGAACCAAGGGCGCTGACCAGATTGTGGTGGCCTGGGACGTGAACCCGGACACGCTGAGCGCGATCAAGGCCGGGACCATCGACTCGACGGTGGCGCAGAAGCCGTACACCATGGGTTGGGTGGGACTGAAGGCGCTGGCCGAAGTGTTCCAGTACCCGCCGCCGAGCCTGACCAAGGACTTCAGCGCGGACTCGTTTTCGCCCTACCCGGTGTTTGTGGATACGGGCACCTCGCTGGTGGACCAGAGCAACGTGGATCTTTACCTGGCGGCCGCGGCGGCGCAGGCCAAGTGAGGCGGAGCCGCGGAGGCGAGTCCGGTCGGCCCGGGGCTGGCACGGCCCTACCGCGCGGCCGCTTTTGTAAGTACAGGAAATTGGGTGGAGAAGCCCGCGCCTGCCCATCAGGCGTGGGCTTTTCCATGGGGAGGGTGGTAGGATTTTTTGCATCTGGAGAAGGTTTGCGGGCCTTTCCCCGAAGTTGAGCGCCGGCAAGCGGATCATCCGGACTGGAGCCGAAAATCCATGAGCAGCTACACGCTGAGCGAAGAGCAGAAGGATTTCTATCGCCTGAACGGATACCTGCTGGGCCTGCCGCCCATCTACACGGCCGAGGAGATGAAGCGGATCAACGAGGAGCTGCCCAACCTGTTGGCCCTGCTGGAGCCGGGGGAGACTTCGAAGGACATCCGGGAATGGCACGAAAACAGCACTTATCTCCACGAGATGGTGATGAACCCGAAGATTCACGACCTGGTGGAAGGGATTCTGGGGCCTGATTTCTACTGCTGGGCGAGCAGCTTCTTTATCAAGGAGCCGCACACGAATTCGACGGTGGGCTGGCACCAGGATGCCTATTACTGGCCGATGAAGCCGCACCACACGGTGACGGTGTGGCTGGCGTTTGATGATGTGGACGCGGAGAACGGGGCCATGAAGGTGATTCCGGGCACGCATCTGCACGGGATCCTGCAGCACAAGCGGTCGGTCGAGACGTCGTCGATTCTGACGCTGGAGCTGGAGACGGGAACCTTCAGCGAGGCGGAAGCGGTGCAGTTCAAGCTGAAGGCGGGCGAGGTTTCGCTGCACGACGACCGCATCGTGCACAGCTCGCCGGCGAACCCCTCGCCGCGCCGGCGCACCGGGCTGACGTTCCGCTACTCCGGGACCGATGTGGTCAACGACCTGTCGGTGAACCCCAATTTCAGGGAGTACATGTGCCGGGGCGTGGACCGGTATCACCTGAATCCGGTGGGTTCGCCGCCGGTTGAGCGCTATGGCCGGCGCAAGGACCAGGCGATCAGCGTGGAAGAGGCGGGCGCGAAGAAGATGTAATAAGGCAGTGAGTCAGCGTTTTGGCGAGTTCGCCGCGCTTCGCGCGTGTTCGCAAGTTCGCGAGTCCGCTAAGGCTGCAGCGCAATTGAATGTGCTGGCTGAACCGTGCGCCAGCGTAAATGATTCGTAGAAACGATTGAGGCATCCGCCGCGGCGGACGCCTCTTTGTGTTTAGGAATGAAGCCGCGAACTGCGGCGGATTGGGCTAGGGGATGGGCTGGCCGCCGTCGGCGGCGCTTTCCTTTTTGGCGAGCTTGACGCGGGCCGAATCGAGTTTCTTCTGAATCTTTGCGATGTCGGACTGGTCGATGTCAGCGGGGTCGGACTTGGCGTACTGGGCGAGCGAGAGCTGCCACTGCGCGGCGGCCTGGCGGATGCGGCCGGTCTTTTCGTAGAGGTCGCCGAGGTGCTCGTGGACGGTGGGGTCGGCCTGGTCGCGGTCGACGGCCTGGCGGAGATTCTGCTCGGCGAGCTCGTACTCGCCGAGGCGGAAGTAGACCCAGCCCAGCGAGTCGAGGTAGGCGCCGAGGGAGTCGAGGGAGGCGCCGTTCATGAGCTCCTGATCGACGGCCTTGCGGATCATGGTGAGCGCCTCGGGCAGGTGGGTATTCTTGTCCGCCATCATGTAGCCGAGGTAGTTGAGGGTCATGGCGTTGGTGGGGTCGAGACTGAGTGCCTGGCGGAAGTAGCGCTCGGCGGGACCGTCGTGGTGCTGACGCTCCTCCCACTCGCCGCGCAGGAAGAGCAGGTAGATGCGGTCTTCCTTTTTGGTGGTCATGCCGGCGGCTGTGTTAAAGGCGTCATCGGCATCCTTCCAGTGGCGCAGACGGATGTCCATCTGGCCGATGGCCAGCCAGATGGGACGATCGTCATTGTTGCCCTTGAGCAGCCCATGCGCCAGCGACATCGACTCATCGGCATTGCCCTGGTCGGCCAGCTCGCCGGCCAGCATCAGAGTCGCGTCGTGATCCTTGGGGCGGGCTGCGACGGCCTTGCGGCAGACGTCGATGGCCTTGTCAAATTCCTTGGCCTGGTTGTAGGCGTCCACCTGGCCCTGGTAGCCGCGGAGGGCCTGATCGCCGCCCAGGTCGATGATCCTCTGGTAGGTGGCGACGGCCAGACCGGTCTTATTCTCCTCGAGATAGACCGAGCCCAGGCGCTCGAGGAAGATGCCGAGATTATTCTTTTCCTCGGTGGTGTAAGCGCCGTTGGCGTGGGAGAGCTGATCGACCATGCTCTGATAGGTCTGGGTGGCATCGTCGAAGCGGCCCAGCACGTCGTCCAGCAGGCCGGCGTTGTAGCCGGCTTCGAGCGAGGTGGGGTCCTTTTTGAGCGCGGCGGAGGTGATGGCCAGGGCATCCTCATACTTGCCGTCGTGGCGCTCGATCTCGCCGATGTGGACCATCGCCTCTGTGTTCTCGGGATCGGCAGCGAGCAGATCCTTGTACTGCTTGAGGGCCTCATCGTACTGCTCGTTGTTCATCAAGGCCTGGGCCAGCGCGTCCATGGTCTCCTCATCGCCGGGGTCCATATCAGCGGCGCGCTGGTAGGCGGCGATGGCGTCCTTGGGTTGCTTGAGCTGGTCATAGGCCGCGCCCAAGGTGAATTCCATCTTGGGGGTGCGGTCGTCGTCGGGGATGGCCTCAATGACCTTGACGGCCTGCTCGATATTGCCGCTCTCGGCGTAAAGCCGGGCGAGGTTGAGGACCACATCCTCAGACTCGGGCTCGATGGCCTGCGCCGCCTTGAACTGCGCCTCGGCGTCTTTGTCGTCGTGCTTGACGGTGTAAAGCTGGCCGAGAACCATCCGGTCCTCGACACTGTTGGGCTTGAGGGCAATGATTTTCAGGTACTCGCCGATGGTCTGGTCGAGGACATTGCCGGCCGGCGAGGTGGAGGAGACGGCGTTGGAGGCGTCACCCAGCTGGCGCAGGTAGATGTGGCCGAGCAGATGGTGGGCATCGAGGTTGTTCGGGGCGATTTTGAGCAGGGCGCGGACGGTGGCCTCGGCGTCGTGGGTGCGGCCGATGCGGAAGTAGAGATCGGCGAGGGCGATGTTCAGGTCGGGAGACTCGGGATCGGCATCGAGGGCCAGTTTGTACTCCTCGATGGCGCGGGTGATCTCCTCGGGATGGCCCCCATTGATCGCATCATCCTCATAGATGTCGGCCAGGGTCTCGTGATAGTAGGCCTGAGCGCGGCTGGGGATCTGCGCCGGGGCGGGAGCGGAGGCGGCAGCACCGGCGGGAGGGCCGGCCGGCGCCGCGGAGGCAGCGGCGGTTTGCGCACACACTACGAGCGTGGGCAGCAAGGCCAGGGAGGCTGCGGCGAACGGCAGCCAATGGGGCAGCGAACAAAGATTTTTTCTCATCATGCTGGGGATTCCAAGCCTTGCAGGCCGCGCGGGCGGGGATCATCCGCACGCGGAGCGATCAGGCTGTCGAGGCGGGCTGCTGACGCAGCTTTGCCTCCTCATAAGACGATTTTACCTGTGATTGGTTGCAAACGCGCAGGAGATTGGAGGGAACGCGGGGATTTTCACCGTGGGCCGGGTGCGCCGGGAGGGTGCGGCCGGCCCGTGGCGGATCTAGTGACGGAAATGGCGGATGCCGGTGAAGACCATGGCAACGCCGAGCTTATCGGCGGCGGCGATGACTTTTTCGTCGCTGACCGAGCCGCCGGGCTGGATGATGGCGGTAGCTCCGGCGGCGACGGCGGCCTCGAGACCGTCAGGGAACGGGAAAAACGCGTCGGAGGCGGCGACGCAGCCCAAGAGCGGGAGCTGGGCCTTCATGGCGCCGAAGCGGGCGGCGTCCACGCGGCTCATCTGGCCGGCGCCGATGCCGAGGGTCTGGCCGTCGCGGGCGTAGACGATGGCGTTGGATTTGACGTGCTTGCAGACGCGCCAGGCAAAGAGCAGGCTGCGCAACTCCTCGGCTGTTGGCGGACGCCAGGTGACGACCTTCAGCTCCGACTCGTTGACGCGGACGGTGTCGGCGTCCTGCAGAAGCAGCCCGCCTGAAACGTGTTTGACGACCGGGCGCGGCGGGGCGGCGTGGACCTCGACCAGGCGGAGATTCTTTTTGGCGGCGAAGCGCTCGCGAGCCTCGGGCGTGAACGAGGGCGCGGCAATGGCCTCGACGAAGAGCTTGGCGATCTCCTCGGCGGCCTCGCCGTCGACGGGGCGATTGATGCCGATGACGCTGCCGAAGGCGGAGACGGGATCGCAGGCCAGGGCCCGGGTGTAGGCCTCGAGGACGTTTGCTCCCGTGGCCGCGCCACAGGGGTTGGTGTGCTTGACGATGATGACGACGGCAGGATCGGACTGGCCGGATGGGAACTCCTGGGTGAGCTCCCAGCAGGCGTCGAGATCGACCAGGTTGTTGAAGCTGAGCTCCTTGCCCTGGAGCTGCGTGGCGCCGGCGACGCCGAGGCCGGAGCCGTCGGAGTAGAGGGCGGCGCGCTGGTGGGGATTTTCGCCGTAGCGGAGGGGCTGGGCCAGCGGCACGTTGATGCGCAGGGTGGAGGGAAGGCTTTGGGTGTCGAACTCGGCGCGGGCCGCGGGGGTGGGCGGGTCGGAAATTGTGTCCAGGGTGTTGGCGATGGCGGTGTCGTAGGCGGCGGTGGTGGCGAAGGCCTGTTTCGCAAGGCGCCAGCGGGTTGCGCGGCTGAGAGCGGCGCCGTGGGCGCTCTTCATCTCCTGGATGAGATCCGGGTAGTCCGACACGCGGGTGACGATGGCGACGTCTTCGAAGTTTTTGGCGGCGGAGCGGACCATGGAGGGACCGCCGATGTCGATATTTTCGATGAGATGGCCGAAGGCGACGCCGGGCTGTGCGGCGGTCTTCTCAAAGGCGTAGAGATTGACGACCACCATGTCGATGGGCTGGATGCCGTGGGCGGCGACGGCGGCTTCATGCTCTGGGTTGCCGCGAATGTAAAGCAAGCCGCCGTGAACCAGGGGATGGAGAGTCTTGACGCGGCCGTCGAGCATCTCCGGGAAGCCTGTCAGTTCGCTAATATCCTTGACCAGAAGCCCTGCCGCGCGCAGCGCCTTGGCGGTGCCGCCGGTGGAGACCAGTTCGACGCCGAAGCCGGCCAGGACCTGGGCGAATTCGACCAGGCCGGTCTTGTCGGTCACGCTTAAGAGTGCTCTGCGAATGGATTTAGCGGTCTTCGTTTCTGCGCTCACCGTCGTGCTCCTTGAGGATATTTCGGGCGCGGGATCGGAACCGGCAGAGGCCGGGGCCGCGCGGCCAAACTCCAGACTACATCGGCGGCGCGGAGGAGCGATGTGCGCGCCGGTACAAAGGGGTTGCGCGGGGCGAGGCGCCGGCGCACTGGAGGGGGACATGCTTTAGAGTGAAAGCATGGGAAGAATCCCGCCTGAAGTTCCATCCGGCAGGCCGGAGCCTGCGGTGTGGGTGCCTGCGCCCACTGAGATTCTGCCGCCGGAGATCGGGGCGATACCGCGCCAGGGGCAGGCTCAGCCTCCGCCTTCGCGGCGGCGGCCGGGGTGGGCGCTGTCGCCAGCCACCTACCTGCTGGTGGGGATCAACTGCGCGGTGTTTCTGGCCATGGTGGCGCATGGGGTGAGTTTTGGCGCTCCCACCACCACGGATCTGATGCACTGGGGCGCGGACAACGCCGGCGCGGTGCTGCTGGGCGGGCAGTGGTGGCGGATTGTGACCGCGATGTTTGTGCACGTGGGCATTCTGCACCTGGCCGTCAACATGTGGTGCCTGTGGAACCTGAGCCTGCTGGCCGAGCCGCTGATGGGCTCGCTGGGCGTGGTGGCGGTGTACATCCTGACGGGCGCGGCGGGCAACCTGCTGTCCACGCTGGTGAATTGGTTTTGGTTCAACAAGGATTGGGTGAGGTACCACGCTGAGTGGCTGAGCCACCACGTCGCGGGAGAGGTGCTTGATCCGACATTGGTGTTTCCTGTGGGCGCGGGCGCTTCGGGCGCGGTCTTCGGGATTGCGGGGGCGCTGATTATTCTGCTGAAGTCCCGGCGGCTGCCGGTGCCGCTGCCGGAGCTGAAACGGCTGCGCAAGTCGGTGATCTACTTTGCCGTACTGAACCTGATCTTCGGAGCTTCCATCAGTTTTGGCACCTATGTCATCGGATCAGGGATCATGATCGATAATATGGCGCACGTGGGCGGCTTCAGTTGCGGACTGCTGTTCGCCGCGCCGATGGTGCCGCGGCTGGGCTCGCCCCGCCAGCAGTTTACGGGAAGGCTGCGGCTCACGGTGATCCTGGTGACGGGTTTGCTGGTGCTGTTCGGCTTTTACATGGTGCAACTGCCGCGGTAGATGGGTTAACCAGACCTGTGCCACAATGGGCGCATACGCGGAGCGCCTTGCAGAAGCTGACCGCCTTATTCACGCGCTCGTTTTCAACTACAGGCCCAGGTTCGATTGAGCCTGCGCGCTGCATCCGATTTTTCCACGCACGATCTTTTCCGCACATGACTGCAACCCGGGTTTCGGCCCGGCTTTTTGAAATCAGGAGGGAGACATGGAACGTCGCGATTTTCTGAAGTACGCGGCTGTGACCACAGCCGCCGCGGCATCCGCGAACCGGATCAGCGCCGCGATTCCGATGGCCGCCGACGCCAAGCCGACGCAGCTGATCGCGCGCCGGGTGCTGGGCAAGACCGGCGAGCGCCTGTCGATCATCGGGTTCGGCGGCATCGTGGTGATGAACGAGGACCCGAGTGCGGCGGTGAATATCGTGGCCGAGGCTGTGGATCGGGGGATCAATTACTTTGACGTTGCGCCCAGCTACGGCAACGCGCAGGAGCGGCTGGGTCCAGCGCTGGCGCCGTACCGCAAAAACTGCTTCCTGGCGTGCAAGACCGAGGGGCGCTTGAAGGATAACTCGCGGGCGCAACTGGAAAACTCGCTTCGCCTCTTGCAGACCGACCACTTCGACCTCTACCAGTTTCACGCGCTCACCAAGATGACCGAGCTTGACACAGTGCTGGGACCGGGCGGCGCGATGGAGACGATGGAGGAGGCCAGGAAGGAAGGCAAGATCCGCTACATCGGCTTCTCCGTGCACTCAGTGGAGACGGCGGTGGCGGCGATGGACCGGTACAACTTCGACACGGTTCTGTTCCCGCTCAACTGGGTGCTCGTGAGCCGGGCGAACTTCGGGATGCAGATTCTGAACAAGGCGCGGGAAAAGAATATGGGCGTCCTGTGCCTGAAGAGCATGGCGAAAACCGTGTGGCCGGCGAGCGAGCAGAAGACCCATCCCGACCCGAAGTGCTGGTACCAGCCGGCGACGTTTCCGCACCAGGCTTCGCTGGGGTTGCGTTGGACGCTGGGACACCCGATCACGGCGGCGATTCCGCCGGGAGACGAGAAGTACTTCCGGCTGGCGATGGACGTGGCCCAGAACTACAAGCCGCTGGAGCCGCACGAAGAACAGGCGCTGCTGAGCGGCGGGGTGGGCGTGGAGCCGTTCTTCCATTTGGGCAACGATGTGTAAGCGGGGCAAGCGGATCCGGCAAAAACACTGCGTGCAGCAGCCTCGTAGTCGAGAGAACTTCTGAGAACCGGTTGAAAAACTCGGATTCGGAGCATCGAGCGCGAAAGGGCACGGCTTCAGTCGTATCGATGAACCTTCTTTCCGCCTCCCGTCAGCGCGCCAGGCGTTTGCCGATAATTACCCCCGCTTGTTGCACACTAATGCTGGAGGGAACTCTTCATGTCAGCCATCTCCCCGGTTCAAAATGTCAGCTAGGTGCCCGGTCCGTACCGGTCCGTACCATCTACATAGCCCCCTCCCCCCCCAATATGTCCACCTGTAGATCGTCGTTTTTGTCGCGCAGAATGGATTATCTATATGAAACATAACAAGTTACACTCGTTTTGCAAACGGCCGATTTGGGGCGTTTTCGGGCAGTTTAGGGGTAGTTTAGGGGTAGTTGAGGGCTGTTTTGGGGCCAAAATTGGCCTTAGAACCTGTCCAGGAACTCGGTTTTGGGTGGCCTCTGAGAGGTGCTTCGCCGCAACCGAGCCCTCGCAGCGGGCGTAAGACATCCGGCCCTTTCCGTAGCCCGTAGAGCCGGTCTGTTTTCAAATGCAGCTTTTGGACAGATTCTGAGAGAAACAACAGGACCGACCGCTGGCCGGTTCCCGTTTTTTCTGTAATCGTGCAGGAATTTTGGCTCGAGCGGCGAAGTCGCCGCGATGACGCGCTGGGCCGCGGCTAGCGTGTTGCCGTGGCGGCGAACTTTTTCACCATGGCCAGCAGCAGCTTGCGGTCGCTCTCGTTGAGGTTGGAGGAGTAGCGGCGGATCTGGTTGAGGAAGCGCAACTCCTCGTCGGTGAGCTTCTGGGTGTTGAGCTGGCGGGCCAGCGCGTCGTCGGCGAAGAACTGGGAGATGGGCAGATCGAGGGCGACGGCGATCTTGGAGAGGGTGTCCAGAGAGGGCACGGTGTGGCCGTTCTCGACGCGCGAGAGGTAGCAGCGCAGCAGGCCGGTTTTCTTTTCGATGTCGCCCTGCGAGAGACCTTTCTGCAGGCGGAAAGCGCGGATGGTGGTGCCGATCTTCATGTGGAAATATCCTGTCTGATCCCTTCCCGTTACTCCCGAGGCAGCAATCAATCGATTATTGTCTCAATAGTTAACATGGGCAGCGGGAGAATGCAAGGGCAAATCCTGTGAGATTAGCGCCCGGGATAGCCATGAGGCACTGCCCGGCGAGACTCTAGTTGAGCGGCGTTGGGGCGGCGGGGTTTTGGGTTGAATCAGGCGGGAGGGTGAGTCATGTTGCGGGCGCATGTCGGGCGCGGATCGATTTTGATGCCTGGGCGCGGTCGCCGTAGCGCGGAGGCGCGCGGTAAACCTTTGCGGCGCGCTGCCCGTCTGTCTGACTGAGCACCAGAGCGCGATGGCAGGGAGAATGGATGCAGCGGGCACAGGTTCAGTGTGCGGTGGCGTTGGGGATGGTTGTCGCCTGCGGCTGCATAGCCCGCGCGCAGGCTCCCGCGACGTCGCCCGCTTCCGCCACGCCCGGGGCTTCCACGCCGGTCTTCGCCGCACCGGCTAAGGCCGTTTCTCCGCGGACTCCAGCCGCTGCTGCGCAGGCGCCGGTCGCAGCGATTGCCACGGGTGGGGGCAGGCTGCACGGGGTGGTGAAAAGCGGGAACATTCCGCTGCCGGGCGTGAGCGTGACCGCGCAGAACACGCTGACCGGGAAGCGCTACTCGACGACGACCGACATAACGGGCGCCTGGGCGCTGACGCTGCCGCTGAATGCGCGGTATGTGATCCGCACCGAGTTTGCGGGATTCGCGCAAGGTGACCAGGAAGCGCTTCTGAACGCGGCGAAACCCGACCAGACGGTGAACTTTGCGCTGATCCTGGCTTCGCGCGCGGCGGCGCAGGAGCAAGAGGAGGCCCGGCGCGAGAGCCAGCAGAACGGCGCTGCGGCGATGCAGCAGCTTGCGGGCAACGGCGCAGAGAACCTGAGCCTGGTGAGCGCGCTGGCGGCGGATACCGAGGCGCAAGCCAGCGGCACAGACGCGGCGGGCGGAACGGCGCTGCCTTCAGCGGCGGGCAACTCGGACTTTGGCGATGAGTCGGTGGCGATCAATGGGGAGCAGGGATCGGTAAGCCCGTTGGCGGGCGTGAACATCGACCAGCTTCGGGACCAGATTGCGGCGGCGCGCGCGAACGGCGCGCTGGGCGGCCAGGGCGTGGGCGGCGGATTGTTCGGGGGCGGGGGATTCGGCGGAGGCGGTTTTGGCGGCGGGGGATTTGGCGGAGGCGGCTTTGGGGGTGGTGGCGGCGGACGTGGAGGATTCGGCGGCGGGCGTGGTAACTTTCGCGGGTTCAATCCGGGCCAGCCGCACGGCGCGATCTTCTGGATGGGCAGTAACTCAGCTCTGAACGCCGAGCCGTTTGCCCTGAATGGCCAGTCGGCGCAGCAGCAGCCGACCTCGGGAACCAACCGCTTCGGGCTCACCTTCATGAGCGCGCCGTATCTGCCGCACTTGACCAAGCCGAGCGGGAAGGACACGGTGTTTCTGACTTTGTCGGGGACACGGAGCTCGACGCCCAGCGATCTGTACGCGGTGGTGCCGACGGACGCGGAAAAGGCGGGCGCCATCCCCGGGCTGGCTGCGCCGATTACGCCGACTGCGCAGGCGACCGAGCTGCTGAAGTATTTTCCCGAGCAGAACCTGACCGGCGATGCGAACGGATATAACTACCACCTGCTGACCACCGCGCAATCCAACAGCACGCAGGCCGGGGTGCGCTATATGCGCAGCCTGGGCGCGGGTGGATCGCCGTTCGGCGGCGGACGAGGAGGATTTGGCGGATTCGGCGGGCGCAGGAACGCGAATGCGAACCAGGGGCTGCGGCAGAGCCTGAACTTCAACTACAACTGGACCGACTCGGCCGCCGACCTTATCAATATTTTTCCGCAACTGGGCGGGAAGAGTTCGTCGAACGCGAACTCGCTGCAGGCCGGGTACACGGTGGGCTATCACCGCGTGACCAGCATCTTCAACGCGAGCTGGAACCGGAGCACCAGTCAGGCAATCAACTTTTTTACCAATACGACCGACATTGCGACGCAGCTCGGGATTCTGGGGCCGGGGGGCGCGGCGCTGAACTCGAGCGCGCTGAATTACGGGCTGCCGGACATCGAGCTAAGCAACCTGACCGGGCTCAACGAGCAGCAGCCAAACCTGAGCGTGGCGCAGACAGTCTCGCTCTCAGAGACGGTGAGCTGGATCCGCGGCACGCACAACCTGCGCTTCGGCGGAGACTTCAGGAAGGTGCAGCGGAACTTTCTGGGCGGGACGAACGCGACTGGGACGTTTTATTTCACGGGGGCGTATACAGGCTCATCGCTGGGTGATTTTCTGGAGAGCGAGCCGCAGGAGACCAGCATCGACGCGGCGACGGCGAAGAGCTACCTGCGCGACAAGGCGATGGACCTGTATGCGCAGGACGACTGGCGCGCAACCGCGAGCCTGACGCTGAATTACGGAATCCGATACGAGCTCTACGAGCCGTACACGGAGAAGTTCGGGCACCTGGCTTTTCTGGACACCAACCCCGGGGAGGGATTTACCAGCGTGGCCGAGGTGGAGGCGGGCGGCGTGGGACCGTTCAGCGGCAGTCTGCCTGCGTCGCTGGTGTATCCGGAGCGGACGGCGTTTGCGCCGCGAGTGGGGTTTGCGTGGCGCGTGCCGTGGATGGGACAGACGGTGGTGCGCGGCGGCTACGGGGTGAACTACGGGGTGGGCCAGTACGCCAGCTTCGCCACCACCATGGCGCACCAACCGCCGTTTGCCAACGAGCAGACCAACGAGGCGGCCACGGTATGCAGCTCGACGACGACGGATTGTTTGTCGCTGACGGATGGATTTCCGGTGCCGAACACGCTGGGCAGCTACGCGGTGGACCCGCACTACCGGCTGCCGTACGTGCAGGTGTACAACCTCGACCTGCAGAAAAGGCTGCGGTGGGGCGTGGTGCTGAACGTGGGCTACAACGGATCGCGGGCAACGCACCTGGACGACACCATTGCACCGCGGATGAGCGGAAGCAGTCCGGGCACCGATCCGACAGGATGGATTTTCAATTACGAGCAGGCGGAGGCGTTCTCGCGGTTCAACGCGGGAATGGTGCGGGTGAACAAGCAGCTGAGCGGCGGGATTGCGCTGGGCGCGAACTACCAGTACGGGCACTCGATCGACGACGCGGGGTCGGTGGGCGGGACCTCGACCAGGGTGGCGCAGAACTGGCAGGATCTGCGCGCCGAGGAAAGCGACTTGAGCTTTGACGTGCGGCACAAGGTGAGCGGGATGTACCTGTACGAACTGCCCTTCGGCTACGACAAGCACTGGGTGACCAGCGGCTGGGGCTCGCACATCCTGGAGGGATTTTCGGTATCAGGCACGTTTACCTTCGCCACCGGCATGCCGCTGACGCCCAGCTATCAGGCGGCGGTGGAAGACGTGGCGCGAGGCACGGCCGGAACGCTGCGGCCGGACCTGGCGCCGGGAGCCTCGATCACGGCGGGCGGAGGGTCGCTCGCGGAGTGGTTCAATACAGCAGCCTTTTCGAAGTCGCCACCCGCGAGCGGATACGGGACGGCTCCGCGCAACTCGATTCCCGGGCCGGGGACGGTCGAGAACAACATGTCGCTCTCCAAGACGGTGCAGGTGGGCGAGACGCGGAGCTGGGAGTTCCGGGCGACGGCGAGTAATGTGTTCAACACGGTGCAGTACACGGGGGTGGATACGAATGTGCAGTCGCCGACTTTCGGGCGGGTGACGTTGGCGGGAGCGATGCGGTCGTTCCAGTTTACGTCGCGGTTCCGGTTCTAACGGAGTTTGCGGAGTTGGCCATCCGTCGCGGCGGATGGGTTCGCGGAGCTAGCAGGTTTGTAGCGGAAGGAAATGGCATGACGGGTTGGGTGCAGCGGATCGGAGCAATCATGGCGGCGCTGGCGCTGACTCTGCCAATTGCTGCGAAGGCGCAGAATCCAGGCGACGCATCGAGCGCAAAGACCGCAACGCAGCCGCAGGGCAGCTTTGTGCTGAAGATGAAAGGCGAGCTGGTGCTGACCAACGTGGTGGCGCGCGACGCCAAGACCGGCGAGCTGGTGAAGGGACTGAAGCAGAGCGACTTCAGGATCTACGAGGACGGCAAGGAACAGCACATTGAGACCTTCGACTACGAGAGCGTGGACCAGGCCACGCCGCTGAACGAAGCAACCATCAGCGGTTTGGCCGCGGGACCGAACAGCAACGGGCCCAAGGCCGTGGTGGCGGCCCGGCCCGAGGACCTGCGCAATCACCGGCTGATCGTGATGTTCTTCGACCTGACGTTGATGCAGCCGGAGGATCTGGACCGGAGCGTGAAGGCGGCGAAGGATTTTCTACGGACGAAGATGCAACCGGCGGACCTGGTGGCGCTGGTGTCATTGGGCGACACGCTGAACGTGGACCAGGACTTTACCGCGGACAAGCAGGCGCTGATCAACGAGGTAGGCGTGTACAACGGCACCGAGGGACAAGGGTTCGCGCTGGGCGCGACGGCGAACTCGAACCAGGTGGAGGACACCACCGGCTACACGCCGGACGAGAGCGAGTACAACGACCTGAACACGGACCGCGAGCTTTTTGCGCTGCGGGCAGTGGCGCAGTCTCTGGAAAAAATCACGGAGAAGAAGTCGCTGCTGTATTTTTCCGGCGGCATCCAGCGGGACGGGATCGAGAACGAGGCGTCGCTGCGGTCGGCGATCAATGCGGCGGTGCGGGCGGACCTGGCGATCTACAGCGTGGACACGCGGGGGCTGCAGACGATTCTGCCGCTGGGCGATGCCTCGACGGGGAGCCTGCGCGGGACCGGCGCCTACAACGGCGGCGCACTGCTGAACAACATGAACGGCAACTTCGCCACCCAGGAGGTGATGGCGACGCTTTCCAGCGACACCGGCGGGAAGGCGTTCTTCGACTCGAACGATTTTGCGCCGGCCTTTGCGCGGGTGCAGCGCGACACCTCGGCGTATTACGCGATCGGCTACCACAGCACCAACCCGGCGCGCGACGGAAAGTACCGCAAGCTGACGATCAAGATTGACAGGCCGGGGGTGAAGCTCGAATACAGGCCGGGCTATTACGCGCCGGCGGACTTCCGGCACTCCGGCCGCGAGGACCGCGAGCGCGAGCTGGAGGATGAGCTGGCCAGCGACCTGCCGGCCACGGACGTTGCCGTGTACATGGATGCGATGTATTTCATGCTGGACGAGAACCGGTTCTACGTGCCGGTTTCGCTGATCGTGCCGGGGTCGCAGATTCCGTTTGTGAAGGGTGGCGACAACGATAAGGCCACGCTGGACATCATCGGCGAGGTGCTGGACGAGGCGAAGCGGCCGATCGGGCGGGTGCGCGAGACGGTGAAGCTGAACCTGAACCAGGAGCTGAACGCGCGGCAGAAAAATATTCAGTACACGACGAGCTTTAATCTGCCGCCGGGCAAGTACGACATGAAGTTTGTGGTGCGGGAGAACCAGACCGGGCGGATGGGCTCGTTCGAGGCGGAGATCGCGCTGCCGCAGATGAAGAAGGAGCCGTTGAAGATCAGCTCGATCGTGCTGGCCTCACTGCGCCAGCCAAGCAAACTGGATACTCCGCTGGTGCGCAACGGCGAGCAGTACGTACCGAATATCAGCCACGTGTTCCGGCAGGACCAGCACATGTATCTGCTCTACGAGGTCTACGATCCGGCGCGCGAGAAAGAGCCGGAAGGTGCGCCGAGGGGCAGCAAGCCGGGGATCGATCTGCTCAGCAGCCTGGAGCTGCTGCGGGGATCGACCAAGGTGTACGAGACGCCGATGGTGCAGGCAAAGGCGATCAACGTGGAGAGCCGGAACGCGGTGGCAGTCGAGCTGGATGTGCCGCTGGCGGGATTGAAGCCGGGGCTGTACATCTGCCAGTTGAACGTGATTGACGATGCGGGCGGGAGCTTTGCGTTTCCGCGGGTTGCAGTGCTGGTGAAGGAGCCTGCGACTGCGGCGGCGAATGCGACCGCGGTGCAAGGCGCGGGCGGGCGGTAAAGCAGCTAACAGCTCCGAAGCGTGTCCCCATGTCAGAAGACAATTCAATCCTGCGAGAGATTCACGTGATCGACGGCGGGTTGGCCACCGAGCTCGAGTACCAGGGCGCGCGCATCGATGGGCCGCTGTGGTCGGCGCACGTGCTGGAAGGGCGACCGGATATCCTGCTCGCCGTGCATCGCGCCTATATTGAAGCAGGCGCGGAGTGCATTGCCACGTGCAGCTACCAGGTGTCGCGCATGGGGTATGCCGAAGTTGGATTACCCGCCGAGCGCGCCGATTCAGCGCTGCTGCGATCCGTCGAGCTGGCGCGCGCGGCAGCCGCTGAGTTTCCGGATCGGCGCGTGCTTGTGGCCGGCTCACTCGGCCCGTATGGAGCAGCGCTGCACAACGGTGGAGAGTATCACGGCAACTACGACTGCTCATACACTGATCTTGTGATGTTCCATCGCGAGCGGATCGAAGTTTTTGCGCGGGCCGCTGGCCAACAGAAACCCGATCTGCTGGCCTTTGAGACTTTTCCGTCGCAGAAAGAAGCTCGTGCGGCGGGCGAGGCGATGGCGCAATGGCCGGAGTTGCAGGCGTGGTTCAGCTTCTCGTGCCGCGACGAACAACATGTGTCGCATGGCGAGCGCGTGGCCGATTGCGCCGCCCTTGTGGCCTCTTTCCCGCAGACTGTTGCGGTGGGCGTCAACTGCGTTCCGCCAAAGTGGATTCCCTCGCTGATTGAAGAACTGCGCAAGGGCTCGGGCAGGCCGATCCTTGTGTATCCCAACTCGGACGAAGGGTGGGATGCGGCGCGACGCTGCTGGACCGGCGTGACCGATCCGGTTGAGTTCGGCGCGAGGGCAGCTGAATGGTTCCGGGGCGGCGCACAAATGGTCGGCGGCTGCTGCCGCACACGACCCGCGCACATTCGCGAGGTGGCGAAGGCGGCGCGGCAGAGCTAGAGCGCCGGCGTTTTCTCGCTGAACGAGAAGCCGTAGGGACAGTGGCGGCAGCCGGACTGGCAACAGGAACCGCGCTTCAGATGATAGGCTGCGGTGAAGACCATGAGGGAGCCTTCGAAGTAATACTCCTCGGGCTCGAACGGAGCGGGTTCGGGCTTAGCGGTGGGGGAATCCGAGTCCATACGGACATTGTCGCGCATGGCTGTGGGCGGCGATGCGGGCGCTTCTGGGTACAATCGAAGCATGACACTGACAGCGCGGGATCGCGCCCGCCGCATCAAGATTCTGCTATTCGACGTGGATGGAGTGCTGACTGACGGGAGCATCTGGTTGGTGCCTGGCGCGCCCGCGGGCGGCGGAGCTTTGGACGCACTCAAGGGCAAAGAAGGGCAGATTGGCTTCGGCATTCAGTCGACGACCATGGTCGAGGCCAAGGGCTACAGCGCGCACGACGGCGCGGGGATTTCGCTGGCGCGGCTGGGCGGGCTGAAGTGCGGGATCATCACCAAGCGCATATCTGAAACCGTGGCGACGCGCGCGCGGGACCTGCGGCTGGATTTTGTGTACATGGGGCAGGTCTTCAAGATGAAGCCGGTGCGCCAAATCATGGAGAAAGAGGGCGTGACACTGGAGGAGATTGCATACGTGGGCGACGACGTGATCGATCTGCCGGTGATGCGGCTGTGCGGGCTGGCGATTGCCGTGGCCAATGCGCGCGGGCGGGTGAAGGCGGAGGCGCACTACGTGACGCCGCACGCGGGCGGACACGGCGCGGGGCGCGATGCGATCGAATTTATTCTCGACGCCAAGGGCGTGCTGGAGCAGTGTATTGAGGCGTACATCGACGAGGAAAATCCGATTCCACCGTCGATGGACATTGGCGCGGGCGTGGGGCAGTAGACGCGGAGATGGCGACGCAGACAAAAAATGCGGTGGTGCTGCTGAGCGGAGGGTTGGACTCGGCGACAGTGCTGGCGATTGCGAAGAGCCAGGGATATACGCCGTATGCGCTTTCGTTCCGGTACGGGCAGCGGCACGCGTGGGAGCTCGAAGCCGCGAAGCGCGTGGCGGCGGCGATGGGCGTGGAGCAGCACCGGATTGCGGAGATCGATCTGCGCGCCTTTGGCGGGTCGGCGCTGACCAGCGACATTGCGGTTCCCAAGGGGCGGAGCTCAGACGAGATGACGCACGGGATTCCGATTACGTATGTGCCGGCGCGGAATACGATTTTTCTTTCGTTTGCGCTGGCGTGGGCCGAGGTGCTGGAGGCAAGCGATATTTTTCTCGGCGTAAATGCTCTGGATTACTCCGGCTATCCGGACTGCCGGCCGGAGTTCATTGCGGCGTACGAGACGATGGCCAACCTGGCGACCAAGGCGGGCGTGGAAGGGCGGCAGCGACTGAAGATTCACACGCCGCTGATGAAGATGACCAAGGCAGAGATTATTCGCACGGGGATGCAACTGGGCGTGGACTACGCGCTGACCAGCAGTTGCTACGATCCGGGGCCGGATGGGCGGCCGTGCGGGCAGTGTGACTCCTGCCTGCTGCGGAAGAAGGGATTCCGCGAGAACGGGATCGAGGATCCATTAAGCCACTAGCTTCTAGCTACTAGCTGGTTTTGGACAGGTCGAACGTCCGTGACCTTTTCTGAAAAAGTTGGGCTAAGCCCGAGGCTTTCACGATGTGAAGAACAAGCTAGAAGCAAGGAGCTAATAGCTGGAAGCTGATTTTATGAGCTACTCCGTCAACGAAATTTTTTATACGCTGCAAGGCGAGGGCGCGCAGGCTGGGCGCGCTGCGGTCTTCTGCCGGTTTGCGGGGTGCAATCTGTGGTCGGGACGCGAGGCGGACCGGGCCGGGGCGATCTGCACATTTTGCGACACGGATTTTTACGGCGTGGATGGGCCGGGCGGAGGAAAGTTTGCATCGGCCGAGGAGCTGGCGGCGGCGATTGCAGAGATGTGGCCACGGGATTCCGGTGCGGAGCGGAGATTCGTGGTCTGCACCGGCGGAGAGCCGCTGCTACAACTGGATGCGGAGCTGATCGAGGCGCTGCATGTGCGCGGGTTTGAGATTGCGGTAGAGACGAACGGAACGATTGCGGCTCCGGCAGGACTGGACTGGGTGTGCGTGAGCCCGAAGGCGGGCGCGAAGCTGGCACAACGCGAAGGCGACGAGCTGAAGCTGGTGTTTCCGCAGGCGGATGCGCAGCCGGAACGGTTTGAGGGGCTGGAGTTTCGGCATTTCTTTTTGCAGCCGATGGATGGGCCGGAGCGCGCGCTGAATACCGAGCTGGCGCTGCGGTATTGCATGGAGCATCCGCGCTGGCGGCTGAGTTTGCAGACCCACAAGATTCTGGGGATTCCGTAAAAGCCCGCGCAAATCTCCCAAAAACAGGTAAAAACGGCGCGGGCCTGAGGCGGTGCGCAGGCGGACTCGTGTGGTCAGAGCGAAGCCCACTGCGGGCGGGCCAGGGGCGCGGCCAGCAGCGAGTTGGCGTAGTTGTTGCCTTCGAAGAGCTCCTTTTCGGGGTTCCAGCGGAGCTTGTCCTGGACCTGGCAGGCGATGAGGCCGATCTGGCCGAGTGAGATGGCGCGATGGCCGACCTCGATGGGCTCGAGTGTTTGGCGCCCCTCGCGAATAGCAGCGATAAGGTCGTTTTTATCCCAGAGGGACTTGGAGAAGTCGAGCTCGCCAGGCTCAGGCTCGCGCGTCAGCAGCTCAGGCTTGCTACTGGAGAGGACGCCGGGATAATTGTCCACCTTGATCCATGCTTCGCTGCCGTAGTAGGTGATGCTGGGCATGCTGGTGGGAGTCTGCTCGCAGGTGAGCACGAGGCCGTTGGGGTAAGTGTACTCGACCTTGAAGTTGATCATGGTGTTCCACAGGCTGGCGGGGAACTCACCGCGGCCTTCGACTTCGAGCGGGCCGGTGTGCTCGGTGTTGGCGGCCCACTGCGCGCAGTCGAAGTAATGTGCGCCCCAGTTGGAGATCATGCCCTGGGCGTAGGTCGAGACGCGCATCCAGCCGGGACGGATGCGATACTGCCGGGGGTCGTGGACGCGCTTGGCGGTGTAGGGGACCATGGCGGTGGGGCCGAGCCACATCTCGTAGTCGAGCTCGGGCAAGACGGGCATGTCAGGCTGCGGGCCGACCGGAGCGGGGTCAGAGGGGAAGACGATATCGATGCGCTCGAGTTTGCCGATGTGGCCGTTGCGGACCAGCTCGATGGGATGGTTCTGCACGCGGAGGGAGCGGAATTCGCTGTCGGTGCGGGCGGTGACGCCGGAGCGCGCGACCGCGTCGGCGAGCTGGCGGCCCTGCTGGACGCTGAGGCTGACGGGCTTTTCAAGTGCGAAGTGCTTTTTGGCTTTGGCCGCCAGGATGCCCATGGGAACGTGCCAGTGATCAGGCGTGGAGATCATGAGCACATCGATACCGGAATCGGAGATGAGGTTGCGGAAGTCGGATTTCATCGCGCAGCCGTTGTACGAGGCGAGGTTATCGCGCTTCATGTAGAAATCGTTGACGAAGGCCTGGGCCTGGGTCATGCGCCAGCGGTCCACGTCGCAGACGGCGACGGCCTGGACTCCGGGCACGGCCATCATCTGCTGGAGGTTGGAGCCGAAGGCCTGGCGGCCAGCGCCGATGAAGCCGATGTTGAGGCGGTTGCTAGGCGCGTTGGCGCCGAAGACGCTGGAGGGAACGATGGCGGGCGCCGCGGCGGCGGAGAGCGCGCAGGCTGAGTTCACGAGGAAATCGCGCCGGTTCATGAAGTGCACTCCTTGCGTGAGACAGTCTATTGCAATTGGTGAATGGAGGGTTGTCAAGCAGGCCGCGTGCGTTGACAAGCGGCGGAGCGGGACAGATGATCGACTGGCTGGAAGAAGAGACGGCACGCGCGATTTGAAGCGCGAGGAGGACGAATGAGCAAGGCGATGGAGCGGCGAGCATTTTTGAAGACGGCGGCGCTGGCGGGAGCGGGGATGAGCGCGCTGGGAGCGGTGACGGCGCGAGCCGAGGAAGCGGAGACGAACGGGAAGCTGCCGCGGATGTTTGTGGGGTGCTGTGCGTACTCGTATCGCGAGGCTCTGACGCAGGGGCGGATGACGATGGAGGATTTCATTCAGAAAGCGGTGGAGCTGCGGCTGGATGCGGTGGACATGACGGTGTACTACCTGAAGTCGACCGACGCGGCGTACCTGGAGAACCTGCGGCACGTGGCGTGCGAGAATGCGGTGCCGTTCTCCGGCGCGGCGTGCGGTGCGACGATGGTGCAGGCGGACGCGGCGAAGCGCGCGGAGGCGCTGGAGCAGATCAAGCAGTGGGTGGACGTGGCGGACCGGCTGGGGGCGTCGCATCTGCGGGCGTTTGCGGGCAAGCTGCCGCCGGGCGTGGAGAAGCAGCATGCGATCGACTGGACGGTGGAGGCGATGAAGGCGGCGTGCGAGTACTCCGCTGCGCGGGGAATTGCGCTGGGCGTAGAGGATCACTCAGGCGTTACGCAGAACGCGGATGTATGCCTGGAGATCATGGAGCGGGTGGGCTCGCCCTATGCGCGGATCAATCTGGACATCACGAACTTTATAGCGACGGCGACCGAGGATGTGTATGCGCAGATTGCGGCGTGCGTGCCGTATGCGCATGTGGCGCACATTCGCGATCACTTTCCGGATCACACGCCGGTGGACATGGATCGTGTGTGGAAGATATTTGCCGATGCGGGCTTCAGAGGGTACATGTCTGTGGAGTACGAGCCCAGCTTTAGCGGCGGCGAGCCAGCGACGACGGGCGTGCCGAAGCTGATTGAGAAGACGCGGGGGCTGTGCCGGAAGTATTCGAGCGTGTGACAGAGTGGGCGTGCGGGGCGGGCGGATTTCGCGCGGAGTCAGCTGGTTCATTGTTCGGATTTGATCTTTCCGGGGTGGTGGAAATAGTCTTGGAAAGCAATTTGCTCTCGGAGCTTGATCGCGCGAAGCGAGCCTGCTCTCGTTGCGATTTCAAACCTGGGCTTCTCTAGCTTGAAGAAGGAATATTCTGCATGAGCCGACTGACACGCCGCCGTTTTCTTGCCAATGCATCTACTTTTGCCGGAACACTTCCACTGGCAAATCGCCTGGGGTGGGCGCAGGGAGCTGCTCCGAGTGAGGCGGAGGAGCTGAAGCTTTGGTATGAGCAGCCGGCGATGCAGTGGGTGGATGCGCTGCCGATTGGGAATGGGCGGCTGGGGGCGATGGTGTTTGGCGGAGGGCCGGTGAAGCCGCCGGACGCGAAGGACCCTGCTTCCGATCACAGCCCGGGGCCGGTGCCGACGGACGTGGCGAAAGAGACGCTGCAGCTGAATCAGGACACGCTGTGGTCCGGCAAGCCGGTGGATGGAAATAATCTGGACGCGAAGCAGTATCTGCCGGCGATCCGCGAGGCGGTGCTGAAGGAGCAGGCCTACCACAAGGCCGATGCGCTGTGCCACAAGATGCAGGGACTGTTTGCCGAGGCGTATCAACTGCTGGGCAGCCTGCACGTGGACTGCGAGCGCACGGGCGAGGCGACGGAGTACCGGCGGGAGCTGGACCTGCGGACTGCGGTGGCGCGGTCAAGCTACAAGGTAGGCGCAGTGACGTTTGAGCGCGAGGCGTTTTCTTCGGCTCCGGAGCAGGCGATTGTGATGCGGATGACGGCGAGCCAGCCGGGCGCGCTGAACGCTGTGATCTGGATGGACGGCGCGCTGGTGAAGAGCGTGAAGACGGTGGGCGCGAACCGGCTGCTGGCGACAGGCAAGGCCGCGAAACACGTGGCCGGCGCGGGGCATCCGGGGAGCGAGCATCCGATTTCGTTTTCCGATGAGCCAGGTGAGGGCATGTTCTACGCGACTCTGGTTGATGTGCGCGCGGAGGGCGGGCGCGTGGAGGCGGACGGCGACAAGCTGAAGCTGACGGGAGCGACGGCGTGCACGCTGGTGCTGACGGCGGCGACGGGATATCGCGGGTATGCAATGAAGCCCGACGCGCCGCTGGATGTGGTGTGCGTGCACGCGACGCGGCAACTGGAAGCGGCGCGGAGACTGAGCTATGGAGCGCTGCGCGAGAGGCATGTTGCGGACCATCGCAAATTATTCGAGCGCGTATCGCTGCAACTGGGGCCGAGCCCGGCAGCGTTGCTGCCGACCGATGTGCGGCTGAAGAACTTTGAAGAGAATCCGGATCCGTCGCTGCTGGCGCTTTACTTTCAATATGGGCGCTATCTGCTCATTTCAAGCTCGCGGGCCGGCACGCAACCGGCAAACCTGCAGGGGATTTGGAACTACCAGGTGCAGCCGCCGTGGAGCTGCAACTGGACGGCGAATATCAACCTGGAGATGAACTACTGGCCAGCGGAAACGTGCAATTTGAGCGATTGCACGGGGCCGCTGCTGCAACTGGTAGAGGATCTGAGCCACACTGGGGCACGCGCGGCGCGGGAGACTTACGGGCTGCCGGGATGGGTGTCGCACCACAACATCGATATCTGGCGGACGGCGAACCCGGTGGGAGCGGGCGTGGGCCAGCCGACATGGGCGAACTGGTGCATGAGCGGGGCGTGGCTGTGCGGACACGTGTACGAGCACTACCGGTTCACGGGCGACCGCGAATATCTTCGCGCGCGGGCGTATCCGCTGATGAGGGGGGCGGCGGAGTTCATGCTGGCGTGGCTGATCGAGGACGGGCATGGGCACCTGACGACGTGTCCTTCGGAGTCGACGGAGAATGACTTTCTGGCGCCGGATGGGAAGCGCGCGATGACCAGCGCGGGG
Source organism: uncultured Acidobacteriaceae bacterium (assembly GCA_963758105.1). Taxonomy (GTDB): domain Bacteria; phylum Acidobacteriota; class Terriglobia; order Terriglobales; family Acidobacteriaceae; genus Telmatobacter. The sequence continues at coordinate 450,750 of CAVWUC010000004.1, read as the reverse complement.
TGCACGATGGATAGGGCGTTGATCCGCGAGCTGTTTGCGAACTGCAGGGCGGCGGCGAAAGAGTTGGGCGTGGATGCCGAGTTTGCTGAGAAACTGGGCGCGGCGCGCGAGCGGCTGGTGCCGTATCAGATCGGGCGCTACGGGCAGTTGCAGGAGTGGTCGGTGGACTTCGATGAGAGCGAGCCGGGGCAAAGGCATATGTCGCATCTGTATCCGCTGTATCCGGGGAGCGAAATTACGCCGCGGGGCACGCCGAAGCTGGCCGAGGCGGCGCGCGTCTCGCTGCAGCGGCGGCTGGACCACGGCGGCGCGTATACGGGCTGGAGCCGGGCGTGGGCGATTGCGTTCTGGGCGCGGCTGGCGGATGGGGACAAGGCGTGGGAATCACTGCAGATGCTGATGAAACACAGCACAAATATGAATTTATTGGACACGCATCCATCGGGGAAGTCAGCAATTTTCCAGATTGACGGAAATTTCGGGGCGACGGCGGCGATTGCCGAGCTCGTGATGCAGAGCCACACGGGGGCGATCGAGTTTTTGCCGGCGCTGCCGGGGGCGTGGCCATGGGGCGAGGTGAAGGGACTGCGGGCGCGGGGCGCGGTGGAGGTGGACCTGCGCTGGGAGAACGGCAAGGCGGCGGAGGCGATGCTGCGGCCGGACTTTGCGGGCACGTACCGGCTGCGCGCGCCGAAGGGACAGAGGATCGACAGCGTGGCGGCGGACACGGATGCGCCGGTGAAGGCGAATGAGGACGGGACGGTGAGCGTGACGTTGGCGGCGAAGCGGCGCTACCGGGTGCGGTTCGCGTGAGGGGCGGGCTCTGCCACACGGTCCACTGATTTGCGAGAGCCCCCAATGCTGCTGTCCGAGACGGTGCAGTCCTACAACGGTTCGAACCACGGCTTGTTCTTAAGCCTCGATCTTGTTGAAGCGATGCGCGCCGAAGACCAGCAGCACGCAACCAAGCACCGCCAGCACGGCAAAATCCAGGCTGGGATTGAACGCTGAATGCCCCAGCAGCGCGTTGCGCATTCCGTCCACTCCGTAGGCCAGGGGATCGGCCTTGGTCACGTAGCCGAGGATGACGGGCAGTCCCGTGAGCGGGAAAAGCGCCCCGGACAGGAAGTAAATGGGCAGCACCAAGAAGTTCATGATCAACTGCATCCCCTGCATGTCCTGAAGTCCCGATCCGATGGCAATGCCGAGCCCCGCGAACAGCAGCGCGATCATGACCATGAAGCCGAGCGCCACGGGGACCAGCACAAGATGCGCCGGGCGGAAACCCGCCAGCAGGCAGACCACCATGACGAGGAGGCCCTGAATCACGGCGACCGTCGTTCCGCCGAGCGTGCGGCCGATCATGATCTGCAGTCTTGAAATCGGCGCTACCAGCGTCTCCTTGAGGAAGCCAAATTGCCGATCCCACAAGAGCCCCAATCCGGAAAAGATGGAGGTGAAGAGGATGGACATCCCGATGACGCCCGGCGCTACGAATTGAAGGTAGCTGCCGTCGCCGGCGCGCTTGAAGACCGGACCCAGGCCGAACCCCAGCACGAACAGGTAGAGAATCGGCTGGCCCAGGGAAGCGATCATCTGCGAGCGCGACCGCGTGTACCGCTTGAGTTCTCTAAGCCACAGGATGTAAATCGCATTCATCGCTTCCCTCCGCTCCACATTTTGGCAAACTGGCGCATTGCTGCCGCCGGGTCCGCGCTTTCATCGCGAATGGTCGAGCCGGTCAGCGCCAGGAAAGCATCTTCCAGCGTCTCGCTGCCGGTACCGGCCTTGATCTCTCGCGGCGTCCCCTGCGCGACCAGTTTTCCGTGGTCGATGACTCCGATCCGATGGGCCACGCGGTCCGCCTCGTCCATGTAATGCGTGGTGAGAAAGACGGTCACGCGCTCCGCTTCATTGACTTTCTTCACATGGGTCCAGAGCTGGTTGCGGCTCTGTGGATCGAGGCCCAGCGTGGGCTCATCCAGAAAAAGAATTCGGGGCGTGTGCAGAAATCCCCGCGCAATCTCCAGCCGCCGCCTCATGCCGCCTGAAAACTTCTTTACCTGGTCGTCGCGCCTGTCCCATAACTCGAATAACTTGAGAAGCTCTTCCGTCCTCTGCCTTCGCACCTTGTGCGGAACGTGATAGAGCACTCCATGAATCTCCATGTTTTCTTTCGCCGTGAGCTCGCTGTCCAGGCTGGGGTCCTGGAAGACAATCCCGAACCGCTGCCGCGCTTCCTTCTGACGGATTGCAGGATCCAGCCCGTCCAACAGGATGCTCCCCGACGTGGGATGCAGCAGGGTGGTCAGCATTTTGATGGTGGTCGTCTTTCCGGCGCCGTTCGGGCCCAGAAAAGCAAATATCTCCCCCTCGGCGACATCGAATGAGATGTCGTTCACAGCCGTGAAGTCCCCGAAGGTCTTCACCAGATTTTGAACGTGGATCACCTGTCCGGCCTCCAACGATGATTTTGGTCAGGAATCAAACACTACCCGAAAGTGCGGATGGAAAACAGGCTGTTTTTTATGGGCACCGCTCGGTACAATATAGATAGAAGCTGATAGATAGAGACTATTGGTTCCTGCATAAATAACGTCCTTGCGCCGGCCCTACGGGACGGCGATCATTCTTCAACTTTTTATCCCAGGACGGCGTTCGCTCGCGCGAACTTGTCCTGGGCTATTCTCGTTGCCTCCCTCCGGGAGGCGTTGCGTTTGCGCCGGGAATCGCCCACGCGAACTTGTCCTGGGCTATTCTCGTTGTCTCCCTACGGGAGGCGTTGCGTTTGCGCCGAGAATCGCCCACCTCCGACTGGTTGAGCAGCCGGGAGCGAGTGGATTACTGGCTGAGGTTGGGGTTGGAGAAGGAAGGCGGCGCATCGGCGGGCGCGATGCCCCACTGGTAGTTCGGCTTAGGACCCATCTCGAGGACGAGCGAGCCGCCGTTGGCGATGTCCGCGTGATGGAACCAGGCAGTGTTGAGCGGTTTGCCATTCAAGAGCGCGGACTGGATGTACTTGTTCTGCGCGGAGACGTGATGGGCGGTGATGGTGAAGAGCTTGCCGTTGCCGAGGCGGATGGTGGAGTGCTGGAAGATGGGGCTGCCGAGCTCGTAGATTGGGCTGCCGGCGCACTCAGGGAAAAAGCCGAGGGCGGAGAGGACATACCAGGAAGAGGTTGCGCCGCCGTCGTCGTCGCCGGGGACGCCGTGGGTGTCAGCGGTGTACCAGACGTCCATGATCTGGCGGACGCGGAATGCGGTCTTCCAGGGCTGGCCGGAGAAGTCGTATAGGTAGGGGATGTGGAAGTCGGGTTCGTTGCCCTGCGAGAAGAGGCCGATGAGGCCGGTGGCGTCAGGGAACTGGCTGAGGAATTTGTATTTTGGCACGCCGTACTGCTCGACGAAGAGCTGGTCGAGCTTGGCGTTGAAGGCGTCGCGGCCGCCCATGAGCTGGATGAGGCCGGCAGGATCGAACTGGACGCTGAAGGTGTACTGCCAGGAGTCGACTTCAGTGGTGTAGTCCCGGCCGCCCTGGCCGCCGCCGAGCCTGGGATCGAAGTGGGCGACCCAGGCGCCGTCGGCGCTGCGCGGCGCCATGAAGCCGATGGCGGGGTTCCAGACATTGCGGTAGTTGTAGGCGAGCTTGGTGAAGTAGTCTGCGTCCTGCTGCTTTCCGAGGGCGCGGGCGAGCTGCGCGACGGCCCAGTCGTCGTAGGCGGTTTCAAGCGTGACGGAGACGGCCTGGCGGCGTTCGCCGGTGACTTCAGGGACGGTCTCCTGCTCGCCCCAGGCGAGCGCGGGGAAGAAGCCCTTGTCGTAGTAGACGTGGTCGAGCGAGGTCAGCGGGCCGCGGCGCCAGGGGAGCAGGGTCGCTTCAGTCGCGTTCTTGCGCATGCCTTCGTAGGCCTTCTCGACGTTGAAGTCGCGATAGCCTTTCTCGTAGAGGTCGAGGATGAACTCGTCGGCGTGGTGGCCGATCATGACGGCCCGCTCACCGTCGACGGAGGGGAAGGACGGCATCCAGCCGCTCTGCTCGTACATGCGGATGTAAGAGCGGGCCATGTCCTGCTGGCGGCGCGCGTCGAGGAGGGTCTGCAGCGGGTGCAGGCAGCGGAAGGTGTCCCAGAGGCCGTCGTCGACGTAGAAGTCGTGGCCGTCGGCGTTGTGGACGGCGTGGTCGTAGCCGCTGAAGTAGCGGCCGTATTCGGTGATGTCGGTCATGCGGCCGAGGGCGCGATAGAGCGCGGTGTAGAAGATGGTGCGCTGGCTCTCCGTGCCGCCGACCGTGGAGACAGCGCCGAGGGCCTGGTTCCACGCCTGGCGCGCGGCGGCCTTGACGCTGTCGAAGTTCCAGGCGGGAATCTCATGCTGGAGGTTCTGGCGGGCCTGGTCGGCGCTGATATAGGAGATGCCGACGCGGACTTCGATCTGCTGGCCGGCGGCGGTGGGATCGGTGGCGACGAAGCCGATGCTGTTGCCCGACTGCGCGGAGGCGGAGGAGAGATTGCCCTGCTGCCAGGTCTGCGTGGAGGCGAAGGGACGCGAGAACTCAGCGTAGAAGTAGGCGCGGGATTCCGGTGCGGTGCCGGCGGCCTCACCGCGGCCGGAGATGCGCTCGCTGCCCTGGACGGCGTGGCCGTTGACGATGGTCAGCTCGGCGTGGCGCATCAGGCTGAGGACGAGGTTCGAGTGGGAGCTGGCGGGGAAGGTGAAGCGATAGAAGGCGGAGTGCTCGGTGGCAGTGAACTCGGCCTTGATGTTTGAGGTGAGCAGGTTGGCCGCGTAGTAGTAGGGAGTCGCGGTCTCAAAGTCGTGATCGTAGCCGGAGGCGTAGTCCGCGGGGCGGGTGCTGATGGGGCCGGTGGAGACCATGAGCCAGGCAGGACCGGCGGGGAAGGCGTAAATCTTGTCGGCGAGATAGCGGTCCTGGATGCCGGGCGTGGTGATGGGCGCGAGGCGGGCCATGCCGTAGGGGTACTGCACGTAGGGGACGGTGGCGGTGAGGAGCTGGCCGATGCCGCCGATGTTGGGCGAGACGTAATCGACCGGCTGCTTAACGGACTGCGGAGCGGGTGCGGCCAGGGCGAATGTGCTGAGACCGGCAACGAGAATCAGAGTGGCGATGCGCTTCATGGTGTCTTCTCTCTCAGGTGGTGCGTGATGCTAGAAGCTTCTCATCATGGTGATGGAACATCGAAAAGCATCCCTCCGGGGCTAAAGCCCGGCTTTTTTATCGGCTTTTTCGGCACGCGATCCACGCACTGCGTGGGTTCCCCGGCCGTGCCCTTTCACAAAGCCATTTATGAAACCAGTCTTAAGGATGCTGGCAAACAGCGCCAGCCTCGGGGGCGAGTGATTCGTGTGACGCGAAGGCTCAGGCGAACTGGGCGATCATGCAAACTGCTCGAGGTTCATGCCGAGCTGGTAGGTTTCGCCGTGGGCGAGCAGATTTTCCCAGGTTTCCTCGCGTTGCTGGTAGCCGGCCATGCGGCCGAGCATGCAACTGAGCGCGGTTTCGACGCCGGCGGCGATCTGATTGTGGACCGGGCCGTTGACGATGCTGTCAATGAAGGCGCGGTCCTTGTCGCGGTCGGCGAGGGCGAGATTGTCATTGAAGTCGCCGCTGGCAGAGAACTGCCCCTGCGCAGCGGAGGTCTTCATGGAGTCCTGCCAGCTCCAGGGCTGCGAACCGGCGATATTCAGGGGGCCGGAGTAGGGGACGTTGGCTGCGCCGTCGGCGCCGAAGAGGCGCAGGCCGGCTTCGAACATGGTGTAGTCGCCGAACTGCTTGGAGGCGAAGGAGAAGCGGACGTCGTTGGGATAGATGTAGTCGACCTGGTAGTTGTCCCAGCAGTTGCCGGCGTGGGTGAGGATGTTACGGCCGCCGGTGGCGATGGCTTTGAGGGGATGCGCGCCGAGCATCCAGTTGCAGAGGTCGATGATGTGGATGTTCTGCTCGACGAGGATGTCGCCGGAGAGAGCGCGGTCCCAGAGCCAGTTGCGCAGGCGGAACTCGTCAGGGCTGTTGCCGGTGACGGGCTTCTCCTTGGAGGCGGGCGCCCAGTAATAGCCGCTGACGGAGGCGATCTTGCCGAGCGCGCCGGACTGAATCTTGGGCGCGACGGCGGCGATGGGCGGAGCCATGCGGCACTGGAAGCCGACATCGACGCTCTGTGTGGGCTTGACGCGCTTAGCGATCTCCAGGGCCTGGTGAGCCTGATGAATATCGATGCCGATGGGCTTCTCGCAGTAGACGTGCTTGCCCGCGGCGACGGCAGCGCCGAGGTGCTGCACGTGGAAGAAGGGCGGCGTGGAGATCTGAATCATCTCCACGTCTGATTCGGCGAGCTTCTGAAAGGCATGGGGACCGCGGAACAGCATCTTGTCGTCGATGGCGGCGCGGCCGAGGCTGGCATTCACTGCATTGAAGTGAGCGAGACCGGCCTGGAGTTTATCTTCGAAGATGTCAGCAAGGGCGACGACCTGGGCGACGGTGTTGCGCGAGAAGGACGTGGCGACGTGAGTGCCGCGACTGCCGCAGCCGAGCAGGGCCATGCGGACGGCGGAGTTGGCCTGGAAGCCGAAGGCCGCTTCAGGCTTGAGCAGCAAGAGGCCGGAGGCGACTCCGGCCGAGGTTTGAAGAAATTCTCTGCGGTTCATGAAACGGCCTTTCGTAGGGATTGAATGGGGGGCCGCGCGCGCGGCGCATCAGCCCTGGGAAAAGATCTTTTCGAGCACGATCTCCAAATAGACTTTTTCTTTAGCTACATCGGCGATCTGCTGCGGGCCGGAGGTCTCGCGCTCGATGCTGACGGCGCCGGTGTAGCCGATGCGATGGAGTTTGGAGAAGACCTCAAGGAAGTTGACGCGGCCGGTGCCGATGAGCACTTCCTTGCCGAGCAGGTCGGGATCGGTAGGCCAGAGGCCGTCCTTGGCGTGGATGCTGTGGATGTGGGGCCCGAGAATATCGACAGCGTCCGAGGGGTTGGCCTTGCCATAAAGGATGAGGTTGGCGGTGTCGAGGCCGACGCCGAGGTTGGGCAGGCCGACGTCGCGGATCATGCGCGACATGGTGGTCGGCGTCTCCTGGCCGGTTTCCATCAGAAAGTACTGGCCGTTGCCCTGGCAGTGGGCGGTGACGGTGCGAATGGCTTCGACGGTCTGCTCGTAGAGCGGATCGCCGGGGAACTCGGGAATGAAGCCGCAGTGCGCCTGCACCTGTTCGACGCCGATCAGCTTTGCCCAGTCGGATGCCTGGCGCAGGCCGTCAATGCGCGCGGCGCGGTTGGCGGGCGGAACAAGGCCGATGGTGGACGGGCCCTGCTGAAAGTCCCAAACAGTTTTGCCGGGAGATACGATTTCGACGCAGGTGAGGACGAGGTTGTACTTGGCGAGGAGATCGGAGACGCGGTTGGCGAGATCGGGAGTGAAATGGTTCAGGTAGTGGTCGACAGAGAAGAAAGTGTTGGAGAAGCCCATGTCATGAACGCGGCGGATGACAATCTCCGGGTCGTCGCCGGGAGAGACTTTAAGGCCGACGGCCATGGGCTTGAGCGTGGAAGGCGACGGAGGCGGAGCGGCTTGGGCGGCAGCGGTGGACGCGGGCAATCCCGAGGCTAGAACGGCTGCTGAGGCAGCGGTCAAAAACTCTCTGCGATCCATATGAAGTCCTTCCCTGATCGTAGGAATCTTACGATCTGCCACTGGGAGCGTCAAGGCGCGCGAGCCGTGGGAAACCAGGCCGGCGCGCGCGAACGGCAGATTGCGAAGGGCTGAGCGCGCGCGGGATTAGACTGGCAGTGGAGACCAATCTATGAACAACAGGTTGATGCTTTGTGCGGCACGCACTGCAATGTTGGCTGTGCTAACCGCTCCATTTGCCTGCGCGCAGTATGCAGTGCCCAATGCGTCACCGCGGAGCGCGTTTTCGATTCCGCAGGCGCGGCTGGTGCAGCCGGAGGCGCTGAACCGCAGGCTGCATGAGGCCGGGACGGAGAAGCCCCTGGTGCTGCAGGTGGGTTCGCATGTGCTGTTCGCGGAGGCGCATATTCCCGGCGCGTTGTATGCGGGGCCGGGCTCGCAGGCTGCGGGGCTGGAGTTGCTGCGGAGCCGCGTGGACTCTCTGCCGCGGGCCAGGGCGATGGTGATTTATTGCGGATGCTGCCCGTGGAAGCGCTGCCCCAATATCGGCCCGGCGTTTGCGGCGCTGGAGCAGATGGGATTCAAGAACGTGCGGGCGCTTTACCTCGAGCAGAACTTCGGCGCGGACTGGGTTGCGAAGGGCTATCCAGTTGAACAGGGACGCTGAGGCGGATGGGATGGGGAGTGCGGCGAAGCGCCGGGGGATGGGCTCGATTGCTTGCGCTCTGGCGGGATTTTGTCTGGGGATGAGCGCGTCGACGAGCGCTTTTGCCACCGCGCCGCTTTTGCACCGGAGAGCGCCGGAGTTTGCCTGCGCGGGTCTGGACGGGAAGCGCGTGGACCTGCGGGCTTATCGCGGCAAGGTGGTGCTGCTGGACTTCTGGGCGACGTGGTGCGCGCCGTGCCAGGTGGAGCTGCCGCGGTTTGCTGCGTGGCAGACGCAGTATGGGGCACAGGGCTTGCAGGTGATCGGGATTTCAATGGACGATGACGCCGGCGCGGCGCGTTCAGATTACGAGAAGCTGCGGCTGAATTATCCGGTGGCGATGGGCGACGCGAAGCTGGGCGAGCTCTACGGCGGTGTGCTGGGACTCCCGCTGACGTTCCTGATCGACCGGAAGGGCGTGGTGCGCGCGGAGTTCCAGGGCGAGGCCGACCTGAACGCGATGGAGAGGCGGATGCGGGCGCTGCTCAGCGAGCGGTGAGCCCGGCTGGAGCAGGGCAGCGCGGCGCGGGGCTCGCATTACGCAGCGGCGACGGGCGTGGCCAGATCGATTTCAATGGCGGGCGGCGAGAGCAGCGTGTTGTGGATCAGGCAGTGATGCAGGGCGCGCATCATCTCCTCGCGATGGGCGGGCGTGAGCGCCACGGGGCATTCGACACGGACGCAGAAGTTGCCGAGCCGGGCCGGCGGCCGGAGCTTCTCCGCGGTGACGGTGACCACCACGCCGGTTTCGGCCAGCTTGCGCGTCTTGAGGAATTCGACTGCATAAAACGCGACGCAGGCGCCGAGCGAGGCGAGCAGAAGCTCGGGCGGGGCCATGCCGGAGTCCGCGCCGTGATTCTCCGGAGGCTGATCGCAGAGGATCGTGTTGGAGCGGGCCTGGATGGAAAACTTCACATGATCGAGATGAGTAATTTTGACTTCCATCATGAAGACTGCCTTTCGATGGAATAGATACAGGCGCGCGGCCGTTTGTTACACGGGCGCAGAGGTTTGTTTCGCGGCTGGCAATTTTTTTAGAGTTGACGATGTTTTGGCGCCGGGCAGGGCCATCATGCGCAGGTACTCGCGGGTGAGCAGGGAGCGCAGGCGGGCGGCGACCGCCGGGTCGCAGGGGAGCTGAAGCGAGCGGCAGCGGTCGATAGCGGCGCGCAGATCGCGGAGAAAGGCAATACAGGAGGGGCAGCCCGCGATATGGGCGCGCATCTGCTCGCAGGTGAACGGCTCGACGCGGTTGTCGAGGTATTCGGAGAGATTGGCGAAGAGGTCGCGGCAGGCGGCGCGGGGCTGGACGGCGCGGGGCTTGGGGGCGGCGGATTTTCTGGCGGCGGGGTGGGACGAAGCCGCGGATTTTGGAGCGCCGTCGAGGATGAGGCTCATCTGCTTGCGGACAGCGAGGCGCGCGCGGTGGAGGCGGACGCGGACCGTGCCAGACTGGAGGCCGAGAATCTGCGCGACCTGCTCGGTGGTTAGCTCTTCCATGTCGTGGAGGACAAGGACCATGCGCAGGGGTGCGGGGATGGCGAGGACGGCCTGGTGCAGCAGCTGGTGTTGCTCGGCGTGGAGCAGGCGGCGTTCGGGCGAGGCGGCGGCATCGGCAAGCAGGCGGTCCAGCTCGGCGTCATCGGGCATCAGCTCGTCGAGCGAGAGGTTGCGCGCGGGCGAGTTGGAGGTTTTGCGACGCATGCGCCAGCAACGATTGCGGGTGACAGTGTAGAGCCAGACGGCCAGGGCCTGCGGCTCGTGAATGCGGGTGAGATGCGGGAGCGAGCGGAAGAGGACCTCCTGCATGGTGTCTTCGGCGTCTTCCGGATGGCCGCAAACCTTCATGCTGAAGGAGTAAACGGTGTTTTGCAGCAGGCCGATGGCTTGCTCGACCGTTTCCGGCGTGTTGCGGCGCAATAGATCGGCTGCCTGAATGAGTTCGGGGCGCATCGACGTGTCTCTACGGAACAAGATCAGTATAGCGTTGGCTGTGAGAGCCGCGTACTGGACAGGGCTTCGGCGCAGGCTGCGGCCGGTGCTGATGACCGCATGCGTGGCCAGCTTCGGGTTTATTCCCATGGCAACGGCAACGTCGACCGGCGCCGAGGTGCAGCGGCCGCTGGCTACGGTGGTGATCGGCGGGCTGATCAGCTCGACCGCATTGACGCTCTACCTGCTGCCGGTGCTGTATCACTGGGTTTTCGAGAAGCAGCCGACCGTGGCGGAGCAAGCGATGATGGTGTAGGTGGAATTGCGGAGCCCATGCACATGAAAAAGCCCGCCCCGAGAGGCGGGCTTTTTGCGCGCAGATCAACGGAGGACGACGCTAAAAGATTTTGTAGCTGACGCCGACGGAGCCGCCGTAGGGCTTCAGGGTTTGATTGTTCACCCAGGTGGGCCAGATCTGGTACTCGAAGTCGGGAATGCGGACAGTGAGCTTGTCAGTGACCCTGATGTCGAGGCCGGCGCCGGGGGCGAGATTGGTGAAGTGGCCGGAGCCGAGGTTGTTCTCGAAGTTCATTCTGCCGTAGCCGACCAGGAACTTGCCGTAGGGGGTGATGCGGCGCCAGCGGAGCCAGACGATGGGAACGCGCGGGCCAATAAGGTAGTTGTCTTCGTTGATGCCTTCGTAGGTGTTGAAGCGGAGCCAGCGTCCTTCCGCCTCGCCCTGGACCCAGGGCAAGCGGGGCAAGCCGAAGTCAACGAAGGCACCGATGCCGTAGAGGCGGTTGGGGCTGGTGCCTGCGATGCCGTTGCCGGCGTAGTCGGGCTGGAAGGCGGAGCCGAAGGCGCCGGCGGTGATGGAGAGACCGCGGCGGGTGGCCGACGGGGCGACCTGGGCATGGGCGGTAGTAGCACAAAGGCAGAACAAGCAGCCAAGCAGAGCAGCGATTGATCTGGAAGCAGGCACGATAGGGTTCCGTTCTGGGGTGTGCTGGCGGTGAAGGGGAGGGGTTGCGGATGCGCTGCGGATTGCGCGCGGCGGCCGCCTGAATGCCCGGCCCCCGCGCGGTCCGCTATTGCGGAGGCGGATTGCTGGTTCCGGCCAGCGGCTGCTGCTGCGGCTGAGCCGGGGGCTGCTGGGCTGCTCCCGCGTTGGTGACTGGAGCGGCGGGCGGCTCTGCGGGCGGGGCAGCGGTGTCGGCAGGCTGCTGGGCTCCGTTGGCCGGCTGGGCTGGGGGCGAGGTGGCGGCCATCTCGTAGCGCTGCAGCCGGTAGAAGATGGGAGTGACCTCGAAGGGCATCTTGTCGCGTGCGTTCATGGGGGCGTAGCGGCGGGCGTCGAGCATGTGCACGGTGTCGTTCCATGGGTCGACCTTCAGCCAGCTGCCCAGCGGCAAGGCGGCGGTCTGGGTCAGGTCGTCCCAGTTCAGCTTGGGGGCCATCTTTTCCAGCGCGTCCATCCACGGCGTGCCGTTGGCCTGCAGCAGCGAGTCGCCCAGCTTGGGCGTGGTCAGCGCCTTGAGGACCTTTTCGCGCTGCAACAGCTGCGCGTAGAACAGCCCGGCGTTGGCCAGACGGTCCTTATACATGGAGTTCTCCAGATACTCCATGGCGCGCTTGGCGGCTTCGGTGTTGTCGTGGTCGCTGTGGTACATGTCGATGCGCTGGAAGGACGACTCGTCGGGGAACAGCAGCCGGTCGTTGAAGGCGAAGCGGGTGTCGATGTGATGGCCCAAGGCGATGTGAGCCAGCTCCATGGCGATCACCGAGGCGATGGATTCCTCGTTGGGCAGCGTGTCCAGCAGGCCCTTGCTGATGAGGATGGTGTTGCCGACGGTGGTGGCCTCGATGGTGTCGGTCAGCAAGACCCGGGTGTGGATCGGCTCCGAGAAGGCCAGGTTATTGGGCACCACCAGGTTGACCACGATCTGGTCGAGGATTTTGCTCTCATAGCCGCCGGGGACCAGCGGCGCGATCAGGCCGGCCTCGACCAGCCGGTCGATCACGTTATTCTCCGCCTGCTCGATCCACAAGCGCGAGGCCTGCAGCGGACCTACGTCCTGCGAGTCGTCGCTCTTGTCCACCGCGTTCTGCACCGTCACGGTCACGTTCTCGCTGTCGCTGGTGGGCAGCTTAAGCGAGTAGCCCCAGAAGTGGGTCTGGGCCTTGAGGCCGTAGATCCTGGTGCCCTCGATGCGCTGCGTCTCCTCGACGTAGATGGCCACCGGGAGCCAGATGCCGGGCTGCACGTTCATCCGCCAACTGTCGAAGTGGAAGTAGTACTTGGAGCTGTCCTCGCGGTCCGGGCCGGTGTAGGTGCCGTTGAAGCGAACCACGTTGCCGCCCTCATCCTCGATCCAGATCCGGCCGTAGAAACGGCCTACGCCGGCCACCTTGGGATGCACGTCGAAGACCCAGGTGCGCACCGAGCCCAGGAACTCACGGCGCACGAAGCTGAACACGTAGTGGCTCTGGTCGAAGCTGCTGGGGTCGATGAACATCATCTGCATGAAACCGGTGGGCGAGTAAGTGAAGCGCTCCAGGCCGAGCAGTTTGGTCAGGTTGGCGATCGAGGCCAACGAGTTCTTGAAGAAGCCGTGCCTGGGCTTGGCGCCGGTATCGCCGGTCTCGCGCTCCTTGGCCGTCATCGGCTCGTAGGTCTTGTCGAAGAAGGTCTTGCCGAAGTCGACCCGGCTGAGCACGTAGGTATCCTGGACCGGAACCTCGTAGAGCTTGACGTCAGGCTTGGTGTTCTGGATGTAGGTCTCCACCAGCGGAGTGCGCTGCTGGATGTTGCGGATCAGCACCTTCTCCTGCTGGATGGCGCGCTGGACCAGGGCGGCCTGCTCGGGGGTCAACTGGCGGGCCTGCTCGTACTTGGGCAGCTTCTTGGCGAAAGCGCAGTGGGGCAATCCCAGAATGAGGATCAGGAGGGGGAGAGCGATCTTGCGAAACATCATGTCAAGCTCCTAGGTGATGTCTTGCCTATTCTTCCGCCTGCCGGGCGGGGCCAAACCGGACTGCCCGGGTGAGATTGCCCCGGCCTGACCCTGCTGATTGAAAGCGGCGGAGCCGTGCCCGGACGGAACCATGCCTGAACCGGCGCGAACTCTTTTATGCTACGCCAGTTGAAAGGTTATGGTGATCTCCGTGGTCAGGTCCACCGGCTGGCCGTCGCGCGTGGCCGGGCGGAAGCGGATCTGCTCGGCAACACGGCGAGCCTCGTCGTCGAGGCCGTGGCCGAGCCGGTGCACAATGCCATTGACGATGACGCGGCCGTTGGCGGTGAAAGTCACACGCAAAACCACGTCGCCCTGGACGCGCAACTGGCGGGCCTCCGGGGTGTACTGCACGGGGGGCTTGGAGAGCACCTCAAGAGCGCTGGAGACCGGGGTCTCCTGCGCGCGCTGCACGGGGGATGGGGCGGCCATGGCGGGGATGCCAGCCGCGGCCACGTGGCCGTAGACGCCGCTGCCGCTGGTCCCGGCGGCGCCGGGAATGCCGGCCGAGGCGACGCGGCCAACCACGCCGGCATTCGAGCCGGAGCGTAGGCCGTTGCCGATGCCGGTGGAACCGACCACGCCATGAGGCGCCACCGCCGGACCCTGCATCCCGCCGTAGGGGTTGCCGATGGCGGCCACGGTGGCGGGCCGGGCGGCGTTGGGGTTGGGAGTGACACCGAAGGTCTGACCCAAATGAACCGGGGCCGTCGAAGCGTGAACGGTGTTGTTCTGCGCCGGCATGGCTGCGGTCAGGGCCGGCTTGGGCTCCGGGGCCAGAATAATGGAGGGAGTGGGGGCCTTGATGACTGGCAGATCCAGCTTGGCTTCCATTTGCACCGGCTTGATGTCCGGCTTGGGCAGCGGCTTGGGCAGCTCAAGCCGCGGCGCGTCCAGCTTGACCTCAGGCGGCTTGAGCGGATCGGGCAGCTTGGGCGGAGGCGGCGCTTTCTCCTTGGGCGGAGGCGGGTCATCGGGCAGGATGAGCTCGGTCAGCTCGTAATGACGCTCAATAACCTGCTTCGCCGTCGCGCCGACATAAAGAATCGTGGCCAGAATCGTGCCGTTGATCACCATGCTGGTGATAAACGAACGGATACGGCCTTCGGGCTCGGGAAGCATACCGAAATTGGTTCGGCCGGGGGTGTAACTCATCGCCATGTTGTGTGTCCTCATGTGCGTCCTCCGGGAGGGAGCGGAATCGAAAGCTGCGGCCATGCAACCAAGCCGGACGCGGTATGCGCATTCCGCATTGCGCCGCTGGTTGTGCCGCAGGTTTTGATCTTCCGCCGGACTCCGGTACAACGCTGGGGGAGATGGGACAATTTAGCCCTCATGCCTGTTGAGCAGAACGGGGAATAACCCGCGCACAGGCCGGTGGTTGGCTGCTTCCGACCGGTGGCGCGCTTCGGATTGTGATCGACTCGGACCTCGGACATACAGTTTTTCCGCTTCTCATCCAAGGCATCCGGCAATACGAGTTTCACTCCCTGGTGAGTGGAAGAAAACCCCCTAAACGGGGCATGAGCGGGTACCAGGGACACCCCCTCGGTTGAAGTCAACTCCGAGATCTGCATGGACTTGCCAGTTCAGCAGCGAACTGCCAGTTCACGCGGTCACCGAGGCGGCAAGCTGCGGCTTGCGGCGGCTGAAACCTTCACTTCGGCGGACAGCCTGCGCCCGCCCAACCTGCCTGCCTGCCTGTAATAGACTCAAGGTTACCGAATCCGCAAGCGAAAGGACAATGTTTTTTGTGAAGATACTGGTTACCGGTGGTGCAGGGTACATAGGTGGTACAGTTGCGGATTTTTTGTCTAAAACGGGACACGCGACGGTCATCTACGACAACCTGAGCCACGGGTGGCGGGAGATGCTGCCGGCCGGCGTGGAGTTTGTGGAGGGGGAGCTGGCCGACCGGGCTGGCCTGGAAGGGCTATTTGTTTCAGCGAAGGAGCAGGGGCGGCCCTTCGACGGGGTGATGCATTTTGCGGCGCTGATCGAGGCGGGCGAATCGATGGCGCACCCAGAGCGGTTCTTCCGGAATAATACGGCGTCAACTCTCTCTCTATTGGAAGCGATGCTGGCCGAGGGTCCGCGGCGGCTGGTGTTCTCGTCGACGGCGGCGGTTTACGGGGAGCCGGAACGGGTTCCGATCGAGGAGGATGCTGCGCTGAGGCCGACCAACGCGTACGGGGAGTCGAAGCTGCTGGTGGAGCGGATGCTTGCGTGGCTGAGCCGCATTCATGGGCTGCGGTATGCGTCGCTTCGATATTTCAACGTGGCCGGCGCGCCGGAAGGCCCCAATGGCGTGATGCGGGGCGAGGCGCATACGCCAGAGACGCACCTGATCCCTCTGGTGCTGGATGTGGCGCTGGGACGGCGCGCCGCGATCCGGATCTACGGTGAGGATTACCCGACCCCGGACGGGACGTGCGTGCGGGACTACATCCATGTTTCGGATTTGGCTGATGCGCACCTGCTGGCGCTGGGCGCGCTGGAGACGCGGGAGCGGCTGATCTATAACCTGGGCAACGGGCAGGGCTTCAGCGTGCGCGAGGTGATCGAGTCGGCGCGGAGGGTGACGGGACACGCAATTCCGGTGGTGGCGGAACCGCGGCGGGCGGGCGACCCGGCGGTGCTGGTGGCCAGCTCGGGGAAGGCGATGCGGGAGCTGGGCTGGAAGCCGCGCTACACGCAACTGGATGAGATTGTTCGGACGGCGTGGATGTGGCACCAGAAGCGGTACGCGGGGCAGGGTGCGGAGGAGCTTCCAGTGAATTAGGAAAAATTGCTGAAAAACAGTTGGGTCCGCGGCGTGAACACGCTGCGGACCCTCGCAGCTTGTGGAGAGGCTGCGCTCAGACGCTTAGGGAATGCGGGCGGCTAACTGCCTGGAGAGCGAGACGGCCTCCTGAGGAGTGGCGAGGTTGGCGTAGCCGGCGAGGGTGGCGCCTTTGCGGAAGATGCAGAGGCCGCCGAGATACTGCGCCTGGACCTGCAAGCCTTCGTCGGCGACGGAGGCGGAGGTTGCGCCGGTGAAATGGGCGCGGAGGGTTTGGAGGATGGCGGCGGCGGCTTGCGGCGAGGTCTCCGGCACGATGAAGGCCTGGCCCTGCCTGTACTGGGCCAAATAGCCGTGCTGGAGCTGGCTGAGGCCGAGCACGCTCCTCGGAACCACCTTGACGGAAGTGAGATTTGGTCGCGGGAACCAGGCCAGCGCGTCGGGCGGAGTGATGCGGCCGTTCAGATGGGCGAGGATAGCGGCGGCGAACGATTTGAGGATGGCGGACTGATCGCTAGCCTGATCTGCCGCGGTGACCACCATTTCCACGTAGTCGTTGCCTCTGGCGAAGATGGCGCTCTGGCGCTGAATCTGGCCGCCCATGCCGAGTGGGGCGATGGGCAGAGTGGGATCGGCGTTGGCGGCGAAGATGCCGTAGGCGGCGTCGGGATCGGTCATCTCTGAGATATCAATATCGAGGGTATTACCGCCGGCCGCAGCGCAGGTGATGCCGCGCATGCGCACGAAGCCGTATTCGAGGTAGCCCTCCGCCGCGCCGTCCTTGTACTCGTAGAGATTGTCGGGGTTGTAGTCGCGTTTTGTCCCGGAGGGCTGCCAGCCGGGAGCGAAGCGGCAGTCAAGAGCGGTTTGGGTTTCCGACGCCGCCGCGCTTGCCGGCGCCGGATTTACGGTTGCAGCAAGCGCGAGGACGAGGGCGAGGCTGGCAGCCTTCATGCGAAGAGTTCCTGGGCGCGGGAGACGCGGTCGCGGACATGGACGCCGTGGGGGCAGGCGACCGTGCACACCGCGCAGCCGGAGCAGCGGACGGACTGCTGCTCGGCGGTCAGCTCGAGGAAGCGCTCGCGGCCCAGGGCGAACTGGCCGTAGCCCTCGGCGTAGGTGAGGCAGCGGAGCACGTCGGCCACGGGCAGGCCTTTCTGGCAGGCGTCTTTGCACTCGCCGCAGAGACGGCAGTAGAGCGGGCGGATGGACTCGAGGTGCGCGGCGAGGATTTTTTCGTCGCCGGGGGTGAGCGGATTGGCCATGGCGCGCAGGTTCTCGTCGAGCTGATCCATGTCCGTCATGCTGGGAACGGTGGTGGCGACGTTGGGCTGAGTGACCACCCACTTGAGCGCGGCCAGCAGGGCGCCGGGCTGGGTGAGCTTCTGGTAGTTGGGATTACTGGGGCGCACGTGCGAGCCGCCGGCCATCACCTTCATGGCCACCACCCCCATGCCGGCTTTGGCGGCCACGGCGACCGCGTCTTTCATGCCGGGGTCCATGGTGAAGTTGTAGGCCAGCTGAACCACGTCGAACACGCCCTTTTCGACCATCCAGGGAATGAGCTGCTGCTGGCCGCTGTGGGTGCTGACGCCGGCGAAGCGGATCTTGCCCTGCTGTTTGGCGAGTTGTTGCGTCTCGATCATATCGTCGCTGATCTCGTCCGGGTTGCTGCGGCCATGGAGATGCCAGAACGTCCACAAAATCGGTGTTCAGCTCACGGAGGCTCTGATCGAGATCGGCCATCATGGCGGTTTTGTTCGTCCCGTCGGTTTTGGTGGAGAGGACTAGATTTTTGCGGTGGGCGCCGAGGGCCGCGCCCACCATGCGCTCGTTGTTGCCGTGCTGGTAGCCGCGGGAGGTGTCGAAGAAGTTGATCCCCAGGTCGGCGGCGCGCTCCACGACGCTGGGGTCGGAGGTGATCATGCAGCCGAAGCCTACCGTGGTGACCTTCAGGCCGGTGCGGCCAAGGATTTTGTAGTCGAGCTTGGTTTCGCTTTTGCCCGGCGCCGCCGCTGATTGCGCCTGGGCCAGGGCGCCGGCGCCGAGGACGGGAAGCGTCAGGCCGGCGGTGAGGCCGGCGGACAAAAACTCACGGCGAGATGTCGTTGAACTCATGGCTGCACCTCGAATGCGGCAAATGATAAAGCCGGCTTGCAGGCGGGCAATAGGACGCAGATCACAGGGCTTTGGTTATGAACCAGAGTTCCCGCTCGGCGCCTACAGCGGTTTCGATTCTGCTGCTTACAGAATCCATGCGGCTGAGTGGCTTTTTCCTCAAGAAAAAGCCACCCTCCACGTCCTCTCGATGTTGATGTGTGAAGCGAAACCGCTCTAGCTGCCCGGCATGCCACACATGGAAGAAGAGTTGCGCCGTTCCTGGCGGTTTACGCCGACGCCGCGGGCAGCGAATTCCGCTCGCCCGGCAAGCTGAGGGTTGTTAAAATCGACGCATGCCACTGACCCGCGAACAGGCACTGGACCACTTCAACTCCCCCGACCTGATCGGCCTCGGCTATGAGGCCGACGCGGTGCGCCGCAAGCTGCATCCGGAAGGCGTGGTCACCTACATCATCGACCGCAACATCAACTACACGAACTTCTGCACGGAGTACTGCACCTTCTGCGCCTTTTACCGGCCGCTCAAAGGGGCGCGCTCCGAAGAGGGGTACATCCTCGACTTCGAGACCATCTACCGGAAGATCGCCGAGACGGTGGAGATGGGCGGCACCGGCGTGCTGATGCAGGGCGGGATTCATCCGGACTTGAAGATCGACTGGTTCGAGCGGCTGTTCCGGGGCATCAAGGAGCGGTTCCCGCAGATCTGGCTGCACTGCCTGTCGGCGTCGGAGGTGCTGGCGATTGCGGAGTATTCGGAGCTTTCGCTGCGGGACACGATTGCGCGGCTGCGCGACGCGGGGCTGGACTCAATTCCCGGCGGCGGCGCGGAGATTCTGGACGACGACGTGCGCAAGCGGATTGCGCGGCTCAAGTGCCGCACCGAGGACTGGGTCAGCGTGCACCGCACCGCGCACCAGCTCGGCATGCGCACCACCGCGACGATGATGTTCGGCGTGGGCGAGACCTACGAGCAGCGGATCAACCACTTTGAAGTGGTGCGCAGGCTGCAGGAAGAGACCGGCGGATTCACGGCGTTCATCCCCTGGAGCTTTCAGCCGAAGTACACGGCGCTGGGCGGGCACGGATGGGACGAGGCAACGTCAGTTGAGTATCTGAAGGTGCTGGCCATCTCGCGGCTCTACCTGGACAACATTGAGAATGTGCAGGCGAGCTGGGTAACGCAGGGGCTGAAGGTGCTGGAGCTGGGACTGCACTTCGGCGGGAACGACGTGGGCTCGGTGATGCTGGAGGAGAACGTCGTCAAGGCGGCGGGCACGTCAAACTGCACCACGGAAGAGGAGCTGCGGCGGATCATACGCGACGCGGGGTTCAAGCCGGTGCAGAGGGATACGCTGTATCGGACGATGTTTTTGAACTAGCAACGAGCGGAAAAGAAAAAGACCGGCGTGGAGGGCGACTCCGCGCCGGCTTTTTGTTTGCAGCGGCGCCGCGGTCAGGACTGCGTGGCGATGGCGGAGATGGCCCGCTGACGCCACTTGCCGCCGGTGAAGTCAGGGAACTCGACCGGAGCGCTGCCGTGGGCGACGGAGGCGACGCTGAGCGGGGCGACGGCGGCCCAGGTGGCGGAGTCGTAGACGTCCATGTCCGGCGGGAGGCCCTGGCGGATGCACTGGAGCAGCCGGTACAGCATGATGAAGTCCATGCCTCCATGGCCGCCGAGCTTCTGTGCGAGCTCGCCCTGGTTCTTCCAGAGCGGGTGCTGATACTGCGACCAGGAGTCGAGCGTGCCGTACGACTCGTCCCTGTTCATGCCGTCGAAGTAGATGCGCGGCGGATAGTCCTCAAAAATGCCCCTGGAGCCGGCGATCAGGTTGACCCGTGTGTAGGGGTGGGGCGTGGTGACGGCGTGCTTGACGGTGATGGTGAGGCCCTTGGCAGTTTTGATGATGGAGGTGTTCATGTCGCCGGTGATGTAATGCTCTTGCCAGCGGGGATCGTTGGCGGCGAGGTGGGCCTTGCGGTAGGCGTCGAGGCCGCGCTGCGGGGCGCTGACGGAGACGAGATAGCCGAAGCGGTCGCCGCGCTGGATGCCCATGTAGTTGGCGACGGGGCCGAGGCCGTGGGTGGGATAGAGGTTGCCGTCACGGAGGGTGTGCTCGGTGCGGCGCCAGAGGCCTTCGCCGGCGTTGGAGAAGAGCTCTCCGCGGAGATCGTGGATGTAAGCGCCCTCGCCCCAGAGCAGATCGCCGAAGAGACCGGCGTGGCACATGCGGAGGATGAGGGTTTCGTTGTAGCCGTAACAGCAGTTCTCCAGCGTGAGGCAGTGTTTGCGGGTCGCCTCGGAGGTGTGGACGATCTTCCAGCAGTCTTCGAGGGTGCGGACGCCGGGGACCTCCATGGCGACGTCCTTGCCGTCGTGCATGGCGGCCAGAGACATGGGCGCGTGCCAGATCCAGGGCGTGGCGACGATGACGAAATCGATGTCGCTGCGGCGGAGCATGTTTTCGTAGTCGTGCGGGCCGGCGGTGAACAGGGCGGGCTTGTTCTGGCCGGCGGCGACGACCATCGAGGCAGCGTGCTCGGTCTTCGATTCGATGACGTCGCAGAGGGCTGTGACCTTGCCGTCAGCGGCGAGCAGGTTCTTGAGCAGCGAGGCGCCGCGGCCGCCAAGGCCGATCATGCCGATGCGCGGCTCGCGCTTGTCGAAGGGAACATCGATCATGGAGCCGGTGGCCGAGGGCGCATGCGCAGGCGCGGTGTTCTGCGGGTCGGCGGCGAGGGCATCAGCGAGCGAACCCGCGGCGAGGGTGGCGGCTCCACTGAGCTGCATGAATCTGCGCCGGGTCAATGAATTCATTCCAGGGGTATTCAGTCCGAGGCTTTTTTCATCCATGCTCATGGCATCTCCGAGTGCGCGCTGAGTGCGCGTGTAGTGGCGGCGGCGATCAGCGCGTAGTTTGGGTGTGTGAAGGCGCGTAGAGAGGCGCGTTCAACGCTGGATCGGGACCGCTTGTGATTCGAGAGCGAGATTAGGCGATGCGTGGGGGGCTGTCAAGAATACGGCGAGTCTCGGCGAGCGATGCGCGGGGATAACCGCATCGCTCGCCGAACTAGACGCTGGCAGGGCGGCGCCAGGCGAAGAGCTTGCTGCGCAGGCGGGCGACTTCGGCGGCGTGCGCGGGGTTGGAGGCGAGGTTGTGCAGCTCTTCGGGATCGGTGCGAAGGTCGTAGAGCTCGGGCATGTCGTGCGTCCAGTAGGTGTACTTGAGGCTGCCGTCGCGGATCATGGCCTTGGCGCCGCGGCTGCCCAGCGCGTACTCCGCAAAGATGGGGCGGCGCGGAGCGGACGAGGCAGGGTTGCGGACCAGGTCGGCGAAGCTGACGCCGTCGTTGGGCGCAATCTGCCGCACGCCGCAGAGATCGGTGATGGTGGAGGAGAACGAAACCAGGCTGACCGGCGCGTGGCAGACGCCCGCAGCGCGGCCCGGCACGTGAATCAGCAGCGGAACGCCGCAGGAGCCCTCGTAAAACTGGAACTTCTGCCAGAGGCCGAGATCGCCGAGCATCTCGCCGTGGTCAGAGGTGTAACAGATGATGGTGTCGCGGTCGAGGCCGAGCTCCTGGACGGCGCGGACGACCTGGCCGAGGCAATCGTCCATCTGGGCGAGGTTGGCATAGTAGAAGGCGATGTGCTTTTTGGCCATCGCGGGGTCGCCGATCTCGGGGGTGGGGCCGTTGTACTCGATGGAGCGGCGGACTTCGCGGGGGATATTGTTGAGGTCGGCCTTGCCCCAACTGGGCGGCAGGTGCATCTCCTCCGGGCGGAACATGTCGGCAAATCGCTGCACAGGCATGAAGGGATCGTGCGGCTTGAGGAAGGAGCTGATGAGGAAAAACGGCTGGTCCTGGAGGCCGTAGTTTTTCAGGAACCGAATGGACTCGCGGGCGACGAAGCTTTCGAAGTGATCCTGCTCCGGCAGCTCGGAGATGCGACCCAGCGAGACAGAGCCTTTGCGCCCGTCGAGCGTGCGATGACCCTTCCAGGGATCGCCCTCGGTGTCCCAGAGGGATTCGATCTCAGGCAGGCCGGAGCCGGAGTTGGGTTGGCCGAGCTCGTCGGCCCATATCTGGACCCTGGGACCGAGGTACTGGAGCCAGTCGTTGAACTCGAGTCGGTACTCGAAGCCGTGGGACTGGGCGTCAACCCAGTGCATCTTGCCGACGAGAGCGGTGAGATAGCCGGCCTGGTTGAAGTGGTGGGCGATGGTCTTATGAGTGGGGGCGTAGGGCTCGGAGTTGTTCTGGGCTTCGAGGTTGTGGCTGTAGCGGCCGGTCATGAGCGAGGCGCGCGAGGGGGTGCAGACGGGGTTGGTGCAGTAGGCGCTGGTAAAGCGCACGCTCTCAGCGGCAAGGCGGTCGAGGTTGGGGGTGATGGCGACGCGGTCACCGGCGGCGCCCAGGCAGGTGCGCTTGTGCTGGTCGGACATGAGCATGAGCACGTTGGGGCGTTTGGAGGGCTGGGCAGCCGCGGGGGCAGCGTTTGCGGAGCGCGGGAGCGCGGTTGCGGCGGCGGCCGCGGCTGCGCCTGAGAGGAAGTCCCTGCGTTGCATGAGGTCTCCTTGGGCGACAGAGGGCGGCCCGGCGCGGCCGCAAAGGCGCACGAGAACAGGCCTCTGCCTGTCGCTCCAAGTTAAACACAAAGGGCGGGAGTGGAGGAGATGGGATCAGGGATGGGCTGCCTGTTGCGCGCGGGGCGGGGCGATCTTCTATTGTGAAGGCATGACAGAAAAGGCATTGCACACTCTGCGCAGGCTGGGGAATTCCGACATGGAGCTGACCCGGATCGGTCTGGGCGCGTGGGCCATCGGCGGCGACGGCTGGTCGCACGGCTGGGGGCCGCAGGATGACAAGGAATCGATCGCCACGATCCATCGCGCGCTGGAGTTGGGGATCAACTGGATCGACACCGCGCCCAGCTACGGACTGGGCCATTCGGAGGAGGTGGTAGGGCGGGCGCTGAAGAGCGCCTCCTCGAAGCCGTATGTATTTACGAAATGCGCGGTGCGCTGGCGCGAGGACCGGACACTGTATGGGTCGCTGAAGGCCGCGTCGCTGGCCGAGGAGTTGGAGGCCTCGTTGCGGCGGCTGGGGGTGGAGCGGATCGACCTCTACCAGATTCACTGGCCGGATCCTGACCCGGATGTCGAAGAGGGATGGGAGGCTCTGGCGCGGTTCCAGGAGCAGGGCAAGGCGCGCTGGATCGGGGTGTCGAACTTTTCGACGGCGCAGATGCGGCGGGCAGAGAAGATTGCGCCGATCACCAGCCTGCAGCCGCCCTACTCGATGCTGCGGCGGAAGATTGAGGCGGAGGCTCTGCCGTTTGCGCACGAGCACGGGATCGGGGTGATCAATTACGCGCCGATGACCTCCGGGCTGCTGACCGGGCGGATGACGGCCGAGCGCGCGGCGACGCTGCCGGAGAGCGACTGGCGGCGGAACGGGATCGAGTTCAAGGAGCCGCGGCTGAGCCGGAACATCAAGCTGGTGGAGCAGCTGCGGGCGATGGGCCGAGAGCACGGAGTGGTAACCGGGGTGGTGGCCACAGCGTGGACGCTGCATCACCCGGCGATCACTGCGGCGATTGTGGGCGCGCGCAGCCCGCAGCAGATTGAGGAGATGGCCGGAGCGCTGGAGTTCCGGCTGAGCGAGGAGGAGTACGACCGGATCGGCGGCTACCTGGCGGAAAACCTGGCATGAGCCGGCGAGAGTTCACAAGAAACCCCGGCCGGAGCCGGGGTTTCTTGTTGGAGGAGCGAACGGAGTTACATGACGGCGACGAAATCGGGAATGACGAAAGCGGCATTCTCCTGCAGAAGCTGGATCATGCGCGCGGCCATCCCGGTGTACATCTGGGCGGCGCGATAGGCGTTGATGCGAACGCCCTCGCTGGCCTGGCTGAAGGCGTATTGCACCAGGGCCGTGAGCACGCAGAGGCGAATCTGCATGGCGTCGCTGCGCAGGGTCTCCAGCAGGAGGCGGTCGACATGTTCGCAGTGGCGGGAGGCAAAGTCGGCCATCTCGAGCATCACGCGGGCGTTCTGGTACATAGCCCAGAGGCCGCGCGGGCCCTCCATGCGCTGCCAAGCATCCTCGGGAGTGGCGCTGAGGCCTTCCTTCCAGAGGAACTGGTCGCTCAATTCGCGAGCGCTCCAGTCGGGGCGCAAACGGGCCAGCAGAGAATCCCAAGATTGAGCGTTGCTGCGCCGTACTGCGCCGCGCCACCGGATGAGGTAGAAGGCAACACCAGCAACCGCCACAATCTGTAGCAGTGAGAGAATCATTGGTGATCCTGAGCCCGGGAATTAGTAACCGACACAGAAAACCCCATTTGCCCCCAAGGCTCTTTTACTTCCTCCTAGTATTAGCAGAAAACCGCGTAAAAGTGTCTAGGAATTTTGCAACGTCCCACTTTTGTTGTAGTTGAAAGTACCATTCCGGGAGTGGACCAAAGTAACTGAAAGCCGATCTGACTGAGGGGAGGGAGGTTGCGGACCGGAACGGTCGCGGAGGCGGGGAGGCGCAACGAAGCAGAGAAACGGCGACCGGGGTCGAAATACTTCCGGGTCAGCGGCGCTTGCGCGTGGAGTCGCGGGAGGATTCGTGCAGGGCGATGCGGGTGCTGCGGGCTGCGCCAGCCACGGCCAGGAGCATGCTCTGCATCTGCGGGCTGAATTCGCGGCGCTCGGCCTCCTTCTGGGCGAAGCAGACCACCCAGTAGAGCGAGGAGCAGACGAAGCTGGCAACGAGGATCTGGTCGAGGCGGCGGTAGAGATCGCCAGCGGGCTGGTGGGACTGCAAGACGGTGGTGGCGAGGCCGACCAGGGAATAAAAGCCAAGGCCGGTGGCCACCTGCAGCTCGCGGTCGCGCCAGCCGATGGAAAGCAGCTGGCTGCTGGCGGCGAGCAGCAGGAAGAAGAGCACCCGGAGGATGGAAACAGTCTGCTGGAGGCGGACGAGCAGGTGCCATTGCAAGGCGAACTGGGCAAAGGCGGAGGAATCGGAAAAGGGCCAGATGGCCGCGGCGCACACCGCGACAAGGATGCCCAGCGCCCAGGCGGTGTGGCGCGGCAGAGAGGCGCGGAAGGGACGGACGATGGACCAGGAGAGCTCGACCAGGACAAAGAAGACCAGGGCCGAATCGACGCCGGTTTCAATCAGGTAGGTATTGAGGTAGGCGGAGGGGTAGCGGTTCATGACGACGTAGCCCGCAAGGCCGCCGACCAGGGTCCAAAGGTTATAGACGAAGAAGAAGGGAAGACTGCGCCACAGGCGGCGGTAAATCAGCAGGCCGATCACAGCCACTTCGGCAACGACGCCGGCGGTCCACAGGATGTCATTGAGACTCACTGTTGGCTCCCCTCCCGGCCACGGACTGCTTAGAGCGAGCGTAACAGGGATCGGGCCTGCTCCGCTACAACTAACTTGTCAAGGGATAAGCATCATCTCGGCCGCAGCAGAGGGGATGCGATGGAGCAGGGACTCAGGCCTAGCTGGCCAGGCGGCCGTGTCCCGGAGGAAACGGAGGCAGGGGCAGAATCGGCGAGGCCGAGGCGATCAAGCGGCCATGTCCCGGAGGAAACGGGGGCAGGGGCAGAATCGGCGAAGCCGAGGCAATCAAGCGGCCATGTCCCGGAGGGAACGGCGGCAGGGGCAAAATCGGCGAAGCCGCGAGACGACCGTGACCCGGGGGGAACGGCGGCAGGGGCAAAATCGGCGAGGCCGCGACGGACGGAGAAGCCTGGAGTGACTGGTTGGGGGAAGCTAGAGCCTGACCCGCGGCAAAAACAGCTAGCGCAGCACCCAAAATAACGCTGCGGAAGACGAACCTGTTGGAGATCATTTGCGAACGCTCCTCAAAGCCAGAAAAAAGCCGAACAACGAAAGAGTAACCCAAATGGGGGATCATGGCTACAACAAAAGTAACGCAAAATCACCCAAATGTGGAATTTTTTTTTAATTCAAGCTGTGATACAGGAACTCTGGAGGAATTCTGGGGAAAATTTGAGCGCAGAAATGGCCGGAGTTTCTTGTGTAAGTGATTGATGGGGAAGACGTTAATAGAATCAAGGGCAGTGAGAAAATTGAGATCTGGACCCGGCTTCAGGCGGACTTTCGAAGGCAAGCTATTGTAACTAAATGAGTTAAGATAAGGCTGGGGGTGTTTCCTAGCCAGAGGGCGCGTTGGTAACCTCCGAGCGGCTGGGACGGAGGCTAGGCGCGCCAGTCTCTCGAGAGGCCTTGGCACGATCACTTCCGGAACCATCGAGCCGGGAGTTGGACCGGAGCGGTGGGGGGTGTTGCTGCGTGAAGCGGAAAGCGCCGGGTATTCTCCCAGGGGGCGGGAGCGGAGAGCGCCGAAGCGGCGGCGGACGAAAAAAGCGAAGAGCGGATGAGCATCAGCTTCGGTGCGGGCGGGAACGCCGTAGACGAATCAGCGAAAAGCAGCGGGCCGGAGGCGGCGGAGACCGGCGGGCGGGGAAGGCCGCGGGCGGGGAGAATGGCTGTTCCGCGGCCGACGACAGCGGGGCGCGGCCGATAGGACGGCAGGCGCGGGCCGTATTGGCCTTGCGAATCCGGTTACCATTCTGAAAACTTTCGTGCCGTGGTCAAACCGTGAAACTCCGTTAGAGTTGCGTTAGGGCTACTGGGTTCGAGTGGCGAACGCGTCCGCTCGGGAGGTCCGGTAAAGCTATGAATTCAGTGAAAGCAGAGGTTTCATCTCAGTCCAGCCGGCCTGAACCTCGGCCCAGGCGCCAGGAGCTTCGCTGCGCGGTGCGCTTTCCTTTGGAATTGCCGGTGATCTTGTCGACGGGGAACGGAGAACTGACCGCGGTCACCCGCAACGTCTCCGCCAGCGGGGTTCTGTTTGCCCTGGAACGGAGGTTGCGCGTGGGTCAAGAGATCCAATTTTCCCTGCGCATGCCGGGGCCGGTTCTGGGCACGCCGCAAGATGTTCTGGTTCACTGCCTTGGACGTGTGGTACGCTGCTCCATGAGCCAAGATCAACATCTTGCTGCCGCCACCATCGACGAATATCGATTCGGCGAGCATTAGATGCTGGTTGTTCTGGCCGAAGCGGACTATGGACCTTATAGACGACTCAACTGAGGTTGAAGCGCCGGACGCTTCAGTCAAGCCTGGAACGATACGGATCATCCTGGCCGATTCGCAGGCGATCTACCGCGTCGGGATCCGGAAGATTTTTGCGCTGGAGGACGATCTGCGCGTGGTGGCGCAGGCGGACTCGCTGGAGAATCTGTGCGCGGCGATCGAGCGCTATCCCAGCGACGTGGTGATTCTGGAGGGGAGCCTGCTGGCGGGGACGGCCAACGGAATTCCGGAGCTTGTGCGCAGGGCGCCGGACGTGAAGCTGATCGTGCAGGCGGTGGCAGCGGACGAGAACCACACCGTGGAGCTCTACCGGCGCGGGGTGCGGGGGATCATCTCGCGCTCGATCTCGCCGGATTTACTGGTGCGGTGCGTGCGGCGGATCGCGGCCGGCGAGACCTGGATCGACAACCAGTCGATCAACTGGGTGATCGAGGCCTACCGGGCGCAGGCGGCGTCGCTGCTGAGCCCGCGCAACCAACCGCGGCTCTCGCCCAAGGAGATGGCGATCATCACCTGCATCACCCAGGGCAAGCGGAACAAGGAGATCGCGTTCCAACTGGGAACGACCGAGCAGGTGATCAAGAACTATCTGCGCAAGATCTACGACAAGCTGGGCGTCTCAGACCGGCTGGAACTGGCCCTCTACTGCCTGCACAACAAGGTCATCCAGACGGACGCCGAAGAGGCGCTGGTGGCGCAGAAGGTGGCGCAGAGCTAGACGGCGGCAAAATTTCCGCGAGATACTTCCAAGAGGGCGTGACGGGCCGGAGTGGCCGTCACGCTTTTTCGTTTGGGCAACGGGAGCGGGCCTGCTCGAGCAGGGCGATCAATTGCTTCAAATCGGCGCGGCTAAGGTGGCCGAGCAGTTCGATGGGGAGGCGCTCGACGACCGGATCCATCTGGCGGAGCAGATCGAGGCCGGCGGGGACGATGTGGGTCCAAAGGACGCGGCGGTCATGGCGGTCGCGGCGCTGGCGGATGAGCTTGAGCGCCTTGAGACGGGCCAGCAGACGGGTGATGTCCGGCTCGGCGGTAATCATGCGGCTGCCGATGGCCGAACAGGTGAGGCCGTTGGGATAGGCTCCGCGGAGGATGCGCAGGACGTTGTACTGGGTGGAGGTGACGCCCCAGTCGCGGATCCTGACCTGCAAAGCGCGTTGCAGGACGTTCTGAGGTGCGCGCGACATTGAGCAGCGCCTCCTCTTCCGGACTGGCGAAGGGCAGATCCTGCACGATCTCGAGTTTCAAACCGGCCATTGACAGTCTCCGCTTCAGGCTCAGAAAGATTCTACGAGTTGCGGCGGGCGCGCGGCGGATGCGGGGCCGGTCCATGCACCCGCAAGCGGCCGGGTGGGGTCTGATATGCTCCCGGCTATATGTCCGCACTTGCTCCCTTCAGGAAGCTGACCCGGCCGCAGCGCCATGTGTTTACGGCGGCGTTTCTGGGCTGGACGCTGGACAGTCTGGATTTTTTCCTGTTGGTCTTCTGTGTGAAGGCGATTGCCGGGGAGTTTCGGACCGAGCCTTCGGCGGTGATGGGCGCGGTGTTCATGACCCAGGCCTTCCGGCCGGTGGGGGCGTTTGTGTTTGGGGTGCTGGCGGACCGTTACGGACGGCGGCCGGTGCTGATGATCAATATTCTGAGCTACTCGGTGATCGAGCTGGCCTGCGCCTTTGCACCTTCACTTACGGTGCTGCTGGCGCTGCGGGGGCTTTTCGGGATTGCCATGGGCGGGGAGTGGGGAGTGGGCGCGGCGCTGGCCTTTGAGACGCTGCCGAAAGAAGGACGCGGGACGTTTTCCGGGCTGCTGCAGGAGGGGTACGCGGTGGGATCGATCCTGGCCTCGGCGGCATTTGCGCTGCTGTTTGAGCGGATCGGCTGGCGGGGGCTGTTTGTGGTTGGATCGCTGCCGGCGCTGCTGGTGTTTTATGTGCAGATGCGGGTGGAGGAGTCGCCGGTGTGGCTGGCGGGCGCGAAGAAGCGGATGGCGCGGGCGAAGCTGCCGGCGCGGCCGGGCGAGCGGTCGCAACTGATGAGCTTTCTGCCGACGTTTCTGTTTCTCATCGTGCTGATGACGGCGTTCATGAGCTTCTCGCACGGCACGCAGGACCTGTATCCAACGTTTCTGACGGTTTGGGCGCACCTGAAACCGGAGACTGTGGGGCTGATCGGCGTCCTATATGGGTTGGGGTCGATTGCGGGTGGGTACGTGTTCGGGGCGCTGTCAGAAAAATGGGGTCGGAAGCGGGCGATTGTGACGGCGGCGCTGCTGTCGATACCGGTGATTCCGCTGTATGCGTACGGGCACTCGGCGGCGGCGCTGGGCGCGGGCGCGGTGCTGATGCAGTTTATGGTGCAAGGAGCTTGGGGGGTGGTGCCGGCGTATCTGACGGAGCTGTCGCCGGCGCCGGTGCGGGCGACTGCGCCGGGACTGGCGTATCAGTTAGGTGGATTAGTTACCTCCTGGAACGGCAAGGGACAGGCGCTGGCGGCGGAGCGATGGGGGAATTATCCGGCGGTGCTGGCGATTACGGTGGTGATTGTGGCGCTGGCGCTGGCGGGGCTGGCCATGCTGGGGCGCGAGGCGCGCGGGCAGGAGATGACGGCGGACTGAAGAGAAACGCTTCAGGGAGCGGCTTCGACGGGATTGACCGCGGTTGCGGCCTGCGTGAACTGAAATTGCAGGATCCAGATGCTGGAGACGGACTGACCATCGACTTGCGCAGGCTTGAATTTCCACTGCTGCGCTGCCTGCAGGGCTACTCTGGCGAAATACTTGCTTGGTCCCGGCGAGTCAAGCGTCGCATTCGAAACATGACCGCCGGCATCGACCGTCACCCTTATTTTTACCTTGACATGGCCGTTAATTGACTGACGGGCACTGGGGAGTACGTCGGGCAGAACTGGTTCAGCGACCGCACCCTTTACCGTCGCTCCTTTGGAGCTTTGAATCGCCGGAACTGGAGCTTGAGGCGGGAGCGTGGAGCCCGCGGGCACAGGTAGCCGATTTTCGGTTGGCGAGGATGGCTCAGTCTGGTGAGATCGCAGGAGCAGAACGGCAACGACTGCAAGCAGGACGAGCACAGCGGCAATGAGCGCCATCATGCGGAGTTTGCGAGGTACCGTTCTACCCGTGGTTTTGCCGGCCGGATGCGGGAGAGACTGCGCAGGTTCGAGATGAGCCTTGACATCGCTGAGGGTGCATCGGTGCGCGGGGTTAAAGCGCAGACATTTCCGGACAATGCCGGCGAAGGGCTGCGGAATGGACTCCGGCACAATCGGTTCCCGATGTGTTGATCTGTCCCAAACCGGCGGATGCCCGGTCAAGGTCTCAACCAGCGTGACCCCGAGCGACCAGATGTCAGCAGCCGGGAAGATATTCCCAGCGGCGCTTTCTGGCGCGTCATAGACGCCCATTGCCAAAGAGTGTTTGCCAGGTT
This sequence comes from uncultured Acidobacteriaceae bacterium, assembly GCA_963758105.1. Classification (GTDB taxonomy): domain Bacteria; phylum Acidobacteriota; class Terriglobia; order Terriglobales; family Acidobacteriaceae; genus Telmatobacter. Next base: position 419,978 of record CAVWUC010000004.1, on the reverse strand, counting down.
TGCCGGCGACATGAAGGTTGTCCGAAGAAAGCTTCAACTGATCGTCGACGACCAGGATGTTCGATGGCTTGAGGTGACCATGCACGAAACCTATCCCGTGAAGATAGGTAAGCACGTCGAGGACCACGCCGAGCATCTCTCTGGTCTCGGTGGGCGTGAGTGGCCGCTCGGGAAGAATCTGAGAGAGGATCTCTTCGGAATATTCCGTCACTGCGTAGAGCAGAGGGGCTCCGTCGATCTGACAGCGTCCGGCGCAAAACAGGCGCATCAGGTGCGGATGAGACAGGGCAGTTGTCATGGCCCAGCAAGAGATTTGAGCCTCCGCGTCTCTGGCATCAGCAGGAATGAACTTGATGGCGGCTTTCTGCGATCGATCCCCCTGCGGCAGTTCCGTGAGGAACACACCACTCCACGGTGAGCCGCCTAACCATTGGAGAAGGGCAAATTTTCCGTCGATAATCCGTCCTACCCAATCACTGCGAATTATCGCTGTCTTCATGGCGTAACCATTCTATATATGGGCACAGTAAGAGCCAAAGCTCAGATTGATCAGTCGAGCCGGAATTTGGAGCGGCAACAGGACACGACCGGGATGCAAGTGGACTGGATCATCGACTCCCGACTGGGCCTTAATACGGCTCGCGGCTGGTTCCGGAAGTTGGTCGGCAATGCGGAAGTTACTTCTCGACGGCTACGAAAGCGGAGAGTGTATAAATATGTGCGAGAGAAAGGGGGCCAGAATGAATCGCCGGGATTTTCTTGCTGGGAGTTCCCAATTTCTGGCAGCGAGCGCGCTGCTGAAGGAACGGGGCATGGCCGAGCCGGCTGCGCCGGAGTCGATGGCGGCGGAGCGGCCGAATGTGATCTGGCTGATTGCGGACCAGTGGCGGGCGCAGGCAATCGGGACGAACGGGGACCCGAATGGGCACACGCCGAACATCGACCGGCTGGGGGACTCGGGGATCAACTTCGACCAGGCGCGGTCGGGGTTTCCGCTGTGCTGCCCGTTCCGAGGGACGATGCTGACCTCGCGGTATCCGCACCATATGGTGCCGGGGCACGAATATCCGCTGCCAGCGGGACAGCAGACGATTGCGAACCTGTTCAACGACGCGGGCTACCACACGGGGTACTTCGGGAAGTGGCACCTGGATGGATTTCACGAGTCGACCGGGCGGGCGGCGATGCACATTGTGCCGCCGGAGCGGCGGGGTGGCTTCGCCACCTGGGTGGGCTACGAGAACAACAACAGCCAGTGGGACAGCTGGGTGCACGGCGGCGAGGGGAAGGACGCGTTCCACTACCGGCTGCCTGGGTACGAGACCGACTCGCTGACCGACTTGTTCATCCAGCACCTGAACGAGCGCGCGGCGGACAAGGACGCGGCGACGGGGAAGGCGAAACCGTTTTTCGCGGTACTGTCGGTGGAACCGCCGCACGATCCCTACCAGGCGCCGGCGGAGTTCATGGAGCACTACAACGCGGAGCAGATGAAGCTCAGGCCGAATGTGCCACTGCTTGCGAACCGGCCTCCGGTGGGAACGGAGGGAGTGCTGGGCGAGCGGCGAAGCATTGCCGAGATTTCACGGCAGGAGCTGGCCGGCTACTACGCGCAGATCGAGAACTGGGACTATAACATCGGGCGGATTATTGAAACGCTCAGCCAGCAGGAGATGCTGACGAAGACGCACATTATGATCTTTGCCGATCACGGGGACATGCACGGGTCGCACGGGATGTTCCGCAAAACCAATCCGTACGAGGAGTCGGTGCGGATTCCGATGATCGTGAGCGGCGAGGAGTCGTTCTACGACCAGCGACGGACGGGACGGCCGAGCACGCTGTTTGCCGCGGTGGACATTGCGCCGACGACGCTGGGGCTGTGCGGGCTGGCGGCGCCGGAGTGGATGGAGGGGCACGACTACTCGGGGCGGAGACTGGGATTCCGGCCGCAGACGCCGGAGCCGGACTCGGTGTACCTGGAGCAGGTGATTCCGCCGCCGGGATACTACGACACCATCGATGAGCCGTATCGCGGGCTGGTGACGCGGGATGGCTGGAAGTATGTGTGCTTCGAGAACCAGACGTGGCTGATGTTCAACCTGATCGAGGACCCCTACGAGCAGGTGAACGTGGCGTTCAATCCGATGTACCAGGCGGAGAGAAACAAGCTGATCGCGCGACTGAAGCAGTGGGTGGCCGATACGGGCGACAAGTTCCAGGTGCCGGAGTTGTGAGTCGGGCCTAGCAGCGGACTACGTTGGGTGCGTCGATGCCCTTGGTGGCGTTGCGGGTGTCGACGACTAATTGCGACTGCTGGACGATGGAGGGGTAATCGTAGCTGGAGTGGTCGGTGACGATGACCACGGCGTGGTACTGGGCAAGATGGTCGAGCGGGGTGCAGCGCATGTTGAGGTCGTAGTGGCGGCCGCGGCCGACGGTGGGGAAGTACGGGTCGTTGTAGGCGACAATGGCGCCCCTGGCGCGGAGCAGCTCGATGATGGTGAGCGAGGGCGACTCGCGCAGGTCGTCGATGTCGCGCTTGTAGGCCAGGCCGAGGACCAGAATCTTCGCGCCCTTGAGGGATTTTTCGCGCTGGTTGAGGGCGGAGATGATCTGGTCGAGGACGAAGTAGGGCATGTTGGTGTTGATCTCGCCGGCCAGCTCGATGAAGCGGGTGCGGAAGTCAAACTCGCGTGCCTTCCAGGAGAGATAGAAGGGATCGATGGGGATGCAGTGGCCGCCCAGGCCGGGGCCGGGATAAAAGGGCTGGAAGCCGAAGGGCTTGGTTTTGGCCGCGTCGATGACCTCGTGGATGTCGATGTCCATGCGCAAGCAGAGCTGCTTGAGCTCATTGACGAGCGCGATGTTGACGCAGCGGTAGATGTTTTCCAGAAGCTTGGTCATCTCGGCGACCGAGGGGCTGCCGACCTGAACGACGCGGCGGAAGATCGCGCCGTAGAGTGCGGCGGCGAGCTCGGCGGCGGCGGGGCCGCAGCCGCCGACCACCTTGGGAATGTCGTAGCGGGCGACGGTGTCGTTGCCGGGGTCCTCGCGCTCGGGCGAGAAGACGACGTGGAGGCCGGGCTGGTCGAGGGAGCGCGCGGCGCGCAGGCCGTGGGGATTGCCGGACTGGAGCAGAGGAACGACAACCTCCTCGGTGGTGCCGGGGTAGGTGGTGCTTTCGAGGATGATGAGCTGGCCCTCGTGGACGTGGGGCGCGATGGACTCGACGGTGCCGGTGACGTAGCTGAGGTCGGGCTCGTGGTGCTCGTCGAGCGGGGTGGGCACGCAGATGATGACCGCGTCCATGTGGGCGATCTCGGAGTAGTCGGAGGTGACGCGGAAGCCGGCCTTTTGCGCTTCCTGGATGGCCGCAGGGGGAATGCGAACGATGTAGGAGCCGCCGGCGTTGAGGGTGGCGACCTTGTCGGCGGCGATGTCGAAACCGGTGACGCGGAAACGCTCGCCGCTGAAGAGCAGAGCCAGCGGCAGGCCGACGTAGCCCATGCCGACAATTCCGACGCGGGCCTCGCGGGCTTCCATCTTGCGCTTCAGCTCAGCCAGCCGGCCGGAGCTCGATCTCGCCATGCCGTTGATTGTAACTGAATTATGGATGCTGCCCCGGTACAAGAGATGGACGGGGAAATCCGGGCGGCTTGACCAGGCAAAAATGCACACCGGCAGGTGGCCGAAGACGGCGAATGGGAATTGGCAAAAACGAACTAATTTTGAGTTTTGAAAAAAGTACACCGGCAGCTCGGCCAATTTCGAGAATTCGTGGACCTGCAGGTCGTCCAAATCAGGAAAACGTTCGGAAAAAACGGCCGTTTTGCGGAGCAATTCGGGGGTTTTGGCGAGGGCCTGTTAACACGACTGGGGTGGTAGCGACAGGGGTCGATTTTTTTTGAGTTCCAGAAGCGGGGGCCTTTTTCTGTTGGGACGAATCCGTACGAATCAAGGCGAATCTATTCGAGATGGATTCATTGCCCGGCACAGCAGGCACCGGCGCGGTTCTGCACACGTGTAAACAGCCCAGGTCAGAAAGAATTGTTTCTGGCGTAATAAAAGCCTGTCGCCTGCCCGCTTCACAAACGGACAAGACAGGGTCTAAGATAGCGGCAGAAGAGCCTATGCGAGGGCGGTCATAGCGCATTTCCCCGCACGCAAAAAATTCAACAGGGAGCATCAGCGATGTCAGAGACGGCGGATCCCAAGCCAGCCGACAGCGCGACCCAGGCGATCACCCGAAGGAAGTTCATTCTGGGCGTGATTGCCGGCGGCGCGGCGGTGGCAGCGGTCAATTATCGCTTCTTTGCCCATAAGGGCTACGTGCCCACCGGCGCCGTGGAGCGGCTGATCACGCTGAACGTGAACGGCCAGCAGAGGCGCGTGGAAGTGATGCGGCAGGAGACACTGGCCTCGACCCTGCGCTACAAGCTGGGTCTGACCGGAACCAAGCTGGCTTGCGACCGCGCCGAGTGCGGCTCCTGCACGGTGCTGATCGACGACGTGCCGTACTATAGCTGCTCGGTGCTGACGAATACGGTGCGCGGCCGCAAGGTGACCACCATCGAAGGCTTGGCCAAGCCTGACGGCACGCTGCACCCGCTGCAAGCGGGGATTGTGGACGAGCAGGGGTTCCAGTGCGCCTATTGCATGACCGGCTTCACCATGGCGGCGCTGGCATATTTGAAGACGCATCCCAATCCCACGCGCAGGGAAATGGCCTACGGCGTGTCGGGCAATCTGTGCCGCTGCCAGGACTACACCAAAATCCTCGACGCGCTCATGCGCGGCGCAGAGTACATGAGAACCGGGGCCCCCACAGCGGGGTCGGCGAGGAGGGCCTGATTATGGCGGATATGGCGGCAGTTGAAACAGCGAAGGCCGAGAGCGAGAAGCCGCGTCCGTTCGGGACCGGCTACCGGCTGATCGGGAAAGACTTCTCCACCAATGACCTGGTGGCCAAGGTGACCGGCAAGGCCAAATATGCCGAGGACTTCCGCGCCGAGGGCATGTTGTTCTGCCGGCTGGTGCTGAGCCCGATGCCGCACGCGAAGGTGAAGCGGATCGATGCCAGCAAGGCGCTGGCGCTGCCAGGCGTGCGGGGGATTCTGACCCCGGCGGAGGTTCCCGGCCACGCGGACTATATCAACGACAACGGGACCACGATCAAGGCGAACAAATACGACGAGCTGGCGCTGGCCGACGAACCCATGTATCAGGGCGAGCCGATCCTGGCGGTGGCGGCCGTGGATGAGCTGACCGCTGCCAATGCGATCGAGCTGATCGACATCGAGATGGAGCCGCTTCCGTTCAATACCGATCCGCTGGACAGCCTGCGCCCCGGCAGCGCCAATGCCCGCGAGGAAGGCAATGTTTGGGTGCGCGAAGGACGCCAAGACAAGCTGACCGTGCTCAAGTGGACAGAGGAGGACTTTGCGGCGGAGAAGGAAGGCAAGCTGGCCATGGGCCAAGCCCCCGACGAGTGGTCTTACGGCGACGTTGACGCCGGCTTCAAAAACGCCGCACTGGTGCTCGACGAGACCTTTTCGACCGAGGATGTGAGCCACCAGTGCCTGGAGCCGCGGAGCACCATGGCCTTCTGGCAGAACGGGAAGCTGTTTTTGTACACGGGCACGCAGAGCACCATGCAGACGGTTCCCGCCATCGCCCGCTGGATGCACATACCCGAGGACAAGGTCGTCTTCATCAGCGAGTACACGGGGGGCGGATTCGGCAGCAAGATCACCGGTGCGCTGACCCTGGTGATTCCCGCGCTGCTCTCGAAAAAGCTGAATGCTCCGGTGATGATGCGCATCAGCCGCGAGGACGAGCACTTTATCGGGAGGGCGCGGCCCGGCATCCGCGCGCGCACGAAAGTCGGTTTCGCCAAGGACGGCCGCATCACGGCCCTGGACATGTTCCTGGTCTCAGACGCCGGTTCCTACGGATCGAACGGAGACGGCGGCGCCTGCGGCCAGATCACATCACTGCTGTATCAGCCGCCGGCCATGCGCTGGCGCAATGTGACGGTGGCCACCAACACGATTCCGCGGAGCGCTCAGAGCGCGCCGGGCGGCATGCAGGCCATCGGAATTATCGAGCCCATTCTGTCGAAGGCCGCGCGCCAGCTGGGAGTGGACCAGGTGGCCCTGCGCCGCGTGAACTGCCCCGAGGGCAAAGCGGAATACGGCCCGCCCAATCCCCGCACCGGCAAGCGCCCCTACACCACGAGCTGCTTCCTGAAGCAGGCCCTGGACGAGGGCGCCAAGCAATTCAATTGGAGCCAACGGGTGGCGCAGCCCAAGCGGAGCGGGACCAAGGTGCGGGGCGTGGGCGTAGCCCTTAGCTGCTACCACGCCGGGAGCATCGGCTTCGACGGCTTGGTCGTCATCACCCCTAACGGCCGCGTCCAAATTCAATCCGGCATTGGCAACCTGGGAACGGCAGCGGTGATCGACGTGCACCGCGCCGCCGCGGAAGTTCTCAACATTCCCTGGAGCGCCGTGGATATCGTCTGGGGCGACACGTCAAAGCATCTGCCATATACGTGCGCATCGGGCGGCAGCCAGACCATCCACGCCATGACGCGCGCCGGACATGCGGTGGGCCTGGAGTGCGTGCAGCGGCTCAAGGAAGTGGCGGCCAACGCCCTGGGCGGCCAGGCGGCGGATTACGAGGTCGCCGACCTGCGCGTATTCCGCAAAGGCGGCAGCGCGGGCATGAGCTTCGCGCAGGCGGCCCAGCACGCCATCAAAATGGGCGGCGTCTACGACGGGCACGACGTCAATCCAGAAGTGAACCCCTACACCAAGCAGTCAGTTGCCGCGCTGGCCGGTTCGGGCCTGGTGGCTTCAGCAAAAGACACCTACAAACACGACGGCGATGATTACTCCTTCGTCGCCTGCTTTGCCGAGGTCGAGGTGGACCTGGAAACGGGCAAGTATTACATCACTGACTACCTTGGTTATGCCGACGTGGGCACGGTGATTCACCCGGCGGCGCTGGGCGGCCAGGTTCTGGGCCGCTCCACGCTGGGCATCGCCCATGCCATCGGCCAGAAGTGGGTCATCGATCCGCAGTACGGTGTCACCGTGGCCGAACGGTTCTACACCAACCACCCGCCCACCATTCTGGACGTGCCCGTGGATATGAAGTGGAACGCGGTCAACATTCCCGATCCGGAGACGCCGATTGGGGCGCGCGGCTGCGGCGAGCCGCCCGTGGGCGGCGGATGCTCGTCCATCACCGGCGCGCTTTCCGACGCGCTGGGCGACAACATCTTCCAGCGCCTGCCCGTGTATTGCGACACCATTCTGACGTCCTATGAAGCCGGACGCCCGATGCAGAATCCATTGCTGGCCCACATCTGATCGCGATGTGAAACGGAGAGTGCTATGGCGGTAATTCGAGACATCATGCCCGCTTTCGACCTGCTTCAGCCGGCCTCAGTTGCGGACGCGCAAAAGCTGCTCGATCAATATCGGGAAGACGCCTGGGTGATGGCCGGCGGCATGGACAGCTTCGACTGGCTCAAGGACCGCATCAAGAAGCCGCGCGTGCTGGTGGACCTGAGCGGGATCGACGAGCTCAAGGGCATCCGTTCCATCGGCGACGGGATCGAGATCGGCGCCATGACCACACTGACCGAAGTCAACAGCCATCCTCAGATCAGGAAGAGTTACGGGCTGCTGGCCGACGCCGTGGAGCAGGTGGCTTCACCGCAGATTCGCAACCAGGGCACGCTAGGCGGGAACGTGTCGCAGGACACGCGCTGCTGGTACTACCGGGGCGGCTGGCCGTGCTACCGGGCCGGCGGCGAAACCTGTTACGCCGACACGCCGGTGGGCCGCAACCGCGAGCACGCGATCTTCGGCGCCGACCGCTGCGTGGCGGTGCATCCTTCTGACTCCGCGCCCGCCCTGATCGCTCTCGACGCCAAGTTCGTGATCCGCAACTCCAAGGGCGAGCGCGTGGTGGACGCGGAGGATTACTTCATTGGGCCGGATGTGGACATCACTCGGCTGAATATCCTGAAGCCCGGCGACTTGCTGACCGCGATTCGCATTCCTTCCACGTGGGACGGCGCGAGGTTCTATTTTGAGAAGGTGCGCGACCGCAACGTGTGGGACTTCCCGCTGATGAACGTGGCCTCGGCGATGGTGCTCTCCGGCAATACGATTCAGCGCGTCCGCATCGCGGTGAGCGCCGTTGCTCCGCGGCCCATGCGGCTGAAGACCGTGGAGGATGCGTTGCGCGGCAAGACCGCCGATGCAGCCACCGGTGAAATGGCGGGCAACCTCGCGGTCCAGGGCGCGGTTCCGCTGCAGTTCAACGCATACAAGATTCCGTTGATGCGAAATCTCGTCAAGCGCGCCATCGGCGGCGTGCAGGAGGCAGCATGGACTTCATAAAGTGGGCGACCAGTCCGTGGGGGCAGCCGGTTCCGCTCCATGTAGCGTGGTATCTGACCGCGGTCGCGATCATCGCCGGGCTCTTTTTCATGATCGTGCACGCTCTTTACGTGGGCCTCGTCGCGCCCCAGAAAGTGTTTGCGAAGAACGAGGCTCGGGTCGCGCCTGACCAGATCCCCGAGCGCGTTCCGCGGCATTCGTTGGCCGCGCGCATTTTCCACTGGATCATGGCGGCTTCCATGCTCACGCTGCTCTTCACGGCCTTCCTGCCTGAAGCGGGCGTTCATTTCAACTGGGTGCTCTACCACTGGATTGCCGGCGTCATTTTCACCATCTCCATCGGCTTCCATATCGTCCATTCATTCCTGATGGACCCGTGGTCGATCTGGCCTGATAAGACCGACGTTCGCGATGCTCTGCGCAGACTGGCGCGTTTCTGGGGCAAGCCCTCGCCTCCGCCTGCGCGCTTCGCCAAGTATCCGCTCGAAAACAAGCTCTATCACCTCTGCGTCATGCTTGCGGGCCTGGCCGTCATCGGCACCGGCGTGCTGATGTTGAAGCGCATCCAAACTCCATTCTTCACGCGCAATCCGTATATCTTTGGCGACATGACGTGGGGCCTGATGTACGTGCTCCACGGGCTGGCCGGGGTGGGCCTGGTAGCACTGGTGATGATGCACGTCTACATGGGCCTGCGGCCGGAGAAGCTGCCGATTACCAAGTCGATGCTGTTCGGCTGGATGAGCCGCGATTTTTATCTGGAAGAGCACGATCCACAGCGATGGGCGGTGAAGACGCCTGCGCCGTCGCCGGAAGAACGGGGCTGAACAGCAGGTGATGCCGACTGAAATCCAGGAACGATGCGACACGATCGAGGAGTGCTACGAATATACGCTTTCTTATGCGGCGCTGGGCCTGCCGAGCGACGAGGGAAGCCCGCAGGGCAAACAACTGCGCCACCAGCTGGACCGGGCCGTGCAAGCGCTGCGCGGCCTGGAACAGAGCTACCGGGCGGCGATCAAAGAGGAGAAGCTGGAGCCCGCCGGAGCGTACGATGTGTTTTCGCCGATCCTAGCGCGCGACGCCGAAAACGCCCGGGTCGCGTTTGAGCTGGTGCTGGCGCAGCCCGGAATCGGCTCGCAACTGATCGACAATTTGAATGCCTCCATGCACGTCAGAGCGCTGCTGACCGACCTGTTTCTGGTGACGGAGATCCTGCAGGCGCACCAGACGCGGCAGACGGAACCGGTATTGCGCGAGACGGATTGAGACCGTGCCAGAGACGGCCCGCATGTACTCCCCGCAGGTTCTGGATCACTTCGAGCATCCGCGCAACGCGGGCGCAGTGGCGCGGGCGGACGCAGTTGCTCAGGTAGAAAATCCGGCCTGCGGCGACGTGCTCAAGCTGACGCTCAAGGTGGAAAACGGGCGGATCGAGGAGATTGGGTTTCTTGCGCGGGGATGCGTGGCCTCGATGGCCTGCGCTTCGGCGCTGACTGAGATGGCGCGCGGCCGGACGGTGGAGGAGGCACGAGCGCTGCGCCGCGAAGAGCTGGTGTATGCGCTGGGCGGATTACCGCCTGCTTCAGCGCACGCTTCGCATCTGGCTCTTGATGCGCTGGCTGCCGCGATTGGGCAACTGGCCAAGAAACATTAACGAGACGAAATGCCGGCGAACGCGGCGTACTCCTCGGGCGTATTCATTTCCGCGCCTACGAGCGCGTCGTCCACGGGGAGATACTCGACGGGCTGCGCGTGGGCCAGCCGCACCGCGCGCGCGTTGCTGGTGACGGGCGCCTGGAGGAATGCCTCGATCAGTGCGCGGCCGGCCCAGAGCGGATGGCCGTGTTTGCCGTTGTATTCCGGCGCTACGGCCCAACGGCGCGCCCTGAGCGCCGCATCAAAGGCTGCACGCAGACGGTTGAGCGTTGGTTTTTGCAGCGGCGGAGCGTCGACCGGGGTGAGGACTACGGCTTCATAGCCAAGTTCGACTACGCGGCGCAGGCCGATTTGGAGCGAGCTGAATTGGCCGCCCTCGGGCTGGGGATTGTGGGCGAGGATTGCGCCGCAGGCGGAGATGATCGGGGCGAGGGCTTTGGCATTTTTGCCGGCAACCACGACGACTTCCCGAGTGAAGGGCTGAAGGGCGTGAATCGCGGCCGAGAGCAGCGTTTCGCCGGTTGCGGCAGCCGCGGGAGCCTCATCGAACGGTGCGGGCGGCCAGGGCAGCAGCGCCTTGTCGCGGCCCATGCGCGAGGAATCTCCCGCGGCCAGGATCAGGCCGCACAAAATGGGCGTCTCGGTCATAAGGAAACCATAGCAGAGGAGAAACCGAGCGGAGAGCAGATCGATTGGCTTCGAGTGAACAAGCCGCTAGGGTGTATCGACATATACGGGCGTGCAGCGACGATCGACGACGAAATGAGGGAAAATGGCCCCGTCCCTTCGACTTCTACCCAAACCTGCATAGTTCGCAGGTTTGGGGCCCAGGGTTGCGGTGAAAATCGGGCCATACTTCATTCTCGCCCTTGACGGTGGGCCCGCCACAGCCTTCGGGCTCGGCTTCGTCTCCACCCCACGGACGAAGACCTGTCCGTGGGGGCCCCGGTTCTGGCCCGATTTTCGCTCGCAACGCTGCGCACCCGTATATGTCGATACACCCTAGCGACTGGCTTCGCTCTCATGGAGGCCGGCGGGGTCTTGGTCCGCGGCGGGCACGTCTGCGCCGGTTTTGGCGCGATGAAACCAGCTCAGGTGGGGCAGGACGCGCTCAGTGCGGCGGCGGAGAGCGATGATCTCCGCCAGGATGGAGACCGCAATCTCCTCGGGCGTGATGGCGCCGATGTCAAGACCTACCGGTGAGTACACGCGGTCGAAGAGCTCCGGTTTGATGCCTTCCGCGGTCAGCTCGCGGAAGATGGCGATGGCCTTGCGGTTGGAGCCGATCATGCCGATATAGCGAGCCTCTGTCTGGACCGCGCGGCGCAGCACGCGCATGTCGTCGCGATGGCCGCGCGTGGCAATGATGATGAATGAGGACGGCGGCGGAGCGAGCGCGGCGAAGGCCTCGTCGAAGTCGCGGGCGACGACCTCACGCGCCTCGGGAAAACGCTCGCGGTTGGCGTAGGTCTCGCGGTCGTCGGTGACCACCACCTCGAATCCGGCGTTGCGCGCGGCCTTGTAGACCTCGCGGGCGACGTGGCCGGCGCCGAAGAGATAGAGGACGGAAGAGGGAAGCACCGGCTCGATGAAGATCTCCAGCGTGCCGCCGCAGACCAGGCCGGTATCGTCGCGCGGGTTCTGGTTCAGGTCGAAGCTGAGGGTACGCGGCTTTTCGGAGGCCATGACCTCGCGCGCCGCCTGCCAGACCTCGGCCTCCACGCAGCCGCCGCCGATGGTGCCGGCGATGGAGCCATCGTCGCGGACCAGCATCTTGGCGCTCTTGAAGGAGGGAATCGAGCCGCGCACGTTGACGATGGTGGCCACCGCCCCCTTGCGCCCCTCGCGCTGCAGCTTCACGATCTCCTCATAGATCTCCATCTGCTTTGATTATTCGATTCGATGGAGATCAAGTCAAACCGGAGTGTGGCGCAAGGGCGAAGAGAGCCGATCTGTTCGATGGGGAGAACCCCCGGCTTTGCCGGGGTGGCTGTAGAAGTTTGACATTTGCGGGAGTCGCTCCCGGTTTGCGTTTTTCCGTTCTCGTCGCAAAAATGTTCGATAGGCGCGGAGCATGGGCGCCGTCCCTACGGGACTCCGGATCAATTGTTGGATTCGCCAACCCCACGCTTCCACCCCAGGAAACAAAGGCCGTTTCCTGGGGACCCCGGTGAAGCGCGGGGCTAACAATCACTGCGCCTACGGCGCGGGTGACGGGCTACTGCCGAATGAGCGCTTCTGCACAGGCCCCTTTGAGGGGCCAACAGTCATAAAGCCTCCGGTTCCACCGGAGGATATTTACTCTCTGCCGGAGGCGCGGCATCGGCAGCGGGCAGGCGCGAGGCGGACTACACTGAGGCTGAGACGTGCATCATGGCTCCCGCTTGCGCCTGCTTTCGGTTCTATGCGGAATTGAACGATCATCTGTCGCCCGGCCAACAATACGGGACGGTGGAGAGGCAGTTCTTCGTGCTCGCTTCGGTGAAGGACATGATCGAGGGCATCGGCGTACCGCATACGGAGGTGGACCTGATCCTGGTGAATGGGGCGTCCTCGGAGTTCTCGCAGCTGGTTCGAAACGGGGATCGCGTGGCAGTCTACCCGGTGTTTGAATCGATCGACATCACCCCGGTGTTGCGGCTGCGGCCGCAGCCGCTGCGGGAGCCGAAGTTCGTGCTCGATGTTCACCTAGGCAGATTGGCGGGCTATCTGCGCATGCTCGGGTTCGACGCGGTGTATGCCAACCAAGCCAGCGACCTGGAGCTGGTGCGCATCTCCTCCCAGCAAAGGCGCATTCTGCTGACCAGAGACAGGGGCGTGCTGAAACACACAGCCGTGACCCATGGGTACTGGCTGCGCGAGACCGACAGCCGGCGCCAGGCCGAGGAGGTGGTGAGGCGCTTCGATCTGGGCCGATCCCTACGCCCGCTCACGCGCTGCATGGTTTGCAACGTAGCACTCAGGGAAATCTCGAAAGCCGAGGTGGGCGGACGGGCGCCGCAAGGGACTTTGGCATGGTGCAATGAGTTCCGGGAGTGCGCGGGTTGCGGGCGGGTGTACTGGGAAGGCTCCCACAGCCGGCGGATGCAGCAGTGGATCGCACGGCTGGCAGATTCCATGCAGGCGCAGTAAGCCGGGCGGAGATCCGCGAGTCAGATCATGGAATCTCTCCGCCCATGGCTCACTTCAGCCACAAACCAAATCACCAGGACGGTGAGCAAGCTGACAAGGATCGGGAACCACACCTGCGCCACCCATGGCACCGGTACCAGGAACAAAAGGTCCGAACTGAGGAGTGAACCGGGCCAACCAATGGTAAGACGAAGCCAGACATAATAGAAGATGTCCCAGAAGGCGAAGGTCCATAGAAAAGCGACGGCCTTTTGCCGGAGGGCATTGCCGGCAAGCCAGGCGATGACGCCAAGCATGATGATGGTCGCCGCCTCTCTGCAGCACTCGATTCTTAATAAAGTCTCCGGGAGGGTGAGGACAGCTTTCGCTGGCGGAACCGGCCAGAGTCCCGTGGCGGCTCGGAGATATACCACAGCCGCTGCTTCCACGAATCCAAAGGCGATGCCAAAGAGAGCGATTGTGATGAGCCGCTTCCTGCCGATACGAATCTTCTCCTTCATCGATAAGAGAAAGGGAACGATGGGAACGAGGATGAGCAAGTTCACCCACCAGGGCGTTGCGAACAGAACCATGCGGGACATAGCCTGAGTCTACGACGAATCCCGATGGGAGCTGGACGAATCGCGCCAGTCAGTTGACGTTTCGCTTCCTGCTCGTGTCTCTCAGAGACAGGTTGAGGCCGCTCCTCGGGCAGTGATGGGTATCACTGAATCACAAGACGATTTGCGCAGAATGTGGATGTCTGTTTCCGAGAGGCAGCCGGGAAGTCCTTGCTCCGCGACAGCCTGCGGCCGGGCCCAGGGAGCGGCGTCGCTCTGCTGTGTCCCTGGCTGCCGTAGGATTGGAGATGGGGCAGACGGCACGCCCAAGCATCGACCGGATGTGTGGAGGGGCTTATGGTCTTGGCCTCCGAATTGCGGGAAGGGATGGCGCTCCGGATCGATCGGCAGGTCTACAGGGTTCTGGAAGTCGAGTCCAAGGCCGGCGCAGCCAAGATGGGCGGGACGGTGCGGGCCCGGCTCTCGAATGTGCGCAGCGGGCGCATCTGGGATCAGCACTTCCGGCCGCTGGAGCGGCTGGAAGAAGTAGAGCTGGAAAAGCGCAGAGTGGAATTTCTTTACAGCGACGGCGGCAACTGCATTTTTCAGCGGCTGGACTCCTTTGAACAGTTTGAGTTTCCTTCCGCGAGCCTGGGCCTGGCGGAGCAGTTTCTGCAGCCGGGGATCGAGATTCCCGCGGAGTTTTTCGAGGGAGAGCCGATCAGCGTGATTTTGCCGGGGACGGTGGAGGCCCGAGTGATGAGGACCGCGCCTCCGGCCCGCTCGCAACCGGACTCGGGAAGGAAGGAAGCCACGCTGGAGAATGGCCTGACCATACAGGTTCCCTTGTTCGTTGCTCCCGCCGAGATGGTGAGCATCGAACTCAAGACCGGGCGCTACGTCGAACGGGTTCGGACGCAGCACAAGAAAGGCGCATAGAGAACCCGGGAGGCGGAAGAGAGACCATGATCGAACTGCTGGCGGTAGCCATGGAAATTCCGGATGAAGCCAATATCATCATTGGCCAGTCCCACTTCATCAAGACCGTGGAGGACATCTACGAGGCGGTGGTAACGACCGCGCCGCAAGCCAGATTCGGCCTGGCGTTCAACGAGAGCTCCGGGGCATGCCTGGTTCGCTCGGAGGGAAACGATCAGGCTCTGCGCGAGACCGCGATCCGCAACGCACAAGCTCTGGCCGCCGGTCATGTATTTGTCCTGATGATTCAAAACGCCTACCCAATCAACCTGCTAAACGGCCTGCGCAATGTGCCCGAGGTGTGTTCCATCTTCTGCGCAACCGCCAACCCGGTCGAAGTGGTATTGGCGAAGAGCGGGCAGGGACGGGGCGTGCTTGGAGTGATCGACGGAAGCTCGCCCAAAGGAGTCGAGGCAGAGGCGGATATCGCCTGGCGGCACGATCTGCTGCGCAAGATCGGCTACAAGCGATAGCCGGCTGAAACCGGAGAGGAGTTGAGGGCGCGGCGGCGATTAAGGCATTTCTCCTTCAGAGATAGCCCTTTCCGGAATTCTTCAAGGCGCCGATTCCCTGGTGAAATCGGCAAATGAGTGCATCGGCTTGGGTATAGATCAGAAGGAGAAATGCGCTACGGCCGGGAACCGGGGTACGGGTGTGATTGGAGGCATCACGCTCATTTTCAACTCGCAGCGGAGATGCGAGCGGACAAGGAGGCAATTATGGTACTCGCAAGTTTGACGGAATTTCTCGATGGGCGCAACACCAGGTACGTTGTGATCTCCCACTCGCCCGCGTACACGGCGCAGGGGATTGCGGGGCTGGCGCATATTTCAGGCAAGGAGATGGCCAAGACGGTGATTGTCAAGCTGGACGGCAGCCTGGTGATGGCGGTGATCCCGGCCAACTTCCACGTGGACCTGGAGAGGCTGAGAAAGGCGGCGAATGCGAAGACCGTGGCGCTGGCCTCGGAAGAAGAGTTCAAGGATCGATTTCCTGAGTGCGAAACCGGCGCGATGCCGCCCTTTGGAAACCTCTACGGGCTGGCGGTTTTTGCCGATGACAGCCTGGAGAGAGACAAGGAGATCGCCTTCAACGCAGGAACCCACCGAGAGCTGATTCAGATGAGCTGGACAGATTTCAAGACGCTGGTCAAACCCAAGTTGATTCGGTTTGCCGCCGGGCGGCCCGCAGAGACGAGTGCTGCATGAGGGCCTGGTAGCGTCAACTGACTCTTTGCTGTGAGATGGCCACGGATTCGGCGGGGCGAACCGGAAACTTTCCTGGGGCCGGCTCTGAAGCTGCTCCACTCGCGGCGGCCACTTCCATCATCTGGGCTATCTGACGCCGGGAGAGGGAGATCGCCTTGCGCAAGGAGGTTGCGGCCAGCGCCGCCAGAAGCTCAGGGAGACCACTTCCCTGACCACGTCCGCGAAAGGCGCGATCGGCTTTCTGGGCCAGTACGTGCCAATCGTGCCATTCACCCACTGCGACCTGTATCTTCCTCAGGGTTGCGCTCTGCCGGCCGGCCAGAGGATCGGATGCGGAAAAAATCTCGGCCATATAGCGTAGTTTCTTCACGCGCTTGCGGAACTCGTGCAGACAATCCGCATTGAGTTCAGGAAACTCCCGCGTCAAATCCTTAAACATCACCGCGACCTTCAACCCGCCATGGGAATCGCTTGGCGGTCCTGGACGCGCGAAGGCAACCTCCAACTCCTTGCTGAAACTGACCATCCTTTTCCGCCGGCCTTTGATCTCAGCAATGAGCTTCTTTTCCCCGGCCTGGCGCAACTTCCTGAGCCGGATCTCAAGCTTGTTGATCTGGAGCGTGCATACAGAGCTTGATCGGAGCCCATGATCCCCGGAGTGCGGAACCTGGCCGCGCAGACGGGCAAGTTTGCGCAGGTAAACATCCGTCTCGCGCACCAAACTGAGGGCGCGGCGCAGCTTTCTTGCCTGGTTGCTCCAGCGCTTTGCAGTGCGCGCAGCGGCGGTACCTGTTGCGGATTCCCGCAACCAATATTCGAGTTCAGCCTGAAGGCGGAGGGTGGCCACACGGAGTTCGTGAACGCGCTTTGGCGTGGGTTTGCGGGCGCAGCGGCTAAGCGTTTGCCGCCAATCCGCAAACTGCGCAGACCACTTCGACTGGTTCCCCATCGCGGGCGGTCTGCCGAGAAGAAAGCTGGCGGAATTCATAGAACTTTAACAATCTCACCTCCCATTCTCGCCCAGGAGAGGCCTTTAGCACAAAGAGGGGGTATCAATGAGTGCGAAATCGCCGGGGGCCAGCAGGGGCCAGTAGAGCAGACGGTTGTTCTGATTCCAGCTTCCAGCCGCAGGGTCTGGGTGAAGTCGGACGCGCCCAGAAAGGGGTTGGGGGCCAGCGCGATGCGGATGCGGCCCAGTTTTACCAGTTTGCCCAGTTCGGTCCATGCGTCGGACTTGGCTACCAGCAAAACGAAATCGCCGTTTTGCTCCGTCCAGACATTTGCAGCGAGATCCCCGTTGCCGATGGGCATGGAGTCGTTCTCATTCACGCCGAGTGTCGTCCAGGTAACATCGTTGGCGGAAGGGTAAGAGCGGCCGACGGCGCAGAGACCGTGGACCGAAACAAATCCCACGCAGCCTGCGAGCAGAATCGAACGAAGGACGGATTGCGGCAGGAATTGAGGCCAAGGGAAGTTGCAACCGGTGGGTTCAGGCATTTGCACCTCGCGGTCACGATGGTTTCACAGTCAGTAAATCATGCCCGGCCACCCTGCAATGGGCGCCAGGGAAAGCGTGGGTGCGGCGCGGCGGTGAGGGGCCCGTAAGGCGATGCCGTCTGCAAGATGGGTGGGCGAAATCCGGAGGTGATTGAGGGTCGCCCTTGCCGCCGTGTTCCTACGCGCATTGAAAAGCAGCGATCTGGAGCTTTTAAAGGGAAAAGCGATTTACGGTTGCAACGGCATGGGGAGAAGTGATATTTAGATGGGTCATGCCTGAAGAACCTGGTTCGGATGCCAAACATTTTTTGATCAATCGCCGCCACTTCCTGAAGGCTGCCGGGTCGGCCGCGATTCTGCCCGCAGTTCTACCCGGCCATGCTGCCGCGCAGAGTTCGGGAACCGCAGCAAACAACCGCATTAATCTCGGCGTGATCGGCATGGGATGGCAGGGGCCGTGGAACACAAAGGCCTTTCTGGCTGCCGACGATTGCCAGGTCATCGCGGCGTGCGATATCGATGCGAATCATCTGCAGGCCGCGAAGCAGATGATCGACGACAACTACGGGACCGCCGATTGCGCGACCTACCACGATTACCGGGAGCTGCTGGCGCGCGAGGACATCGATGCGGTGATGATCGCGGTGCCCGATCATTGGCATGAGATCGTGGCCACGGAGGCGGCGCGGCGCAAGAAGGACATTTATTCCGAGAAGCCGCTGGCGCACACCATCGCCGAGCAGCAGTCGATCGTTCGCGCGGTGCAAGAGAACAACATCATCTGGCAGATGGGCTCATGGCAGCGCTCGGTTCCGAACTTTCACAAAGCCGCGGAGATCGTGCGCAACGGGCTGATCGGCCAGGTGACCCACGTGGAAGTGGGGTTGCCGGGCAGCAACTCGGATTTTGACGGCGTGCAGAAGGCAGCGCTGGCAGCGCTGGCCGCGCAGGGAGTGACGGCCGCGAGCCTGGAGGAGACTGTGCCGGGCACCAAGGCCTGGGACCTGCTGGTTACCGATCCTCCGGCGGAGCTGGACTACAACACATGGGTTGGCCCGTCGAGGATGGAGCCCTACATCAAGGCGCGGGTGCATAAGGCGTGGCGCTGGAATTACAACACCGGCGGCGGACAACTGATGGACTGGATCGGGCATCATTGCGACATCGCACACTGGGGTCTGGGCTTCGACAACTCTGGTCCGTCGGAGGTGGAGGGTAGCGGCGAACTGCCGCCGGCCAAAGCGGTCTGGGACACGGCACCGAAGTACCGGTTTGAATTGAAGTATCCGCAGAATATCACCATGACCATCGCCGGCGGCTACCCCGACTTCAAGAGCGGTTGTAAATGGATCGGCACCGAAGGCTGGGTGTACGTAGACCGCGGGAAGTTCGACGCGTCGAACGCGGCGTGGAAGGAAGGCAAAAACCTGCCCAGGGAGTTGCGCAAGGTGAAGCTGTATATTTCAAACAGCCACCACCAGAACTTTTTGGACTGTATACTGACGCGTGAGCCCACCATTACGCCGGTGGAAGTGGGGCATCATTCGGCAATTCCCGGGCACCTTTGCCTGATTTCGATGCTCACCGGGAGAAAGATCCGTTGGGACGTGCAAACTGAGAAGATCATCGGCGATCCGGCAGCGAGCAGGCTGATGACCCGCGAATACCGCGCGCCGTGGAAGATGAGCTAGACGAAATTTTGGCCGTGGATATTTCTCATTGCCTCAGCCGGCTGACGGCGGAAGCGAACGGAATGACTCTGCGGCTTAACCTCTTTATCGACCGAGAAGAAATGACCGATTCGACTGAGAAAAATCCAGACCCTGGCCGGAAAGCGCACCGGGATTTTACCTTTGCGTTTCTGGCATTGCGCCTATGGCTGGGCGTGCGCGCCCTGTTCGTTGGCATTGATAAATTCGGCGTGTATAAGTCAGTGGCGATGCCGCTGATCGATCCGACGACCGGGCAGCCGGACGCGAGCGGCGTGATGGTGAACGTGAACATCAAGTCGTATGCGTGGGCCAACTACGCGGGGATTCCGGCCTCGATGGCAGATAAGTTTGCGCACGAGCCGCTGCTGCCGAAGTTTGCGTTGACAGCCTTCGACCGCATGCTGGGGCCGGCGTTTATCCTGACCGGACTGATGCTGCTGATCGGGCTGGGCACGCGGCTTTCACTGCTGGCGCAGGCGGCGCTTTATGTTGCGCTGACGGTCGGGCTGGTGCTGATCGAACAGAACGACGGCGTGGCTTACCTGGGTATCCATATTGGCCTGGTGGCAGCGGCTTTGCTGCTGGCACAATACAACCGGTTTGCGGTCCTGAAAAAATGGTAAACCCGTTCATGAATCGCCGTGACTTCATCAGTGCAACCGCTGTGGCCGGGGCCGGCTTGCTGCTGGAATCCTGCAAATCCAACTCTGGCGAGAAGGCCGCGCCGGCTAGGACTTCCTCGCTGAACACCATCAACGTCGCACTTATCGGCTACGGCGAAGAAGGCCAGGTGCTGCTGGAGCCGCTGCTAAATATTGAAGGCGTGCGGCTGGTGGCGCTGTGCGACATCTGGGATTACCACCTGAACGAGGGGGCGCGCTACCTGGGGAAGATCGGCAACCAGGTCCGCACGTACCAGGATTACGAAGACCTGCTGGCAAAAGAAAAAGATTTGCAGGCGGTGGTGATTGCGACGCCGGACTTCTGGCATGCGCCGATGACCAACACCTGCCTGAAGGCCGGGCTGCACGTGTATTGCGAAAAGATGATGAGCAACACCATCGACGGCGCGCGGACGATGGTGCAGACCATGCGCGAGACGGGAAAGCTGTTGCAGATCGGCCATCAGCGGCGCAGCAATCCGCGCTATCTTTTCGCGCTGAACCGGCTGCTGCACGAGGCGCAATTCTGCGGGAAGCTGACCGCGGCGCAGTCGCAATGGAACCGCGCAGTGAAGGAAGACTTCGGCTGGCCGAAGAAGTATGAGATGCCGCAGGCTACTCTGACGAAGTACGGCTACAAGGACATGCACCAGTTCCGCAACTGGCGATGGTTCAAGGGGCTGGGCGGCGGGCCGCTGTCAGACCTGGGCGCGCACCAGATCGACGTTTTCAACTGGTGGATGGGCTCGCCAAAGTCGGTGATCGCGAGCGGTGGGCTGGACTACTACAAGAACCACGACTGGTACGACAACGCGATGGTGATCTACGAGTACACTCCGACGTCCGAGGGCGTGGCGCGCGCGTTTTACCAGGTGCAGACGACTACCAGCGCAGGCGGCGGCTACTTCGAGATGTTCATGGGCGACGACGGCACCATCAAGATGTCAGAGGATCCGTCGATCTGCGCCATCTACCGCGAGGCGCGGGCCACGGCGGTGACCTGGGACGATCTGGCGGCGAAGGGCTACGTCCGCCTGAAGCAGGCCGCGCCCACGGATGCAACCATGGTGGACGTGCGCGAAACCGCGCAACTGGCCGATTATGAGATTCCCGTGTTTTTCAATAAGCCGGTGCATCAGCCGCACCTGGAGAACTTTTTCAACGCCATCCGCGGCACAGCGAAATTAAACTGCCCGGGAGATGAAGCCTTCACCAGCGAATATGTGATTCATAGGGCGAACGATGCTATCGCCGCGCAGACGAGGCTTGTCATTACGCCGGAGGAAGTGAAAGCCTGAGAATATGATGAAGATATCAATGAAGCATCTTTCCGTTCTGGCCGTATTGCTGATTGCAGCGTCTGCGTTTGCGCAGAACAAAGTGGTTTTGAACACTAAACTGCCGCCGCCCCTTTTCGTGGGAACGCCGGTGCCTTTGAACGTCGGTAATCTTGAGCCTCCGATGAGGGGCAAGCGACCTGATTTCTATGTTCCCGCAGGCACCAGGAACCTGGCGCTGAACAAGAAGGTCACGTCGAGCGACGACGATCCCGACATCGGGACGCTGGACATGATCACCGATGGGGATAAGGACGGCAACGAGGGTTCGTGGGTGGAGCTTGGCCCCGGCAAGCAATGGGTGCAGATCGACCTGGCGCGACAGGCGAATATCTATGCCGTGCTGGTGTGGCACTTTCACTCGCAGGCGCGCGTGTATCGCGATGTCGTGGTGCAGGTCTCCGACGATCCCACGTTCCGGTCGGGCGTGACGACCATCTTCAACAATGACATTCACAACGAGCTTGGTCTGGGCGCGGGCAGGGATTTTAATTACATTGAAACCTACCAGGGCAAGCTGATCGACGCCAACGGCGTGAAGGGCCGGTATGTGCGTCTTTACAGCAACGGCAACACAACCAACAAGTTGAACCACTACATTGAAGTGGAAGTGTGGGGCAAGCCTGCCTGAGCCGACCCGTCTGCTGCGCTGGATTTGCGGCGCCGCAAACCGGAGGCGGTGAGCGGGTGCGATCCTGAATGGGCACACTCTTTCCGGGAACGCCGGAGTTCCGGTGTATCAATTTTATGAGCGCCGATTCTTCTGCCGAGCCGTGCCAAGCTGTTCTTCCTGAAGGGGAGAGATCGTTTGCGTTGCGAGGCTCCGCCGCGAGTTCGCGCTGGACGCGGCTGACGCGCTGGGCGGTTTTTCTTCTGATAGCGCTTTTCGGACTGTCGCTGCGGCTGCCGCGACTCGGCGCGCGGCCGATGCACACCGATGAAGCCGTGAACGCCTACATCGTAGGACAATTGCTGGCCGGCGGAACATTCACCTACGATCCGCAGGACCGGCACGGCCCGGCGCTGGCCGCGCTGGCCCTGCCGCTGGTCAGGATGCAAGGGGCAAGCGCATTTTCTGACCTGACGGAAGCGGAGCTGCGCCTGACAACCGTTTTGGCCGGAACGGCGACGATTCTCCTGTTTGGCGCCGCTGCTGAAATCTTGGGTTTCGTGCCCTGTGTGATTGCGGCGCTGCTGTTTGCCGGCGGTTCTCTGCCCGTCTATTACGACCGCGAATTCATTCACGAGTCCCTTTTTGTCGCCGCCACGTTGGGATTGATTCTGACCGGCTGGCGCGCGTGCGCGAGACGCTCCGCGGGGCAGGCCGTGCTGGCCGCTGCCTGCGCCGCGCTGATGCTGGCATGCAAGGAGACTGCCGTGATTCACTTCTTCGCGCTGGCGGCAGCGGCGCTCGTCTTCCAGGCATGGAATCTGCGTGGAAGGAGTCTGAGTGGTTGGTGGCGGCCCAAAGCGCTGGCTGCCGCGGCTGCCGTTTTCCTGCTGCTCGGCGTGGCGCTGTTCACCTGGTTCGGCAGTAACTGGAAGGCGCTGGCCGCGTTGCCGCACGCAGTTCCGAATTTCCTGGCGCGGGCGGGCGGTGAAGGCCATCAGAAGCCATTCTGGTATTATGCGCATCTTCTCGCCGGCGGCTGGTCGGGCGGATTGGTTTGCGCCCTGGCGTGCATCGGGATCCTGCTGGCGGTTAGAAAGCGCGAGCCCTCGCCGTACAGCTTTCTGGCGTACTATGCCGTCTTTATTGGCCTCATCTACAGCCTGATTCCCTACAAGACGCCGTGGCTGGCCCTGAATTTCTGGCTGCCGATCGCGCTGTTCGGCGGCATGGCACTCGATTCAGTTTTGCGCATGCCGGCGAAATATCCTGCTCTTCGCAGAGCGGCTCCGTTTTTTTGCGCCTTGGTAGGAATTCTCGCCGCGGTTTTGATCGCCCACGATACAGTGCAGCGCGTCTTCGCGCATCCGGCCGATGAAGGCAATCCGTATGCCTATGCGCAGACCTCGGAGGACTTGCTGGGACTGCCCGCGGAGATCGAAGTGCTGGCGCGGCAGAATGCCATCGCGGCGCCGCGCATTACCGTCATTGCCGCCGATCCTTGGCCGTTACCGTGGTATTTGCGGCATTTTCCCCAAACAGGATTCTGGCAGCCGGGCCAACAGCCGGGAGAAGCGGATTTTTACGTCACCTCCACCGATGCCGCGGAGCAATATGGAGATCAGCTACAGGGCTTTCGGCCGGAATTTTTCGGCGTCCGGCCCGGCGTACTGATCGTTTTATGGTCACCCATGCCGAAATGAGATTGTATGGCTGAGATCCACCAATTCAACCATCGCGCCATGGCGACGTACTTCGAGGTGCGCATCGCCGATGAAGGGAAAACGTATGCCGCGCAGGCAGCGCAGGCTGCGCTGGATCTTCTGGATCAGCTGGAATCGCATTTGAGCCGCTTTCGCGCCAACAGCGATATTGCGCAGATCGCGCAGCTCGCGCCGGGCGAAACGCTGCGCCTAAGCGAGCCGGCCTTTGCCTGCCTGGAAGTCGCAAAGAAGATGGAGTTGGCCACGCGCAGCGGGTTTTGCCCTACGCCCGCGGCCTTGCATACTCAGGCTTCCCAACCGCAGTGGGATTTACTGCCAGAGCAGCTTTCCATCCGTTGCGTGAGGGGGCGGTTGCAATTCGATCTGGGCGCCATCGGCAAGGGGTTTGCGCTGGACCGCATGGCGGAACTGCTGCGGGGATGGGATTGCCACTCGTTTTTGCTTGTGGCGGGGGGCAGCAGCATCCTGGCGGGCGTCGCGCCGAAGGATGCGGTCGGCTGGTCCTGCGGACTGGGCGACGACCATGCGCCGCAACGATTCTTTCTGACCCACGCGTCGTTGAGCGGCTCGGGGCTAGCAGTGAAGGGAGACCATATTCTCGATCCGCGCACCGGCGGGACGGCCTTGCGGCAGAACCGGGCCTGGGCCCTGACCGATACTGCGGCTGAATCGGACGCGCTCTCAACCGCGTGCATGGTTTTGAGCGAGCTGGAGTTGGAAGATGTGCTTGCACAGGAACCCTCGTGGCTGGTTTTTTTCGAGACGGACCAGGCCGCGCGGACGATGGGAAAGCGCGTACGGCCGCTGGAAGCCTGATTTCTGTAATCAGAGCAAGCATCGGCCCGGAAGAATCGGATGGATCGATTTCTCGCAGAGAGCGTAAGCCTTCTTCGAAGGGAGGAGCCAGCACGTTCTCTTCCCATCCGAACTTAAGGTCGAGGCGCTTTTGGCTGGAGCAAGAGGCAAATCGATCGGCAGGATGAAGAGCGGACACAAATCCGGCGTCAGGGCCCGGACAATGTTGGAAGGAAGCTGGTGGAGGACGCGGTCGTGATCGAACCGATCTCTGTGCTCAAACAAAGATGTTTTGCGAGCGGCGAGCGCCTGCTCCATGCGAGGGAGGGATTCATATCGCTCTTATAAATATAATTTTATCAATTAGATAGAATTTAACTCTGACTCTCATACCCCCAAATGTACCCCCACGGGAACGGCGCTTGACCCTGTTTGCCGGTCTTCCTGGGATGGCTTGCGGCAGGGAGATTCCAGCGGGCGCTGCCCCTAGTGGGCCGTCGCAACGGGGGTGCGGATCGTTGCTATCAAGGCAGCAGGCGGCGTACACACATGACCGTGAGAGACTATTCGCGTGACCTTCAAACTCCACGCCCGCGTCAGCCGCGCCGAGGCCGCAACCGTCCGCCAGGCGCTTGCCGACCTCGCCGCGAAGGCCAGTATCACGCAAGAAGGCAACGAATTCATTATCGACACCGATGTGGACGGCGATTCCGCCAAAGACCTCAACCGCCGCCTTCTCTCGACCCTCAGAAAAGCCCATAAGCGCGCCACACTCCGTGCCCAGTGGACCTCGCCCGCCAACCTCACCGAATCTTACTTCGACTACGTTCTCAAGAAGACCATCCAAAACTGACTCGTGGTGCGCGGAGGTGGAGCGTGCGCAAGGGGGGTGGGGGGTGCCTGCCGCGCGTGCCACTGAGTTCAGCGGCGCATCGTGCAATTTTTCAATTCTGCGGTATTGGCAGAAACGGGCAATCGGGTTAGTTGTCCGGGGTGCGGGGCATCGAAACGGCTGTGACCCCTTTTGACAGTTGCGCGGCCAGCGGGCCGTCCCCTCACTTGTAAATCCTGATGGGCTGAGAAACGTGTGCCGTCCGAAAGCCCCAGGACAGAAACCCCTCTCAATGACTGTCGCAGGCTTCTCTGGCGGATGATTCTCCCTATTTTTGCAGCAACTTCGCCACAATAGCGTCAATCTGTTCCATCTCTGATTCAAGGTGTCTTCTAATGAACGCACGCTGCTTGGCTATGCCTGAATCCAGCGGAAACGTTCCTGAGGCAACCACCTTTGTGGCTTCCTCTCTTGCCTTCGCTCCAAGCTCACTCAGCTTTTTGTGCTTCGCATCCTCGTGGTTGTAGGTTGGGATGGGCAACTCCAGCAGCTTCTTGTGAATGTCTCGCTCTCCCAATAGTCCAACGGATTGGAACGGCTTGATTGCTTCGTTCACGGTCTCTGAGTTCAGGATGGCTGTCAGAAAATCAGCCTCTTCCATGCTGCTAAATGCTGCCCAATAAAGTTTCACATCCACGATGAACGGTGCCGTCTGTGTGCTGCGGTCGAAAAATGCAGCCGCCACGTTCATTCCTGAGTGGTTGTAGAGCACGAGATACGGCTCATGTAGGTCTTGCCTCGTGAGTTCTTTCTGGTAATCCAGACGTTGATACAGGCTCTGCTTGTCTGCTTTGTATTCCCGTTTGGTGTTCCAGATGTCTTCAGCGTTCTTCATCCATTTGGCGAAATTGCGGTACCCCTTGGAGGTCAGTTCTCCCGACTTCAGAACGCGAAGCTCTCCGTGCTTCTCTTCGATTGGAAGGACGACATTGACAGTTCCCACCAGCGAATACGGAACAAGATGCCGTGAGACGGCAGTGGAGAAAATGAACCTCCCCTCCACAAAGCCGCTCATTTTTACGTCTTCATAGGGCTTCTTCGCTTGTGCTGCTTGTTCCGGCTCTGTCACAGCCCAATACAAATGGTCCGGCTTTGGCTTGCCATTCAAATCATCTACCTGAACAAAGTAGATGCTCCGGGGCACGATGGTTGCACCTTGTTTGAAAGCATCCTGATACTTGCTTGGCTTGGAAGGAGAGGACGAGCCGGGTGCGGTGGAGAGAGCAGCACGTGTGCCTAAATAAATTAGTCTTGCCTGTTTCTCTACTGAGTCAAGACGAGTCTTCGCCACATCCCAGTTCACGTCGCGACCGGGGAGCGTTCCCGCCCATTCGCGAACCGGGAGCACTTCTTTTGGACTGCCATTCAGGAGAGACTGTTTCGCGAACAACACACACGCGGGGACGTTGAATAGCGGCGTTACGTCCCAGAGATCCCAATATCCCGTTAATGTAAACCTAGCTGTGGTGCTGTAGTTCCGCTTAATGAGGTTCTGATGCTGGTCAGCGTTGAGAACCGCCCGTGGCATGACAAATGCGAGTTTGGCGTTGCTGTTGGCGAAGGTCGCCATTGAGTGAGCAAGGAACACTGTCGCCAGTTCCATCTGAGTAAACAGCCTCTGGTGCTTCGGTGCTATTTCATAACGGTCAAGGGCACGCGATTTGACCTCTCGCTGATATTCGGGGTCGCTGATGAATCTGTATGAAAGCCATGGGGGGTTGCCGATGATGAAGTCAAATTGCCGCTTGAGCATAGCAGGACGGAAGCTGTTACGAATGATGAACGACCAGATGGAGTTCTTCTTTTCCCTGATAAGCTGCGCTAGTGACTCGGTGAATGACCAAAGGGCGTCAAGGATTTTCTGATATTCGAGGAGGCCGGACAAGTCAGGGACATTGACGGAAAGGTACTTCTCCATCGTCTTCCTGCTGTCCCTCTGTGACGCAGCGTGTTCCCTAGCGATGGAAGAACATGCTGAAATGGCATCATCGAACAATTCAGGTGAGTGAATGAGCATGTCGGGAACGACAACCCGCCTCTCATCCTTCTTGCCACCGAAGGTGATTTCAACACCGCTGATGCGTTCAATTAGGTTCTCTTCAACCTCATGCGGCAGAAACAGCGAGTCGGCCATGTACACCGGAATGTTGATGGGCTTACGAGCCGAGCTAATGAGTTTGCCAAGAGCGAGTACATAAGTTGCCCTTGCAATTGTAACTGCAACTGGGTGGATGTCGATTCCTTGGACGTTCTTGAGAACCTCCCGTAGCCGCTCATTGTCAGTGCCATCGGGATTGCGTCTTAGAAAGTGTGTCACCGCCGCTCTCAGGAAGGAACCGGAGCCGCAACTTGGGTCAAGGACGGCCTTGTAGCCGTGCTTGGGCAACATTTCACTGACCATTCGTTCACAGAGCCAGTCCGGGGTGTAGTATTCGCCGAGGTCGTGGCGGTCCTTGGGGTCAACCAACTGCTGGTAAACGCCCTTTAGCACATCCTCTCGAACCAGTGAGAGGTCATACTCTGTTAGGTGAGACAGGATGCGCTCCCATACGGGAACGAGAATCTTTTCAGCGTTGTAGTGCCGAATCCAGTGGAAGAAGTCATCATCTACCAGGTTCGCTAGGCGCTTGGAGTTGAAGTAGTCGCCGGAGAGAACGTCCTTTGCGACCTGCCTCAAATCGTCTGCGTTCTTCCCTTGGGAGAGAGCGGCCCAAATGAGCAATCTGGCAATGCTGGCAAGGTATGTGTGCCGCAGAAAGAGGTTCTCAAGCTCGGAGATTTCCTCAGAGGTTTCTTTGTCCTTCGCCGCAGTTGTATCTTCAGTCAGACGACCGTATGTGACAGTCAGATAGCGTTGCCAAGTATCGAAAGCTAACTTCGCTTCAGACCCTCCGCTGACCTTGCGCCATGCCCTTTTAAGAGACGCCATGCCCTCTCTGTACAGCGGACTCCAGCTTCCGAAATCAAGCTGAAATCTCTCAGCGGTTGGGTCCACCTGCTGAGGACGGAATAGGAAGCTCGTTAGCCAAAGCCAAAATGCTCCGAGCGTGTCCTCTGCAACTTTGAAGTCCCGCAATTCATCGAGCAGGATGTTTTCAGGCACAGGGTCTTCGCCAGCGGGCAGCACGGGGCGGTATACGATCCATCGGATGCCATCTGACGCAACGGCAAGCATGGGACGGGGGAACTTCTCTTTCTGCCACGTTCCCGCAACGTATTCGCAAAGCTGATGCTTGGCTTCCTCAAGCGTGGCTGAAAGAGATTTCTCGAATTCGATAATGGCGTTGCCGTAATATGCGTCTGCGCGTCCCTTCTTGACCCCGGATGATCGCACGATGCGGATGAGCTTTTCGACACCGCGAGCGTATTCGTTGATTGCCGTACTTCCAGGAAACAGTTCTGCGATGAGTGCGGCGAAGCGTGCGCGTTTAGCCGATTCGTTGGGAAGCGACTTTACCTCCCGCAGATAATTCCGAAGGACTTCCTTCACTTTGGGTTCAAGAGTTTCGGACATCGATCACAACTCCCCGTTGCAATCTGCGCTATTGTTGAGTACGGCACCATCCTACTATGTCCAAGAGCGTGCGGAAGTTGTGCCTTGTGGCAAGGGGGATATGGGCCGTCACTACTCCATGCGCGATTTTTTCCGGCAGATGGCGAACCTGCTGCTGGCCCGCTACTTTGAAAGGCGCGGCGTGCTGGCGGAGAGGGAGGGATTCGAACCCCCGATAGCCTTTCGACTATGCCTGATTTCGAGTCAGGTGCATTCAACCGGGCTCTGCCACCTCTCCGCGTTGTGACTCCTGACGGCCGTCGCGCTGTGGCTTCACGAATGCCTGATCGCGCGCTTTGCAGAGCAGGATGGACTGGATGCATCCATTTTGCCTGTTGAGTCGCCGCAGATCCCGAGCGCAGCCTGTCCAGGAGGGCCGCGGCGTGAAGCTCGATGCGCTGCGCGCATCGCAAATCGCCGCCTGACGGTGCGGATTTGCGATGGGTGCAAATCCGTTCCGTGTTAGATCAGTCTACCGGTGAGGACGCGGCTGAGGCAATACCGGCCGGGCTTAAGAGCGGCGTTTTGCGCCACGGCGGAGAAACGCCCGGTTGGGATGAAGCTGGACTCGTCCGGGATGCTCAGCAGGGGGACGAAAGCTCGCCGGGGGCCGGTTGGGCGTAGCGGCGGGCGCAGAGAAAGAGCGCGAGCACGCCGAGCAGAGGCATGAAGGCGATCATGACAAAGACCGGCTTGTAGGAGACGCGGTCGACGAGGATGCCGGTGAGCAGCGGGAAGAGAAAGCCGCTGAAACCGCCGGAGACGCCGGTGAGGCCGGTGACTCTGCCAACGAGCGGGCCGGGAAAGAGGTCGGTGATGGCGCCGTACATGTTAGCCGAAAGAAAGTTGTGGGCCATAATGACGAGGCTGATGAGGACCAGGGCGACGGAGACGGAGTGCATCCATGGAACGGCGAAGCTGGCCAGGCAGACTAGGCCGCTGCCGTACATGGTGATGCGGCGAGTGTTCTGCAGGCTGACGCCGCGGCCGTGGAGCCAGCCGGCCATGGCGCCTCCGCCGATGCCGCCGGGAACGCCCATGAGGAAAGGAATCCAGCCGACCAGGCCGATCTGCATGAGCGTGAGATGGCGCGTGCTGTAGAGGTAGCTGGGGGTCCAGTACCAGTAGAACTGCATGACCGGGCCGACCAGCATGCGACAGAGCATGACGGCCCAGGTGGAGCGATGGCTGAGCAGCAGGTGCAGCGGAGTGCCGGAGGATTCGGATGCGTGGGAGCGATAGTGGTCGCCGCGCTGCGTGAACCACCAGATAGGCACAAAGCAGAAGGCGAGCAGAGCAGGCACGAGGAACGCTACGCGGAAGCCGAAGTGCTGGAGCACGAAGACCACGACGAGCGGCGCGATGGTGGTGCCGATGACGCTGCCGCTGTTGAAGATGCCGATGGCGAGGGTGCGCTCCTTGTCGGAGAAGAGATTGCTGACCGTCTTCATGCCGCCGGAGTAGCTGCCGACCTCGGTGCTGCCCATCCAGAAACGGGTGATGCCGAGTTGCAGGCCGGAGCGGGTGAAATACTGCGAGCCGGTCATCGAGGCCCAGAAGAGCACCGCAGCGGTGAGGCCAAGACGCGCGCCGACACGGTCCATGAGCCAGCCCATGGGGAACTCGCCGGACATCATGCCGAACTGGAGGGCGGCGACGATGCGGCCGTAGGCGGTGTTGGAGAGATGGAAGACGGAGCGCAGGATGGGCGCGAGCATGGACAGGGTCTGGCGGTCCATGAAGTTGACGACGATGATGCAGAACAGGAGGGCCAGAACCATCCAACGGTGGCGTGCGAAGGGCGGCTTGGCCGGGGCGATGGTCTGGCCGGAGGGTGCGCCGGGGGTCGATTGGAGCATGGTCTGGTCCTCGCGGATCGTAGGTTCCATGGCAGGTGTTCGGCGCGCTGCGCGGCTCCCGGCTTGCTGCGTGCGAGGCCGCGCGGCACGATGGCGGCTCAGGCCGGGGATTTTTCGAGGTTGTATTTTTCGTGCCACGGGTGGGCAGACTGGAGCAGGGCGTTGAGCTTGCGCAGATTCTGCTCGCCCTGGGTCTGCAACCACTCTTCCAGACCCCTGACGCCGTGTTTGGCGAAAGCGGGAATGCCGTCCTGCCAGGTGGCGCGGCCGCAGAGCACGCCGTTAAAAACGACGCCGCTCTCTAAAGCGAATTCCAATGTTTCAAGGAAGGCCTTGTTGCTCACGCCGGCGGAGAGATAGACGAACGGTTTAGTGCTCGCCTCCGCGGCGCGGCGGAAGTGGTCCATGGCCTCGGCGCGCGAGTAGGCAGCTTCGCCTTCGAAGACCTTGGTTCCGGGGACGAAGCGCATGATGACGGGGGCCTCCAGCTTGAGGACATCCACGCCGTAACGCTCGGCGCTGAACTCGGTGATGAAGTGGGTGACGATTTGGGGTTTGATCCTGGCGTAGGCAAGGTTTCTGCCGTTGCCTTCAAGGTCGTAGGCGAGCGGCTCGAGGAAGAGCGGGATGTCGTTCGCGCGGCACTCAGCGCCGATGCGTTCGAGCCAGGCCTTCTTCTGCTCGTTGACCGAGGGCTTCTCAAACTGCGAGTAGAAGATGAGGATCTTGATGGCCGAGGCGCCCTGTTCCTTGAGACGCAGGACCGACCAGCCCTCGGTATAGACGGGGATGAATTCGGGGCCGCTCTGGTCGTAGCAGGATTTTTCGTAGGCGAGCAGGACGCCCTTGCCGTTGCGATAGCGCATGGCAGGCAGGCCGTACTCGACGTCGAGCAGGACGGCCGAGGCGTGGCGGGTGAGCGCATTCGTGACCAGCTCCTTGAACTGCGTGATCATGGAGTCGGAGGGCTCGCTGCCCAGCTCTTTGGCGATCATCTTTCTGAGGATGCCGCGCTGGTCGAGCGCGGCAGCGGCAATGACGCCGCGGCTGTCGGCGACGGCGGTGAGGCCGGCGAACTTGCCTTGAGTCAAACGGTTCGACATCGAGATTTTCTCCCTGAGAGTGAAGTCGGAGCGCGGTGGGGCTGCGCCGGAGTTGCCTAGAGCGCGGCCAGCTTGCGAGGTACGGCTGCATGAACGGCGTTGAGCGCGGGCTGGCCGTCGAGCACGCGGGCCACATCTTCGCAGACGGCCCGGGTGACGCGGTTCTGCGCCTCGCGGGTGAAGGCCGCGATGTGCGGCGTGAGGATGACGTTGGGAAGCGATTCGAGTTCACTGTTGTGGGGCGGCTCGACGGAGCGCACATCGAGCGCGGCGCCGGCGAGATGGCCGCTTTTGAGAGCGTCCACCAGATCCGGTTCGGAGACCACGCTGCCGCGCGAGGTGTTGATGAAATACGAGTGCGGCTTCATGGCGCGGAAGCGTGCGGCGTTGAAGATATTTGCGGTTTGCGGCGTGGCGGGCAGATGGCAGGAGACCACGTCGGAGCGGGAGAGCAGATCGTCGAGACCGACCAGCCCGGCGTGGAGCTCGGCAAGGAGGACGTTGTCGGGACTGAGGAACGGGTCGTAGGCGAGGACCTTCATGCCGAGGGCACGGGCGCGGCTGGCGGTGAGGAAGCCGGTCTTGCCCGCGCCGACGATACCAAGGGTCTTGCCGTAGAGCTCGGCGCCCATGAATTTGCCGCGGTTCCAGTTGCCCTCGGCGGTGTCGCGAGAGGCGGCGGGAATGAAGCGCGCGAGGGAGATCATAAAGCCGATGGCAAGCTCGGCGACGCTGATGGCATTCTGGTCGGGCGTGGAGGTGACGACGATGCCAGCCTGCGCGGCGGCATGCAGATCGACGTTATCGAGGCCGACGCCGGAGCGGCCGACGACCAGAAGGTGGGGAGCGGCGGCAAGAAGCGCGGCGGTGACCTGGGTCTGATTGCGCACGATGAGGGCGCGGCAGTTGCGGATGGCGTCAGCGAGCTGGGCGGGCGACTTCCACAGGTCGGGCAGGCACTCGACGCTGAAGCGGGCGGAGAGCGCGTCTACGGCGGCGCCCTGAATTTTTTCGGAGATGAGAATTTCGGGCATAGGTCAGCAGGTTACCTCGTGGCAGTCGAGGGCGATGTTGAGGCGGGAGCACCACTGCTCCAGCTCGGCCAGCGTCTCCGGGGAGACGGGAATGCCCTGCAGGGTGTTGGCGCGGGCTTTGCGCGCGGAGCGCTCGCCGGGGACGAGAATCTCTTCCACACCGGGACGTTTTCTGGAGGCCTTGATGCGGTCGATGGTTTCGTCGATGCGGCGCAGGTATTCGGAGTAATCGAGGAAGGCGCGGACGTTGAAGAGGCAGAAGAAGTGGCCGACGTCCTGCTTGCGGTCGAGGTTTTTGTACATAGAGCCCACGCCGGGGCCGATGGCGGAACCGGAGAGCACGCCGCTGAACAGCTCGACGAGCAGAGCCAGGGCGTAGCCTTTATGGCCGGCCATGGTAAGCACGGTGCCGAGGAGCGCCTCAGACGCATCGGTGGTGGGGTTGCCGTCGCGATCCAGGGCCCAGCCCGCGGGGATGGGTTGGCCATTCTTTTGGGCGGCGATGATGTTGCCGCGGGCCACGATGGAGGTGGAGAGGTCGATCTTGACCGGGAAGCCTTTGCCGGTGGGGAACGAGGCGGCGATGGGGTTGGTGCCGAAGAAGGCTTCATATCCTCCCTCGGGCGACATGGCCGGCTCGCAGTTGGTCATGGCGAGCAGGACAAGGCCCTGCGCGGCTGCGTAGTTGGAGTACCAGGAGAGCGCGCCGAAGTGCTGGGAGTTGCGGAGGGTGGCGGCGGCGACGCCGTTCTGGCGGGCGAGGGGGATGAGCAGGTCGAGAGCACGGCGGGCCTGCACCTGACCGGGGCCGTTGCCGGCGTCAAGGGCGATCACGCTGCCGGCGCGGCGGTCGACGGCGAGGATGGCCTTGGGATCAATGAGGCCGGCCTGGATGCGGCGGAAATAAATGTCGAGCCGGGAGACACCGTGGGTGGAGACACCGTGCAGATCCGCATCGACCAGCGCCTCGGCAAAGAGCGCCGCGTCGTCGGAGCGCACGCCCATGGCAAAGGCCAGGCGCGCAACCAGACTTTCAAGCTGTTCCCTGGGATAGCGGTTCATCTTTGATCTCCGTTCCAATCTTTGCTTCTACCAGGCGCCGAGTGAGGTTTGGGGTTTTTCGGCGCGGCTGCCGGAAAACGGGGCCGCGCAACCAGACGCTGGAGCGAGCCGGCTGCGCGCTCGATGCGAACTACGCGCTGCGGTAGAGCTTGGTCATCACGAACTCGCGGTGACCGAGAGCTTCGGCAGCGGTGAGGCGACCGTTGGAGGTGCGCACGATCATGTCGATAAGCGCGTCGCCGGCCTGGTCGAGGGTCATCTCTCCCTGCAGGATGGGCGCGACGTCGAGATCGATGTGATCGCGCATGGTCTTGACCGTGCGGGGATTGCCGGAGAGCTTGATGACCGGCTCGATGGGATTGCCGATGACGTTGCCCTGGCCGGTGGGAAACAGGTGAACGACCGCGCCAGAGGCAGCCCACAGCGTGACCGCTTCGGCCGCGGCGCTGGAAGTGTCCATGAACCAGAGGCCCTGGGAGGAAGGCGCTTCTGCGGGCTTAAGGCAGCCGACGAAATTGGTCTTCTTGCCGAGCTTTTCAACATTGCCGAAGGCTTTCTCTTCAATGGTGGTGAGGCCGCCGGCGATGTTGCCCTTGGTGGGTTGGGACTCGGAGAGGTCGTCAGTCTTCTGGTCGAAGACCAGCTTCTGATAATCGTCGAAGGCGGCCATGAACTGCTTGCGGACCGCTTCGCTGGCGGCTTTGGAGGCGACGATGTGCTCGGCGCCAGTCAGCTCCGTGGTTTCGCCGAAGGAAGCGATGCCGCCGAGGGCGCAGTGCTTGTCAATCACGTTGCCGACGGCGGGGCAGCTGGCGAGGCCGGTGGTGGTGTCGCTCTCTCCGCACTTGACGCTGATATAGAGTTCACTGAACTTGCACTCGGTGCGTTGGAGCTCGGTAGCCCACTGGACAAATTCTTTTGCCTTGACGGAGGCCTGAGCGACGGTGGCGATATCGCCCTGGCCCTCGATGGAGAAGCCGGCGACTGGCTTGCCGGTGGCGGCGATGCCGTCCACGATGCGCTGGGTCCAGCCGGGCTCAATGCCGATGACCACGACCGCGGCGACGTTGGGATTGCTGCCAGTGCCGATCATGGTGCGGAAGAAGAGCTCGAGATCTTCGCCAAACTGCAGGCGGCCGTAAGCGTGGGGCAGCGCCAGCGTGCCCTTGATGTTGTTGGCAACGGCTTCGCAGGCGGCGTTGGAGATGTCATCGACGGGCAGAATGATGACGTGATTGCGAATGCCCACACGGCCGTTTTCGCGGCGATATGCATGGATTGTCCGGTCGCTGGTCATTATGCCCACCTCTTGGTCTTCAGATTGTGTACGTGCACGTGCTGACCGGCCTTGACCGGCTTGACGATCCGGCCGATTTCGCAGCCGTATTTGATGGCGGTGTCGCCCTCAGCGAAATCGCGGAGGGCCAGCTTGTGGCCGAGCGGGATGTTCTCGATTGCTTTGGCATTGAGGGGTTTGTTGGTGGATAGGTTCCGGCCGGCGCATTCGGTTCCGGCCGCGATGTCAACCACGGCCACGCCGACCGTGTCTGCTGAATCGTGCACTAAGAAGTGAATCATGGTGTTGTTTTTTCTCCTCTTCAAGAGCTTGCATGAATATCAGATGCCACCGATGGAGACGTGCTTGGTCTCCAGAAATGCGTCCAGTCCCTCGCTGCCCAGCTCGCGGCCCCAGCCGCTTTGCTTGACGCCGCCGAAGGGGCTCTGACTGGCGGTGGGCGCGCCGTCGTTGATGCCCAACGTGCCTGCTTCGATCTGTTCGGCGAGGCGGAAGATGCGCGCGATGTCGCGGGTCATGGCGTAAGCACTTAAGCCGTAATCCGCGCGATTCGCGAAATGGATGGCCTCGGCTTCGGTTTCGAAGGTGGAGATGGGCGCGATGGGGGCAAAGGTTTCCTCCTGCATGCAGAGCGAGGTCTCGCCGACGCCGTCGAGGACAGTGGGTTCGAGAAAATAGCCGCTGGTTCCGGTGAGCTGCTTGCCGCCGCAGACGATTTTGGCGCCGTTGCGGACAGCGTCGCTGATTTGCGCGAGAGCGGCATCGAGTGCTTGTTTGCTTATGAGCGGACCGATGTCTATATCGGGCTCGAGGCCGGGACCGGCTTTGAGTTTTTTGGCGCCGCCGGCGAATTTTTCGAGGAACGCGTCGTGGATGGAGCGTTGCACGTAGATGCGATTGGCGGCGATGCAGGACTGGCCGGTGTTGCGGAACTTGGCGATGAGAGTTTCCGCGACGGCCTTGTCAAGGTCGCAGTCCTCAAAGACGAACAGCGGAGCCAGGCCGCCCAGCTCAAGCGAGAGCGGCTTGATGGACTGGGCTGCGCCGCGGATCAGCTCGCGACCGACCTCGGTTGAGCCGGTGAAGGTGATCTTGCGGCAGAGGGGATTTGAGAGGAACTCCTCGGAGATCATGCGGGCGTCGCCGACGACGAGCTGGAAGACGCCGGCGGGAAGGCTGGCGGCTTCAACGCACTCCGCGAAGGCGATCGACGAGAGCGGCGTGCGCGAGGACGGCTTGAGCACGACGGTGCAGCCGGCGGCGAGAGCGGGCGCGGCTTTGCGGATCGACAAAACAAGAGGGAAGTTCCAGGGGGAGATGGCACCGACGACGCCGATGGGGGTCTTGACGACGAGATTGCGGCGGCCCTGAACCTGATGGGGAATGATGCGGCCATAGGCGCGGCGGCCCTCCTCGGCGAACCAGCGGAGGTGATCTTCGGTCATGGCGACTTCGCCGCGGCTCTGCGCGAGAGGCTTGCCGTTTTCGAGGGTGATGAGGCGGGCGATTTCGTCCTGACGGCGGCTGACTTCGCCGGCGATGCGATGGAGGAACTGTCCGCGCGCTTTGGCGGTGGTGGCGCGCCAACTGGCGAAGGCAGCGTGGGCGAACTGAAGGGCGGAACGGACCTGGGCGCGATCCACGGTGGAGACACGGGCGAACGCCTCCCCTGTCGCCGGATTGACGACTTCGATCGGCTTGCCCGAGGCAACCCACTGACCGTTGAGGTAGAGCTTGTAGAGATTTTCCTGGTGCGGATTCATGCTGAGGTCCTTATTGATGCTGCAAACCGGAATTCATGTTGCAACCCTGGCGTTAGTCGACCCAGTTGGGGATGAATTTGCCGTTACGCGCCTGCTCTTCGATGGTGCGAGAGGCTTTGGCGACATGTGATCGGGCGAGACGTTCGGCGTCTTCGGCGCGATTGCCGGCGATGGCGTCGACGATGGCGAGATGTTCTTCGTGGATGATCTTCGGGTCGCGGGCGGCGCGCACGGTCATGCCGAGCACCCGGTAGGTTTCCGTCAGGCGGAAGAGAATCTTGTTGCGCGAGAGTTCGGCGATCTGAAAATGGAACTTGCGGTCGAGACGGCCCATCTCGTCGTGACGTTTCTGGAGGGCGAGATCGTAGATCTCGTCGGCGACGGCGCGGAGGTTGGCGAAGTCGGTGCGGCCGGCGTGGGCGCAGCAGAGGCGCGCGGCCAGGCCCTCAAGGAACTCACGGACCTGGTAGGCCTGGCAGATGCGCTCGGCGTCGAGGTGGCCAACGAAGACACCGAGTCGGTCGACCGACTCGACCAGGCCGAGCCACTGCAGCTCCATCAGCGATTCGCGGACGGTACCCTGGGCGACGCCCAGCTCGCGGGCCAGGCTCTGCTGGCTTAGGCGCTCCCCGGCTTTGCTCTGGCCGGAGAGAATGCGGCGCTGAATCTCTTCGCGAACGTGGTGGCGGGCAACCTCGGAAGGCATTGTTCGTTCCTCGCTGAATGGGTTAGCCGGATGACTTCTATCCGGGTGAGCGGGTTGGAGTTCGAGCGGCTACGAACACCACTCCAGGTTGAGCAGGCGGGCGAGACGGCGGAAGGCTTCCGCGTGGTTGCCGAAGGCGAGCAGGACGTGATGAGGCATGCCGGCGTGAAGCAGGCGGTCAAAACGCTGGTGGACACTGCCGTGGCGGGCGATGTCGGACTCGGCGAGCTCGACCAGGGCGGTGTTGCCGGTGAGCTGGCGGCGCGGGGCGATGGTGCGGCCTTCGATCGCTGTCAGGTGGTAGCGGTTGTCGCAGCGCCAGAGGCGGGAGATGGTGATGGGCTGGTTGACGCGAATCTGGGCGTCGACCACCAGGGGCTTGACGATGTTGAAATGCGCGGCCAGGGTGGGTCCGCCGGGGGCGCCGATGGGATTGCACATCTGCATAGGGGCCATGCCGGGATGCCAGAAGAAGATGGTGTTGCGATCGTGCTCCAGCCAGTCGGTGAGGAAGCCGGGGCCGAGGCCGAGGAGGGTATGCATAAGACTGCCGATGCAGCCGTCCACATCGCCCTCCATGGCGACGGCGCGGCCCTCTGTGCTGAGGCGGGCGATGGCCAGATACGGCCACTGGCCGAGGATATTGGGCAGCTCCGGCCAGCACTGGATGGCTAGGGCATCGAGGTTCTCCTCGGCGATGAGCTCGCGCATGGCCAGATAGCAGCGGGAGTTGATGGGTAGCGCGTCGAGGGTAACGTCGGCGAGCGGAAGGTTCAGTTCGCGGACCTGCTGGACGTCCTTCTCGACGGCCTCGGCGGGAATGGCGTTGACGCGCTCAATGAACTGCGGGAGGCTGAGCGGGACAAGCTGCGTGCCGAGGGTGCGGTGAATCAGGAAGGAATCGGCGGCGATATCAATGAAGCCGGGGACGTGGGTTCCGACGACGCCGACCTTGGCGAAGCGGAGGCTGGCGGCGGTGCGGGCGACAGCGATGGCGCGGACGAGGTCGGCGCGGAGTTCTGCGTCGTCGGGGTCGCCCAGGACGAACTCGAAGGGGTGGCCGGCCTGCCGGAGCGAGGAGCCCCAGAGATGCTGGCCGACGAGGGAGCAGGAGCTGACCTTGCCGTCGCCTGGGCGCTCGGGGGTGGCCCATAGGATCACGGGATCGGGCCAGCGCTGGGCGACGGTGAGGGCGAGCTGGCCGTGGCCCATGGAGGGCTGGAGCATGACCAGGGCCTGGCAGCCGGTCTGCTGCAGGCGGTCGAGGGCCGCGGTGATTGTGATGTCGTCCACGACAGGGACCTCGGCGCCGATGGCGGTGTAACCGAGGCCGGCCAGGGCGGCCAAGGCGCGGCGGCACATGATCTGGTTCCACTCCTGATCGAAGCCGGGGCGCTTGCGGCCGAGGATCAGCACGCCGAGGGGGCGGGAAGCGGATTGCGTGGCGGTGGACATCGTGTTCCTTTCCTAGTCGTTTCCTGGCAGGTTGGTCATAACGGGCAGCGGGTCGCAGTGGGCGTCGAGGCTGCCGATGAGCGGCAGAAGATAGTGGAAGAAGGCGACGTTGACGGGAATCGGGCCGTTCTGGGTCCAGGCGGCGGGAATAGGACGCTCAATCTCGGCTACCTGGTCGAGCGGGACGAAGGTGTAGCCGTATTTGCCGGGCGCTTGGAGTGGGAGCAGGGAGACCATCTTGCCGGTTTCGCCGGCTAAGAGGCCGCGGACAGCGGCGCGGCCGACGAGGTCGGCGTCGCGGCGGTCCTGCGGCGAGGCGTGGAGCATGGACGAACGGCCGAGCAGGCCGGGCTTCTCACTTCGGCAGCGCAGACGCAGGCGCTGGGCGACGGTCTCGGCGAGGAACTGGGCGACGCCGCCAGTGAAGGGACGGTTGAGCGGGTCGGCCTGGGCGGGATCGGACAACTGGTAGACGAAGCGGCCCTCACGGTCGCGGATGCCTTCAGCGACGGCAACGACGGCCCAGCCCTGACGGGTGAGGATCTGGTCGACGCGGGAGAGGAACTCATCCATATCAAAGGGGCGCTCGGGAATATAGACCAGGTGCGGCGCGTCTTCGTCGCCGCGCTTGCCGGCGGCAGTGGCGGCGGAGAGCCAGCCGACTCTGCGGCCCATGGTTTCGAGGATGGTCATGGGCTGCGGCAGGGAGCGGACGTCGGCGGCGAGGTCGCGGGCGGCCTGGGCGATGTAGCGGGCGGCGCTCGCGTATCCGGGACAGCGGTCGGTGCGGGCGATGTCGTTATCGACGGTCTTGGGAATGCCGAGGATGCGGGCTTCGTAGTTGGAGGCGGCGCAGAAGGCGGCAAGGGCTTGCGCTCCGCACATGGTGCCGTTGCCGCCGGCGAGAAGCAGATCGTGAATGTCGAGGCGGCGGAGATGGCCGAGCAGGCGGGATAGATCGTCATCGGAGAGCTTGATGCGCGAGGAGCCGAGCGCGGCGCCGGGACTGACGCGGAGGGATTGGAGGTCGGCCGCGGAGAGGCGGTTGAGGTCGACCGCGGAGCCGTCGGCGAAGCCTTTGAGGCCCATGTGCGCGCCGTAGACACGGCCGAAGCGGCCGCTGGCACGGGCTTCCTCGACGATGGCGGCGAGGGTGGCGTTGAGGACCTGCGTGGGTCCGCCGCCCTGAACGATGAGGAGATTGCGGGCGGTCAACCGGGCCTCGCCTGCGATGATTTCGGAGTTCGGCGGGCAGCGCGGGTTGCGCGCGGGGATGAAAGAGAAAGGCTGGTCAAGGAAAGAATCCTGCGATCGGGAGGAATCCTATAATCGATTGCTATCGATGGTCAAGGGAGCGGGGAAACCATGCTCCTGAAGGGCCCCGGATTTGCCCCGAAACTACCCCTAAACTACCCCTAAACCGTCCGAAAACGCCCCAAACCGGCCGTTTGCTAAACGATGTTAACTTATTATTTTTCATATAGATAATTCATTCTGCACAGCAAAAATGATGACCTACGGGTGGACATATTGGAGGGGGGAGGGGGCTATGTAGCGGTTTTTCGGTTCGACGCCTTGCGCCTCCGTGGGTTGGGTGGTCAATTCAAGCGCATTTTGAGCACGTTTGGCGCGGGCGCGGCGGTTGAGGGTGGTGCGGTAGTCCCGCTCGAGGTCGTCGCTGAGGTAATTGAGAAAGAAGCGCAGGAGGGCTGTGACGCTCGTGTCGCGCAGGGCGGCGGCGACGTGGGCATCGCGGTAAAGCTCTTCGGTAACGGAAATGGTGATGGTCTTCACGGGTACGCTCCGGGGGCGGCGCGGGATTCGGCGCGCAGCCCTCCAATTTCCATTGTGCACGGGGAGGGGGTAATTATCTGCAATGAAAGTGCAGCTTCCAGCTGCTGGCTCCTAGCCTCTAGCTTGGGGGGTGGGGCCGAGCGGAGCCGGGATGCAATGGGTGGTGCTGTGGACGCTGACTCCGGCGGAGGGCGGGACACATGTGCGCATGTAGCAGTCGGGGTTCAGCGAGGAGCAGAAGGCCAATTACCAGGGCGCAAGGTACGGCTGGCGGAAGTTCTTCGGCGGGCTGGAGCGGGTGGTTGGGGGGATGGGGTAGGTGCGTAGATCCCAGGTCCCAAAAGCGAGACCTGGGGCACCCGGCGGCGGAAAACTGGACAGAAAATCGGGGAAAGAGGGAACGTTCCCCAGTTTTTCGGCGGATGGAAATTGGTAAACGTCCTGTCTTTCCTTGGTTTTTATAGCGTCTTGGTTTGTAGGGTTGAAACGCGCGTTAGCAGTTCCGAGATGTAGCCCAGGGTGATGTTCATATCGGGAAAGAAGTCGTTTGGATGGGCGCATTCATTCCGTTTGTTCAGCATCCCGTGCAGGGCCTTCATCTCCGTGTTTGAACACAGTCCTAGCTTCCTAGCTGCTTGGATAAGCTGAAATTCCACGACGGCCTCCCTTAGTTCCTCGATACTTCCAGCGTTGGCGGCCCATG
Source organism: uncultured Acidobacteriaceae bacterium (assembly GCA_963758105.1). Taxonomy (GTDB): domain Bacteria; phylum Acidobacteriota; class Terriglobia; order Terriglobales; family Acidobacteriaceae; genus Telmatobacter. The sequence goes on along the minus strand of CAVWUC010000004.1, from coordinate 378,484 downwards.
CTGGGTAGGCTGCTCTGATCTTTACTAGGCCGTCAGAGGCAAGCTTTTCCTCCAACAAATCCATGAAGCCGGCCCAAGCAAGCACGTGAGCTGCTCGGAACAGTTGATGCTCTACGCAGCGTAATGCCTGTCGGAAAAGTTCGTCCTGCTTCAATGTGAGCTTGGTCAGTTTGTCGTAGGACTCTTCGAGGATGACGACACGGGAGCCGGAGGTCTCGTGCGTAGCGAGCATCGCGTGCGCTTCCTTCTCGAAACCTTTGACCTTCGCCAGCAGGAGTCTCAGTTCATTCACGAAAGTAGATGCTTTTTCATGGCCGAGAAGAAATTCTCGTAAACGTCAGCCCTATCCGTGGCTGGGATCTGAAGCTGGATGTTGATGTTCACCGTCATCCCGTTTGGGGTAGGAGCGACCGCTTTGCGTCTCACAGCTCCCGCGCCACCTCCACCTTTTTCCCCCGCCTCCAGCGCTGGTTCCTCAACGTCGACCTCTACTTCTGGCACGGCAGCGGGAGAATCGAAGTTACCCATGTCGGCCATCGTCTTGAACGTGTGCACCATCAACGTTACGGTGTTCTCCGCGACAGATGTTTGGCTGCTAAAGAAATTTCGGAGCGCCTCGTTGTCTTTGCGATTGGCATCAGGATACGTGTCGAAGAGAGTTTTGTAAGCCGTCTTGAGTGCGCCAGCGATCACCTTCGGTGACTGACTCTTAACGCGATAGGCTTGCCAGAGTTTGGTGGGGACACCGGAGTTGTCAACGAACTTGACGAACTTCAGAACAGTCAGAATCGCTCTGTCGTTCTTGCTCTTGAAACCAACCGAGGTTATGTATTGAAAGGTGACCTTAGGTGGGATGCCCGCGCTCTGGATGTGCTCTAAGAACTTCTTCAGGTTGGCGGTGTTGACATGATACGGGTAGTTTTCGGCCACTAGTCACTCCTGTACAAATGTCATCGGGGAAGCAAACCAATTCTACGCCTGCGCAGCAAAAAGTAAAGCCAGCCGGGTGCCCAACCTAAACGTGTTCTTTGCGCTTACATCGGAGACCCTAATCAACCCCTGTCATCCCAATGCAGTGAGAGATTTGCGGCTGCTTTTCGCTCAGTTAAACGATCTTGTCCGCATAGACTGGGTCGCCTCGTGACTCAAAGTGCTCAATGAACCACGAATGGAAACTTACTACCGGCCTTCTCATGGAAGGCCAACGCGCTTATTGAACCGGGATGTAGAGAACTTTTCTGAGTTCTTGGTGGTTTGTCGGCAACTCGGAAGTTTCGCCCGCGACCTTGGCCGAACCACGACCTGTTGCGGTCGCTGGCGTTAAGTAAATATCCCTAAAAGTAATTAAGAAATGGTTACCTGTTTGCCGGATTGGTATGTGCCTAAGGACGCATTTCTCCGCGTGTCCGTTTCCGCCTTCGTGGCATTGTTCCTATTGGTTCTAAAGGGTAGCCTCTAAAGCATCAGACCGCCCGCGCTCATCATTTCAGGCACTAATTATTAGCGGAATCAATGCTCTTGGCTTTCTTTCGGTGAACTCTGGAGGCCACAGCGCCAACGTGGCCGAGCCGATGGAGGGAGCAGACCGACACACAATTGCCGGTGGCGAAGCCGCAGCCTCGAGGTGAACCGATGACATTTATCTCGTTGCAACATATGCCCCTGACGCGGGCCTATCTTTGCCAGGATTGCGACTGCATTGGAAACTGTGCGGAACAGTGTCCAGCGTGTGCGTCGCAGGCATTGATCGGATTAGCTGGTGTGCTGAATCGCGAACCGGAGGAGGAGGTTCAGCAGGGACTGGCGCAAACGACTGCGCTGGTTGCCTGAGAGCTCACGGATTCCGCGGTTGCTCAAGCGTGGAATCATTGCCTCCTCTACCCGGTACTGGTTCCACGCCCACTGCTGGAGCACGGCAGCACCCAGGGCTGGCAGATCGTGCTGCAGATGACGATGGGTCTTGAAAACCGGCCAGAAGACATCGGGCATGATGAGGACGATGCCGACCACGGTATATCCGGAAGAGTGGCCCATTGCTCTCGCTGCCAGAGCACGGCCCCGCGATTTCCGCAGCCCGGACAGCACTTCGATTTGCAGGTGTGATCAGACCTTCTCTTCCGACGTGGATCCGTACACCTCGCCTCCGAGGGTTAGTACCGGAAAACGCCCATTCCGTCAGCGATTCGGGCTCTTGCGGAGGTTGCGGGTGAGGCTGGACACGGGGGATGGCGGTGGTGGCCGGATGGAATGACATTTTTCCTCGGAAGCGCTTCGATTTTCCTCTCAAGACTCTTCGTTTTTCGCGGAAATTCGTTCATTTTTTGCAAAGAATGGCCGGGAGAGAGGGTTTTTGTGTGGGATTTTTGCGATCTCGATGGTTGCAGGGCAGCGGCGGGCGGGCGGTTTTTGACGAATTGAAGCGCATGAGGTGCGGGGGCGTCTTTTCGGGGTGGTCAGGCGTGCGCGGGTCTGGGGTTCTGGATTCCCATGTCTCAAAGTCGAGACATGGGGCACCCGGCCGGGATGCAATGGGTGGTGCTGTGGACGCTGACTGCGGCGGAGGGCGGGCGGTTTCGGACGAATTGAAGCGAATGAAGGGTTGGCCCGTCCCGCAGGAGCTGGTCAGGTGAGTGCGGGTCGGAGGTTGTGGATTCCCATGTCTCAGAAGCGAGACATGGGGCACCCGGCTGACGGTGCGGATTACGCCGTCGAAGTATGTGCGCTAGGTGGATGGGCGCGTTCCATTTGCTCCCGCTTCCACGCTGTCCATTCGGACTCGATTTCAATTGTGCCTTCTGCGCCGGTTGCGTAATGGCGGAAGCTCGACCACGGCCAGTCTTCGGGCCTGGCGACTAGAGCAGTTCTCCAATTCGCGTGGAGTCTTCAGAATCTTGCGAGGTGGCTTTCTCTTCCACCCCGACGACGAAGACCTGTCGTCGGGGACCCCGGCGGAAAAAGCCACTTCAGTTCAGTGGCTCCCTCTACACCAATTGGAGAACTGCTGTAGCCCGCGCACTACCGGATTGCGGTGGATGTAGCGGAGTTTCTCGATGCGCTTCTTTTCGTTGTGGACGAGAAAGTCGTAATATCGCGCCTGCCAGAAGGGACGCTCCGTGCGGCGCATGGCCACGGAGAGCTTGAGCGCGTGGACCACGCTGGAGATCGTAATTGTCTGCGGTTCGCCCAGGAGAAGATGAACGTTCTCCGGCATGACAACATGACCGGCGACCAGAAACCGGTAGCGCCGCCGCACGCGCTCTAACGCCTCCTCGAAGAGATTGCGGGCCGCTGCCGTGCCCAGATGCTGGGAGCGGTGATAACAGCTGAAGGTGAGGAAGTGAAAGCTCCCCGTGTGTTCGTATCGGATGAGTCCGCGAGGCATCGGTGGAAAGGCCATATCGAATCGGGACGAATGTCGAGAGGGAGCAGTCAACTGGTGATCTCCCGGGTGCCCAAAAGCGAGGCACCTTCTGTACCCATCCGGGACGGGGAGTTCCTTCATGCTGTACCTTTAGGTTTTGGCTGCGGGAGCGGCGCGAGGTGGGGTGCGACTTGGTCCCAACCTAGCCGCGCCAACCGCCATGGCGGCGAAGATCCACGCGGTCAGATAGCGGTCAAGAAGGGAAAGACGACGCATCTTTTCAGCGGGAATCTCCGCAGATGGTTCAGGAACGGCCGATGTTGTCTATCTCCTGCTTGATGGCAAGTTGGTCGAGCGTGGCGAGCGGCAAGGAGAGAAACAAGCCAATCCTCCGGTCGAGGATGACGAATGCATCGCGGAAGGCCCGCGCGATCTCCTCCGGAGAGCCCTTTGCGGCTGCGGGATCGGGAATGCCCCAATGCGCGGTCATGGGCTGGCCGGGCCAATGCGGGCACTGCTCTTTGGCCGCGTTGTCGCAAACGGTGAAAACGAAATCGAGATGCGGCGCTCCCGGCGCGGAGAACTCGTCCCAGGACTTGCAGCGCAGACCTTCCGTTGACATACCGGCGGACTCAATCTGCTTGAGCGCCTCGGGCCGGAGCGCGCCGGTGGGATGGCTGCCGGCGCTGTAGGCGGTAAACGCGCCTTTCCCTTTTCGGTTAAGGATTGCCTCGGCCATGATGGAACGGGCGGAGTTTCCCGTGCACAGAAACAGGACGTTGTAGTGCTTAGGCATTTCGATCATCCTTTGCGGGCTTTGGCGGCCGGGGCGCGGCAGCCGGGATTGGGTTTGGCGGCTCGGATGAAGGCGCTCATGAATTTCCCATTCACCTGAGGAGCGATTGCATCGACATTCACGCCCGCTTCAGTGAGGAACCGGCGCGCATCCTCGATGTTGTAAACGCGGGTGATCTCAAGGGAAATCTCGCTGAAGCCGGCTTTCTTCAGCTTCGCCGCGTAGGCGTTCTCTTGCAGCGCCCCGGCAACGCAGCCGACCCAGAGTTGCATACTCTTACGGACTTCGTCAGGCACGTCGCCCTGCACCACCACATCGGAGACGGCAAAGCGGCCTCCCGGCTTGAGCACACGAAAGGCTTCGGCCAGCACGCGATCCTTGTCCGCGGAGAGATTAATCACGCAGTTGGAGATAATGACGTTGACGGAGTTGCCGGGCAAGGGGATATTCTCGATCTCACCTTTGAGGAACTCAACATTGGTCACGCCCGCCTGCCGCTGATTCTGGCGGGCCAGGGCCAGCATCTCGTCAGTCATGTCCAGGCCGTAGGCTTTGCCGGCGGGTCCTACGCGCTGGGCGGAAAGCAGCACGTCAATCCCGCCCCCGGAGCCGAGGTCAAGCACTGTCTGGCCGGGACGAAGATCGATCAGGGCAGTGGGATTGCCGCAGCCGAGTGAAGCCAGGACAGCCTTCCGCGGAAGCTGTCCTTTTTCATCGGCGCTGTAGAGGTTGGCGGTGATCGGGTCGCAGCAGCGGAGGCTGGGATCGCAGCAGGCGTGCATGCTGCCGGACTGGGCCACAGCCCGCGCCGCACTTCCGTACTTTTCCTTTACCTGCTGCTGAACGGTTGTAGAAGAATCCATAAGAGCAACTCCTTGCATACGCTAAAACGAATATATTTTCCACTGGACACATCTGTCAAGGCATATATTATGGGATGGTGGAACGCTCCCCGAAGAGTTACGACTTAGCGGTGCTGTTCGCGGCACTCTCCGATCGCACCCGTCTCCGGCTTTTGAACCTGATGGACGGGCGGGAAGTCTGCGTCTGCTACCTGGTTGAGATTCTGGGGCAAAGCCAACCGAAGATTTCACGGCATCTGGCTTACCTGCGAAGAGCAGGCGTGGTGGCGGCGCGGCGCGAAGGCAAATGGATGCACTACAGAATTTTTATGCCCTGGCACAGCGGAGCAGCGAAGATTCTGCGCGAGACGCTGGCGGTTCTCAGGGAGGAGAAGCCGATGCAGGCTGACCTGTCACGTCTCAACAAGGCCTGTTGTGCTCCGCAAAAGCTTTCCACACTGGAGGGCGCTCCGCTGCCGACTCCAGTTGAAGCTGTGAGCAGCTCCGCGTGCTGAACTTACGATAACAGCCCAGTGCGCTTGTTGACAGTGCAGAGGGCGAATTTTCCTGCTGCCAACGTCAGGCCAGCCTGACGTGGGGGATTTTTCCTTCCTTATTCATGCTGAAATCTGTGCGCAGACAGGCACCGGAACCAGCTTTCCGGTGCGGGAGGGAGATGTGTTGTTGTACCTTTAGCTTTGGCTTGTTTGCGGGTATGCGGGCGGGCTGAAGAGGACGATTGGGGAGCCAGGATTCACCGATGATGGAGTTCCACATAGCGCGGCAGGCGCGCGCGCGGTACCAGTTCGCGGAGACGCTGTTTTCCTACACGGGGAACGTGGTCTTTGCCAATATGGGGGCGTGCCGGGAGTTTGCCCACCGGATGAACCTGGTGCGCGATGTGGATAAGCATCCCGAGGCGGCGGTGCACGCCGGGCAGTTGTACGCGATGGGGCTGATTGACGAGGCCAGCCACGTGCTGATGGCGCGCTACCGGGAGCGGTTCGACCCGGAGGTGATGACAGCGGCGCTGGGGTGGTTTGGCGAGCGGGTGGGCGCAGACGCTGTGGAGAAGATGCTGGTGGCCTTCGTGGAGGAGTTTCCGGGGCTGAAGGTGATGCGCGGCGAGCAGACTGCGAGGGAGTGGCTGAACGGACAGACTGAGGGGATTCCACACCGGGCGGCGGCACTGGAAGAGCTGCTGCTGCTTTGGAGTGCGAACCGGAATGAGGCGTTCAAGCCGTTTGAGGAGTTGTTTGAGGATCGGACGCTGGCCGAGAAGACGGCCTATCGCGAGGTGGCGCGGCAACTGCCGGAATACTTTGCGACGCGACCGCTGATTCCGCTGCCGGATGCGAAGAAGGTGAGTCTGCTGGAGCTGCTGCGCGCGCCGGCGGCGGGAGCTTCACTCAAAGATCAATTGGAGCTGATCCGGCGGCTGTGGCGGCCTCTGTTGGGCGATAGTCTGGACCGGTTGCTGGAGACGGCGAGCGAGATTCTGCGCGAAGAGGAGCTGGCGATATGGATGCGGTTCCATCCGCCGGACGCGGCGCGGAGACGGGGATGGGAACAGGGGCCGGTGGCGGTGAGGTCGGAGGTTCCGGTGTTTGGCGATCCGGCGCATGAGTACGAGAGGTTTTCAGCGGATACGGCGTGGATGCCGAATACGGTGCTGATTGCCAAGAGCACGTACGTGTGGCTGGCGCAGCTGAGCCGGCAATATGGGCGGTGGATTGGGCGGCTGGACGAGATTCCGGATGAGGAGCTGGAGACGCTGGCCCGGCGCGGGCTGAACGCGCTGTGGCTGATCGGGGTGTGGGAGCGGAGCCGGGCTTCGCGGACGATCAAGCAACTGTGCGGGAACTCGGAGGCGGTGGCGAGCGCGTATTCGCTGAATGGGTATGAGATTGCGTGGGAGCTGGGCGGCGAGGCGGCTTACCTCAACCTGCGCGACCGGGCCTATCGATATGGCGTGCGGCTGGCGAGCGACATGGTGCCGAATCATATGGGAATCGATTCGCCGTGGGTGGTGGAGCATCCGGATTGGTTTATTGGGCGGTGGGACAAGCCTTATCCGGCGTACAGCTTTAACGGGCCGGACCTGTCGCAGGACGGGCGGGTGGAGCTGCGGATCGAGGACCACTATTACGAGCAGTCGGACGCAGCGGTGGTGTTCCAGCGGCGGGACCGGGCCAGCGGCGAGACGCGGTACATCTACCACGGGAACGACGGAACCAGCTTTCCGTGGAACGACACGGCGCAACTGGATTATCTGAACCCGGCTGTCAGGGAGCAAGTGATCCAGGCGATTCTGCACGTGGCGCGGCTGTTTCCGATCATCCGGTTTGACGCGGCGATGACGCTGGCGAAGCGGCACTATCACCGGCTGTGGTTTCCCGGGCCGGGAGCGAGCGGCGCGATTCCGTCGCGGGCGGAATTTGGGATGGACCAGGCGGAGTTCGACCGCTGCATGCCGCATGAGTTCTGGCGGGAAGTGGTGGACCGCGTGGCTGCGGAGGTTCCGGGGACGCTGCTGCTGGCGGAGGCGTTCTGGCTGATGGAGGGGTACTTTGTCCGAACGCTGGGGATGCACCGGGTGTACAACTCGGCGTTCATGAACATGCTGCGAGATGAGGAAAACGCAAAGTACCGGTCGGTGATCAAGAATACCCTGGAGTTCGATCCGGACATCATGAAGCGCTATGTGAACTTCATGAGCAATCCGGACGAGCGGACGGCGATCGACCAGTTCGGCAAGGGCGACAAGTGCTTCGGCGTGGCGGTGATGATGGCGACGCTGCCGGGGCTGCCAATGTTCGGGCATGGGCAGATCGAGGGATTCACGGAGAAGTACGGGATGGAGTACCAGCGGCCGCGGTACGAGGAGACGGCGGACCACTGGCTGGTGGAGCGGCACGAGCGCGAGATCGCGCCGCTGCTGAAGCGGCGCTGGCTGTTTGCCGAAAGCGCGAACTTCCTGCTGTATGACTTTTTCTGCGACAACGGATCGGTGGACGAGAACGTGTTTGCGTACTCGAACCGGAACGGGGGCGAGCGGGCGCTGGTGGTCTACAACAACCGGTACGGATCGACGAGCGGGACGGTGGATTACTCGGCTGCGTACGCGGACAAGGGTGAGGGCCAACTGCGGCAGCGGCGGCTGACGGAGGGATTGGGGATTGGCGGCGAGGAGACGATCCTGGCTTGGCGGGATTCGCTAACGGGACTCGAATATCTGCGGCGGGCGCGGGAGGTGCGCGAGCGCGGGATGCGGTTCGAGCTGCACGCTTACCAGTGCCATGTGCTGGTGGACTGGCGGGAGTTGCGGCCGACGGCGGAGTGGCCGTGGGACCGGCTGTGCGACTTCCTGAATGGGCGTGGGGTTCCGAATCTGGATGACGCGCTGGTGAACCTGGAGCTTGCGCCGGTGCACGAGGCGCTGCGGCGGCTGCTGGATCCGGCGGTGGTGCGTGGGTTTGCGGCGCAGGCCGAAGAGACGGGCGCGGCAGCCAACGGGAAGAGCAAGAAGACGGCGCGGGAGCGGAACGCGTTCTTCGACCTGGCCTGGGAGCGGGGCGAGGCGTTTCTGCGCGCGGCGCAGAAGGCCTACGGAGCACGGCTGAGTGGAGCGGAACGCGCAGCGGCCGCGGAGAGAGCGGTGAATCCGGGGCTGCTGGCGCCGGCGTTCAGGGAGCGTCTGCGCGCGGCGCTGCGGCTGCCGGAGATGGAGGCTCTGTTTGCGGAGCCGTGGACGGTGGCGGCGCGGCGAGTTCTGCCCAGCGGGAGCCCGCAACTGACGGCGACGGCGATGTGGGGTCCGGTGCTGGGCTGGAGCGCTCTGGAGCTGCTGGCCGAGTCAATGGATCTGAAGCAGCCGGAGCGCACGGCGCTGGATTTGTTTGACCGGCTGCGGCTGAGGGAGCCGTTCGCGCAGGCGTTTGAAGCTCTGGGATTCGAGGGCGAAGAGGCATGGCGGGCGGCGGCGCGGATCAAGGTAGTGCTGCTGGCGGGCGCGGGCGTGGGACGGGCGGAGCGTGCGGTGGATGAGACTGGCGCGGGCGGCGAGACGGTCGGGACGGCCGCGGCTGAAGTATCGACTCCGGGGGAGAGCGAAGAGACGCGCGGGGAGCCGGCGATTGCGACTGAGACGAGTTCGGAGGGCGAGGAACATGTGGCACTGGCGCCGGGATTGTGGCTGGATCCGGATGTGCGCTGGCTGTGCGGGGTGCACGAGGCCGAGGGACACACCTACCTGGTGCGGGAACGGTACGAAGAGCTGCTATGGTGGCTGCTGATGCCGGAGCTTCTGCGGATGAGCGGGGAGAAGAAGCAGCGGAGGGCCGCGGCGGCGGAGATGGGTCGGAACGTCGAAGAGGCTCTAGCTACGGCCGCGGCGGCTGGCTACCGCATCGATGTGCTGCTGGGGCTGGATGCGGCGGCGGAGGGTGAGGCCGAGGCTGCGAAGACGACGCAGGAGGCTGGGCCGGGCTACTGACTCATCTAGGGCCTGCTAACACTACCGGGACGGTGGCGACGGGAGCCAATTTTTCCGAGTTCAAGGAATGAGGAGCGACGCATACCGGGTGTCTGCTAGCGACGACTGACGCAGAAATCAGGAAAATTGGCCCGTCCCTTCGGGTTGCGGAGAAAATCGGGCCATACGTCGTTGTCGGCCTCGACTGTGGTCCCGCCACAGCCTTCAGCCTCCGCCTAGTCTCCACCCCACGGACGAAGACCTGTCCGTGGGGGCCCCGGTTCTGGCCCGATTTTCGCTCGCACCGCCATCTGCCCCGGTAGTGTTAACAGGCCCTAGGAGAGATCCACGGGAATACAGAAACACGAGGTCAGTGTTTCTGTGAGACTTCATGTTGAACTGTCATGAAAGCAGGTCACCTGTCCGGTACATACCTCGCGCGAGGCTGAAGAATTCGCAGGAAGGGCGCTACATCAGGGCATTCAGCAGGTTATTCACCTGAAAATAGACCCCAACCATGGGCTCGCCCTCTGGGGTGAAACGGCCGGCATTGGGATAAAAGGGATTGATATGGGGCGCCGTGAAGATATTTTCGCGATATTGCAGGCGAATGCCGAATCTGGATCCGATGCCCCAATCCACTCCAGCGCCGCCAACGGTGGTGGGTTTGACGGGGACATTCAAGTAGGTTCCCTTTATGCCCGCCGGCATGGCGTAGGTGAAACCGAATCCCCCCAACAGAAAGGGTCTAAGGCTGCGATATTGCCTGGATACGATCCAGTCCAGCGAGAATGCAGGGTCCAGAACGCTGAGCGATTGCGGCGGGCTGCTGCAAAAGAAGCCGCAGGCTCCCGGGACGGGCGTGACGGTCTGGTTGTCGGGATTGAGGGAGAATGCGAGCTCGTAGCCGATCCATGGCGATTGAATGTGGCGCAATTCAAGGAGCGCACCGATGGAATTGGTGGAAGTCTGGGTGATTCCCCCGCCCGTGACGGATTTGGTGGTGAAGGTCCCGTAGAAGCTGCCTGCAATATCGGTCTGTGCGTAAGCCGCCTTTGCCGGAGCCGCCGGGGCCTGTGCCGTCAGTACGTTAGCCGCGGGCGCCTGAGCCGCTGCAGGGATAAGCGCAGCCAATGCGAGAGCCCAGAAGGCGTTCATCCACTTCATATGCATCTTCATCTCCGTGAAAGGCATGATTCCCGCAAGGCCTGCCGGGCAGACATTCTTTTAATGATAAGGCCTGCCGGTCAGACAGATTGATGATGAAGATGGATTGCACGCCAACCAGGTTGCGGATGGGCTTTCGGCAAAGATTCGGGATGTGAGATGCGCAGAGATGCGCGCCTCTGGGTCGGGAACGGCGCCCATCAGGAGAAAACAAGGAACAAGGATCGAGAGACGCGGTACGACTGTGAGAAAGGCCGCGGCGTGGATCAACGCACAAGCGATTGCCGTGGCTAAACAGAGGGCTTTGCCGGCGTCCCGAGCCGTCATCTCTCTAAAACCTGCAGAGCAGGATAAACGCCCATGGTGGCGGAGCACGTTCCGGGCGAATGGGTGGCAATTCGGATGGGGGGCTGCTGACGACGGCGCGTGGGGATCGGGGAGGCGTGGCTGGAGGCGGAGAAGGATTTGTCGCGAAGGGGTTGGACCCGTAGAATCAGCAGAGGGCCGGCGGCGAGGCTGCCTGGAGCGGCCCGGGTAACCGATGAGCGAACAGGAATCAGGGATATCAGTAGAAGCGCAGGCGGTATCACCTGCCTGGGCGAGAATTGAGAAGGCGCGTCATCCCCAGCGGCCCTACCCCATGGACTTCATCGAGCGAATCTTCACGGATTTCAGCGAGATTCACGGGGATCGCGCTAATGGCGACGACCAGGCCGTGGCCTGCGGAATGGCGCGGCTGGGCGCCGACGAGGTGATGGTGATCGGCAACCGCAAGGGCGGAAGCACCAAGGAGCGGGTGCGCCGGAACTTCGGCATGCCGCATCCGGAGGGGTACCGCAAGGCGCTCAGGTGCATGCGGATCGCGGAGAAGTTTGAGCGGCCGGTGATCAGCTTCATCGATCTGCCCGGGGCTTTTCCGGGATTGGGCGCGGAGGAGCGCGGACAGGGGGAGGCGATTGCGCGGAACCTTCTGGAGATGGCGCGGCTGCGGGTACCGACGATTGCGGTGATCAGCGGCGAGGGCGGATCGGGCGGAGCTCTGGCGCTGGCCGTGGCGGACCGGGTGCTGATTCTGGAATATGCGCTCTATTTCGTGATTACGCCGGAGTCTTGCGCGGCGATCATGTGGCGGGATGCGGCGCATAAGCAACTGGCGGCCGAGGCGATGCGCATATCCGCGCCGGAGGTGGCCAAGCTGGGCTGCGTGGACGAGATCATTGCCGAGCCGGACGAGGGGATCCATGCCGACCGCGAGGCGGGTATGGGGGTGGTGGCGAGCGCGCTCAAGCGTCACCTGGCCGCGCTGAAGGCGACACCGGTGGATGAGCTGGTGGCGGCGCGGCAGAAGAAATTCCGCAACATTGCGCAGTTCTATACGGAAGGCTGAGGATGAGGTCCCGTCTGCGGGCGAGAGCGATGAATGCGCGGGCGGGAGCCATCAATCGGCAGGCTGGAGCCATGAATGCGTGGGCGGGAGTGAAGAATTCCCGTGCGGGAGCCATGAAAGCGTTGACCGCCGGGGGCAGACTGTGCAGAGCGGCAGGAGGACTGGCGTGAGCGGTGAGATTCAGGGTCAGAGGCGGGCTGGGGCGCAGGCAGCGCCGGGCAGCCGGCTGCGCGCGTATGCGCGCTTCTTCGCCGCGGTGGTGTACTTCTTCCTGGCGCGGTCGCTGGCGCGGCACGGGGCCGAGGGGCTGGTGAGCGACGCGTGGATGCCGCTGGTGAGCCAAGCGATGCTGGCGTTTCTGCTGGTGCTGGGCTACGCGGCGATGGGGTTCTGGTGGGACCGTCAACTGCAGCCGGTGGGCGAGCAGGGATTGCCGCTCAGGGCGGGCTGGCCGGGCGAAGCGGGCATGGGCGTGGTGGCGGGCTGGGGTCTGGCGGTGGTGTGCGTGCTGCCGATGGTCGTGGCCGGCGGGATTGCGATTGTGCTGATTCTGTCATCGTCGGCGTGGGGTTGGCTGGCGGTGGACGCCGCGTACTTTCTGCTGGCGACGCTGGCCGAGGAAGTGGCCTTTCGCGGATATGGGTTCCAGCGGCTTTGCGACGCAGTGGGACCGGCGGGCGCGACGCTGGGATTTGCGGCGTATTACGCGGTTGTAGAGGCGGAGCGGCCGGGAGCGAATACGGCGACGTTTTTTGTGGCGCTGGCGCTGGGGGTGGTGCTGACCACGGCCTACCTGCGGACGCGGGCGCTGTGGGTGAGCTGGGGGATGAACTTCGCGTGGAAGGCGAGCCGGGCGCTGGTGTTTGGGCTGGCGGTGAGCGGGGTGAGCAGCAACTCGCCGGTGGTGCAGGGTAATCCCATGGGGCCGTTCTGGCTGACCGGGGGCGGGTACGGACTGGACGGGACGTGGATTGCATTTGTGGCACTGCTGCTGGCGCTGCCAGTGGTCTTCCGGGTGACGCGCGATCTGGACTTCCGCTACAACGCGCCGGTGCTGGAGCCGGCGGGGATTCCGGTGGACCTGGACGCGGCGGCGCGGCGTCAGCACGAGGCGGCGACGGGCGCGAGCAAGCCGGAAGCGCCGGGGCTGGTGCAGATTGCCGCGAGCGGACAGTTGAATGGCGCGACAGGGCCGGGGGCGGCGCAGGCGGCCGCGCCGCCACAGACGGGCGCGACCCAGACGGCCAGGGCCCAGGCCGTTGAAGCGCCGCAGGATGCGGCCGGGGAAGCTGCCTCCGACGCGAGCTAGAGCCTGTTCACGCCACTGAGGCGGATGGCGTTGCGAACGAAAATCCGGCCAGACAAAGCCGAGCCCGAAGGCTGTTGCGGGCCGACAGTCGAGGGCGAGAATGAAGTATGGCCGGATTTTCACCGCAACCCTTCGTGCCGGGGCGAATTTTCCTCATTTCTTCGTCAATCGTCGCTAAGATACACCCGGTATCTGTCGCTCCTCGCTCCTCGAACTGAGAAAAATTGGCTGCCGGCGCCACCACCTCAGTAGTGTGAACAGGCCCTAGAGCGGTTCCGCAACTCAGGGGCCCTTTGCGGAGTTATCTCCGCCGCTGCGGATGGCTTTTACTTGCACCCCAGCGAGCAAAGTCCGCTCCCCTCACCCCATGGACCAAGACCTGTCCATGGGGTCCCCGGCCGGGAAAAAGTCACTCCATGCAGTTGCTTCGGGGTACAGGAATTGTGGAACCGCCGTAGCCGACCAGGACCCCCGGCGGGGCAGTCCTTTCGACTTGCATGGGGACGCAAATTGCGCGCATTCTTATAGCCAGGGCATGGGGGGTTCCCATGGCAGCGACCCATCATCCCCTGAAACGAGGGACGGCGGAGGGTGCGAGCTGGAAGGGCGGTATCCGGTTCGTGCTGGGAGTGTGCGCTGCGATGCTGCTGGGGACGGGCGCGGCGGCGGGACAGATCACCATCAATACGCAGACCGGGGTGGTGACCAACAACTCGACCGGCGAGGTACTCAACACGATTAACCGGCGCTACGCACAGGTGCAGCCAACCCATGTTCCGCTGAGCGATACGCGGCTGGACCCCAAGACGCGGATGCAGCTGATCCGAGAGCTGATGGCCGAGCAGGGATTCGCCATGCGGCCGCTGCCCTTCGGCCACGCGGGACTGACGCTGCAGGCGAATGGCGGACTGACGCCGGCCGGGCAGGCCTACCTGGACCTGGTGAACAGCGAGGGGGTCTCATCCAACCCGGGCGGCCGGGTGGTGATCACCGACGTGAAGGTGGAGGCGACCAAGATCATCATCTCGCTGAATGGGGGCCCGGACCTGAAACACCGTTTCCTGCGGCATATCGAGATCGGGGGCATGCCCGGGCCGGATCCGACCGATGACGGATCTCCCTTGCCAACGTCCGGGCCGGCCAACGGGCAAGAGGGGAAGGGATCGCGGATCACGCTGGCCTTCAAGCGGCAGCTGCCGGAGCTGACCGGCAAGGAAGTGGAGGCGCTGCTGGCGCCACTGATCTCGTTCGGGGTGAAGGCGCCAGCGGAAGCGTTTGCGGACACGCTGCCGGGGCCGCTGAAGCAAGCGGTCCTGAACCACCAGGTGCTGGTGGGCATGACCACGGACATGGTGTTCTACGCCAAGGGCGTGCCGGACCAGAAGATCCGGGAGACGGAAGGGCAGCTGCCGTTCGAGGAGTGGATCTACGGTCATCCGCCGGCGGTGACAGAGTTTGTACGGATCAACGGCAACCGGGTGATCCGGGTGGAGATTTGCGAGGTGGGCGTGGACCCGGTGGTCTACACCAAGGACGAGGTATCCAGCCAGATGGAGGTGAGCGGGCTGCAGCCGGACGCGGACCATGTGGAGCAGCAGCTCGGGGACGTGCAGCGCGATCCGGCCAAGGAAGCGCCGGCTCCGCCGCCGACGCTGCGCAGACCGGGAGACGTTCAGCCTGCATATACGCCGCAGAAAGAGGAGAAGCCAGTGCGGTTCCCGAAGCAGAATCCGGAGGACCAGCCGGGATACAATCCGGACGGGGTTCCCCAGACGGGGACGGCGCAGGGCGGGCAGACGGCTTCGGCTCCGGCAGGCGGGTCTTCGGGCACGCAGGCTGCGGGGGCGGGAGCGGGTCAGGGGCAGAATGGAACGGCCAGTGCGCAGACGGGATCAGCCGGTCAGCAGACGACGGGCGCGAGCCAGCCGGTCACAAGCCAACCGCGTTAGGGCGGCTGATATACTTTTCTGAGCGAGTCCCGCGCCTTCCGGGCAAACCCTTGCATTGAGAGGCAGCAAGCGACCGCGCCGTTGAAGCCGTCTGCCACGGCGGATGTGTGCAGAGACAACCCCTGAAGGAGAAACCACAGAATTATGGCGAAGATTGCAAAGACAGGCGACCGCAGGAAGGTGATGGATACGACGAAGTCGACGGACTGCCCGAAGTGCAGCAAGCCGACACGAATTGTGAAGCGCGTGAAGGACCGCGAGCGCGGGATTCCGGGCGGAGTGTATATTTCCTGCTCGGCGTGCGATTTTTACGAGAAGCTATAGAGCACGGAGAGATTTTGGAGCGAAGAGCCCGGCCAGTTGGCCGGGCTTGCTGCTTTGCGGAGGGAATGGAGTTGAGGTTGGCCGCGGTGTGTTCGGCGAGTACAAGGCGCCTTGCGCCTGCTTCGCCGGGGTGGGTATCTTTGTGAAGCAGATTGGACGATTCGCAGAAAGAGCTGCATGGACGTTCTGAAACGACTTTTCGAGCAGAAGTACGGGTTGCCGGCCGAAGCTGTGCAGCCGCTTCAGGGGCAACTGGGCGGCTCCGGGCGGGCCATAGTCCGGCTGAGCGGAGGGGGATCGAGCGCCATCGGCATTGTGTACTCGGTGCGGGAAGAGAATGTCGCATTTCTGGAGTTTTCCAGGCATTTTCGGCGGTACGGATTGCCGGTTCCGGAGATCTATGGGGAGGATTTGAGCCAGGGGGCGTACCTGGAAGAGGACCTGGGCGACACGACGCTATTCGATTTTCTGGGCAAGAATCGTGATGGAGCAGCGATTGCTCCGGAGGCGATTGAAGCGTATCGCAAAGTGGTGGCGGTCTTGCCGCGATTTCAAGTGGAGGCGGGCCGGGACCTGAATTACAAGGTGTGCTATCCGCGGGCGAGCTTCGATCGCCAGTCGATCGCGTGGGATCTGAACTACTTCAAATATTATTTTCTGCGGCTGGCCGAAATTCCCTTCAACGAACAGGCGCTGGAGGATGATTTCGGCCGCTTGACGAAGTTTCTGCTGAGCGCGAGCCACGATTATTTTCTCTATCGGGACTTTCAATCGAGGAATGTGATGCTGCGCGACGGCCGGCCGTACTTTCTGGATTACCAGGGCGGGCGGAAAGGGGCGCTGCAGTACGACATTGCGTCGCTGCTCTACGACGGCAAGGCCGATCTGCCGCCGGAGCTGCGCGAGCAATTGCTCGACCATTATTTGGAGAGCCTGGGCGCATACATACGGGTCGATCGCGGCGCGTTCATGGAGCACTATTACGCGTACGTGTACGTGCGCATTCTGCAGGCGCTGGGGGCGTACGGCTTCAGGGGATTTTATGAGCGCAAGGCGCATTTTCTGCAGAGCGTGCCGTACGCGCTGAAGAATCTGCGCTGGCTGGCTCATCAGGCGAGGCTGCCTATCGCTCTGCCAGCGCTGATGGACGCACTCAAGGGTATGCTGGGATCGGAGAAGCTGCAGGGGCTGGCCTCTAGCGCGGAGGGGCTGACGGTGCGCATCTTCAGTTTTTCATTCCACCGCCAGATGCCAGCCGATGAGACCGGGAACGGCGGGGGATTTGTCTTCGATGCGCGCAGCCTGCCGAATCCCGCGCGGGAAGAACAGTTCCGGCTGCTGACCGGCAAGGACACGGCGGTGATGGAGTTTCTGAGCCGGCAGGAGAGCATGCACCAGTTTCTTGCCAACGTGCAGTCGCTGGTGGACGCGAGCGTGAGCAGCTATCAGCGGCGGGGATTCAAGAACCTGATGGTGTCGTTCGGCTGCACCGGCGGCCAGCATCGCTCGGTGTACCTGGCGGAGCAACTGGCGAAACATCTGCGCGGCGGCGGCGTGGACGTGGCGCTCAGGCATATGGAGCTGGAGAAGATGAGCAAATGAGGGCGATGATTCTGGCCGCCGGCCTGGGCACGCGCCTGCGGCCGCTGACCGACGACCGCCCGAAGGCACTGGTGACGGTGGCCGGGCGCACACTGCTGGAGATCGCGCTCAGCCGGCTGCGGGCGTTCGGCGTGCGCGAAGTGATTGTCAATACGCATCATTACGCCGACATGATTCTCCAGTATCTCAAGGAGAATGACGGATTCGGGATGCGGATTGAGCTGTCTCGCGAGGAGGTGCTGCTGGATACGGGGGGCGGCTTGAAGAAGGCAGCGGATTTTTTTCTTGAGGTGGACGGGGGAAAGGAAGAGCCGGGCGAAACAGGAGAAGAACCATTCCTTGTGCACAACGTGGACGTGATCAGCACGATCGACCTGGGAGGCATGGTGCGGTTTCACAGGGAACAGGGAGGCGCTGGCCACACTGGCGGTGCAGGAGCGGGAAGCCTCGCGGTATCTGCTTTTCGACGCGGATGGACAGCTCTGTGGGCGGCGGGCGGGACGCGATTCGGAGGCGGAATGGTCGCGGCCTGCGATCAAGGCGCAGGCGCTGGCCTTTTGCGGCGTTCACGTTATTTCTCCGCGGTTGTTTTCAGTGATGGAAGAGGAAGGCGTTTTTTCGATCATTAGCGCGTACCTGCGTCTGGCAGCGAAGGGAGAGAAGATCGCCGCGTTTCGAGCGGATGAATCGTACTGGCGGGATCTGGGGCTGCCGGAGAGCGTGATGCAGGCGGCGCGGGATTTGAGCAGCGGAATCGACTTCGGAGGCTGACGCGCGGGCGCCTCCACCCGAGCGACGAAAATCTGCCGCTACACCCCATGGACCAAGACCTGTCCATGGGGACCCCGGCCAGTGGTGCGGCAGACGCCGCTTGCGCCGAAGAAGATTTGTGGCCGGGGCAGATGATAGTATCCCGACACGGAGGTCAACCGATGGAAGCGAGACGACCCAAACTGCCAAGCGAAGCCATAGAACTCTACAACGAATTCATTCACGGGAGAATCAGCCGCCGGGCATTTATGGAAGGGGTGCAGCGGATGGCGGTGGGAGGGCTGGCGGCGGCGACGATGGTCGAGGCATTGATGCCGAATTACGCACTGGGCCAGCAGATCTCTCCCACCGATGATCGGATCATGGCCTCGTACGAGAGCGTGGCCTCGCCGCAGGGCAATGGAAGCATCGGAGGATATTTGGTGCGGCCGGTCAGCGCCGACACGCGCGAAGCGACGCCGAGGAAGCTGCCGGGCATTGTTGTGATCCATGAGAATCGGGGCCTGAACCCGTATATCAAGGACATTGCGCGGCGGCTGGCGCTGGCGGACTTCATGGCATTTGCGCCGGACGGGCTTACCTCGCTGGGCGGCTACCCGGGCGACGACTACAAGGGCGGACAGCTCTTCAACAAGATCGACAAGGGAAAGATGTTCGAGGATTTTGTGGCCGCGGCGGTGTGGCTGAAGGCGCGGCCGGACTGCACGGGGAAGATCGGCGCGGTGGGCTTCTGCTACGGAGGCGGGGTCGCCAATATGCTGGCGGAGCGGCTGGGAGCTGACCTGGCAGCGGCGGTGGCGTTTTATGGGGCTCCTCCGCCGGCGGACGACGTGGCGAAGATCAAGGCGGCGATCCTGGTGCATCACGGGGCACTGGACACGCGGCTGGCGGCGACGTGGCCGGCATATGACAAGGAGCTGACCGCGGCGGGGGTTACGCACGAGGGGTATATCTATCCGGACGCCGTGCATGGCTTCAATTGCGACGCGACGCCGGAGCGGTATAACAGGGCCGCGGCCGATCTGGCGTGGCAACGAACGATCGACTGGTTTAACAAATACCTGCGCGGGTGATGGCAGGCGCGGGGGAAGGGGCTGCGCATGGAAAACAGCCGTGAAGGCGAGGCGGATCGGCAGGCGTGGGGGCTGCTGCTGGTGCGGATCCTGGTGGGGTGGGTTTTTCTGACGGAGGGGATTCAGAAGTTTCTGTTTCCGGCGGCGCTGGGGGTGGGACGCTTCACGAAGATCGGGATTCCGGCTCCGCAGGTGATGGCGCCGTTTGTGGGGGCTGTGGAAGTGGTGTGCGGGGCGCTGGTGATCGCCGGGGTGATGACGGCGTGGGCGGCGGTTCCGCTGCTGATCGTGATCGCGGTGGCGATTGCGACGACCAAGGCGCCCATGCTGGCGCACCAGGGGTTCTGGGCGGCGATGCACGAGGGGCGGACGGATTTCTGCATGCTGCTGGGGCTGGTGGCGATTCTGCTGCTAGGGAGCGGGCGGCTGGCCCTTGGGGCTAAACGGGACGGGTAGGCAAGACGACAGTGTGGGATCGATAGCGGCGGCGGGATTGCACTGAGAATGACGAATTGAATTGCTCTATTTCGATAGGCGCAGCTGTATGGACGAGCTGGCCGCGAGAACGCCGGGTTGTTTACCATGGCGTACCCCCCCACCCCCTATTTTGGGGATAAAATCCTGCGGCACATGAACTTACGGCGGTAATTATCCCCCCAAGGCAAGTGGTGGTGTGTCTGTCACGGTCACATCGACCGATGTAGACCTGCGCGACCTGATCCGGTATTTATCCCGCTATGAACTGGTGCGGCAACTCCAGCTTCTGCGTCATGCGGAAGAATGGCTTGTGTTGGCGTCTCCGGGCGGGTTTACGAATGTGGCTTCATCTTCTCTTCGTCTGTTGCCCGATCAAACTCCTCAATCTCATTCTCAGCATCCATCAAAGCTCCGTAAATGAGACCGGCGCGAGCATTTATTTTCATCAGCTTACACATCGCAAGCAGCAGGACCATTCTTTCTCGTTCTTCTTTTGCCATAAGGGTCTCCTGAATGACTTCCATGATACCGCTCACAGCAAGTCAATGTACGATAGGCGATGAAGAGTTGCCTATGACGATGCAGGTTGGGATGGTGGGTTCAGACGGGATTGTTCTGGTCAGTGATCTTCTGGCATGGGCGAAGCCGACCGACAGCTCGGAATCACATAAACTCGGGATGGGCATTACGTCTGTTTTTGGTCCTTCCAAGCTGATGTTTAGCTCTGACGGGAAGATGGTGATTTCTTGTGCGCACGATTTAAGACAAGGAAAGGCTCTTGCCGACGCTATATTTGCAAAACTGACAAAAGAGTTTTGGGGGCATCCGCAGAGGAAACTTCAGGAGATTACGTTGGACGTAGTTCGGTCGCAACAGTGGAGGGGAGTGTCGTGCCTGATTTTACTGAGCGAACCTACGTCACTTTATTTTCTGCAATGCGCCCAAGACAAAGAATGTGATGTTGATATCATCCGCCTTTATGCTTTCGCGGGCGATCCGTGCAATCCTGCGGCGTTTTGGGCGCACCGATATTTCCGAACTGTCCTCCCGAATGAGCGAACCATACGGAAGATGTTGCCTCTCGCCGCTCAGATTGTGGTTGATGCGGGACGGGTCAGCAGCGGGAGCGCAGGAGGACTGGAAGCTCTCTATTGTGACAAATCGGGGATACATGTTTTGACCTATGAGGAAAATGGGGAGCTTGTAAAGACGGCAGAGAAGCTGGGGGAGAAGATGCGCAGAGTAATCTTGGCTCCTCCTGATTTTTTAGGAGGCAAGTGAAGAAGAAACCCATTCCCGATTCGTCGCGCAAAAACTTCTACGACCTGCTCCGCAAGGCTGCGACTACTCAGGTCGCGCCAAAAGCCTCTCTTCCCGCGCGGAAGGGCAAACCTGCATCGGGGTCCGCTCGGCCAAAAGGCGAAACATCGGGCGCATGACTTTGCGGCGGTTGTAGCGGAAGGCGTACTCGTTCAAATACGATTGCAGGTAGGGCAAGCCGACCTGATAATAAACGCCTTTGATTCCTCTCTTTACCAAACTCCAGAAGCCATCGATAGTGTTGGTGTGGGCGTAGCCGTCCACGTACCGCTCGGAGTGGTTCACGGTCGATAGCTTGTGACTCTGGCCCATCCAGCGGACGAGGGTCAGGGTAGCCGATTCATCGGAGTAGATCATGGTGCGCGGGGGCAGGACTTCGCCCACCACGGGCAGGATGGACTCTTTGGTTGCATCCGGCAGCACGCGGGCAATAACGCGGCCCCTGCGCTCCACAATGCCGAAGACGGGCGTCTTGGAGTGCTGCCGGAGTAGCTGGGGGTGCTTATTCGCGTCTGGCGCCCCAAAGTACGCCTCATCCATCTCGACCGGCCCCTGGAGGGTGAGATTTTCGCCCATGAGCTTGCGGACCTGTTTCATCATGCGCCATGCGGTTTTGTACGTTACTCCGGTTTCGCGCTGAATCTGTTTGGCCGAGACTCCCACCCGCGTAGACGCCATGAGCCGGATCACGTAGAACCACGTTCTGAGGCTGGTAGTGGACTTGTGGAAGATGGTGCCAGCCAAGGGGTAGATGTGGTTGCCGCAGGCGTGGCAGGCATAGGAGGTACGGCCTGAGACCCTATAGTGCTTACGCTGTACTTTGCAGTTGACGCAAAGGGCCATGCCGGCGGGGAAACGCATTTCCTTCACAAACTCAAGGCAGGCATCCTCTGATGGAAACTCGCGGTCAAACATCTTCGCGGTGTACTTCTGCTGTTTCGGGACGGTCTGGTAGCGGTTCATGGGTGCCCCCCCTAGGAGATGTAAGATCGTTGCGAGGTGAATATGGACGAAGATCAACTATTGCTTGTGCTTACCATCTGCGATTTGCTCGACAAATCCACTACGGTACAGGCCGTCCGGCGGGCTTACGCGAAGGCGGAGAAGCAGGTTGAACGTGATCGCCAACGGCAATCTGGAAAATTGCCTCGGGATCGGGCATGAGGTCGTAGGCATTCTCCCTCGCCGCGCGGAGCCAACACAATGCGCGCTCTAAAAGGGAAATACTGCCTTCGATCCCATCCTCGTCTTGTACGTTCAGGTGCGACAGCAACTTTTCTACTTCGGAATCTTTGGCTTGAACTATCAGGCGAATCATCATTATCCCCTTCACTTGCTATCATGGGATAATTGCCCTTACGGCAGGGTGTCCGCTGTAAAATCCTCTCAACATTGAAGTTATTTGCAGAATCTTCCAAACAAAGGAGTTAGGGCGGAAAGCAGTAGCCGGTAGCCGGTAGCCGGTAGCCAGTAGTCGGTAGTCGGTAGCCGGTAGCCGGTAGCTGGTAGCCGGTAGCCAGGAGCCGGTAGCTGGGAGCCGGGAGCCGGTAGCCGGTAGCCGGTAGCTGGTAGCCGGTAGCCAGCAGCCGGTAGCCGATAGCCAGGAGCCGGGTAGCGGCTGGCATGGAGGGCCCGGTTCCGCTTGTTTTGATTCGCTATGGATATTGTGTACCGGGAGGGGGAAATGATCTGCAAAAAACAGCTGGCGGCTGACAGCTATCAGCTATCAGCTAGCAGCAGACAGCAGACAGCAGACAGCAGACAGCAGACAGCGGACAGCGAAGAGTGGCGCGCGCGGTGTGGGGCGGGCGGGGGAGTGAGGGAAGGGCCCAAGTCTCAGAAGCGAGGTCCTTCGGCTTCCCTCAGGACAGGCTCTGGGGCACCCAAGTTTCCTACCCTCGAGCCTGGCCATCCGCCACGGGGAGCAGCGATAGGGTGCTTATTTTTCTTTCGGTTTGCCTAATATGGGAGCAGGCTACGAGTTTCGGGAACTCCACACAACGTACCTCTTTTACCAACTATCCACATGGTTGCATTCGTCAGGCGGAAGACGTGTAATTAGAGGCAATGAGCAAACTGATATATCGATCCAAGATTAAGAGCAAATCGCCAAACGGGGTGGCCGCCAACGATCATTGGACGCGTAGTGGCTCATGGGAGGGTGATCTTCTTAGGGTGAAGGGCGCTCTTGAAGGGAGCCTGCGGCTTGTTTCAGAGAATGCTCTCATAGCACAGGGGGATTCGCTTCCCCTGCTGAAGAGATTGCCAGATTCTAGCGTCTCGTTGATCCTCACAGACCCGCCGTACCACGCCACAAAGAAACAGAATATTTATGGGGATACTTCATTCAAACACGACGCGCACTACATCGATTGGCTTCGGGAGTTCGCGAAGGAGTGGCGGCGGGTGTTGCGCCCCAACGGCTCGCTCTACTGTTTTTGCGCCTCCGAAATGGCCGCATACGTTGAGGTGATGCTGGACCCAAATTTTAATGTCCTATCAAGGGTCGTCTGGACGAAGCCAAACGAGCCGGGTTTCGACGGCTGGAAAGGCAAGATGAATAAAGCGGCGTTGCGCCAATGGTATCCTCACTCGGAACGCATCATTTTCGCTGAACCCGCCGTTGAGGGTAACCTGTGCCGCTCACCATTCGGCGATTTTCTTACTGGAATTCGACAGAGGGCCGGATTGTCCACCAATCAGTTGGCAGAGATAATCGGTGCATACGGCAAGGTCAACCACGGTGGGGCAGTATCTAATTGGGAGGCAGGTCGGAACGTTCCTAGCCACGAGCAATATCAAAAGATTTGCGAAGCTATTATAGGTACAGGCAAGGTGGATTCAATGCCTCGTTACGAGGACGCTGTGCGTCCATTTTCGATGAACGGTTCAATGGAATTCACAGACGTGTGGAATTTCCCTTCAGTTCGCCCATACAAGGGAAAGCATCCTGCCGAAAAACCGGCTGCATTGCTTGAACATGTAATATCAGCGAGCAGCTCACCTGGAGACTTGGTGTTGGATTGCTTCGCTGGATCGGGCAGCACGATACTTGCCGCGCTCAAGTTGGGCCGCTGCGGAATCGGAATGGAAATCGAGCCACGCTGGGCCGCTGAGATGGCTGCGCGTGTTGATGCATGTGGTACGAAGGACAGCGTGATCGTACCCATAGATTACGATGCACGCGAAATTCCGGTAGCCAGGGTTAACCCAAAAGTTCCGCAATTTAATCTGTTTGAGGTCGGTGCAGGGGACTAGCGCGCAGCGTTCTTATCGACTACCTTCCGCATCCATTCCAGCGTTTGCTGGATTCCTGAATCCTTGACAACTATATTGCAGTGATAATGGCCCCATCCGACGTTGTTGGCGCGGTGGCTGAGCCGGCCAGGTCGTAATTCCTCCAGGTGAAATAAGTTCAACTCCGTGACCGTCTGGTCGAGCACTTCGCGACCCTTCGCCTGTTTCACCCGTTGAAAGAAGCCATTGGCCGGTAGCTTCTCCAGGCATAAAGGGCATACTGTTTCGCCTTCGCTGTCCACGACGCGGAGTTCCATGAACCCTTTCATATCGAGAAGGCCCTGAGCTGCGGCGGATTCAAGTTGCGCTGCTTTCCGCAACTCGGCATCCTCTCTGCGCATTCCGTTCTTAATGACTACCTCATCCGCGTCATGACACAGCCAGAATAGAGTCTCAAGTTGGAGGCGCACCGCTTCGATGCTCACGCTGCTGGCATATTCGTATACGCGGATTCCAGCCCCCTTATCTTTTTTTGTCGTGAATCCTCGGTTGATCTTGTCTCCATTTTGTGCAGTGTTCGCCGAAATGCGCGCTACATATTCGCCGCCTAGGGGGGTCTCGCGGCTCGTTGCGGTTTTCCATCCCATAGTTTCCGGGTTATGGTTGATCCATTCCTGGCGTGTCTCGTAAAAGACGAGCGCGTTTTGTCCGATCCGCAGGTCTCTTGCGGCCAACTCGACTGCCGGGTTTTCCATGCCGAAATATATGTTCGGAGGTATGGGTACGATGTAGCCTTTCTCGTAGTTCAGGTGATCGGTTGGCCGACACTGCTCCCAGAGGTCATATCGGATTAGCACAGTGTTGTTGCGCAGCACACGGTTCTGGTAAATCTCGTCATCGTCAGCGCCACGGGTTTGGCCCGCCTTATAGAGTTTGCGGTCTAAGAGTTTTGGTAGTACAGGTAATCTTTGCCTGCCGCCCCGCTGTGCGCTACGCATTGAAGAGTTCTCGCGCTTTGACGCCAAGAGCGTTTGCAATCTTGTGGATGTTTACTAGGCTGATGTTCCTCTCGCCGCGCTCTACACCGCCTATGTATGTCCTGTCTAGGTCGCAGTCAAGTGCCAGCGCCTCTTGCGACAATCCCTTCTCTTTGCGCAGACTGCGTACTCGCTCGCCGAAGCGCTTTTGAATCTGCATCTCTCGCGGACTACTCATCGGCACAATGTCATCATCGCCGATGACAATACGTCCACGGACTTTACGTATCATGAATTGTTTTTGTCGCGTGAGGCGGGATTACTTGACGCCGGGTTTTATGGATCGGGGCGGAGAGGAGATTGGTGGTGGCGGCGGCTAGAGGGCTTCGGAGATTTCGTGGAGGATGGCGCTGGCCGCTGCGGCGGGGTCTTGGGCCTGGGTGATGGGGCGGCCTACGACTAAGTAGCTTGCGCCGTTGCGGAGGGCGTCGGCGGGAGTGGCGATGCGCTTCTGGTCGCCGGTGTCTGCCCCGGCGGGACGGATGCCGGGGACGACCAGGGCGGCGTCTGGGCCGGCGAAGGCGCGGAGGGATGCGACCTCCTGCGGGGAACAGACGAAGCCGTCGATGCCGGCGGCCAGGCCCATGCGGGCGAGGAGATCGACCTGATCGGCGGGGGAGCGGCTGAGGCCGATGGCGGCGAGCTGGGGCTGATCCATGCTGGTGAGGACGGTGACGGCGATGAGGCGCGGGGGGTTGGCGAGGCCGGCGAGGGCTTCGCGGGCGGCGGCGAGCATGGCGGGGCCTCCGGAGGCGTGGAGGGTGAGCATGTGGACGCCGAGGGCGGCGGCGGAACGGACGGCGCCGGCGACGGTGTTGGGGATGTCGTGGAACTTGAGGTCGAGGAAGACGGAGAAGCCGCGGTCGAGGAGCGGGACGACGGCGGCGGGGCCGGCGGCGGTGTAGAGCTCGAGGCCGACCTTGAACCAGCGGCAGGTGTTGCCGAGACGGTCGGCGAGGGCGGCGGCGGCGGTGGGGACGTTGAGGGCGACGATGAGGCGATTGCGGGCGAGGGCGATGCGGTCCTCTGCCGGCGGGGCGGTGGGCGCGGGCTGGGCGGTGAAGGTGGGGTTGAGGCGGTCGGGGATGGGCATGGCAAGTCAATTTTACAAGGGTAGCGGGTTAGCCGCGCTCCGCGCGTGGTAGCAAGTTAGCGAGTTAGCGGGTTGGCGGGGTAGCGGGCAGCGTGGTTTTCCCACCCAAGCCGCAAAGAGCGCGGCTTGGATGGGGCACCGGCAGCGAGTCAGCGGGTCAGCGAGTCGGCGAGTCGGCGGGTCAGCGAGTCAGCGAGTCAGCGAGTCGGCGAGGCATTGCATGCAGCGGCCCTTTGGTTGGGAGGTGGGGCGGGGGCGGCGGGGGAGCGGGGGCGCGAGTTGGGGGTGGTGCATGCAGCGGGGTTTGGGTAGAGGGGATTGGCGGGAATGCAGTCGGGTTTGAGGGACAAAGGCGGCGAGTTGGCGAGTTGGCCGCGCCGAGGGCGCGTGGTCGCAAGTTGGCGGGGTTTTGGCGAGTTGGCCGCGCCGAGGGCGCGTGGTCGCAAGTTGGCGGGGTTTTGGCGAGTTGGCCGCGCCGAGGGCGCGTGGTGGCAAGTTGGCGGGATTGTGGGCATCACGAGGGAGATTGGCTGACGGAGAGGATGGTGTTTGGAGGCGGCGCATGGGTGGGCGACGTGGGACGGGCGCGTTGAGGGGGCGGGCGGGATCAATTAACGTTAAAGAAGAGGGGAATTTGCTGTTGGAGCGCGGCGGCGGCGCATGGGAACGGGTGGAGCGGACGCTGAAATCGGGCTGGGGAGACAGGAGTTGGCAGGTTGAAGACGGCAGGCGCGAGGCTGGGGCGGTGGGTGGCGATGGCATGGCTGGCTGCCTTGGGCATTTTGGCGGCGGGGAGCGCGGCGCGGGGCCAGGATTCGGCGCCGGGCGGGGATGTGTATACGAATCCGCTGAATCAGGACCCGCAGGTGCAGGAGGCGTTTCAGCACTTTTACGATTTGGACTACACGGGTGCCGTGGAGCGGTTCGAGAAGTTCCACGAGGAGCATCCGGGGGACCCGGAGCCGACGGCGCTGCTGCTGGAGGCGGAGGTCTTTCAGGAGCTCTACCGGCTGGACCTGCTGGACACGACCTTCTATGCGACTAACGGCTTTCTGAGCGGGCGGCACGCGACGGTGGAGGATGCGGCAGCGAAGGCGCGGATCATGGGGCTGGCGGACGAGGCGATCCGCGAGGCGGACTGGCGGATCGGGCGGAATCCGGACGATGTGGATGCGCTTTATGCGCGGGCGTGGGCGCGGGCTCTGGAATGCGCCTACATTGCCATGGTGGAGCGGAGATTCGGCGCGGGCTTCCGGCTGGCGATGAAGGCCAAGGACGACGACGAGCGGGTGCTGGAACTGAAGCCGGACTACGTGGGCGCGAAGCTGGTGGTGGGGGTGTATGAGTACGTGGTGGGGGCGCTGCCGTGGCCGTTCAAGCTGCTGATCGGGTTTGCGGGGGTGACGGGATCGAAGACGCGCGGGATGGCCCTGCTGGAAGACGTGGGGAAGCGGGGGGTGATCACCAGCGTGGAGGCGCGGACCACGATAGCGCTGTTTCTGCGGCGCGAGGCGCGGTACAAGGAAGCGATCGAGGTGGTGCGGGGACTGAAGCAGGAGTATCCGCGCGATTATTTGTTCTGGCTGGAGGAGGCCAACCTGCGCAAGGATGCGGGCGAGGGGATGGTGGCGGTGGAGGCGTACCGGGGGATTGTGGCGCAGAACGAAAAGCCGGGGTATTTTTATGATGCGCAGATGGAGTTGACGTACTACGGGCTAGGCGACGCGTTGCGCGGCCAGCGGCACTACCAGGAGGCGGCCGAGGCCTATGAGAAGGCGGCGTGGGCGAAGAGCGTGGGGCCGGAGCTGAAGATCCGGTCGCTGTTGGCGGCGGGCGAGTGCCATGATTTGCTGGGAGAACGGCAACTGGCGGTGCGGGATTACCAGGCGGTCATCGCGGCGGGACCGAATACTTCGCGGGCGGATACGGCGCGGAAGTATTTGCGGGGGCCGTATAGAGGGAACTAGCAGCGAGTCAGCAAGTCAGCGAGTTAGCGAGTTAGCGAGTCAGCGAGTCGGCGCGGCAGCGCGGCAGCGCGGCTTGGCAGGCTGGGCGGGAACCGAGGACTGGGCGGGCGCGTAGCTTTGAGTGCGGCGGAGATGGGCCGCGAGGAGGGGTTGGCTATGGCCGTGTATTGCAACCGTTGCGGGGCCGGGCAGCCGGTGGGAGCGCGGTTTTGCTCGAACTGCGGGGCGGCGATCGGCTGGCCGCAGGGCGTGGGGGTGAGGCCGCTGGTGCGGCCGCGGGTGGGGCGGCAGATTGCCGGGGTGTGCCTGGCGCTGGCGCAGGCCTACGGATGGGACATCGGGGTGGTGCGGGTGGTGACGGTGCTGGGACTGGTTTTTTCCGGCGGGATTGTGGGCGTGGCGTACCTGGCGGGGTGGATCGGGATTCCCGAGGAGCCGCTGGAACCGCAGACGGGGACGTATCCGCCGGGAGTTTGAAACCGCCTATGATGCGAAGCTATGAAGTGGACGGGGCGCGGCTGGCCTTTGCCGAGAGCGGGGCGGGAATGCCGATGGTGTTTCTGCATCCGACGCCGCTGGACCATGTTTATTGGGAGCCGGTGATCGCGGAACTGGAGGGAGTGCGGGCGATTGTTCCGGATTTCCGCGGGCATGGCGGCTCAGAGCTGGGCGCGGGACTGCCGGTGGGCGGGTTTGCGAGCGCGCCGGATATGCCAGTGTTGAGCGTGGGACGGCTGGCCACGGATGTGCTGGCGCTGCTGGATGAACTGGAAGTGCCCGCTGCAGTGTTTGCCGGGTGCTCGATTGGCGGGTATGTGCTGTTGGAGCTGTGGCGCAGGGCTCCGCAGCGGATGCGCGGTCTGGCCTTTGTGTGCTCCAAGCCGCAGCCGGACACAGAGGCCGGGCTGGAGAAGCGGGCGGCGAATATAGCGCATATGCGGGCCGCGGGGACGGAGTCGCTGTTCGACGGGTTGGCGCGGAGCCTGATCGGGGCGACGGCGCAGAAGAGGCGGCCGGCGATCGTGGAGGAGCTGCGGGCGCGGATGACGCTGACGGCGGAGGCGGCGATGGCGGTGCAGGCGGGGCTGGCGACAAGGCCGGATTCCGTGCCGACGGTGAAGACGATCAGCGCGCCGGTGCTGGCGATTGCGGGCGGCGAGGACGGCGGCTCAACGGCGGCGGAGATGGAGGTCTTTCGCGATGCGCCGGGAGGGTGCGATTTTCATCTGCTGGGCGATGCGGGACATTTTGCGGCGTATGAGCAGCCGGAGCGGGTGGCGGGGCTGGTGCGGGAGTGGATGGGGCGGGTTGGGATGTAAGAGAGCGAGTCAGCAAGTCGGCGAGTCAGCGGGAAGGCGGAGCCAGGGAAGCCGCGCCGCCGAATGCAAATCGATCAGAGCAGAGGAGCCGCTGGCGGGCGGCTCTTTTGTTTTGCGCGCGGCCAAGATGCTGCTTAGTCGAGGACGGGGGCGCCGTAGGTGGTTTCGTAGCGCTCGGTGGTGGCCATGAGGGAGTGGATGGCGGGGACGGGCTGGATGCCGCCGCGGGCTCCGGCGGCCATGCAGTTCAAGGCGGCGGCGGCGCAGGAAAAGTCGAGCTGGCGGTCGAGGGGCCAGTTCTGGAGCAGGCCGTATATGAAGCCGGCATGGAAGATGTCGCCGGCACCGGTTGTATCGACGACGGGGACGCGATAGGCGGGGCTGTAGTGGAAGCGGCGGCCGTCCCAGGCGAGGACGCCGTCCTGGCCGAGGGTGGCGGCGGTGAGGCGGCAGCCGTAGCGGAGCTGGATGCGGCGCAGCGCGCTTTCGAGGCTGGGGTCGTCCATGAGGCGGCCGGGGAAGTCGCGGCTGACGATGAGGTAGTCGATGTTTTCGATCAGCTCCTCGACCTGAGGGTAGAGCTCGTCGAGGTCGGCGACGACGGGGATGGCGGCCTGGCGGGCCCAGACAGCGGCGCGGATGGCGGCGGCGGTATCGTGGCCGTCGACGTGGAGGGCGCGGGCGTTGACGATCCACTCACGCTCCAGCTCTTCGGGCTTGAGGACCATCTGCGGATTGCGCTGGCAGATGACGGTGCGCTCGCCGCCGCTGTCGACGAGGATGACGTTCTGCAGGCTGTGGGCGCGGGGAACGGTGACGATGCGGGGCTCGGCGCCGACGCGGGCGAAGGCGTCGAGGTGGAGCCTGGCGGCGTGATCGTCGCCGAGCTTGCCGACGTAGCGGGTGGAGAGGCCCCAGGTCTGGCAGGCGACGACGGTGGTGGCGACCTGGCCACCGGGGAGGATGGAACGCTGCGCGTATTCGACTTTGGCGCCGCGGTCCGGGTAGTTTGTCAGCGGGATCAGCGTGTCAGTGGCATTGAGGCCCACGCCGACCACGTCAACCTTTTCACAACCAGCCATTGAAATATTGTAAACGGGAATGGGGCGGGGGTTGGCTGGCGTCGCCTGATAGGGATGCCGCCGCTCAAGGGCCGGCCCGGTGGATCCATTTGCTGCGCCGCGTACACTTGGAAGGGGAATTGGCATGGGCAGCGTATCGAGGAGAGGGTTTCTGCAGAGTTCCGGGTCGTTCCTGGCAACGGCCATGGCTACCGGCATCGCTGCGCAGAGCTCGCTTGAAGAGACCAGGCGGGCGATCAAAACCGCAATCAAGGCCCATCGGCAAGCGATTCACCTCGACGACACGTGGGTGCGCGACCCGTACATCATCCTCGCCCCCGACGGCTGGTACTACCACACCGGCACGACCCAGGAGGCCAGCCTGCGCGTGACAGCGGAGACGCAGGCAAATACCGGCCTGCGGCAGACGAGCCTGGTGGGCTGGCATGTGCGCGTATGGCGCAGCCGCGATCTGATTGCATGGGAGTCGATGGGCTCGCCAGCCTCACTGAAAGACAGCATCTGGTATGAGGCGGCGCGGAATACGTTTGACAGCGTTCCTGAGCATCTATGGAGGATCTGGGCTCCCGAACTGCACCTGGTGAACGGCCAGTGGGCGATTGTCTTCACCACGCCGGCACCGCTGGCACCCACGGTGGGCGCGAGCCTGCTGCTCTCTTCCGGCGGCGAGCTGCGTGGGCCGTGGAGCAATCCGCTGGGAACCCGGATCGGCCCGCGGCCCGATCCATCGCTCTTCCGCGACGACGATGGAACGTGGTGGATGATCTGGGGCGCAACCACGATCGCCCCGCTCAAGAGCGATCTTTCAGACTATGCAGGACCCGCGGTCGAGATTCATCCTTCCGGCGCGTTCTCCCGGATCGGCCACGAAGGATGCACCATGCTCAAGATCTTCGGGCGCTACGTGCTGTTCGGAACTGGATGGTCCACCTGGCAGATGCGCAAGGGCAGTTACAACCTGTACTACGCAACGGCTTCCCAGGTGACCGGACCGTATGGCGAACGGAAGTTCGCGGGACGATTTCTGGGGCATGGCACGCCATTCGAGGATAAACAGGGGCGGTGGTGGTGCACGGCTTTCTTCAACGCAAATGTTCCGCCGCTGCCGAGCGGGGGGATCGAAGAGCGCGATCTTTCCGCCACCGCGCAGACGATCAATCCGCACGGTCTGACCATTGTGCCGCTGAGTGTGCGGCTGGTGGATGGCGATGTGGAGGTTCGCGCGCTCGATCCCCGATACAGCACGCCCGGGCCGGACGAGCTCGAAAAGTTCAGCCGGGAAGGCTGAACCCCCGGTTTGATGTATTTCTCCTACAGATATGGCCTCAATTTGCGTTTTTGCGACGCCGATTTCTTGTTGAAAATCGGCGCTTGAGTGCGCTGGTTCGGACATACGCGGGAAGGAGAAATGCTTCAGGAGAAGCGGGTGATTTTCCAGAGGGTGATGGCGGCGGAGACGGCGGCGGCGACGAGGATGGCGGCGAGGATGGCGACCCAGGTGTAGTTCATGGGCAGGGAGGGGATGCGGGCCTGCCAGCCGAGAAGCACGAAGACGCTGACGGCGCAGGCGACGATGAGGTAGTCCCACCAGTGGCGGCCTTCGCCGGTGTCGCCGAATTCAGAGCCGCTGTAGGCGAGCAAGACGCGCGAGTAGTCGAGGTTGTAGCGGAGGCACTCACGCTGGAGGGCCTGGTTGGTAGAGTCCTGCTCGCGCTCGGTGGCGACGGCGGTGCTGACGGCGACAGCGCCGAGAATCATGACCAGCGAGCCGGCGACGACCAGGATGCGGTGGGCGGTGTCGGCGTGGGCCAGCTCGGCGAATACCAGCGCGCCCCAGGCGAGTCCCCAGAGCTGGTTGGTGTTGGAGAGCGGGATGGCGCGGCCGATGCCGATGTACTTTGTGGCGAACTGCTGGAAGATGTCGCCGACGACCCAGACCAGACCGCCGAGGAAGAGCCAGAAGAGCATGTGCGCCATCGCCGGGGAGTGGAAGATGGGGGCGTGGGTTCCACCGTCGAGGGCGAGGACGAGGGCGAAGCAGGTACCGAGCTCGCCGAAGGTGAAGACGGTGACGAAGGAGAGCGGGTTCATGCCGCTGATGTAGGCCTTGCGGTAGGGGACATACATGGTTCCCCACATGAGGCTGGCTCCGGCAGCGGCGAGAATGCCGCCGAGGGCGCGGCTGGCGTGAGGGCCGGAGGCGTGCACGGTGCTGAAGGCGAGCATGACGGCCGCGGAGGCGATGGCGACTGCGCCGAGGACGACTTTGAGGATGTTTTTGGCGTGGGCGCCTTTGAGCTCGCCGAAGAGAACGCGGCCCCAGAGGATGCCGACCAGGGAGTTGGTGTTCCAGATGGGAAAGGCGATGGAGAGGCCGACGTCGCGGATGGCGAAGACGGTGAGGGTGTTGGCGACGGCCCACAACATGCCGGCGAGGACGGCGATGGGGATGAGGTGCTTGTTCTTGGCCAGGTCGGCGAAGACGTAGCGCGTGCCCTTGAGCAGGGTGGGGATGGTCCAGCTGGGTGGTGAAGACGCCGGCGACCATGCAGAGCGAGATGGCGAAGGGAGACAAGCCAGTGTTGACCAGCTTGGTAGGAGCCTCAGCCGCGCCCAGCCAGACGCCGGCGGTGACGCCGCAGACGACGCCCAGGCCGTGGACGGACCCGAAGCTGGCTCGGGCTGGGGTCGCGGATTCACTCATGCGGGGGCCGTCCTTTCGTGCAGGCGGGCCGGGTCAGGGGCGCAGGGAACGCGCAGGCCGCCTGACGGGGACGCCGGAGAATCAATGCAGCGTGATGAGCAGCGCAAGCCCGATACAGAAGACAACCAGCGGAATGAGGAAATGACTGTCGGTGAGGACGGCACGGGCGCTCTGGAAACGTGTCATGGGAGTCCTGTGTTAAGTCTGCGTGAACAAAGGCCACGATAGCGGCGGGGTCGGAGGACTGTCAAGGCGAGCGAGGGGGTGGGGATAATGGTGAAAATCTTCAATGCGGAAATGCTCGAACTATTCCGGTTTGTGGTGCGTAATCAGGAGCAGAGGGCCGAGGCGCGAGTGTTGGCCTTGCATCCTGTTCGACCCTGAATTCGTGCTTTGAGGAGAGCGGATGAGCGAGACGATTGCCGGACTTTTGGAAGTGGAGACGAAGAAGCCGCGGCAGCGCGACCTCTCGATGGACTACCTGCGGACGACACTGGTTTTGATGGTTCTGGGCCATCACAGTTCGCTGGCGTATACGACGTTTGCGCACTTCGCTGTGAACCCGGTGACCCACGCGATTATCTCGACGGCGCCGGTGGTGGACACGACGCGGTGGAGGTTTTTCGACTACGCGGAGAACTTCAACGACGTGTTCTTCATGGCGCTGATGTTTTTTGTGTCGGGGGTGTTTGTGTTTCCGGCGCTCAGGCGGCACGGGACGCTCGAATTTCTTCGTGACCGATTCCTGCGGCTGGGGTTGCCGTTTGCCGTGACCGTGACGCTGTGGATGCCGGTGGCTTATTACGCGATGTGGCAGCGGACAGGGATGGACACGGGGTACTGGAACTATTACAAGATGGTCGCGGCACGGGGATTTATTGTGGGGCCGCCGTGGTTCGTGTGGCTGCTGCTGTTCTTTGACGTGATCCTGGCTTTACTGGTGCTGCCGGCGCAGAGATGGCTGCCGGGGGTGGGGCGGTGGATGGGACGGGTGGGCAAGCACCCGGTAACGATGTTTGTCGCGCTGTTTTTCCTGTCGGCGATTGCGTATCTGCCGCTGCTGGCGCGGTTCGGGTTCCATACCTGGGTGAACCTGATTACTTCGCCGTTCACGTTCCAGATTTCGCGGGTGGCGCTGTATGCGCTGTGGTTCGTGCTGGGATTTCTGGCGGGGATTCCGGGGCCGGAGGAGGGATTGTTGGCGCGAACAGGAGGACTGGCGCGGCACTGGAAGTTGTGGATGTTGGTGTGCGTGGCGGCGTATAACGCGCTGATATTTCTGCCGAAGCTCGGGGGACACTGGTCGCAGGCGGAGCCGCTGCTGTGGGTGGGGAGCTGCGTGGCCAGTTGCTTCGGATTCCTGGCGATGTTCCGTGGGATGGAGATTCACTCGCGGGCGTGGATGAGCTCGCTGAGCCGGTGTGCGTACGTGATGTACCTGGTGCACTACACGTATGTGCTGTGGCTGCAACGGCTGATGCTGAACCGGCAGATGTTTGCGGGGGTGAAGTTTCTGGTGGTGTTTCTGGCGACGGTGCTGCTGAGCTGGCTGACGGCGAAGGCGCTGCTGAAGGTGCCGATGCTGCGGACGATTTTGTGAGGAGCGGGCAGGAGGAATGGGCGCGGGATCGGCGGATCGAAACAGGCGCGGGGATAGAGTAGGCTCAAAGGAGCGACATTCTTCAGGAATGAGACAGTAATTTTGCCTGCACAGCGAGCTTCCCGAACGATCTCTTCTGCCCGGCCGTTTGTTTACGCGGAGCGCGGAGGCGCGCTCTGCTGCGATGGGGTTTCCCTGGAAACTCTGGCGCGGCGGTATGGGACGCCGCTGTATGTGTACTCTGCCGCGCAGATGGTGGAGCGGCTGGAGATGTTTCAGGAGGCCCTGAAGGGGCGCGAGCACCTGGTGTGTTATGCGGTGAAGGCCAACTCGGCGCTGGCGATTCTGAAACTGCTGGCGGGGCGCGGCGCGGGGTTCGATATTGTGTCCGGCGGCGAGCTGGAGCGGGTGCTGCGGGCTGCGCCGGAGGCAGCGGGACGGTTGGTCTTTAGTGGAGTGGGCAAGACGGCGGCGGAGATCGACCGGGCGCTGGAGGCGGAGATTCTGGAGTTCAACGTGGAGAGCGAGGCCGAGCTGAAACTGCTGGCCACGCGGGCGCGGCGGATGAAGCGGAGGGCACGGTTCGCGCTGCGCGTGAACCCGGACGTATTTGCCGATACGCATCCTTATATTTCGACTGGGCTGAGGGAGCACAAGTTCGGGATCGACATCCGGCAGGCGAAGCGGATCTATGAGAGCGCGAGGGGCGAGAAGTGGCTGGAGGCGCACGGGGTGAGCTTCCATATTGGCTCGCAAATCCGGTCGGCGGAGCCGTTTGGCGCGGCGATGGAGCGGGTGAGCCGGCTGATTCACGAGCTGCTCCGGGCGGGAATCGCGCTGAAAGCCGTGGACGCGGGCGGGGGATTGGGAATCGACTACCACGCGGGGAGCTTTGACGCGGCGGCGAAGGTGAAGGAGTACGCCGAGGCCGTGGAGCTGGGGCTGAAGGGATTTGACGGCAGGCTGCTGCTGGAGCCGGGGCGGTTCCTGGTGGCGCAGGCGGGGGCGCTGGTGGCGCGGGTGCTTAGGGTGAAGCGCAGCGGGGAAAAGACGTTTGTGATTACCGATGCGGCGATGAACGATCTGATCCGGCCGGCGCTCTACCAGGCGCATCACGAGATTGTGCCGGTGCGCAAGCGCGCGGGACGGGCACGGGCGGTGGACGTGGTGGGTCCGGTGTGCGAGACGGGAGACTTTTTTGCGCGCGACCGCAAGCTGCCGCCGCTGGAGGCTGGGGACCTGGTCGCGCTGCTGGACGCGGGCGCATACGGGATGGCGCAGAGCTCGAACTACAACACGCGGCTGCGGGCGGCCGAGGTGCTGGTGGAGGGCGGGAAGGCCAGGCTGATCCGGCGGCGGGAGACGATGGACGATCTGCTGGCGGCGGAGATGGCGTAAGCGCGGCGATTCCAGGAAGATTTCTGCGCAGACCTACGGCGTGCTGTTGCCGGGAAGCGGACAACCCTGCGCCATGATTGCGCCGGGGTCCACCCTGATGCGCGCGCCGGGAAAAATGTTTCGCAGGCACAGGCTGGTTGAGGCGGGGACGTTGATGATGTTGATGCCGGTGACATTCCAGCCGTCGATGGTGATGGGGCCGGGGTTGACGGTGTTTCCGGTGATGCCCTTGTTCTGCATGGGGACCGCGCTGACAACACCGTGGACATTGTGGAAATAAATATTGCTGAGAAGACGGCTGGAGCTATTGGCCGTTTTGTACCCGATGAACCGGATGCCATTCATCGGCGGGGCGTCCGAATCAAAATAAATATCGTCGAAGTAGGCGTCGGTGACGGCTCCGCCTGACCATGGATAGCGGCTGATTTGCCAGATTTTTTGGTTGTCATTGTAGTTTTCGACGCCCTCGTTGGTGTTGAGCGCGATGGTGTCGTCATCGCCGTTGGTGTCGCGGAAACCGATGACATGGGTTTGATCGTTGTTGCCGAAGAAATGCAGACCATCGTGATTGAAGCCGGAGCCGATTGGGTGAGCGTAGCCGGGGTCCCATGCCACCGCAGAATCGACGATGGAAACGTGGCGGGTATTGCTGAGCACGAACGCGAAGGAAGTGGAATTGCGCAAGATCGTGTTTCCAATCGTCAGGCCGTCGACTCCGCCGAACCAGATGCCAAAGACCCAGCCGTTCTTGGTCTTGCCGAGCTCATAGCGGTTCTGGTGCTGGCCGTTTGCATTGATGGTGCAATCGCGAATTCCGATATTCGTTTGATACGCGGCGTTCGGGTTGCCGGCGATGGAGTTGCTAAGGGTCAAGACATTGGAGTTGGGGGCGAGAAAGATTCCACCATTCCAGGTGCAGCGGAGCATGGTGTTCGACCCCATCTGCAGCGCCGCTGTCTGCGATCCGTTCACATTCACGGCGCTAACCAGCGCGACGCCGTCCAGCACCAGTTCTCCGCCTCCGGCGCGCCCTAAGGCGTTCAACGCATTCTGCAGGCAACGGGAGTCGTCCGTGCCACCGCCCGTGTCGATGTTGGAATTCAGGGCACAGCCGTAGGCCGAAGCAAGAATGACCCTTCCGTTTGCTGCAGCGCGGTCCCTGGTTTGGGAGAAGCAGGCAGGCACAAGGATTGCCATCAGGATGACGGGAAAGACGGACCTGAACCGCATGGGATTGCTCCAATCATGGAACTCGAAGTGCGGGGGCAATCGTATCACGAAGGGCGCTTCCTACCCAGCCGGCCATACAGGCGTACACGGCATGGGGTTGGCGAGGCGCGAAGCGCGCGAGGGATTAACGTGCGCGGGGCGTGGAGGGCTGGTATGGTGGTGCGCGGGGGATTTTTGCGATGCGGATACACACTGCCTGGGCGTTGGTTGCGCTGGTTGTGGGGATGGGATATTCCACCTGCCTTCATGCCGATCCACTGACGGTGAAGACGGCGCAGGGGAAGATCCACGGAAAGACCATTAACGACGGGAAGGTGAAGGCGTTTCTGGGGCTGCCGTATGCGGCTCCGCCGGTGGGCGAGCTACGCTGGAAGGCGCCCGAGCCGCCGGCGAAGTGGAAGGGGGTGCGGGATGCGGGGGTGTACCACGATCACTGCCTGCAGACGCCGGCCTTCGACCAGAAGTTTGCCGATCCGGGGCCGAGCGAGGACTGCCTGTACTTGAATGTGTACACGCCGGCAGCGGCGACTGCGAAGAGCAAGCTGGCGGTGATGTTCTGGATTCATGGCGGAGGGTTTTCCAGCGGCGCGGGCTCGGAGTTTAGGCAAGACGGGGATTTTTTGCCCACCAAGGGCGTGGTGC
This sequence comes from uncultured Acidobacteriaceae bacterium, assembly GCA_963758105.1. Classification (GTDB taxonomy): domain Bacteria; phylum Acidobacteriota; class Terriglobia; order Terriglobales; family Acidobacteriaceae; genus Telmatobacter. Next base: position 340,323 of record CAVWUC010000004.1, on the reverse strand, counting down.
TGGTGACGTTCAACTACCGGCTGGGCGTGTTCGGGTTCATGGCGACGGCGGAGATGGCCAAGGAGGCCAACGGCGCGGCGGGCGACTACGGGATTCTGGACATGATCGCCGCGATGCAGTGGGTGCGGGCGAACATCAAGCGGTTCGGCGGCGACCCGAACAACGTGACGATCTTCGGCGAGAGCGCGGGATCGATGGCGGTGAGTTTGCTTATGGCGTCGCCGATGGCGCGGGGGCTGTTTGCCAAAGCGATCGGCGAGAGCGGCGGGGCCTTCAGCACGAATCCGCAGCAGAACGCGACGCTAGAGGCGCGGGAACAGCGGGATCAGGCGTGGGCCGAGACGCTGGGAGCGAAGACGCTGGCGGATCTGCGGGCGATGCCGGCCGACGATCTGCTGGCGGCAACGAAGAAGCCGGGCGCGCCGCGGTTTTCGACGGTGGTGGACGGGCGGGTGCTGACCGAGCCGGTTCCCGATACGTACGCGGCGGGAAAACAGGCGCACGTGCCGCTGCTGGCGGGATGGAATCGGGACGAGAACGCCTCGCTGGCCAAGGGGATGACGGCGGAGAAGTGGAAGCAGTGGGCCGCGGAGCACTTTGGGGATCGGGCGGCGGAGTTTTTGAAGCTCTACCCGGGCGAGACCGACGAGCAGGCGCAGCGGTCGGCGATCGACTACGGGAGTGACGCGTTTATTGCCTTCGGGACATGGAAGTGGATCGAGGCGCAGCGCAAGACGGGCGATGCGCCGTTGTACCGGTACCACTTTGAGCTGCCGGCGCCGCCGAGCGAGTACCATCCGGGGTGGTTTACCTTCCACTCCGACGATATTGAGTACGTATTTGGAACGCTGGATACGCGGCCGGATGCCGAGTGGCGGCCGGAGGACCGGGAGATGAGCGCGGCTATGATGGACTACTGGACGAACTTCGCGAAGCACGGCGATCCGAACGGGCCGGGCGTGCCGGAATGGCCAAAGTACGGGGACGACCGGGAGATTCTGCACCTGAACATCCCGATTACGGCGGCTCCGAGCACGGTGGAGGCGCGGTACGAGTTTCTGTCGCAGGGAATGCCGACGATGCGGCGGTGAAGGGGCAGCAAGTCAGCGAGTCAGCAAGTCAGCGGATGCACAAGTAGGAGCCGGCGACGGCTCCTGCTTTTTTGTGGGCGGAAGGCGGTGGGGCGCTATTCGATGGGGAGAACCCCCGGCATTGCCGGGGTGGCAGTAGAAGTTTGACATTTGCGGGAGTCGCTCCCGGTTTGCGTTTTTCCGTTCTTGTCGCAAAAATGTTCGATAAGCGCGGAGCATGGGCGCCGTCCCTACGGGACTCCGGATCTATTGTTGGATTCGCCAACCCCACGCTTCCACCCCAGGAAACAGAGGCCGTTTCCTGGGGACCCCGGTGAAGCGCGGGGCTAACAAACGCTGCGCCTACGGCGCGGGTGACGGGCTACTGCCGAATGACCGCTTCTGCACAGGCCCCTTTGAGGGGCCAACAGTCATAAAGCCTCCGGTTCCACCGGAGGATATTTACTGCGCGGGGATGATGCGGTCGAGGGGGAAGCGGATTCCTAGCTGCTCGGTGAGGATGGGGCGGATTTTTCCGTTGAGGTCGGTGGGGTCGTAGTTGAGGCGGTAGTCGAAGGGCATGACGTAGGCCAGCGAGGACCATCCCCAGAAGGGATTCATGCCGTAACCCTGGCCGGAGTCCGAGTCGTAATACTCGCGGGTGACGGGATTCCGGTTGAGGGCGAGGTCGAAGGTCTTGTCGGCCAACTGGCGGGCCTCCTTGCGATAGCCGTAGCGCATGAGGCCGTGAAAGATCATGTAATTGGCGGGAATCCAGGCGCTGCCGCGCCAGTTGCACTCGTTGTGGGAGCCCTCGTAGAAACCGGGCTCGGTTCGGGCGTAGGTGGCGACGGGATATTTGAGCCAGAACTCATGGGGGTTCATGAGGTGGCCGTGGACCAGGCGGCGGGCCTGCGCAGGCGAGGCGACACCGGCCCAGAGGGGGAAGAATCCGGCGACGGAGAAAACGCGGATGCGCTTGCCGGTCTTTTCATTGCGGTCGTAGTAGAAGCCGTCCTTCTGATCCCAGAAGACGGTGTTGATGAGGCGGGCGAGGCGGCGGGCGTGGGCGAGGTACTGGGCCTGGTCCTGAGGCTTGCTGAGCTTGCCGCTAATGATGGCCATGGCCTGCAACTCGCGGTAGAGGTAACAGGCCAGATCGACGCCCTCGTCGAAGTAGGAGTCGGGCTTGCCGGCGCGGCTGACCTGGTTGTCCATGCCGGTGGCATCGGCGCTGTTCCAGACGGGCAGGCCGTTGTGATCGGCATCGTAGGCGAACCAACGGGCGAGATATTTCTGCAGCTTTGCGTAGTCTTCGGCGCGGAGCCACTCATAGGAGCCGGTCTGCCGGGAGCCGAGGACGGCGAGCTGGGCGAGAAAGGGCTTAAACATCTGGTGGGGACGGGGCCACTTGACGGCCAGGGTGCGGGAGATGAAGCCGTCGGGCTGCTGGCGGCTGAGAAAGACCTGGAAGTTGGAGAAGTCGAAGCGGGAGACGCCGTAGTAGGAGAGATAGACGTTTTCGAAGTAGAGGTCCCAGTCGTAGAACTCGCCGTAGGCGTAACCGGTGAGGAGCTTGTCGGGTGCGCCGGGGAAGTCGTGCAGTCCGCGGGTGACGATGTTGTGATTGAGCTGCTGGAGGCGGGCGCGCAGGGCCGGGGTGTTATACGGATCGGACTGGGCGGCGAGATGCGGGGCGAGGAGCGCGGCGAACAGCAGGAAGACAGAGACGCGCAGGAGCGGAAGGGCGAGGCGGTGGGATTTCGAAACGGAGCGGCGCAGGCGGAGATTCATGGCACCGCGGCGGTCTACCGATTGACGCCGGAGGCGGTGGCAAAGCCGGCGGCCTGGGCCGCGGGAATGGTTGTGACCGAAGGCGGGGCGTTAAAGGAGGCGTCCTTCGCGTTGATGGCCTCGGAGTAGTCGGCGCCGAGGCCGAGCTGCTTGAGGGCGCGGGAGTCGGGCATGAGCTTGGTTTGCCATCCCTGGTCGGCCTGGTACTTCTGCATGGCGGCGAGGGTGGTAGCGTCCCACTTGCCGTTAGGCTCGCCGCTCAGGTAGTGGACGCGGATGAGGGCCTGCTGGATTTGCATGACGCGATCGGTCTGGATGGCCTGCTGGCCGCGGACGCGGTGGGATCTGCGATGCCGCGAGTGTTTCTTGTGCACCGCCTGGCCGCTGGTGGGTCCGACGTGGACGCGCGAGGCGAGCGCGGGCGGGACGAGCAGAGCCGCGCCGAGAACCAGGACGAGGCATTTACGGAAAGACACCACCGGACTGCCACCTTCAACGAAGAAAAACTACCTCTTAGGACTGAAGAAAACCTAACTCTTCGGACTTTGAGGAAGAGTGTAGCGGACGGGTCCGGGGGTTTACAAGGCAAAAATGCAACCCCGGAGGGGGAAGCGCATCGTGGAACAACAGGTAGGCCCGGTGCGCCGGTCCTTGATTGGACTGGCGCCCCGGGCCAAAGGTCACTGCAAGGTGCCTCCCAAGTAATTGATTCCATTCTCGGGATGGGCCGGATCGACGACCTCGAAGACCACATCGTCGCCGGTCTTAAGTTTGCCGACGATGGCGTTGAAGGCGTCGCGCGAGCCAGTGGGCTGGCGGTTGATGCGGGTGATGACCAGGCCGGGCTCAAGGCCCTGGAGGTCGGCGAAGGAACCGGTGCGGACCGACTCGATGACCACGCCGGGGATGTGGATTTTTTCTATCATGGCGGCGGGCGCATCGCGGACGATCAGGCCGAGCTTGGTCTCGCCGACATCGCCCTGCTCCTCGGAGCCGGACTGGGACTGCGGGTTGCCGAGGTTGGCGAAGATCTTGTCGCGGTCGCCAATGGTGACGGTTGCGTCCTGGGTCTGGCCGTTGCGGAGGAAGCCGAGCTCGGCGGTGCTGCCGGGGCGGCGGCTGGCGATGTCGTTGACCAGGTCATCGCCGTCCTTGATGGAGCGGCCGTCGACGGCGGTAATGATGTCACCGGCCTTGAGGCCGGCCTTGTCGGCGGGTCCGCCGGTGGACCTCCGCGACGAGGACGCCGTTCTTGAAGCCGTAGACGCGGTTGACTGCGGCGGGCAGGCCGGGCTTGAACTGGATGCCGATGGAGCCGCGGACGACTTTGTGGCTGGGGCTGATCAGGTCGTTGTAGACGGCGACGACGGTATTGGAGGGCATGGCGAAGCCGATGCCCTGATAGCCGGCGGACTGGGTGTAGATGGCGGTGTTGACGCCGATGACCTCGCCGTCCATGTTGAGCAGCGGCCCGCCGGAGTTGCCGGGATTGATGGCGGCGTCGGTCTGGATGAAGTGCTGGAACTGGCCGGCCGCGCCTTCCTCCGGGAGGGTGCGGTTCTTGGCGGAGATAATGCCGGCGGTGACGGTCTGGGAGAGATCGAAGGGACTGCCGATGGCCTCAACGAAGTCGCCGACCTCGGCGTTGTCGGAGTTGCCCAGCTTGACGGTGGGCAGGGGGGAGCTGGCGTCGATCTTGATCACGGCGAGGTCAGTGGCTCTGTCGGTGCCGATGAGGCGAGCGGGGCGGCCGAGGTCGGAGGTATCGGGATCGGAGGCGAGTTTGACGTAGATTTTGTCGGCCTTCTCGATCACGTGGTAGTTGGTGATGATATAGCCCTTGGGATCGACGATGAAGCCGGATCCGAGGGACTCCTGGACGCTGTTGCTGCCGTTGTCGCCGTTATCGGGCATGCCGGGAACCTGGCCGCCGAAGAAGTGGTTGAAGAAGTCCTGGAAGTCGTCCGGGCCCTGGCCGTTGCCCTGATCGCCGCCGCCATCGGGATTCTGGGGGTGGGGCAGGCTGCGGAAGCCGTTGCGGCCCCGATTCTCGGACTGCTTGGGGAGGGTCTCGGTATTGATATTGACCACCGCGGGGCCGACCAGGCGGGCGATCTTGACGTACTCATTGGGGGGGACGGTGGAGTCGACCACCTTGAGGGGGGCTGCGTCGACGCTGCTGTTCTGCTGCTCCTGGCCACGTACGCCGTGGGCGGCAAAGGAGCCGGCCACGATAGCCACCGAAAGGGTGGCCAGCAGGATAAAGGCGGAAGCGAGATGGCGCGCGCGCAGCCATGCAGAGAGAGCTTTCATGGATTTCGATGACCTCGTCGTGAGACCCGCCTTACGGCCGGATCGTTAAGTGCATTAAATGCCAGTATAGCCAGTTGCGGGTACATCGTGGACAAATCCGCCCAGACGGGAGCATTCCCTGCGCCAGTGCGCGGGCGCGGCACTGGAAGACACACCCCATATATTAGACGCCTGAATGGGCAAAAGAGATTTGCCGGGGCGAGCGGGAAATGGGCTGGGGGCTACTGATCGGCGGCCCAGTCGAGTATGGCGAGGGTGAGCAGGAGGAGGCGCTTGAGGCCGAGCTCGCGGTTTTTGGCTGAGTACCACTCGGCGAGGGTGTGGGCTCCGCCGCCTTCGCCGCCGGCGCCCAGGGAAAGGGCGGGAATGCCGAGCGAGAGGGGGAGATTGGCGTCGGTGGAGCCGAGGCGCAGCTTGCTGCTGAGGCCAAGATGGCGATCGACGGCTCGGAGAGCATCGAGGAGCGGGGAGTTGGCGGGCAGGCAGGCGGCGGGCCGGTCGCCGATTTTGTCGATGGAAAAGGCGAGCCGGGAGCGGGGATCGGGCGCGGATTTGGCGCGGGCGTTGGCATGATCGACCGCGTCTTCGATGGCGCGATGGAGGGCGACCTCCAGGCGGACCAGCTGGGCAGGGTCGGTGGAGCGGAAATCGACGGTGGCCTGAGCGCTCTCGGGGATGGAGTTGACGCTGGTGCCGCCGCGGATGGTGCCGAGATTGAGGGTGGTGCGGGGCTGGGCGGGCAAGGGCGTTTCGGCAAGCACGGCCAAGGCGGAGACCAGGGCGGCGATGGGGTTGGGCAGACCCGCGTCAGTGAAGCTGTGGCCGCCGGGGCCGGTGACGGAGACCTGAAAACGGCGGCAGCCGATGCCCTGGGTGATGGCGGAGTCGGCCCCGGCGCCGTCGAGGACGATGTGGGCGGCGATGCGGCCGGCCAAGCCACTGCGCTGGTAAAAGTGACGGACGCCGCGCAGGTCGCCCTCGCCCTCCTCGCCGACGTTGGCGAGGAAGAGCAGGGGGAGGGGCAGTTCGACGCGGGCGTGGACCAGGGCGTGAGCGAGGGCCAGCAGGCCAGCCAGGCCGGCGCCGTTGTCGCAGGCGCCGGGGGCCTGGATGCGGTCGCCGTCGACGATGGGGACGATTTCGGTTCCGGCGGGAAAGACGGTGTCGAGGTGGGCGGAGAGGACGATCAGCGGTCCGGTGTTGCCAGGCGGCAGATGCGCTGTGGGAAGCAGGGCGAGGACGTTGCCGGCCTGGTCGGTTTTGATGGAGCGGAGGCCAGCCTCGGCAAAGCGGGCGGCGAGCCAGGCGGCGCGAACCTGTTCACCGAAGGGAGGGGCGGGAATGGTGACCAGTTGGGCCTGCCAGTCCATGATTTTTCCGGGATTGCCGTGCAGCCAGGCGAAGGCGGCATGGACCGGCTTGCGGGCGGCGACGGCGGTGACTCGGGAAAAGGCCGAACTGGTGGCGAGCGACGGCATGGAGACAGTTTCAGAGTAGCAGCAGGTCTGGTGGAGGGGTAGACCTGGGGGGAGTGGGGATCAGGCGGCGAGTCAGCGAGTCAGCGAGTCGGCGAGTCAGCGCCGTTGTATTCGACGGAATGGAGGAACAGGCCGGTGGGCGGGGCGGTGGGACCGGCGGCGGCGCGGGCGCGGGCGGCGAGAATCCTGGGAATGTCGTCAACGCGGAGGCGGCCGCAGCCGACGTCGAGCATGGTGCCGACCAGGTTGCGGACCATGTGGTGGAGGAAGCCGTTGCCGCGGACGCGATAGACGAATAGGAGGCCGGATTCGGTTGGGCGTTCTTCCCAGGTGGAAGAGTAGATGGTCTTCAGCGGCACCTCCGGTGCTTTTGCCTTTTGGTTGGGAGAAGAGGCTAGGTTGGGGTCGCGTTCGGCGAGGCCGGGGCCGGTGGCGGCGAAGCTGAGGAAGTCGTGTTCGCCGACAAGCAGGGCGGCTGCGCGCTGCAAGGCTGGGAAGTCCATGGGCCAGGGGCAGGCGTGGACGTAGCGGGCCAGGAAGGGCGGACAGACGGGCTCGCGGAAGACGCGGTACTCGTAGGTTTTGGCGACGGCGGAGTGGCGGGCGTGGAAGGTGCTTCGCACGGTTCTCGCCTCGAGGATGCGGATGGAATCAGGGAGGGTGCGATTGAGGGCGCGGCGGAGGTTTTCCGCGGGGATGGGCACGGCGAGAACGAAGCTGGCTACCTGGCCGAGGGCGTGGACGCCGGCGTCGGTGCGGCCGGAGCCCTGGGGGAGTGGGGATTCGCCGGTAATGCGATGGAGTGCGGCCCGCAGCTCGCCCTGGATGGTGGCGCGGCCGGGCTGAACCTGCCAGCCGCAGAAGCCGGTTCCGTCGTAGGCGAGGGTGAGCTTCCAGGTTTGAGAACCAGGGAGTTGCGGGCAAGGAGTTTGCGGGCAAGCAGCGGATTCCGGCGGAGATGCAGGGTCGAATTGGCGGGGTTCGGTCACAGGGACAGGCGCTGATCACAGGTTAACCGAGCGCGGGCGGGCTGGAGGCGGGCGCGGGACACGGATGGGCGCAGAGGGAGTGGGATATACTCAGGATTCTGCATGCGAGGACGGTTGTTCCGCGGCGAATCGCGAGGCCCGCGCGGGTAAGGCGCGGCGGGCGGAACGAATCGTTTGGCAAGCGCGTAGCTCTGGAAGGGCTGAAACCGGCCGGAAACAGCCGGCGAATGCGCTTGGAGCGCATAATTTGCGTCTGCCGAGGCGCTTCCGGCGTCTTTAGGGAAAGGCAATCCCGCATGTTGAAGCAGTTCCTGGAGAAGATCAATGGATTGGTACGGTAGAGGTGTGTGTCGAGCAGAAGCAGAGCACGCGCGGAGCGAGCGCGGCGCGAAAGGACGCGGGCAGGCGGGCAGCCGCCTGCGCGCCCTGGCAACGGTGGTGCTGACGATGGCGTCGTGCATGCCCGGCAGCCTGGGGCAGACGCCGGCCGGGACCAAGGGACCGGACAAGGCGACGTTGAACCCGCCCGGGGCTCCGATTCCGGCGCCGATTCCGACCACGCCGTTTTCGCTGCGGGATACGGAGCGCAACTTTTCCCGTCGCTACGCGACATGGCTGGGTAATCCGATCAACATTTACAAGCCAACGACGATCCCCAAGGCGAGCTTCGAAAACTCGGTGCGGCTGACTGACCTGGTGAAGAACGGGAAGATCTACCTGAGCCTGTCGGACGCGCTGGCGCTGGCGATCGAGAACAACTACGACATCGCGATCGCGCGCTACGACCTGGACATCGCGGACACCGACATTCTGCGCACCAAGACCGGCAACGCGCCTCTGGGCGTACCGTCCGGCGTAGTCGCCAATACGCTGGGCGGATCGTCATCGATTCTGACGGCAGGCGGCGGACCGGGCGGCACCACCGTGGGCTCGGGCGGCGCGGGTTCCGGGTCGGCGGGCCTGACGCTGACCACGGCGGGCGCCGGACCGACGCCGGAGAACCTGGAGCCGACGCTTGGGGCGACGATCCAGTTCGACCGCGACCACCTGCCGGCGACCAGCTTCTTCTCCATCGGCACCAGTTCGACGAACAACTACAACTTCACATTCAACCAGGGATTCGTGACCGGCACGAGCCTGCAGGTAGCGTTCAACAACACCTACGCGACCACCAACAACACGGTCACGCTCTGGAGTCCGGAATTGTTGTCCACCTATCGGGCGACGCTGACGCAGCAGCTGCTGCAGGGAGCGGGGATCTGGGTGAACAAGCGGTTCCAGTACCAGGCGCTGAACGACCGGCGCATTGCGGACTCATCGTTCCGGCAGCAGATTCTGTACACCGTGAACCAGGTGGAGACGATCTACTGGGGGCTGGTGCAGGCCTACGAGGACGAACAGGCCAAAGAGCACGACCTGGCGCAGAGCACCAAGCTGGACAGCGACGACCGGAAGCAGTTGCAAATCGGCACGATCGCGCCGCTGCAGGTGGTGCAGGACGACTCGGCCGTGGCCGCGGACAAGCAGGCGCTGATCGCCTCGCAGAGCGCGCTGAACTACCAGCAGATGATCATCAAGCAGGCGATCGCGCGGAACCTGAACGATCCCGCGTTGTCTACGGCGCCGGTGATTCCGACGGACCGGGTGAGTGTTGAACCGCTGCCGGAGGAGAGCGAGCCGGCGGAAGCACTGGTGCAGGAGGCGTTTCAGCGGCGGCCGGAACTGGAACAGGCGGTGCTGACGCTGCGCAACGACGAGATCACGCTGAAGGGCGCGCGCAACGCGCTGCTGCCGACGTTCGACATCTTCGGTTACCTCGAAGGGCAGGGCGTGGGCGGCTCGATCAACAAGGACCTCAGTTCCAGCTTCTGTCCGGGCGGGGTCTGCCCGACCAGCCCCGGCGGTTACGGGACGGCACTGGGCCACGCGCTGAACAACAACGCGCCGGACAAGGGAATGGGGTTTAATATCCAGATTCCCATCCGCAACCGGCTGGCGCAGTCGGTGCAGGAGCGGTCGCTGATGGAGTACCGGCAGGCGGAGCTGCGGCTGGCGCAGCTCTACACGCAAATCCGGATGCAGGTGGAGAATGCGCGCTACGCGCTGACCAACGACCGGGCGGCGGTGCTGTCAGCAACCGCGTCGCGGGACTACGCGGAGCAGAGCGTGGAGGCCGAGCAGACCAAACTGCGGCTGGGCGCTTCGACCTCAGCGAACGTACTGCTGCAGGAGCGCACGCTGGCCACGGCGGAGGATACGCTGATCGCGGCCAACGCGGCCTACGCGAAGGACCGGGCGGGGTTGTACCAGGTGCTGGCGACGACGCTGCAGCACTACGGGATCGACATGAACGAGGCGGCCAGCGGGCAGGTGAAGACCAATCCGGTGGTTCAGGGTGTGCAGCCCGCTGCGCCGAGCCAGGAACCGACCATGACGCCGCCGGCGGGGCAGTGAGGTAGCTGACAGCCGACAGCTAACAGCTGACAGCAAATGCCTGGCTGCGGAGCAGAGGGACTGGCTCAGGCAGCAAGTAAGAACGGAAAACAAACAGTGGGCGGCTCATGGCGAGCTGCCCGCTTTTTCTTGTGCGTGGTTGGCGTAAGCGCTCGAGCAGTTTCACAGTTGCTGTATCTGGAAGCCTGAGCCACCTACCGCAACTGCGAAAAAAGGGCTGCTTATGCTGTTAAACCGCTCTAGCGCACGGCGACCAGGTCGAAGAGGTCGAAGAACTCCGGGAAGCTGATGGCGGCGGCTTCCGCGCCCTGGATCAACGTGTCGCCCTGGGCGCGGAGGGCGGCGACGCTGAAGGCCATGGCGATGCGGTGGTCGGAGCCGGAGTCGATGATCGCGCCGTGGAGAGTCTGGCCGCCGGGGACGTCAAGGCCATCCTCGAACTCGGTGACCTCAGCGCCCATGGCGCGGAGATTTCTGGCGACCAGCGCGATGCGATCGGACTCCTTGACGCGGAGCTCTTTGGCGTCGCGGATGCGGATGCCGCCGCGGGTGTAGGGTGCGATGGCGGCCAGCACGGGCAGCTCGTCGATGAGCTGGGCGGCCAGAGGGCCGCTGATTTCAGTTGAGCCGAGGCCATCGGGCGGGGCGGAGACCTGGACGGTTCCGGTTAATTCCGCGTTTTTTTCTTCAATATTGAGGACCGCGATGTGCAGGCCGAGGGCGGTGAGCACGTCGAGCAGTGCGGCGCGGGTGGGGTTGAGGCCGAGGGAATCGAGCGCGAGGCTGGAGCCGGGGAACAGCGCGGCGGCGCAGAGGAAGAAGGCGGCGGAGGAGATGTCGCCGGGGACCGCGGCGTCGATGGCGTGGAGCGGCTGAGGGCCGGCGATGGAGACTGAGTCGCGGGTGCGGGTGAGGGCGGCGCCAAAGGCGCGCAGGGCCAGCTCGCTGTGGTCGCGGGTGCGGAGTGCTTCTCGCACTGTGGTCGTACCTGGAGTTTGGAGGCCAGCCAAAAGGACGCAGGTTTTGACCTGGGCGCTGGGCACGGGGGTGGCGAAGTCGATCGCAAGGAGCGGGCTGCCGTGGATGGTGAGGGGGGCGTGGCCGTCGGTGAGCTGGATACGGGCGCCCATCTCCTCCAACGGCTTGCGAATGCGCTCCATGGGCCGGCGGGAGAGCGAGGCGTCGCCGGTAAGGGTGAAGCTGCCGGACTGCGGCGCGAGCAGGCCGGAGATCATGCGCATGGTCGAGCCGGAGTTGCCGCAATCGAGGGGGTGGTTGGCGGGGGTGACGCGGCCGGCCACGCCGGTGACTTCGACCGAATCTTTGCCGGTGCGGGCGACGCGCGCGCCCAAGGCTTCCATGCAGGCCAGAGTGGAGGCGCAGTCGGCGCCGGTGGAGAAGTTGGTGAAACGCGAGACGCCCTCGGCAAAGGCGGCGAGCATGGCGTAGCGGTGGCTGATGGACTTGTCGCCGGGCAGACGCAGGCTGCCGAGAATGCTGCGGGCGGGGCGGATGACGCGTTCTTCGGTGGTGGTTTGCAACGGGGGCTCCGGAGGATTGGTCGTCTTGTCAAGTTTATAAGAGCGGGGAACAAGGACCAGCCACCCCAGCGACGAAGACCTGTCCATGGGGACCGCGTTTCCCTTCACCCGAGCAAGCAAAGATCGCTGGCCGGGGCCCCCGTGCCGCTGGGGACCCTGGCAGGAAACAGGGAACGGGGCTCAACAGCTAGGGATTGCCGGCAGGCGATTTTGGGGCGTGGGAGGTGAAACGTTTGAGGATGAATTCACGGACCAGATCCGCGCCGGCGTCGGCGCCGGTTTCGGCCAAACCATTGAGGAAGACGAGGGACACGCCGCGGTTGGCGGCGGGATAGTAGAGGTTGGAGAGGGCCGCGGCGGAGAAGTTGCCGAGGATGCCGGAGTAGTTGGGCTCCCAGCGGCCATTGTCGCCGCGGGCCATGACGGCGGCGGAGATGGCGTAGAAGGCGCGGGCGCGGAAACCGCCGGTTCCTTTATAGAAGTAGCGCGGATCCTGATGAAAGAAGGCGGGAAAGACGGCGCGGCTGAGCAGGTCGGCGGAGGCGTGATTGGCCATGGCCGCGCCGTAGCGCTTGCCGTAACCTTCGAGGCCGCTGCCGTAGGCGGGGAAGATGTTTTCATACTGCTCGGCACCGGCGACGGCCGCGATGGTGAAAAAGGAGACCGGATCGAAGACAGTGCGCAGGCCGAGCTGGAGTTTCTGTTTGGCCCGCATGGGCGGCGCGTTCCAGTCGTAGGAGGAGTAGAAGTTGGGAAAGGCGCGGAGCACGCGCTGCTGCTCGGCAATGTGCACCTGCTCGATGGACAACTCCTGGGACAACTCCTGGCGATTGGCGCGGACGGTAACGGTGGTGGTGGCGCGGGCGAGGGCGAGGCGGACCGGAGGCAGGATGACGGCCTGGCCGGTCTTGAGCACAATGCGCCCAGAGGTGAAGGAGACCATGCCGGGAGCCGCGACGGTGAGGCGGTAGTCGTCGGGGGGCAGGCCCACAAAGGAGAACTGGCCGTCACTGCCAGAGGGGAGGGTGCGGAGGGTGGAATGGGAGAGAGCCGTCAGCGTGACCTTGGCGCTCTGCAGCAGATCGCCATTGGTGTCGAGGATGGTGCCGGAGATGTTGCCGGACGCGGAGTACGATGAGGCGGCCGGGGCCGACGGGCTCTGCTGCTGCGCAGGGGCGAGACTGCCGCGCGCGGAGGCAGGCGAAGAAAGCAACGCGAACAAAACAAAAAAAGGGACGAAAGGCGCAAGAGCGTTCATCAAGACTCGATTGTTAAGCAATCGCACTACCCCGCTCTGTATCCCGATTTCAACTTTGTTTCGATAGACGGGAGATGCAAGGGAGGGTGATCGCGGGGAATGGGTGACAATTTTGTCATTTGTTTCAAGGCAGTGGTCAGTGAACAGCAGTCAGAGGTTCGTGATGCGGCGATTTGGTTGCGGATTTTCGGTTCCGGGCGCTACGGCATTTTTCCTTCACAGGTAGCCTCGATTGGCGTTTTTTGCGGCGCCGATTTCTTGTTGAAATCGGCGCTTGAGTGCGTTGGCTCCGGTATACGTCTGAAGGGGAGATGCTTTAGCGGACGCGGAGGACGATGATGGTTTCGTCGTCGAATCGGTCGCGGGTGCCCTGAAAGCGGGAGACGTCGGAGAGGATGGCGTCGGCGATCTCTTGCGCGGGGCGGTCGCGGAGACTGCAAAGCAGGGCGGAAAGCTGCTGCTCGCCGTACATCTCGGCATTTTCGTTTTCGGCGTCGAGGATGCCGTCGGAGACGAAGACGATGGCGTCGCCGGGCTGGGTGGAGAGGCTGATCTCGTCATAATTGACGTCCGGGAAGAGACCGAGCGGGAAGCCTTCTGCCTTGACGGTGACTGCCTGGCCGGCGCGGCAGAAGATGGGCTGAACGGCGCCGGAGTTGGCCACCTGGAGGGTCTGGTTCTCGTCGTTCCAGAGAGTGAAGAGCAGGGAGACGTACTGCGACTCGAGTTTGCGCTCCTGGAGGGCCTGGTTGAGCTGGGCGAGCATGGCTGCGGGCTGGGGCATGTGGGCCGCGGCAGCGCGCATGATGCCGCTGACCAGGGCGGCGAAGAGCGCAGCCGGAGCGGCTTTGCCGCTGACGTTGCCGAGGACGATGGCGGTGCGGTTGGTTCCGTAGTCGAGGAAGTCGTAGAGGTCGCCGCCGATGGTGCGGGCGGGGAGAAAACGGACGGCCATCTCCGCGTGGGAATGCTCAGGCGCAGTGGGCGGCAGCAGGCGGAGCTGGACTTCGCGGGCCATGGCGATATCTTTTTCGAGCTGGAGTTCCTGACGGCGGACGGCCTGGTAGAGGCGGGCGTTTTCGATGGAGATGGCCACCTGCGAGGCGAGGGTGGTGAGGATGCGCTCGTGCTCCTCGTTGAAGAAGGCGGGGCGGGTGTGCTCGAGGTCGAGGACGCCGATGATGCGGCCCTTATAGAAGAGCGGCACGATCAGCTCGGAGCGGGTTTCCTCGTTCATGGGGAGGTAGCGCGGGTCCAGAAGGACGTTGGGGACGTTGATGAGGCGCCACTCGCGGACGGCGGCGCCGACCAGGCCGCTGGTGACGGAGATGCGGCGCATGGGGGCGTGGGCGTAGCCGAAGCGCCAGGCATAGCGGGTGATGAGGACTTCGCCTTTCTCGTCGAGCAGCATGATGGAGAACATCTGGTAGTCGATGAGGCGGCGGAGGAGCTGGCCGATGCGCTCAAGGAGGGGATTGAGATCGAGGATGGAGGCCAGCTCGACGGCGATCTCGTTGAGGACCGAGAGGGTCTGCGCCTGGCGGGAGACGCGGGCGTAGAGGCGGGCGTTCTCAATGGCCTGGGCGACGCGCGAAGCGGTGAGGGTGAGCAGGTTGAGGTGCTCGGGCCGGAAATAACCGGGCTGCTCACTTTCGAGGTCGAGGACGCCGATGAGGCGATTTTTGGCGATGAGCGGGACGGCCAGCTCGGAGCGAACGCCGGGATTGACGTTGATGTAGAAGTCGGCGGTCGCGACATCGTTGAGCAGGATGGGCAGGCGGGTGAGCGCGACCTGGCCGACCACCCCTTTGCCGACGGGAAAACGCATGTGCTCGGCCTGTTGGGTGTGGCCGATCTGATAGCGCATGCGCAGCTCGTGGGTGCGGTCGTTGAGCAGGAAGATGGCGAAGATGCGGTAGTCGATGATGGTGCGGATGAGCTCGGCGGTGCGGGTGAGCAGGGCCTGGAGATCGAGGGTGGTGTTGAGGGCGTCGACCAGCTGGGCCAGGAAGGCGAGTTCGGCGGCCTCCGGGCGGGCGGGGACGTAAGACGGCGGGTCCGCGCTGGCGGAGTGGCCGCTGGCGGCGTCCGGCGGGGAGTTTTCGGGCGGGGATGAGGACTGGGAAGTCATGGGCGCCGAATAGGAATGATAACGGATAAGACAGCTATTAGCTTCTAGCTTCTAGCTGTTTGCTGTTAGCGTCTAGTTCCTCACCGGCGCGGATCGCCTTAGCCCAGCACAACAGTTTTGTCCCTCCCGCCGCCCCATTCGTCATCCCGCCGGGATGCTTACACCTGCAGTGTCGAAGCTAGAAGCTAAGAGCTAGAAGCTGCTTTTTCAGTCTGCTCCGAGTTCGCGGACGATGGCTACGGAGGCGGAGCAGCCGATGCGGTTGGCGCCGGCTTCGAGCAGGGCGCGGACATCGGCGAGGGTTCGGATGCCGCCGGCGGCCTTGACGCCGCAGCGGGCACCGGCGACGCCGCGCAGGAGGGCGACATCGGCGGGCGTGGCGCCGGCGGTGAAGAAGCCGGTGGAGGTCTTGATGAAATCGGCTCCGGCCTGGATGGCGATCTCCGCGCCGCGGAGTTTTTCTTCAACGTTGAGCAGGGAGGTTTCGAGGATCACTTTGAGCAGGGCCCCGCAGTGATGAGCGACGACGGCGGCGGCGTGGACGGCGTGATGGACGGCCGGGTAGTCGCCGCTCTTGAGCAGGCCGATGGGGATGACCATGTCCAGCTCACGCACGCCGAGGCGGGTGAGCGCGGCGGCCTCCTGGCGGAGGGTGGAGACCAGCAGGGCGCCGAGCGGGAATCCGATGGCCGCGCCGACGGGGATGCCGGTTCCGGCGAGGATGGAGACTGCCGTGGAGGCCCAGACAGGATTGACCATGGCGCAGGCGAAACGGTATCGGATGGCCTCGTCGCAAAGATTTTCAATCTGGCTGCGCGTGGCCTCGGGCTTGAGCAGGGTGTGGTCGAGGACAGCGGCAAGCGACTGCCAGCGGGATAAAGCTCCGGCGGCGAATGCGGCTGAATCGAAAGAGCCATTTTGAAAATCGAGATCGGCATCAGGCGCAGAAAAAACAGTCGCCATGGTTCTTGCTCCTTGCGGGGGAAGCGCTGCTTTGAGAGGCCGGCTTGTGGAGGCAGTCTTCGGGTTGAGTATAGAGCCTGCGGGCAAGCTGGAGCGCGCGGCGCGTTCCGGTTGATTCCGTCCTCTCCATAGACGCAATTTTCCGGAATAGGGTTGCAGGGGGCGCGGCGCCGGGAGCAAATCTTACGGAGATTTCATGGGGCGTCCTCTATGATTTTTTCTTTGGGTGCGGAATCCGGTGTTGGGCAAGGGGAAAGCATGACGGATCGAGAGGCGGCGGGCGGCACAACAGCGCAACTGCGCAGGACGATGGGGTTCTGGGATGTGCTGCTGTTCAACATCGCCACGGTGCTGGGGCCGCGGTGGATTGCGGCGGCGGGGCATAACGGAAGTTCGTCGATCAGCCTGTGGGTGATTGCGGCGGTGTTCTTTTTTGTGCCGGGGGCACTGGTGATCAATGAGCTGCAGTCGCGCTTTCCGGAGGAGGGCGGGCTGTATGCGTGGTCGCGCGAGGCTTTTGGGCCGTTTCACGGATTTATTGCGGGGTGGACGTACTGGATCTACACAGTGTTTTATTTTCCCGGGTTGCTGCTGGCCAGCGCGTCGATGAGCGCATATATCGTGGGCGGACGCGGCGCGGCGCTGGCCGAGGACCGCGGGTTTCTGCTGGTGGTTTCGCTGGCGATGCTGCTGGTGGCGGTGGTGCTGAACCTTGTGGGACTGAACGTGGGAAAGTGGCTGCAGAACGCGGGGGGAGTGGGGACGTATGTGCCTCTGATGATTCTGACGGTGGTTGCGGCGGCGGTGTGCTGGAAGCATGGGTCGGTTACGCATTTTACGTTAGCGAATATGATGCCGGCCTGGAACCGGGACACGGTGAACTTCTGGTCGCAGATTGCGTTTGCGTTTACGGGGCTGGAGCTGGTGGCGGCGATGAGCGAGGAAGTGCGCGACCCGCGCAGGACGCTGCCGAGAGCGGTGTTTGGCGCGGGGGGGCTGATCGCGCTGATGTACATTGTGGGCACGTTCGCGGTGCTGGCGCTGGTTCCGGCGGCGAATGTCGATCCGCAGAGCGGTGTGTTCAACGCGATCACGGTGGGCTCGGTGGCGCTGAAGATCGGCGCGCTGGGCATCCTGGCGGCGGTGCTGGTGACGGTGGGCAACGCGGGCGGCGTGGGATCGACGGTGGCGGGGATTGCGAGGGTTCCGTTTATGGTGGGCATCGACCGCTATCTGCCGGCGGCGTTTGGCAAGATTCATCCGAAGTGGAGGACGCCGTATGTTTCGATCCTGGTGCAGGCGGGGATTTCCGGGGCGATTCTGCTGGCGAGCCAGATCAACGAGACGACGCGCGGTGCGTACCAGTTTTTGATCGATGCGGCGATCATTCTTTACTTCATTCCGTTTCTGTATATGTTCGCGGCGGTGATCAAGCTGGCGGCGCGCCGGGACCGCAGGGAGAATGAGCACGCGGTGCTGGTACCGGGCGGACGGGCCGGGGTGTGGATCTGCGGCGGCCTGGGATTCCTGGTGGTGCTGATCGGGATTGTGGTTTCGCTGGTGCCGCCGGGGGACTCGATGAATAAGGTGGGGTTCGAGATGAAGTTGGTGGGCGGGACCGTGGTTTCGATCTTGCTGGGGCTGGTGCTCTACTGGCGCGGGGCGCGGGCGAAACAGACTGAAATGTGAAGGGAACTGATGCGAAAACAAAAGCAGGGCCTTCGACTCTTTTCGTCCACCGCGGCGGACTGCGGCCGCTCAGGATGACAACATGGCAGGCGAGTGCGGCTGGCTTTAATGATTCCTGATTAGAATGGAGTGGCTTGGCGATCGGGTGCGGCGGCGCGCGGGAATTTTTGGCGCGGTACGGCGGGCTTTGTTGCGGAGCGGGATTGCGCGTGTGCGGCGCCTTTGCGGCGCGCTGCTTCTTCTTTGATCCACGGGGCTTGGAGGGTTTTTGTGAAGCATACGGGACGAATCGGATTGGTTTTCTGCGCGCTTGCGATGGCGGTCGCGCCGATGCTGTGCGCGCGGAGCTACCTGACTGCGGTGCTGCCGAATGGGCGGCAGATTCATCCGCTGGGACGGTGGATCACGCTGGCGCCGTATCCGTTTGCGCTGGCGGTGAGGGGGGATGGGCAGCAGGTGGCTGCGCCGTCGATCGGGTTTCCGTTTGCGCTGAACGTGATCGACCGGCCGGCGAGTGAACAGTATACGGCGTGGCGGATACCGGCGGGTGCAGAAAAGGATCGGGCGATGGAGACGCACGCGGGACTGGCTTACTCGCCGGACGGGAAGCTTTTGTATGTGGCGACCGGGGATTCGGGGAAGATTCGCGCGTACAGGACCGATGATTGGAGGCCGGTGGGTGAGGTTCCACTGGATGGGCCGCTGGACGGGAAAGACTACAAGTGGAGTTTTGCGGCGACGCTGATCGCTTCCGCCGATGGGAAGACGCTGTACGCGCTGGACCAGGCGAATTTTCGGATTGTGATTGTGGACGCGGGGAAGCTGGAGCGGATTGCGACGGTGGATACGGGGAATTATCCGTACTGGCTGGCGCTTTCTCCGGACGGGACGCGGCTGTACGTGACCAATACGGGGCTGTTCGATTACACGCAGATTCCGGGGACGAGCGCGAAGGATGAACTGGGCACGGGATTGCACTTTCCGCCGTTCGGGTACCCGTCAAAAGAGGCGCGCGAGGGCGTGGTGGCCGAGGGCAAGCGGGTTCCGGGATTGGGCGATGAGAACTCGGTGCGGGGCAGCTCGCTGTGGACTTATGACGTGCGGGATCGCGAGCATCCAACGGTGACGGCAAAGCTGCGGCTGGGCGCGCCGATCAGCGAGACGACCAGCGAGGCCGGGGGACAGACGGTGGGCGGAGCGGCGCCGAGCGGCGTAGCGGCGACCGACGATGCGGTGTACGTGGCGCTGGCGCACGACGACGCCGTGGCCAAGGTGAGCGCGGACGGGAGCCGGCTGCTGGCGCAGACGGGGCTTTCGCCGTTTACGGGAGCGGAGTTTGGCAAGAGATTTCTGGACGCGCAGGGAAGGCCGCTGCGCGGGGTGATGCCGAGCGGCGTGGCGGTGCACGATGGGCGCGTGTATGTGGCCGAGTCGGGGATTGACGCGGTGGGCGTGCTGGATGCGGAGACGATGAAGGTGATGGAGCAGATTCCGGTGGGGTGGAATCCTTCGGCGGTGAGCTTTTCGCCCGACGGCCGGACACTGTACGTGATCAACACCAAAGGCAAGGGCGCGGGACCGAACGGCGGCAAGGAACACGATCCGCATGCGCCGAAGTACATCGGGTCGCTGGAGATGGGGAGTTTGAGCGTGATCGACGTGGCCGATCTGCCACCGGCGGAGGTGATGACGCAGACGGTGATCAAGGGAAACCTAGCGGACATTGAGGGGCATCCGGCACTGCCGCGGCTGAAGCATTGCTTTCTGGTGATCCGCGAGAACCGGACTTACGACGAGGTGCTGGGCGACGTGGCGGGAGCGAACGGCGATGCGTCGCTGGCGCGGTACGGGATGGATGGATGGGCTGCCGAAAATCCGGCCGCAGCACACCTGAAGGTTACGCCGAATCTGCATGCGCTGGTGGCGCGGTATGCGATGAGCGACAACTTTTATGTGGATGGAGATGTATCGAACGACGGGCACCGGTGGGTGGTGGGGATGAATCCGACGCCGTTTTTCAATACGGCGTGGACTTCGAGCTACGGCGGGCGGCGGAACCATGCGTTCGACGTGGAGCAGCCGGGGCGGCGTGCTCCGTTTGGCGATGCGGACGCGCCGATGCCGGAGGATGAGCCGGAGTTCGGGTCGCTGTGGGAGCACGTCGCGGTCAGCGGGAAGGGGCTGCTGAACTACGGCGAGGGATTGGAGATTGAGGGCGACGACGAGATTGACGGGGCGGAGCCGGAGGGACAGAGGCTGTTTCTGAATGCGCCGCTGCCGGAGCCGATGTTTGAGCATACGGACCGGCGATTCCCGACGTTTAATTTGGGGATTCCGGACCAGTTCCGAGTGGAGGAGTTTGAGCGGGACTTCAGCCGGAGTCTGGCGGCGGGGAGGGTTCCGGCGCTGATCGTGATCCGGTTGCCCAACGACCACACGACCAAGCCGCGGCCGGGGGATGGATATCCGTACCGGGCGTCGTATGTGGCGGACAACGACCTGGCGCTGGGAAAGATCATTGCGTTTCTGTCGCGGACGGCGATCTGGAAGGATTCGGCGATGTTCGTGACCGAGGACGACGCACAGGACGGCGTGGACCACGTGGATGCGCACCGCAGCGTTCTGCTGGTGGCCAGCCCATGGGTGAAGCCGGGGGCAGTGTCGCACGCGCACACCAGCATGGGATCGATCACGCGCACGATTGACGAGCTGCTGGGACTGAGCGAGTTGAACCTGGAGGACGCGCTGGCCGGCGACATTACCGGGATCTTCGATACGACGACGCACATGGAGCCGTTTACGGCGCTGTCGGCGGACCCGCGGGTGTTTGTGCCTGCGAAGGCACGGTTTGCCAGGCCGAAGACCAAGGAAGAGGCCGAGGAGCTGCACGACGTGGACAACTCCGACCGGATTCGCAAGGAGCTGGAGAAGAGCGGGAACAAGCTGAGCCGGCCGAAGAGCGGCCAGTGAGCGGTGGACGCTGGGCGCGACGACGAGCGCGGCGCGGCGGCGCCGCGCGCTTGTTTTTCGGGGGATTTATTTAGTTGGAGCGGGAGCGGTTGGCCAGCTTAGGCGAAGCAGGGCGATGCCCTGGCGGGGGAGATGGATGGGGATTTGCGCCTGGCCGTTGCCTGCGGTGATCCATTGCGGAGAGCCGAATAACTGGAGATCGCCGGCGGCTTGAAGCTGCGCGTACTGCGCGGGGGTGGGCTGCTGGGGCGAGCCCATCTGCTTCCAGACGGTGTAGGCGCTGCTGTGATCCGAGTCGATGCGGAACTGCTCGAGGAGGACGCGGGACGCGGTGAGGCCGGCGACGTTGACCTGGATGGGAGCGGTGGGGCCGGGCACATCGTCGTCGGCGTAGTTCCAGAGCATGATTGCGGCGCTGGTGGGAGCGCGGGTGGCGAGGACGTCAATATCGGGCTGGGCGCGGACGCCGGAGGCGAGGATGCTGTCGAGCGGCACGGCGGCGCTGCTGGAGGCGGCGACGCGGTCGCCGGACATGAGGCCGGCCATGCGGAAGAAGTTTAGCTCGGGCTTGGCGATGCCGTTGGTGGCGAGGGTGCGGAAGCCGGCGAAGTAAGGCTGATCTTCAAATTCGAAGGCCCAGGTGAGGAAGCCGATGAGGTTGATCTGGCGGCGTGCGGCGAGATCGACCAGGGCCTTCATGGCGGCGGCGGTGTAGGCGGGATAGAGCGGGCAATTACGGTAGGCGTTGGCAGGATAGTGCTGGGCGGAGCAGGCGGCGCAGCCTTCGGGGTCGGCTTCGCTGAGAATGACAGGGAGATGCGCGAGGCGGGGGAACCGGCGGATGAGGGCGAAGCCGGTGTCGGCGTTGAGCAGCTCGCGGTCGAGGCCCATGCGGACGTGGTTTTCGACGAGACGAGGCTGGCCTTTGACGTGGAATGAAATGAAGTCGAGGGGGACCGGTCCGCCGGTGGCGGCGCTGCGGCCCGAGGCGCAGTGGTGGAGGAATGCGGCGAGGAAAGCGGCGTTGGGACGATTGGGAATCGCGCCGGTGGTGGCCGGGCCGCCGACGCGCGCCGAGGGGATGGCGCGGCGCAGGCCGGCGGCGGCGTAGTCGTAGAGACGGTTGTAGTCGGCTTCGGTGCCGCGCCAGTAGCTGCCGTCGGGCTCGTTCCAGACCTCCCAGTACCAGGTGGAGACTGTAGCGACGCCATAGCGGGCAATCATGTGCAGCGCGATCTGATGGATGAGCTCGCCCCAGCGGGCGTAGTCCTTGGGCGGAAAGGACCAGCCCTCGACCTGGCCGGGTTTGGTGGGCCAGGGGATGTGGTAGGGATCGGGGTGCGTGGAGAGCGCGCGGGGCATGAAGCCGAGCTCGACCATGGGGCGGACGTGCGCGGCGGCGTAGGCGTCGAAGATTCCATCGAGGATGGTCCAGTCATAGACGGGACGGCCGGAGGCGTCCTCGGTGTAGACGTTGGAGGAGCTCCACTTCAGCTCCGGCTGGCCGTTGCCGCTGGCGAGCAGGAAATGAGCGCGGATGTAAACGGGGACGGGCGCGAGATCGTGAAGCTGGGCGAGCAGGGCGCGGCCGTTGGGGGTGGTGGTGTAGTTGGACTCATCGTAGCCGAACCAGCGGTAGACCGGGATGAAGGGACCGAGGCTGCGATGGAGATCGACCTGGACGGCGACCGGGGATTGGGCGCTGGAGAATGCGGCGGCGAAGAGCAGAGACAAAGTGGCGAGCGCGGTGCGCATGGCGGCGAGCCCTCCCCGGACTGTTGGGCGCGGAAGGATCATTGAAATTGGTAACGGTACACTTGTGTCAAGCCGGCGCGGGTTGATGGGGGATGATTTGCGGCGCGTGGTGCGCTGCGAGATGAGGCGCGCGGCGGAACGGGAGAGAACGATGTTGCAGGGGCGGTCGATCATCAACGGCACGAGTTGCGCGGAGAGCGGGGCGGAGTTTTTCGGGGTTGATCCGGCGAGCGGGGAGCGGATGGAGCCGATGTACCGGTCGGCGAGTTTGGAGGACGTGAACCGCGCGGTGGAGCTGGCGGAGGAGGCGTTCGCGATTTATGGCGGGCTGCCGGAACGGGAGCGAGGACGGCTGCTGCGGGCGATTGCGGGGGAGATTGAGGCGAGGACGGAGGCGCTGGTGGAGCGGGCGCACCGCGAGACGGCACTTACGGAGGCGCGGCTGAAGGGCGAGACGGCGCGGACGGCGAGTCAGCTTAGGATGTTTGCGGAGGTGGTGGAGGAGGGATCGTGGGCGATGGCGCGGATCGACCGCGCGCAGCCGGAGCGAAAGCCTCTGCCGCGGGCGGACCTGCGCAGCGTGCTACGTCCGCTGGGGCCGGTGGCGGTGTTTGGGGCGAGTAATTTTCCGCTGGCGTTTTCGGTGGCGGGCGGGGATACGGCGTCGGCGCTGGCGGCGGGGAATCCGGTGGTGGTGAAGGCGCATGCGGCGCATCCGGGAACGAGCGAGCTGGCGGGGCAGGCGATCTCGGCGGCGGTGAAGGCGTGCGGGCTGCCGGCGGGTGTGTTTGCGCTGCTGTTTGACGCGGGGATCGAAGTGGGCGCGGCGCTGGTCGAGCATCCGCGGGTGAAGGCGGTGGGATTTACGGGGTCGCTTGCGGGAGGCAGGGCGTTGATGGCGCTGGCAGCGGGGCGGCCGGAGCCGATTCCGTGCTTTATTGAGATGGGCAGCGTAAATCCTCTGTTTGTGCTGCCGGAGGCGCTGGGGACGCGCGGCGAGGCGATTGCGCAGGGGCTGTTTGGCTCGTTCATGCTGGGTGTGGGGCAGTTTTGCACCAAGCCGGGAGTGGTGTTTCTGGCGCGGAGTGCGGAGGGGGACGCGCTGGCTGCGCGGCTGGCTGAGCTAGTGAAGGCTTCGGCGGCTTCGGCGATGCTGACCGGGGGAATTTGCCGGAATTTTCATGCGGGGTTGGAGTTGAGGAAGGAAAACGGCGCGGTGAAATTGCTGGCGGAGGGCGACGCGACGGCGGGAGATGGCGCGATTGCGGCGGCGGCGCTGTTTGAGGTGAGCGGGGATGCGCTGCTGCGCGAGCCAGAGCTCGGGCATGAGCTGTTTGGGCCGGGGACGCTGCTGGTGCGGTATGAAGATCGGGAAGAATTGCTGGCGCTGGCGCGCGCGCTCGAAGGACAACTGACGGCGAGCGTGCATGGGACCGATGCGGAGCTGGCGGAGTGGGGCGAGCTGATGGCGGTGCTGGAGCGCAGGGCGGGACGGCTGATTGTGAATGGCTACCCGACGGGCGTGGAGGTTTGCCACGCGATGGTGCATGGAGGACCGTATCCGGCGACCGGCGACGGGCGCACCACATCGGTGGGAAGCCAGGCGATTTACCGCTTTGCGCGGCCGGTGTGTTACCAGGATTTTCCGCAGGCGGCGCTGCCGGAGGAGTTGAAGGACGGAAATCCGCTGAGGATTTTGCGGATGGTGGATGGGGTGCTTACACGAGATGCGGTGTAGGGGCTGGATAAGAAATGCCGCCGATTGCGTTGAATGTAACGTCAGAAGCGGATGCAGGAGGAAGACAGAACGTGCGGAATGTGCACCGTGCAGCGGTCGCCGGCTTTACCGCAGGGGCTGAAAAGTACGCCAGAGGACGTCCCGAGTACCCGCGGGAGATCGATGAGTGGCTCAGGCTCGATCTGGCGCTGGGCAAGGGCCGGACGGTTCTTGATCTGGGAGCGGGGACGGGAAAATTCTCCACCTATTTGCTGAAGACGCAGGCGGACGTGGTTGCCGTGGAGCCGGTGGAGGCGATGCGAGAGCAACTTATGCGGCGGCATCCGGGGATTGCGGCCAGGGCAGGGTCGGCGGAGCAGATTCCGATGGAGGATGCGACGGTGGACGCGGTGGTTTGCGCGCAGGCATTCCACTGGTTTGCGAACGGCGCGGCTCTTACTGAAATACTCCGCGTGCTGAAGCCGGGAGGCAGGTTGGGCCTGGTCTGGAACGTGCGTGACGAGAGCGTGGCATGGGTGGCTGCCATTACCAGGATCATCGAGCCTTTTGAGGCCGATACTCCCCGCTTTCAAAGTCAGCAGTGGCGAAGCGTCTTTCCTTTTCCGGGGGTTCGGGCAGCTGCGCGAGCGACGCTTCCGCAACCGGCACTGCGGGTCGCCGGAGCAGGTTGTGATCGACCGCATCCTGTCGATCAGCTTCATTTCGGCACTGCCCCACGATGAGCAGAAGCGGGTGGAAAGCGATCTGCGGGCGCTGATTGCGGGCACGCCGGAGCTTGCCGGCAAGGAGATGGTGAGCTTTCCCTACGAGACCGTGGCGTATTGCTGTACGAAACTGACTTGAATGGCTATGCGATGGCCGGTAGGTTTGCGGATGATTTTTTGATGGAGTCGGGCTAGTGGATAAGGCTTGTTCGGAGGATCTACGCGGGGTCGGCTGATGAGGACGCAGGGCGTGCGGGACGGAGGCGGAGGATGAGGAGGCCGGCGAGGATCAGAGACATGGACATGACGACGTAGCCGGCGCGGGAGTTGCCGGTGAGGGCCTGAAGCCAGCCGACCAACCAACTGCCGACAAAGGCGCCGAGCGCGCCGCAACTGTTGACCAGGGCGATGACTTCGCCGGCGACGTTGCGGGGCAGCATCTCCGGCATGATGGAGAAAAACGGGCCGTAGGGGGCGTACATGCAGCCTCCGGCGAGGATGAGGAAGGCGTAGGCCAGCCAGAAGCTGTGCGGGGCGGCGAGAAATGAGACCAGCAGCGCGGCTCCGGAGAGCACCAGGAAAGGGGCCACGAAGCTCTGGCGATTGAGGGTACGGTCAGAAAAATAAGAGACCAGCATCATGAGACCGACGGCAAGCAGGAAGGGCGCGGTGTTGAGCAGGCCGACGGTTTGAATGCCGCGGGCCGAGCCGGCGCGGATCATGGTGGGAAGCCAGATCACCAGGCCGTAGACGCCGATGCTCCAACTGAAGAATTGGACACAGAGCAGGAGCACGCCGGGCAGGCGGAACGCGGCTGCCAGATGGTCGATACGGGGCAGGGTGCGCTGTTCTGCCTCCAATTCGACGGCGAGATGGGCGCTGGCCTCACGGCCGAGCCAGGCGGCCTGGCGGGGATGGTCGCGCACGGCGAGGACCCAGACAAAGGCCCAGAGGATCGATGGAATTCCTTCGAGAATGAAGGCCATCTGCCAGCCCAGGGACTGGATGAGATAGCCGGTGACGGCGGACATCCACATGACGGTGATGGGATTGCCGAGGATGAGGATGGCATTAGCACGGGAGCGCTCGGCGCGGGTGAACCAGTGGGAGAGCAGGATCAGCATGGCGGGGAGGATGAGACTCTCCGCGACGCCGAGCATCAGGCGGTCAAGGGCGAGCAGCCAGAAGACGCGAATCACACCGGTGAGGGCAGCCAGAGCGCCCCAACTCAGCAAGGCGAAAAACACCAGGCGCGTGGCGCTGCGGCGCTGCGCGTAGGATGCGCCGGGAATCTGAAAGAGGAAGTAGCCGAGAAAGAAGAGCGAGCCGAGAAAAGCGGAGCGGGAGTTACTGATGTGGAGTGTCTGTGCCATGCCGGCGGCGGCGCCGAAGCCGTAGTTGGCGCGGTCGAGATAGGCGAGGCTGTAAGTGATGAAGACCGCGGGGAGGAGAAAGATCCAGCGGAGACGCAGGCTGCGGCTGAGATGCACAGCGGCTGCTTCCGGGCTGGGTCTGTTGACCTGTTCAGCGGGCACACAAGGGTTATAGCATCTTCAGAGCCTGTTATTAACTTTCCCGCCCTCGTGCGAAAGTCAATAACAGACTCTCAGGGCGCCGGCTGGCGGGGCTGCTCACTACAATGTCTGAAATGGAAACTTCCAACATAAAGATCTCATTCAGCGCGGTGCTTGAGACAGCGGATGCTGGTTTGCTCAATGTGCGCACGCACGCGGCGGGGCCGGCGGGCGAACTGCCGCTGACCGAGGAGATGCTGCTGACCGAGCCGTCAGGGAATCTATTCGGACTGACGCAGAACGCGGGGATGGGCTGGGCGCCGGAGCGGCTGCTGGACCCGGAGTTTCTGATTCTGAGCACGCATGGAGGATTGCGCGGGGCGAACGGCGAGGCGATTGCGCTGGGGTTTCACACCGGGCACTGGGAGGTTGGGCTGCTGGTGGCCGAGGCGGCGCGCGAACTGAAGGCGCTGGGCGCGGTGCCGTTTGCGGGGGCGTGCACCGATCCGTGCGACGGGCGGACGCAGGGCACGCCGGGGATGCTGGACTCGCTGGCCTACCGCAACGACGCGGCGATCGTGCTGCGGCGGCTGATGCGGTCGCTGCCGACGAGCAAAGGCGTACTGGGGATTGCCACCTGCGACAAGGGATTGCCGGCGATGATGATGGCGCTGGCGAGCAACGGCGAAAGGCCGGGGGTGCTGGTTCCGGGAGGGGTGACGCTGCTGCCGGAGCAGGGCGAGGACGCGGGGAAGGTGCAGTCGATCGGGGCGCGGTTTGCGCGCGGGGAGATAACGCGGGAGTACGCGGCGGCGGTGGGTTGCCGGGCGTGCGCTTCGCCGGGCGGCGGCTGCCAGTTTCTGGGCACGGCGGCGACTTCGCAGGTGGTGGGCGAGGCGCTGGGACTGGCGCTGCCGCACACGGCGCTGGCGCCCTCGGGACAGGCGGTGTGGCTGGACGGGGCGCGGCGGTCGGCGCGAGCGCTGGCGCGGATGTATGCGCTGGGGCTGGGCGTGCGGGATGTTCTGACGCAGGCGGCGATACGGAATGCGATGGTGGTGCACGCGGCCTTTGGCGGGTCGACGAATCTGCTGCTGCATGTTCCGGCGATTGCGCACGCGGCCAGGCTGGAGAGGCCGACAGTGGAGGATTGGGCGGCGGTGAATCGGGCAACGCCACGGCTGGTGGATGCGCTGCCGAACGGGCCTCAGGGCTTCGCTACGGTGCAGGTGTTTCTGGCGGGCGGTGTGCCGGAAGTGATGTTGGCGCTGCGCTCGCTTGGGCTGTTGGACGAGAGTGTTCGGACTGTGAGCGGCGAGACTCTGGGCGCGTGCCTGGATTGGTGGAAGCAGAGCGAGCGGCGGCAGAGGCTGCGGCGCGCGCTGCGGGAGCAGGATGGGATCGATCCGGAGGACGTGATCATGGGATCGGATCGGGCGCGCGCGAAGGGGCTGACCTCGACGATTTGCTTCCCGGTGGGGAATTTGACGCCGGAGGGATCGGTGATCAAGAGCACAGCGATCGACCCGACTCTGGTGGGCGAGGACCAGGTGTACCGGCATGTGGGGCCGGCGCGGGTATTTGTGACGGAGGCCGAGGCGATTGCGGCGATCAAGAAGGGCGAGATTGCGGCGGGGGACATGATGGTGCTGATCTGCGGCGGGCCGAAGGGCGCCGGGATGCACGAGATTTACCAGATTACCGCGGCGCTGAAACACCTGCCTTATTGCAAGCATGTGGCGCTGCTGACAGATGCGCGGTTCAGCGGGGTTTCGACGGGAGCGTGCATCGGGCACATCTCGCCGGAGGCGCTGGCAGGAGGGCCGATCGGTAAGGTGCGCGAAGGCGACTGGATCGAGATTGTGATCGACCGCGAGCGGCTGAGCGGATCGGTGCATTTGGTGGGCGAGGGCGACGAGCGCTTCGACGCCGAAGAGGGCGAGCGGCGGCTGAAGGCACGCAAGCCGCGTCCGGATTTGAAGGCGCATCCGCAACTGCCCGACGACACGCGGCTGTGGGCGGCGCTGGTGAACGCCAGCGGCGGCGTGTGGGGCGGATGCGTGTACGACGCCGACATGATTGCAGCAAAACTGGAGAGGCAAGGATGAAACTGTATCGCACGAGCAATGGGCCGTTTGTGGAAGAGGACGGCCGGTACTATGGCGTTCCCGAGACGAACTGGGACGCGCTGGTGAGGCACGAGAACCTGGAAAAGTATCTGCGCGAGATCGTCGGCAAGGGCGTGGCAGCGGAGGATTTTGCCGCGGCGAAGATACTGGCTCCGATTGCGAGCCAGGAGGTTTGGGCCGCGGGCGTGACGTACTACCGCAGCCGTAGCGCGCGGATGGAAGAGTCGAAGTCGGCCGGCGGAGGGGATTTTTATGATCGCGTATACACGGCGGAGCGGCCAGAGATGTTCTTCAAGGCGACGCCGCACCGCGTGGCGGGACCGGGCGGGACGGTGCGGGTGCGCAGGGATTCGAAGTGGTCGATTCCGGAGCCGGAGCTGACGCTGCTGGTGAATCCGCGCGGGAAGATTATTGGGTTTACCGCGGGCAACGACATGAGCGCGCGCGACATTGAGGGCGAGAATCCGCTGTATCTGCCGCAGGCAAAGACCTACAACGGGAGCTGCGCGCTGGGACCGTGCGTGCTGATCCGCGGGGAGATGCTGCCGGCGGCGACGCCGATCCGGCTGGAGATTGAGCGGAAGGGGAAGGTTGAGTTTTCCGCGGCGACGACGCTGGAGAAGTTCAAGCGGGTTCCGGAGCAATTGGTGGAGTTTCTGTTCCGCGACAACAGCTTTCCCAGCGGGACGTTTCTGATGACGGGAACGGGGATTGTGCCGCCGGATGAGTTTGCGCTGGCGGACGGCGACCGGGTGCGGATTACGATTGACCCGATCGGGACGCTGGAAAACGACGTGGTGCAGGGCGGGTGACGCAAGAATTCGAGGGATAGGCGAGCGGAAAGATGCAGCTTTCGGGACGGGTGCGCGTCTAAATCGGTAGAGCATTCAGGCACAGGACAGAGGACGGGTGTGGGGCGTGATGGTTTTGATGCGCGCCGCGATATTTGCTCTGCTGTAACACTGCCTGGTGCAGAATAAGGGATTCAGGGAGAATTTTTGTGCCTCGCATTCACTTTCAACAGCAACTGGCCGAGCTGAAGGACAAGGTGCTGGCCATGGCCGCGCTTGCGCAGCAGGCGGTGGAGTCGGGGGTGGATGCGTATCTGCAGCGCGACCGGAGCCTGTGCAAGTACGTGAAGCAGAATGAGACGGCCATCAACACCGCAGAGCAGGAGCTGGACGAGATGGCCTACGACCTGCTGGCCAAGGAACAGCCGATGGCCATAGACCTGCGGTTCATCCTGGCGGTGATCAAAATCACCGGCGACCTGGAGCGGATCGGCGACCAGGCGATGGGGATTGCGCGCCGGACCAAGGAGATTCTGCCGCTGGAGGAAGTGGACCTGCCGGTGGATTTTGCCGCGATGGGCGAGTTTGCCGGGCACATGATCCGCAGCGCGGTGCAGGCGCTTCTGGACGGGGACGCGCGGCTGGCGGCTTCAGTACGGGAGATGGACGACGAGATCGACCGGATGAACCGGCGGGCCTACGCAGACCTGCTGGGGCTGATCCAGGAGAAGCCGCAGTCCACGCAGCAGGCGATGCGCGGGATCCTGGTGGCAAAGAACCTGGAGCGGATTTCGGACCATGCGTCGGCCATCGCGACCGACGTGATCTTCTGGATCCGGGGCGCGGACGTGCGGCACCAGTTGAGCTTGTCGATGGACTGAGGGTGCAGAGAAAACTGGCGAGACGAACAGGCGGTGGATTCGGAGTGAACCGAATCCACCGCTTGTTCTTTGTGCTGAAAGCTAGACGCCGATGACGGCGCAGAGCTCCTTGACGGCGGCGGCGCTCTTTTTGAGGGCGGAGTCTTCGGCGGGGGTGAGCTTGATCTCGATGATCTGCTCGAGGCCGGCGGCGCCCAGCTTGCAGGGCACGCCGATGAAGTAGCCGGAGATGCCGTATTCGCCCTGGAGATAGGCGGCGCAGGGCAGGATTTTCTTCTTGTCCTTGAGAATGGCCTCGGCCATTTCGACGGCGGCGGCGGCGGGCGCGTAGTAGGCGCTGCCGGTCTTGAGGTACTTGACGATCTCGGCCCCGCCATCGCGGGTGCGCTGGACCAGGGCCTCGATGCGCTCGGGGGCGATGAGCTCGGTGATGGGAATGCCGGCGACGGAGGAGTAGCGGGGGAGCGGGACCATGGTGTCGCCGTGGCCGCCGAGGACGAAGGCGGTGACGTTTTCGACGCTGACGTTGAGCTCGGCGGCGATGAAGGAGCGGAAGCGGGCTGAGTCGAGCACGCCGGCCATGCCGATGACGCGCTCGCGGTTGAATCCGGCCTGGCGGTAAGCGGCCTGGGCCATGGCGTCGAGCGGGTTGGAGACGACGATGAGGATGGATTCGGGAGACTGGGCGACCACCTTTTCGACGACGTCGGACATAATCTTGAAGTTGGTGTTGAGCAGGTCGTCGCGGCTCATGCCGGGCTTGCGGGCCAGGCCGGCGGTGATGATGACGATGTCGGAGTTGGCGGTGGCGGCGTAATCGTTGGAGCCGGCCACGGCAACATCGCGCTTCTCGATGGGCATGGCCTCGAGGAGGTCGAGCGCCTTGCCCTGGGGCACGCCCTCGACCACGTCGATGAGGACCACATCGGCCAGCTCCTTGGCCGCAATCCAGTGCGCGGCCGTGGCGCCCACGTTGCCGGCGCCGACAATGCTTACTTTCTTTCTCATGTTTTCTCCTTAAGTGGTCAGTGATCAGTGGTCAGTGATCAGTAAAAACCAGCGATCGGTAGTCAGTGGCCAGTGGTCGGGTTAGTGCTCAGCGATCGGTGGTCAGTTTTCCTTAGAGATTGGAGCAGGGCGTAGAGCATCCTGCCGACCTCATGGGAGAGGCTCTCCGCTTCTTCAACCAACTTTGCATCGCCGATTCCCAGCGCCCGTGCGATTTCCAGTTGCGTTTGCAGCTCGAAGTTGGCGCCGCGCGAGATGGCGAGAAATTGCCTGAATTCTGCCGTGCCGAGACGCCCTTGTCCTTCCGCAATGTTGCTGGGAACGGAAACGGCAGTGCGGCGGAGTTGGCTGGTCAGGCCATACAACTCTTCGCGCGGAAACTGCTGCGTCAGGCGATAGACGACAACCGCTAACTGCATGGATCGCCGCCACACCTGCAAATCCCGGAACGATTGCACTGCCGTAATGCTTTCCACGGCCGACTCCAACACTTACCTTGCTCTTACTGCTGATCCCTGTTTACTGACCACTGACCACTGATCACTTACATATTGCCGATGATGCGGGTGGCGAACTCGCTGGTGCCGACCTTGGTGGCGCCGGCGGTCTGGCGCTCGAAGTCGTAGGTGACGAATTTCTGCTGGATGGTCTTCTCCATCGCGGTCTCGATCATTTTGGCCGCTTCCTTCCAGCCGATGAAGTCCAGCAGCATGACGCCGGAGAGGATGACCGAGCCGGGATTGATGACATCCTTGTCGGCGTACTTGGGCGCGGTGCCGTGGGTGGCCTCGAAGACCGCGAAGCCGTCGCCGATGTTGGCGCCGGGAGCGATGCCGAGACCGCCGACCTGCGCGGCAGCCGCGTCGGAGATGTAGTCGCCGTTCAGGTTGGTGGTGGCCAGAATGCTGTAGTCGGCGGGACGGGTGATGATCTGCTGGAAGATGGAGTCGGCGATGCGGTCGTTGACCAGCATTTTTGATTTCCAGACGCCGTTGCCGTGGGTTTTGCCGATGGCGTCGAGGACTGTCCTGACCTCTTCGCAAACCGAAGCCTGAAAGCTCGGAGAGCCGAACTCCATGCCGGGCTCGATGAGCGCGGCGTTCTGCTCGACGGTGAGGCCTGGGTTGGCGTCGAGGTTGCCGAGGATCCAGCTTTCGCGCTCGGTGACGGTTTCGGCGCGGAACTCCTGTGTGGCGACCTCGTAGCCCCACTCGCGGAAGGCGCCCTCAGTGAACTTCTGGATGTTGCCCTTGTGGACCAGGGTAACGGTCTTGCGGCCGGTTTCAAGGGCGTAGCGGATGGCGTAGCGGACCAGGCGCTTGGTGCCGAAGATGGAGATGGGCTTGATGCCGACGCCGGAGTCAAGGCGGATTTTTTTCTTGCCACCTTTGAGCAGGTCGTTGTTGAGGAAATCAATGAGACGGGCGGCGTCATCGCTGCCTTCTTTGAACTCGATGCCGGAGTAGACGTCCTCGGTGTTCTCGCGGAAGATGACGATGTTGACCCGCTCGGGATGCTTCACGGGGCTGGGCACGCCCTGGTAGTACTTGACGGGGCGGACGCAGGCGTAGAGGTCGAGAAGCTGGCGGAGGGCCACGTTGAGGGAGCGGATGCCGCCGCCGACCGGGGTGGTGAGCGGCCCTTTGATGGAGACGCGGAGATCGCGGGCGGCGGCCACGGTGTCGTCGGGGAGCCAGGTGGAGAATTTGCGGTAGGCTTTTTCGCCGGCGAAGACTTCAAACCAGCGGATGGCGCGCCTGCCGCCGTAGGCTTTCTGTACTGCGCCGCCGAAGACGCGCTGCGCGGCCTTCCAGATGTCGCGGCCGGTACCGTCGCCTTCGATGAACGGGATGATGGGGCGATCGGGGACTTGAAACTGGCCGTCGGCGTACTGGATCGGCTGGCCGTCTTTGGGGAGCGCCAGCCCGTTATAGGTGGTCTGCATGATGATTTTTGGGTCCCTTTTTACTTGATTCGCTAAGAAAGAGGCTAACACCTGCAATTCAGGGGTGGCAATTGTGGGAAACGGCAGCAGAGATGCGGGGGAAGCAGGCGGAACGCGGGTTTTGGTTTTTCAAGGTTGGGCTGCACGTCAAAGATGGCGCCGTGAGCGAAGCAACTCGGCTGTATTGCGAGAGGGCGGCGTCATTGATTGACAGCGCCGCCGAGTTTATCGCCGCTGAAGCGGGGAATGCCGAAGTGGCCGCGGAGATGGAGCAGGTCGATGGGGTTGAGGTTGCCGGCGATGGTGACCAGGGTGAGGCTGCGCGGTGTTTCCTCAAGGACGACGGCGCCGCGGACGTTGGTGCCGTCCAGGACCAGCCAGACGTTGGTGGAGTCGTCGTGGAGGGCGGCGTTGGTGGCGGAGCCGGCGACCAGGTGTTTCCAGCCGAACCGGCGATAGGCGGCGCGGAGGGCCTCGACGGCGATTTCATGGGGGATGCCGTTGGGACCGAAGCGGAGCAGGTGGACGCTGACGCCGGAGAGCTTGTCGACAGCCTGGCGGAGGTCGGCGTCGGAGTCGGGCAGCAGGCCAGCGGCGGCGGTGAGCATGGTGCGGTCGAAGGTGAAGCTGTTGGCGAGGACGGCCTGGGCGCTCAGAGCCTCAAGCGCGGGCGGGGACCACTGGAGATCGACCGGCCCGGGCGCCGGTTGGGCGCTGGCGGGCGGTGGCACCGGAGCGGGTTGCGCGTAGGGCTGCTGTTCAGGCTGCGTGTATGGCTGCGTTTCGGGCTGCTGCGCAGGTTGCGGATAGGGGGCTTGGGCGGCGAGAACGGCGCTGGAGGCAGTCAGCGCGGCGGCTCCGACTGCGGCGATTCCGAGACGGATGATCGGCTTCATATTGGGTTAAACGCGGGCGCGGGGAAAAAGTTCCGTGGGCGAAATCAGGGCCGCGCGCCGGGCGCGGGAAGGCCGCGGAGGGAGGGTTTTGGGGTGGGTGGAGGCTGGATTGGGACGGCCGGCGGGCGGAGGAAATTCGAAGGCGAAATGAAATTGGGAGAAAGCCTGTTTCTACCTAGCGGAATGCGATAGACTCATGCGGGAACCCTCAACGGGAAACACGATCTTCAAAGTCACGGAGGCAAGATAGAAATTGGGAAAGAGCATGGTCCCGAAGAAGCTTTTCTTCACCAAGGGCGTAGGCAAACACAGGGAGCGGTTGACCTCGTTTGAGCTGGCCCTTCGGGATGCGGGGATCGCATCACAGAATCTGGTACGCGTATCTTCGATATTTCCGCCGCGGTGCAAGATGATACCGCGCAAAGAGGGGCTGAAGTATCTGCGCGACGGCGAGGTGGTGTTTGCGGTAATCGCGGAGAACTCAACGCGGGAGCCGCACCGGCTGGTGGCTTCCAGCATCGGGGTGGCGATTCCGGCCGACCGCGACACCTACGGCTACCTGAGCGAGCACCACAGCTTTGGCGAGACCGAGGAGCAGGCGGGGGAGTACGCCGAGGAGCTGGCCGCCGAGATGCTGGCCACGACGCTGGACGTGGAGTTCGATCCGGACAAGAGCTGGGATGAAAAGAAGGAGATATACCGCATCTCCAACAAGATTGTGCGGACCAGCAATGTGACGCAGTCGGCGGTGGGCGACAAGCGCGGGCTGTGGACGACGACCATCGCCGCGGCGGTGCTGATTCTGGAAGAAGACTAGCGAAGCGCAGTTTTGCAAGAAACGACGAGGCCAATTCCGCCGCGGGCGGGATTGGCCTCAGTGTATGGATGGGCAGATCAGGCGTTGGGTACGGATTGGCTGACGATGACGGAGAGAAACAAATATAAGGTGGGGCTGGTACAGATGCGCATGGGCCCCGATCCGGAGGCGAATTTTGGCGCGGCGATGGAGCACGTGCGCGCAGCGGCGCGCGCGGGTGCGCAAATTGTGTGCCTGCCGGAGCTGTTCCGTACGCAGTACTTCTGCCAGCGCGAAGAGCTGCGGCTTTTCGATCTGGCGGAGGCGATTCCCGGTCCTTCGACGGAGCGGCTGGGAGCGCTGGCGCGGGAGCTGGGCGTGGCGATAGTGGCTTCGCTGTTTGAGCGGCGCGCGGCGGGGCTCTACCACAACACGGCGGTGACGCTGGGGGCGGATGGGGCGATTGCGGGCGTGTATCGGAAGATGCATATTCCGGACGATCCGCTCTATTACGAGAAGTATTATTTTGCGCCGGGCGATCTGGGCTTTCAGGCAGTGGATACGGCGGCGGGGCGCGTGGGCACGCTGGTGTGCTGGGACCAGTGGTACCCGGAGGGGGCGCGGCTAACGGCGCTCAAGGGCGCGGAGGTTCTGTTCTATCCAACCGCGATCGGCTGGCATCCGGCGGAGAAAGAGGAGTTCGGCACGGCGCAGTACGAGGCGTGGCAGATCATCCAGCGGGCGCACGCGATTGCCAATGGGGTCTACGTGGCCGGGGTGAACCGCGTGGGAGTGGAGCACGGGGATGTGATGGGGAATCGCGCCGAGGGGCCGGGACTGGAGTTCTGGGGCGGAAGCTTTGTGGCCGATCCGTTCGGGCGAGTGATCGCGAAGGCCGCGCACGACCGCGAGGAGATTTTGATTGCGGAGATCGATACGGGGCTGATCGAGGAGACTCGGCGGAACTGGCCGTTTCTGCGGGACCGGCGAATCGATGCGTACGGAGGGATTACCGGGCGGTTTCTGGATGTGGCAGCAGAGGACGGAGACGCCGGCCAGTGAGGAACGATTCAGTCGAAGCTGAGAAGACACCGTACGCGCTGGGCTACCGCATGCCGGCGGAGTGGGAGCCGCACCAGGCGACCTGGCTGGCGTGGCCGCATAATCCCGAGGACTGGCCGGGGAAGTTCCAGGCAATTCCTTGGGTGTATGCGGAGATTGTGCGCCTCGTGGCCGAGCGGGAGCGCGTGCACCTGATCGTCGAAGACAAGCGGTCGGAACGGCGCGCGCGCGGCATGCTGGAGCGGGCGGGCGCGAAGCTGGACAGCGTGAGCTTTCATGCGTGGCGGACGGACCGGGGATGGACACGAGATTCGGGACCGATTTTTGTCCGCGATGGGACCGGGCAGGTGGGGCTGACCAACTGGCGATTCAACGGGTGGGCGAAGTACGACGACTGGCAGCTGGACGATCAACTGGCGGGGCGCGTGGCCAGGCTGCTGAGAGTGAAGGAATGGCAGCCCGAGGTGGAAGTGGATGGGCGCGCGCGGCGGCTGGTGCTGGAGGGCGGGTCAATTGACACCAACGGCAAGGGGATTCTGCTGACCACCGAGGAGTGCCTCCAGAGCGCGGTGCAGGAGCGGAATCCGGGGGTGGGGCGGGAACGACTGGAGCGGGCGCTGCTGGATTTTCTGGGGATTGAGCAGGTGATCTGGCTGGGAGGCGGGATTGCGGGCGACGACACGCATGGACACGTGGACGACATTGCGCGATTCGTGGGGCCGGAGACGATTGTGGCGGCCGTCGAGAAGGATGCGAGCGAGGTGAACCATGCTCCGCTGGCTGAGAATTTTGCCCGGCTGAAGGCGGCGCGGACGCTGGAGGGTAAGCAATTTAATTTGGTCGAGCTGCCGATGCCGCGGCCGGTGGTGTTTCGTGGACAGAGGCTGCCGGCGAGCTATGCGAATTTTTATATTGCTAATGGAGTAGTGCTGGTACCCACATTTCACGATAAGAATGATCGCGTGGCGCTGAATACGCTGGCGGAGGTGTTTCCGGAGCGCGAGGTGATCGGGGTGCATTCGGTGGATTTGGTGTGGGGACTGGGGACGCTGCACTGCATGACGCAGCAGCAACCCACGGGGCTAGCGTGATGGACGATCGGGCGGCCATGGAAGCGGCGCTGGTTGAGGCACGGCTGGCCGGGGAGGCCGGCGAGGTGCCGATTGGGGCGGTGGTGGTGCGCGCCGGAGAGATAGTGGCGCGGGGACAGAACCGCGTGCTGCGCGACGTGGATCCGACGGCGCACGCGGAGATGGTGGCGCTGCGGGCGGCCGCGGCGGCAGTGGGGAATTACCGGCTGAATGGATGCGCGCTGTATGTGACGCTGGAGCCGTGCGCCATGTGCGCAGGAGCGATGATCCACGCGCGGCTGGACAGACTGGTGTTTGCGGCCAGCGATCCCAAGGCGGGCGCGTGCGGTTCGGTGCTCAGCGTGCTGAACCATCCACAGGTGAACCATCAGATGGTGGTGGAGCAGGGGATTCTGGCCCAAGAGGCGGGCGAGCTGCTGCGGGGATTCTTCCGGGAGCGGCGCGATTCCTAACTGTGGGTGAGCTGGCGGATGCGGTCG
Organism: uncultured Acidobacteriaceae bacterium; assembly: GCA_963758105.1. GTDB lineage: Bacteria > Acidobacteriota > Terriglobia > Terriglobales > Acidobacteriaceae > Telmatobacter. The sequence goes on along the minus strand of CAVWUC010000004.1, from coordinate 302,884 downwards.
GCCTGCGAGGGCCACCGTGCGGCGAGGTCGGCGTAATGGCCGCTTTCGTAGTCGGCGTAGTCGAAGCCGGGCGAGACGGTGCAGCCGAGGAGGGCCAGCTTGCCGCCTTCAACGAGGCGCGTGCCCTGCCAGACGCCAGCGGGAACAACGAGTTGGACATGCTGGCCCGCCGCTAAATCCTGACCAAGGGTGAAGAGCGCGGAGCGTCCGGAGGGGAAGAGCTGCAGCATTTCGACCGGATCGCCGTAATAAAAGTGGAAAATTTCGTCGGAGGCGAGGCGGTGCATCTCCGAGAAGGTTTCGGTTTCGAGCAGGTAGTAGATGGCGGTTCCGGCGGCGCGGTGGCCGCGCGGGAGCGTGAGCGAGTCGGCGGCGGCCCAGGTCTGGCGGAAGCAGCCGCCCTCGATGGGATGGGGCTCAAGGCGGAGGAAAGATTTGATTTCGTCGGCGGTCATCACCACCGATGGTAGCAGTGAATGAACGGTAAAATGTGGCCATGAACGTGGTGGTGTACACGGCGGCGTGGTGCCGGGACTGCCGGGCGGCGAAGCAGTTTCTGGACGGGCACGGGATTGCGTACAGCGAGATCGACGTGGATGCCGAACCGGATGCCTCGGACGAGGTGCTGCGGCACGTGGGCAAGCGGGCGATTCCGCAACTGGTGATCGACGGGGAGTGGTTTCAGCCGTACAGGCCGGGGCGGGGGCTGCTGATCGAGGAGCTCTACACGAAGCTGAGGATCGCGCGGGGGTAAAAGCGTGGTCTCCCACCCATCGGGTGATTTGGATTCCATGGGGTACCCCCCACCCCCCTATTCTGGGGATAAGATCCTGGGGCACATCAACTTACGGAGGGGGTTGCGCTGCAAAATCCTCTCAGCATTGAAGTTATTTGCAGAATCCTCTTGCATAAGGACTTAGCATCCGTTTTTTCAGGCGGTTACCGGCATTTTGTACCACATTGTGGCGGACTCGAAGGCCAGGGATTCTTTTTTGGGCGATTCCCTGTGGCATTTAAGAAACGGAAAACATACCTCAGGGCCTGAAGGCCCGCTCATTGTGCGTCCGTGGCGCCGGGAAAAAAACCCCGGCCTACCGGATAAAATCCCGGCCTCCCGGAACAACTCCCGGCTGACCGGATAAATCTCTGGCTTGCCGTCCGATCAGCGAACGCCAATTTCATTGTGCAACAGGGAGTGGAAATTATCTGCAAAAGATCAGCCGCCAGTTGCGAGTTTTCAGCTCTTAGCCTGGGGTAGAGCAGGATTGTTTCGCGCCGGCCCTACGGGACGGCGGATTGAGACGTGGCCAGTTCCCAGGGTTTCGCGAACCGAGGTTCGCTTCACCCTGGGCTATTCTCGTTGCCTCCCTCCGGGAGGCGTATGGGTTGCTTACCGACCGGGGGCGCATGAGTGCGTGGGGCAACTCGCACGATCAGAGAAGCTAATCTGGTTGCCTCCCTCCGGGAGGCGTATGGGTGCGCGCTGCAACTCGTACAATCAGAAGTGGAAGAGCGGGCTGCGGAGAGCGGACCGGCAAGGAGATCTGCGGTGATCGAACGCTATACGCGGGCGGCCATGGGCCGCATCTGGACCGATGAGTACAAGTACCGCTGCTGGCTGCAGGTGGAGTCGGCGGCGAGCACGGTGCTGGCCGAGGATGGGGTGATTCCGACGGAGGCGGCCGAGGCCATTGAGACCAAGGCAGGCTTCAGGGTGGCGCGCATCCAGGAGATTGAGGCGGAGGTGAAGCACGATGTGATCGCTTTCACGACCGCCGTGGCCGAGACGCTGAAGGCGCAGGGTCTGGACGCGGAGTCGCGCTGGCTGCACTACGGGCTGACCTCAAACGACGTGGTGGACACGGCGCAGGCGCTGCAGGTGGCGGAGGCTTCAAGGCTGATCCGCGCACAGCTGGTGGAGCTGTTGGAGGTGCTGAAGCGCAGGGCTCTCGAGTTCAAAGACACGCCGACAATCGGGCGCACGCATGGGATCCATGCCGAACCGACTACCTTCGGACTGAAGCTGCTGAACTGGTTTGCGGAGATGGAGCGGAATCTCGTGCGCTTTGACGCGGCGGCTGAGGATATGCGCGTGGGCAAGCTGTCTGGCGCCGTTGGAACGTTTGGCCACCTGAAGCCGGAGCACGAGGAGCGCATCTGCGCGCGGCTGAGGTTGAAACCGGCGCCGGTGGCGACGCAGGTGATCCAGCGGGACCGGCACGCGGCGTATATTGCGACCCTGGCGATCATCGGCAGCACGCTGGACAAGATTGCGGTGGAGGTGCGGCACCTGCAGCGGACCGAGGTGCGCGAGGCGCAGGAGTACTTCAGCGAAGGACAGAAGGGCTCGTCAGCGATGCCGCACAAGAAGAATCCCATTACCAGCGAGCAGATCAGCGGACTGGCGCGGGTGCTGCGCGCCAATGCACAGGCGGCGCTGGAGGACATTGCGCTGTGGCACGAGCGGGACATTTCGCACTCGTCGGTGGAGCGGGTGATCTTTCCAGATTCGACGATTCTGGTGGATTACTTGCTGGCGAAGACGACGGAATTGATCGAGAGGCTGCTGGTGTATCCGGAGCGGATGAAGAAAAATCTTGAATCGACGGGCGGGCTGATCTTCAGCGGGCAGTTGCTGCTGGATTTGGCTGAGGCCGGGATGATGCGCGAGGACGCGTACCGGCTGGTGCAGGGGCACGCGATGCGGGCGTGGAAAGAGGATCTGGTTTTCCGGGATGAGGTGGCGAAGGATGCCGCGATTACATCGTTGTTGAGCGCGGAGAAGTTGAAGGAGACGTTTGATTCCACGCGGCAGTTGGGGAATGTGGATGCGATCTTCAAGAGGGTGCTGGGAGAGTGATCAGTGGTCGGTGACCAGTGAGTGAGATGCGACGATGAATCTGACGGTTGCGCTGACGGGAGCATCGGGTGCGGTGTTTGGGCGGGAGATGCTGCGCGCGCTGGAGGGGGATGCGCGCGTGGAGCGCGTGTATTTTGTGGCCAGCGAGAATGCGCTGCGCGTGGTGGCGGAAGAGCTGGGCGTGAGCGGGCGCAATCAACTGCTGGAAAAGCTGCTGGGAACGGCGCCGGGGAAGACGGTGCAGCTTTCCGACGACGATATTGGCGCGGCGATTGCGAGCGGGAGCCATCCTACGGGCGGGATGATTGTTCTGCCGTGCTCGATGGGGACGCTGGCGGCGATTGCGAATGGGTTGGCTGATGGGCTGATTGCGCGGGCGGCCGACGTGACGCTGAAGGAGCGGCGGCCGCTGATCCTGTGCGTGCGGGAGACGCCGTTCAACCGGATTCACCTGCGGAATATGACGCTGGCGGCTGAGGCGGGCGCGGTAATCTTTCCGTGCATTCCGGCGTTTTATAACAAGCCGGCGGACTCGACGGAGATGGCGCGGCAGTTTGTCTGCCGGGTGCTGGCGCATATCGGGCTGGCGCAGCCGGGGGCATACGTTTGGAAGGAAGACGAGTAGAGACGGGGACTAAGGGACTAAGGGACTAGAGAAGCAGCTTCTAGCCGCTAGCTTCTAGCTTCTAGCTCCTAGCTTGGGCGGTGGTAAGGAGAGCGTGAGGCTTTTGGGTGTGGCGCGCACGGGAACTTGGGACTGAAGGACGAAGGGAATTGCGTTGACATGGATTACGGCTGTCGCGGATACTTTTAGCCATGCGGAACTTGAAGGAACACGGAGCGGGGGCCATGGCCATGTGCATGTGTATGGCAGGCGGACCCGTCCGTGTGATTCCTGAGAGGCAGATGCGCTAGACGCAAGCGATCTTGAAATCAGGCGGCCCGGGTCCGTAGCGGACTCGGGCCGTTTTTGATGTTCCACGCGGCGCGGGCGGACGCCGCGGATTCCCCCGAGCCAATTTGAGAAGACGAAGGAGCCTTTACATGCCGGATGAGAAGCAGCAGTTTGCCACACTTGCCGTACACGCCGGACAGACGCCGGACCCGACGACGGGATCGCGGGCGGTGCCGATCTACCAGACAACCTCGTATGCGTTTCACGACGCGGACCACGCCGGGCGGCTGTTTGCGCTGAAGGAGTTCGGCAACATTTATACGCGCATCATGAACCCGACGACGGACGTGCTGGAGAAGCGCGTGGCGGCGCTGGAGGGTGGCGCCGCGGCCCTCGCGACCGCTTCCGGCCAGGCGGCGGAGACGCTGGTGGCGACCACGCTGGCCGCGGCGGGAGACGAGATTGTTTCGACGACTTCACTGTATGGCGGGACATACAACCTGTTCCACTACACGCTGCCGCGGCTGGGCATCACGGTGAAGTTTGTGGACGCGGATGACTTTGACGGGCTGCGCAAGGCGATCAACGCGAAGACGCGGGCGATTTATACCGAGAGTCTGGGCAATCCCAAGCTGGACGTGGTGGACATTGAGAAGCTGGCGGGGATTGCGCACGAGCACAAGCTGCCGCTGGTGATCGACAATACGTCGGCCTCGCCGGCGCTGGTAAGGCCGATTGAGTGGGGCGCGGACCTGGTGGTGAACTCGATGACGAAGTTTCTGGGCGGGCACGGGACGAGCATCGGTGGGGTGATTGTGGACGCGGGCAAGTTCGACTGGGGCGCTTCGGGGCGGTTCAAGGATTTCGTCGAGCCGGACCCCTCGTATCACGGGCTGGTGTATACGGAGGCGTTTGGGCCGCTGGCGTTCATATTGAAGGCGCGGGTGCAGGGGTTGCGCGACACGGGCGCGGCGCTGTCACCGTTTAACGCGTTTTTAATCTTGCAGGGGATTGAAACGCTGCACCTGAGGATGGAGCGGCACTCGGCGAATGCTCTGGCGGTGGCCGGGCACCTGGCGAAACATTCCGGGGTGGAGTGGGTGAACTATCCGGGGCTGGAGTCGAGCCCTTACTATGCGCGGGCGAAGAAGTACCTGCCCAACGGGCAGAGCGCGCTCGTGACCTTCGGCATTAAGGGCGGATACGAGGCGGGCAAGGAGCTGATCGACGGGCTGAAGCTGTTCTCTCTGCTGGCGAATATCGGCGACGCGAAGTCGTTGGTGATTCACCCGGCCTCGACCACGCACGCGCAGCTCTCGGTGGAGGAGCAGGCGGCGACGGGGGTGACGCCGGAGCTGGTGCGGCTGTCGGTGGGCATTGAGGACATCCGCGATATTCTGGCCGATCTGGACCAGGCGATCGCGGGGGCGAACGGGCAGGCTTTCAAGGGCTAGAGGATTTTCGCTGCCGGGCGCAGATGCGCCCAATGCGGCACAATAATGGATATGACCGAAGCACGCATCCCGGCAGAGGCCGGGTCTTCCTCGAAGGGCGCCGGCACGCAACGGACAGCGCCTACGTACGAGGGTGATTTCGTACTCGAAGAGGACCTGGCGCTGGACTGCGGGAGCAGGCTCTCCGGGGTGACGCTGCACTACGCGGTCTATGGACGGCTGAACGCGGCGCGGGACAACGCGGTGCTGGTGTGCCACGCGCTGTCGGGGTCTGCGCTGGTGGGCGAGTGGTGGCCTGAGATCTTCGGGCCTGGTGCGGTGCTGTCGCTGGAGCACGACTACGCAATCTGTATCAATTTACTGGGTTCCTGTTACGGCTCGACCGGGCCGGGATCGGTGAATCCGGTGACCGGGGAACCATACGGGGCGGATTTTCCCCTGATTTCCATCCGCGACAACGTGCGGGCGCAGGCGAAGTTGATGGATTCGATGGGCATCCGGCGGCTGCGGCTGGTGCTGGGCGGGTCGATCGGGGGGATGCAGGCGCTGGAGTGGGCGATCTACGACCTAGAGCGGGTGGGGCGGGCGTTGGTGATCGGAGTGACGCCGTTGAGCGCGATGGGACTGGCGCTGAACCACCTGCAGCGGCAGGCGATCCAAAACGATCCGGAATGGCTGGGCGGGCGCTACCTGCCGCAGCGGCCGCCTTGGCGGGGATTGTCGCTGGCGCGGCAGATCGGGATGATCAGCTACAAGTCGGCGGGGCTGTTCGACGAGCGCTACGGGCGCAAGGGCAACCGCAACGGCGAGGACCCGCTGAAGATGGACTCGAGCTGCGGGCTGCTGGGGGGGCGGTACGACATTGCCGGCTACCTGGACTACCAGGGACAGCGGTTTATCGACCGTTTTGACCCCAATTCCTACCTGGCGATTCTGCGCACCATGGACACTTGGGATCCGCTGGCGGGTGGGGTTTCTCCGCAGGAGGCTTTTGGGAGCATCCGGGCGCGGCTGAGCTTTGTGGGGATCAGCTCGGACTGGCTGTTTCCAGCCGAGAACGTGCGCCGGTTTGCCGAGACCATCCGGTCGGCGGGGGTCGAGGTGGATTACCGGGAGATGCTCAGCGACCACGGGCACGACGCCTTCCTGGCCGAGCAGACGGAACTGGTGCGGCTGCTGCAATAAGGGCAGGGAGGCGCGGGGTCATGCCCGGCATGAAGGGGGATGCGCGCGAATACGGGGCGGAACGGCGGCCAGCCGGCGCAAATTAGAATCCCGGCTGAAGGGATAGACGAGCGGGAGGGCGAATAGGACCCGAGAGGGAAAAGCCCAGCCGACCTGGCGTTACAGCTTGCCGAAGCAGGGCAAATTTTCGGGCGCATGCTTGCTTGTCAGCCGGGGCGCGACTTTCTATAATCCTTCCCATACCACAAACGGAATTTGTGGTATTGTTTACCCGGCACTCCAGGACGCAACCGCCAAGCCACAGGGTTGGGAGCGCGGGGCGCGAGAGTAGCCGGATACGGACCTCCAATTTGGCAATTTCCAGGAGCACTGAATGAAGAAGTTAGTCTTTGCATCCGTGGTGGCATTGGCGGGCATTGGCCTTGTTATCACGCAAGCGCTGCCGGCACAGCAATCCGATCAGATCAGCCTTCCGCCAGCGCAGTTCAACGCGTATCAGAACGCGATGACGCAGACCGATCCGCAGATCAAGGCAGCGGATCTTGAGACCTTTCTGGAAACCTATCCGCAGAGCCCGGTGAAGAAGACCGTGCTCGAGACGCTGATGGACACCTACTATCTGGGTTTGAAGGATCAGGACAAGACGCTGAGCGCGGCGACGCGGCTGCTGCAGTTGGAACCGGACAATCTGAAGGCGATCCTCTACTCCGTTCTGATCAAGAAAGGCCAGTGCGGGAGTACCAGCGACGCGCAGACCTGCGACGATGCTGCGGCGCTGGCGCAGAAGGGATTGACGGTGCCCAAGCCGGCCGATATCGCCGACACGGAATGGAAGACGCTGACCACGGCGGCTTACCCGATCTTCCATGCGGCCATCGGGCTGGATGACGCTATCTCCAAGAAGGACTACAAGGCAGCCGAGGACGCGTACAAGACTGAGCTGATGCTCTACACCGACGACCAGACCAAGAGCGCCGGACTAATAGATATGCTGGAGTTGGCTCATGTCTACGCGATGCCGGGCGCAGGGCAGGATTTGGTGAAGTCGGCCTGGTTCTACGCGCGCGTTTGGGACTTTGCGCCGGCGGCCTACCAGGCGAAGATCGAGCCGCTGCTCGAGTATTACTACAAGAAGTACCATGGCTCCGTGGACGCCGGCCTGGACCAGCTGAAGCAGGCGGCGGCGGCCACGACCTTCCCGCCGGCAACGCTGGTGATTACGCCGGCCAAGAGCCCCCAAGAGCAGATTCACGACCTGATCGCCTCCACTCCCGACCTGACCACGCTGGCCTTGGCCGACAAGGAGACGGTGCTGGCGATGGGCGGCAAGGATGACGGCGACAAGGTGTGGGCAGTGATGCAGGGCAAGCCAACGCCGGTTCCGGGCATCGTGATCGCCGCGGACGCTAACACGATCAAGATGGCCGTGGCGCAGGACGCCAAGGACGCCAAGGTGGCGGACTTCATCGTGAACATGAAGGAGCCGCTGAAGGATGACGAGATTCCAGCGGTCGGTTCCGAGCTGGGGCTGCAGTCGAATGGGGAGGAGGAACTGGACGGAACCTACTCCACCTATACGCAGGTGCCGGCGACGGCAACCACGGCGCAGGGCGCGCAGATTGTGCTGAGCGGCGGCGTGCTGATACCGGTGAAGAAGGCGCCGGTTCATCGCCGGCCGCCGGCGGTTCACCATCGGCCGCAGCAGTAGCCTGCGGAAGAGCGGGAGGAATGGCGGCGAACTGCGGATGAGTTTGCCGGGAAGTTCTTTCCACCTGGGATTGCAAAGGGCAGCCACGATGTGGCTGCCCTTTTTTCTTGCTCAATTACGTCGCGGCGGTGCTTTTTGTTGCTGAGTAAGCTGGGGTTGGGGGACGGAAGGGGCGTTATCCGGTTTACCGATGTTGCTAGAGCGGTTTCGCTTCACACATCAACATCGAGAGGACGTGGAGGGTGGCTTTTTCTTCCACCCCGACGACGAAGACCTGTCGTCGGGGACCCCGGCGGAAAAAGCCACTCAGCCGCATGGATTCTGTAAGCAGCAGAATCGAAACCGCTGTAGGCCGCAGAAGCCGATGGAGTGGGCGCTGACGTTCAACGCGAAGGGACGGCTGCTGAAGGCCAGCAACACGCCGGCTGCGTGGCCGTGGGGCGGGCGGTTACTCGCCGAGCATGATGCGCTGAATGGCGGAGGCGCGGCCGGTGAGCGGGTCGCAGGCGATCAGCGCGGCGCACATTTTGGGGTTTCCCTTGGCCGCCTCGAATTTTCCCGGCATTCCGGTCAGAAATTTGTGCAGGACGAGGTCCTTTTCGACGCCGATGATGCTGTCGTAGGGGCCGCTCATGCCGACGTCGGTCTGGTAGGCGGTTCCGGCGGGCAGGATGCGCTCGTCGGCGGTGGGGACGTGGGTGTGAGTGCCGAGGACGGCGGTGACGCGGCCGTCGAGATACCAGCCGAGGGCGACTTTTTCGCTGGTGGCCTCGGCGTGGAAGTCAACCACGATGATTTTGGAGCGGAGGTTGGGCAGAATGGCGTCGGCGGCGTGGAAGGGATCGCCGGGGGTGTTCATGAAGACCGAGCCCTGCAGGTTGACCACGGCGAAGGGGACGCCGCTTGCGGTGACGCCCTCAAAGACGCCGCTGCCGGGCTGGCCGGGGTGGTAGTTGGCCGGGCGCAGGACGCGGCGGGCGCGATCGGTATCGGCGTTCAGGTAGTCGATCAGCTCGCGCTTGTCCCAGACGTGATTGCCGGTGGTGAGCACGTCGGCGCCGAGCTCGAAGAGCTCGTCGGCGAGCTGGGGGGTGAGGCCGAAGCCGCCGGCGGCGTTCTCGGCGTTGATGATGATGAGCTCGACGTGGTGGGCTCCGCGGAGGTGGCCGATGTGCTCGCGGACGATGCGGCGTCCCGCGCTGCCGAAGATGTCGCCGATGAAGAGGATGTTCAAAAAACAGCTCCTAGCTCTGCTTTGAGCCGGTAGCCTATAGCTCGTAGCCAGTAGCTACCGGCTACAGGCTACTGGCTATTGGTTGCTCCCTGGTCCCTGGCGCGCATCAGCGGGAAGAGGATGACGTCGCGGATGGATTTTGAGCCGGTGAGGAGCATGACGAGGCGGTCGATGCCGATGCCTTCGCCGCCGGTGGGCGGCAGGCCGTAGGCCAGCGCGCGCACGTAATCCTCGTCCATCTGGTGAGCCTCTTCGTCGCCGTGGGCGCGCTCGGCCAGTTGCTGCTCGAAGCGCTTGTGCTGCTCGACGGGGTCGTTCAGCTCGCTGAAGGCGTTGCCCAGCTCGAAGCCGCCGGCGAAGATTTCGAAGCGCTCGACCCAGTCGGGGTCGTCGGGCTTCTGCTTGGAGAGCGGGGAGACGGCGGTGGGGAACTCGTAGATGATGGTGGGCTGGATGAGAAACGGCTCGACAACCCCCTCGAAGGCCATGTAGATGGCGCTGCCACGAGATATTGTCCCAGATAAGAGCAACTGTCTGGTCTTTCTCAATTCATGCGCGCCTGCAAAGAAGAGGCTTTCGTACGCGTAGGTGTTCGACACACTCTGGTATTTCGAGAACTCATCTTTCCGTTGCTGGGCGATCCGTTGACTCTCTGCGTCGAAGTGCTTCGCGAAAGCTTCAAGAACAACGCCGAGACTTGGGTCGGAGTCAAATGCATCCGGAGAAAAATCGCCCAGATTTGCAGGCCATCGACCCCGTATCGCCTCGCGCATCGTCAGCCGCTGCCACTTGGCGAAGTCAATCGGATTTCCATCTGGATCGAGACGTGGAATAGGATTACCGTTCTCGTCCTTTTCACCGGACGGAAGGATCGTCGTCCCATTCACTTCCATCGCCACGAATTTGATCAGTTCTTCGGTGAGGTCCATCAGGTCGTGGTAGTTGGCGTAGGCCTGGTAGAACTCGAGCATGGTGAACTCGGGGTTGTGCTGGGTGCTGACGCCCTCGTTGCGGAAGTTGCGATTGATTTCGTAGACGCGGTCGAAGCCGCCCACCACCAGCCGCTTGAGATAGAGCTCGGGCGCAACGCGCAGGTAGAGGTCCATGTCCAGCGCGTTGTGATGCGTTCTGAAGGGACGGGCAGCGGCGCCGCCGGCGATCTGCTGCATCATGGGGGTTTCGACTTCAAGATAGCCACGGCTGTCAAAGAACGTCCGCAGTGCGCGCAGCACCTTGGCGCGCTTGACGAAGACCTCGCGCGCGTCGAGGTTGACGAAGAGGTCGACGTAGCGCTGGCGGTAGCGCTGCTCGACGTCGGCCAGGCCGTGGAATTTTTCCGGCAGGGCGAGCATGGCCTTGGCCAGGAAGGTGATGCGGTCGGCGTGGATGGTTAATTCTCCGGTGCGGGTGCGGAAGAGGTAGCCGGAGACGCCGATGTGGTCGCCCAGGTCGAGGAGCTTGTAGAGGGCGAAGCCCTGGTCGCCTACGGCGTCGAGGCGGACGTAGATCTGGAGGCGCTGGCCGTTCTGCTGGAGGGTTGCGAAGCCGGCCTTGCCCTGTGCGCGGATGGCCATGATGCGGCCGGCGACGGAAACGGTGACGCGGTCGGCCTCAAGCTGTTCGGCGGTGGAAGGGTCCCAGCGGGCGCGGATTTCCTCGACCGTGAGCGCCTTCTCCCCGGGATCGAGCGGAAAGCGGTTGGGGTAGGCGGCCTGGCCGAGCTTCTGGATTTCCGCGAGTTTTTCCTTGCGCAGATCGAAAAGGTTGCGCTCGAATTCCGAGTCGAACACGCTGATTCCTTCCGTGATAGTGGGGGATGGCCCAAAAGGGAAGTATACCCGCTCGCCGGTTGGGCCTGTATGCTGGACGAGAGCCTCCATGCCCTACCACCGGCCTATTCCCGAGGAGAAAAATCGCGGCTTATTTGGCGTGGGGATGGACGCCGTGGTGCAGGCGGAAAAGATGGTCCAGATTGCGCTGGTGCTGCCCTGCGCGGCGTTTATCGGATGGCTGTTCGGGGCCTGGGCCGACAGCAAATTGCACACGAAATGGATGGGGCTGGCGGGGATCGTGTTTGGCGGGGTCTCCGGGCTGGTGTACGTGGTGCGGCTGGCGCTGGAGGCGGGCAGAAAAGTGAAAGTGGACGAGACGGGGCAGGATGAGACGCGACAGGACGAGACGGGGCAGAAGCGGGACGAAAACCGGAACGGGAACGACAGGGACTGAACGATGAACGAGCCGGGGATAAGCGGACCGGAGATGAGTGGGCCAGGTCATCCGTATGCTGCGCTCAACGATGCGGGGCTGGAGGCGCTGCTGCGACGGGCCATCCGCATCACGTTGATTTTGGGAGGGATGGCGGCGCTGGTGCTGTGGAAGGCCGGAGGCTGGCGAAATGCGGCCATGATGGCGACAGGGACGGTGGTTTCCGCGGCGAGCATCGTGGAATGGCGGCGGCTGGTGCGGCTGCTGAACGCGCGGCTGGACCGGAAAGAGACACCGCGCGGGGCGGCCGTGGCTGCGGTGTTCTTTGTGCTGCGGCTCACCGTTTTCGGGGCGGTCATTTATGGTAGCCTAAAGTGTTTCCGGGGTTCTGTAACAGCGCTTCTGTGCGGTCTTGGCCTGGCGGTTCTGGCCATGGCGTGGGAGGCGATTGGCTTGCTTAGAAACTGAACGGCTCGGGCTGCGGGACGGCCTGCGGCGAGGCGCGGGGCGCGGATTGAGCCGGAGACAGAAAGACTTAAGGTAGGATGCCTCAGATATTTTTCATGACGCGTTGGATGGATTCGCTGCTGGGCGGCGTGGAGATGAAGGTGTATCACGCGCTGGGCTTCGGCGCGGTGGAGGCGGCGGAAAAGGCCGCCAAGGTGAACGACGCCCTGGGCTATGAGCTGCTGGTGGCGGCGGGGCTGATAGTGTTTTTCCTGTTGGTGCGGCTGACGCTGTCAGTGGAGCATCCGAATCCCGCGCAGCAGGTTGCGGAGATGGTCCACGAGTTCGTGGGCGACCTGTGCGACCAGATTATTGGCCGCGGGTACGAGCGGTTCCAGTCGTTTGTGACCTGCGTAGGGCTGTTTATCGTGCTGAACAACTGCATGGGGCTGATTCCCGGGGTGGTGACGCCGACCAGCCGGCCGGAGGTTCCGCTGGGGATCGCGGTGCTGACCTTCCTCTACTACAACTTTTACGGGGTGCGGGTGCAGGGGCCGTTGGGCTACCTGAAGCTCTTTGCCGGGCCGCTGTGGTGGCTGGCGCCGCTGTTATTTCCGATTGAGGTGATCTCGCACCTGGCGCGCATGATGTCGCTCACCATCCGTCTTTACGCCAACATGCTGGCCAGCGATTTGCTGACGTTGATCGGCTTCTCGCTCATCCCGCTGGCGATTCCCGTGCTGCCACTGTTCCTTCACTTCGCGGTTTCGCTGATTCAAGCATTCGTGTTCATGGTGCTGGCGATGATTTATCTGTCGATGGCGGTGGCGCACGAGCACTAAAAGCAGCTTCTAGCTGCTAGCTTCTAGCCTCTAGCTCTTCCGCCCGGAGGGTTGATTTTGGTTCTCAAGCGAAAAGGCCGGTAGCTGACGCCTAAAAGCTAGAAGCTAGAGGCTAGAAGCTGAATAGAGATTCCGCCGGAGAGGGCTTCCGCTCCGGGCCAACGGAGGGCCGCAAGCGTGAGGGGGCCAGCACGGTGAGCCTCAACCACCCACTGGCGGCTAATTCACAGGGAAGCTGGAGAGAAATGCGGAAACTGCAATATGTGTTCATGGCCCTGGCGGCGCTGTGCTTTGCCGTCCCGGCCTTTGCGGATGGCGGCACGACCGCGGTGAGCCTGGTGCCGATTGGCGCCGGGATTGGCATGGGTCTGGCGGCCGGAATGTGCGGTATGGGTCAGGGGCGGGCGGTTGGCTCGGCGGTGGAAGCACTGGCCCGCAACCCGGGGACCCGCGCCGGCATCATGCTGCTCCTGGTGCTAGGCTTGGCCTTCATCGAGTCGCTCACGCTGTTCACCATGGTCATCGTCTTCGCCAAGATGTAAGGGCGGATGGGAGGACTTGCAACAAGACGGCACTGCCCGGTGGGCGGGGCCGTTTTGTTTTGAGCGCTGCTCGAGATGATTGGCCCAGACGCAGAAATCTAGCGGTTGAGCTGGGCGACGGTGTCCGGGGTGGTGCGCAGGATCTGGATGGCCTGGCGGTAATCGATGCCAGCGGGGACGGGGACGTAGCCGCTCATTTGCTCGTCGGTATCGAAGGATCTGGTCCTGAAGAGGATGCGCAGGATCATCTGCAGCTGGACGTGGACGATGCGCCACTGATGGTCGCCTACGTCGGCCTGCTCGATGAGCACCCAGCCGCCTTTATTGAGCTTGCCGAGGAGGCCCCAGCCGTAGTTGGTGTTCTGCTGGAGGTGGCCCTCGAGGCGGACCACGCGGCCCTGGGCGGCGTCGACCCAGATCTGGCCGGTCATGGCGGTGAGGGCCTGGGTTTCCATATCGGGGGGATGGAAGCGGGGATCGGGCCAGAAGTTGAACTTCTGCGCCGGGCCGGCTGGACAGCTGCCGAGGCCGGCATATTGATACTGAAAGGCCAGAGGCAGCATGCGGAGGAGCTTGAGGACGATGGCCTCATCGGCGTCCTCGCTCTGCTTGCGGTGCTGCTGGAGGCTGGGATTGGCGAGCAGGGCGTCGAGGCGGGCCTGCTCGCGCTGCTCGTCGGCGGCAGTGAGGGGACGGTCGTTGATGGCGAGCAGGCGGGCGACGAAGCCCTGGCTGGTTTCGACGATCTCTTTGGTGGTGGCCAGGCGGAGGCTAGCCTTGCGCAGGCGGTAGCGCATGGGATGGCTGGTGTCCTGGGCGGTGTGCAGCTCCAGGGTGAGAGCCTGGGCGACCAGCGCCTGGGCCTGCTGCGGGGTGAGGGCCTGCGCTGGGGCAGGCGGGGGCGACGGGAATGCGAGCAGGAGCGAAGCGAGCACGGACAGGAGGGAGCGCGTCAGGACTGGCCGCATCGGGACTCGTCGCATGGAGAATGGTCGCATCAGGGCTAGTTTAGCGGACTTGCGTGATGGGACGGGCAGCTGGGTGTGCGGAGGCGACGGCACTGCGTGTATTAGACGCGGGGTTGGGGAGGGAGTTTGCGGATTCCGGATTGAAGGGATGCGGCTGGTTTGCGTATAGTGCGGGCAGGGCCTTGTTGCAGCCCGCGGAAGGAACGAAGACCATGGCAGTGGAGACGACTCCAGCGCGTATCGGCAAAAGCGTAGTGATTTGCGGCGAAGTAAAGGGTAACGAGGACCTGACTGTGGACGGGCAGGTGGAGGGGACGATCAGCCTCTCCGAAAGCCGACTGACGATCGGTCCGAATGCACATGTGACAGCCGACCTGTCCGCCAAGGACGTGCTGATTATGGGCCATGTACAAGGCAACGTGTCGGCCAGCGGGCGGGTGGAGCTGCGCGCCGGGTGCAGTGTGGAGGGCGATATCCGGGCACTGCGGCTGGCCGTGGAGGACAACGCCGTTTTTCGCGGCAAGGTAGACCTGACCCAGGCCGTGGCCAAGGGACCCGACGACGCCAAGGCGCCGCATACAGGCGGAATTATCTGAGCGCAGGCCGGTCACCTTTCCAGTAGCCACTGGCAGAAGCGCAAGGGGACTGAAGATTGTTCAGCCACTGGTTCGAAAAGAAGCGGGACAGCATTGCAGCGAGCCCGGCGGCGGGGCTTTGGGGGGAGCGGGTGGCCCGCCACTCGGGCGCGTGGGCGGTGCTGCGCAAGCGGCTGCAGGCGGAGCCGGGACTGCGCGTCTTCGATACCGGGTACACCTCGCCGGTCAACATCAACTTTCTGACCGGGCTGGGCCACAGCGTCTACCAGGCGGACTTGGTGGGCGACGCGTGGACGGGGAACTGGCAGACGGGCACCAGCGAGGAGGGCGGCGCGGTGTGGGACGTGGAAGGATTTCTGGAGCACACCTTCAGCTCGCAGGGACGGATGTACGATGTGGCTCTGCTATGGACCGCGCTGGATTACCTGCCGGAGGCGTTGGTAGCTCCGGTGGTGGCGCGGCTGCACATGATGATGAGTTCCGGCGGGCAGGTGCTGGCGCTGTTTCACACGCGGATGCAGGGTGAGGAGGCAGCGCGATGCCGCTTCCATCTGACCGCCGAAGACGCGGTGGAGGTGCAGCAGACGCAGCAGTTTCCCATCCAGCGCACGTTTACCAACCGCAGCATCGAGCGGTTGTTTGCCGGATGGGCGGGACACCGGCAGTTCTTGGCCAAGGACAGCGTCTCCGAGGTGATTATCACGCGGTAAGAAAAGCGCGAGCAGGGCGGGAAGGAATTGAGACAGGAAGGATCGAGACAGAATGGATTGGGGGAGGAGATATGCAGACAGAGAAGAAAACGCGCGTGACGTGGCTGGGCCATGCGACGGTGCTAGTCCAGACACCCCAGGGCACGAACATTCTGATCGATCCATTTATCAGCGGAAACCCGAAATACCCAAAGGATTTTGAGCTGCCGGCGAAGATTGACTTCGTTCTGCTGACGCATGGGCATGGGGACCATATCTCCGACGTGGTTCCGGTGGCGGTGCGGCACGGCGCGACGGTGGTGGCGATCTATGAGCTGGCGTCATATGTGGCGGGCAAGGGGGCGGCCGAGACGATCGGGATGAACCTGGGGGGAACGGTGCAACTGGGCGACGCGGCGGCCACCATGGTGGAGGCGAAGCACTCGTCCGGAGCGCAGGACGAACAGGGGACCCACTACGTGGGCGTGGCGGCGGGCTATGTGCTAGAAGTCAGGGGCGGGCCGGTGCTCTATCATGCGGGAGATACAGCGGTGTTTGGAGATATGCGGCTGATCGGCGAGATTTACCGGCCGCAGGTGGCGATGTTACCCATCGGCGGGCACTATACGATGGGACCGAAGGAAGCCGCGGCGGCCGCGCGCATGCTGGCGGCAGAGGCGATTCTGCCGTTGCATTTCGGAACTTTTCCGCCACTGACCGGGACGCCAGAGGAGTTAGCCGCCCAGATAGGCACCGGCGCGAAAGTCGTGCATTGGAAGCCGGGCGAGAGCTATGAAGCCTGAGACAGAGACATAGTTCGGCGCCGGCCAGTTAGAGCATCTTCGGAATATATATGGACCTTCTGAGAGCTGTGCAAGGCGGCTTTCACCTTCACCTCAACGGCCAAGACCTGTCGCAGGGGACCCCAGCGGGAAAACGCCGCTTAAATGCACGGCTCCGGTCTACAGCAATTCCGAGGATGCTGTAGCCAGCGCAGAGAGAGAGAATGCGCCGCGGAAATTACTTGGCCGCGGCCTTTTTTTTCTGCTCTGCCCAGCGGCGCTTGACCGCCTCAGCGATGCGCCGCCGCCCTTCGGGGGTGAGGTTTCTCTTCTTGCGGGCGCGTTTTCTGGGCGCCGAGGCGGATTTTCCCGATCCCCCGCGGGAGTTGTTGCTGGTGAGCAGGGCGCGCGCCCTCCGCAGTTGAACGATTTCGCGATCGATTTGAGCCAGAATCTCAGAAACTCCCACAACCCCTCCTGGTATTTCCCTGTTCTTCTAAGTGGTTTGAAGCCTGTTGTTCCAAAGGGAGAACAGACTAACTTCTTGCGACAAAAGCGGCTCTGATCAACACATTACGCAAATCGTTCAGGCTTGACAAATGAAAAATGCAGGGAAGCGCGGCCGGGGAGTTAAAGGGAGCGATGGGAAACGGGAGTAAGTCCTCCAGTCAGGGGTCTTGTGGAGAATCTTTTCCGGGAAGGTGAGTCATGGCCGCGGCTGACCGCGCGCCGCGGCCCGGGGCTGGATCAGGGAGCGGGATGCAAGGACAGGAGAGACGCTACGGCATTTCTCCTTCAGATATAACCCTTTTGGGATTTTTCAGAGCGCCGATTTCTTGTTGAAATCCGCGCTCAGTGGCGCGGGCTCCGTTGTACAGCAGAAGGAGAAATGCAGTTAGGGCAGGGGCTTGACCGTGGGGGGCACGGATTCGCCGGCGGGCGGCGGCGTGGAACCGCCGGCCAGAGGGCCACCCCCAAGACGCGTGGCGGAGGAGCCGCGGACCGAGCGGTAATTGCGCAGGTCGCGGAGGATCTCCTGTTTTTCGCGGGCATACTGGCCGGCCAGACGGGTGAGGGCGTAAGTGATGATGTCGCTGTGATGGAGATCGGAGGCGGAAGGGTCGCGCCGCATGTTGAGCCAGAGGCGGTGGACCAGCTGAACGTCGTCGGGGCTTAGGCTGGGGGCGTGCGGCCCGATGTAAAAGACCTTGACCTGGCCATCGGGGCTAATGACCGAGAAATTGAATTGGCGTTTGGGTTCGGGCAAAGCCTCCCAGGCCTGGCCCATGTGGAAGGCCTGATCCTCGGCGGAGATCTTGGTGGAGACGCCGGAGACGACAGAGTCGGCCTCGAGGGAATTGGCGGTCTGAACGAGGGCGGCGAAGATGTCGCCTGCGGGAACAACCAGCAGCGAAACCCTCTTGCCGAAGCTCTCGGCCACGGCGACGGCCTTGGTGAAAAGCATTTGCTCATGCTCACTGAAGCTCTGCTGCTCGGCGCTGAGATACTCCGGGCCGCCGACGCCCATGAGGCGGACGCTGATGACCACGACGTCCTGATCCTCGGTGCGGGTGCGGGCGAGGACCCACTTGAGGGCCAGAGGATTGTTGGCATCGCGCATGGCGACCATGACGCAGCCGGGACGGATGGCCACCGACTCGCGGGTAATCTCATCCTGGTGTTCGAGCTGGAAATGGTCTTTCATTTGGCGCGCGGTCATAGCGTGCTTGCGCAGATTGATCCGCTCGGAGATGGCGAAGACGATGAAGAATCCCGCGGTAAAGATGACGCCGCTTACGGTGGCCACGGACTTGGTGAAGAGATTAACGACGGCGGTGCTCAGCAGCACCATGAAAACCGAGATCAGGCCGATGGGAATCTCGGTTGAGCCGATGCGGATGTTGGGCGGAACCTTCCAGCCGCGCTCTCCGTGGTACTTCCAGCGCAGCACCAGCATGGCGAGGTTATTAAAGGTGAATGACCAGATGACACCGAAGGCGTAAGCCTCGCCGAGCATGATGACGTTGCCCCGACTGGCGATGATGGTGAACATCTGCAGGATGAAGACCAGATTGACGATGCGGTAGCTGGTTCCGTACTTGTGGTGGGGCATGCGGAACCAGTCGGTGAGGACGCCGTCCTCGGCCACGCGCATCAGGACGCCGGTGGAACCGATGATGGAGGTGTTGATGGCGCCGGAGAGGATGAGGAAACCGACCACGACAACGAAGATGCGGAAGGCGATGCGCCAGAACAGCGGTCCGACCATGTACATGGCCAGGCCGGCGATCAGATTGTCCTGGTAGATGTGGGTGCGCTGCCAGGTGGGGATGAGCATGGAGGCCAGCAGCGTGCCGCCGCCTGTGAAAATCAGGCTGTAGATGGCAATGACAATGGCGGCCCGCTTCAGGTTCTTGAGTTTGGGGTGTTGAATCTCGCGATTGACCTGGGCCAAGGTTTCTTCGCCGCTCATGGCCAGGATGGAATGGCCGAAGGCCATGAGAATGCCAAACACGCCGAAGAGCGGCAGCCCTCTTCCCCGAAGGAATCCGAGCGCGTCGTTGCTGAATTTGAGGTGGGAGGGAATAGGCGAGGGCGGCAGGTGCACGCCGCGCATGATCACCGAGTAGGAGCCCCAGACGAACAGGATGATCACCATGATGGTGGTGACCTGCATGACCTGCACGGCCTTGCCGCTGGATTCCTCGATGCCCTTGATGTTCTGCCACCAGTAATAAATGGTGACCACGGCGCCAAACAGGGCCGAGGTGTAATCCATGTTGAACTGGAGGGCGTTGTTGTGGGCGTCCATCAGGGCCGGAGGCAGCCAGTGGCTGTTGGCTGCAATCGACATCAGCTCATTCATCAGGCCGGTGATGTACTGGCCGGCGGAGACGCCGGAGATGGGACCGGTGAGGACGTAGTCGAACATCAGGGCAGAAACGCTGAGCTTGGCGAAGCCGCCCCCGAGGGCTTCCTTGACCACGCGGTAGACGCCGGCGCGGGTAAACATGGAGCAGCTTTCCACGTAGACCGCTCGCACCGCGAAGCTGAACAGCATGATGCCGAGGATGAACCAGGGAGCAGCGGCTCCGACGGCCTGCTCGGCGATACCGCCGGCATAGAAGGCCGAGGAACCGAGATCGTTGAGAACGATGGCTGCCGCGCGCCAGAAAGAGATGAAGGTGAGCATCACGGAGGATGCCACGATGAGGCGGACGCGGTCGGAGGGAGGGGCTACGGTCGTTCGGGTAGATGCCATCGCATGGATGCCAAGCTGACGGGCGGGGTTCTGAAATCGAGTGAGCCAAACCACCGCCCGCACTGCGGTGAGTTTAGGGTTGAATGATGGCGGAGTCAATCAAAAATAAAGCGCGCCGCCGCCGGGCGCGGAAGACAAAGCTGTTAGTCCTTACCGAACAGCTCCTTGCCGTCTTCAACAAAGGTGATGATCACGACCACGGCGGAGCCGATGAGGCCCGCGAAGAACATGACCTCCAGGATCCGCATGGCAAGTAGCGCAAGAATCATAGGGCTGATTGTAGCCTGTTTCCGGGTTGGATAAAGCGGTTTTGCTGCGCACACGTGAGGAACCCATGAAGAAACAGGATTTTTTGATGGAGGCCGGGGGCGTTCCCCCAGGGGAAGCGCGGCGGCGCAGAGCCGTCGCGCGGCCGCGCCGCCGGCACCGGATGCTATAGACTCGGGCCTGTATGCAGCGGGCTGTAGCCAATGCGGGACGGAATGCGGGCGGGAATGTGGGGGGGTGGAGGCTGTGGGCCGCGGCGGCACTTTCCGCTGGGCTACTGGAGCTGCCGTTTCCGCTGGCCGGACCGCTGCCGGCATGGCGGACAGCGTTTGCGTGGTTTGGGCTGGTTCCTCTGATCTGCGCGGTACTGAAGGCTTCAGCGGCGCGGCAGCCGCGGCCGCTGCGGCGCGGGTTTCTGCTGGCGTACCTGTGCGGCGTGCTGTGGTACCTGGGCAATTGCTACTGGGTTCGCGACACCATGCTGCGCTACGGCGATATGCCGTCGCTGGCGCCGACGCTGCTGCTGGTGGGATTCAGCCTGGTGCTGGGCACATACTTCGGTCTTTTCGGGCTGGGCGTGGCGCTGGTGCGCCGGGCGACCGGCGACGCGCGGCTGGCGCTGATTGCGGCGCCGTTTTTGTGGGCTGGCCTGGAGCTTGCCGCGGCGCGGATCACGAGCGTGCCGTGGGACCAATTAGGCTACTCCCAGGTGGACAATTTTCCGGTGAGCCAGCTGGCGCCGTGGACGGGGGTTTATGGGATCAGTTTTCTGCTGGTTGCGGTGAATGCGCTGATCGCGGGCGGGGTGCTGCTGGAGCGCAAGATGGGGCGACGGATCTGGGGCGCGGCGGGAGCGGCGCTGCTGGTGGCGGGCGGAGGGGGAGTGCTGATTGCGCCGCCCAAGCCGGCGGGGACGGCGACCGCGGTGCTGATCCAACCAAACCTGGACGTGGGCGCGGGCAACGACTGGACCGCGCCGGGCGAGTGGGACCGGCACATGGCCGAGTTTGCGCGGCTGGCCGGCGAAGAGTGCAAGACGTATATTGCGGGGATACCGCAGACCGGCGCGCCGACAGGCGAGATCATCTGCCCGGCGAACCCGACGCATCCGGATTTAGTGGTTTGGCCGGAGTCGCCGGCGCCGTTTGAAGAGGGCGATCCGCGGTTTGAGCAGTCGATGGCAGCGGTGGCGCGGCAGGCGCAGACGCCGCTGATCGTGGGCGCGATCGGCGAGGACTACTCCCCGCAGCAGCAACTGCTGAACTACTACAACTCAGCGATGGTGATCGGCGCGGACGGCCAGCGCATCGGACGCTACGACAAGATTCACCTGGTGCCGTTCGGCGAGTACATTCCCTTTCAGAAATGGCTGACCTTTGCGCGCAAGCTGACGGGGAGGGTTTCGACGTTTTCGCGCGGGCAGGAGCGCAAGGTCTTCCGTCTGAACGGGCACCGGTATGGGATTTTCATTTGCTACGAGGCAGTGTTTGCCGACGAGGTGAGGGAGTTTGCCGAGCTGGGCGCGGAGGTGCTGGTGAACATCAGCGACGACGGGTGGTACGGCGACACCAGCGCGCCGTGGCAGCACCTGAACATGGTGCGGATGCGGGCGATCGAGAACCGGCGATGGATTCTGCGCGACACAAATAACGGAGTGACGGCGGTGATCGACCCGTATGGGCGGGTGCGGGAGAGCATTCCGCGGCACCAGGTGGATGCGCTGCCGGCCGAGTACGGGTTCCGCGACGACGTGACGTTCTATACGGCGCACGGAGACGTGTTTGGATGGGGTTGTGTCCTGCTGAGCCTGGGAATGGTTGCCTGGTCTGCACCAAAGCTGCGATAAGGCAGATGGTGGCGGCGAAGAAGAAAATCCTGGATTATAATCTTGCCATCGGAGGATTCATGGCCGCGACAACCCACATCCCCGTGGAACTTTATTTGCATTCCTCTGAATGGGATCCCGATGCAGAGTATGTTGACGGAAAGATTGAGGAAAGACCTATGGGGGAATACGACCACGCCGACTGGCAAGGGGCGATTCGCGACTGGTTTCGGCGGCACGCCGAAGAGTGGAATCTCCGTGTCCAAACGGAGCTGCGAGTCCAGGTATCGAAGGACAACTACCGGGTGCCCGACGTCACGGTGATGAGCAGAAACAACCCCAAGGAGCAGATCGTCACTCTTCCCCCGATCGCGGTATTTGAAGTGTTGAGCCCGGACGACCGTATCTCCCGCATGATGCGAAAGCTAGCCGATTACTCGGCTATGGGCATAGCGCAGATTTGGGTCGTCGATCCTGCAACGGGCGCCTTCATGCGTTACGCGGACGGTTCCCTTACGGTGTCTACTCGCTACGAGGGAGCGGGCATCGAGTTCCCCTTGTCTGCCATTGCAGAGCTTTTGCAGGGGTGACCTGGGGCGCCCATTCATTGTTGAGGGATGTGGTCCGCCCGCCGGTGCGGGTTTCTCCCCGCAGGTGAATGCCGCTATCGTTGACCCGGCCTCAAAGTGCGCAAGAAGCTCGCGTTGGATCAGCGTGAGGCCGCCGAGATCTTCGGCGGCGGCGTCAATGCCTTCTCACGCTACGAGAACGGCAAGACAAGGCCGCCGTTAGCGCTGGTCAAGCTGCTCAAGGTGCTGGACCGTCATCCCGATCTGCTCGATGAGATCAAGGTGGCGTAGGGGCGCATGGTCGGCGGGAACACGGAGTCACCCTCCCAGGTCCGAAAAGCCGGAACTGGGGCACCCATTTTTGGTGGTAGATTGAGAGATGAGCCGCCCAGAGGAACTTAAGACGGAATGGAGCTGAAAAGCTTCCTCGGTGCCTCGACTCTAATAGGAGGCAATGGACGCCATGGTAACCGAGGGGAACCAGGGGGAAAGCGCCCGTGGGGATTCAGCGGACACCGCCTCCACACCGCGCACCTCTCCATCGGATACTCCCAGTTCAGGTTATTTCTCTGGCCCCAAGAAGGTTGGCATAATCATCTTTATGGCGATTGTCCTATTAGCAATCATGTCCAAATGTTCAAGCCCCTCTCCGAGTGGTGGATCAAATGATACGGCGAGCACCCTGGATAAGGTGGTATATGGAACGGTGCTTAAGATCGACATGATTCAAGGCCTTGACCCTTTGGGATTCAAAGAAGAAATGGAAGAAATAACCTTACTTGAGGACTGCCAGGTCGTTGGGGCATTTGATAGACCCCCTGACTGCGATGAATCGTCGAAGAGTTCTCAGGTGGTTACCTTGTCGATTCCAAAGGGCAAAATGTACGGCCCAGAAATCAGACTTGGAGATTACATAGCCACCAGATGGTCGTGCAGGAAAACTGACATGAATTCCTGCGTCTTTGTTAAGTACGCTGATGGCATGTCGGGCAGTCGCGAGGAGGGAATTCACTAACGAAAGCTGGGATGGGTTGCGGCTTGTATCTTCTTGATTGCCGAAGAAAGAATCTGCATCATTAGACCTTGAGAGGAGTTCTACCACGTGGGCGATGAAAAGTTTGACATTCCTCTTGAATGCCGTGGTTTTGATGAAGAGAATCTTGGAAAGAGGCTTGAAGTCGCGAGGGGTTTCGTTGCTGCGTTCGCCCCGGGGGCTGCGCCGCCGATGAGTGTCGATGAGAAGAACAAGGAGTGGACCAAATCGGTACGCAGGTGCCTGAGGGCGATTTGCACGAACGAATGTTATATGTGTCCGCCAGACCCGGACCGGTCGAAGGGCGAGTTCCTTGTTGATTTTTCCTGGGCAGAGACCGAATTCCCAAGGCGGATTCTCTTGGTGGGCGAAAGCGAATGGGGAGCAGACAAATTTGGGAAAAAGCGATGGGATCGCGTCGAAGAGGATTTTGAAAAACTGCTGGCGGTAAAGGCACCCATCAAGGTACTCATTTTTTCCTCCAACTTGAATATCGGAGATTCAGAAAGCGCGAGAGATCGAGATTTTTCAATTGGGTTTGCAAAGCAGAAAATGAAGACTTCTTTGGAGGGCTATGGCCATCACCTCGCTGGGGAAGTCTATATCTTTATCGATTTTCCAGAGGGCGGCGGAAAGAATGGGCCCGGGGATTATCGATCTTTCATCTGGCTGGTCAAGAAGTTTGGGAACGCGGGTGATGTGAGTTTTGAGGATGGTCCGAATGGCACCCTCTCCCGACGATAATGCCGTGATTTCCGGGGCGGGTGGCCCATATCCCATAGCCAAGATTTGGGTGCCCCAGGTCCCGCTTCTGGGACCTGGGATGAGTTCGAACGGCGCCCGGAACGCGGCCGAACCTGCCCAACCAGCACGATGATATTCTAGTTCAGACAACCGAACGCAGAATCACAAACCAATCCAAGTCAGGTCATAAGAGCAAACGATGCCGTCATTGAACGATCTTGAATTCGCCTACTCCCCGGTCCGCAGTCAGGTGCGCGACCTGCGGGAGTATCTTTGACCCGGCGCGTCTGCGCAGGGAACTAGCCGACATTGAGAAGAAGCTGGCCGATCCGGCGCTCTGGAGCAATCCGGAGGCGAGCAAGCCGCTGATGCGCGAGCGCAAGCGTCTGGAGAAGCTGGTCGCCGACGACGAGGAGCTGGTGCGGCGCACGGGCGACATTGACGCGTACTTTGAGCTGGCGCGCGAGGGCGAAGACGTGCTGACGGAGCTGGAGCAGTGCGTCAAGGAGCTGGCGACGTTCACGGAAGAGCTGGAGGCGCGGACGATGCTGAGCGGCGAGACCGACGCGCTGAACGCGATTGTGACGGTGCATCCGGGCGCAGGCGGGACGGAGAGCCAGGACTGGGCGGAGATGCTGATGCGGATGTACCTGCGCTGGGCCGAGCAGCAGGGGTTCAAGACGGAGATCAACGACTACCAGGACGGCGAAGAGGCGGGGATCAAGTCGGCGACGTTCACGATCATCGGCGAGTACGCCTTTGGGCAACTGGCGGGCGAGAGCGGCGTGCACAGGCTGGTGCGCATCTCGCCGTTCGACCAGGCCAAGCGGCGGCATACGTCGTTCGCGTCGGTGTATGTGTCGCCGGAGATCGACGAGTCAATCGAGGTGGATTTGAAGCTGGAAGACCTGCGCATCGATACCTACCGCTCGGGCGGAAAGGGCGGGCAACACGTGAACACCACTGACTCGGCTGTGCGCATGACGCATCTCCCCACCGGAATTGTTGTCCAGTGCCAGAACGAGCGCTCGCAACATAAGAACCGCGACAAGGCGATGAAGATGCTGCGCTCGCGGCTCTACGAGTACGAGCTCGAAAAGAAGCGGGCGGAGACCAAGAAGCTGGAGGACTCGAAGCTGGATATCAACTTCGGGTCGCAGATCCGGTCGTACGTTTTGCAGCCCTACCGCATCGCCAAGGACCACCGGACCAAGGTGGAGGTGGGCGACGTGGACAAGGTGCTGGACGGGTACCTGGAGCCGTTTCTGCGCGGGTATCTGCTGGCGAAAAGGCGGGGGACGGCGGTGGCGAGCGGCGGGGAGGATGATCTAGGGGACTGAGGGACCAGGGAACAGGGGCTAGGGACTGAGGGACTAAGGGACTGAGGGACTGAGGGACCAGGGAACAGGCTTGCTGCCAGCGCCCAGTTCCCAGCTCGTTGCTCTCAGCCTTCAGTTTCCGACTGCCTGCTACGGTGATGCCTGGCGGGCGGGCTGGACGGCTCCGACGGCGGCCTGCGGAGGGAAATTCGTCGATCTGCGGGTGGCCGAAACGGGAAAAAGGAACTAATTCTGGGTTTCGAAAAATGCACACGTGAAGGCCGTCCAAATTGCGGATTTAGACGACCTGTGAGTCGTCCGAAACAGGAATACGTTCGAAAAAGGCGGCTTTTTTGCGGGTTGTCAGGTGCGATCATGCGCTGATGGACGGCCAAAGAAGCTGTTTTTCCGGGGCTGAACAGGTTGCGGAAAAAGGGGGAAAGCGGGGCGAATCTCTCTGAAATTCTTTTGCAGGGGCTAAAGCCCCCTCGATTTTATTGACCTTATTGACCCGGGACCCAGAGGGTGCCCCGCCGTGCCCTTTTACAAGGCCGAGGCGAATTGAGTTTTTCCCCAAGCTGTGAAGCCCTGGTTCTTAAGGCTTCAATCAGGGGCCTGAAGGCCCCTGCTGGCTGCGATCCCGGGCGTCCGGGATTCAAGAGACACTGCCCAGGAGCTGAGAGGCGATGAGTCATAGTGCCGCGGTGATTGACGAGATGCTGCGGAAGGCGCGGACGATTGCCGTACTGGGGATGAGCGATAAGACGTGGCGGGCCAGTTACCGGATTGGGAAGTACCTTGCGGAGAACGGGTATCGGGTCCTGCCGGTGAATCCGGCGCTGAAGGAAGTGCTGGGAATGGCCTGCTACACCGATCTGGATGCAGCGCAGGCGGCGGCCCGGGCAGAGACGGGCGAAGGGATCGACCTGGTGGATGTGTTTCGCGCTTCGGAGCACGTTCCGGCGATTGTGGAGGATGTGATCCGGCTTAAGATTCCGTATCTGTGGCTGCAGGACGAGGTGGTACACGAGGAGGCGGTGGCGCGGGCGCGGGCGGCGGGGGTGAAGTGCGTAGAGGATGATTGCATCTTCCGCGAACATGCGGCGCGGCCGGAGCTGCAGAAGGGCTAGTGGTCAGTGGTCAGTGAACAGTGGCCAGTGGTCAGGCGCGGGGTGAGGGTCCGTTGCTGGCCGGAGCTGCATGGGCAGGGGTGAGGCGGGGGTGGTCGTTCGGGATCACAAGTTGGCGTGAAGGGCGTTTCCCGGGACTAACGCACAAAATGGACTAACTTCCGGTTAGCCGGTTATTCACTCGCTTCTTCGGCTCGCCAAACCCCGAAGGATTTCAAGCCGGTTCTTTGGAGCGTTAGGCGATAAGAACTCCGGGATCGTGTTTGGAGTCCGTCGAGGGCGACGGCCGATTGCGCTTTCTACGCCTTGCCCGGGCTGGCGGGCGGCTGAGGCGGCGCGGCCGGTTTCGCCGCGTCCGGTGCTGGAGCCGGCGCGATCTTCTGCATGAGGAGCGCTCCCAGCCCTTCGAGAACTCCAGCCGCCGAGCCGCCCGTTCCGGTGACGAGGGTATTAGGCATGAACGGCACGTTGCTCTTGGCCAGCGCCTCGATGGCATTGACGAGAGCCGTGGCTCCCTGGCCCAACGCCGCAACCTGCTTTTGGTAGGCCTCAGCGCGGGCCAAGCCGACGGCCCGAACCTGCGCGCCCTGGGCGGTGCCGGTGCGCTCGATGTAGGTGGATTCGCCGTCAGCTTCCGCCTTGCGGGCCTCGGCATTGTTTTTCTTGATGTCGACGCCGACGGCGGCTTGCGCCAGTTGCGCCTGCATGTCCGCGGTTCCCCGCGCCTTTTCGGTCTCGATGCGCTGGTCCTGCGCCTGCTTCTGCATGCGGAAGGTCTCAATCTCCTGGTGCGCGACTTCGCGTTCGGTGAGCACCGAAACCAGTTGGGGCGGGTAGATCACGTCCTGGATGTAAACGCCGCGGGTTTCGATTTCGTACTCGGCGAGCTTCTTCTGAATGTAGGCGAAGGCCTCCTCCTGCACGGTTTGGCGGGTCTGGATGAACTTGATGGCTTGCATGCCGCCGATCTTGTCGCGGAACAGATTGCCGACCGCCGCCTGCAGGACCTCGTTCACCAGATTCTCCATGGAGCCCACCATGGAGATCACGCGCGGAGCCTTGGTGTCGGGCACGTGGATCAGGACCTGAAGGTCAATGGAAAAGACGAAGCCCTCATTGCTCTTGGCGATGATGGGTTCAAGCCGGGCGTCGAGGCCGTGGGCCCCGGTCACGTCCTTGGCCCAGTCGAGCTTGAGGATGGAGGTGAGAACCACCTTGGCGTCGTAAATGCGCGGGTTGATGGGATACTTGCCGGTGCGCAGCGCCTCCTGCCAGATGCCCTGATGTCCGGGCCGCACCAGGCTGCCGAATTTGAAGTCGGCGCCCGAGGTGTCCTGGGTGGGCAGGCCGACGTAGGCCTTGATGACGGCCACCTGCCCCTGTTCGACGACCAGCATCGGGACCTGCTCCACGCGCACGAGGAACGGATTCAGGTTGAAGGCGCCGTAGAGAAGGGGATCGTGCTGCAGGCCGATCTTTCCGCCGGCATCCAGGAATTGCTGGAAGTCCTGGTAGTTGTTGTGCAGGGTGTTCTTGCTGCCGAGAATGGCGGCGATGAGCTGCAAGTCGGTGATGTCCGCCTTCTTTTCCAGTTCTGCAACATCGTCGAAGGTTCCCAGTCTGCTGGCGATGGCGCCAGCGGGCAGAGGTTGACCTTCGAGGGTGGTCACGATGCCGATCATGTCCACGACTTTGCCGCTTTCGGCGGGGCGGGGCGCAATGCGCGTCACTTCGAGCTGCCGCTCCTCCAATCCGAACGCCGCGCAGGTGAGCCCGCCGGCCTGGTCGGCCAGCTTGCGGTAGGTGTCAGTGATGGGAACGCCAAAGACCTGCGGCTTGGTGATGACGAGGAAGGCCACAGGATGGATGGGAGCCAGCATGCCGGGCGAAAGAACCGGCCGTTGCACGCCCTTTTGGCCGCCGTTGGCCACGAAGGATGAGACGTTGGTGAAATTGCCGAACTCGGGTTTGTACGCTCCCGACTTTGCGCCGATGGGTGTAGGCGCGCCCACCTGCGCGATGACCAAGCCGACTTGACCCGCGGGCACCTGGACCCACGGATGTTTGGCCACCGCGTACACCAGGATGAACTTGAAGCGAAGCCCCGGCATGAGAAGTTCCGCCTGGTAGCCGGCCTCGCCTTTGAATGCGACCGGGTTGTCGCCGGCCAGTTTTGCGCCAAAGCGCTTGCGGACCATTCCGACCTGCGTCGGACCAATGCTGTAGATGGACTTACCCATGAGAACGATGAGGATAAGTACGCCTAGGAAAATTGCCCAGTCCAACAGAGTCGTGAGCGACACCAGACCGTCGAACATGTTTCCTCCCATGGCCGGGACTGGACCTCCAGCCAGCCCCTCGTTTCGGGGACGTCCCAGAATACTACTAGCGCCCGATCTGCAGAATAAAGTTCTCCGCGTTGTTTTCGGTTACGTCCCGTGTGATCGGCGATGGAGAACTTTCCGGTTTTCGGATTCTGAGCCTATCGTCGCCAATCCGGAAGTTACCACAGACTTGAATCAGTCCTGCGAAGCGTGCAACTGGCCTTAGCCAGACAGAATGCCAAGGAACAGTATTTTGTTCCTTGGGAGTCGGCTTGTCGGAAATTGATGCCTCGCCGCAATGGCGGTTCGGGCGGTACGTTTCAGCTGACCCGCGAGTGTGGTGTCTGAGGGGTTCGTGGCAGCAAGCGGGCTTCCAAAATGCAGATCCCCGTTCGATTCGGAGTGCTGGTGCACTCCTCGCTCAGGGCAAGCTTTCGACTGCGTAGTGTTTGCAATCCTTCCGAATTGCAAACACTACTTTGCTCAGGATGACAATCCAGAGAGCTGATCGCTCAACGGGGCAAAGCATTGCGATATGAGGTTTTGGGGACAGCTCACTCGAATTGGTTGTGTTGCATGTAATCGAGCATCCCGCAGGGGCTAAAGCCCAGGTTCCTTTTTGGGGCCTTTGCGGCCCGCTACCCACGCGCTGCGTGGGTTCCCCGGCCGTGCCCTTTTACAAAGCCTGGATCGCGGGGTTTTTCCGCAAGGTGTGAAGCTCCATCTTCAATTCTGTTTGGACTGAGGACGGGGTGCATGCGAGGAATCGGAGGGAGAAGGCGCAGGGGCTAAAGCCCAGGTTCTTTTTTGGGGCCTTTGCGGCCCGCTACCCACGCGCTGCGTGGGTTCCCCGGCCGTGCCCTTTTACAGAGCGCACGGTGCATTAGCGCTTGCGCAGATTTGGGTTGGTGGACTGCCACCCTTTGCGGCTGCCGCGGCGGCAGAGTGCGGTGCGACAGCCGGCGCTTGCGCGGCCTGGGGTTCGTGGCGGGGCTGAAACGGGAGAGTAGCTTCTGGTTGGGCGGTGATCCGGCCGCGGGACGGGGTTCCGCGATTTCGCGCAGCTCACGCCTGCAGGTGAGCGACCTGGCAAGCCCGGCGATCAGTCGGCGTTGCGGTGGCGGTGGACGACATAACGGCCGATCATCCAGCCCACGGCGCTTCCCACCAGGACATCGGAGGGGAAGTGCTGGCGAGCTAAAACGCGAGAAACGCTAAGACCCGTGGCGAGGCCGTAGGCGGCGATCTGGGTCAGCGGGCCGGGGTACTCCGACGCGATGACGGCTGCCGAGGACCAGGCGATCACGGAGTGATTGGAAGGGAATGAGGAATCCGCGCCAACGCTGGTCTGAAAGAACTTTCCGCGAGCATTGTCGAGGGTTGGCCGTTCTCTCATCGAGACGAGCTTCATGACTTCGTCGACCACCAGGCTGTCAACCATCGCTTCACCGCCAAGGATTCCCGTCTCCGTGGCGTGGTCGTCGTGATGGAGAAAGCCCATGCCATAGATAAGGACGGGCGCGGCAACAAAGCCACCCAGGAGGCCGTTCGACGCTGTAGACGCGTGGCTATTGAGGGATGGGTCAATCAGCCGGGGCGAGGACATAACCTGATGGTCGGTTGTGATGACCACGGTAGTGGCAAGGACGAGGGCCACGGGACCCAAGGCATTCGAATCGCGGATGCGAGCCGGACTGGTCCAGATGGCTTCCTGGTCCTGAAGGAAATGGCGTGGCGTGTTGCGGAGAGTGACCGGGGCGTTCTGCGACTGGATATCAGGTGTTGGAGCGTCGGGCAATGAAGATGCGCTGTTCTGCGCGTGAGCACAGAGAGTAAACACGAGAACCAAAGGAGCTGCAAAACGGGCAGGCTTTTGAAGCAGCATTGGATTCCATCCTACATCAGCTTGCGGCCGCGGCGGCAGGCTGCGGGGCCCAGAGGCAGGGCAATCGCATGAGCGAGGTAGTGGGCCGACGATTGGTTTCGCACCACCCCTACGGGGTGGAATCATCTGGTTTGCGCTTTCCCAGGGCTGCGCTTCGCTGGCCCTGGGCTATTTTCGCTCCTCCCTACGGGAGGAATTGCTGCGTTCACTTGAGTGAAGCGGGCCAAAGGAACCATCTCGATCGGCAAGATACGTTCATGCGATTGCCCTGCGCCCAGAGGACGCCCTGATGGGGCAGCCAGAGCGATGAGGCGGATTCGGAAGATGCGAAAGCGGCTCCCTCGATCGGCCACGGCGGACCGCGGCGGACTGGACGAGAGATGCGCTCAGGGCTTTTTGAGGGCCACGCCATCAAGCCTCCGGGTATGCCGAAGGATACCTAGCTATGACGATGCACCCTGCATATCCGGCGATGGAGCGCGGGAGCGCTGTCCGGTAGACTGAGTGCAATCGAGATGGAGCCGGTGGTCTCCTGGCGATGCGAACTTCCCCGAGAATTTTTGTTGGTGCGATGGGTGCGTTGATGCTGGCGTGCGCGGCGGTGTGGGCGGGTGCGCCGCCGAAGATTGCGCCGGACGCTGTGGATGCGCCGCACGTGCACGTGCAACTGGTTGCGCCCAAGGATCAGATTTATCCGGGAGGAGAGAACCAGGTTGGTCTCTACTTCAAGCTGGAGCCGGGCTGGCACGTCTACTGGAAGAATGCGGGCGACTCCGGCGAGCCGCCGCAGATCCGCTGGGCGCTGCCGGATGGCGTGACCGCGGAGGCGATGCAGTTTCCCGCGCCGCAGCGGCTGCCGCTGGGGCCGCTGATGGACTTTGGGTACGAGAACGAAGTGCTGTTTCCGGTGAAGCTGGATGTGGCTCCGACGGTGAAGCAGGGCAAGGCCGTGCTGGACGCGCATGTGAACTGGCTGATCTGCCGCGAGGTCTGCATTCCGGGGAAGGCCGAGCTGGCAACGATGCTGGACATGTACCCGAGCCAGCCGCCGGTGGTGACCGGATCCGCGGCGGACGCGGAGCTGATGAAGCGGCTGGCGAGCACGCTGCCGACGGCGCCACCGGCGGGGTTCGCGGCGGTCTTTCAGGCGACGAAGGACGGCTTCCGGCTGGGGATTACGACGGGGAAGCGCGAGCGGAGGGCGGTGTTCTTTCCCGCGGACCAGAATGTGCTGGACAATCCCGCGCCGCAGAAGGCCAGGCTGACGGCGCAGGGCGTGGTGCTGGATCTGACGAAGGACGCGAACCTGACGCGGACTCCGGCTGAACTGGGGGGCGTGCTGGAGCTGGGCGATGGGCGCGCGTACACGATTGCTGCCGTTCCCGGCATTGTGAAGGTGGGCTGGCCGTGGGCGGAGATTCTGCGCAGCGCGGCGCTGGCGTTCCTGGGCGGGCTGCTGCTGAACCTGATGCCATGCGTCTTTCCTGTGCTGTTTCTGAAGGGGCTGGCGCTGGTGAACTCCGGCAACGAGGAGCGGAAGACGCTGCGCGCGCATGGGTTTGTGTATGCGGCGGGGATTGTGGCGTCGTTCTGGGCGCTGGTGGGCGCGCTGCTGGGACTGCGCGCGGCGGGGGCGACGCTGGGATGGGGATTCCAGTTCCAGTCGCCGGTGTTCTTATCGCTCATGGCTGGATTACTTTTCTTCATCGGCCTTTCGCTGGCGGGGCAGTTTGAGATGGGGCTGACGCTGACGAGCGCGGGCGGAGGACTGGCGGCGAAACAGGGATACACGGGGAGCTTTTTTACGGGCGTGCTGGCGGTGGTGGTGGCGACGCCGTGCACCGCGCCGTTTATGGCTGGGGCGATCGGGTATGCGCTGGCGCAGCCGGCGGCGGTGACGTTTGCGGTGTTTACGGCGCTGGCGCTGGGGCTGGCCGCGCCGTATTGCGCGCTGACGCTGCAGCCGGCGTGGACGCGGCTGCTGCCCAAGCCGGGCGCGTGGATGGAGGTGCTGCGGCAGGCGGTTTCCGTGCCGGTGTTTGCGACGGTGATCTGGCTGGCGTGGGTGCTGGCGCAGGCGTACGGGGCGGCGGTGCTGGCGGCGGCGCTGACGGGATTTCTGCTGCTGGCGGTGGCGGGGTGGTTTCTGGGACGGTGGCCGGCGCGGCGCTGGGCGACGGCGGTGGCCGGAGTGATTGTGCTGGCGGTGATTGCGCTGTGCGTGGCGGCTCCGGGGAAGTTGCAGGCGGCGCCGACAATGGAGACGGGAACGCCGGCGGGGGCGCAGAGCGGGGCGCAGTGGCAGGCGTGGTCGGCCGCACTGCAGAGCAGCTACCAGGCGGAGGGACGGCCGGTGCTGGTGGACTTTACCGCGAGCTGGTGCCTGAGCTGCCAGGTGAATGAGCGCGTGGCGCTGGAACGGCCAGAGGTGGAAAAGGCGCTGGCCGATGCTCATGTGGCGCTGCTGACGGCGGACTGGACGCGGCACGATGAGGCGATTACCGACGCGCTGGCGGCGCTGGGACGGAGCGGGGTTCCGGCGTATGCGCTGTATGCGCCGGGGTCAAGCCAGCCGGAGATGCTGCCGGAGGTGCTGACGCCGGGGATTGTGATGGATGCGGTGGGGAAGCTGGGAAAAGAAGGGAATAGGGAATAGGGAGTAGGGAGTAGGAGTAGGGACGTAGGGACTAGGGACGTAGGGACCAGGGACGTAGGGAATAGGGCGATGCTGGGCGGAAGGTACGGGATGGCGCGGTGAAAACTGTTCTGGGCCGATTGATGTGCGCGGTGATGCTGGTTTCTGCGGGGGGCGCGGGCGGCGCGGCGTATCCCGACGGACGGGCTGTGGCGACGCTGCGCTACGACGCGCAGGACCAGGGGATCGTGCTGCCCTATGGCCACTGCCGGCACATGTGCGACGAGTACGGCGCGCGCGATGTGTGGGTTTTCGAGGATCAAGGGCACCTCTACATGCACTACGACGCTGCCGGCCCGAGGGGCTGGCTGACCGCGCTGGCCACCAGCCGCGACCTGTTGCACTGGAAGAAGAAGGGCACGGTGCTGAAGCTGGGAAAGCCGGGCGAGGACGATTCGGCGAGTGCATCATATGGAACGACGTATTTCGACGGGCACGCGTGGCACATGTTCTACATGGGCACGCCGCATGCGACGGCTGCGCCGAATCGTATTCCTGCGTTTCCGTACTTGACGATGAAGGCGCGGGCGAAGCGGCCGCGGGGGCCGTGGGAGAAAGAGCCGGGCGTGATTCCATTCCGGCCGCAGCCGAGGACGTACTACTCGACGACGGCGAGCCCGGGCTTTATCGTGCGGCAGGGCGGGGAGTATTTGCAGTTTTTCAGCGCGTCGACCGATCACCCGGTGCTGCGCACGCTGAGCATCGCCCGGACCACCGATCTGGAAGGCGCATGGACGGTGGACCCGCAACCCATCCTGCCGCAGAGCGAGCAGATCGAGAACGCGTCGCTCTACTTTGAGCCTGCGAACGGCACGTGGTTCCTGTTCACGAACCACGTGGGCGTGGATGAGAAAGGCGAGGAATATACGGACGCGATCTGGGTCTACTGGACGCGCGACCTGAACCACTGGAATCCCGCCGACAAGGCGATCGTGCTGGACGGCAAGAACTGCATCTGGTCGCACCGCTGCATCGGGTTGCCTTCGGTGGTGCGCTACGGGAACCGGCTGGCGATTTTTTATGATGCGCCGGGCGGAGAGCGCATCTCGCACATGCGGCGCAGCATCGGGCTGGCCTGGCTGAATCTGCCGCTGATGCCGCCCGCGCATTCAAGCATTTTCGATTCTGCTCCTTAAATCAATAGCCCGCGCACTGCAACCGGGACGCGCACCTGCACGTCCAACTCAACACAAGGCCACGCACGGCGATCGTCTGAATTCCCCTCAGGAGATTGACGCATGATGCATCGTGTTCAGCGAATCGGATTTGCGGCGCTGGCTGCCGCGCTGCTGCCGCTTGCCAGCCTGGCGCAGGTGCGCGTGGGCGGAGCGGCTCCGAACTTCACAGCAACCGACTCTCACGGGCAGAGCCATACCCTGTCGTCGTACCAGGGCAGGTACGTGGTGCTGGAATGGCACAACCAGGGCTGCCCTTATACACGCAAGCAATACGTCTCCGGCAACATGCAGGCGCTGCAAAAGGAGTGGACCGCGAAGGGCGTGGTGTGGTTCACGGTGATCTCGTCGGCGCCGGGGATGCAGGGGTATGTGACGGACGCCGAGGAGAACGAGTATTTGCAGCGGATGCACGCCGACCCCACCGCGGTGCTGATGGACCCGGAGGGCAAGCTGGGCCGGCTCTACGACGCGAAGACCACGCCGCAGATGATCGTGATCGACCCGGCGGGGAAGGTGATCTACGACGGGGCGATCGACAACCGGCCCACGCCGGACGTGGAGGACATCCAGGGCGCGGACAACTACGTGGATGACGCGCTGAGCGAGGCGATGGCGGGCAAGCCGGTGGCCACGCCGTATACGCGGCCGTATGGGTGCTCGGTGAAGTACGCGGATTAGAGCATTTTTCGGAATACATGTAGATTTTTTGAGAGCCAGAGCAAGTGGCTTTTACTTCCACCCCGACGACGAAGACCTGTCGTCGGGGACCCCGGCGGAAAAAGCCACTTAAGTGTATGGCTTCGCTCTACAGCAATTCCGAAAATGCTATAAGCGGTGGTCAGGTGTTGAGGGTCAGAAAAGCGGGAAGGTTGAGGTTTCGGGCTGGCGTTTCCTGATGGAATGGGCGAACCCCCGTTGCTTTTTTGGCATCTTCTATAGTGAAGTGGGGACGGGCGCGGTTGGGTCTCCACTCCTGACAACTGCAGTTCCCCGCATGAAAGGAGTTCCATGTCTACAAACGTGCAAGAATCTGCTGTGAAAACTGCCAAATTGAACACTCCGGACGGATTTTCGGCTGAGAATGTTTCCAACCAGTCGAGTGTGCTAAATGCATTGCTGGCCGACGTGTTTGCGCTCTACCTGAAAACGAAAAACTTCCACTGGCACATGAGCGGGCCGCACTTCCGCGACTACCACTTGCTGCTGGACGAACAGGCTTCACAAATCTTCGCCATCAGCGACGACATTGCGGAGAGGGTTCGCAAGATTGGCGGCACCACGATTCGGTCGATTGGCCACATCGCCAAGTTGCAAAGGGTCGCCGATAACGACCGGGAGTTTGTGGAAGCCAAGGACATGCTGCATGAGCTGCAGGCGGACAACAAGGCCTTCGTCGAGAGCCTGCGGGGTGCTCACGAGGTTGCGGACAAGGCCAACGACTATGCCACGACGAGCCTGATCGAAAACTGGATCGATGAGGCGGAACGGCGGGCATGGTTCCTGTTCGAAGCTACACGGTAAGGGACAGCGACGTTGGCGCCGCGTGCATTAGCACGATGATGGCCGTAGTATCCCAGGCCTCAGAGTAGAGACATGGGACACCCGGCGTACAAAGTCAAGGCGAAGGCGGATGGCCGATCCACATTTGGCATCCGCCTTTAAAACTGTTTGTGATTTCTTCCCTCGATAGTCTGTTGCACGTGACCCCGTGTGTCACCGGCCACATGCATGGAACTACGTGTTTCCGTGCTTGCCGGCTCGGATGCGGCGAATCTCTTCCATGCGTGCGGCGAGCTGCTTTTCGCGGCCTTCGCTGGTGGGGTGGTAGTACGAGCGGCCGCGGAGGGAGTCGGGGAGGCAGTCCATGTCAGCGACTTTGCCTTCTTCGTCGTGGGCGTAGCGGTAGCCCTTGCCGTAATCCAGTTCCTTCATCAGTCTTGTCGGGGCGTTGCGCAGGTGGAGCGGAACGGGCTCCTGGCGGGTCTGCTCGATCTCCTGCTGCACTGCGCCGTAGGCAGTGTAGACGGAGTTGGATTTGGGGGCGAGGGCGAGATAGACGACGGCTTCGGCGAGGGCGAGGTCACCTTCCGGCGAGCCGAGGAAGTCGATGGCTTCTTTGGCGGAGAGGGTGAGGTTGAGGGCCTCGGGCGCAGCCAGGCCGATGTCCTCAATGGCCATGCGGACAATGCGGCGGGCGAGATAGAGCGGGTCCTCGCCGGCGGCGAACATGCGGCCAAGCCAGTAGAGCGCGGCGTCGGGATCGGAGTTGCGCACACTCTTGTGCAGGGCGGAGATGAGGTTGTAGTGCTCCTCGCCGGACTTGTCGTACATGAGGACGCGGCGCTGGATGGCTTCGGCGGCTATGGCTTTGGTGATGCGCTTGTCGTCGGCGACGAGCTGGGCGGCGACTTCGAGGGTGTTGTAGGCCGAGCGGCAGTCGCCGCTGGAGTAGTCGGCGATGAGCTCGAGGGCGTCTTCGCCGGCGGTGAGGTTGAGAGAGCCGAGGCCGTGTTCGGTGTCGGCGAGGGCGCGGCGGAGAAGCTCGAGGATGCACTGCTGGCTGAGGGGCTCGAGGACGTAGACGCGGCAGCGGGAGAGCAGGGCGGAGATGATCTCGAAGGAGGGATTTTCAGTGGTTGCGCCGATGAGGCGGATGGCGCCGCGCTCGACGTAGGGCAGGAAGGCATCCTGCTGGGCCTTGTTGAAGCGGTGAATCTCATCGACGAAAAGGATGGTGCGGGAGTGCAGCTCGGCGGCCTTGGCGGCATCGGCCATGACCTGCTTGATCTCCTTGATGCCGCTCATGACGGCGGAGAACTCAATGAAGTTCGCGCGCGTAGTTTCGGCGATGATCTTGGCGAGGGTGGTTTTGCCCACGCCGGGCGGACCCCAGAAGATCATGGAGCCGGCGTCGTCGCGCTCGATCTGGACGCGAAGGGGCTTGCCGGGTCCGAGCAGATGTTTCTGGCCGCAGAACTCGTCGAGGGTGCGGGGGCGCATGCGCTCGGCCAGCGGCGCCCCCGCCACTGCGTGGGGCAGCCTTTTGGTGGAGAGCGTTGGCACGGACGGGTCCGGCTCATTATCAAAGAGGCTCATCGCGCGCTCCGGTTGGTTTTGATGCGGGGAGTGGGGAGATTTGCGGAGGATTTTTGCGGGGCCTGGCGCTGGCGCGCGGCTTCATAGAGGAGAATGCCGGCGGCGACGGCGGCGTTGAGGCTTTCGACTGGGCCGGGGCAGGGGATGGTGATGGCACTGTCGGCCTGGGCGGCGAGCTCCGGCGCGAGGCCGTTGCCTTCGTTGCCGATGAGCAGGGCCGTGGGGCGGGAGAGGTCGGCGAGCGGGGCGGAGACGGCGCCGCGCGCGGAGGTGGCGAGGATTTTTACGCCTGCGGAGCGGAGACGCTTGAAACAATCAGCCGGAGCGGCGGCGAGCACGGGAACGCGGAAGACGCTGCCGGCCGAGGCGCGGACGGCCTTGGGGTTCCAGGGGCTGACGGCGCCGGGGAGGGTGAGGACGCCGGTGACGCCGAAGGCCTCAGCCGAGCGCAGAACTGCGCCGAGATTGCCGGGGTCCTGCAGGCCGGCGAGGATGACAAGCAGGGGCGAAGCGGAAGAGGCGAGCAGGGTGGTCCAGGACCAGGCGGGCGGCTCGACCAGCGCGGCGACGGGCTGCGGAGTGTCGGTGGTGAGGGCCTGATCGAGGAGCTTGCGGGGCAGGAGCAGGATTTCGGTTTCGGCGGGGAGCGCGAGGGAGTCGAGCAGGCGCTCGGAGCCCTGCGCGGCGAAGACGCATTGGATGCGAAGGGCGGCGCGGAGGGCTTCGGCCAACAGGTTCGGTCCTTCGATACCGATTAGGGCGTGGGGACCGGCGAGGGCGTTGGGAGGGCGGAGAACGCGAGGCTCGCCGGAAGAAGCGCGCGGAGGATAGGCGAGGGCGCGGCGCAGTTCCTTGAGGCGGGCGTTTTGCGGACTCTGTACAATGCGAGCAGGCATCGGCTGAAGACCTTCGAGTGCTGGGGGGTTCTCCGCTGACGCAGGCGACGCCGCCGCGAGGGCCCAGGATGCGGAGAACCGCTTCTAGGCGATTCTATGCCGGTTGAGGCGGGTGGGAGCAGGTGCGCGGGGGCAGTTTGGCTTGCACCATGGCTGGTGCTGTGATAATTTCCGGTTTTGTGGCGTATTGAATGCGGAAACCGAGGTAGACCTTTTGTCCGCGGAGATATTGCGCGTCCATCCCGATGAGCCCCAGCCGGACAGGATCGACTATATTGTTTCCTGTTTGCGCAAGGGCGATGTGATTGCAATGCCGACCGATACATTCTACGGCCTGGCCGTGGACCCGGTGAATTTGCAGGCGGTGGAGCAGATCTACCAGATCAAGAAACGGCAGAAGCAGAAGCCGCTGTCGCTGCTGATCGCGTCGCTGCGGCAGGCCTACGAACTGGCGCGGGACAGCGATCCGATGGTGGACAAGCTGGCGGACCGCTTCTGGCCGGGACCGCTGACGTTGATTGTGCGGGCGGGGACCAAGCTGCCGTTGCGCTCGACGGCCAACACGGGGAACGTGGCGCTGCGCATTCCGGATGCGGCGATACCGCGGGCGGTGGTGGAGAAGTTCGGGCTGCCGATCACGGCCACCTCGGCCAACCTGCATGGGGCGCAGGAGTGCACCAACGCAGCGTGCGTGCGAGACCAGATCGGGGACCGGATTCCGCTGATTATCGATGGCGGACCGACGGGGCGGGCGCTGCCGACCACGATCGTGGATCTCACTCTGGGGCCGGGACGGTGGGAGATTCTGCGCGAGGGAGCGATTCCGACGCATGAGATTGTGATGGTTCTGCACCGGTGAGAAAGACAGGGAATAGGGAATAG
Source organism: uncultured Acidobacteriaceae bacterium (assembly GCA_963758105.1). Lineage (GTDB taxonomy): Bacteria > Acidobacteriota > Terriglobia > Terriglobales > Acidobacteriaceae > Telmatobacter. The sequence continues at coordinate 263,372 of CAVWUC010000004.1, read as the reverse complement.
GGAATAGGAGCTTGGGGCAGGGGGCCGTAGAACTCGCGCCTGGATGGCGCGATTATGGGGATTTTCCACGGATTGCTGATGGTGACGGGCGCATTTCTGTTCCCAAATGCTCGCCACGGCGAGCCTTCGGCCTGATCCCTGTTCCCTGCCTTTAGAAGGTGTGCGAGCATGCGCCAAGCCAAGCTGAAAAGCCGCAAAGTTGTGGTTGTGGCGTTGCTGTTGGCGCTGGCAGGGGGCGCTGTGGGCTGGTGCAGCTGGGTGTATGCGCAGATTGAGTGGTACGCCAACCAGGACCAGGCGGCGCCGGCCGACGCGATCGCGGTGTTTGGCGCGGCGGAGTACGACGGGCGGCCCTCGCCGGTGTTTCGGGCGCGGCTGGACCACGCGCTGGTGCTCTACGATCGCGGGATCGCGCCGCTGATCATCACCCTGGGCGGACCCGGGGGCGATGCGTACTCAGAAGGCGGGGTGGGACGCGAGTACCTGATGAGCCAGGGGGTTCCGGAGAGCGCCATCATCGCCGAGACGGAGAGCCGGGATACGGAGGAGTCGGCGCGGAGGATTGCCGTGATTGCGCGCGCCAACGGGCTGCGGCGGCTGGTGATCGTCAGCGACGGGACGCACCTGTTCCGGATTCACGCCATCTGCGCGGCTGACGGGCTGAATGTGCTGACCTCGCCGCGGCCGCGGGTGGCGATTGTGGGCAGCTCAGGGGAGTTCGAGCGCATCGAGCACGAGATGCTGAGCTACACGTTTTGGCGGCTGGACCTGCACTGAAAGAGGCAGCAAGTCAGCAAGTCAGCGAGGCAGCGAGTCAGCGAGGCAGCGAGTCAGCAAGTCAGCGGGTTGCGGGCTGGATGGGCGTGGCTTGCCGCTTTGGATCGTGGGGGCGGCAAGACGCGTGTTTGCCAGGCGGCCGGATTGCGTCTTCGGCGCGTGATCAGATTGCAACGGAATGGGGCAGCAGGGCCATGAGGCAGAGCGCGCAGAGGGACGCGCCGGCCGTCGAGAGGAAGTTGACTGCATCGTTGTTGAGCCAGCCGCGCCGTTCCAGGGAAGCCCCGAGAAGACTATCCAAGAACAGGCCGAAGACACCTCCGGCGCAACTGATGAGGGCCATGGAGCGGTCGCCGCTGAGGGCGCGGGTTCCGGCGACGGAGACGATGGCGGCGGCGGCCGCGCCGGCCAGGGTGCCGACCAAGGTGACGGCGCCGTCGACGCCGGGCTGGCTGGCGGAGGGTGGTGATCATGCGGGGCAGGCCGCCGAAGACCTCGCCGACCTCAGAGGAAACGGTGTCCGCAGCGGCCCCGGAGAGCGCAGCGAGGGCGATGGCGAACATGGGCATGGGGACGGTGGTGGGATGCGCGAAGTGGGGGTTGTCGACCAGCCAGCCCTGGACGATGTCACTGGAAATGAGGGCGGCCACGCCGAGATTGGCGGCGACCTGAGCGGCGGTGCGGCCGGAATGGCGCTCGGCGAGGCCCATGCGCTGTTTTTCCTGGCGACCGAGGCGGGTGGTCGAGTAGGCGAGCACCGCGACCGCCAGGACCGGCACCAGGGCGGTGCGCCAAGGCTGGTAGGGAAAGATGACGGTGGAGAACATGAGGCTGGCGGTGATGGCCGCGCCGGTCAGGGCCGCAGCCGGCGAGGCGGCGTGGAGCTTCCAGGTGACCAGCGCGAGCAGCAGGCTCAGGCCGAGGGTCCAGATCACGATCGGAGGCGCATGCAGGGCCCACCACTGGATCTGGAGCACGAGTCCGGAGGCGACGACGGGCAGGACCAGAAGCAGCACGAACTTGGATTGCCAGGCGAGTTTGGAGAGATTCATCGCGGCCACGCTTCATCGTACCCTTTTCACCCACGGCGAATGCCGCCGGGACCGGGACCTTGTCCCGAGAGGAAGCGCGGTTCCGGCGAGCTCAGGAACCGGACGGAAGGCCGGGACAGAGGAGGAAACCGCCGCCGACCGGGAGAAGCGGCAGCGGGGGTTTGCGGCTGGACCGGCCGGAGCGCGAGCCGGCTTGTCCCCCGGGTCTGCTGATTTACAATCACGAGGGAAGCAGGAAACAACTGAATGAGGTTTTTTTTCATGAAGGCAGGCCAGGCGCGCACGCGGTTGGCGCAGGTGGGCGCAATTCTTGTAACTGCGACGGTAATTGGGGGATGCGGCAACTCCTATCGGCCAGTCATTACGCCGATTTACGCCAACGGTCCGGCGCCGCAGGTGAACTCGTACGCGCTGGTGGTTTCGGATCCTTCGCCGACCTCGGACGGCGTGGCTACCGTGATCGACTACGCCGGGGACACGATCCTGGCGCAAGCGCCCATCGGACTGGCGCCGAAGTACTTCTCGATCGATGGGAGCGGCACCAAGGCGGTGAGCTACAACCGGGACAATTCGATCACCGACTTTCCTGTGAGCAGCAACCTGCAGACTCTGTTTGAGACGGAGGTCACCCTGCCGGCGACCGCCGAGCCGGTGAACTTCTTTACCCCCCAGGGTACGATGTGGGTTGCCGATCAGTACGGGAATTACGCGGACTACTTCGCGGGATATTCCAGCAGCCTCAGGGCACAGATTCCGATTGGGACACCGACGGCTACGGCAACCTCGCCGATAGCGATCATCGGCCTTCCCACCATTCCGACTACCAGCGTCTTCGTCCAGCGGGTATACGTGTTGAGCCAGAACTTCAGCGACCCGGCCGGTGTGGCCTGCAACCTGACTCCGACGGCGGAGCCGGAGGGCGCGATCACGCCGATCGAGACGGTCAGCGATGTGGCGGATACGCCGATCCCAGTGGGCATCTGCCCGGTGTATGCGGTGGCGAGCGCCGACTTCAATCGCATCTTCGTGCTCAACCGCGGGGGTGACACCACGAATCCGAACGGTTCGATCACGGTGATCAACACACAGACCAACGCATCGGACAGCTGCACGCCGTACCAGAACGAGAACGGCCAGTGGGTCACCTGTCACCCGTCGATTGCCCTGCCAGCGGGGCCGGTGTACGGGGAGTATATTCCGGCGACCCAGCAGTTGGTGGTGGCCAACTACGACAGCGATACCATCAGCGTGATCGACGTGAGCCTGGACGAATACGGCAACGACTCCAACACCTACGCCAACCCGAGCTGCACGGTGGGCGGGGTGAACTCCTACGCCAACTGCGGGGCGATCACGGGCGGCTTCGGCACCACGTACACGATTCCGGTGGGGAAGAATCCGGCCAGCGTAACGGCGCTGGCAGACGGCAGCCGCGCCTACGTGGCCAACCAGAGCGACGGGACAGTCACGGTGGTGGACCTGACCAACTACACGGTGGAAAAGACGCTGACGGTGGTGGGTCATCCGCGCACGGTGGTTTCCACGCAGAACTCGCTGTATGGCAAGGTTTACGTGGCCTCTCCGGACAGCCCGTACGTGACCGTCATCAGCACCGTCAACGACCTGGTGGACACGACCATTCTGGTTGAGGGCGACGTTGTGGATGTACGGGTGAACTCACAGAACAAGACAACCGGGATCAACAGCAACATTACCAGCCGGGCGCTGGGCTATGGCGAACCGTGTAATCTGCCGCCTACGCTGCTGAGCAATGCGACGCTCACGGGCAATCCGGCCGAGTGCTCTGCGCAGCCGTAAGTTTTCAGGAATCCAGGACAAAAAGGGCGTCCGCTGCGGCGGATGCCCTTTTTGTCTGGACTGCGGCCTATATCCTCTGGAGGGGAGCGCAAATATGGGTGCGGATGCGGCAAAGGCGCGCCTTGATCTTCTGCTGGTGGAGCGGGGTTTGGCGGCCAGCCGGGAGCGGGCGCGCGCGCTGATCCTGGCCGGGCGCGTGCTGGTGCAGGAACAGAAGGTGGACAAGCCGGGGACGGCGGTGAGCGGCAATGCGCCGATCCGGCTGCTGGGCGAGGATCTGCCGTATGTGAGCCGGGGTGGAGTGAAGCTGGCGGCGGCGCTGGAACACTGGAAGATTGCGGTGAGCGGGCGGGGCTGCCTGGACGTGGGGGCTTCGACGGGAGGGTTTACCGACTGCCTGCTGCAGCACGGGGCGGCGCGGGTGACCGCCGTGGACACGGGGTTCGGGCAGATTGCGATGAAATTGCGCAACGATGGGCGGGTGCGGCTGCTGGAGCGCACCAACGCGCGGCTGCTGGAGGCCGGGGCGCTCGAGGAGAGCGGCGACGGGCCAGCGCTGACGCTGCTGGCGATGGATGTGTCGTTCATTTCGGCGACGCTGCTGCTGGGGCCGGTGCTGGCTGCCGCGCCGCGGCTAGAAGAGGCGGTCATTCTGGTCAAGCCGCAGTTTGAGGCGGGACGCGAGCAGGTGGGCAAGGGCGGGATTGTGCGGGATGAGGCGGCACATCAGATGGCGATCGAACGGGTGGCCGATTGCATGCGGGCGCTGGGCTGGGAGGTGGTGGGGACGATTCCGTCACCGATTACCGGCATGGAAGGGAACCGGGAGTTCCTGCTGTATGCGCGGCGGATGGGCGGGTAGAGGCTTGAGAGGGAATTAGGGCCTGTTAACACTACCGGGACGGTGGCGACGGGAGCCAATTTTTCCGAGTTCAAGGAATGAGGAGCGACGCATACCCGGGGTCCCCACGGACAGGTCTTCGTCCGTGGGGCGGATACCGGGTGTCTGCCAGCGACGACTGACGCAGAAATCGGGGAAATTGGCCCCGTCCCTTCGACTTCTGCCCAAACGTGCAAAGTTCGCACGTTTGGGGCCCAGGGTTGCGGAGAAAATCGGGCCATACGTCGTTGTCGGCCTCGACTGTGGTCCCGCCACAGCCTTCGGCCTCCGCCTAGTCTCCACCCCACGGACGAAGACCTGTCCGTGGGGGCCCCGGTTCTGGCCCGATTTTCGCTCGCAACGCCATCTGCCCCGGTAGTGTTAACAGGCCCTAGACGGTCTGCATTGGGACGCGCGTCGAGGCCAATCCGTTACACTGAACCGCATGAAACGCGTTGCCATTGTCTCGAAGCCGCACCAGGAAGAGCTGAGGCGGATTCTGCCGGAGCTGATTGGCTGGCTGCGGGAGCGCGGGTACGAGCCGCTGCTGGACAGCGTGGGCGGCGGGTACACGGCGGCTGCGCCGGCGATGGACTGCAGCGAGATGCCCTCCTGGAAGCCGGAGCTGGTGATCGTGCTGGGCGGGGACGGCACGCTGCTGGCGGCGGCGCGGACCTTTGCGGCGACGGGCATTCCGATTCTGAGCGTGAACCTGGGCACCCTGGGATTCCTGACCGAGGTGCGGCTTGCGGATCTCTATTCGACGGTGGAGAGCTGGTGCGCGGGCTGCCATGATCTCGATGAGCGGTCCATGCTGCACACGGAGCTATGGCGCGAGGGCAAGCAGCGGTCGAGCTACGAGGCGCTCAACGAGGCGGTGATCGCCAAGGGGGAGATTGCGCGGATGGGCGAGTTCGCGGTGGAGCTGGACGGCAGGAGCGTGGCCCGCTTCCGGGCGGATGGGGTGATTGTCTCCACGCCGACCGGCTCGACGGCGTACACGCTGGCCGCGAATGGGCCCATCCTGACGCCGGACGTAGACGCGCTGGTAGTGACGCCGATCTGCCCGCACCTGCTGACGTTGCGGCCGATCGTGGTGCGCGGCGACGCGCTGCTGACGGTACGGGTGGAGCAGGTTCCGAACCAGGGACTGCTGACCGTGGACGGGCAGCAGGCGATCGCGCTGCAGCCGGGCGACGAGGTGCGCTGCTGCCGCTCGCGCGATACTGTCAGGCTGGTGCGGCTGCGGGAGAGCGGATTCTTCGAGGCGCTGCGCAGCAAGCTGAGCTGGGGAGAGCAGTAAAGACAGGGAACAGCCACCCCAGCGACGAAGACCTGTCGTTTCACCCCAGCGAGCAAAGATCGCTCGCCGGGGGCCCCGGGTCGCTGGGGACCCCGGCAGGGAATAGGGACAAGCTATCAGCTATCAGCTCTCAGCTTTCAGCTTTCAGCTTTTGACTCCTGGCTCGGGAGGCGGAAGCGAAAGAATAGACTACTTTGATCGATTGCCGGCGACGAGAGGAACAATGCTTCTGCTGCGCAAAAAAGCCAACAGCGAATGGCTATTGGTTCCTGCAAAAATAATGTCCTTGCGCCGTCCCTACGGGACTCCGAAGCGGATTTGTGGAATCCCCTTTTCCCCACGCTAAAGCGCGGGGCTAACCAACCCTGCGCCTCCGGCGCGTTTGTCCGGACATTATTTATGCAGTCCTCAATAACGGCTGAGAGCTAATAGCTAATAGCTGAAAGCTGAGAGCTGAGAGCTGAGAGCTGAGAGCTGATCACTGTTTCTAGTGGACGATCTCGCCGAGGAGGACTTTGGCTTTCAGGGCCAGGGTGTGGGCGCCGTCGACGTCGCCGTTGGCGAGAGCGGCCTTGGCCTGCTTGAGAAACTCGCGGATCTGCGCGGCGGTTTTCTGCTCCTGCTCGCTGAGCGTGCGGGTGATGCCGTTGAGGGCGCGTTCGGTGGCCGCGAGAGACTCGATGGTGTCGTTGCGCATTGCGGAGGGGTCACCGGAGGAGAGCTGGCCGATGGCGCTGACGGCGGGGGTTTCATTGGAGGCCTGCTCCACGTTCGTGTTTTCCGGCTTGGGGTGATGGACGGGGTGCACGGGCGTTGAAGGCGGCGTGAGGGTGGCGGCGCTGGCCGGCTTGGTGGGGATGGTTCCTACGGGCGGCTGGACCACAGCGGGCGTGGGAGCGGAAGAAGGCGGCACGGGCTGCAAGGGCGGCGCGGTGGGCTGAACCTGGGCCTGGTGGTGGCGGTGAAAGCATGCCGTTAACAGCAGCGGCAGCAGCCACGCAACGTTCTTGGCAGGAATCCTCATCCCGCAAGCCCTTTCGCGTTTTCCACGCCCGCCGGCTGCAGATGCCGGCGTCCCCATTCCGCGGCGGCGAGTGGAATCCGCAATTGGAACTCCGTGCCGCGGCCTGGCTCTGATTGTACTTCGATACTGCCGTTGTGGAGCTGCAGGATCCGGTAGGTCATGGCGAGGCCAATGCCGCTGCCGCCGCTTTTGGTGGTGAAGTAGAGGTCGAAGATCTTGCCGCGAATCTCCTCGGGAATGCCCGGACCCTGGTCGGCGATGCGCAGGACGGCAATGTTGGCGCCTGGGGCGGGATCCTCCTCGAGGACGACTTGGAGGCTGCCGCCGTTGGGCATGGCCTGGGCGCCGTTCTGGATCACGTTGAGGACGGCCTGCTTGAGCAGATCGGCATCGACATTGGCCGTGAGCGGGTGGTCCGGCAGGCGGCTCAAGAGGATCACGTTGCGAGTGGAAAGCTCGGCCGCGGACAGGGTGAGGACATCTCCGATGACGGGGCGGAGATCCTGCTCGCAGAGCTCGAGGTCGACGGGGCGGGTGAAGTCGACCAGGGTCTGGACGACGCGGTCGAGGCGGTGGATTTCGGCGTCGATGACATCGAGGTGACGGACGGCGGGTTCGCTGGCGCCGCCCAGCTTGGTTTTGAGGAGTTCGAGATGGACGACGATGGCGTTGATGGGGTTCTTGACCTCATGGCCGACGCCGGAGGTGAGGCGGCCAATGGCGGCCATGCGGCGGGAGAGCTCGAGCTCGGACTCAATTTCTTCCACCGACTCGAGGTCATGGAGGGTGACCAGCGCGCCGAGGGTCTGGCGAGTGGGGTCGTCGTGAATGAATTCGAGGGAGGCCTGTATGCGGCGGCCGGTCTCGGTGCGGATCTCTTTCTTGACCAGATTGACGCTGGAGTCAAAGGCCTCGCCGAGCGCCAGGCCGAGGCGCGTGGAGCGGTTGAAGATTTCGCCGGCGCGCAGGCCGAGGATGCTTTCGCGCTCGATCTGGAGGAAGCGGCGGGCGGCTTCGGAGACCAGGACGGCGCGGCCGTCGCCGGTGAACAGCAGGATGCCGTCCTGGAGATTGCCGAGGATCTGGTTGAGATTTTCATTGAGGGCGGAGAAGACCTCCTCGACGTTGCGCATGCGCTGGCCGATGATTTCGATTTTGTTAGAGACGCGGTCGGGGATGTCCTGCCTGGGGGTCTTTTTCGGATCCTCAGCGACTGTGCCGGTTGCTTCGCTGGCTTTGGTCCAGTAGTCAAGGCGCCGGCTGATGACTTCGAGGGGCTGGAGGGCCAGGTTGCTGAGCAGGAAGGCGGCGACCAGCGCCAGGGCCAGGGCGATGCCCATGAGGGTGAAGGACTCAGCCAGCCAGGGGGCGTAAAAGGCGCGCAACAGCGTAGTGCGCACGCCGACGTTGACGGTGAGGAAGGGCAGGCCGTTGCGGTCCAGCGGGACCACGACGTCAAAGACGCGGGGAGGGCCGAAGACCAGGCGCATGAGCTCGAGGGAATGGGCGTGAAGGAGCTGTTCGTAGTCGGGCCGGACGGGGAGCGGTTTGTCCTGGTTGTCGGGGTTGGTGCTGAGCAGGATGGTGGACTGGTTGTCGGCGATGTCGAGGTCGTAGACGGTGGGGGAGTTGGTATTGACCGAGGTGATGACGTCGCGGAGGGTAGCGTCGCTGCGCACGGTTTCAAGCACCAGGTCGCGCAGCTGGGCGGGATCGTGAGGGTCGACAGTGCGGCCCTTGAGGCCGGTTTCGAGAGCGTTCTGCAGGGCGGACCAGACCTGCTTGGCCACCATATGGTTGGTGTCGTAGGTCTGCTGCACGGCGGTGTCGAGGAGCTGGCTGACGTAGACCAGCGAGACCAGGCCGGCGATGAGAAACACCAGCGCGGTGATGGCCAGGGCGAGTTTGGTCTTGAGGCGCATGGGTCAGATCACTGCATCAGGTGGCAACTTCTTCACGAGCGCGGCTGTACTGCTTGAGCTTGTTGTGGAGGGTCTTGAGGCTGACGCCGAGGATCTCCGCGGCACGGGTCTTGTTCTGGCCGGTGGCTTCGAGGGTGCGGAGGATGAGCAGGCGCTCGGCCTGGTCGACGGTGGTGCCGACGCGAACCGGGACCAGGCTGGCGTCAGAGGGCTGCGCGGTCTGAACCTGGAGCTTGCCGAAGCCGGGCGAAAGATGGCCGGCGTCGAGCGGGCAGCCGTCCTGGCAGAGGATCACGGCGCGCTCGATGGTGTTGCGCAGCTCGCGGGCGTTGCCGGGCCAATGGTAGGCCATGAGGCGGTCGAGCAGCGAAGGAGCCAGGCCGGAGACGCGGCGGCCGTGCTTCTGGTTCATATCCGTCAGCATGGCTTCGGCCATGGGAACGATGTCTTCGACGCGGTCGCGGAGGGGCGGCAGGGAGATGTTGAAGACGTTGAGGCGGTAGTAGAGGTCGGGGCGCAGGTGGCCTTCGGCAACGGCGAGGGCGGGATCGCGGTTGGTGGCGGCGAGGACGCGCACGTCCACCTCCTGCTCGGCGCGCGCGCCCAGGCGGCGGAGCTTGCGCTCTTCAAGGACGCGGAGGAGCTTGGCCTGGGTGGCAATGGGCATCTCGGCGATCTCGTCGAGCAGGAGGGTGCCGCCGGAGGCCAGCTCGAAGCATCCGGCACGCCTTTCAGCCGCGCCGGTGAAGGCGCCTTTTTCGTGGCCGAAGAGCTCGCTTTCGATGAGGGTCTCAGGGATGGCGGCGCAGTTGACGGCGACGAAGGGACGGGTTTTGCGGGAGCTGAGATCGTGGAGGGTGCGTGCCACCAGTTCCTTGCCGGTGCCGCTTTCGCCGGTGATGAGGACGGAGACGTTGGAAGGGGCGATCTGCTCGATGAGGCCGAAGATCTCGCGCATGGCGCGGGACTGGCCGACCAGAGCGCCGAGGACGCCGGACTCGCGCAGGCGGCGGCGCGCGACTTCGAGTTCGATGGCGGTCTCGCGCTGGCGGGTGGCGTTGGCCAGGATGGTGCGCAGGCGGGTGGCGTCCACTGGCTTCTGCAGGAAGTCGTAGGCGCCGAGCTTCATGGCGTCGACGGCGAGCTCGATGGAGCCCAAGGCGGTGAGCACAACAACGGCCAGATTGGCGTTGAGGCCGGCGCCCTGCTCGGCGAGCTTGGTCAAGAGGCCAATGCCGTCGAGGCGGGGCATCTTGAGGTCGGTGACGACGATGGCAGGGTCCCAGGCGAGGGCTTTTTCCCAGGCTTCAATGCCGTCGCGCGCGGTTTCGGTGCGGTAACCCCAGCCGGAGATCAGCTCGGCAAGCCCCATGAGGGCGTGGGGCTCATCTTCAACGATGAGAACCTTGACCGCGTTTTCCATAGGATTATCTTAGCGGCTTCTTGTACTTAGATGCGGGATTCCTGTGACGGAAACCCGCGTCAGAGCAGGCCGGAGGCGGTAAGAGGCTGGCGGGAGAGGATCTGGACGCGCTTGCTGCCCAGGGTGGTGTGGGTGGCGGTGACGGCGATAACGCCGGGGCGGCCGGGGACGGTGCTGATATAGACGGCGCCGGCGCCGCCGTTCCCGGCCAGGTCGAAGGGATTGTCGCCGACGATCACGCCGGGGCCCTGGACGGCGAGGGAGACCTGGCCCGAGGCAAAGGCGCGCTGGGCGCCGTACTTGTCGATGACGCGGAAGAGGAGGCGGGTCGAGTCGGAGCCGTCGGCCAGCAGCTCGGCGTCGTCGGCGTGGAGGAAGAATCGGTCCTGGGCGTTGTCAGCGGAGAAAGAGCGCGAGAGGACGCGGGTTTTGCCGAGGTAGCCATCGATGCGAAGCTCAAGTTTGGCGGAGCCGTCGAGCTGGAGATCGGCGAAGAAGGGCGGAAAACGGAGATGGAGGAAGTGGGCGCGGTCGGGATGGAGAACCGCGTGGAGCTTGCCGCCGACGAAGAGCTCAAGACGGTCGCAGTTGGAGAAGATGGCCGCGTGGGGACCGGGACCGCTGGGGGTGTTGGGGCCGAAGTCCCAGTAGAAATCGGGCTCGATGACCGGGCGCACGGCGGGATCGCCCTGGGCGAGATAAAAGGCCGCGCCGAGCTTGGGAATGCGGAAGACATCGGCGACGCCGGGGCACTTGACGGCGTTGTAGGCGTTGATCAGGCTGGCGTAGTCAAAGGCGCACCAGGCAATGACGCCGCAGAAGGTGGGGAAGGCGCCGGCGCAGTCGTGGGCCTCGGCGTGATAGACGGCCTGATCGGACTGGAGGGCGGGGTCCCCGGCGCGGCGGTACTTGTTGGTAAAGCCCTTGCCGCCGTAGGTGAACTGGCCGACGGTCTCAGAGAGCATGTAGGGCACGCCGGGGACGGGCTCGTGGATGCCGACGCTGCCGTCCGGGGCAGAGTGGTAGTCGTCGAGCGAGTAGAACGTCCTGGTGCCAGTTTTCGGTGGAGCGGACGGTCATGGAGCCGGAGGTGGGACGGGTTCCGTCGAGCGCGTAGGCCACGGCGCGGGTGCGTTCGTAGAGATCGGGGAAGTTGTGGGACTCGTTGACGCGGACGCCCCAGATGACGATGGAGGGGTGGTTGCGGTCGCGGCGGATCATGGCGTCGACGTCGTGGAGGACCAGACCCTGCCAGGCGTCGTCGCCGACCCAGCCCCAGCCGGGCGGCTCTTCCCAGGCCATGAGGCCGAGCTCATCGCAGGCGTCGAGGAAGGCTTCGGACTGGGGGTAATGGGAGCAGCGGACGGAGTTGCAGTGGAACTGGCGGCGGAGGATCTCCGCATCGCGGCGGAGCAGGCGGGCGGGAGCGGAGTAGCCGAGGTGGGGATAGAGCTCGTGGCGGTCGAGTCCGAAGAGGCGGGCGCGCTTGCCGTTGAGGAAGAAGCCGTCGACTGCGAAGCGGGCCTCGCGGAAGCCGATGCGGGTGGCGAAGCGATGGAGCGGCCGGTCTTCGAGGAAGAGCGCGACTTCGACCTCGTAGAGGTGCGGCGTTTCCGGGCTCCAGAGTTGAATGTTGCCGAGATGGTCGAGGGTGAGAGTGACCTGCTGGCTGGTCATCTCGATCTTTGCGCTCTCAGAGGCCGTGGCGAGGGTGCGGCCGGCTTCACGGAGAGATGCGACCAGGCGCACCGAAGCGGGCAGGGGATCGGCGGCGTCGATGGTGCAGGCGACTTCCACTTTGCGGCCGGGCAGGAGGACATCGACGGGCTTGGCGAAGACATCGCTGAGGAAGACGCGGGGAACGGCGCGCAGATTGACCGGGCCGGTGATGCCGCCGGGGAGCAGGTAATCGACGCCGGCAGGGCCTTTGGGATTGCCGGCGGGGGGAATGGGCTGGTAACGGGAGTCGACCGCGACGGCGAGGAGATTGTCCTGGGCGGCGACCAGGCTGGTGATCTCGTGCTCGAAGGGGAGAAAGCCGCCGAGATGCCGGGGCAATGAGTGGCCGTTGACGACCGGCGTGGCGGCGGCCAGGGCGCGGTCGAAGTGAACGAAGAGGCGCAGGTTGCGCAGCTCGGGGGGGATAGAAAAGTGGCGGCGGTAGACGAAGACGCCGTTCCAGGAGACGGGGTCCCAGTTCTGCCAGGAGAGCGGGGTGACAGTATGCGGGAGGGTGACGTGGGCGAAGGATGCGTCAGCGAAGCCGGGCTGGAGAGCCGCTTCATTGAGCTTGCCGCCGAAGAGCCAGTTGCGATCCATGGAGAGGGTGCGCTGGGCGGGACCGCGTTGGGATGTGACGGCACCCCAGCTCTGGAGGACAGGGACTGAGGCGAGAGCGGCGGCGGTGCAGGACTGGAGGAAGCCGCGGCGGGAGACCGGTTTCACAAGGGGAAAATTGGGATCTGAGGCGATGGGGTTTTTCATACCAGTTCACCATTGTATGAAATGGACCGCCCTGGCGGTGAAGGGAACCGACTCTATACTGGGGCCATGCTGGACTACGAGATTGCGCCGGCCGAGGCGGCGGCGCTGGTGAAGGAAAAGGGTGCGCGGCTGATCGACGTGCGCGAGCCGTGGGAGTTTGCGACGGTGCACCTGGAGGGCAGCGTGCTGATGCCGATGGGCGACGTGCCGGCGCGGGCGCACCAGGAGCTGGACGCGGAGGAACGGCTGGTGATCCTGTGCCACCTGGGCATCCGGTCGATCAATGTGGCGGTATGGCTGCGCGAGCAGGGGTTCGAGCAGGCACAGTCGGTGCGGGGCGGGATCGACGCATGGGCGACGGAAGTGGATTCCAAGCTGGCGCGGTACTGAGGCGATGTCTCTGAAGTTCATCGCATCAGTTGAGATCCCAACAGCAGGTGCTTCGGCTTCCGCCGCGGCGGAGCGCGGCGACCTGATTCAGGATGACGCGCGGCACCAGACTGGGACAGGAGCGGCACGGCGAGCATGGACCTGCGGCGTGGTAATTTTCTTTTCAAAAAAAAAGCGGCAGGTTGGCGAATTGGCGTGCGCTGCGCGCAGGTGGCGAGTTGGCGAAAGACAGAAGCGGGTCCTTCGACTCGCTGCGCTGAGGATGGCCGTCAATTTTTCGCAGGATGACAGATCATTTGTTATGAACTTCAGGGACATGCCCTGAGCGGGAATGGATGCAGCGAGCTGTTTGAGCGGCCTATACTTTCCCTTTGCTGAATTTTTTGAGGAAAGTGAGAATTTCCATGTCTTCATCCGCCGTTGCGTATGCGCGCCAGAATTATTCCCGGTTTCTCGATGAGTTGAAGGCGCTGCTGCGCATTCCTTCGATTTCAACGCTGCCCGAGCACAAGGAAGATTGCCGGCGGGCGGCCGGGATGCTGGCGGCGGAGTTCCGGCGCATCGGGATGGAGCATGTGCGGCTGATCGACACGGTGGGCCATCCGCTGGTCTATGCCGACTGGCTGCACGCGCCGGGCAAGCCGACGGCGCTGTTGTATGGGCACTACGACGTGCAGCCGGTGGACCCGATTGAGGAGTGGGTTTCGCCGCCGTTTGAGCCGGAGGAACGGAACGGGAACCTGTACGGGCGCGGCGCGGCCGACGACAAGGGGCAGGTGTGGGCGCAGGTGAAGGCGCTAGAGAGCCTGATGGCAGCCAACGGCGGCAAGCTGCCGCTGAATGTGCGTGTGCTGCTGGAGGGCGAAGAGGAGGTGGGCGGCGAGGGGATTGCCACGTACGTGGCCCTGAAGCCGCCGGAGCTGGAGGCGGATTTCGCGCTGATTTCGGATACGGAATTGTTTGCGCCGGGGCTGCCGACGCTGTGCGTGGGGTTGCGTGGGATGATCTATACGGAGCTGGAGGTGCGCGGGGCGAAGAACGACCTGCACTCCGGCATGTACGGCGGGGCGGCGCCGAATCCGTTTGTGGCGCTGGCGCAGATGCTGGCCAAGCTGAAGGACGAGAACGGGCATATTCTCATTCCCGGGTTTTACGACGGGATGATTCCGCCGAGCCCGGAGGAGCTGGCGGCGTGGCGCAGCCTGCCCTTCGACGAGGAGCACTACCGGATCAGTGAGGTGGGGTCGCGCGAGCTGGTGGGCGAGGCCGGCTACAGCGTGCTGGAACGGACCTGGGCGCGGCCGACGCTGGACGTGCACGGCATGCCGGGCGGCTTTACCGGAGCGGGCGCGAAGACGGTGATTCCCGCCAAGGCGCTGGCCAAGGTCTCCATGCGGCTGGTTCCGGGGATGACGCCGGGCACGGCTTTCGCGCAGTACAAGAGCTACGTGGAGAAGATTGCGCCCAAGGGCGTGGAGGTCGAGGTGCGGCTGATCCACTCCGGCGATCCGTGCATGGTGGGCGTGGATAATCCGTACATCCAGGCGGCGACGCGGGCGCTGAAGGAGGTGTGGGGCAAGGAGACGGTGTTTATTCGCTCGGGCGGATCGATTCCGATTGTGGGCGACTTCGACCGGCACCTGGGCGTGCCCAGCGTGATGATGGGATTCGGGCTGCCAGACGACAACATCCACGCGCCCAATGAGAAGTTTCACCTGAAGAACTTCGAGCTGGGGATCGAGTCGATGGTGCGGTTCCTGGAGGAAGCGGGGAAGCAGCCGGCTGACCGCAAGAAAATGCCTGTTTGAGGCCGTGATTGCCCCGGCTCCATCCGCCGCGGTCCGCCGCGGGGAAAGATCTCCACCCCATGGACGAAGATCCGTCCATGGGGACCCCGGATGTGGGGCAGCGGCCGGAACTGTGCCGAAGCGTGCATGGAGAAGCGCATCGCGTAAGCTGGTTTTAGCCACATGTTCGACAGCTCCCCCAATCCGGAGATTCCCGAAACTCTGATCGCCGGGCTGGGCGGGGCGCAGCAGGGAAGCCGGGAGATTGCGGCGCAGAGGGGCGCGCAGGAAAGCGGCGCAGCGGCTGAGCCGATGATCGCCTTCAGCCACGTGAGCATCTCGTTTGACGGGAGGCCGGTGCTGGAGGATGTGAGCTTCCATGTGGACCGCGGGCGGACGCTGTGCATCCTGGGCCGCAGCGGGGTGGGCAAATCCGTGTCGCTGCGCCTGCTGATGGGATTTCTGAAGCCGGATGCGGGTTCGATCCGGGTGGACGGCCAGGAGATTACCGGGCTGGACGAGGAGTCGATGCAGGCGGTGCGGAAGCGGGTGACCATGGTTTTCCAGAACGGCGCGCTGTTTGACTCGTTGAGCGTGCGGGAGAACGTGGCGTTTCCGCTGCGCGAGCGGGGGGGACTGGCCGAGGACCAGGTGGAACAGATTGTGGGAGGATTGATCGGGCTGGTGGGGGCCGAAGACGTGGCGGAGGCGTTGCCGGCGAGCCTGTCGACGGGGCGCAAACGCGCCGTGGCGATGGCGCGGGCACTGGCGGCGCAGCCGGAGGTGGTGCTGTACGACGAGCCGACCACCATGGTGGATCCGCTCATCGCCAGGCGTCTGGGAGACCTGATCCAGCGGCTGAGGCGGCAATTGGGATTTACCAGCATCGTGGTGACCCACGATGTGCGGTTTGGCGAGCGGCTGGCAGACGAAGTGCTGTTTCTGGACCAGGGGCAGGCGAAGTTTTTCGGTCCGCTGGCGGAGTTTCTCTCATCGCGGAACCCTCATATCCAGCAATTTCTTACACTCGACCTATATCGATTACCTTTGGCATAAAGTAACGCGCGTTCTCGTAACCCTTCGGCAAATTTTTCTCTTGCCATCCGCGCCGGGAGAGGCGATGCTAACGGGGACGCCCTTTCCGAGGATGGGAGGTTCCCGAGCGGGGCAACGGAACCCGGCGGGGGTAAAAGGGTCCGACTGGGCGGGAAGGGTTCGACCGGGCGGGAAAGTCATGGTTGAGTGATGCATTTATAAGGTGTTATCATCCTTTCCATTAGCGGTACACAGCCCCGCAAGGGGGCAGACAATTGTTTCACGCACCCTGTCTTCAGGGCCGGAGGAAGGCAAGTTAACGAGCGGCGCGTCTATGGCGGCGCTGAGATTCCATCAGGCTGTGAGGAGTGGTAATTCCAGGTCTACTGAAGTATCCCGGGAGAACGGGCTGACGCCGCACCGGGCACTGGACGAAGGAAGTTTTCAGATTGAATACAAACTGAATTGAGTCAGTTGCCGTCCGGATATTGTGGTACGCATTTTTTTCTGACATCTCTGACCCCCCGGCGGGGAGTGATTCCCAGCAGCTTTCCACAACCCTGGTGCGTGAGTTCCACGGAGAAGCAATGGCGTCATCGGATTTCTGGCAAAGACTTTCGTTTTCCGCGTCCTCTTCTTCAGAATGGGGAGAAGGCGTATCTGGCAAATCCGCGGGCGGCGCATGGGCAACGGCAAAGGTATGGATCATTTTGGACGTAATGACCATCTTTGGCGCGGTGGTGCTGGCGACGCTGTACGAGTTCCACACCGGATTCGAGACAGGCGCCAAGGGGTTCTGGCACGGGACGCTGATCCAAGGCCGCTCGCGGGCCATTCTGCTGGCCCTGTTGATTGGATTTATCGTGGCGCTGGTGTTGATCAGCCGGCGGCTGCATCTGTACACGCCAGCGCGGCTGACCGGGATTCTGCGTGAGCAGACGCTGAGCATGCAGGCCTGTTTTACCTCCAGCTTACTGCTGACGGGGACGCTGTACCTGCTTCACGCCGACGACATTCCGCACAGAATCGTGATCATTACGGTGCTGCTGGTGACGGTTTCGCTGGGCCTGAGGCGGCTGGTCTATCGCCTGCTGCTCTACCGGCGCTTCGAGCGGGGGGTGGGTACGCGCAATGTTCTGATTGTCGGCACCGGGCCGGAGGCGCACGCCCTGCGGCATCACCTGGAAAGCATCCGCAACCTGGGCTACACCTTCAAGGGATTCATCGAGCTGCCGGGAGCCGACGCGCGCGTTGAGGCAACCTCCGGCGACGTGGTGGGCACGCTGGAGACGCTTTTCCAGCAGGCGCGCAGGCTCTTTGTGGATGAGATCTTCTTCACCACCCCCTGCGAGCGGGGGATTGTGAAGGGGGTGCTGGAGAAGGCGCGGGAAGAGGGAGTGGATCTTCGCGTCATTCCCGACATGTACGACGGCCTGGCCTGGAACAGTCCGGTCGAGTACGTGGGGCAATTTCCGACGATTCCTTTGCACTGCGGCCGGGTTCCGGAGATCAGCCTGCTGCTCAAGCGGGTGACCGACATCGTGTTTTCGACGCTGGCGCTGCTGGTTTTATCGCCGCTGCTGCTGGCCATCGCCATCTGCGTAAAGCTGGATTCCAACGGCCCGGTCTTCTACACCTCGGAGCGCATCGGGAAGAAGGGGCGCGTCTTCAAGTGCATCAAGTTCCGCACCATGGTGCGGGACGCGGACGGGCGGCGCACCGAGATCATGCACATGAACGAGCGGGACGGGGTGCTGTTCAAGATCAGCAACGATCCGCGCATCACCAAGCTGGGCCGTTTTCTGCGCAAGTACTCGCTGGACGAATTGCCGCAGTTCTGGAACGTGCTGCGCGGCGACATGAGCATCGTGGGCCCGCGGCCGCCGATCGCCAGCGAGGTGCGGGAGTACGAGCCGAAGCACCTGCGGCGGCTGGACGTGACGCCAGGGATCACCGGGCTGTGGCAGGTGCAGGCGCGCAAGGATCCCTCGTTCGACAACTACATCTCGCTGGATGTGACCTACATCGAAAACTGGAGCATCTGGCTGGATGTGAAGATCATCGCGCGCACCATCGGCGTGGTGCTGGCCGGAACCGGCTCCTAATCACTCGCAGGGAATTGAGCGCTCCCCGAGCCGCCCCGGAATGGGGCGGCTCATCAGTTTAGCGGGGGATTGAGGGATTTCTCCTTCTGATTTGCGCCGACGCCATGGAGACGAAGGGCCGATTTCAACCGGAAACCGGGGCCCTGAAAGAGGCCTGAAATGGCTATATCTGAAGGAGAAATGCCTTAAACTGGGAGGGTGAAGATCGCACTCGCCCAGATCAATCCCACGGTCGGGGATTTCGCAGGCAACCTGAAAAGAATCGTCGCGGAGAGCCGCCGCGCGGCAGCGCAGGGGGCGCGGCTGACGGTGTTTTCCGAGCTGGCGATGTGCGGCTATCCGCCGGCTGATTTTCTGGAGAAGCCCAGTTTTCTGGCGCGTTGCCGCGGGGCCGTGGAGGAGCTGGCGGCGGCGACGCGGGAGCTGCCGACCGCGGTGCTGGCGGGGGTGGCGCTGCCAGCCGCCGCGGAGACGGGCAAGCCGGCGGTGAACGCCGCGGTGCTGCTGGACAAAGGCAGGCTGCTGCTGGAACAGCATAAGCGGCTGCTGCCCTTTTACGATGTTTTTGACGAGCAGCGCTACTTTGCCGCCTCGCCGCCGCAGAAGGTGGTGGAGCTGGAGGGGGTGCGGCTGGCCATCACCATTTGCGAGGACGCCTGGAACGACAAGAACTTCTGGCCGCGGCGGCTGTACACGGTCGATCCGGTGGAAGAGCTGATGCGGCAGCAGCCGGGGGTGCACATCAACCTGTCCTCGTCGCCATTCTGGCACGGCAAGCGGGCGATCCGCCGCGGGATGCTGGAGGCGATTGCGCGGCGGGATGGAATCCCGGTGCTGATGTGCAACCAGGTGGGCGGCAATGACAGCCTGATCTTCGACGGCACGTCACTGGCGCTGAATGCGCGGGGAGAGCTGATTGCCCAGGCGGCTTCCTTTGCCGAGGATCTGGTGGTCGTGGATGCGTTTGGGGCGGCGACGGCGGCCGGGGCGGAGGACGACGACACCGCGGCGGCATATCAGGCGCTGGTGCTGGGAACGCGGGATTACGTACGCAAGTGCGGGTTCCGCAAGGTGCTGGTGGGGCTGAGCGGGGGCGTGGACTCGGCGCTGGTGGCGGCCATTGCCACGGAGGCGCTGGGAGCGGAGAACGTGCTGGGGATCGGGATGCCGAGTCCGTACTCGTCGGCGGGCTCGATCGAGGACAGCCGGCGGCTGACGGCCCATCTCGGCATCCGTTATGAGCTGATCGGCATCAGCGAACTGTTCGCCG
Source organism: uncultured Acidobacteriaceae bacterium (assembly GCA_963758105.1). Classification (GTDB taxonomy): domain Bacteria; phylum Acidobacteriota; class Terriglobia; order Terriglobales; family Acidobacteriaceae; genus Telmatobacter. The sequence goes on along the minus strand of CAVWUC010000004.1, from coordinate 244,102 downwards.
AGTATACGCGGGCGCTGGAGCCGCTGTTTGCCGGAACAAAGCCCGACATCACGGAGGAAAACATCCAGTCACGGATTCGCGGCGCGCTGCTGATGGCCCTCTCCAACAAATTTTCGGCCCTGGTGCTGACCACCGGGAACAAGTCGGAGATGGCGGTGGGCTACTGCACGCTGTACGGCGACATGGTGGGGGCGCTGGCGGTGATCGGCGACCTGGTGAAGACGCGGGTGTACGCGGTGTGCCGGTGGTTGAATCGCAATGGGGAGGTGATTCCCGAGGCGATTCTGGAGAAGCCGCCTTCGGCCGAGCTGCGCCCGGAGCAGAAGGACACCGACTCGCTGCCGCCCTACGAGGTGCTGGACCCGATCCTGGAGGCGTACGTGGAGCGCTACGAGACGCCGGAACGGATAGCGGCGACTCACGGATTTACACTGGAACTCGTCCAACAGGTGGTGCGGCTGGTGGAGCGCGCGGAGTACAAGCGCCAGCAGGCCGCGCCGGTGCTGAAGGTGACCTCGAAGTCGTTTGGGATGGGACGCCGGTTTCCCATCGCCGTCAAAGTTCAGGTTTAGGGCCGGGAGGACAGGCGCCAGGCGTGTGTTCCGGTATAAGCTATAAGTTCGGGAGCAATTCCGCGCTACAAGGAGAAACAGCTTGATTCGTCTGACCGTCCGTATAGCCAGCGCCAGTCTCGGCCTGCTGGCTGCGCTTTCCCTGGCTGGGTTTCAGGCCGCCGCACAACAGAAGATTCCCCCCGCGCCAGCGCAAGCGCCTGCGGCGCCGGCGCCGAGCACAGCGCCGGTGTTTCCCAAGCCAAGCCCGGCGAACTTTACCGCAGCCTCGCCGACCAAGGATGAGGTGAACGCATTTCTGGAGGCCAGCTGGGGCTACGATGAGAATCGCATCTGGCAAGTTCAGGCGATTCTGAAGACGCCGGTGGCGGGCGTAAGCAAGGTGGTCATCTATGAGGGCGACAAGACCGGGAAGCAAAAGCCCTCGGCGATCGAATTCTTCACGATGCCCGACGGCGTGCACATTATCGCCGGAAGCGATATTGTGGAATTCGGCGATCATCCGTTCACCCAGGCGCGGTTGATGCTGCAGCAGCGCGCCGACGGGCCTTATCGCAATGCGTCGGCCAAGGACCTGGAACTGGTGGAGTTTGCCGATTTCGAGTGCCCGCACTGCAAGGACGCCCAGGCCAACATGGACAAGCTGGTGGCGGATTTCCCCAAGGCGCGGATCGTATTCCAGTACTTTCCGCTGGCGTCGATTCATCCCGAGGCCGAGCGCGCCGCCGATTACGGAGTGTGCGTCGACAAGCAGGGCGGGAGCACAGACTTCTTCCAGTTTGCTTCAGCGGTGTTTGACGGTCAGGATGGATTGGCGACGCCCGACGGCGCGACGCTCACGCTGAACAGCGCGGTGACCAAGGCGGGGATGGATCCGGCCAAGATTGCCGCGTGCGCCAGCACCCCCGAGACCAAGGCGGCGCTGGACGCCTCGGTGAAGCTGGCCACGGACCTGGGCCTGAACGAGGTTCCGATGCTGCTGGTGAACGGACGGCCGGTTCCCGTCGACATTCCGTATGACACGCTGAAGAAGATCATCGAGTTCCAGGCCAAGCTGGACGGGGTAACGCTCTAGAGTTGATTGCATAAATCCCCTGGCACGATCAGGAAGCATCCCTCAGGGGTTAAAACCCCTGGTTTTATCCTCCTTTTACGGCACGGCTAAAGCCGTGCCCTTTCACGGCGCTATTTATGCAACTAGTTCTAGGCACAGCGGGAGGCGGAAAAGCGGAGCAAGAGGGCCTTCGCGGGGATGCGTCTCTCAGGCGAGAGAATGCATCATCGGGGAGGCCATTTTGCGTGGAAAGGCGAGTGTACTCCGCAAGCGGTCTACTGCGCGCCGGGGCCGAGATTCATGACCAGCATGGGGGTGTGGCCGGGCGACTGCGTGCCGCGAACGACGCGGGGGGTGATGACGATCAACAGCGTGGAATCGTTGGTTTGCCAGTTGTTATTGCTCACGTTGTTGAGGCCGGGGATCTCGCTGAGGCCGGCGGTGCCGCTGAGGAGGCGGCTTTGCTGTTTATCCAACTGGCTGATCACGGCGACGCCCTCGCCCTCCCTGAGCTGAACTACGCCGGAGTAGGAACGGCTGTCGAGGATGGGATTGCCGTTGATGGAAGCGCCGGAGAGGGCGTCAATCTTGAGGTCGAGGGTGAGCGCGACGGCGCCGTTGCGCATGACGTTGGGAGTGGCTTTGAGGGTCAGGCCGAGGTCCTGATATTGGATCTGCGGAATATTAGGCACGGCGCTGGCGTACTGGGCGAGCAGGGAGGAGAGGCTGCTGGAAGTTCCGGCGCCGGTGAGGCCGGGGATGCTGGGCACACTGGACGAAAGGCTGGAGAACGAGGATGTCTGAATGGGGTAGCGGGAGCCCTCTTGCAAAGTGCCGGATTGGCCGTCCTCCAGGCGCAGCTGGATCTGGTCCAGTTCGCGGGAATTCGAGGAGTTCAGGTTGAGGTTGGCGGTGACCGGGCCGGGAGAGAGGGCGGACTGGGTGAGGCCGCCGCCGAACAGAGCGAAGCCGTTGGAAAACAGGGAGCTGGAGACCTGGCCGGAGGCCAGCAGTATGCCGAGGATGGCCAGGGTGTCACCGGGAGCGGCCAAGCCGGAGGAGATGATCTGCTGGACCAGGGTTTGGTTTGCGTTGAGGATGGATTGTTCCTCGGCATAGACGTTGATGGCCGAGATGCTCTGCATGGGCTGGACGCCGGTGTTGAGGTTCCGGGTGTGGGCGAGTTGAATGATGCGCACATCGAGGATTACTTGGCTGTGGCCGTCAAGCAGCCCGCGGATGGTGGCGTTGAAGGCGGAGAGAGCGGGTGCAGGCGCGTGCAGGGTGATGGTTCCCGAGGAAGGATTGACGACCGCGCGCTGCGCAGCGAAGATGTTGCGGGCGAGGTTGCCGACATCGTTCATCTGTTCCGGGCTGAGGCCGGAGAGATAGAGGGTTTCCAGCGCCTGAGGCATGAACCTGACGCGGTTTTCGCGGGTGTCGCGGGCCACCACGACGCGGTGCGGATCGAGGGGAACGTAGAACGTGTCCGTAACCAGCGAGAGAGCCCGCATGGCCTCAGCAAATGTGGCGTCATCGATATCCAGGCGGATTAGCGAGCCGCGGACGCTGTCATCGAGGAAGGCCTGCAGCCCGTAGGCGCGGAAGACCTGCAGGAGGGCCAGGTTCTGAGTGGTGTGCATGTGGAAGCTGTGCAGCTCCGAGGTGGGCTTGAGCACCACCGGCCCGCCGACCGTTTCTGCGGCGTGTTGGTAGCGGGGCCCGGACGGCTCCAGGAGATCGCCGTCGCCGAGCTCGTAGAGATGCTGGGTGACCTCAGGGTTTCCGGGGTCGAGCACCAGGGCACGGGCCAGGGCAGCGCGGGCGGCGGCGTTGTCTGCGCGGATGCGGTCTTTGGCCGCGGTCTGGATCAGAGCCGTGACCGCGTGGCTGCGGGCGACCGAGGCGGCCAGCCGGTAATCGGTGTTCGAGGGGTCGAGCGAAGCGGCCTGCTGGTAGCCCTGCAGAGCCTGTTCAAACTGCCCGGCGGCGAATAATTTGCTGGAGTCGAGGAAGAGCTTGACGGCGCGGCGGCGATCGCCGGCGCGGGGCTGAGGGGAAGATCGGCCGGGATGGACGGAAGGCGGCGCAGTGGGAGCGGTTTGGTCCGGCTGGGCGGGAGCGGGCGGGGCTGCGGCCTGGGGAAGCGCGGCAGCGGGGAAGAAGACGAGCAGCAACGCGGCCGTGCAGAATTGCGCGCGCAGTCTCAGCGAGGGAGGCGCGGACATAGCCGGGGATAAGGGGAGCGGTTTCATTGGGCAGCCCGCGTAATCGCCAGCAGATCGGCGAGAGACGAGGCGCAGACCTCCGGCTGGTGCTGCAGCAGATCGTCGTAGGGGAAGTGGCCGGTGGCGACGGCGATCACGGGGAGGGAATTGGAGCGCGCGGCCTCGATGTCGCGGGGCGTGTCGCCGACGACGCAGACACTGGCGCCGGGGCCGGCCAGCTCCCGGGCCTTGCGCGCGGCGTGACCGATCAGCTCGGAGCGGATGGAGAAATGGTCGCTGAAACCGCCGAAGCGGAACCACTCGCGCAGGCCTGCCTGCTCGATCTTGATCCAGCCGATGGCCTCGAGGTTGCCGGTGGCCACGCCGAGCAGCGCGCCGCGGCAGGCCAGGTATTCAAGCGTCTCCTCGACCCCCGGCATGCGGACCAGCTCCATCTGATGGCGGCGCTCGGCCACGGCCGAGCACATGGCGTCAAGGATGGCTCCGGTGCGGCTTTCCAGAACCTGGGCGGGAACGCCGGCCTGATGGCAGGCTTCGCGCAGGATGGCGGTATCGGTGCTGCCGTGGAGCGAGATTCCGGCCAGGGTGACCTCGAAGCCGGTGATGCGCTTGACGCTGGAGGCGAAGGATTCGACATGGACGCGGTCGCGGCTGCGCAGGAGGGTGCCGTCAATGTCGAATAAGTAGGCGTTCTGGGCGTCCCAGGCGAAGCCGGGACGGATGGAGACGCGCGCTTCCTGGCTGGAAGGAGTGGTCAGCATGTAAGGGGTAACAACAATCAGCCTTGGCGGAGGTTCTGGCGTACCGCACTATATACAGGACGTTCGCTGCGCGGCGGACGCTTGAGGCCGGCGCGGACCTCGGCCAGATTGAGGCCCAGCTCGGCCATGGTGCGGCTGAGGGTATTGCGGTGCATGCCGAGCTCTTCCGCGGCTTTGGACTGGTTCCCCCGGTGCGCGGCTAGCACCTCGCGCAGGTACTGCTTCTTAAACTCGCGCACCGCGTCCTCATAGCGGATTCCGCTGGAATGCATTTGCGTCACCAGGCTGTCCAGTTCTCGTTTCACGTCCACCTCTTGCGGCTTGCCGAAGCTTGTGCCCTATTGTAGGGGAGATTCACGGCCCGAACTTACACATTACCATTCCCAGGATGTAACCAGGGAGGCGATTGCTGCTCCAATTCCCTGAGGCCGCGGCGCACGCGATCGGCGAGCTCGGCCGGAGTCATGTGGGTGCTGAGATGGCAGGCCCCGAAAAACATCCGGGGCAAGCGCGCCTGGGTGAGCCAGTGGGCCTGGGGAAAGAAGGCCGCAGTGACCAGAATACATAACGTGACCAGCAGCGCTCCCTGCAAAAAGCCGAAGGCGGCGCCGGCGATGCGGTCCAGGCAGCCAAGGCCGAGCAGGCGGAAGGCCTTGGCCAGGACTCTGCCGACCAGATTGACCAGCCCCACCACCACCAGAGCAACGAGCAGAAAGGCGCTGGCGTCGGCAACCGGCTCGCTGTGCACCAGAGGCCGGAACAGTTCGGCGACATGGGCATAGTTCCAGGAGGCCAGGACCAGGGCCAGGAAGAAGCCGCCCAGGGAGCAGACGGAACGAAAAAAACCTTCCGCGAGCCCGACAAGCGTCGATACCGCGAGAGCGATTACGATGACCACGTCCACCCATGTCATACAACTCCCTGCCTCCGCACTAGAGGCTGAGATCCCGTCCGGTCAAGCGGCGAAAAGCCTCGAGGTACTTGGCCTGGGTGCGCTCCACCACATCGTCCGGCAGCCCGGGAGCGGGCGCCTGCTTGTTCCAGTGGATGGATTCCAGGTAGTCGCGCACGAACTGCTTGTCAAACGACGGCTGCGCGCCCCCCGGCTTCCAGGAGGAACGCTCCCAGAAACGCGAGGAGTCAGGCGTCAGAACCTCATCGGCAAGGATAATCCCATCGACGGTTCTTCCGAACTCAAATTTTGTGTCGGCGAGGATGATTCCGCGGGCCTCAGCGTACTCCTGCGCTTTGCAGTAGAGATCGAGGGTGAGGCGGCGCAGGGCGGCGGCATCTGCCTGGCCGACCAGCTCGACGGTTCCGGCGAAGCTGATGTTCTGATCGTGGCCGCCCTCCTGGTTTTTGGTGGAGGGGGTATACAACGCCTCGGGCAGGCGCGAGCCATCGAGCAGCCCGGCGGGCAAGGGAAGGCCACAGACGGTTCCCTTGGCCAGATACTCCTTCCAGCCCGATCCGGTGAGGTAGCCGCGGGCCACGCACTCGACCGGGAACATCCGGGCGCGCTTGACCAGCATGGAACGGCCCTCGAGCTGATCGGCGTAGGGCTGAAGCGAAGCGGGAAACTGGCGGACGTTGGCGGTGATCAGGTGGTTGGGGGTGATGTTGCTGAACAGCTCAAACCAAAAGAGGGAGATCTGGGTCAGGATCCTGCCTTTGCCGGGAATGCCGGTGGCCAGCACGTGATCGAATGCGGAGATGCGGTCGGTGGCGACGAGCAGCAAGTCATCGCCGACGGCGTAGAGATCGCGCACCTTGCCGCAGCCAAGCAGGGGCGTGGAGCCCAGGTTTGTGGTCAAAAGCGATTTCATGGAAAAGCCTTTCCTGCGGGGACTGAATCTCCGATTTTCGAGGGGTCGGCCCGGTTTGTCAATGTGTGGACGGCGGAGGAAAAAACGTACGAGGAGACGCCGCGAACGGACCCCGACCGGGGACGAAAAATCTCTCGATCCTGCTGAAAATGCGCGGGTTCAGCATGGCACAATCTTCTGTGACGAACGTCACAGATTGCACGTTTCATCTAGGAGACACTTCCATTGTCAACATGGCTCAGGGAGTGTGTACGAAAACTCTCTTAGAGCCGGGAGACACGAAGAAGCCGTGGAAAGGGGAAGCCGCAGCTTGCTTCGTTTATGTGGGATCACCAGTAGCCGCGCGCTACCGACCTCCAGCGCCGGCTACTGGTCCCCGTCAAGAATCTGTCTTGTGTTATGCAAGCGCCTCCAAAGAGACGTGATCCTTTGGGGGCGATTTTTTATGCGCAAAATCTCTTCTGTTCGCGGATGACATGGTCGAATGCTGAAGAGCCGGCCGGCGGAGAATTCCAGAGAGAGGAAATGGTGCAGCGCGGCCGTTGGCAGCGCGCTTGCGCAGAGCCACGGCTGCTCAAAAGGCGCGACCTGCTTCAGGCGGTGGCACGCTGGCGGGTCTGGGCGCCGAGGCGCACGCTGACGACCTTGGAGACGCCGGGCTCCTGCATGGTGACGCCGTAGATCATATCGGCGGCGTGCATCATGCGCTTGGAGTGGGTGACCACCAGAAACTGCGTTTCCTTGCTCAGCGTGCGCATGAGATCGGCGAAGCGGCCGACGTTGATCTCATCGAGCGCGGCGTCGACTTCGTCGAGCGCGCAGAAGGGGCTGGGACGGAACTGGAAGATGCCGATCAGGAGCGCCAGGGCGGTGAGGGATTTTTCTCCGCCGGAGAGCAGCAGCACGTTCTGCAGCTTCTTGCCCGGCGGCGAGGCGACGAGATCCAGGCCGCTTTCGTCCTGGTTTTCCGCATCGGTGAGGCGCAGAAAGGCCTGGCCGCCCTGGAAGAGATGGGAGAAGACCTGAGCGAAGTTTTGGTTGATGCGGGCGAAGGCTTCGTCGAACCTGGTGCGGGAGATCCGATCGATCTCCTTGATGGTTTCCGTTGTGTTTTCGATGGACTCGATGAGGTCCTTGCGCTGGGTTTCCAGGAAGCCGTGGCGCTCGGCGGTTTCCTTGTACTCGTCGAGGGCCATCATGTTGACCGGGCCGATCTGCTCGAGGCGCTGGCGCAGGGCGGCGCAGGTTTCCTCTTCGGTGGCGAGGGCCTCCGCGGCCAGGGGCTCGATCAGCGTGTCGGCGCGCAGGACGTGGGCCTCAAGATTGACCTCGGTCAGGCAACTGCCCTCCAGGTGCTCGAGGTCGGCGCGCAGTTTGGCCTGCTGACTGGAGCGGCCGGAGCGGTCTTCGCGCACCTGGTCGACTGCGGCGCGGGCGGTCTTCATCTGCGCTTCCATGGCGGCCAATTGCTGGCGCAGATCCTGGGACTGGGCGGCGATGGTCTCGGCCTGGGCGAGAGCCTCGGCGCGAGCGGTGGTGAGCTCCTGCTCGCGGCCAGCCAGCGCGGCGCTTTCCGCGATGCGCTGCTCGCGCTCGGCGACGGCCGAGTCGCGCTGCTGCTCGATGGACTGCACGCGGCGGCTGAGGTCAGCGTGAAGGCGGTCGATGCGCTGGAAGGCGGCCTCAGCGCCGCGGCGGCGCTCCTCGAGACCAGCCAGCTCGGCGGTGACCTGCGCGGCTTCCTGCTGCAGGGTTTCGCGCTGCTGCCGCAGCAGCGTCAACTGCGCCTGCAGGGCGGCCAGTTCCGCTTCGGCCTGCGTATGCTCGGTCTCGAGGCGCACGGCTTCCTCGCGCTTCTGGGCGATGGCGGCGAGCTTGGCCTGATGGGCATCCTGGTTGCGGGCGGCCTGCGCGGTCCAGTCCTCGAGGCGGCGCTCGACGCGCTGGGCTTCGCTCTCCATCTGGCGGAGCGCGGCGCCCTGGTTGGCGGTGTCGCTCTCGGTCTGGCGGCGCTCTTCGCGGCGCGCCTCAAGCTGACCGGTCAGATCTTCGATGGCGCGGGTGAGCGCGGCGGCCTCACTTTCGGTGTTGGCCAGATCGGACTCCAGTTTGGCCAGGCGGGTCTCAATCTCGCGCAACTCGCGTTTGAGCGCCAGGGGGCCCTCGCTGGCGGGTTTGCCGCCGGTGACCGTGGAGTTGTGGAAGCACTCGCCCTCTGGGGTGAGGAAATAGGCGTAGGGATGAAGCTCGGCCAGACGCAGAGCGTCATTGGAGCTCTCGACCAGATAGCCGTGCCTGAGCTTGGGAAGGATGGATTCCAGCAACTTGCCGAAGCCGTTGAGAACGCGGATGGAGTCCTTGAGCGGGGTGAGGCCGGGAGCACTGATGGCGTCCGGGGGCTCCTCGAAGAGCGTGCTCTGCTCGGAGGGATGAATGAGGAAGGTGGCGCGGCCATCGACGCCGGACTTGAGCAGGCGAACGCCCTCTTCGGCGGCTCCCCAGCTCTCGACGACGACGTAGTTGAGCTCCTCGCGGAGGAACTCGTCGACGACGCCTTCATGCGCGCCGCTGACCTCAATGAAATCCGCGAGCGTGCCGACGGGCGCCATGCCGTGGCCGAGCGCGCCGGGCTTGAGCAGGCGGCGCACGGTATCGTTGGAGTAGCCGTGGCTGCGGATGAGGGCCTGGAGGGATTCGCGGCGGCCAGCCAGGGTGGCCTGATCGGAGCGCATTTGGTTGGCGCGTGCGCGCAGATCGGTTTCCCCGGCGCGGCGCGCTTGGAGCTGATCGCGGAGGGAGTCGATTTCACTCTCCAGCCGCTGCAATGTTTCGGTTGCGGACTCAAAACGCCGGCGGGTCTGCGCGTTCTCGACGCTCAGAGTCTCCTGCTCGTTCCTGGCCTGGCCGATCTCGGCATTGAGGCGCTCAGCCTCGCGCTCCAGCGCAGCCAGGCTCTCCTCCGCCTGGGTAGTGAAGCTGCGGGCGTTGGCGGACTGGGTGAGCAGGTGCATGGCGTGGCGGCGAACGATCTCCAACTGGCGCTCGGCGGCGAAGACTTCTTCGGCCGCGGCGCGCGCCTCCTGCTGGCGAGTTTCAACTTTCTGGTGGAAGGCGCGAGCCTCGCCGGCGGCGGTCTCAAGAAAGGCGTGCTGCTGGGCGCGCTCTTCGGCGACGCCGGCCAGTTGCACGCGGGTCTGCTCCAGCTCCGCGGCGGCGGCGGCGATGCGCGTTTCCAACTCGATCACGCGCTCAGCGTTGGCCCGCTCACGGGCCGTAGTGCGCTCCAGCTCGACGGCCGCTTGGCTGGCGCGTCGCTGCGCCTCCTGGCCCTGGGCCTCAAGCTGGTAGCCGCGCTCGGTGAGGGCGTGCTGGGTTGCTTCCTGCGCGGCGATTTCGGCCGCGGCAGCGTTGATCTGTTCGGTGAGCGCGGCAATCTCCTGCTCCAGACGGAGCTGATCGGCGTCCATGATGGCCATGCGGCTGGCCAGCACTACGCGCATGCGGCCGCGCAGCTCGTCGCGCACGGCAGCGAAGCGCTCCGCGCGGGCGGCCTGGCGCTTGAGGCTGTTCATCTGGCGGGTGACCTCGGCGAAGATGTCGTCGACGCGGGCCAGGTTCTGGCGGGCGCTCTCCAGGCGCAGCTCGGCCAAGCGCTTCTTGTTCTTGAAGCGGGTGATGCCAGCCGCCTCCTCGATGATGGCGCGGCGGTCGTAAGGCTTGGAGCTGAGCAACTGGCCGATGCGCTCCTGGCCGATGATGGCGTAACTCTCCGGGCCGAGGCCGGTGCCCATGAAGATGTCCTGAATGTCGCGCAGGCGGCAGAGCTTGCCGTTGAGCAGGTATTCGCTCTCGCCGGAGCGGAAGAGGCGGCGGGTAATGACGACCTCGCCCTTCTGCGGGGTGCGTTGAAACTTGCGGCGGCGAATTTTGAGCAGCACCTGCGGTGCGGCGGACCCTTGGTTGGGATCGTCCACAGGAACAGGCCCCGGTGCGGCGGCAGCATCCGGGGTTTCTTCGTCCATCTGGCCGGGCTGCTCTTCGGCGACGATGGCCTCAGCTTCAGCGGCGCTCAGGCGGCGCAGTTCGTCTTCATCCCAGTCGGCGGGGCCATCGTGATCGACGTGTATTTCGGGCTCGACGGGCACTGGACCCTCATAGGTCCCGGGGTCGATCATGGTCAGCGTGACTTCGGCCATGCCCAGGGCCTTGCGGTCGCGGGTTCCGGAAAAAATGACGTCCTGCATGTGGGCGCCGCGCAGGGATTTGGCGCTCTGTTCGCCCAGAACCCAGCTCACCCCATCGAGAATGTTGGACTTGCCGCATCCATTCGGCCCCACCACCACGGCAATGCCTGTGCCCGGCACGGTGATTTCCGTGCGGTCACAGAAGCTTTTGAAGCCGAGGATGTGGATCTTTTTTAATTTCAGCATGTTCACTCCGGGTCGATGGGATGCGAATAACCATGCGAAGAGGTCCGGCGGCAGCTTGCCTAAAACGCTGCATCCGCCGCGAAATGCCCTCTTCAATTACAGACTGTACGGAGGCTGAATGGCAGGGTCAACGATGATAAGAGGTGCCATTGTGGATAAGAGGGACGGAATTCGGTTTGATCACGAATCGCCGGATTTGCGCTGCATCATTGGCTGCGCATGGCGCTAGAATGCGGCGCTGAGGCGGCGCTTAAGAACTCTGGCGGCAACTTCTTGATCGCATCGGGAATGCAGGATTGGGGCGCGGGCGGCCGCGATACTGCGGTGTATAGTTGTGTGTGGTGAAAATCAGGTCAGGCACAAATCAGGTCAGGCACGAGGAGTGGATGGAATGGCAACGCGGAGTCATGAGATGGAGCGTCCGGCAGCCAATGAAGTTTTGCTGATTACCAGCGGCGATCTGCGGCTATCAGCCAACCAGACCTGCTGGCCCGCGCAGAGAGACATGGAAGAGAAGCTGACCGCTGCTTTTGCGCAGAAGGGGTTCAAGCTGGTGCGGGCGCACGCGTACAACGAGAAAGAGAAGCACGGATTCATCTCCTCGCAGCGGATGGGAATGGACGTCTTCATGAAGATTCATCCCGAGGCGAAGCTGGTGTTTGCGACGGCCGCATGGCAGTACAGTCATCACGTGCTGCCGGGGCTGCGCAGCCATAAGGGACCCATCCTGACGGTGGCCAACTGGTCTGGGCAGTGGCCCGGGCTGGTGGGGCTGCTGAACCTGAACGGCTCACTGGTGAAGGCGGGCAGGAAGTTCTCTTCGATCTGGAGCAAGGATTTCACCGATGAGTTCTTTTTGAAGGGGCTGGACGAATGGCTGCGCGACGGGCGGATCACGCACGATCTCTCGCACGTGCATGCGCTGGACCGGGGCAAGCTGCCGGCCGACGCCAGGGAACTGGGCGCCTCGCTGGCCAGCGACCTGCAAAACCGCAAGGCGATCATGGGCATCTTCGATGAGGGCTGCATGGGCATGTACAACGCCATCATCGACGACGAGCTGCTGAACCCGGCGGGGATCTTCAAGGAGCGGCTGAGCCAGTCGGCGCTGGTGGCGAAGATGCGCACGGTAAGCGAGGCCGAGGCCCGGGGTGTGTACGACTGGCTGGTGAAGAAGGGCGTGAAGTTCCGCTTCGGCAAGGACCCGGCCACCGACTTGACGCTGGAGCAGGTGCTGGAGCAGTGCAAGATGTACATTGCGGCGGTGCGGATCGCCAAGGAGTTTGGCTGCGACGCGATCGGCATCCAGTATCAGCAGGGACTGAAAGACATGGTGGCCGCATCGGACCTGGCCGAGGGAATGCTGAACAACGCGGATCGTCCGCCGGTGTACGCGGAGGGGACGAAGGAGGAGCTGTTCGCGGGCGGGCCGGTGGTGCACTTCAACGAAGTGGATGAAGGCGCGGGGGTGGACTCGCTGATCACCAACCGCTGCTGGAACGCGCTGGGTCTGGATCCGTCGACTACGCTGCACGATGTGCGCTGGGGCGAGCAGTACAAGGGCGATGGGCAGAACGGTTCCGGCAAAATCGACGCGTTTGTCTGGCTGCTGCAGATTTCGGGCGCGGCGCCGGCCAATCACTTTGTGGGCGGGTATGCCGGGGCCGTCAGCGAGCGGCAGCCGGCGATGTACTTCCCGCTGGGCGGCGGCTCGCTGAAAGGCGTAGGCAAGCCGGGCGAGATTGTCTGGAGCCGCGTATTCGTGGAGGGTGGAGCGTTGCATGCGGATATGGGGCGTGGAACGGTGGTGAGCCTGCCAGCGGCGGAGACCGAGCGGCGCTGGAAAGAGACGACGCCGCAGTGGCCGATCGTGCACGCGATCTTGCATGGGGTGAGCCAGAACCAGTTCATGGCGCGGCACCGCGCCAACCACGCGAATGTGGCGTATGCGCCTTCGGCGGAGATGGCGGACAAGGCGCTCCAGACCAAGGCGGCGATGCTGGCCGAGCTGGGCGTGGCCGTGCACCTGTGCGGCGTGACGATGTAGAACGCTCAGGACTGGACCGGCAGCCTGGGCGGGATGATGCCCATCTGCTCGTAGATGGGGCGGAGGGTGCGGCGCACGGCGGGCATTTGCGTGGTGAACCAGCCGGCACCGAGGACCACGACGGCACCATTGATGATGACGGTGAGCGGAGCGCCGATGGCGTGGGCCAGGGTTCCGGCCAACAGGCTGCCGAAGGGCGCCATGCCGACAAAGGCCATGGTGTAGAAGCTCATCACGCGGCCGCGCTTGTCCTCACTGACGATGGTCTGGATGATGGTGTTGCTGCCGGCCATACCCTGCATCATGCCCATGCCCGCCACCATGACCATAAGCATCGATAGCCAGTACCAATGCGAGAGGCCGAAGCCGATGAGGGCCAGGCCGAAGACAACCGCGGCGAGGGGGATCATGCGGAGCAGGCCGCGGACGCTCTTGCGGGCGGCCAGCGAGAGCGCGGAGATGAGCGCGCCGACGCCCATGGCGCCCATGAGAAAGCCGAGGGTGTGCGGGCCGCCGTGCAGGACGCGGACGGCGAAGATGGGCATAAGCACCACAAAGGGCATGCCCATGAGGCTGACCACGGCGAAGAGGAGAAGGATGGTGCGGACGGGAACGAAGCGGGAGACGTAGGTCCATCCGGCCTGGAGCTCGGCGAGGGTGGAGTCGGCTTTGCGGCGGGCTTCGCGCGCGTGGAGGCGCATCATCAGGAGCGAGACGATGACGGCGATGTAGCTAATGCCGTCGATGAGGAAGCACCAGCCCTCACTGGTGGCGGCGATGACGATGCCGGCGAGGGAGGGGCCGACGAGGCGGGCCATGTTGACCATGGAGGAGTTGATGGCGATGGCGTTGCCGAGATCGGCGCGGTCCTCGACCATGTGGATCATGAAGGCCTGGCGGCCGGGCATGTCGAAGGCGTTGATAATGCCCTGCATGACGCTGAGCGCCAGGATCAGGGGAATGGTGATGCGGCCGGAGAGGGTGAGCGCGGCCAACAGGAACGACTGCACCATGGCCAGCGATTGCGTCCAGACCAGAACCTTGCGGCGGTCGAGGCGATCGACCCAGACGCCGGCGAAGGGAGCGAAGAGGAAGGTGGGAATCTGGCCGGCGAAGCTGACCGTGCCGAGCAGAAGGGCTGAGCCGGTGAGGCGGTAGACCAGCCAGGCGGTGGCGACGCGGGTCATCCAGGTGCCGATCAGGGAGATGCTCTGGCCGCCGAAGAAGAGGCGGAAGTTGCGATGGCGCAGGGCGCGCCAGGCATGGGAGACGCCGCCGTCGAGGGATGGTTCCACGGCGCCCATGGACTCGATGATGGCTTCGCTGGTGGTTTCGCCGGGAGTGCTCAACGGGGTTTCCTCGATTGGTCTTGTTGCTGTGTGGATGGTTGCAAGCGGCAGCGAGCGCGGCTGGCAACAACTCTGAAGCGCTCGGTCAACTCGCGCGCACAACGCTCGTTCAGAAGCTGTTCTTGAACAGCCTCATTGTAGCGGTTGCGCTTCTGTGTGGATGCGCGGAGCGACCGTGCGGATTCACATACACCAGACGCAGAGATTTTCTTGCGCCACGCTGCTCAGGCGGTTGTCTGTGCACTGCCGAACCATGCGCGCGCATCCGCGCCGAAGAACAGGAACCAGACAAACAACAGCAGGAACGCCGTATGAACCAGAAACAGCTCAAGCGGGTAGCCGATGCTGATGCCCACGTGAAACGCCATCCACGCCACCGCCAGCGAGCGCGCCCAGTTGCGGCGACGCAGCAGAAAGACTCCGGCGACGATGGCCAGCAGATGAACGCTGACGATCCAGACAATGTAATGGCTGGCCGCGAGTGTTTTGAATTGCATCGCGTCGCCAGTGAGGCTGAGGACTCCGGCGAGCAGCAGCAGAATCGCAATGATGGTGACGGTGATGGGGCGCTTCATCCTGGTGCTCTGTGCTCCGCGGGATTCCTAATCCTCGATCCCTGAGCCGTTCCATTCTAGGGCCTGTTAACACTACTGGGGTGGTGGCGACAGGAGCCGATTTTTTTGAGTTCTAGAAGCGAGGAGCGACGCATACCCGGGGTCCCCACGGACAGGTCTCAGTCCGTGGGGTGGATACCGGGTGTCTGCTAGCGACGAGCGACAACGAAATCGGGAAAATCGGCCCTGTCCCTTCGACTTCTGCCCAGGGTTGCGGCCCCAATCGGGTCATGCTTCGTTGTCGTCCTAGGCGGTGGGCCCGCCACAGCCGTCGTCCTCCCCCTCGCCTGACCCGATTTTGGCTCGCAACGTCATCCGCCCCAGTAGTGTTAACAGGCCCTAGTCAGAGCGCGCCGCGAAGGGCGGCTGAATTTTCATTTCGCCATCACCCACTGATGGCGTGATCGGCGGCAACATTCTGGCCGCTCCAGATTTTGCGCGCGGTCCAAGGCTGGGGTGGGGCGGACCAAAACTCATCGCTGGGCGGCAGGCCGAGCGGGAGCCAGGCCGCGGAGCAGAGGTAGAGGCTGCCGGTGGAGATGTAGGGCTCGCCGATGGCGGGCTGATGGCCGGCGAAGCCGATGGTGAGCCAGCCGCGGCTGTCGAAGGTTCCGGGCGCGGAGATCATGCGGGTCATGACGGCGGTGAGGGCGGAGCGGGCCTGGGCGGGTGAGACGGCTTCGGGCAGCTCATGGCGGAGGGAGATCTCGGCGAGGTGGTGGAAGGCGCCGAAGCGGTAGGCGAGGGAGCGGCCGATGGCGGGGAATGAGGCTTCAGGGCCGATAAGGCGCTCCTGAATGGCGGCGTAGCGGCGGGCACGGTCGAGGATGGGCGCGCGCAGGGCTTGCCAGCGCGACGCGGCGGGACCGAGGGCGTCGAGCACGTTCAGCATCATGGGCTGAATGACGAAGCTGTTGTAGTAGTCCCAGTGGAAGTAGGGGCCGTCGCCGTAGACGCCGTCGCCTTTGTACCACTCGTCGTGCTGGCGGAGGGCGTAGTCGATGCGCATGGCGTCCCAGGGCTCGCCGACCTTACAGAAGAAGGCTTCAATCATGGCGGAGAACAGGAGCCAGTTGTTGAAGCCGGGCTTGAGCTTGCGGGTGGAGCGCAGGGAGCGGAGCAGGTTTTGTTGCGTGGCGCTGTCGAGGGCGGTCCAGAGTTGGCGTGGTGCGCGGACCAGGGCGAGAGCGAGAAAGGCGGCATCGACGAGGGACTGCTGGTTGGTGCCGAAGTTGAGGAGGTCGGGCGAGGCGGGATCGGTTCCGTAGTGGATCGCGAGACGCGCCCAGTCCTGATAACGGTTGCGGAGTTGGGCTTCGGCGGGGTCGACTATGGAAGTGGACTCGAGCCACGGGGCGAGGCCGCAGAGCAGGCGGCCGACGGCTTCAAGGTGCGTGCACTGGGCGCGGGCGGATTCTTCGCCGGGGGCACATTCGATGGGCATCGTGGCGCGGAGCTGCTGGCGGCTGATGGCCTGGAGGACGGGCTGGGAGACGCGCTCGACGATGCCCAGCCAAGTGGCGCGGTGATTGGCGGGCAGCGGGGAATCTGCGGCGGAGAGCGTGGGCTCCGCGCCCGCGACCAGCGGCGCGGAAGCAAGGAGCGCGCTTTGGAGGAAGGCGCGCCGGGTTGCGCGGGGTTTGAGGGTCATGGCGCTGATCCTTTCCGTTGTTTTGCGGGGTCTGCTGTTTCGTTGGGAGCCATTCTACGGCATTGCTGCGGGCGCGCGGGGTTGTGGTCCGCTGCGGCGCGAGACCGGCAAAAGCAGCGTCAAAATTGCGGTTTTTGGCGTCAAAATGGGCCATTTTGAGGCATTTTGACGCCAAAACTGTAGCCAGGTGTTACTGGAGAGTATCTGGGTAGAAATTACAGCGCATTCATACAGAATGGCTAATCGGAGATGTGCCGCTCAAAAAACCGCAATTTCAGGGGGGAGGGGGTGAGTCTATTTGGCTTTTTGGGGCTTGGAAGGCTTGCGGTAGACGCTGGTGGCGACCTGCGCCGCGTGGGAAAGCTGGCCGCTTTTGCCGGTCGGAACGGGGGCGGGTTGAGACGGGATTGATTGAGACTGGGTCGGTTCTGCCGCAGATTCGTTGGCCATCTCAGATTCTCCCTTCAGACAGAGTGCGCCGGGAGGGAATAATTCTCTGCAAAGGGGCTGGCGACCGTGAAAGGCTGGCAGGTGAACTGGCGCCAGGCTGACCCCGAGGTCGTTTTGGGCTCCTGGATCGTCTGCCGGCGGATTCAGTGGAGTTCTGACAGCGCAGAATGCTTGCGGAATCGTAACTTACGGGTAGGTGACAGTCCGCCGGGAGCTCGCCGATGAGTGCATTCGCCTGTTGGCGACTATTGAGGTTGAATCCTGCCTTCAATCTAATTCCAATTACAGATCGGTCGCGCTGACCCCGAGATAGACGTGAAGATATCGCCGTTATGGAGCAGCGCTTAGCACGAAATGTGCAGGGATGCAGGAGAAAGCCGTCAATGGTTACCTTGGTTACCACATTCATGGTTACCAAGTAGGCCCAGGCTCCCATAATAGAAGCATTGCCTGTTTCATTCCCGGAAGGGTATTGCTCAAACTGGGAGAAGTATAAGGTTGATTGATTCTATAGTGGGTCCCATTTACTTCAATGAAGAAAGCAATCGAGCATCGGATTCTAATCGGCCGGCTAGTCCGCATTGCCCTGGCGGTATGTGGTCTGGCTGTGGGATACGAACTGGGCTGCGGTCTAGCGCTTTTACAGGCCAGGAATTCGCTTGAACACACTTCCGAATATACGATAGCAGAAGAAAACGCCGCCCTTGCCGAAGCACGGAGTGTTCTGCACAGCATGCAAGGCTCGCCTTCCGGCTTTTGCACCGACGCCGAAATCGCCAATTTCCGAACTCTGGTATTCCGCTCACAGTACGTGAAGGATGCCGGGCGCATTCGCGGCGGCAAGATTGCGTGTTCTGCCACTTCAGGGCGTCCAGAGCGGGTCATCGGCCCCTTCAAGGCCGATTTCCGGCAGGAGGACGGCGCGCTCGCTTACCGCAATCTCAGCCCGATCCAGATTGCCGGTCTGAAGAGGGCGGCACTGCAACTGGGCAGCGCCTACGTTGTCTTTGGCATGGAGTTCCCTCCAGTGCCGAGCCCGATTCCGGTGAAGCTGGCGATCACCATGAAAGGCAACGACGCCCCGGGCGCAAGTTCCGCTACCACTTCAACCGCCGCAGGCACCGACAATCCGCCCTATATGACGACCGCAGGAAGCGGCCGAGCAGGGAGCAACCTCTACGTAACGCGCTGTTCGGACCTCAACTTCAGCTGCGCAACGGCGACTACGACTGTTACCGAGGCTCTTGATGGCGAGTCCGACGAGGTTCCCCTAGTCACCCTCTCGGGAGGGATGCTCGAAATCCTCTGCGGGATGGGATTTTCGTTCCTATTCAGCCGCAAACGGGAGATGAGCCACCAGCTTCGGCGAGCTCTGGAACGGGACGAAATGGATGTGCAGTACCAGCCCATCGTCAAGCTCTCCACGGGGGAGATCGTGGGCGCGGAAGCCCTGGCGCGCTGGAGCGATGAAGACGGCAACGCAATAAGCCCGGATGTTTTTGTGAAGGTCGCCGAGGATGCCGGGTTCATCGGATCGATTACGAGAGCGACCTTGAAGCGCATATTACGCGATTTTGCGACGACGCTGCAGAACCGCCCGGAGTTTCGCATCAGCATCAACGTGTGCGCGGCTGATCTTGTGGATCCTGATTTTCTGCCCATGTTTGAAAGATCGCTGCTGGAGGCCAGGGTGCGCCCCGAAAGCCTGATAGTCGAGGTCACGGAGAGATCAGCGGCGCACGGCGAAGCGGCCAAGGAGACGATCCGCAGCCTGCGGCGGCTGGGACATAGCATCCACATCGACGACTTCGGCTCCGGCTTTTCGAACCTGGACACGCTTTTGTATCTATGGGCCAATGCCATCAAAGTGGACAAAACATTTACGCAGCTCATCGGCACGGAGTCACCGGCGGCAGCGATCCTTCCACAGATCATGGCCATTGCTCAATCGATGAACCTGGAAGTCGTCGTGGAAGGGGTGGAAACCACTCGTCAAGCGGGTTATTTCTCACCCGGCGAGCGGAAAATCTATGCCCAGGGCTGGCTGTTCGGACGCGCGATGCCAGCCGAAGCACTCCTATCTCAACTTGCCAACAGCCGGGTGGTGGCGCAGACGCCTCCGGAGGGAGATGGCGTGCCCAGCGTCAAGCCTGGCGAGCTTCACCTGGTAAGCCCTCGGACAGCCTGACTTCCTTCCGTTCTTCATTCCGCCATGAGCGCGAATTCGAAAGAGCGACCGAGGCGGGAATGCGCGATTCCGAGCATTCCAGATTGCCTGTCTGGGTGAGCGCAATATTGCCAATTCACGCAGTGAGAGCTTTGGGGCTGTGCTGGGCTGTTTTCGTGATTGCAGGCGAGTGACCGCCGATGCCGAAATTACTGAGTAAACACTTGGGCCCGCCTCCGGCGGGGATGATACTTTCCTGCTCGTCAGACGAAGGGTGGCAGGATTCCGTTGCATTGAGCGGCAGCATACTGTTGTACCGGGTGGCAGCATTCAACTGGAACGGGTGGTTGAATTCGCTGTTATCGGCACAAAGGCTCCAAATTCGGAGCTAAGGCTTCAAGCGGCTCCTGCGATGCGGGTCTTGTAAAGTTGGAGGAGACGTTCACGCATTCTGCGCACGTTCTTTTCTCCCGGGACTCTCTTCCTTTGACGACTCCTTCCAAATCGGAGATGCCGGGCAAGCAGGAGACAGCGGGCAGGCCAGAGGTGCGGGCTCACGGGAATGAGCTGCAGGAGCTGCTGCGGACAGCGCTCCTTTCACCGGCCCTGGTTGTGAGGCCAGCGAAAGGAGGAGCGCACTCTGCTTGCAGCTGCGGAGAAAGACCTACGCGATGCGTTCGATGAGCAGAGACTCGAGGACGACCGGCTTGTGGGGCTTGTCCTGGCCGCCGCGGGGGACCAGAGAGATTTTGGTGACGATCTCTTGGCCTTCGACGACTTCGCCGAAGATGGTGTGGTTGCCGGTGAGCCACGGGGTGGGGGCGACGGTGATGAAGAACTGGCTGCCGTTGGTGTTGGGGCCGGCGTTGGCCATGGCCAGCTTTCCGGGCTTGTCGAACTTGTGGGGCGAGCCCTTGGTCTCGTCCTGGAAGCGGTAGCCGGGCCCCCCCATGCCGCTGCCGGCCGGATCACCGCCCTGGATCATGAAGTCGGGAATCACGCGATGGAAGATGGTTCCGTCGTAGAGCTTGTCCCTGGATTTGGCGCGGGTGACGGGATGAGCCCACTCCTTGGCGCCTTCGGCCAACTCGATGAAGTTTTTGACGGTGATGGGGGCGTCGGACTCGAAGAGGCGGACGGTGATCTTGCCTTCGGAGGTGGAGAAGACGGCGTAGGTTCCTGCTGCGAGTGCCATGAAGAGCTCCTGTGTATTGCGCGCGGTGAAGGACCTGCCGTCGCGGGGCTGGGGGTTGAAGACGCTATTGTGTGGGCGGAGGCGCGGGCGCCTGTCCGGCGGGCGCGGGCGGCAAGGGCTGGCCTTCGGGGACGATGGTGACCTTCTCCAGGACGACCGGCGTGAGCGGGCGGTCGTTGGCGTCGCGCGGGACGCGGGCGATGGCCTTGACGACGGCGACACTGGCGTCGTCGCACTGGCCGAAGATGTTGTAGTGGCCGTCGAGCGAGGGGTAGGGAAGCTCAGTGATGAAGAACTGGCTGCCGTTGGTGTTGGGACCTGCGTTGGCCATGGCGAGACGGCCGGGACGGTCGAAGTCGAGGCCGGTAACGATCTCGTCGTTGAAGGCGTAGCCGGGATTGCCGGTGCCGTCGCCGGCGGGATCGCCGCCCTGAATCATGAATTCGGGAATGACGCGGTGAAAGATGGTGCCGTTGTAGAGAGACTTGCCGCGCTCGAGCTGATGGGTGGCGGGATTGGTCCAGTCCTTGGCGCCGGTGGCGAGGCCGATGAAGTTGGCGACGGTGTTGGGCGCCTGGCGCTGAAAGAACTGGCAGGTGATGCGGCCCATGGAGGTGTCGAGCACGGCGGTGGGGCCGTTGGGGATGTTGAGCGCGGCCGCGGTTGCGCTGGGCGCGTCGGGCAGGCTGCTGGAGGACTGCTGGGCGAGAGCCGGGACGGAGCAGACCACGGTGGCCAGGACGGGGAGAAGAAGCGAAGACTTGAGATTCATGCCTTATTGAGGGTAACGCAAAGGAGGGCAGCGGAGCTAGCGTTGCTAGCCGAGCCAGGCGTTGCATGCGGGCAGTGCATGCAGCGGGCTTTTGATTGAGAGCGGTGGCTGGGCAGGATTCCCTTGACTTTCTACCCATAGATAGGCTATAGGTAAGCGCATGGTCAAGAAACCCGATCTATTGCCTGGAACGCTGGACATGCTGATCCTGAAGACGCTGGAGCGCGCGCCGCTGCACGGCTACGGGATTGCGCTTTCGATCAAACGGCTCTCCGACGATGTGTTGACGGTGGAAGAAGGGTCGCTGTACCCGGCGCTGCAGCGGCTGCTGCTGCGGGGGTGGGTGAAGGCAGAGTGGAAATTGACGGAGACCAACCGGCGGGCGCGCTACTACACGCTGACGGGGGCGGGACGGAAACAATTGGGAGTCGAGCTGTCGGAGTTCGAGAAGATGATTGCGGCGATCGGGCGGGTGCTGCGGGATGTGGAGGCGTGAAAAAGACGGGGACTTGGGGCTAGGGACTAGGGACTGATGCGCGCGGCGGGGCAGGGATCGTGGATCCTAGGTCTCAGAAGCGAGACCTGGGGCACCCTCAGTTTTTTGGTTGAGTGGTGTGGGCGATAAGTAACTTCGGAGAGAGCGATGGAGAGGGTGAATCGATTCTTGCGGAAGGTGGCGCGGATGTTCGGGCGGGGGCGGTTCCGCGCGGAACTGGAGGAGGAGATGGCGTTTCATCGCGCGGAGGCGGAGAAGGAATTTGTTGCCGCGGGCATGACGGCGGATGAGGCGCATTTTGCGGCGATGCGGCGGTTTGGGAATGCGACGCGCATGCGCGAGAGGAGCTACGAGGTGATTGGGTTTCGCATGGAGACGGTGGCGCAGGATTTGCGGTTCGCGCTGCGGCAGTTGCGGAGGAGGCCGGGGTTTGCGGCGACGGCGGTGCTGATTCTGGCGCTGGGGATGGGCGTGAGCGTGGCCATCTTCGGGTTTGTGGATGCGGCGCTGCTGGAGCCATTGCCCTACGCGCAGCCCAACCGGCTGATGGCGGTGAACGAAATGAGCGCGACGGCGCCGCTGTGGCCGCTCTCGTATCCGGATTTTGAGGACTGGCAGCGGATGAACAAGTCATTCAGCTCGCTGGATGTCTACAGCAGCACCATCCTTCTGCTGCACGGAGCGGGCGTGCCGGCGCCGGTGCAGACCGAGCGCGTGAGCGGAGGGTTCTTCGGGACACTGGGAGTGCGGCCGATTCTGGGACGGGACTTTGAGCCGAGCGAGACGAGGCCGGGCGGGCCGAATGTGGCGTTGTTGAGCTACAGCGCGTGGGTGCAGCGGTACGGAGCGCGGAAGGATATTGTGGGCCAGACGGTGGATCTGGACAACAAGTCCGGCGTGCAGGGCTTCACGATTATCGGGGTGCTGCCGCGGACGTTTACGTTCGCGCCGAGCGCGAACGCGGAGTTCTGGATTCCGATTACCACCTGGACCCGGCATGAGTACTCGCGGACGTTCTACGAGTTCTGGGGGATCGGAAGGCTGCGCGACGGCGTGACCCCGCTGGCAGCGCAGGGCGAGATGACGGCGATCGCGAAGCAACTGCAACGGCAATACGGGATCACGGGACGGAACTTGAGCGCGAACGTGGTTCCGCTCTCCGAGGTTTTTGTTGGAGACGTGCGGCCGATCCTGCTGACACTGCTGGCGGGGACGGGGCTGCTGCTGGTGATTGCGTGCGTGAATGTGGCGAGCCTGCTGCTGGTGCGGGCGGAGAGCCGCAGGCGCGAGGTGGCGGTGCGAGGAGCGCTGGGCGCGACGCCGGCGCGGCTGGTGAGACAGTTTGTGACGGAGGGGTTGCTGCTGGCCGGGGCTGGCTGCGCGGGCGGACTGCTGACGGCGCTGGGCGCGATCAAGCTGCTGGAGGCGATGGTTCCGAAGGATATGGCGGCGAATATGCCGTTCCTGGATAACGCGCGACTGAATGCGCACACCTGCGAGTTTGCGGGGGCGATTGCACTTCTGACGGCGCTGCTGCTGGCGGCGACACCGGCGCTGCGACTGGGATTCCAGAAGATTCGCGAGGGACTGACGGACGGAGACCGGGGCACGGCGGGACGGCTGTGGCAGCGGCTGGGCGCGAACCTGGTGGTGGTGGAGCTGGCAGTGGCGGTGGTGCTGCTGGCCGGCGCGGGACTGCTGGGACAGAGCCTTTACCGGCTGCTACACGTGCAACTGGGGTTTGCGCCGGACCACCTGGCGACGATGCGGGTGATGACGCCGGGGTCGGTTTATACGACCAGCGCGCAGATGACGGGGCTGTACGCGGAGATTGAGCAGAGGGTATCGGCGCTGCCGGGCGTGGAGGCCGCGGGGATGAGCAGCATGCTGCCGGTTGAGTGCAACTGCTCGCAGGATGCCATTCACGTACAGGGACACCCGGTTCTCGGCGAACACAATGAGGTGGACGAGCGGCACGTGAGCCCGGGGTATCTGCATGCGCTGGGAGCGCGGCTGGTGCGGGGGAGGTTCTTTACCGCGGACGATATGGCGGGGATGCCGGGCGTGGCGGTGATCAACGAGACGCTGGCGCGGAAGTATTTCCCGGGGCAGGACCCGATTGGGCAGAAGATCGCCGATGACGAGGGCGGGGTGCCGACGGTGTGGGAGATAGTGGGCGTGGTGGGCGACGTACGCGAAGGACCGCTGGATACGGAGACCTGGCCGGCGGAGTATTTCCCACTGAGCCAGACGGGGGACCATTCGGTCAGCCTGGCGGTGCGGACAAGGCAGGATGCGGGCGCGGTGATTCCGACGGTGGAGGATGCGCTGCACAGGATCGATCCGAACCTGGCGGTGAGCGACGAAGCGACGATGAGCGGGAAGATCGATGGGACGCAGGCGGCGCTTCTGCACCGGCTGGCGGCGTGGCTGGTGGGCGGATTTGCGGCGATGGCGCTGGTGCTGGGGGTGGTGGGGTTGTATGGGGTGATTGCGTACTCGGTAAGCCAGCGGACGCGGGAGATTGGGGTGCGGATGGCGCTGGGAGCGCAGCGCGGGATGGTTTATCGGATGGTGATGAGGCAGGCGGGCTGGTTGACGGCGGTGGGGCTGGGGTTTGGACTGGTGGGCGCGGTGGGGGCTTCGCTGCTGATGCGGAAATTGCTGTTTGGGGTGACGGCGTGGGATGCTCCGACGCTGGCGGCGGTGGCGGTGGTGCTGGGAGTGGCGGCGATGGCGGCGAGTCTTCTGCCGGCGCGGCGGGCGGCGCGGGTCAATCCCGTGGATGCGCTGAGGTCGGAGTGACCGTTGCGCGCGGCAGCCTTTTGGTTGAGGGAATTGGCGAGGGGCGAGTGGGTTCTGCGCGGCTGACTCTCGGCCGACTCAGGCCAGGCCGGGGGATTCCAGCGGCGTGAGAGGCGGGTTGGCATGCGGGGCGGGGGAGTCAGCAGCCTTTTTTGCAGCGGGCCATGATGGCGGCGTGGAGGCGTTCGCGGAGCCGGGGAGGCAGGTCGTAGAGCTCGTGGGAGCGGTAGATTTCGATGGTCTTGCGGGTGGTGTTGAGAGTTACCTCGCAGTGCTCGCACCCGCTGAGGTGCTTTTGCAGCTCGGCGCGGGTTTCGGCGGCGGCGGTGTCGTCGATGAGGTCGTCCAGCAAGGCAATAAACTCGGTGCAGGTCACTTCTCAACTCCTGTTTCCATGGGCCCGTCTTTCCGGCGGAAGTAGCGGCTGAGGCGCTCGCGCAACTGCAGACGGGCGCGCAAAAGCCGGGATTTGACGGCGGGAACGCTCAGGCCGAGGGATTCGGCGGTCTCCTCCGTGGAAAGCCCGTCCACATCGCGGAGGACAAAGACGACGCGAAAGCCCGGGGGCAGGCCCTTGATGGTCCTGCGCAGGATTCTGGCCAGCTCGGCCCGGGTGTAGTTCTGCTCCGGGTCGGGGGCCCAGTCGGCCAGGTCGCGCGGGACACTGCCCTCCTCGGTCTCGATGTCTTCGTCGATGGAGACCATTTTGCCGGTGCGGCGCTTGCGCAGCCGCATCAGGCTCTCGTTGACCGCGATGCGTACCAGCCATGTGTAAAACTTCGAATTTCCCTGGAACTGGTCAAGCTTTTCATAGGCCTTGAGGAACGCGTCCTGCATGACGTCCTCGGCGTCCTCGCGGTTTTGCGTGATGTGCTGCGCAATGCGGAAGATCTGCCGTTCGTACTTGCGGACCAGCTCGTCGTAGGCCGAGGCATCGCCGGCGCGCACCCGGCTGACCAGGGCGACGTCAGGATGCTGCTCGAGTTCGGTTCCAATAGGTTGGATGGTCGACATGGCGCCAGGATGCGGGAAATCCGAGGAATCTGCCCAGGGACGGCACGGAGGTCCCGCTAAAGAAGAGTTTAACGGAAGGCGGAGCAGCGGGCCAAATGGGGGCTGAGGGGATCGGGGATGGGGCCGGGGGATTTGCGCGGTAACCGGGGTGGTTCGGTTGGGTCGCCGGGATGGGCGAATGCAGCTTAGAGTGAAGATATGAGGGCCGAGAGTTCCCCCACCTGGTTTGCCCGCCTGGCATCACGGTGCCTGGCGGGGCTGCTCTGCGCGCTGCTGGCTGTGTTGCCGGTGGCGGGACAGGCCACGAGCGAGACGACGACGCCGGCACATCATGCGAGTTCCAGCAAGAGCAAGACGGCGAAAAAGACGGTGAAAAAACGAACCCGGCGGCGGGCGAGCCGGGCGGTGCGGATGGCGCGGACGGCGCGAATCAGGCAGGCGTTTGTGGCTTCAGCCGAACTGCAGCCGATGGCGCAGCAACTGGACACGCTGCGCACCCCGGAGGCTTATGCGGGGGTGACGGCGTGGGCGCGGCGGCACACGGGCGAGGCGGCCGCGGCGGCGTATCTGGCGCTAGGACACGCTTATCTGCTGGACAAAAAGTATGACGAGGCCGAGGCGAACCTGCGCAAGGCGCGGCTGGACGGCAGGGAGCTGGCCGACTACGCGGACTATCTGGATGCGGAGGCCAGCCACGGCGCCGGGGACGATCGCGCGGCCGAGGTGCTGCTGCACGGGTTTACGGGGCGGTATCCGGACAGCATCTTTGACGACGACGCGCCGGTGCTGGAGGCCAACGTGCTGCTGGCGCTGAACAATGCGGCCGGAGCGCGGAGGGTTCTGGACGCGGCGACGGCGGAGAATCCGGATTTGAACGGGCAGGCGGGTTTTGAGCTGGCCGAGGGGCAGGTCGAGTACGCGCTGGGCGAACAGGAAGAGGCGGAGCGGGTTTTCAAGGAATTGCTGCTGGGGCATCTGCTGAGCGCGGATGCAGCGACGGCGCGGACGCGGCTGGAGCAGATGGGGGAGCTGGGAACGCTCACAGTGGCCGAGCGGCGCATCCTGGCGGACGCCTACTACAACGGCGGGCGCTACGAAGACGCGGCGGAGGAGTACCGGGCGCTGGCGAGCTCGGCAGAGCTGGACGAGCGGGCGCGGGGCGGATTCGCCGTGGCCGAGGCGGCCTGTGAACTGAAACTGAAACGGCTGACGGAGGAGGAGGCCGAGGCGCTGCCCGACAGCGACGACGAGAACGGAGCGCGGCGACTCTACCTGCTGATGGAACTGGCGCGGGACCGGGATGGCGAGGACGATCAGCAGCGCATTGTGGCGGAGATGGAGGCCAGGTTTCCCAGCAGTCCGTGGCTGGAAGAGGCGCTGTTTTCCAGCGGCAACATGTACCTGCTGAAGCGGGATTATCCCAACGCGGTGAGGTACTACGGCTACCTGGCCGAACACTTTCCGACGAGCAAGGACGCTTCGGCGGCGCACTGGCGGGCGGGCTGGTTGAGCTACCGGCAGGGGCTGTATGAGGATGCGGCGCGGCTGTTCGACGAGCAGATCCGGCTGTATCCGGAGGCGGATGAGACGGTTTCCGCGCTCTACTGGCGGGGACGGCTGTATGAGACGCGGGAACATGAGCCGGCGCTGGCCGCGGCCGATTACCGGACGATTGTGGGCACCTACCCGCATTACTTTTATGCGCAACTGGCGCGGGCGCGGCTGGCGGCGCTCTCCACCCCAGCAAGCAGAGACCGCTTGCCGGGGGCCCCGGCGCTGGGCAATGAGCAACCAGTGGAGGAGCCGGACCTGGAGCGCATTCATCCGCTGCCGGCTCCGGGGCTGGTGGAGAGCTTTCCGGTGGACAGTCCGCACCTGGCGCGGGCTAAGCTGCTGGCCAACGCGGGGCTGAATGAGTACATCGCGCGGGAGATTGCGGCCGATCCGGAATCGGAGGAGTGGAGCGCGCTGGCCGAGGCGCAAATCTACGCGGCCTACGGCGAGACCTTCCGGGCGATGCGGGCGCTGAAGCGGGCGGTTCCGTACGCGATGGAGGCGCCGATCCGGTCGATTCCGATGGCGTACTGGCGGATTCTGTTTCCGGAGCCGTGGTTGGAAACGATCAAGGCGGAGTCGGTGAAGAACGGGCTGGATCCGTACCTGGTGGTGTCGCTGATCCGGCAGGAGTCGGAGTTCAATCCGTCGGCGATCTCCTATGCGAACGCGTGGGGACTGATGCAACTGCTGCCGGCGGTGGGACGGAAGCTGGCGCGCGAAGAGGGAATGAGCCGCTTCCAAACCTTTCAACTGCTGGACCCGGAGACCAACATCCGGTTGGGCACGCGCTACCTGCGGGAGCTGATGGATCAGTTCGGCGGGGTCGCGGAGTACGCGCTGGCCGCCTACAACGCGGGCGACACGCGAGTGGCGGGCTGGGAGGCGGCGGGACCGTACGAGGGGATGGACGAGTTTGTGGAGTCGATTCCGTTTACGCAGACGCGGGAGTACGTGGAGGCGATTCTGCGCAACCAGGAGATCTACCGGGAGATCGACGCGGACGGCGGGCCGCGGGGCGGAGCCGGAGCGCAAGGGGCGCGGTAGAGACAGCGCGCGGCGCAGTCAGGGAATCCTGTTCGACACTCCCCGGGCGCGATTGCGGTTGACGGCAGGGATGGTCTAGGGCAACACTGAACTGTTCTTGAAACTCGTCCACGGGGCCGCCAGGCCGCCGGGATGCGATGCAGAGTCCGTAGCAGCACCAGAGAGCCAGGCTTGAATCTGCCGGAGATGCGCGGGGGACGTCAAAGGCGGGAGTCAAGCCGGAGTTCGGTTCCATCAAGCCAAGGGAGGGAACGATGTCTGCCGACTTGCAATTCCTGGAAGAGTGGATACCCGAAAAGATGGATCCCGGCACGGTGTTTGTGCTGGAAAACCAGAACAAGCTGGGACACGCGCAGAATCCGTATGTTGCGGTGATGTCGTGCCCGCGCTGCGGGACGCTGGGGCTGATCACGCAGCGGCAGCTCTACGGCAGAGAGACGATGATCTGCGGCGGGGACGTCTGCTCGGCCGAGTACCGGCTGGACGGCGAGCTGATCTGCTTCCGCAAGGCGCAGTGAGGGGACGGCAACGGGCGGGGAAGCCGGGCGGGCTCAGCTACCATTAGGTGTGTCCAGAGCAAGCTCGGGCCCGGATGGCGAAACTGGCAGACGCAGCGGACTTAAAATCCGCAGGCCTTAACCGGCCGTGGGGGTTCAAGTCCCCCTCCGGGCACCATGCGGCTTCACCAAGTCCACGCTGTATCAGGCGGCGGAGATCACGGTGCTGCGGGGCGATTTGCCCCCGGAGTTACTAAATGAAAGCACTGATCGTTGCCGTCATCTTCCTTTTGCTGGCAGTTGCTTCCGAAGCGCAGATCACCGATCCGGCAGGGGGTGCGCAGGGCGGGGCGCAAACGAACGGCATTCTGCAGTCGGTTGAAAATGGAGAGATACAGTCTGCCGGCAATCATTATGTAGTCACGCGAAAAGACAACAGCTCGCCGGTGGAACTGATCTTCAAGTCATGCCAGGGTGTAGGCATCGATCGCGAACTCGATCAATGGTGGGTTTTGCCCATCGGCGCGGCCGGCAGCCAGATTGAAGTGAACACCAACCTGTGGGTCCTGCCTGAAGATCCCCATTCCCGGGAAAATTCCTGGTACATCAAACTGGAACGCGGGGAGTCGATTGCCGCGCGGCTTGACGATGTGATGAAGGTCAGCGTGAGCGGCGACCGATTTGAACTATATAAGTCGGAGGCGCGCCCGCACAGCGACACGTTCAACAATCGTTTTTCCTTCCGTATCGCGGATGGGGAGGCGCTGGAAAACGCCCTGGCCGGTTTTTACTGGGGAACCATGCTGCCATCGGTTGTCGAAAGGACGAAGGCGAAGGATTATCCGTATAGCGACGGGTACGTGGTGAGCACCTTGAATCCCAAAGCCTATGCGGGAACTTATCCGGATGTCGATCATGAGTTTCAGATCAAAGGCCGCCTGGCCATGGGATCGGCGGTCGATCTGGATATTGTGCGGCGCATGATTGCGCTTCAGTTCAAGGTGATGAATGACGATCCCGAAAAGCTATTTCGCATTCCCTGCTCGGTTCAGCCTTCCGGCATGCGCGAATACGAGGTTCGCAGAAACAGCCAGGACAGGCGGGAAAATGCGGAAATGTTTCTGTTGACGGGCAATATTGAAGTTCTGGAGGAGTCGTGGCGCTATTACCAAGCAACGAAAGACCTGGCGTGGCTTCGCAGCAATATTGTCAATCTGGAAAATGCCGCCTCTTTGACGATCTGGAACACAGATCAATACGGACGGGTATGGTCCGATGTTTATTACGAAGACCAGGTGATCAAGGATGGCCGTGTAACTCAGGCCGGAGCATTTGCGGCCTATACATTTGGATTGCTGGCGGAGATGGAAAGAATTTTGAACCGGCAAGGCAGGTCCACTTACTACTCCGGCTATGCAAAGAAGATTGCCGCCATGCTGGTCAAGCCTTTGCCAATGGGATTCTGGGATGAAAACAATCAGAGATTTATCGATTGGGTCGATCGGAAAGGCCGGGTTCACGATCACATTCATCTGTTGTCGAATACGCTTCCTGTCCTTTTTGGGTATGCATCGGTTGCGCAAGCGAAGGCAGTGCAGCAGCTGATCGATGCGAATTTTGGCTCTTTTGAAAGATTTCCGAGTTTTGTGGCAGCTGATATTGCCGGCTATACCAAGTCGGAGATCGGGAGCGGCGGACCTTACGATCTGAGCGCTGCCGGCAGGTATTGGTATTGGGACGCGGCTTTCTGGGAGTCGCGCAATCGAAACAGCGTACTCTTCAATCAACTCAAAGCCGTGGCCCATGAAGGGGAAGGAAGCGATTACTTTATGGGTGAGAGATATGACATGGACTATGTCTATTATGTCGATGGAAAGGATTGGCATGGCGCCTCAATGTATTACGAATATCCATGTGTGTACACCTCAGTACTTATTCAAGACTTATTAGGTGTTACAGCCGGCGTGGACGCCGATGTATCCATTCATCCTCACCTGCAGGGCTATGGGAGCGTGGAGTTCGGGATTCCCGAGTACGGCGTGCGATATACCTATGGCGCAAACGGGTTCGTGCTGAAGAATCTTTCCGGCAAGGCGCGAAGCTTCAGCGTGGATCTGTCGGGTCTTTACGGGGGCACGACCCGATATGGGCTAGCACTGAAGCCGGAGAATCAAATTGTCGGCGCAAGATCGATGATTAAGCTATCTGCGGGGGAGGAAGCCCGGTGGACTCCGATAAGCGGAGGGAAAACGCTTCGGTGAGCGGTTCAGAGCATGCCGGATTTGCTCTGGGCATTGTGCGGAGTGCTGCGCGGCGGTGGCTGCCGCAGCAGGGTGGACATCATGAACGAGCCTCAAGGACGGCTGTTTGATGCGGTGCGATCCGGCTGAGTTGCGACGCCTGCACCGCGCGGGTTCATGATGCGGCAAAACGTGAACTGATGAACAAATTGTCATGACGTTGGCGGGCGATGCTTTTGAACTGAATGCGTCTACAATGTGTGATGGATTGCGGTGCTGCCATGCGATTTCTCCTGCGCGCGGGCGGGTGGATGGCCGGAGCCTTTCTTGTGGGCTGCGCTGTTTCCGCGGCTGGACAGGCGGCGGCAGGACAGGGGCCAACTCCTGCGCCTTCCCGTATGCCGGTTCTGCTGACGGTTGTGGATGAGAACGGCGCGGCGGTTGCGGGCGCGCAGGTACTGGTCGAGGAGCCGGGGCGCGCGGCGGTGAGCGTGACGACGAACTACGCCGGCGCGGCCACGTATGAGCTGCAGGGGACGGCAGCCTACAGCCTGCGCATCGTGAAGCCGGGATTCTACGAGACGACGATGGCCGGGGTCGATCCGCAGGCCCGGGAACTGAAGGTCGTTCTGAACCACGAACAGATGGTGCTGGAGCAGGTGAACGTGACCGCGTCGCCGCCGGGCATCGATGCGCAGCAGACCTCCAACCAGCGGACCATGAACATGCCGGAGATCATCAACATTCCCTACGTGACCTCGCGCGACATCCGCTACCTGCTGCCGTTCTTTCCGGGGGTGGTGCAGGACGCGACGGAACAGATTCACGTGAGCGGGTCAGAGACGTGGGCGACGCTGGACACGCTGGACGGGTTCGATATACGTTCACCGGTGAACGGAGAGCTGTCAATGCGGGTGAGCGCGGATGCGGTGCGCTCCATCGACCAGGAGTCGACGCGCTACCCGGTGGAATACGGCAGAAGCACGGGCGGGGTGGTGGCGTTTTATACCGGGATGGGCGACAACAAGCTCCGCTTCAACGCGACCAACTTCATCCCCTCGTATAAAGA
The DNA here is from genome assembly GCA_963758105.1 of uncultured Acidobacteriaceae bacterium. Lineage (GTDB taxonomy): Bacteria > Acidobacteriota > Terriglobia > Terriglobales > Acidobacteriaceae > Telmatobacter. Next base: position 212,264 of record CAVWUC010000004.1, on the reverse strand, counting down.
CGTGAACGGCATACACTTCGATAAATTCGTGCCGCGGTTCACGTTTTCCGGGCCGCTCAGGCGCAACCGGGCGTGGTTCTCCGACGGGATGGATGTGAATTACGCCAGCAACTATATTTTGGGACTGCCGGCGGGGCAGGACAACGACCCGCTGATCCGCGGCAGCAACCTGATCAAGGCGCAGGCCAAGGCGACTCCGGCGAACACGGCAATCGGCGGGCTGCTGGTGAACGAGTCCCACGAGGCCTACGCCGGACTCTCCACGCTGGTTCCGCAAGTGAGCACCACCAAACAGGACATCAGCGCATGGATGCCGTACCTGCGCGATCAGCGGAGCTTTCACAACGGGGCGCTGCTGGAGGCGGGGGTGGCGGCGGTGCGATTCCGCGACGGTTCGGAGCCGCACGGCAACAGCCCCTACCAAATCACGCCGGAGATCGCCAAGGGCAGCTACTTTGAGAGCCAGACCAGCCGGTCGCTGCGGGTGGAAGGCAACGCGGCGCTGTACCTGCCGACGCGGCATTGGCTTGGCGCGCACGATCTGAAGATGGGCATCGACGCGGACCAAATCAGCTTTGGCACGCAAGTGGGTCTGGAGCCGGTGAGCTACCTGCGCGAGGACGGAAAGCTGACGCGGCAGAGCACGTTCCAGGCGATTGCGCCCTTCACCCGGCACAACGTGGAGATCGGCGGGTATGCGCAGGACCGGTGGGCGCCGGTGAGCGGGCTGCTGTTGGAGCCGGGGGTGCGCTTCGACTGGGACGAGATCATCCGCAGGCCGGAGCCATCGCCGCGGCTGGCGGCGATCTATCTGCCGCCGGGACTGGGCGGGAACACCAAGATTTCAGCGGGCGTGGGACTCTACTACGAGCACACGCAACTGGAGTACGTGGAACGGGCGCTGGCCGGGATCCGGTACGACACGTACTATGCGGCCGACGGCACAACCGCGCTGGGGCCGGCGCAGGAGACCACGTTTTCCGCCGACTACGGAACGCTGCACGAGGCACGGGCGCTGAACTGGAGCGTGGCGCTGGAGCAGAAACTGCCCGGGGCGATCTATGTGCGTGCGAACTACGTGAACAAGGTGGTGACGGACGAGTTCACCTACGTGGACCAGAGCGCGCCGGGGGTGTTCTCGGGGAACTACGAGCTGACCAACGGGCGGCAGGACCACGATGATATGGAGGAGATCGACGCGCGGAAGACGTTTTCCGGCGACTACACGCTGTTTGCGGCGTACACGCACTCCACGGCGCACACCAATGCGGCGCTCGAATACGAGCCGACGGTTTCCTATCTGGGATCGCAGCAGAGCGGTCCGCTGCCGTGGGACACGCCGAACCACGTGGTTTCCTGGGGCTGGCTGCCGCTTCTGGTTCCGGGCTTGAGGAAGAGCTGGGATATTGTGTACGCGCTGCAATGGCATACGGGATTTCCGTACACGTCGATCGACGACAACTACAACGTGGTAGGAGCGGCAGGCTCGCGGCGCTACCCGAATTTCATGTCGTTCGACCCTGGCCTGGAGTGGCGCTTTCACTTTCATGGGCAGTATTTCGGGCTGCGCGGAGTGATCGAGAATGTCACCGGCAGCGGGAATCCGGCTGTTGTGAACAACGATGTGGACTCGCCCGAGTTTGAGACCTTCAGCGAACCGGAGGGCCGGGCACTCACGGCGCGCATCCGGCTGATCGGGGCGAAGTAGGCGGCGCGGCGAAGGCGGGACGGCGCGCGGCCCAGGGGATGCTGATCGAACTCCTGCAGAGAGGTGAGTTGCGCGCAATGGCGGTGCGCGATGGCGCGGCGGCCGGGGCCGTGTTCCCTGGATGCAGAGAACCTGATCTCACAATCTGAAAATTGCTCGGAGCGCATACAACATTCACGGGGTGATGCGAGTCTAACTGAAGCAGACGCCACGAGGCGCAGGCGGAAGGAGTTGCACGTACCTTGCCATTCCGGAGTCTCTTCACGACGGCTGGTCGCAGAGCGGAACCGCGTATTCGCGGTAGAGAAGAAGCAGCCACGGGGATGGACCGGCGGTGGAAGCAGCTCTTCCGGCCGTGCATGCTGGGGATTGCCGGACTGGCGATTGCCCTGTTTGCATGGGGTCTGGGATACAAGATGTCGTTGTATCATCGCCATGCGGACGAGGCGCGGCAGATTCCTGCGGCCAAGCTGTGGATCAAACCGCGCTGGGCGGCAACGTTAGCAGTACGGGTCAAGGTCAAGGCGCATTTCATCCCCGACTTTCACGCCTGCGTGATCCCGGTTCAGTGCTCTCCCCGCATACTCGGCGCGGCCGCCGGTTTTCCCGGCACAAGCGCGCTTCCGAGGCGCGGCGCGGATATGCTGAATCCCTCCCGCGCCCCTCCCTCCCATCGACTCTGTCTCGCTTAGTAGAAGGCAGTTCGCGGTCCGGCACATGTGTTCGATTGCCCGGCTACGCACCGCACCGTGAAGCGATTGCTCCGTCGAGGAGTAGTGATGGATTCCCTCCGGATCGTAAGCCCGAGCCTGGCGGCGACTCTGCTGCATTTGTTGCGGCGGGCACGCTGCCATGACGGGCGCAGGCCGGATGGCCGGGAATCCGCGGAGGCGTCATGGATCGAGTTATGGACAGAGAAGTAGCAGGCGGCGCCGAGCACTCCACCGCAAGCCTGGGCGGGGTCCAAATGTGGGGCGCGAAAGCCACCCGGTTGATCTCGGTGGGACCGATCGAGCGGGGATGCGTGGTCCATGAAGCGCTGCGGCAGCGGGCGGACACGCATCTTTCCATCAGGCCCGACTACCGGAATCTGTGGACGATTCCCAAGCAGGAGCGCTTCCAGGTGGTGGTGCTGCACAACACGCTTTCCGAGCAGGAGTTGGAGGAGATCAGCCAATTCATACGCCGGCAGTGGCCGGAGGCGCGGATCCTGGTGGTCCGTTACGGCGAGGGGTTTCTGGATGGCGCGCTCTACGACGAGCGGCTGACGCCGGGCGCGAATGCGGAGATGCTGCACGCGGCCATCGACCGGCTTGCAGACGAGTGGCACGCATGAAGGCAGGGAAACGCCGGATTGCCCAACGCGCGCCGTTGAGAGAACCGAAAAGGCCTCAGCGCACAGAGGAATCAGGGGAACGAGTATGGCAAATGCCACGGCGAACCAGGATGGAGGAAGAAGTTGCGCTGCTTGGGACGGTAAATTCGTGACGTTTACGGAGATTGCCGAACGGCGCCGGGCGCAGCTGCTATGGCTGGCGCAGCGCATGACCAACAATCGCGAGGAGGCCGAGGATATACTGCAGGAGGCGCTTCTGAAGGCCTTCAAGAGCCTGGGGCAATTTCGCGGCGAGTCGCAGATGGGGACCTGGATCGCGGTCATCGTGCGGAATACGGGGCGGGAATGGCTGCGCCGGCAGAAGAGATGGACGTGCCTGCCGCTGGAGGAAATCCACGACCGGGACGAGGACCCGATGGAGCTGGATCTTCCCGATCCGACCAGCGATCCGGAGCAGTGTTGCGAGCGCAAAGAGCTGGAGAGGATTATGTTCGCGGAGATGAACGGGCTCGATTCGGTGTGCACGACCGCTTTGCGGATGTGCGTCCTGGAAGAGCTGTCGCACCTGGAGGCGGCGCGCGCGATGGGGGTGAATGTTTTCACCGTCAAGTCGCGGATTTTTCATGGAAAGCGGTTGCTGAAGCGGGCGGTTTCCCGGCGCATGGAAGGGCGGGAGGACGGGACGGTTGGCGTGGGCAGGGTTTTGTGAACGTGGCGGGATGAATCAGGGAAACGGGATTGGATAGCCGGCCGGGGAATGCAGGCGGGAAGGCCGAAAAAGGGAACCGACCGGAGCCGGAGGCGCGAGTAAGTGGTTAAAATGGGGGCCGATGGCAACTTTCACTTATGGAAAAGCTACTTTTGTTGAAAATGGGCATGCGGCCATTCTTTTCTTCAAAAAGCCTATCCAACGGAGATCACCCCAGGCCGGTTGTTGCATCTAAGCAAGCAGCGTTGTCATTCTATGGAGGATAGGACGCTTTGAGCGTGCAGGCTGATCGAACAGACTGGAAGTTTTTCCGCCCGGTCACTCTCATGTGCCTAGCGGTTGCGGTCTGTGCTTTTGCATGGGGGTTGGGGTACAAGCTGGACCTGTACGGTCCGCCTCACTCGGCCGTGCATAGGCTGCCCGAAGCGAAGCTGCTCTCGAAAAATGAGCAGACCTGGTTGGCGGATACCGCACAGACCGTGCGGACGGCCGCTGCGGCCAGGATTCCTTATACGGTTTGCGGGGGATTCTTCCTTGTCATGTCGCCAGTTCCAGATCGGCGGCTGCGGCAGGCGCTGGCGCGGCTGACGACGCGCTCCGGCCGGCTGAAGCGGCCAGCTTTGCCGGCGCTGCTCCAACAGTTTGTACGACCCCCTCCTGACGTGGCCTGATCGTCCTGATCCCAAAAGGCTTAGCCATGCAGACGGCACAGGGGCTGGAGCAGGCTGTGTGGATTTCTCCTGCTCGCGTACCGGCCAAACGGCCCGGCGCACGGTGAGTAGAACTGGATTACGAGGTCATTCGAAGACATGCGAAGTCGATCATCCTTGGTTCTTGCCGCAGGCATGATGCTGCCGGTGGTAGCCGGCATTGCGGCTTGCAAGATGGACAATCAACATTCCCAAGCCAGCGCGGCCGAGTTGCCCGCGGCGCAGGTGGCTGCCGCGGCACGCGGAAGCATTGCACATACTTTGAGCCTGGCGGGACAGTTTCAGCCCTATCAGGTCGTGGATATTCACCCCAAGGTAACCGGCTTCATGGTCAAGATCAACGTCGATATCGGCGACCGGGTACACAAGGGCGAGACGCTGGCGGTATTGGAAGTTCCGGAACTGAGCGCGCAATTGAAGGGAACTGTCTACGAGATGCAGCGCGCCAAAGACAGCCTGGCAGCCGCACAGCACGAAGTGCAGCGCGCGGAGGCCACGCATGCGGCTTTGCACCTGGATTATGAACGGCTGCTGCAAACGTCGAAGGCGCAGCCCGGTCTGATCGCGCAGCAGGAACTGGACGACGCGCAAGGCACGGACCTCTCCTCGGCAGCGCAGGTGGATGCGGCCAAAGCCGCGGCCTCGGCAGCACAACAGCACGTGGAAGTGGCGCGGGCCGACAACGACCGGGTGCAGGCAATCCAGAACTACACCAACGTGGTGGCGCCGCTGGACGGGGTCATTATCTGGCGCTATGCCGATACCGGGGCGCTGATCCAGAGCGGGACCAACTCCAATCAGCAGGATATTCCCATCGTGAGGCTCTCCGAGAGCGGGCTGCTGCGCCTGCGGCTGCCGGTTCCGGAGGACGATGTGCAGTATGTCCATGTGGGCGACCCAGTCGAGATCCGCGTGGATGCGATCAACCGCTCGTTTACCGGCACGATCGTGCGTTTTACACGGGAGGTGAACTTCGAAACCCGGACGATGGAGACCGAAGTGGACGTGGAGAACCAGGACCTGTCGATCGCGCCGGGCATGTATGCCAACGCGGAGATGCAACTGGCGCGCGTGGACAACGTGACCACGGTTCCGGTGGAGGCGCTGGTGCTCAAGGGGAATCAAGAGACCGTTTACGCACTGGATGCAGCAAACCGGATTCATGTCCGCAAGGTGGAAGTAGGACTTCGCGGCAACAAGCTGGCGGAGATCAAGAGTGGGCTCCAGCCGGGCGAGCGGGTGGTCATCGGCGGCCAGGGGGCTTTCAGCGAAGACGAACAGGTTGCGCCGATCGTGGTCCAGGAACCCACCTCCGACGTCAGCCGCGAGATGGGTGGAGTGGATGACATGAAGGCGGAAGCAGACGCGAGCGGCGGAGGGGCGGATTAATGCCGAAGTTTGCTCTCAAATATCCTTACTTTATCCTGATGATTTGCCTGATGGTGACGCTGATAGGCGGGGTGAACATAGCCCGGATGCCGGTGGATCTGTTTCCGAAGATCGACATGCCGGTGGTGGTGGTGGCGACGTTTTACAGTGGCATGCCTCCGCAACAGATCGAAGCGGATATTACCAACACCTTCGAGCGGTTTTTCACCCTGGCGGCGAATGTCGATCACAGCGAATCGCGGTCGTTGACCGGGGTGAGCCTGATCAAGATTTACTTCAGGCCGGGCACCGATCCGAACGCGGCGTTGAGCAACGTGGCCAATCTGGCGATGGCGGATCTGCGCCGGCTGCCGCCGGGTACGCTGCCGCCGGTAGTGCTGGGCATGGACGCCTCGACGCAGCCGGTCTGCCTGGTGACGCTGAAGGGGCAGGGGTTGAACGAGACGCAGCTCAAGGACCTCGCGCAGTTTCAGGTGCGCAACCAGATCTCGAACGTGCAGGGGGCGTCGGTGCCGCAGCCGTACGGCGGGACCTACCGGCAGATTCAGGTTTATGTGGACCCGCTGAAGATGGAGGCGCGCAACCTGAGCCTGAACGACGTGGTGGAGTCGGTAAACGCCTCGAACCTGATTCTGCCGGCCGGGGACGTGCGCATCGGCTCGAAGGACTACAACATTTACGCCAACAGCCAGTATCCTGACGCGAAGTCGATGAACGAGATGCCGTTGAAGTCGGTGGGCAACTCATCGGTGCTGGTGGCCGACATCGGCAAAGCGGAAGACTCGGGTGCGCTGCAATATAACATCGTGCGCATCGACGGGCAGCGGTCGGTGTACGTGCCGGTCTTCAAGCAGGGCGGCGGTAGCAACACTATCACCATCGTGAACGGGATGAAGGCGGCAATCAAGCACCTGGTCGACATTCCCGCATCGCTAAAGACCGCGGTGGTCTTCGACCAGTCCATCTTCGTCAAGATGGCCATCAAAAATGTCTCGCGGGAGGGCACCATCGGACTGGTGCTGGCCGGGATTATGATCCTGATCTTCCTGGGCAGCCCGCGGGCCACGATCGCGGTGCTGCTGGCGGTTCCGCTCTCCATGGTGTTCTGCCTGCTGATCACGAATTTCATGGGCGGGTCGATCAACACCATGATCCTGGGCGGACTGGCGCTGGTGTTCTCGCGGCTGATCGATAACGGAGTGATCGTGTTGGAGAATATCTTCCGCCACATGGAGATGGGGAAAGCGCCGCCGCTGGCCTCCGAGCAGGGTGGAACAGAGGTCTCCATGGCGGTACTGGCCGCCACGTTTACGACAGCCATCGTGTTTTTTCCGGTGACATTCTTCAGCGGCGTGAGCAAGTACATCTTTACGCCGCTGGCTCTGGGCGTGGCGTTGTCGATCTTTGCCTCCTACTTCTTCGCCATGACGGTGATACCGCTCTACTGCTCGATGTTCATCCGCTGGAAGGACGAGGGCGGGCACGCTGCCGGGAAGAAAGAAGGCATCTTTGCCCGGTTCGATAGAGTGTTCAACGAAAAGTATCTGAGCATGCTGAACTGGTACGAGGGACTGGCCAAGCGGGCGATGCAGCGGCCGGGGTTCACGACGGCGGTGATTCTGGCCGGCGTGGCGGCGGTGTTGGCGGGGATGTTTCCGTTTCTGGGCCGGGCGTACTTCCCGCGCACCGACCCGGGACAGTTCATCATCGATGTGCGCATGCCCAGCGGAACGCGGCTGGAGGTGAGCAACGACTACATCGCGCGGGTGGAGCAGGTGATCCGCAGCGTGGTGCCGCCGCGCGACCTGGGCATGATCGTGTCGAACATTGGCGTGTATCCCGATCTATCTTCCATTTTCACCAGCAACGCCTCCATGGACACGGCGTTTGTGCAGACCAGCCTGAAGGAAAGCCACCGCATCGGCAGCTACGAATACATGCGGCGGGTGCGGGAGAAGCTCTCCCGGGAGATGCCGGAACTGACCGCGTACTACCAGGCGGGCGGGCTGGTGGACGGCGTAATCAATCAGGGACTGCCGGCGCCGATTGATATTCAGATCGGCTCCAACGATATGGAGGGCGCCTATGCGCTGGCCCAGCAACTTGCCGGGAAGATCAAGGCTATGCCGAATGTCAGCGACGTTTACATTCCACAGGACCTGAACTATCCGGGCATCGCCCTGGATATCGACCGTGAAAAGGCCAGTCTGATCGGTATGTCCGCGAAGGACGTGGTGGACGACGTGATTACGGCCATGACCTCCGACGGCATGATCGCGCCCACCTACTGGATCGATCCGAAAAGTGGCAATAACTACATGGTGACGGTACAGTACGCCAACCGGTTTATCGACAACATGACCATGGAGGATTTTGAAAACATTCCTCTGCGCGGCACGCAGCCGGCGGGGTTCAGCCCAATTGAGGAGGCTCGCTACGCCTCGAATATGGAGCCGCAGCTTTTCAAGAGCGATCACATAGCTGGATATACGCCGCTGAGCTCGGTGGCCAACATTCGGCTGATCAATACGCCGACAGAGGTGGACCACTACCAGATCCGGCGGGTGATCGATATCTACGTGGCGACCAAGACCGAGGCACTGCAAAAAGTGGGCGCTTCGATCAACAAGCTGCTGGCGAACACCAGGACGGACCGGAATACAGTGCTGACGGTACGCGGCGCGGTGAAGAGCATGAACCGGTCGTTCGCGGAGTTTGGATTGGGACTCATCATCGCCGTGCTGCTGGTTTACCTGATCCTGATGACGCAGTTCACGTCGTTCATCGATCCCTTCATCATCCTGATGGCGATACCGCCGGGGCTGGCGGGAGTGGTGCTGATTCTGCTGGTGACGGGCAGCACGGTGAACATCATGTCGCTGATGGGGGTGATCATGATGACCGGCATCGTGGTCTCAAACAGCATTTTGATCGTGGAATTCGCCGGGGTGCTGCACAAACAGGGACTGCCGCTGGTGGATGCGGCGGTGCGGTCGTGCAAGATCCGGCTGCGGCCGATCCTGATGACTTCGCTGGCGACCCTGCTGGGCATGATTCCGCTGGCAATGGGAACGGAGGCGGGCAGCGAGCAGTATGCGCCGCTGGCGCGGGCGGTGATCGGCGGGTTGGCAGTTTCCGTGGTCGCGACCATGTTCCTGGTGCCGGCGGTGTACCTGCTAATCCACCAGCGGCGCGAGAGAAGGCAGATCGCGGAAGCGGAGGTGCAGGGATGAGCAGAGAGACTGAGTCCCGATTTTTCCGTTGCGTTTTGCCGGCGGCTGTGGCACTGGCCTGGTGCGGTTCTCTGCCGGCGCAGACGGACGCTCCGCGGCCGGCGCAGCCCAAGATTCCGCTGGTCGAACTGGCGGCGCAGAGCGCGGCGCCGATGGGCCAGGCGATGCAGACAGCACCGGCAGCGCCGGCGGGCCAGACGACAGCGGGGCAGACCGCGGCGGGGCAGAATGCTCGGCTGACGCGGCGGGAAGCGGAGCAACTGGCGCTCAAGAACAATCCACGAGTGAGCGTAGCGCATCTGCTGGCGCTGGCGCAGCACCAGGTAGTGCGGGAGACGCGGGCCGCGGAGCTGCCGACGGGGGTGGGCAACATGACGGCCGAGGACGCGGAAAATGCCAGCCGCATCTCGGCGGGCTCGCTGACGGCATCTCGGCTGTTTCGTCATGCGGGCGCGGGCGGAGGGTTCACGCAATTGCTAACAGACTTCGGGCACACGACCAACCTGGTGGCATCCGCGAAACTCGAGGAAAAGGCGCAGAACGCGAGCGCGCTGGCCACGGAGGAAGACATTGTTCTGATCGCCGACCAGGCATTCTTCAACGCGCTGCAGGCGCAGGCGCTGCTGCGGGTGGCCCAGCAGAACGTGAGCACGCGCCAGACCACCGACACGCAGGTGAGCGAGATGACCAAGAACAAGCTCAGATCGATCCTGGACCTGAGCTTTGCGGACGTGAACCTGTCGCAGGCCAAGCTGCTGGAGCTGGACGCCGAGGATAATGTGAATGCGACCATGGCCGCGCTGGATGCGGTTCTGGGGCTGGACCGGCTGGTGACCTACGACCTGGTGGAGGACACCACGCCGCTCGCGACGCCGCCGGCAGACGCGGATCAACTGGTCGAGACGGCATTCCAGCAGCGGCCGGACCTCGAGGCGTTGAATTACAGCCAGCAGGCAGCGGTGAAGTACAGCCACGCGCAGCGCGACCAACTGCTGCCCACCATCAGCGCGGCGGGAACGGCGGGCAGCGTGCCGGTCCGGCCGGATCAGTACTACGTCAGCAATTGGTGGGGTGGGATCGGCGTAAACATGGAGGTTCCCATTTTCAATGGATTCCTGTTCACGGCCCAGGCCAAGGAGGCGTCGATCCGCGCAGAGGCTGCGGCGGAACAAAGCCGCGACCTGCGCGACCGGATTGCACGCGACGTGCGCACTGCCTGGCTGGAGGCGAATACCGGCTATCAGAAGGTCGCGGTGACAGCAGAGCTTCTGCAAGAGGCAAATCTCGCGCTGAAACTGGCGCAGACTCGCTATCAACTGGGGCTGAGCTCGATTGTGGAGCTTAGCCAGGCGCAATACCAGCAAACCGACGCGGCGATCGGGAATACCGATGCACAATATCAATACCGGCTCGCCCTCGCGGCGCTCGCATATCAAATCGGAGCGACACCATGATTGAAAACTTCAAGCTGAAGGTATTCAGAGTGGTTGCAGATACGCTGAATTACCGCAAAGCGGCAGAGGAGCTTCATCTGACACAGCCGGCGGTAACGGCGCAGATACGATCCCTGGAAGAAGGGCTGGGGATCGCGCTGTTTGACCGGATGGGACGGGAGACAAGCCTGACCTCGGCGGGAGCGACTCTGCTGCAATACGTGCGGCGGATCGAGTCGATTGCCAACGAGGCGGTGGCGGCACTGGCGCCGTTCGGTGGGCAGGAGCACGTCGAGCTGAATATCGCCGCGTCGCAGACCATCGCCGTTTATCTGCTGCCCAGGATTCTTCCCGGCCTGGTGCACGAATGGCCGCAGCTCCGGGTGCACGTGATCGGGGGAACCACCAACCAGGCTCTGCAGAGCCTCACGGCGCACCAGGCGGGAATTGGGCTGATCGAGGCCCCGGCGCACCGTCCGGATCTGAAGCTGGAGGTCTTCGGCGAGGATGAGCTGGCGCTGATCGCGCGGCCGGATCATCGCTGGGCGAAGAAGGCGGTGGTGACGGCCGCAGAACTGGTGCAGGAACAGATTCTGATGCGCGAAGTGGGGTCGGGCATGAGGCGGTTTGTGGAGGACTACCTGGAACAGAATGGGGTACTGCGGCAGCAGCTTCACATCAGCATCGACATGAGCTCGGCCGAAGGAATCATCTCCGCGGTGGAGGCGGGCCTGGGCATCGGCTTTGCGCCGGCGATGGCGGCGGAAAAATCACTCAGGATGGGAACCGTGAAGGCGCTGCCGTTAGAAAATGGACCGATCCGGAGGCAATTGACCATCGCGCTGCCCAATGGTCCCGATCCGAGAGGGCCGCTGGGACAACTGGTTCAACTGCTGCGCGAGTACGGCGCGTCGCATTTCCCGGCGCAGGCTCAGGCGAAGCGGAGGGCGAAGGGCGAGGCGGGGAAGCCAAACGGCCTGGGAGAGCTGCGCATCGAGGACAAGCCAGAGGTATTGGCCTAAACGCGAGCTGCTCCGCCGCGGCGGAGCGCATCTGGAAACTGCCAGGAGGAACGGCCAGGCTGGGAGCAGCCAAGGGAAAGGACGGCTGCGGCGCTTTGACGGCGCGCGGCGTGGACATTATTCTCATTCCGTTCGTGCGTAATCCCGAACCACGCACCTGCCCCGGCACGAGGGGGTACAAAGGCTGCCAGGCGCGGAGGCAGGCTGCGGGGTATCCTTGCCGATGCGGGCACGGTCCCGCATAGGGTTCGACGGCGGGATGATTCCACCAGGAGAGAGCGGCCATGCCGGAAAGCTACGACAGCCTGGACGTAAAGCTGAATGCGGTTGTGTACGCGACGGACTTCTCGCCGTGTGCGGAGAATGCCGGCGCGTACGCGGAGCGGATAGCGGCGCAGTTCTCAGCCAGGTTGTTTGTGGCGCATGCCTTCACGCTGACGCAGGCGGCCATGGAAGTGGAAGCGGAGCGGCACGTCGGGAGCGAGCAAAGGAAGGACCTGATGGCGCGGTTGTCCGCCAAGGCCGCCGCGCTGGCTACCGGGCAGACCGCAGCGACGCCGGTGCTGCTGGAAGGCATTCCGTCCGAGGTGATTCCCAGGCTGGCCGACCGGAATGCACCGGCCCTGCTGGTGCTGGGAACCCACGGCGGAGGACGGCTGGAACGCGGCATTGCCGGGTCGGTTGCGGAGCGGATTCTGCGTTCGACAACATGGCCTTCGCTGACGATCGGCCCGCGGGTCAGGCCGGTGTCGGCAGCGACCTTTCCTTTCAGGAGAATTCTGTTCGCCACCGATTTTTCCGAGGCGGCTGCCCAGGCGGCGGCGTTTGCGGTTCCGATGGCCGAGCAGATGGGAGCCGAGATGGATGTGCTGCACGTAATCCACGAGGAAATGCTGGTGAGCGAAGAACTTCTGGCCGAGCTGAAGAACCGCTTCTGCAAGGCGCTGGAAGAGCTGGCTCCGCAGCTGAGCCGGGATTTCTGTAACCCGGAGACCTATGTGGCGGCGGGCAGGGCGCACAACCGGATCCTCGAGCATATCCGGCAATACTCGATTGACCTGCTGGTGCTGGGTCTGCGCAAGACCTCCCACCTGAGCATGGAGATGCGGACCTCGGGAGCATTCCAGATCATCGCGGAAGCCGCATGCCCGGTGCTGACGATCCGGCGGTAGAGCATTTCCCGAATTGTTGTGAACCGGAGCCACTGCGCCTGAGTAGCTTTTTCATCCACCCCAGCGGCTAGGCCCTGTCGCTGGGGACCCCGGTCACGAAAAAGCCTCTCAGCAGCGAGCATTCTGTAAAGGGCAGAATCAAAAGCGCTGCAAGCCCGCGGCTCAACTGCGGAACGGAGGGGCGGGCGCACCGGGCGCGGCGGTGCGTGGAGCCATGGGCAGGCACGGAACGCGGATTCCGGTGGCGGCGAAGAGGGCGTTGCCGACGGCTGGCGCCAGGGCCGTGATGGGGGTCTCTCCCGCGCCGGCCGAGGGCAGATCCTTGCGGTCGAGGAGGACGACCTCGATCTGGGGCAGATCGTTGAAGCGGGGCAGGCGATAGCGAGCGAAGTGCGGGTTGAGGACGCGGCCGTTGGCAAAGAGAATCTGCTCAAAGAGCGCGCCGCCGATGGCCTGGACGATGGCGCCGGCGATCTGATTGCGGAGGCCGTCGGGATTGACGACCGCGCCCGACTCCCAGGCCTCGACGACACGGAGAATGCGCAGGGTATGGGCGGAGGGATCGATGGCGACCTCAGCGCAGGCGGCGACGTAGCCGCCCTTTTCGGTTCCGCCGGCGAGGCCGAGGCCGCGCTCGGGCGTGGACCGGATGCGGCCCCAGCCGAAGGTCTCCGCAGCGGCCTCAAAGACGGCGCGGAGCCTGGGCTCGGTGAGGTTCTTGAGGCGGAAGGCGAGGGGATCAAGGCCGGCAGCATGGGCCAGGCCGTCCATGTGGGACTCGCGGGCGAAGAAATTGGCCACCGCGGCGAGCGAGCGATAAGAGCCCTGGCGCAGCGGCGATCGGGAGGGATGGTATTGCACCAGCTGGTGGGGCACGTTGTAGGGCGTGGCGATGGCGGCGGAGCCGGAGTTGTAGTTGTGATGTTCCCAGGCGAGGAGGGTTCCATCGGCTTGCGCACCGGCCTTGATGGCAATGACGCCGGCGGGACGGAAGTAAGCCCAGGTAAATTCCTCGGCGCGGGTCCATACGACTTTGACCGGCTTGCCGGCGGCTTTGGCCAGGCGCGCGGCCTCGAGGGCCGCTTCGCCGGAGTGCTTGCCGCCGTAACCGCTGCCCATATCGGGCTGGATGACGTGCACCTGCTCGGCGGGAATGCGGAAGGCCTGCGCGAGCTCGTCGCGAACGCCGAAGGGACGCTGCGTGCCGGTCCAGACGGTGAGGTTGGGGCCGTTCCACTCCGCCACGGCGGCGCGCGGCTCCAGCGGCGCATGGGCGATGTACTGGACGGTGTATTGCTGCTCCAGCTTGATGGGGGCAGCGGCCAGGGCCTGATCGACGGAGCTGGAGGCGGATTGCGGGCCGCTTGATTCGGAGGTGTCCTGGAGGAGCTGAAAGAGCTCGCTGTTGGAGGGTTGCGCGGGAACGCTCCACTGGGCCTGGATGGCGGCGACGGCGCGCTGGGCGGTGAAAGCGTTCGGAGCGACCACGCCGGTGAAGTCGCCGTCGCGCACCACCTGCACGCCGGGCAGCTTTTCCGCTGCGCTGGTGTCGAGCGAGACCAACGTGGCATTGTAGCCATCGGGGCGCAGGACGGCGCCGAAGAGCATGCCGGGCCGGACGATGTCCGAGGGGTATTTGTGGCGGCCGGTGACAAAGTCGCGGCCTCCAACCTTGGGAACGGGGGTTCCGGCGATCTTCCAATCGGCGGCGGGGGTGAGCGATTCCTGGATGAAGACGACGCGGACGAGATCCGCGCCTTGAGTTAGCTCGCCGTATGTGAACGAACGGGCTGTGCGCGGATCGAGGATTTTACCCGCATCGGCGGTGAGGGATGCGGCGTCGAGATGCCAGCGCGCGGCCGCGGCTTCCAGAAGCATCTGGCGCGCGGCGGCGGCCATGGCGCGGAGCTGCGGGCCCATGGTAGGCGTGGTGCGGCTGCCGAAAGTGCCCATGTCATAGGGGGTGAGCGCAGTGTCACCCATGATCATGGTGATGGAAGCGAAGGGCGTGTGCAGCTCCTCGGCGACCAGCTGGGCGAGAGAGGTGCGGATATTCTGGCCGACCTCGACTTTGCCGGTAAAGACGCGCACCTGGCTGTCCGCCGCGATATGCAGCCACGCGGCGATGTCGCGGGGCAGCTCATGGCCGCCGAAGCTGCGGCCCGACTCCTGCGCGAGGGCGGGGGGATGAGCCAGACAGACAAGCAGGCCGCCGCCGAAGAGCTTTAGAAAATCGCGCCGGTCGAGAGCGAGAGCGGGGAACTGGCGCCAGTACTCATCCTGGAAGGATTCGAGCTCGGGATCGACGCGGGGGATCATCGGCCGGCTCCCTGGGCATGCGGCTGCGCGGCGCGGCGGATGGCCGCGAGGATGCGCGGATAGGCGCCGCAGCGGCATACGTTGCCGTTCATCGAAGCGACGATCTGCTCCTCAGTGGGGTGGGGCGTCTGATTGAGGAGAGATGTGGCGTTGAGGATCATGCCGGAGGTGCAGTAGCCGCACTGCAAGGCGCCTTCGTCGAGGAAGGCCTGCTGGACGGCGCTGAGACGGCTGTCCTGCTCGAGGCCTTCGATGGTGGTGATGCGCGCATCGCCGATGGCGCCCACCGGAAGCAGACAGGAGCGCGCGGCCCGGCCGTCGAGCAGCACGGTGCAGGCGCCGCACTGGCCCTCGCCACAGCCGTACTTGGTTCCGGTGAGATCGAGATGATCGCGCAGGACGGAGAGCAGGGACTCCTCAGCGGAAGCGCTCACGCGGAGACGCGCGCCATTCACGTTGAGAACAAACTCGCCCATGGCAGGCTCCGTAGCGTACGCGGCCGGAGGAGGCAGTGCGTACGAGACAGGATAGCGCACTCCGGCGCCCTGGTCGCAAAGCGGATCCGGCTCTTGGCCGCGATCGGTTTCACATGGAGCTTAAGCGCGGGAAAATAGATGCCTTATAATTGACCTCAGCAGTTCGCGTTCCCCGATGCGCCCTGAATCGAGCTGGCGGCGCTGACCGGCGAGCTGATTCACAGATGCACAAAGGCTCTTTGCAGGAAAGCGAAGCAACGCGTCAGCCATAAAATTGACGGGCAGCGCAAAGATTGCCCGGCGGGATTTGCCCGCCGGGGAACCTGGTGATCGCGGAACTTTGTGATGTTGACCGGAACGTGGAGGAATATGCTGCGAGTTCGCAATCTTTCCTCAATTCGATCGCGGCTTTCTTCTCTGCTCCTGATTTGCGCCGGCGCTTTGCCGGCTCTGGCGCAAGGGCCTCAGGCGACACCAAGCATTCTGGCGCCGGCTTCCACGCCGGCAAATGAGATCTACGGCCTCTCGCTGTTCGTCCTGATGATTACCGGGGCCATCTTCGCAGTGGTCGCGGGGCTGCTGGTCTTTATCATCATCAAGTTCCGCGCGCGCGAATCGGACGGGCAGAACGAGCCGGCGCAAGTATATGGCAGCCTGCAGGTGGAGCTGGCGTGGACGGTCATCCCGGTGCTGATTGTGGTGGTTCTGTTTCTCACCACTGCGCGCATCATCTTTGCCATTCAGGACGAACCCAAGCCCGCATCGGCGCTCGACGTGACGGTGGTCGGGCACCAGTTCTGGTGGGAGTTTCGGTACCCCAAGATGGGCATCGTGACCGCCAACGAACTGCACGTTCCGGTGAGCACGCGCCGCGATCCCGAGCCGACCTATCTGCGGCTGCTCTCGGCCGACGTGGATCACAGTTTCTGGGTGCCGCAACTGGCCGGCAAGACCGACCTGATTCCCAACCACCCCAACGAGATGTGGATCGATCCGCATCAGACGGGCCTCTATCTGGGCCAGTGCGCGCAGTTCTGCGGCCTCGAACACGCCAAGATGCTGATCCGCGTCTACGTGGATACGCCGGAGCAGTTTGCCGCATGGGTGAAGAACCAGCAGCAGCCGGGTGAGCAGGTGGAGGCGGCCGCCGCGGGTCGGCGCATCTTTGACACCGAGGCCTGCATGAACTGCCACACCATTGCGGGCACCGTGGCGAAAGGAACCTTTGGACCGGACCTGACCCACCTGATGAGCAGGGCTACGATCGCGGCTGGAGCTGCGGCCAACTCGCCGGATAACCTGCGCGCATGGATCGAGAACCCGAACACCTTCAAACCGGGGGCGCTGATGCCCGCGATGCAGCTCAACCATGAGCAAGTCAACGACGTTGTGGCTTATCTTTCGACGCTGCACTAGAGGACGACGCGATGGCCGACCAAACCTATCCGATTCCCGGTGCCCTGGATGCAACGCCGTCGCGCGGCGCGGCCCTGCTGGAATGGCTGCATAGCTGGGTGGTGACCGTCGATCACAAGAAACTGGGCATTCTGTACATTGTGTACGCGCTGTTTTTCCTGCTTGTTGCTGGAGCCGAAGCGCTGGCAATGCGCATTCAGCTTGCCATCCCGCACAACCACTTTGTCACGCCGGAAGCCTACAACGAGCTGTTCACCATGCACGGCACCACCATGGTGTTTCTGGTGGGCATGCCGATTTTGTTTGGGTTCGCCAATTACCTGGTTCCGCTGATGATCGGCGCGCGCGACATGGCCTTCCCGCGGCTGAACGCATTCAGCTTCTGGCTGACGGCGTTCGGCGGGCTGCTGCTCTATTTCAGTTTTGTCGGCGGCTTCGGCCTGTACGGAATGGGAAGCGCGCCGGATGTCGGCTGGTTTGCCTATGCGCCGCTCACGGCCAAAGCATTTTCGCCCGGCCACAACACCGACTATTGGGCGCTGGCGCTCATTTTGAGCGGATTCGGCACGCTGGGCACGGCCATCAACATTATCGCCACCCTCCTCTCCATGCGCTGCCGCGGCATGACGCTTTTCCGCATGCCGCTGTTCCCGTGGCTGATGCTGGTGGTCAGCGGGCTCACACTCATCACCATCACGCCGCTTACCGCCGCGCAGATCATGCTGCTGATTGATCGCTATCTCGGCGGGCATTTCTTCGATACGCAGGCGGGCGGATCAGCCGTAGTCTGGATCCACTTCTTCTGGATCTTCGGCCACCCCGAAGTCTATGTGCTGGTGCTGCCGGCCTTCGGCATTGCCAACGAAGTGATCCCGGTCTTTTCGCGCAAGGCCATCTTCGGCTACCCGGCCATGGTGGCGGCCTCGGTCGCCATCGCCTTTGTGAGCATGGGCGTGTGGGCGCACCACATGTTCACCGTGGGCATGACTTCAGTGAGCAACGCTTTCTTCGTTCTCTCCACCATGATGGTCGGCATCCCCACCGGCATCAAAATCTTCAACTGGCTGGCGACCATGTGGGGCGGCAAGATCCGCTTCGCCACGCCCATGCTCTTCTGCACCGCATTTGTCTTTCAGTTCCTCATCGCCGGACTCACCGGAATCATGCTTTCGGTGGCGCCCTGGGATTGGCAACTGCATAACTCTTACTTCGTCATCGCGCATTTTCACTATGTGCTGGTGGGCGCCATCGTCTTCTGCATCTTTGCCGCGATCTATTACTGGTATCCCAAGGCGACCGGGCGCATACTGAGCGAGAAGCTCGGCAAGTGGCACTTCTGGCTGTTCTTCATCGGTTTCCACGTCACCTTTGACACTATGCATTTCGTCGGCCTCCTCGGCATGCCGCGCTCCATCTATACCTACGAGCCGGACCGGGGATGGAACACGCTCAACATGGTGATCTCGGTGGGCGGCATGATCCAGGGGATTGCGGTGCTGCTCTTCGCCTGGAATCTGATCGACTCGTATCTGCACGGCAAAGAGGCCGGCAACGACCCATGGGACGCATGGACACTGGAGTGGTCCACGCCCTCGCCGCCGCCCGCGTACAATTTTGCGATCGATCCGGTGGTGCGCAGCCGGCGGCCGCTGTGGGATATCAAGCACCCCAACGATCCCGATTGGAAGTACGAACGATGAGTACGATTCCCATCTTCGTGGAGGAAGACTGGCGCCTACCCTCGCGCGGGCGCGTGGGCATGCTCTCGCTCATCATCGGCGAGTCGGCGATCTTCACGATTTTTGTGGTCGCTTACGTGTATTACATCGGCCGCAGCCCGTACGGGCCTACGCCGCGGATTCTGGAAGTTCCGATCTTCAACACCGTGTGCCTGCTTTCCAGCAGCCTGACCATCTGGCTGGCGGAGCGCGCCGTTGAGCGCGGGCGGATTCGCGTCTTCGGCGCGTGGTGGGCGCTGACCATGCTGCTGGGCGCTACTTTCCTTGCCGGCACGGCAAGAGAGTGGACCCGGCTGATCGAGCACGAAGGCTTCACCATCCGCAGCAATCTTTTTGGGACGACTTTTTACTCGCTGGTGGGCTTGCACGCCACGCACGTGATCGTCGGCCTGGTCGGGCTTTCGCTGGTGATGCTCCTCACGCTCCTCGGCCGCGTAGAGCAGCGCCACGCCGAGCGCATTCAGGTGCTCTCACTCTATTGGCACTTTGTCGACGCGGTGTGGGTGGTGGTGTTCACGGTTGTCTACGTGGTGGGAAGGTAAGGGGGATGGGAGAAGCCGCTCAACACGGAAAGGAACACGGCGAGGGCGCGGCAATTCGCCTGCCGGCACCCACCGCATGGCCCATTGTGCTGGCCTTCGGGTGCACTTTGGCCGCCGCAGGCCTGGTGACCAGCGCGGGCATCGGCATTTTGGGCGGCGTGCTCGTGCTGGCCGGATGCATCGGATGGTTTCGCCAGGTTCTGCCTCATGAACAGCACGAGGAGGTCCCGGTGGTGGAGCAGCCGGTCACGATTTCCTCTTCGCGCGCGCTGGTGGAGCGCATCCGGCTCAGTCCCGAGCACCGCGCGTACCTGCCCATCGAGACCTACCCGATCGTGAGCGGCATCAAGGGCGGGATCGCCGGCGGCATCGCCATGATCCTGCCTGCGTTGCTCTATGGACTGATTGCGCAGCACAGCATCTGGTATCCGGTGAATCTGCTGGGCGGCGCGGGCGTGGCCCACTGGCGCAACCCTACTGTCGCCGAGATCGCCGCCTTTCACTGGCAGGGACTGCTGGTCGCTTCCATCATCCATTCGGCCGCGTGCCTGTTGGTCGGCTTGCTCTACGGCGCCATGCTGCCCATGCTGCCGCGCCATCCTGTTTTGCTGGGCGGCATCCTGGCGCCGGTGCTGTGGACGGGCATTTTGCATTCTTTTATGGGGATCATCAACCCTGCACTTGCCGCGCACATTGCCTGGGGATGGTTTCTGATCTCGCAGGTCACGTACGGAGTGACCGCGGGCATCGTGGTTGCGCGCCAGGAGCGCATTCCCACCGCCGGGTCGTTGCCATGGGTCGCCCGGCTGGGCATCGAGACGCCCGGGCTGATGCATTCCAAGCCGGATGCCGGACCGCCGCGGGACAAGGAGAAGCTGTGATGCGGCTTTTCATTGCGGGGCTTCTGGCTTCGATGGCGATGCTGGCGGATGGCTGCGGGCATGCGCCGGGATATCCGCCCGGTCCTGTTCCGCGGCCCACCGCAGTGACCGACTTTGCAGCGCTTTACAGCGAGAATTGCGCGGCCTGCCACGGAACGAACGGGCAGAACGGCCCGGCGATCGATCTGGCCAATCCCGAATATCAGGCGCTGGTGGACGACGCGACACTGCGCAAGTGGATCTCCGGCGGCATGCCCGGCACCGAGATGCCGGCCTTTGCGGAATCGGCCGGGGGGATGCTGACCTTGCGCCAAGTGAACGCGCTGATTGCGGGGATGCGCACAGAGTGGTCGCGGGCGAATGCCTTGGGCGGCGCGACGCCTCCGCCCTATACGCAGGCGCGGGCGGGCGATCCGCGGCGCGGAGAAATGACCTACCAGGCACGCTGCGCGATGTGCCACGCGCCGTCGCGCCAGCAGGTTACCAGCCCGATCTATCTCGCGCTCATCGCGGACCAGGCTCTGCGTGACGTGATTGTTGCGGGACGGCCGGACATCGGCCAGCCCGACTGGCAGCATGACGCGCCCGGCGGCAAGGCGGCCGCGCCGCTCTCCGCGCAGGATGTGGACGACATTGTGACGTATCTGGCGGGCCTGCGGAGTGCGGCGCAGCAGCCTGCCACGAATACCGCGCCAGGACAAACCGCATCAGCCGCGCCGGGCGGGAGGTGAAAGAGATGAGTCAGGAAGAGCAAACTTCGGGAGTAAGCGCAAACGCGACGGGCGCCGGTGAGGCCGGGAGCCGCGTTGTCTCACGCCGCTGGCTGCTGTTCAAGGCTGGAATTGCGCTGAACGGGCTGGTCGGACTCGCGCTCGCTGTTCCCGTCCTCCGCTATCTGTTTGCTCCGTGGAAGAAAGACGCGAGCTACGATTCATGGGTCTCGCTGGGTCCGGCCGATGGATTTCCCGCCGGAGAGACGCGCTTGGCGTACTACAAGAATCCCTCCATGAACCCCTGGGACGGACAAACCGATAACGTTGCCTGCTACGTGCGCCACATGGGCGGCAATCAGTTCCAGGTCTTCGCCATCGATTGCGCGCACCTTGGCTGCCCGGTGCGCTGGTTCCCGCAGTCGCAACTTTTCATGTGCCCGTGCCACGGCGGAGTCTACTATAGCGACGGCTCGCGCGCGGCCGGCCCGCCCGAGCGCGGCCTATTCACCTACAACTGGAAGGTCGTCTCCGGCGAACTGCGCATCGACGCCGGGCAGATGCCGACCCTCTCGAATACCGCCAGCCTGGTGAAGATTTCAGTAGGCCAGGGAGACTGTCCATGCCGGGGATGAAACAGACCGCAGGCCGCGTCTATGCCTGGATCGAGCGGCGATTGCAGCTCGAGACGCCGGTGAAAGACGCGGCGCTGCACCCGGTTCCGCGCAACACCGCCAGCTGGTGGTACGTCTTCGGCAGCGCTGCGTTTACGCTGCTTTTCCTGCAGATCTTCACCGGCATTCTGCTGGCGCTGGTGTACGTGCCCGCGGCGGGCGAGGCGTGGAACAGCCTGAACATTCTGAATCACCAGATTCCGCTGGGATGGTTTCTGCGCGGGCTACACGGCTGGGGATCGAATTTCATGGTCGCCATTGTGCTGATCCACATGGCGCAGGTGTTTCTCTTCGGCTCGTACAAGTTTCCGCGCGAGCTGACGTGGATCGTGGGCGTTTTTCTGCTGCTGATGACGCTGGGCATGGCCTTCACCGGGCAGGTTCTGCGCTTCGATCAGGACGCCTACTGGGGGCTGGGCATCGGCGCATCCATCGTCAGCCGGGTTCCCTACATCGGCGGCGGGCTGGTTCATCTGCTGCTGGGCGGACCGATTATCGCTGGCGCAACGCTTTCGCGCTTTTTCACGCTGCACGTCTTTATCATTCCCGGCGCCATGCTGTTGTTTGTATTCCTGCACGTGTGGATGGTGCTGAAGCTGGGCATCAACGAGTGGCCGATGCCGGGACGGCTGGTGCGCCGCGCGACGTACATCCAGGAGTACAACCAACTGGCCCATGAGGACGGGATTCCGTTTGTGCCCGGCGCGTTTTGGAAGGACCTGGTTTTTTCCGGGGCAATCATCGCCGCGGTCGCGGTGTGCGCCGTGGTCTTCGGGCCGTTTGGGCCGAGCGGGCAGCCGGATCCATCGATCATCCAGACCGTTCCCAAGCCGGACTTTTTCTTTCTCTGGATTTACACGATCCTGTCGTATCTGCCGCCGGAGATGGAGACGCCTTTCATTCTTATCGCGCCGCTGCTGAGCATTGCCGTTCTGCTGGCGCTGCCTTTTTATGCTTCGGAAGGCGAAAAGAGCTGGCATCGGCGGCCGGTTGCGGTGCTGGCCGTTTCCACAATTGCCGTCTGCTGGGGCGTGCTCACGCACCTGGGAAGCACGACCCCGTGGAGTCCGCACATGAGCGCATGGAGCAGCGATCCGATCCCCGTGCGCTATCTCGAAAAGGCCACGCCGCTGGTCCGGCAGGGCGCGGCGGTCTTCCAGGCCAAGCAGTGCCGCAATTGCCATTCGATTGGCGGAGCCGGGGGCGAACGCGGTCCCGCTCTGGACGATGTGGCCACGCGCATGACCATCGACCAGATGCGCTTCAAGGTGGTCAGCGGCGGCGGCAATATGCCGGCTTACGGAAAGAACCTTTCCCCGGCCGAGATCGAGGCCCTGGTCAGTTTCCTTGAGACTTTGCATCCGGCCAATGAGCCCCCGGCCTACGATGCCGCGCGGAGGGCCATCGAATCTTCGCAGCGTACCGACGGCGCCGGATCGCACGCGGGCGGGTCCGCAGGCGGAAATACCGGCCCATGATCCAGATCGTCACGGAAGCGGATTTGTTTACGCAGTGGGACGTTCCCTGGCTCGTCACCTCCGAGCTGGCGCTGGCGGCGCTGATCTATGTGCGCGGGTGGACGCGGATTCGCCGCACACGGCCGGCGCAGTTTCCCGCGTGGCGGCTGGCGGCATTTCTCGGCGGCCTCGGCGCGCTGTTCGTGGCGGTCGCTTCGCCGCTGGATACCTTCAGCGAATCGCTGCTGTTCATGCACATGGCGCAGCACTTTCTTCTTATGTCTCTTTCGCCGCCGCTCATCATATTCGGCGCACCGGTTGTTCCCATGCTGCGCGGCCTGCCCAGGGGTGTGATCCGGGCGCTGCGGCCGCTGTTTGCCGCCCACGTATTTCACGCCGTGGGCCGGTTTCTCACCCGGCCGCGAGTGGCCTGGGTAGCGATGAACTTTGCCTACATCGGATGGCACATTCCGCGCGCCTACGAGTTTGCGCTCTCCTCGGAGAACTGGCACAACTTCGAGCACGCCTGCTTTTTCTTCACCAACCTGATGTTCTGGTGGCCGATCATCCGGCCATGGCCAAGCCGCTGGGCGCAAGCGCGCTGGCTGCTGATTCCTTATCTCCTGCTGGCGGACGTGGTGAACACGGGCGTATCCGCATTTCTGTGCTTTGCCGGGCGGCTGCTCTATCCGAGCTATGGTCTGATCCCGCGGCCCTTCGGGCTGAGCGCGCTCAACGATCAGGTTGCCGCCGGAGCGTTCATGTGGGTATGCGGATCGATGGTCTACCTGATTCCCGCAGTGGCGATTGTCACCCAACTTCTATCGTCGGGCGGCGGCGAAGCGCGGAGAGCGCTGCCCCTGAGCGGCGGCCGGGCCTGAAGACGCAAATTCGCGACGGGGGAGCTTCGATGACCAGACCCTGCGGGGAGTAAGCTGGTGGCCGGAGGGATTGCGGTGAGAGCAGCCGTTTTTGATTCCCGCTTGAGTTCTCCGGGGAACTGGGTTTCGATCCAAGATCTCGCGCGGCCTCAGCCGCAGGCCGGGGAGGTGCTGCTGAAGGTGGTTGCCTGCGGCGTCTGCCGTACCGATCTGCATATTGTTGAAGGCGACCTGCCGCCGATCCGGCCGCGCCTGATTCCTGGTCACCAGATTGTTGGCGAGGTGGTGGAAGGCGCGACCGCGGAGCTGCCGGCCGGAGCGCTCGCCGGCGTCTCCTGGATGGGCGGAGTGGACGGGGATTGCTGGTTCTGCCGCCACAAGATGGAGAACCTCTGCGATCGTCCGGTGTTTACCGGCTACACGGTGAACGGCGGCTATGCGGAGTACGTTTCGGTGCGCGCCGACTTCGCTTATACCTTACCGGCGGGGCTGGACGCTTCTCACGTTGCTCCGCTGCTGTGCGCCGGCATCATCGGCTTTCGCAGCCTCCGCGTGGCCGGCGTTCAGCGCGGAGAACGCGTGGGTCTCTTCGGCTTTGGCAGTTCGGCATCGCTGGCCATTCACATTCTTCAGTCCTGGGATTGCGATGTCTATGTCGTCACCCGCGGCCAGTCGCACCGCAAGGCCGCTCAGGCGCTCGGCGCCGCATGGGTTGGGGACGAAGACGCACAACCTCCCACCGTGCTCGATCGCGCCATCACCTTTGCTCCCAGCGGCAAGGTCGTGGTCAGCGCTTTGTCCAGCCTGCGCAAAGGCGGGGTGGTCGCCATCAACGCCATTCATCTTGACCAGATGCCCGCATTCGACTACGACAAACTGCTGTGGGGCGAGCGCCAAATTCGCAGTGTGGCCAACATGACCCGGCAGGATGCGCGCGACTTCCTCGCCCTGGCCCACAGGCTGAATCTCCGTCCGGCGGTCAGTGCGTTCTCGCTGGAGGAGGCCAACAAGGCGCTTGAAGCGGTGAAGCATGAGACCGATAGCGGACCGGCAGTGATTGTTCTCTAGAAAATCTCCGGATCGGATAGCAGGGGATTGCCTCGAACACCCTCACTCGTCGCCGCTTGCCGTCTAGCGCGGCAGGAATAGAATGGCCCGGTAGTTGTTTTTGGGGATCTGGCCCGAGATAAACGAAAGCCGGCTTCGCAATGAAAAAGCATTTGGCCATTTTTCTCTGCGTTTTTGTGCCCGCCGCTCCCGCGTTCACCCAGCAATTCGGCACGCAGAGACCGCCGCAGGTGGATCAGTGGCATCTGCAGCACTACCGCTTCGACAATCCCAATCTGCCCGCGGAGCAGCGCATCGATAATCTTCTCTCGCTGATGACCGTCGAGGAGAAGATCGACTGCCCTGGCCGCCTATACCGGCGTTCCGCGCCTCGGCGTACCCAACGTGGGCAGCTCCGAAGGCATTCATGGGGTGGTGCAGCGCCAGGCCCGTCCTGGGCGCGAGCCAGTCACCACGACGCAGTTCCCGCAACCGCCGGGCATGGGCGCCACATGGGATCCCGAGCTGGTGCGCGAGGCTGCCGGAGTGGAGGGCTATGAAGCCCGCTTCATCACCCAGACCGCCAAGTACAACCGCCAGATTCTGATGCTGTGGGGACCGCAGGCGGACTTGGACCGCGATCCGCGCTGGGGGCGCAGCGAGGAGGTGTACGGCGAAGATCCTTTCTTCAACGGGACCATGGCCGCTGCCTTCGTGCATGGCCTGCAGGGCGATAATCCCAAGTACTGGCAGGCCGCGGCGCTGCTCAAGCACTTCCTGGCCAACGAAAACGAAAACAACCGCAACACCTCGTCCTGCAACTTCGATGAGCGGCTTTTCTGGGAGTATTACTCGGTTCCCTTCCGCATGGGCTTCGTGGATGGCGGCGCCAAGGCTGTGATGGCCTCCTACAACGCCTGGAATGGCACGCCCATGGCCGTCAATCCCATCCTGCGCAGCATCGTGATCGGCGAGTGGGGCGTGGACGTGATTTCCAGCGACGGCAGCGCGGTATCGCTTTTGGTCAACCCGCGCCATGCCTTCCCCAACATGGAGGCTGCGGTAGTCGCATGCATCAAGGCTGGCCTCAACCAGTTTCTGGACCGATATCAGGACGCAGTGAAGGCGGCGCTGAAAGACGGATCGCTCACTGAGACTGACCTTGACAATGCGCTGCGGCAGAAATTCCGCATTGAGCTCACGCTCGGATTGCTGGATCCGCCGGAGATGGTTCCGTACACCAGCATCAAGGACTCGCCGCTGCCGTGGGAGACTGACCGCGACCGGGCTGTCTCACAAAAAATGGCGCTCGAATCCGTGGTGCTGCTCAAGAACCAGGCCGATTTTCTCCCGCTCGACAAGAGCAAGATCAAGTCCATCGCCGTGATTGGTCCGCTGGCCAACGTGGTTCATTGGGACTGGTACGGCGGCACGCCGCCGTATGCGATCACGCCGCTCCAGGGTATACAAAATGAAGTCGGCCCGAACGTGAAGGTCAACTACGTCGCCTATGACACGCCGGACGGCGAAGACGCGGCTCTGAAGGCGGCCAGCGAATCGGATGTGGCCCTGGTGGTGGTGGGCAACGATCCCACCTGCGGCGACGAAGCGCACGCCTGGTACAGCACGCCGGCTGAAGGCGGCGGCATCACCCTGCCCTGCACCGTGCCCAGCGACGGGCGCGAAGGCCGCGACCGCGAGACCATGGACCTCTATCAGGAGCAGATTGTCAAACAGGTCTTCATCAAGAATCCGAAGACCGTGGTGATGCTGATCGCCAGCTTCCCCTTCACCATCAACTGGAGCCAGGCCAACGTCCCGGCCATCCTCACCATGGCCCAGGCCTCGCAGGATGAAGGCACCGCCCTCGCAAAAGTTCTCTTCGGCGATTATGATCCCGGTGGCCATCTGGTGCGCACCTGGCCCCAATCCGCCGATCAGCTTCCGCCGCGCATGGACTACAACATTCGCGATGGCTATACCTACATGTACTTCAAGGGCCAGCCGCTTTATCCCTTCGGCTTCGGCCTCAGTTACACGACGTTCAAATTTTCCAACCTGCGCACCAGCTCGCCGCGCCTGGCCCGGGACGGCTCGGTGACGGTCAGCGTCGACGTGACCAACACCAGGAGCCGCGCCGGCGACGAGCTGGTGCAGCTCTACGTGCAGTATCTGCAATCCGCGGTTGCGCGCCCGCGCGAGGAGTTGGAAGGATTTGAGCGTGTCTCCATCGACCCCGGGCAGACCAGGACCGTTTCGATTCAGCTTCCCGCTTCGCGGCTTGCTTACTGGGACGCGCACACGCAGGCATTCCGCGTCGAGCCGGAACCCGTCAGCCTGATGATCGGCGACTCTTCCGCGGAGATCGCCTTGAAAACCACGGTCAAGGTCGAGTAGAAGGGTCGAGTAGGATGGTCGTGTAGAACGGGCGCGGCTGGATCGGCTGCCGCAGGCTCCGGAGAACGGCAGCGGCCGATCGCTGGCGCGCCGAGTCGATGAGACGGCTTTGCATTCAAGAGGGGTGAACGGACAATTCGCTGAGAATTTCGCGTGCAATCCGGTTGAAAATCACGGAGGTCCTTACAGCATTATTTACAGTTGGGGTTTCCTGCAGCCGGGATTTTGGCGATCTCAGAAAATGCTGCTGTAAATTATCGAAAATCAATGGTCGGGGAGAGAGGATTTGAACCTCCGACCCCCTGGTCCCGAACCAGATCTCATCAATTATTGAAACCTGTTGAAGCCGCTTGAAAATAACCGCTTTCGATTGAATACGTTGCGGCCATATTGTTGAGGACTGTAGTTCTGTGTTGTTCCTGAGTGCTCTGACCGCTACGATTTCGTCTACACTTGCCGCGAACCAGACATCATCAGAGATCAAGAAAACGGGGAGTCCGGGCTTGTCTCGTAACTGGAAAAGCAATGGGCGTGGCTTTGGTCACATCCAGCTTATCGTAATTGGACTCCATGCCCTCTATCAACCTCTTACCACGCTGGCTAGGGTACATCAGACATTCAGGTATACGCAGACAGAAAGATGCGGGTTGCTTCTTTAACTTTGAAGCGAATAACCTCTTCCGGCGTATCGTCCTCCTCCTGAAGCAGCGCTCTCAAAACCGTGTGTCCGCAACAGAGAGCCCAGAACTTCTCCGCGGCAAGTTCCGGGTGTTTTCCTTTGAATTCAGGATGCCGGGCCAGATAATCCCGCACCGTTGTCATCGATCGCTGGGGACCAACGTTCCAGAAGTTGTAGGCGAGCCTCGGAAACTTAGCTGAGACCGCGATAAAGATTCTATACAGTGAGCGCGTTTCTGAATTCGTTATTCCCATGACAAGACGAACTCCATAGTTTTCAAGTACCTTCTTAAGAGGAATCTGCGATACCAAGGTCTCCGACGAGGCCGCTTGCAGTTTGTTCATTTTTCGAGTGATTACTGCGGCGAACAGTTCAGCCTTGCTCGGGTAACGAGAGTAGATCGTGCCTTTGGATGCGCCGGCGCGACGGGCAATCTCAGAAACATTCGCATGTTCATAGCCACGCCTGAGAAAGACATCCGTCGCAACATCGAGCAGGTTCTCCATGCGTCCGGCAACGTCGCGCGCAGCGGGCCGCCCGGCTCCCCGCCGTTTCCGCATTGCAGATTCTCTCGAATTCGGACTGGCTTCAGGCATGGCAAGATCCTATTGCAATACAAGCCTCCCGTCAGAGTCGTGTCCTACGTGAATCATTCCACACGACATAGATGAAACGCACGTGCCGGGAATCATCCGCCTTCCGCCGCGAGAGATAATGATACCACACAGTTCTATTATATTGACAGGTTGCTTGTGAGGTGTCATAATAATTATCGTACCGACGAGTACGATTAATACTCGGCCGGTCCTGACAGCTGACAATCGAGCGAGTCGCTGTAATGGGAAGGGTAGGCCCTGTCTCGACTGCCAAGGCATTAAGCCAGCGTACGTGTCACAACGCCGATGTGATGCTCACTTCGGAGCGCTTGCATTGGCGAGTTCAGTGTCCGCCATTGACGCTGCAATGATTTTGGGAATGCCTCCAGAGCTTGCTCGGACCAGAATGCGGCAGATTTATGAAGATACTCATTGCTGACGATCGTCCTGTGATTCACCATGGCATCAGACGAATGCTTGAAGACAAGTTTCCGGGTTCTACATTCGGAGATGCGAGCCATTGTCAACAGGCCCTTGATCTTGTGGGCCAGGGAGGCTGGGACCTGGTCATCCTCAACACGCTGCTACCCGGACGTGGTGGCCTTGAGGTGCTCAAACAGATTCGCATTGAACATCCCAACTTGCCCGTAATCATGTACAGCGCTCATTCGGAGGAACAATATGCTCTGCGGGCGTTCAAGGCAGGAGCTTCAGGATACGTCCCAAAGGAGAGCACTCCCCAGCAATTAGCAGAGGCAATCCGAAAGGTGATGGGTGGAGGCAAGTACGTCAGCCCCGGATTGGCGGAACATCTGGCAACCGCACTCGACCGGGATCTGCCGCGGGCGCCGCATGAGATACTGTCCGATCGAGAATATGAAGTCCTGTGCATGATCGCTGCTGGAAAGACCACGACCGCCATCGCGGATCAATTGTCGTTGAGCGTAAAGACAGTGAGCACGTACCGGACGCGCATCCTTGAGAAGCTGCAATTGAAAACGGCTCCTGAGTTGGTGCGCTATGCCGTCGATAACAATCTCGACCTTTGCCAGTAGGCCCGATTACTTCCACCTGTAGGATCGCTCCTATACGGCTTTACACCGCATTCCTACTTATATTTCAGCGAGTGCCGGATACTCTGATTCCCAATAGTGGGGCTACCCTCCATACACTTAATTGCCTGCGGCTATGGATTTCGTTATGAGCGATTCGCTGCCCAATTTGGGGTGGCTTGTCATAATTTTTGGCGGATCTACGGGAGTACATATCGCAGGATGGTCTGCACAGGTTTCAAGTGCGACTTTGGCGCTCTGAGAGCAGGCTCCCGATGCCACTCTACTCGATCTTTGACAGGCCAAAAGAAGAGCCACAGATCCAGACCCGGAAAAAATGAAGCGGGCCGAGCCGGAGAATGCGAACAGCGGCGCCGAGCATAGAGATTTCGATCTGGTTGTCCTGGGGCATTCCATTAGAGGAGCATTATGTCTGGCGTGCAAGAGGTCCTTTCAAGAGACCTCGATTCGAAAGCTCCGCTGGGTAATCAGGAGCTCTACGAATTGCGCCCCTACAGTTCAGATTCGGCGGGGAAGCCTGTTTACTGTTTGCGGGAGTCCCACGTATGTTGTGATGGTGATTTGGGGTTCATGGAATTGGAATTGAAATTGCTTATGTTGTTTGAGTCACTCGCTGAGGCCAACGAGCAGTACAAGGTTCGAAGGCGCATTCTGGCGCAACAAGGATTCACCACTCGGAGACGTTCTTCGGTTGAACCCTTTGTGAGCAGTAAACATTCGTGCTCATAAACGGCGTGGGGAATGCGGATGCGTCAATAGGCCGTTTTGTGTAGCAGCTCGGGACGCGTCAGGATAACAGCCCGTGGTGCAATAGGCCTGATTTACGGCACGACCGTGGGTGTGGTTTGATGGGGCGGCCGGGGCTGAAAGTGGCGGTCGCGAGAGCAATACATAGGTGCTCTGCGCTGAGCAAAGCCGAAGGGATCTGCAATTGTCCCTGCTGCGTTCGATTTCACGCATTCGCTTCGGATTCATAATCGATTTGCATCTCTGCTTTCGTGGCAGGCATTCCTCCTACAATCATTACCGCTGAATTCCGACAAATCATCGTGCGATTGTCTGATAACTGGAACCTGAGAATGTTCCGATGAGTCTCTCACACCCCTGCGCGAACATTCTCGCTTACCGATGATTCGAAACAGCTTGGGTGCTTTCGCTTGAAGAAAGGGCCGCGAATGAGCTCGATTAAGGCGGAGCGAAAGGCCCCATGAGTGCAAAGGTCAGAACAGGCCCTGATTTCCATTGAGTTGGACACGCGCAAAGAGGGAAACCACAGAGCTGAGCACAGGAGGCGTAGTTCCATGAAGGCACAACCTGTATTGGAGCAGAGAGCCCTTGACATATCCCTCTTCTGCCCTGGCAGCGACGCGAAAAGAGCGGTTCGCTATGTGGCGCGGCAACCCATTCTTGCCACAAATGAAAAGGTTATAGGATATGAATTGTTGTTTCGCGCCGGGGTCCAGAACCTGTTCCAGAGCAATGACCCGGACGGCGCCACCCGCACTGTCATTGATATGTCGAGCCTGCATGGGTTCAATATTTTATGTAACCACCGTCTTGCATTCATCAATTGCACCCGTGAGACCCTGCTGGAAGGATGGATCAACATTCTTCCGCCCGAACAGGTCGTTGTAGAGATATTGGAGACCGTTACTCCCGACGATGAGGTTCGACAGGCTTGCAGCAACTTGAATGCCGCCGGCTACCAGCTCGCACTCGACGACTTCATTTTGGATGACCCGCGTGAAAACCTGGCTGATTTCGCGGACTTCATCAAAGTGGATTTAAGGCTGGTCTGCCTGGACGATGCGGCGAAGATCGCCACCCGTTATCATTGCACAAAATGCAAGTTGCTAGTGTAGTCCGCCATAAATAGAATCATTTATGCTGGATGGTCATCTCATACGATGAGGCGACCGGACATGCGTGTAGCGCCCGCGATTGCATTGACTCCGGAAGTCCAACTTGAGCTGGAAAAGTTGTCGCGGCGGCGAACCACGCCGGTGCGGGTTGCGCAGCGCAGCCGTATTGTTCTGCTGGCTGCATCGGGGTTGGAGAACAAGCAGATTGCCGAACAGATTAGGGTGGCGCCGCGCATGGCGGCTCTGTGGCGCGACCGGTTCATCGAACTGGGCATCGAAGGTCTGATGAAGGATGCTCCCAGGCCGGGACGGACACCGGCTATTTCTGCGCAGATGGTCGCCGCAGTGATTTCCCGGACGACGCAGTCCAAGCCAGCCGGAGCCACGCACTGGTCGCGCAGCACGATGGCGCGGGTCATGGGCATTTCCGAGTCCAGCGTGGGCCGCATCTGGCGCGCCCATGGACTGAAGCCGCATCGCATCGAGAGCTTCAAGGTCAGCAACGATCCTCACTTTGCCGAAAAGCTGGAAGCCATCGTTGGGCTGTATCTGAATCCGCCCGAGCACGCGCTGGTGCTTTCCGTCGATGAGAAGAGCCAGATTCAGGCGCTGGACCGCACTCAGCCGGGGCTGCCGATGAAGAAGGGCCGCGGCCAGACCATGACGCACGATTACAAGCGCAACGGCACAACCACCTTGTTCGCTGCCCTCGACACCGCTACCGGGGAAGTGTATGGCCTCTGCCAACAGCGCCATCGTCATCAGGAATGGCTCCGGTTTCTGCGCATGATCGATCAGACCGTCCCCGCGGACAAGGAGATTTACCTGATCTGCGACAACTACGCGACCCACAAGCATCCTCGTGTCCAGCGCTGGCTCGACAACCACAAGCGATTCCACGTCCGCTTCACGCCGACGTCGGCTTCCTGGCTCAACATGATCGAACGTTTCTTCCGCGATCTGACCGCCAACCAGATCCGGCGTGGCGTCTTCCAGGACCTGGAACAACTCATCACCGCCATCGGCGACCGCATCGACCACCACAACCAGAACCCAAAGCCCTTCATCTGGACCGCGAAAGCCTCAGACATCCTCGAAAAGGTCACCCGTGCTCGCGCCGCACTGCATAAATGACCATCTGTGTGGCGGACTACACTAGTGGGAAAGCGAACTTTGCCACTGTTTACCCACTGTCTTACAGATGCAATCCCACCAACGTCTGGTCCAATAACTGACAAGCAACCTCGTCGATGCTAAGAGCTCGCTGCGCTGCGCATCAATGCTCCATTCGGTCGGCATGAGCGTCCTTTCAGCGGGCCACGTAAACCGTCACATTTCCCACAGTCTGTCTCTCAAACCATTCCTCGACACCGAATGCGGTTTCTGTCCCTCCCAGCAGCAGCCATCCGCCCCGAAACAGGGTGGCGTGGAGTTCTTTCATGATGTTCAGCTTGGTTTCGGCATCAAAATAGATCATCACATTGCGGCAGAACACCAAGTCGAACGGTCCAAGGTTGCTGCGCATACTGTCGCGCAGGTCAATCGTTTCAAAAGTCACCATCCGGCGCACCGTATCGCTCAACTGCCAGTCCGCGCCAGAGTTGCGGAAATGCTTCACCAGGAGAAACGCCGGCAAGCCCCTGTTCACCTCGATCTGCTGGTAGTTGCCGGCACGCGCGCGTTCCAGAACCTGCGAGGAAAAGTCAGTCCCCAGGATCTGAACGTTCCAGTCGATCAACCCGGCCTCGATGAGAAGCATGGCCAGGCTGTAAGCCTCCTGCCCGGTAGAGGCAGCAGCGGACCAGAATCGCAATCTCTTGCTGCCCCATCGTTCTTCCCTGAGCTTGGGGAGCAGAACAGTTCGAATGGCGTCATACTGAGCGGGATCCCGGAAAAAGTAAGTTTCATTGGTGGTCATGGCCTCCACGACCTGGCGGCCAATGTTGGGGTGGCGAGCTGTCTGGAGGAGTGCGCACAAGTCGTCAATTGAGGCTAGACCAAGTCCCCTGACGATCGGCGCGAGGCGAGCTTCGAACAGGTAGTGCTTGTCGTCTTCGAGCACAATGCCAACCTGGGAATAGACATGCTGCTGAAGAAACCGGTAGTTATCCGATTGGATTGCCGCGACTGACGTTTGGCTATCCATGCATTTCCCCTTAAGTTCGGTCCGTCCTGCGCAATATCTCCGGCACGACCTGGTCGAGCGGCAGCACACGGTCGGCAAAGCCGGCATTCACCACGGCGCCGGGCATCCCCCATACGACACTCGAAGCTTCATCCTGCGCGAGAATGCACGCCCCTTGTGCCTTGAGGATCTCCACCCCCCGCAGCCCATCCTGTCCCATGCCGGTCAAAATGACGGCGATGACCGCGCCGCCATACACCTCTCCGATCGAGGAAAAAAGCGCATCGACAGCGGGACGACAGGAGTTTTGCGGTGGCGACTGATCCAAACGCACATGCACTTCGCCACCGCTGGCGGCTACTTTCATGTGAAAATCTCCGGGGGCAATCAATATCTTGCCGGAATTCACGCGGTCGCCCTGGCTTGCCTCTTCGACAGGCAGCCGACAGGACGAGTGAAGACGTTCGGCGAGTAACCGCGTGAAAAGGGGCGGCATGTGCTGCACAACCAGGACCGGCAAAGGAAAGCCGGACGGTAACTGCGGCAGGGTGATGTTCAGAGCGGTCGGCCCTCCGGTAGAAACTCCGATAACCACGACTTTGGGCCACAGCTTCGTACTCTGCAGGGCTGGCGTGCCTCGCCAGAGTGGCGGCGCCGCGGGAAGCTGTGCCGGTTGCGGCCGGGCCGCAGTGCGGCTCCGCCCCGGCAGGCAGAAGAACTGTTTAATCTTCGGGACCAGTTCTTCTTGCAGGCGCGTCATCGAACGATCAAGCGACCCTCCGTTCGAAGCCTTGGTCACATAGTCATCGGCCCCGAGAGTCAATGCTTCCAGGGTCACTGCCGCGCCCCGCTCAGTGAGTGTGCTGAACATGATGACCCGCAATTGTGGATAGTCGCGCCGAATGCGCCGCAGCGTTTCCAGGCCGTCCATCTCCGGCATCTCGATATCCAATGTGAGAACGTCGGGATTGAACTGAGTTATCCGCTGCAAGGCGATCGAGCCGTTCGCAGCCACCCCCACCACCTCGAGCTCCGGGTCCTGCTCGAGGGCATGAGTGATCAAGCGGCGGATAACCACCGAGTCGTCCACGACCAGCACACGAATCCGCTCTCCTGGTTGGAGCCATCGCCTGTTCACCGCCGTCATGTCGGGCTCCTTAAGGATGGATTCCCACAAGTTCGAGCTTTTCCCGGATGATTTCTTCGGTGAAAGGCTTCATCACGTATTCGTTGGCGCCCGCCTCCAGAGCCTCAGCTATCCTGTCTATTTCGGTCTCGGCGGTGACCATGACGATCACCAGCGAAGAGAATTCCGGAGTCTGGCGCAACTGCTTGAGCAGATCCAGCCCGTTCATCTTGGGCATGTCCCAATCCGCCAGAATCAGCGCCGGTGCAGTCTTCTCGGCGCGGATAACCTCCAGGGCTTCTCGTCCGTCGGCGGCTTCGCGGACATCGAACCCGAGGTCCATCATGATCTTGGTGAGCATCTTCCGAATGACCCTCGAATCGTCCACTACCAGTGCTTTAGCCATGTCGTCACTCGTCATCGTTGGTTGAGCGATTAGACCCGGAGTGGCGAACGCAAGCTATCCGCCACTCCGGGTTTCTAACTGCCGACTTGATCAGAATGTGAACTTCGAGACGACTTTCTGGAGCTGGGCCGCCATTCGGCTCAACTCTTGCGACGCCTTCTGCGTATCGTTGGCACCCTGGGTGGTGTTCTTCGCCGCCAAGGCCACGCCGCCTATATTCTTGGCGATGTCGCCCACCCCCTTGGCCGCTTCGGTCACGTTGTGACCGATCTCGTTGGTCGTCGCCGTCTGTTCCTCAACCGCCGACGCGATGCTGTTCGAAATGTCGTTGATCTGGTTGATAATCGTGCCAATCTCCTCGATCGCCGTCACCGCACCCTTGGTGTCGCCCTGGATCGCCTCGATCTTCTGACTAATCTCTTCTGTGGCCTTGGCGGTCTGCTTGGCAAGTTCCTTCACCTCGTTCGCCACCACCGCGAAGCCTTTGCCCGCTTCGCCGGCGCGCGCGGCCTCAATGGTGGCATTGAGCGCCAGCAGATTGGTTTGTTGAGCGATCGAGGTAATCACCTTGATCACATTGCCGATCTCCTGGCTCGACTCGCCCAGCTTTCTTACCGTGTCGTTCGTGGAATGCGCCACGTTGACCGCATTTTTGGCCACCCGCGCCGATTCGTTCGCGTTCTTTGAGATCTCCCGGATCGAAGCCTGCATCTCTTCGGAAGCCGAAGCCACCGAGGCGACATTCCTCGAAGACCTGCTCGCTGGCCGCCGAAACTACGTTGGCCTGCGTGGCAGTCTCCTCCGCATTGCCCGCCATCTGCTGGCTGACAGCCGTCAGTTCCTCCGACGAGGAC
Organism: uncultured Acidobacteriaceae bacterium; assembly: GCA_963758105.1. GTDB lineage: Bacteria > Acidobacteriota > Terriglobia > Terriglobales > Acidobacteriaceae > Telmatobacter. The sequence continues at coordinate 176,292 of CAVWUC010000004.1, read as the reverse complement.
GCCAGTGTCGAAGCGTTCTGCGCGGTGACTTTCAACGGCTCGACAACCATCTCCAGGGTCTTGTTGATGCCTTCGACAATCTTGCGGTAATCGCCCTTGTGCTTGGCGGCGTCGGCGCGCGTGCCCAGCTTGCCTTCGGCTGCGGCCTTCACCAGCTCATCGGTGTCGCCAATCAGCTTACTGATGTTGGTTTTGAGCAGGACCAGCCACTCATGAATCTGGTCCTGGTCGGAGGCTTTGTTCATGGCCGCCGACATATCGCCGTTGGCCACCTTGGTAACGTAAGCGATCAAATCGGTGAGCCAGGCATGCAGGCCGTTGACGGCATCCTTCATCTTGGCGTGGTCGCCCTTGCAGGCAATGTCCATTTTCTCGCGCAGGTTGCCGCCGCGGATCAGCGTGAGCACGCGGTTGCCTTCGCCGATGGGCAGCAGGATGGCGTCGAGCATCTCGTTGACGCCCTCGACTATCCTGCGGTATTCGCCCTGGAGCTTGCCGGCGTCGGCGCGCGTGGCCAGTCTGCCCTCCACTGCCTCGTTCGCCAAGGTCTCGAAATCGTCTGTCAGAGCTTTGAGGTTTTCCATCAATTCAATTAAGGATGGGACCAACTCGTCGGCTTCAGACCTGCGTCCAATCTTCTTGTATTCCGCCAGCTCACCAAGTTCCCCTTGCGAGACGTTCTTAACCGTGCGGATCACATGCATGATCCTGGTCCGCACGGTATTCACGGCTTGGCCAACGCTAGCGAAGACGCCCTCGTACTTCCCCTCGACCTGCCGGCTATAGTCGTTAATCGCCATCCTCTGCAATACGGCGTCCACCTCCGTGAGGCCACCAAGGCCCTCAATGCACGCGTTCAAGTTGACCTTGAGGGCGTTGAAGTCTCCGTAATAGATGTCGGTGATCTTGGGCGGGATGTCGCCCTTGGAGATCCGGTCTACGTACTCGGCGGCCACGTTCAACGGGCCGGTCACCGCATCGAGAATGCCGTTGACGCCGTCGAGCAGTTGGTGATATCGCCCGTCGAAACCTTCGAGGATGGCTCGTTCGGCGAGCTTTCCATCCTTGGCGGACTTGGCCAAGCGGAGGATCTCAGCCGAAGCCTTCATTTCCGCATCGACCGGATAGATCAATTCCACGACCCCGACCACCTGGCGCCGGTCGTCGAAGACCGGGGCTGCCGTGACCCGCACGGCGGTCTTTTTCCCCTGCACGACGGGTAGCGCTTCTCCTGTGCAGGTCTTGCCGGTGTTCACCGCCTGTGAGGCGGCGCAGGTACCCGCTCGGCAGTCCGGATTGTCGAACAGATCCCAGAACTTCGCGCCCACGCACGCTTCGATGGACTTCCCTGCTGCTTGTGCCGCAGCACGGTTCAGCTGCAGGATCGTGTGGTCCCGATCCATGACTACCACGGGCTGCGGAACGAGTTCAAACAGATCTGCCTTTTCGACCCCCAGACAGTCGAGGGTAGCTTCTTTGCGGTCCAATACGGCGGCACCGGTGGATGTTTCTCGGCCGGGACGAACCCCAGAGCCGTTACTGCTTTGTCTTGCCATTGTCGTTGCTCCTTTGCATTTCTGTTTGGTTGCCGCGCCAGCGCCGGCGCTTGATGGTTGCCTTGCTCCTGCCTTCGTGTGACAGCTATGCCGCCACTGTTTCTCAAACAGGTTGAATCGTTAATTGACGGGCGCTGGCGCACAATCCAGCACCGACGATGCCCGGCCGCCTTCCCTGCGTATCGACCGTTGAAGACGGACGTTAGAAATCGCTTACCGTGTGCCGAGCGGCAGTACCGTTTTGCCAAAGGTGGAATTTGCCACCAGGGCAAAGCTGGTATACATGGCCAGCAGCCCACAGACAAGGCCGACCCATCCTCCAGCCTGGGTCAGGCGATGCGCGCCCAATAAGTCGCCAAAGCCAAGCAGGAAAAAGGTGATCCACAAGGTAAGAAACACGCACCACTGTGCCTTGGTCAGGCGAAAGGTGGCAATCCACATACCTAGCGTGAAAACACCCCATCCGATCATTGCGACGGCGATGGTGCTGCCCGCCAGGGTCAGATCCAGCACTCCGTGCCCGCCAAGCAGGACCAGAAATGCAAACCACCACCAGAAGGCCCCGTAGCTGAGAAACGCCACAGTGCCGAAAGTGTTGCCGCAGCGGAAGTCCATTACTCCGGCAATCATCTGAATTAAGCCGCCAAAGGCGAACGCCAGTGGCAGGATCACGGGCTCACCTCCTTTGGGCAATATGCCGGCGTTGATCAGACTCAGCATGACGGTAGTAAATCCGAAGCCAATCAAACCCAGAGGTGCTGGATTTGCAAAGACGGATCTCGATTCATCAGCCATGTAACTCCTCCTCTTCTTCCTTTTCTTCTTTCTCTGCGACCCAGCTAATCACTGCGCTAGAACGTAAAGACCGGTCCAAATTCAACTCGCTGGTCCTGCCAGATGCGGGACGGTGTTGCCGCAATGATCCAGAAGTTGCCCAGCTCGGGGATGGCGCGGGAGCCGTAATGGGTCGGCTCAAGCCCAAACGTGCACCACTGGTTGATCTTGTAGTACAGAGTCATCCCCACGAATTCGCTGCCAATCATCGGGACGCCCAACCCCTGACCCAACTGGTTGGGGCCGGCTCCGTCGAGCAGGCCAAGCTGCATGGCGGCATCCCTGTGCATAAGTTGGTCTTTGCCGGCATGAAAATAAAGCTGCCACCCCGCGTTGAAGCCTTTTGGATTGGCGTTGAACCAGCGTGAAAGCGGCAGTCCGATCTCAACGAATCCACCATAGGCGCGCACACCGTGCTCCGGTGCAACGACAACATCGCCGGAAGGGCAGGTTCCCGTGCCCGGATTGACATTGCAACCCAGCGCTTCGAAGCCGGAGAGCGTACCCGCCACGTTATCCAAACCCGTACCCAGGAAGAAGGGTGCAGGAGCGCCACCATTTGCATTCACAAGAGGAATCGGGAACAGGTGAGTCGTGTCCGTGTAGTTGGTTGTAAGCTGCCCGCCCAGCACCTCGCGCATATCGGATCCCCGATACCCGCTCAGAACGAAAGTAAACCAACGGGTAGGCAATTGCGCGGCGACCTGATTGCCGTACATGTTGCTACTGGCGGTAAAGCCCTTGGCCAACGCAGTGCCCGCGACCAAAGCGGTCGGGTATTCGTCACCGATAAGATCCTCTTCGGTATTGGGAACAATGGACGAGCGGCGCCCGTACATTCCGGTCCAGAAGATTTGCGCGGGAGCGACTCCATAGGCCTTGTCGAGCCGGAATTGCAATGTCAATCCGGCGTTCAGTTCAGGACGGTTGGAGTCGGCGCCCTGACGCTCGGCCTCGCCGACCTGGCTCATGAAGCCGGCGGACGGTGAAACCCCGGGAGCACAATCGACAGCCGCCAGGGTGCAGAAGGTGAGCCTTTCCACCTGGCCCGAACTGGGCATCATGATCGCAAACTCAGGTGAGATCTTGAAGCTGCGCGCAGAGTTGCCCAGCTTCTGCACGACGCCAAAACGAAACTGCGGCGAGCGGTTGTAGATAGCGCCGTAGTCGGCAGCATTCCAAGTGGTGTCGAGCAGGTTGGGCAGCGCCTTCGAACCGAACAATGTCCAGTCCTGCCCACCCACAAAGAACAGGCTGGTCCTGTCGTTAGCGCGGTAATCCACGCGCGCGTAGGCCAGACGCAAACGCAAGTTGGGGTTGCGAATCGAAGTGACGTCGGCGTTATCCGATTCATTGAAGTTGCCTTCGAAGTCCGCTTCGAGCCGGCCAGTGAGGACCATCTTCTTAGAAATGCTGGGCCACTCGAGATTGATCCCCATGCGACTCTGACGCGCTTTCATGTGGAACTCGGGGTCGGCATTCGGGCCTGTGTTACTGCCGGGCAGTAACATGAGACCGGCGGGAATAGGAAAGTCGTCGCCGTTGGGCGAACTGCTGTCTTGCTCTCCGGTGGCTTTGATGAAGCCGTAGGGTGTGAACGTCACCGGGCCAACTTTGAGACCGGCTAAACCGCCGGATTCGGGAGGGTCGAAGGACAGCACGCGTACGGGCACAACAGCCGGAACCACGGAAACGGCCGCGGGTTTCAATTCCGCGAGTTCGGGTTGCGGCACGGGGGCGGCCTGCGGCTTAGGCGCGGGCACGGGGCTGGCAGCCGGGCGCGCGGCTGCGGACAAGTCCGCCGCATTTAATACGCCTTTGCGAGTGAGGACTTCAACCAGGAGTTGCAGTTCGGAGTCGGGGGCTGCGATGTGCAGGGAATTGACCTCGGAAGGCGTAAGCACGCCTTTCTTCAAAAGCGCATCGAGCAATGCCGGGAGATTCACAGCGCTTATGGCTGCGGCTGGCTTTGGGACCGGAACGGAAGTTGGATCCGGGATTGCCGCGTAGGTCCCGCCGTCCGCGCCGATTGCGCTCAGTGCATTCTCGCTTCTTCCGGCACGGTTGTTTTGCGCATAGAGAGGTACGGTTGCAATGGCCAGGGCAACCAGACCTGACAGCCACACTTTCGATTCCAGCATTGACATTCTCGCTTTCCGTTTCCGCATAGACCGTGTCTCCCTGATCCCGGCTTGGCGCAGAGCCGGGCGCTACGCAACACTCCCCGCGCCGAGATCCACCGTTCGCTCCGTATCCAGAACCAGCAGCAGCCGGTCCTTCAGCTTGTAAATGCCGCGGATAAGATCCCGCGCGGCGGGATCGAGGTTCTCCGGCGTCCGCTCGTAGGTGGCGGCATCCACATCCAGCACGTCCCCGATCTCGTCCACCAGCAAACTCACCGCGCCGTCGTCGCTGCGAACCACCATGTTGGTCGGTGTCTGGTCCCCGGCGCGTGATGGCAATTTCAGCCGCCGCCGCATATCGATTGCGGTGACGATCTGTCCGCGCAGGTTGATCAGTCCCTCGATCACCTCCGGGGCTTTCGGTACGCGAGTCATTTGCTGGAAGCGCAAGACCTCCTGAACACTGTGAACATCCACGCCAAAAAACAGGTCGGCCACGAAAAATGTTGCGAACTGCCCACTGCTTCGTTCAGCTTCCGGTTTCAAGATTGCGGTATCGGTCGGCATTGCTTATCTCTCCTCTCCAGCGCACACCGGCTCCATCGCGGCGGAAGCCGGCGCCGCGGCCAGGCGCGCCACCGACTCCAGCAAGGCCTCCCGGTCGAACTTCGTCCGGCAGTCGTGGAAACCCTCCTTCCGGGCGGCTGATGACTGGGCTTCCCCGGCCGAATCGGCCAGCGCCAGGACGGGTATCTGTTCCCACTCCGGCCGTCCGTGCATGGCCGCGAGCAGAGCGGCGCCGCCATTGGGCGGAAGGTCCAGCGCCGCCAGGACTACGTCTGCCGCTTGCTGCTCCAGCCCGTGAATCGCCTCGTCCAGATTCGCGGCCTCCTGAACCCGGTAGCCCGCCATGTCCAGGCTGCACCGGATCAGACCTCGCGACAACGCCGAAGCTTCGGCGACGAGGATGTTCTTGCCGCTTGGAGGTCCGCCCGCACCCTGGAACCAGGCCTCCGCGGCCGCGTGAATGACTTGGTTGAGATCCAGGAAGTCCGTCACCCGTTTACCCACCACACCCGAGCCCAGCAGCCCTTTGCGGCCCGACTTCTGTTGAACCGTCACCGCCTCTTCGGCGACATCGAGTATCTGGTCGACCTCGACACCCACACTGCGATCGCCGTCGTTGAATACCACAACCTGCACCGGATCGGAAGCCTGGTTCTGGCCAGGAGCGCCAGGCTCCAGCACGGCGCGCAGAGATACAAGGGGAAGAATGCGGTTCCGGTATTGCACCACCGGGCATCCGCCCGCATGCTCGATGGAGTTTTGCGGAAACTCCTCCAGCCTGGCAACCAGAGAGAGCGGAACGGCCAGGCGATCGAAGGATCCGGCCCGGAACAGAAGCAGCCGCTGCTGATTGATCCCCGCTTGCGACTTCTGTTCCGCCGCCGCACGGCTTTGCTCACGCGATTCGGTGAGCACCCCGGCACTCTGGCCGATGCCCAGCACGTCGAGGATTAGAGCCACGCGGCCATCGCCCATGATCGTCGCCCCGGCGTACACCGTAAGCCCCTTCAACTGCTTGCCCAAGGGCTTGACCACGATCTCTTGGGTGTCGTTGATACCGTCTACGACTAGGCCAAACTGACGGTCTTCCGCCTGCAATACCACCATGCTCACCGTTTCGGCCCGCTCGCCCGATTCGAGTCCCAGCACCTCATTGAGATAGGCAACCGGCAACAGGCTCCCGCGCCGACGATAGACCGGCGTTCCATGCACATGCTCGATGTGCTTTTCCGAGGAATCGCCCTCCAGACGAACCAACTCCAGCAGACTTACCTGGGGGATAACAAACCGTTCCCCTCCGCTGGTAATAACTAAACCGGGAATAATGGCAAGAGTGAGAGGGATCTTGAGCTTGACCGTCGTGCCCTCACCGGGCCGGCTGAAAATATCAACGACGCCGCCGATCTTCTCAATATTGGACTTCACCACATCCATGCCGACGCCGCGTCCTGAAACGTTGGTCACGGCTTGCGCCGTCGAGAATCCGGGCTGGAAGATGAGGTTGAGCACTTCGCGATCGGTGAGCTTTTCCAATTGTTCGGGCCGTAGAAGTCCCTTTTCCACTGCCTTCTGTTTGACACGCGCGACGTCAATCCCTGCCCCGTCATCGCCGATCTCAATGTTGACTTGCCCGCCTTCGTGATAGGCGCGAAGAGTAAGTCTGCCCTCTGGCGACTTGCCGGCGCGCGTCCTCGCTTCCGGCGGTTCGATGCCGTGATCGCACGAATTGCGAACCAGGTGCACGAGCGGATCTTTGATCGCCTCGATGATGGTCCGGTCGAGCTCTGTATCGGCGCCGTCCATTTCCAACCGGATCTGCTTCCCAAGGGCCATAGCCATGTCGCGTACAACGCGCGGCAGTGTGTTCCAGACCATACCGATGGGTTGCATGCGCGTCTTCATGACGCCTTCTTGCAACTCGGTGGTGATCAGGTTTAGGCGCTGTGAAGTGGCGTTCAGAGCGGCATCTTCTCGCTCGGTGTTGAATTGCAAGATCTGGTTGCGGGTAAGCACCAGCTCTCCGACCAGGTCCATGAGCTTATCTAGAAGCCCAACGCCCACCCGGATATTGGCATCGGCCACAGCGGAAGATTTCGTGCCATTCTCCTCGGATTTCGGACCCTCGGGAGTATCGGAGGAGCCGTTCTTGTCCTGAGATTCCCTCACTGCAACAGGCGCCAAACCGGGGTCGGGCTGGCTCTTGATGTTTGCCGGCGACTCCGCTGCCTGGCGTAACCGCTCGGTCAGGCCGTCAAATCGCTCCGGACCTTCTTCTCCGCTCGCTTCGATGGAGGCCAGAACCTTGCGGGTAGCATCGACGGTTTCCAGGATGAGCGTTATCAGGGATGGCGTGAGTTCCCGTTTGCCATCGCGCAATTGGCTGAGAAGGCTTTCGGCTTGATGGGTGATCCGCTCCAGCGTCGAAAACGCGAAGAAACCGCAGGTGCCCTTGATGGTGTGAATGGTGCGGAAGATACTGGCCAGCAATGCAGCGTCTTGCGGGTGCTTCTCCAGCTCAACGATTTCCTGATCCAGGCGCGAGAGATTCTCATGACTCTCGACTAGGAATTCGCGAATCACATCCTGATCTTGCATACACGTGTTCTCCACGGAGCCAAAAGCGGTTCCTGACAACTCATGAGCGGGTTCGGACCTCTTCGAGTTGAGAGGCCCGACAGCAACCTGCAAAGGGAACCCACCGCCAGTTTCATGTCTCACCAGCGCTCATCGGACTTTAGTCATAGTTCAGCTATCGGATAAATGCAGTAAGAGCTGTGGGAATACAGTGTCCGGAATTGTAGGACGATGCCTACAGCGACTGTGTAGAGGCATCTAAGTTATGGATTCGAAGCGAATGTCGGACAGCGTGGAAACAAGTGCGGCCAAGCCCGTTGCGGCGGAATCTCACGCGGCCATTGTCGCACTGGTAATGGGAAATTGCGACGCATCTGCCTGAAGCGCTCATTTGAAGGCAACCGGATGAATTGCAGGCTATCAAAGTGAACGAGCAAAATGTCATCCGGTCTCTCGGACTTCCTTCACTGTTCGAGGACTACTAGCGCAAATTCTCGAACCGCCGTGTATGGACCCGTACGCGCGGTGGTGTGGCAGGTGTCGGCAGGTGACTGCCGCCCCTATGCCGATCAAACGCGCTAGCGTCCATGAATGGATAAGTTCCCGAGTTCTCCGCAATTCGGAAGCGATCCAGGAGATTGGCGGAAGACAGGGCTGGGTTTGGTAAGCCCCTGGTGCAAACCCAGGCGCTCGGTCTGCTGGACATCCCTGTAAATCCAGTGTTCTCAAAGCGCTTCAGCACACCACTTGTCACCATCTCCTTCAATCACGTCCTCCAGCAAGCCGCCCTCACCACCCTGTTCTTCCTTTAGTTCGTCGAGTTGCTGTCCCAGAGCACCAAGTTCCGCCTCGAGCTTGGCCAATGGCTGCTTGCTCCGCAGCAAAATAGCGGGCGATCAGCAACGGCGACGGTATGAGGTCAGCCTTAAACCTTCGCTTTCCTCTTTTGTAATCATGGGTTTCTGCCCAGACCAGCTTCCCGTTCTTGTCTTTGGTCTGGAAGATTTCCCGCACCCGAGCACCCCCGAGCCAGCCGTCTGCTGAGATCAAATAAACGTCGTCCTGCATCGTTTCTGCCCAGTAGTCCATCAGCTGTTGGTACACATCATAAGGATCAATGAGCGCAGCTTTCTGGAAGGTCGTCAGGAGATCCTCGGCGAGCGCACTAATTAGCAGTTTCGGCCTGTCTCCAACCGCAATCTCTTTCAAGATCGGCGCTTGAGTTGCTTTCCACTTCTCAAACAACTTTGTCACCGATCGTTGGAAGTCTTCGAACTCGGGGTGCCCAAAGATGGTCTTCTTAATGTCCGCTTGTGCCACTTTGAGCACGGAATATCCCGCCCGGTTGAATGGAGCAAAGAGCGTCAACCTTAAGTTTGGGAAGACCTGCCAGTAGCGATCAAGATCCGAAATATCGCTATCCGGAATGCCTCCTCGGAGATGAGCGTCAATGTCCTGGAGGTCCTCCGGTTCAGTACTGTCAACGTAGCCTGGCAGGTTCAGGTTGAAGTCGTTCTTAGGATCACCGATCTCGGCAAGTGGAACCAGGCGCGAGAACCGTGGAATTTCACTCTGCTTGTTAAAGGCATCGACGATCTTGTGAATGTCCTGCTCGCGCAAACGGTTCTTATTGCCGTCCTTCAGGTAGCCCTTGCTCGCATCAATCACAAAAATACCTTTGCGTGCAGCGGCATTTTCCTTGTCGAGTACAACGATGCAAGCCGGGATACCAGTTCCATAAAACAAGTTCGGTGGAAGACCGATGATTCCCTTAATGTAGCCCCTGCGAATGATTTCCCTTCTGATGTCAGCTTCAACATTGCCACGGAATAGGACGCCGTGCGGCATAATGATCGCGTCCTTGCCCGTACTCTTGAGCGAGGTGAGAACATGCAAGAGAAATGCATAGTCGCCATTCTTAGGCGGTGGAACACCAAAAGCAAAGCGGCCAAAAGGATCATGCTCGGTATTGACGCCGTTGCTCCACGCCTTGCTGGAAAACGGCGGATTCGCGACGGCGAAGTCGAAAGTCTTGGGTCCGCCTTTTTCGGTAAAGTGCGGACTCGAAAGGGTGTTTCCCTTCCAGATTTCCGCAGACGGGCAGTCGTGCAAGAACATGTTCATTTTGGCGAGCGCCCAAGTCGCAAGATCGTTCTCCTGTCCGTAGATCGCAAGATCTTTTCAGGTCGCGCTTTTGGCTTCGTCATGTCCCTTGAGTAGCAACGACCCGCAACCGCACGTGGGATCGTAGATTGTCTGCGTGCCGCTTTTTGCACCGGAAATCCCAATAACCTTCGCCATGATGCGCGAAACTTCCGCCGGGGTGTAGAACTGCCCCTTACTCTTGCCCGACTCCGTTGCGAAATGGCGCATCAGGTATTCGTAGGCGTCACCTAGGAGGTCATCGCCTTCGGCGTGATTGCCACGAAAATTCAGCTCAGGCTTGTCAAAGATTCCGACCAGGTTTGAGAGCCGGTCCACCATTTCCTTGCCGCTGCCCAATTTCGCCGGATCGTTGAAATCGGTCTGATCGATGACACCCTTCAAGCCGTTCGCCTCGGCGAGCTTGGCAATGATCTTGTTGATCTTGTCGCCGATCTCTTTGTCACCCTTGAGCGCGACCATGTCAGCGAAACCCCCACCCTTGGGAATCTCGACCATCGCGTCTTTCTGGCCCGCATATTTGTCGGACACGTATTTCACGAAAAGTAGGATCAGGACATAGTCCTTGTACTGCGAGGCATCCATGCTGCCGCGCAGCTCGTCGCAACTTTGCCAAAGCGAGCTGTAAAGTTCAGATTTCTTGATGGCCATTTGATTTTCCGCCGGACGCGAGGCTTGCTACGGGCGAACGGCTTTACCGAACTCGCCTGAAAAAGTAGCAGCTTGCCCTTAGCGTTGCCTTAACTATAGGAAGAAGAACAACTTGCGTAAAGCGCGAGAAACGAGACACTCTAACCCTTTCCGCAATTCCCGTCGCGAGCTCCGGCATCATCAGAGCAATCCCAAGAGCGGCCTCGGAGAACCATCATCAAAGGATTATGTGAGGATTAGATTGGTTTTTGATTTGATTCCCTGCACGGAAATACATCAGGCAACACGGTCGTAAATCCACTTGTTGTTTCAAAAGGAATCGACCGGCTACAAAATCGTCTACATCGGGATTTTTGGCGATCCCGGAAGTGCCCGTAGGTTATTGAAAACATTGGTCGGGGAGAGAGGATTTGAACCTCCGACCCCCTGGTCCCGAACCAGGTGCTCTACCAGGCTGAGCCACTCCCCGAACATGGGTTGCAGGAGCGAATCGAGGGGACGCGGCCTGTCGCGTTCGTCCCCTGATGCGCCTGGATCAGTGTAGCAGAAGCAGGACGGATGGTACGAACGAGCGCAAGAGCGGGTCGTGAGTCAGTTTGAACAGGAACCCTCGCTCAGAGGCTCAATCCCCGCTGATTTTCCGGCAGATTATGGACGGGCTAATCAGCCGGGGCCAGGACGCGCGCGATTACGTCGTAGTCGTGAGCTTCGGTGATCTCGGCGCAGTAGAAGCGGCCTGGCTCGAGCGTCTCCAGCGGGCCAAAGTCGTTGATGTACACCTTGCCGTCGATTTCGGGGGCGTGAAATTCAGTGCGGGCCTCCCAGAGCAGCGGCGTCTCGCCGTTCTCGCCCTCGGCCAGGACTACCAGCTCGCGGCCGAGCCACTTCTGCTTGCGGCGCAGGGAGATGGACTGCTGCAGCTTCATGAGGCGGCGCTTGCGGGCCTCGATGGTGCGTTTGCGGATCTTGGCGTCGAGCGCGTGCGCGCCGGAGCCTTCTTCGTCGGAGTAGGTGAAGACGCCGAGCCAGTCGAACTCCGCCTGGCGAATGAATTCCTCCAGAACGTCAAAATCCGCGGGCGACTCGCCGGGGAAACCGACGATAAACGAGGTGCGCAGAGCGATGCCGGGCACGGCGGTGCGGACTTTTTCCAGCGTCTTGAGAAAGATCTCCGCGCCAGCGCCACGCTTCATGCGTTTGAGCACATCGGGGGAGGCGTGCTGCAAGGGAACGTCGAGGTATTTGCAGATGTTGTCGTGGCGGGCGATGGTGTCGAGGAGGCGGCCGGTGATGCGGTTGGGGTAGGCGTAGAGGAAGCGGAGCCAGCGCAGGCCCTCGATGCGGGCCAGTTCGTCGAGGAGGGTCGCCAGGCCGTCTTTCAGGCCGAGATCTTCGCCGTAACAGGTGGTGTCCTGGCCGATCAGCGTGATCTCACGGATGCCGCGGGAGACAAGCTGGCGAGCTTCGGCAACGACCGACTCAAAGCGCCGCGAGCGGAACTTGCCACGCAGGTTGGGAATCACGCAGAAGCTGCAGGGATGGTCGCAGCCTTCGGCGATCTTGATGTAGGCCGAAGAGTTTGGCGTGGCGAGAAGACGCGGGGTGGTTTCGTCGTAGAGGTAGGTAGGCAGCAGATGCGCCGCGCCCTGCCAATCGTCGCGGCGGAAGCGGCCCTGACGCTCGCGGTGGTCGCCCTCGGGCCTGCTTGTGGCGCTGTGCTCGCGCAATTTATGGGTTCCGGACTGCGATTCCTGACCGGAGCGGGTCTGCGCTGCGCCGCTGAGGATGTTGAATGGCGAGACGGGCGCGGCAGCGGTCGGCGCGAAGCCGGCTGCTTCCAGGATGGTTTCGAGCTCGCCCGTGCCGACTACGGCGTCCACTTCGGGGATGTTTTTGCGGATTTCGTCGCGATAGCGCTCGACCAGGCAGCCGGCGACAATCAGCTTGCGGGCCGTTCCTTGAGTTTTGAAGCGCGCCATCTCCAGGATGGTGTCGACGGACTCCTGCTTGGCGGTGTCAATGAAGCTGCAGGTGTTGACGACGAGGATCTCGGCCTCTTCGGGCCGCGCGGTCAGGCGCGCGCCGGCGCGGTCGAGCAGGCCCATCATGACCTCAGAATCCACGAGGTTTTTCGGGCAGCCCAGGGACACAAAGCCCACGGAAGGGGCCGTGGGTGGGGATGGTTTGCTCACATTTCTATTGTACCGGGAAGTGTAAATTGAATTCGTCCCGAGACTAGGAGCGCGGGAGCCATCCGGTTTTTTGCAGGGCACGGTCCTTATACTAAACAGGCAGCAGTCGCGCGCCAGCAAGGGGGGTCAGTCATCATTCCATAGGGAGGTATACACATGAGCAAAGTTGCACTTCTGGGGGCAGCTGGCGCCGTGGGAAAAAGCGTCGCGGATAAGCTCAGAAAGGAAGGCAGCCCATACCGCGCGATTGGCCGATCAACTGCGCCGTTGGAGAAGAGCTTTGGGCGCGATGCGCTGGCGGAGATCAAGACCTGGAATCCCGACGAGCCCGAGTCGGTTCGCAAAGCTCTTCAGGGCGTGGAATCCGCGGTCTATCTGATCGGGGTCAACTACTGGCAGTTCGATCTTCATCCTGCTCTGATGCGCAAGACCATCGACGGAGCAATAGCTGCGGGCGTAAAGCGCATTTTGCTGATTGGAACCGTATATCCCTACGGCAGACCGCAGAGCGCCACGGTGAATGAAGACCATCCGCGCAATCCGCATACGTTCAAAGGCAAGATGCGAAAGGAGCAGGAAGGTCTGCTTTTTGCTGCGCACGCAGCGGGCGAGTTGCAGGCGTGCGAACTGATCCTGCCCGATTTTTACGGGCCGCATGTCGACAAGAGCTTTTTGTGGAGCGCGTTTCTGGCGGCGAAGAAAGGAGGACGCGCACAAATGGTTGGCCCTATCGATACTCCGCATCAATTTGTCTTTGTCCCCGATGTGGGGCCGATTGTGGCCCAGCTGCTAAGGAGCGAGACGGCGTGGGGACATGCATGGAACTTTGCCGGCAGCGGGACGACTACGCAGCGGGAGGTCGTGGAGAAGATATTCGCAGCGGCTGGCAGGCCTCCCAGGTTGTCCGTGGCCGGAAAGACGATGCTGCGCCTGAGCGGATTGTTCAGCCCAATGTTACGCGAGATGGTGGAGATGCACTACCTGCAAACCGATCCGGTTTTGCTGGACGACGGTAGGTTAAGTCAGATGCTGGGAGGCATCAGAAGAACCTCCTACGAGGACGGAATTCGGCTGACGCTCGAGTCCATTCCGTAGTGGCAGGGGTGAGCAACGCTTGCTTGATTCGATCTCGTAGAGCAATCTCACGGGGCGTTCCGCAGTGGTAAAATCAGTCAGTGCCGGGTCCTACGCGACGTAATCCCGCCAATCCCGCCAGGTCCGGAAGGAAGCAACGGTAACGGGCTAGTACGGGCGCAGTAGGTAACCCGGTACTTTTTTCGCCGGAAATCGCCTTGGGCACGTTCCATCGGCGGTAAATGGCCTGCCGGGCGGCGAGCAAGGCGCCAATCGGGGCCCAGGATGGAAGACAAGCGGCGGGCGCGGAGACGACGCCCGTGACACTGCCGCAAGGAGAGATACATTGAGCCTTATCGTACGCCCCATTGTGGGCCGGCGCGCGAAGATTACGGCGCTCGGGACCGCGGTTCCTCCCCAAATTCTGACTAACCAAGATCTGGAAAAGATGGTGGACACCAGCGACCAGTGGATCATGGAGCGCACCGGGATGCGCGAGCGGCACGTGCTGGGCAAGGGACAGGGCATCAGCGACATTTGCGCGGAGGCGGCGAACAAATGCCTGGCAGCGCGGGGGATTGGCGCCAGCGAGGTGGAGGTGATCATCGTGGGCACGGTGACTCCGGACATGATGTTCCCCGCGACGGCATGCCTGGTGCAGAACAAGATCGGGGCGGGGAAGGCGTGGGGGTTCGACCTCTCGGCCGGCTGCTCGGGATTTTTGTTCGCGCTGCAGGCGGGCGTGAAGCTGGTGGAGAGCGGGGCGCACAGCAAGGTGCTGGTGTGCGGGGCGGACGCCAACACGCGCATGACCGACTACACGGACCGCGCAACCTGTGTGCTGTTTGGCGACGGCGGCGGCGCGGTGCTGCTGGAGCCGGCGGAAGAGGGCGAGATCGGGTTCATCGATTTTGAAAATGAGATCGACGGGTCGGGCGGCGCGGCCCTGAGCCTGCCGGCGGGCGGGAGTCTGAATCCGGCGAGCCACGAGACCGTGGACAAGAAGATGCACTATATCCACCAGGATGGCCCGGCGGTGTACAAGTTTGCGGTGCGCAAGATGGCCGAGGCCTCGGCCGCGCTGCTGGAGCGCTGCGGCGTAACCGTCGCGGACCTGGGGTGCTTTATCCCGCACCAGGCTAATAAGCGGATCATTACGGCCACGGCGGACCGGCTGGGGATGGCGCCGGAGCAGGTCATTATCAACATTGAGAAGTATGGGAACACATCGGCGGGGACGATTCCGCTGGCCATGGAGACGGCCATCGAGCAGGGCAAGATGAAGAAGGGAGACCTGGTCCTGCTGGCCGCGGTGGGCGCGGGATTTACGGTGGGCACAACGCTGCTGCGCTGGGAGATTTGAGGGCGCGCAAACAGAAGTTCAGCGAGCCGGCGGACCGGCAAGCGGCGGGACTGGGATGATCGGGCGGATTGCCGGCCCGTTTGCTGTTATGGGTCAGCATGCGGCTCTGCTTCCCGCCGGCGCGCTTTTCCGTCTCCTCCGGCAGGCTGCACTTTGCGGATTTGGCATATACTGTGCTTCTCCAAGCCGGACAGGAGCGCCGATGGGAGGATCGGCAGCCGGGAACAGGAGACGCGAAAACGAGCACTGTAGTTGAAGTCAACGAAGGAAACAGCAGTGAGAATCCCGCAAACCGCTTTGGCGCGGGCAGCGGGAGCGGAGGCTGACCATGGAAGTGGAGTTCACCGCCAGACAAGTGAAGGTTTCCAAAGCACTGCGCGCGCAGGCCGAGGACGGGATGGAGCGGATCGGCCGTATGCTGGGCAGGAACGCGCACGCCAGCATTACTTTCAGCGTCCAGAGACATACGCAGATTGTGGAGCTGACCGTGCAGGCGCGGCAGCGGAAGATCGCGGCGACGGGCAAGGCCGATACGGTGGACGCGGCGCTGCGGCAGGCGATGGCGCACGCGGAGAACCAGGCGCGACGGTTCCGGGACCGGAGGATGGCCGGCAAGCGGCTGCCCAAGGAAGAGAAGGAACTGACGGCGCCACCGGTGGCGCGGCCCAAAGTGCGCGTGGCGCCGGAGACCGCCGAAGAGACGAAGGCGGCGCGGAGCAGGGCGCGGACAGCGATTGCCGTGCACTCGTTTCCGGCGCGCTCGACGGTGGTGGAACCGCATATTCTGAAGAACGGCGAGGCCTTTGCGCTGCGGCCGATGACGATCGAGGAGGCGGTGAAGGACGCGGAGTTCCGCGACCGCGACCTGCTGATCTTCCACAACCCGTCAGGCGAGATGTTTGTGCTGCACCGGCGGCGGGATGGGCAGATGGAACTGGTGGAGATTCCGTAGGTCTCTGACCGCGTGATTTTGATCCTTTGAGTTCGTAGTTTCCTGCCTCCGCCACGGCGGACCAAAAAAAGGCGAAAGGACGGGGCGCGGAATGGTACAGGAACATGCGGTCATAGATTTAGAAGACAAAATCCCGGGCGCTCACCCAGGGTACTGAGGTGCCGTGAGTGCGCAGCCAGGTATGCTGTTTCAGTCCGCGGCGCGCCGAAGGGCGCCGCCGCGGAAGCATCGCCGCAGGGCCACGCACCAGCCGTCTCCCGGCATTTTTCATCCAACACCAAGAAGTTCTCAACCAGTAAGACGAGTTGTCGGCACTGATGCCGACTTTGGTGGCAATTCGCTACCCGGTTTAGGGGATAGCTGATGAGCGGTCTCCGGCATAGGCTGGGAGTAATGCCTGCGCCGGGTGGGATTGCTGTGGGCTGGAGGGAGA
Source organism: uncultured Acidobacteriaceae bacterium (assembly GCA_963758105.1). Lineage (GTDB taxonomy): Bacteria > Acidobacteriota > Terriglobia > Terriglobales > Acidobacteriaceae > Telmatobacter. The sequence continues at coordinate 159,810 of CAVWUC010000004.1, read as the reverse complement.
ACAGGCAGGGATGGGAATTGCAGCAATTCCCTAGGACATTATGAACGCGAGTCTACCGGAAAACTCGGATTCGGCCCGGCAGCAGGAGATCCTGGATGCTCTGCCGGTGCTGGTCTTTCTGGAGCGCGCGGGACGAATCGTGTTTGCCAACGCAGAGGCGCGGCAGATGCTGGACCTGGCGGAGAAGGCCTGGCTGGAGCGGCCGGTAGAGGATGTGCTGTGGGGGTTATATCCGGGCACGGCAGAACCGCAGACGCTGCTCAAGGGAACGCGGCGGGGCAGCCCGTTTCATGCGACCATGCCGGCGCAGAACGGCAGCCTGATCCCGGTGGAAGGCACATATTGCATCCTGAACGCCGAGCGTCGCGAGGCGGTGATTGTGGCGCATGCCGGCGGACGGGAGCGGACGCCGAGTCCGGGACTGATGGAAGATGTGCTGTCGTCGATTCCCGAGGCGGTAGCGATCGAGTACGACAATCATCTGCTATACACCAATCCGGCGTTTACCAGGATGTTCGGCTATACCGCCGAGGAATGCAGCGGTGGCAGCCTGCGCAGGCTGATTGTGCCGGAGACACGCCAGAACGAGCTGGCGATGCTGGAAAAGAGCGTGGACGAGCAGGGACGCGCAGTCTTCGAGACGGTGCGGGTGAACCGGCATGGGGAACTGCTGGATGTGTCGATGCAGGCGGCCCCGCTGCGCGTGAACGGCGCGAAGGCGGGCTACGTATTTACCTTCCGCGACATCGGCGACCGCAGGCAGACGGAGGCCAAGCTGCAGCACGACGCGTTGCACGATGTGCTGACCGAACTGCCCAACCGCACGCTGTTCCTGGACCGGCTTACGCTGGCGCTGAGCCGGCGGCTGCGGCGGCGGGAGCGGAGCTGCGGTGTGCTGTTTGTAGACCTGGACCGATTCAAGGAGATCAACGACGCGCTGGGGCACGCGGCCGGCGACGAGCTGCTGGTGGGAGTGGCCAGAAGGCTGAGCTTGGTGCTGCGGCCGCAGGACTCGGCCGCGCGGTTGGGCGGCGATGAGTTTGTTCTGCTGGTGGATGATGTAGTGGGCGTACCCGATCTGGACACGGTGGCCAAGCGCGTGCTGGCGGAGCTGACACGGCCCTTCGAAATCTTCGGGCAACCGGTGCTGACCGGCGCCAGCATCGGCGTGGCGATGGCCGGGCCGGACCACACGGCTCCGGAGCTGCTGATCCGCGACGCGGATTTTGCAATGTACCGCGCCAAGCAGGATGGCGGCGGGCGGATCGAGATCTTCGACAAGCATCTGGAGGCGCGGGTCACCGGCCGGCAGGCACGCGAGCGGGAGCTGCGCGCGGTGCTGAACAACCGGCAGTTCGAGATCTGGTATCAGCCGATCTACCGGCTTGCCAACGGCAGACTGGAAGGCCTTGAGTCATTGCTGCGCTGGCGGCGGATGAACGGGGAGATCGGCAGCATCTGCGATCTTCTGGAAGTGGCCGACGACACGGGTCTGTCCATGACCCTGGGCTGCGAGACGTTGGATGCGGTGTGCAGGATGCTGAGGAGATGGAGCGACCGGCTGCCGCAGAGCGAGCTGACGGTGAGCGTCAACATGACGCACCGGCAGTTCTACCACCCGGAGATGGTGACCCAGATCAGCCGGGGACTGGCGGCCAGCGGAGTGAATTCGGCGCGGCTGCTATTTGAAATCGCCGAGAGTACGCTCAATGAGGATCCGGATGCGGCGGTCGCCATTCTGCAGCGGATGGTGGATTGCAATGTGCGGGTGGCTATCGATAACTTTGGCGCAAGCCTGGCGCCGCTGAACCAACTGGTGCGGTTGCCGGTCGAGGTGGTGAAGCTGGCGCCAAAGCTAACCGCAGCGGCGACCTCTACGGGGCGCGAGCAGATCGTGTTGGAATCGCTGATTCACCTGGGGCACAAACTGGGTTTGCAGGTGGTGGCGCAGGGAATCGAGACGCAGGAACAATGGCAGGAGCTGACACGGCTGGGCTGCGAGTTCGGCCAGGGAAATTTTCTGTCGCAAGCGCTGGATCCGGAGCGAACCGAGCAGTTAGCGGTTCACGGAAGGGCAACCGCAGCGGGAGCCTGAGCCGGACACAAGGGCAGGCCAGCCGGTGTAGCATGAGCGCATGACTCCGATGAAGCGGACGGTGCATTCAGCCTCCTCGCAAACAACAACCAAGCCCAAAAAGACAGCGAGCCGGCCGGGCAAAGAGCTGGTGATCGTGACCGGAATCTCCGGCGCGGGCAAAGCTTCGGCGCTCAAGGCGTTTGAGGACCTGGGCTATCATGCGGTGGACAATCTGCCGCTGGAGCTGCTGCCGGACTTTGCCGGGCTGGTGGGCAAATCGAGCGAGGTGGAGCGGGCCGCGATCGTGGTGGACGTGCGCGAGGGAACCACGCTGGACCGGCTGCCCGAAATTCTGAAAAAAGTGAGAAAGTTGCTGAACACACGGGTGCTATACCTGGATGCACAGGACGCGGTACTGGTGCGGCGCTACTCGGAGACGCGGCGGCCGCATCCGCTGGGCAAGTCGGAGACGGTGTCACGCTCGATCGTGGAGGAGCGGCAGCTGCTGGACCCCATCCGCAATGTGGCGGATACGCTGATCGACACCTCGAACTTCAATGTGCACGAGCTGCGGGCGCACATCCAGGCGCGGTTTGGACGCGAGGACGAGGCGAAGCAACTGCTGGTCTCGTGCCTGAGCTTCGGTTTCAAGAACGGCGTGCCGCTGGACGCGGACATGGTCTTCGACGTGCGTTTTCTTCCCAATCCTCATTTTGTGCCGGAGTTCCGCAAGCGCACCGGACTGGACCCTAAGGTGGCCGCGTATGTGCGCGGGTTTCCGCAGACGCGGGAGTTTCTGCGCCGCGTCACGCGGCTGATGCTCTACCTGTTGCCCCACTACGTGGAGGAGGGCAAGAGCTATTTGACGGTAGCCTTTGGCTGCACCGGCGGCCAGCACCGCAGCGTGATGATGGTGGAGGAGATAAGCCGGGCGCTGCGGCGCGCCGGCTACCAGGTGAAGACGCTGCACCGGGACATCCGGCGATAATGCTGCGGGGAAAGATTCTTTACCGGTCCTCAAGAGCAATGAACAGCATACATGCGCTGACTAAGGCTTACAGGCGGCTGCGTAGGGGTGCAGCGCGCGGCGGATGCTGTGCAAGATGAACGCATGCGTATCGGGAACGAGCCGGCCCGCGCGGACGGCCTGATAGGCCTCCGGCAGAAAACCGCTGAGCATGGTTTCGGGAATGGCGACGGAGCGCAGGTTGGCGAGGAGCGTGTCGACCGCCTGCTTGACCTGCGGATGCGTCCAGTAATAACGGACGCGGTCGCTGTAGCTGTAGCGGCGGAGCAGGCGGAGGGTCTTCTCGTCGCCGGCGTAATGATTCTGCCAGTGACGCGGCTCCTCGAGCATGACACGCTCCAGCACCTCCATCAAGTGCGAGGCTGACTCGGCCGGGATCAGCTCGGACTCGATGGAGGCGAGCGCCTGCAGAGCCTCGCGCAGCGCGAAGGTGAGCGCGGGACCGACTTTGAGAATGGCGAAGCCGTCGCGGACGAGATTGCGATACGAAGCGGGGCGCTGGTAATCGGTGGAGTGGGCTTCGTAGACGAGGCCGGGTTCTTCGCGGAGCAGCTCAGTGAGATGCGCGGCGCGGGTGGGGTCGTAGTCGATGACGCTGTCGTGATTGAACTCGACGCCGGGCTGCACGACCAGAGCGATGACCCGCGGCCAGACGGACTCCAGGCCGTGCTGCGCGAAGACCCGGCGGTGCACGGCAAGAGTCTGCGCGGCGGATGCGCGGCTGGTGGGCGTGACGTGCGCTAGGCTTTCAGTGGCGCCGCCGGGAACCGGGACTTCCGTCCCGATGACGTAGACGGGCTTTTCGACGCCGCTGGCTTCTTCGGCCGCGGCGCAGAGCGTGGCGGCGCGGGCGGCGATAATCTCATCGGAGAGCGGGGCTCTGTCATCGGCGCAGGCCATGCTGGCGTCGAGATGGATCTTGTGGAAGCCGACGCGGACATAGGCCTGCACCATGTGGACGGCCTCGCGCATGGCCTCGGCGGCTGGCTGATGCTGCCAGGGGTTCGGACCGAGGTGATCGCCGCCCAGGATGAGGCGCGAGGTGTCAAAACCGCGCGCGGCGGCGATGCCGGCGACGAGACGGTGAAAGTGCTGCGGCGTCATGCCGGTGTAGCCGCCGTGATGATTGACCTGGTTGGAGGTGGCCTCGATGAGCAGATGAGAGCCGTCGGCGAGCGCCTGTTCCATAGCCGCTTCCAGCACCCAAGGATGGGCGGAGCAGACCGAGTAGATGCCGCGGGGACGGCCCTGGCGCCAGGATGAGGCCAACTGCTCGAGAAAACCAGGCCGTGCCGCGGTGGATTGCATAGACTCAGAACTCCACGTCAACTTGGGGATGCAAGGATGCGCTCCAGAGCGGAACCCGAGCAACGTTGCCTACGCCGCATTGTTTGCAGGGTGGCTCTTACTTCTACCCCACGGACGAATCCGCCGCAGCGGACGTGGGGACCCCGAGAAGGAAAAGCCACTCGAAAAGTGTGCGGCCGGGTAGATCAGCTCGATTCCGCTCCAATGGGCAAGTTTACACCCGTGGAGGCGCGCAAGTTGGAATCGCAGGAGACGTACGGTACACTCGACTGCGGCGCATCCAGGCCGGTGATTTTGCGGGCGAAGCGATTGCAGGGAACGAGGCGGAGCTCCCGGGGCGAGCAGCGGCGAAATACGGCGGGAGGGAACGATCATGGACAGTCGGCGGCAGGTTGGACGCATGGGCAAAGCGAACTCTTTGTGGATGGTGGCGCTCGTGCTGGGATTGGCAGCAGCGGCGGGCCGCGCGCAGACGGCGGAAAACGGGTTGGTGAACACGCTGGTCCCGCAGCCCGCGACGCTAGTGGCCAAAACGGGCAGCCTGCCCATCTCGGAGTCATTCAGCTATGCGCTCGCGGGGAAATCCGCCACGCTGACAAGTCAGGGCGTGGTGCGCCTGCTGGACCGGATGGAAATGCGAACCGGCATTACGCTCGAAGAAGACGCCGGCGGCGCGGGGACAGGACGCGACGCTGACCATCGATGTGGCGGAGGCGACAAAGAGCGCCATGCCCGCGCTGGGCGACGATGAAAGCTATGCGCTCGACGTGGATACGCAGCATATGGCGCTGCACGCGCGGACGGAGATCGGCGCGTTGCGCGGCATGGAGACGCTGCTGCAACTGGTGCAGCCGGAGGGGAGCGGGTTCGTGCTGCCGGCCGTGCACATTGAGGATGCGCCGCGCTTTCCGTGGCGCGGGCTGCTGCTCGATCCGGGACGGCATTTCCTGCCGGTGGACGTGGTCTACCGGACGCTGGATGGAATGGCGTCGGTGAAACTCAACGTGCTGCACTGGCACCTGACCGAGGACCAGGGCTTCCGCATCGAAAGCAAGGTTTTTCCGAAGCTGCAGGGGGTGGGATCGGATGGACTCTACTACACGCAGCAGCAGGTGAAGGCGGTCGTGGCGTATGCGGCGGCGCGTGGCATCCGCGTGGTGCCGGAGTTCGACATGCCCGGCCACTCGACCTCGTGGATGGTGGGCTATCCACAATTGGGCAGCGCGCCGGGGCCGTACGAGGTGCAGCATACCTTCGGGATTCACGACCAGGCCTTCAGCCCGATCAACGAAGGAACCTATCGCTTCCTGGATGCATTCTTCGGCGAGATGAGCACGCTGTTTCCCGACGCGTATGTGCACATCGGCGGCGACGAGAGCAACGGCAAGCAGTGGCGGGCAAATCCGGCGATCCGGGCGTTTATGAAGGCGCATGGAATGACGACTACGCAGGAGCTGCAGGCGTACTTCAACAAGCGCATCGAGAAAATTCTGGAGAAGCACCACAAACGGATGGTGGGCTGGGACGAAATCCTGAATCCGGCGCTTCCACCCGACGTAGTGGTCCAGGTGTGGCATGGGAACCAGTTTCTGGCCGACGCGGCGCGGCAGGGCCATCAGGGGCTGTATTCGCAGCCGTACTATCTGGACGACAGCCACACGGCCGCGGCAATGTTTCTCGCTGATCCGGTTCCAGAGGGCGCAAACCTGACGCCCGATCAACTGAAAAAGATTCTGGGCGGTGAGGCGTGCATGTGGGGCGAGCATGTAACGGCGCTTTCGATTGACTCGCGCATCTGGCCGCGCACGGCGGCGGTGGCGGAGCGGCTGTGGTCGCCGGCTACGGACCGCGACACGGATGATCTGTACCGCAGGCTCGGAGTGGAGACACTGCGGCTGGAGGCCGAAGGCGTTCCGGTGGTGACCGAGACGGAGCGCAGGCTGCTGGAACTGGCCGGCACGGTACACGACGAGCCGCTGCGGCTGTTTGCGGCCACGCTGCAGCCGGTGGACTTTGGCGAACTGTTCCGTGAGCAGCACACGACTCAGCTCACCGTGCTGGATCATCTGGTTGATGCGGTGCCCTTCGATCCGCCGCTGCGGCATGAGCTGGAAGTGATGGTGGACGGAGGCGCTGCGCGGCGATGCGGGCGACGAGCACAAGCTCGATGCGCTGTTCCGCTCGTGGGTGGACGCGGCGCCGGAACTGGACAAGCTGGAAGCCGGATCGCCGCTGCTGCAACAAGCCGCGAACCGCATTGCCGACTGGCCGAAGCTGGGTGCGATGGGAGTGGCGGCGCTTGGCTACTTGCGCACCGGCAGTCTGGCTCCGGTTGGATGGAAGGCGGAGCAGACGGCTCTGTTGCAGGAGGCGACCAGACATCAGGAGCTGGTGGATTTTGTGGTGCTGGGGCCGCTGGGCAAGCTGGTGGACGCGGTGAAGGAGGGCGCGGCAGAGCAGTAAGGCTGCGCAACTTTGGTAGCATCGGCGAGGGAGACCGTACATGCACATCGTCTTTGCCGCATCGGAGTGCGTGCCGTTTGCCAAGACGGGGGGTCTGGCCGACGTGGTGGGCGCGCTGCCGCCGCAACTGGCGAAGCTGGGGCACCGCGTCACGGTTTACCTGCCGTTTTATGCGCGGGTGAGGACGCGCCTGAAGGGCGCACCAGGCTACGCGGTCGAGTCGATCACCGTTCCGTTCCGGCATTACAACCGCTTTGTGGGGATCGTGGACGGCGGACTGCGCGAGGGCGTGCAGTACTATTTTGCGGATTGCCCGGAGCTGTTTGACCGGAACGAGTTGTACGGGACACGGGGCGGCGATTACGCGGACAACGCCGAGCGCTTCGGGCTCTTCTGCCGTGCGGTGCTGGAGGCAGCCAAGCAACTGGGCGTACCGGATGTGTTTCACGTGCATGACTGGCAGGCGGCTCTGATCCCGGTGTACCTGCGCACGGTGTACGCGGCGGACCCCCCGCTGCGCGGCGCGCGCGCGGTGCTGACCATTCACAACGCAGGCTACCAGGGAAACTTTCCGCCCTCGACCACCGAGCAACTGCTGTTTCCCTGGGACCTGTTCACGATGGACAAGCTGGAGCACTTCAACCACTTCAATTTTCTGAAGGGCGGGCTGGTTTACAGCGATCTGCTGACCACGGTGAGCCGCAAGTATGCCGAGGAGATTCAGACGCCGGAGTTCGGCGAAGGGCTGGATAAGGTACTGCGGCGGAGGGCCGCGGACCTGCGCGGGATTCTCAACGGAGTGGACTACGCGCATTGGGATCCGGCAACAGACGGCAACCTGGCGGCGCACTACACGCCCGCCGACCTGAGAGGCAAGCAGGCGTGCCGCTCCGACCTGCTGCACGCCTTCGGGCTGGAGCATGTCGCGGAGACCACGCCGGTGATCGGGATCGTCTCGCGCTTTGCCACACAAAAGGGCTTCGACATAGTGGAGCAGATCGCGGGCCAGCTCTCCGACCGCGAAGTGGCTGTCGTCGCGCTGGGCACGGGTGAGCCGGTCTACGAGAAGTTTTTCCGCGACTGGGCTTACTGGCACAAGGAGAATGTGGCAGTGCAGATCCGCTACGACGATGCGCTGGCCCACAAGATCGAGGCGGGTGCGGATATTTTCCTCATGCCGTCGCGGTACGAGCCATGCGGTCTGAACCAGATTTACTCGCTCAAGTACGGAAGCGTGCCGGTGGTGCGCGCGACAGGCGGGCTCGATGACACCATCGAAGAGTGGAGCGCGGAGAAGGGAACCGGGACGGGCTTCAAATTTTACGGTTACAAGCCTGCGGACCTGATGGCTGCGATCGACCGTGCGCTAGCGGCATTCGCGGACAAGAAGGGTTGGGCGCGGCTCATGCGGAACGGCATGGCGCAGGACTACAGCTGGGAGCGGCCGGCGCGGGAGTACGCAGCAGCCTATGAGGAAGTGGTGCGGCGGCGTGTCTCTTGACTGGCAATGCGGCGAGCTGGCCGCGGGGCTGGCCTGCTACCGGCGGCAGGAGTTCTTCGAGGCGCATGAGCACTGGGAAATGGTGTGGCTGCGCCTGGATGAGCCGGAGAAGAGCTTTCTTCAGGCGATCATTCAACTCACCGCCGCGTTTCATCACTGGCAGCGCGGCGAGGTCGCTGGGACGCTGTCGTTGTTGTGCCGCGCGCAGCGGCGGCTGGCGGCGTGCCCGGATGCTTTTGGCGGTTTAGCGGTCGCGCCGCTGCGGGCTGAAGTAGAAGCGTGGCTGCGCGGAATCGAGAGCGGGAATGCGCCCGAAGCGTTTCCGGCGATTACGCTGATCCTTGACGCGCCGAAAGCCCTTTGATTGAGCGGCTCCGCTCAACTGCGTGGCTGTTTCGCCTCACAGTCTCACAGTCTCAGGGGGAGGGGGTGGGGTATTTATTTTCTCGTTATCCCGAGCTATGTCTGTTAGATACGTGCAAAATTAGTGCAACATATCAGCATTCCTGGGCGACACGAGATGAGTGCGGCCTTCCACCTTCGATTTCCATTATGCGCGGCGGGGCGGTAAGGATCTGCACACGGGGATGGGCCGGCTGCCAGATTTTAACGGGCGGCCTCCCGGCTCAGGGCCTCACGCGCGAAGCTGATGCGCAGTTGCGTTCGCGTGGCTTTGGCAAATCGTTCCAGCGTCCGGGTCGATGGCTGAACCTTGCCGCTTTCGAGGCGGGCAATTACGGCTTGCGTGGTTCCCATCGCCTTGGCGACTTGCTCCTGCGTCATATCCGCATCGGCCCGCGCCTTGATCATGGCCGATGCGAGGGCAAATTCGGATTCCAGAGCATTGTAGGCCGCAACATACTTGGGGTCCTTCTTCCACTGCTTGAAGGACTCTTCCACGGGGATGAATTTCGTCTTCATTGAATCTCCTTGGCCTTCTTCAGGGCGTGCACGATTTCCTTGCGCGGGGTCTTCTGAGTCTTTTTGGCAAAGACATGGACCACAACGATGCGCATGCCGGTTGCCGTGATGTAAATCGCGCGGGCGATTCCGCTCTTGCCCTTCAAGCGCATCTCCCAGAGCGGCCCTTCGAGATGCTTCAGGTAAGGCTCGCGAATTCGCTCCAGGCCGTGGGCCTGAATCAGCTCCACAATGCGCTGAAAACTGGCCCGGATATCGAGAGGGAGAGCGTTGAGCGCCGCCTTGGTCTCCTCGTCCAGAAATCCGACGGTCCAGTGCATAGAACGAGTATACCATTTTTGCAATGTTTTGCAATTGCGAGGAAGTATTGCGTATAGCGGCAGTGTGAAAGACCGGACGGTGGGGGGTTGTGATCTCCCACCCTTGACGCGATGAAGCTGCGTCAAGGATGGGGCTCTCGAATTTGGGGCTGGTCTAAGAGCGGGCCACTCGCCCGCCCGCCCGATTCGTGGTTAGCTTGTCTCACTGAGACCTTGGCCGCTTGCCTTTGCAAAACTCTCAAGTGAGGTGATCATCTCCTTCATTTCGCCCGGTACTTCCTGTATTGTCATGGATTCGATGATTGCGATCGGCGTGATCGTCACGTCCCACTTCTCTTGCAAATAAGTGTTCAGCTTTGATATGACTTCCTTTCCCGGCACCAGTTCCAGCCGTTCAGGCAGACTCTTCCATCTCTCCTCAAATGCGGCGAGCAGGCGACTTGTCACTGTGGTGTCGTCAAGCGACCTTTCAATCGATTTGGCGAACGGTTGTTGCCGTTTTAGGTATTGAGCTAGCACTTCGTGTTTCAACGTGTCCGTTATGTTCGACAGGATGGTGTTAACATCCTCCCCAAAATGCGACGCTTTCCCTGTTCGCTTCGTCTGTTCGGCGATCCGCTGGACTATTGTCCTCTGCAGGGCGGTTGGAACCAAGAGAAAGTTCTCTAATTCCTTCCTTGAATGGATGTGAGCGTAGTCGCTGAAATCCTTCATTTCGGTCAGTTCCTTTGCGACTTCCTGGTCCGACCGGTAATCTCGGTCGAAGACGACCGCGACATCAATCTCCGAGCCGGTCGTTGCCACAACCCCTTCTCGAAATATCTTGACCTTTGTGGGATTGAAGCCCTGGGTGGGGACAACAGCAAAGGCGGATCGGTTCGCGACAATTCCGACACCTAGCTTACCCGCAAACCGGGAAATGACCTGGAAATCCCTTCCCTCAACAAAAACCAGCCGCTTGGTGCGTGCAAGTTGCGTCAGGAATGGATTGGCATTTGAGCCGAGTACTTCAAAAATCCCGCGTAGCTGACTGGGGTCTCCCACTCGCTTCGCTGATCGAGCATTCTTCGTAACCGTCAGAATCTCGTCGGGGTCTGCCTCCAAGATGATCTCTGTTGAATGCGTTGCAATCAGAATGTCTGGGCCTAGAGACCTAAGCACGCTAACGAGTTGCCTCTGGAGGTCAGAATGGAGATAGATGTCGGGCTCGTCGATTATGAACAGGGAGGCATCCTTGTTCACGACCATGAAAGTTAGCATTTGGCACCAGACTTGAAAACCGAATCCCGCCCAGAAAATCTCCCGGTCTATTCTCTCTTCTGGGCAGAACATGCGCAGAAGTGGTTTGTCGTGTGAGGTATCGACCTCTGGTTGCTTGATGTCCATACCGGGCCATGTGTTCTGTATCATTGATCGAAACTCAGCGAAAGATTCTGGATAGTGGTGCCAAATATTTCTGAAGTTTCGTGACGCTCTGTGGGTCAGAATAGCCTCTCTGGCCGCTTCCTTTTGGTAGAGCTGTTCGTCGTGCTCAACTGGTCCAAGAGTCGGCACGAATCCGATCTCAACCCCGAAGCTTTTGCGAAAAGCGGACGGTGACTTTATTGCCCGGCCTTGGGTGTCGCAGATCAGGTTGCACGCTCCAACTCGAGGAAAGAATAGGGTTAGGTGACCGCCATTGGAAACGCGAAATGTGACCTTGGGTTGGTAGTCTTCGTCGTAATTATGAAAGACGTTTTCACTGGCCACAGGGATGTTGGCTAGACCGACCTCGTATCCCAGGGTGGTTCCCTCCGGGCCCTGCACGAAGGTTGGTGATTTCGTCTTGGCCTTTCGGATGGCTTCGGCCAGGATGCGGAATGCTCCAAGGATGGTCGATTTGCCTGAGTTATTTGGGCCGACGAGAATGTTAAATCTATCAATCGAAAGCGAGAACTCTCGGAATGCTTTGTACCGGGAGAATCGGACTGACGTGATGCGTGGTGCCTCATCCATACGGTTCGCGCCGACGAAGATTTGCAGTTTCCGTGCCTGCGCACGGGCGCACCGAATGGAAGTATACATCCAAGGGACCGTGCGCCCCTGATCTTGCCTAGTTGTGCTTGCCCTTCCACTCGGCGTAGGGGCCCTGGAAGTCTTCGATGCCGTCTTCCTTGAAGTTCCACAGGCGAGTGGCGACTTCGTCGATGAGGTCGTGGTCGTGCGTGACCAGGAAGACTGTTCCTTCATAGCGCTGCAGGGCGATATTGAGCGCGTTGATGGATTCCAGGTCGAGGTGGTTGGTGGGCTCGTCGAGGATGAGGATGTTGGGCTTGGTGAGGATCAGCTTGCAGAAGGCCAGGCGGGCCTGTTCGCCGCCGCTGAGGGCCTTGGTCTGCTTTTCGCCTTCTTCGCCCGAGAAGAGCATCTGGCCGAGGATGCCGCGGATGTCTTCGACGTGAGCGGCGGGGTTCCAGCGGTGCAGCCACTCGGCCACCGAGAGCCCGTGGGCGATGCCCGAATCGATGGTGGAGCCGACGTCCTGGGGGAAGTAGCCGACCTGCGCCTCGTGGCCCCAGAAGACCGTGCCTGAGTCGAGGGTGAAGTTCTTTTCCGCGAGGCCGGGATAGTTGGCCAGCAGGCACTTGAGCAGGGTGGTCTTGCCCGCGCCGTTGCGGCCCATGAGGCAGACTTTTTCGCCGCGGAGGACGTTGGCGGTGAAGCTGTCGATTACCTTCAGGTCGCCGTATGACTTGCACAGGTGCTTGCACTCCAGCAGGTGCTTGCCGCTGGGGCGGGCCTGGTCGAACCGGATATAGGGGCGCTGAATGTTGGAGCGGGCCAGTTCGTTGGTCTGCAGGCGCTCGACCTCCTTGCGGCGGCTGGTGACCTGCGAGGAGCGCGTGCCGGCGGCGAAGCGGGCGATGAAGTCGTTGAGCTGGGCGATCTTTTTCTCGCGCTGGGCGTTCTGCGCCTCGAGCGTGGAGCGGATCTGGGTCTTGGCCATCACCATGTCGTCGTAGCCGCCGGTGTAGGTGATGATGGTTTCGTAATCGATGTCCGCAGTGTGGGTGGTGACGCTGTTAAGGAAGTGGCGGTCGTGCGAGATGACAACGAGCGTGCCGTCGTAGTTGAGCAGGAAGTCCTGCAGCCAGTGGATGGAGTCGAGATCGAGGTAGTTGGTGGGCTCGTCGAGCAGCAGCGCTTCCGGCTTGCCGAAGAGCGCCTGGGCCAGCAGCACGCGGACCTTCTGACCGCCCTGCAGCTCGCCCATCCTGCGCTGGTGCATCTCTTCGCGAATATCCAGGCCGTCGAGCAGCACGGCCGCGTCGGCCTCGGCGGTGTAGCCGTCCTCGTCGCCGACGATGCCTTCCAGCTCGCCCAGGCGCATGCCGTCCACGTCGGAGAGCTCGGATTTTTCATAGATGCGGTCGCGCTCCTCCATCGCGGCCCAGAGCGGCTTGTTGCCCATGATGACCGTGTCGATCACGCGATAGGCGTCAAAGGCGAACTGGTCCTGGCGAAGCACGCCGAATTTGCGCGGGCGGACGACAGTGCCCTTCTGCGCATCGAGCTCACCGGTGAGGATCTTCATAAAGGTGGACTTGCCGGAGCCGTTGGGGCCGGTCAGGCCGTAGCGGCGGCCGGGGACAAAGTTGACCGACACATCTTCGAAAAGGATTTTTGCGCCGTAACGCATGGAGACATTGCTGACACTGAGCATGTTTCTTTGGGTTCCTATTTGAGGGCCGCAGTCGGGTGTCGGCTGCGGCGGGCCGGATGGGGCTGAATTGGTTGCTGATGGGGCGCGCACGTGAGCAGCGCCGGAGAACTTCGGCTCTTCTAGTTTCTCATAGATTCATGTCACTTAAATCGGTTAGTCGTCGTAATGTTTAGACTTTCAGATTGCATTCAATGCCCCAGCCTGTTATATCGATAGGCAGCACGGCTCCTTGGAGTAGGATGATCAAAAATCAACCAGATTCTCTTTCGGTATTTGATGATTTGATGAAAGGATTGAAATGGCGAAAACAAAACGAGGAAATGCGACCGTCTTAAGACGGTACACAAACCTTCCAGCCTTATTGCATCTTCTGCAATCGAAGCAGATTACTTTACTAAATCCTAGGAGTTGGGCCGACAAGAACGACGTCTTTTTTATGAGCCAATTCAAGAAACGTAAAGGCCTGACGTCTGTACTGGCAGTTTGTTTTTCGGAGGCAAGAGAGACTTATCACCATTGGAAGGTCTTTACCAATGGGTCAGAAGGAGTTTGCATCGAATTCGACGGGGATCGGCTCCTTGCAGCTTTCTCCAAATGGTCAAATATTCGCAAAGGGCGTGTGAGGTATAAGGCTATCGTCGATCTGGAAGATTCCCCTCCCAGCCCCAATCAGTTGCCATTCCTCAAGAGACTCCCCTATAGAGACGAAAAGGAGTTTCGCTTAGTCTATTTTGCAATGGACGATGAAGAAGAAACCGATGCGAAGGAATTTGATATAAAGCTAGGTTATATACGAAGAATCACGTTGAATCCGTGGCTATCAAGACCATTGGTTGAAGCTGTGAAATCCACAATCCATTCAATTGATGGATGTCATCATCTAGGAGCATTTCAGTCAACAATCCTTGAAAATGATCGTTGGAAGGATGTTGCCTTGTGAGTTCTGGCGCAAAAATCACCCCAGCAGGGCCATGGTGATGTGGTTGACCACGAAGGCTGCGCCGTAAGCCAGGGCCAGCATGTAGGCGAACTGGAGGGCGGGCCACTTCCAGCTATTCATTTCGCGGCGGACGATGGCCATGGTGGAGGTGCACTGCATGGCGAAGGCAAAGAAGATCATCAGCGCCAGCGCGCCGCCCAGGGTCATGTCGTGGTGCAGGGCGGTCTGCAGGTTCAGGGCCTGGGTTCCGGGGTCGGCGCCGTAGAGGGTGCCCATGGTGCTGACCATGACTTCGCGGGCCAGGACCGAAGAGAGCAGGCCGATGCCGATCTTCCAGTTGAAGCCGAGGGGCGCGATGGCCGGCTCAATGAAGTGGCCGAGGCGGCCGATGAGCGAGTCAGCCAGCGTGGGCGCGGAGTAGACGCCGGAGGCCGAGTGCAGGACCGGCATGTGGGCCAGAACCCAGAGAGCCATGGTGACAGCGACGATGATGGTGCCGGCCTGGCGCAGGAAGATGCGGGCGCGGTCGACCAGGCGCAGCACCAGCGAGCGCAGGGTGGGCATGCGGTACTGCGGCAGCTCCAGGATGAAGGGCGTCTCGCTGGACTTGAGGATGGAGCTTTTGAGCAGCCAGGCGGTGGTCATGGCGCCGACGAAGCCGGCCACGTAGAGCGAGAGCATGACGATGGTGCGCAGGTTCAGGAAGCCGTGCAAGTAGAAGATGTTGGGAATAAAGGCGGCGATCAGCAGCAGATAGACAGGCAGGCGCGCCGAGCAGGTCATGAAGGGCGTGACGAGAATCGTGGCGAAACGATCGCGCTTGTTTTCGATGGTGCGCGTGGCCATGATGGCGGGAACCGCGCAGGCGTAGGCCGAGAGCAGGGGAATGAAGGCCTTGCCGTTGAGGCCAATGGTGCGCATGACGCGGTCGGCGATAAGTGCGGCGCGTGCCAGGTAGCCGGAGTCTTCGAGGATGCCGATGAACAGGAACAAGAGCAGAATCTGCGGCAGGAAGACGAGAACCGAGGAGATTCCTTTCCAGACGCCGTCGACGAGCAGGGATTGAAGCCAGCCGGCCGGAAGCACTTTGGTCGCAAGGTCGCCGAGCTGGCCAAGGAGGTAGCCGAAGCCGTCGGAGAGCGGCTGGCCGATGGAGAAGACCACCTCAAAGACGCCAACTACGACCAGCAGAAAAAGCAGCGGCCCCCAGACGCGGTGGAGCAGAATATCGTCGATTTTGCGGCTGCTTTCCGCGGAGAGCGGGGCGCGGTAGCCGGTTTTGCGGCTGATCTGCGTGGCCCAGGCGTGGGTGCTGGCGGCGTTGCCCACAACCGGCAGGGCCAGGGGCATGGCGGCCTCCGGGCCGGTTGACTGCTGGTTGAGAAAGAGTGGCACGGCCTCAATGCCGGTGCCGCGAACTGCGCTGATCTGCGCGGCGGGCGCGCCCAGCTCGCGGGCCAGCTTGAGCGTGTCAATCTCGCCGCCGCGGGCTTCCATCAGATCGCTCATGTTGAGCAGCACCAGCGTGGGCAGGCCGACAGCCAGGACGGGCGCGGCCAGCATGAGCTGGCGGGTCAGGTGCAGCGAGTCAAGAACCAGCAGGACCGCGTCGGGCTTGGGCGTTCCGGGCATCTTGCCGCGCAGCACATCGACGGCGACGCGGGAGTCTTCCGAATAGGGAGTGAGCGAGTAGACGCCGGGCAGGTCGATGACGGTGAGGTCGTCGCGGCCCACGCCGGCCATCAGGCCCATGCGCTGCTCGACGGTGACGCCGGGATAGTTCGCGACCTTCTGGCGGAGGCCGGTGAGGCGGTTAAAGAGCGTGGATTTGCCGGAGTTGGGGGGGCCGATCAGCACCACGGTGCGCAGTGCGCTGTCAGGCGGGGGAGCAGCCGGCGGTTTCAACTCCGGAGGGGCACAGCAACTGCTCATCGGGTAGCCTCAAGAAGCTCTGGTGCTTCGGCATCGGCAGATTCGGCGGCCTCGGCAAGAGCGCCTTCCGGCTCAACGGGGCGTACACGGATGGCCTCGGCGGTCTCGTGGCGGAGGGCAATCTCCATGCCGTCAACGGCGTAGACGGTGGGGTCGCCGGCCGGAGCGCGACGCAGCGCCTTGACCAGCGCGTCCGGAACAAAGCCCATGTGCATCAGATGGTTCTGCACGGACTCGCGCAGGTCCAGGGCCACCAGGACCGCGCTCTCACCAACCTTCAACTGGCTCAATAAGCTCAACTGCGAGACTCCCATGGGCTGCCTGAAAGACGGCAGCCTTGAACTACGACTGATATGGTCGCAATTCAGTATACGACCATTCTGGTCCGTTTCGCAAATGGCAATCTTTGCGGGAAGTTGCGCTTGATCGGTTCCCATGCTTGACCTCTGGTAAAGAGATCAGGATTTTTCTGCTTCTTTCAGTGCGGGGGCTGCGGAACCTGTCCACTGCCCCCATCGGGAGACGGCGGAGCCTTCCTGCTCCGTCCATCCCTCCCCCCTGGCGGGTATCCCTCTGCTGATTCATTGGAACGATGAGTCTTTTGTAGCAGGGGCGGAGACTCGTGGATGTGATTTTAATCACTTAAGTCGATGATTCGTCCCTTGCGGCGGAAAAAGGCCGGGTGGTAGAAGGAGTCCATGCAGCTTGAGGAGTTTCGCGCTTCGATTGGGCAGGAAAAGCCGCCGGAAGGACTGACGGCGCCGCTGCAGGCGCTCTGGTGGGATGCGAAGGGGGACTGGGCGCACGCGCACGGACAGGTGGATGCGCTGGAAACCGCTGACGGCATGGCGGTTCACGCTTATCTGCACCGGAAAGAGGGTGTGGCCTGGAACGCGGACTACTGGTACCGGCGCGCCGGGAAGCGGTTTCACCGGGCGACGCTCGAAGAAGAGTGGGAGGCGCTGGTGGAGGGACTGCTGCGCTAAGAAAGAACTCCTGAAGGCAACAATTCAACGTGGCCGGAAGCGTGTTTGCAAAGCTTTGGCAGACACTCCGCACCGAATCTGCAACGCGAAAATCTATCCCATGATGCGGGAAACCGTACCCGCCCTGTGTCACTCATCACTGCCGCTCAAGAGCTCTGAGACGAAACTCAAGCTAGCGGTTGCCCCCTCTCGAACCGCACCATGAGGCAATGCGAATGAGTGAGCAGAAAATGGTCATTTTAGATGGGAACGAGGCGGCTGCCTCGGTAGCCTATCGACTCTCCGAAGTGGTCGCCATTTACCCGATTACCCCCTCGTCCCCGATGGCCGAGTGGGCCGATCAGTGGCGCTCCGAGGGGAAAAAGAATATCTGGGGCGCGTTGCCTGTGGTTGAGGAGTTGCAGAGCGAGGGGGGCGCGTCCGGTGCGCTGCACGGCGCGCTGCAAGCGGGAGCATTCGGGACAACTTTTACGGCGTCGCAGGGACTGCTGCTGATGATCCCCAACATGTACAAAATTGCCGGCGAGCTGACCCCGGCGACCATGCACGTGACGGCGCGGACGCTGGCGACGCATGCGCTCTCGATCTTCGGCGACCACTCGGATGTGATGGCCTGCCGGTCGACGGGCTGGGCGATGCTGGCCTCGAACTCGGTGCAGGAGGCGCACGACCTGGCGCTGGTGGCGCAGATCGCCACCCTGGAGTCGCGCATTCCGTTCATGCATTTCTTTGACGGCTTCCGCACCTCGCACGAGGTGGGCAAGATCGTGCCGATCGACGACGAGACCATCCGCGCGCTGGTGGACGACAAGTACCTGATCGCGTTCCGCAAGAATGCTTTGAGCCCGGACCGGCCGATCCTCCGGGGCTCGGCGCAGAACCCCGACGTCTTTTTCCAGGCGCGCGAGGCTTGCACGCCATTCCATGCGGCGGTTCCGGGGATCGTGCAGTCGGTGATGGACCGCTTTGCGAAGCAGACGGGACGCGCCTATCACCTGTTTGACTACTTTGGCGCGCCGGACGCCGAGCGTGTAGTGATGCTGATGGGCTCCGGAGCCGAGGCGGCCGAGGAGGCCGTGGAGTTGATGGCCTGGCAGGGCGAAAAGGTGGGCATGGTAAAGGTCCGCCTGTTCCGGCCGTTCGACGCGAGCGCCTTGCTGGCCGCGCTGCCCGCGACGGTGAAGTCGATTGCCGTGCTGGACCGCTGCAAGGAGCCAGGCGCGGCGGGCGAGCCGCTCTACATGGACGTGGTGACGGCGCTGGCCGAGGATGCCGTCCGCCGCGGCGGACCGTTTGCCAGGCCGGCAGTGGTCGGCGGGCGCTACGGGCTGTCGTCGAAGGAGTTCACGCCGGCCATGGTAAAGGGCATCTTCAATGAACTGAAGAAGGCCGCGCCGAAGAATCACTTCACCATCGGCATCGAGGATGACGTGAGCCACTCCAGCCTGAGCTACGATCCGGCGTTCTCGACCGAGGACCCGAGGACGGTGCGGGCGCTGTTCTACGGGCTGGGTTCGGACGGAACCGTGGGCGCGAACAAGAACTCGATCAAGATCATCGGCAGCAACACGCCGAACTACGCGCAGGGCTACTTTGTCTACGACTCGAAGAAGTCCGGCTCAATGACCACCTCGCACCTGCGCTTCGGGCCGAACCCGATCCGGTCCAGCTACCTGATTACGCGCGCCAGCTTTGTGGCCTGCCACAACTTCAGCTTCCTGGAGAAGATGAATGTGGTGGAGGCGGCCATGCCCGGCGCAGTGCTCCTGCTGAACTCGCCGTATGGGCCGGAGGAAGTATGGGACCACCTGCCCAAGACCATCCAGCAGGAGATGCTGAAGAAGAAGATCGAGTTTTACGTGATTGACGGCTACAAGGTGGCGCGCGAGGCCGGGATGGGCACGCGCATCAACACCATCATGCAGACCTGCTTTTTTGCCATCAGCGGCGTGCTGCCGCGCGAAGAAGCGATCGCGCAGATCAAGAAGTCGATTGAGAAGACCTACGGCAAGCGCGGCGAGGCCGTGGTGGCCAAAAACTTTGCCGCCGTGGATCACGCGTTGGCGCACATGCACAAAGTGGAGCTGCCCAGGACGGCTTCGTCGGGATTCGATTTGATTCCCGCCATCTCCAGCCAGGCGCCGGAGTTTGTGCGCGATGTGCTGGGCCAGATCGCCGGGGGACACGGCGATCTGCTGCCGGTGAGCGCCATTCCGGCCGGCGGCGCGTTTCCGACCGGAACCGCGCAGTGGGAAAAGCGCAATATCGCGCAGTTCATTCCGGTGTGGGACAAGGAGCTGTGCATCCAGTGCGGCAAGTGCGTGATGGTGTGCCCGCACGCGGTGATTCGCGCCAAGGTCTACGATGCGAAGCTGGGCGACAAGGCCCCGGCCACCTTCCAATGGGCCAAGCCCAAGTGGAAAGCGATGGAGCAGCAGCACTACACGCTGCAGGTTGCGCCGGAGGACTGCACCGGATGCGGCGTGTGCGTGGACGTTTGCCCGGTGAAGTGCAAGAGCGACGCCAGCCATAAGGCCATCAACATGATGCCGCAGGCGCCCCTGCGCGAGGCCGAGCGGGAGAACTGGGAGTTCTTCCTCAGCCTGCCGGAGGCGGACCGCGGCAAGCTTTCGCACACGCAGGTGAAGGATATTCAGCTGCTGCAACCGCTGTTTGAGTTCTCCGGCGCGTGCGCGGGCTGCGGCGAGACGGCCTATATAAAGCTGCTGACGCAACTGTTCGGCGACCGGTTGTATATCGCGAACGCAACCGGCTGCTCGTCGATCTACGGCGGGAACCTGCCGACCACGCCCTATAGCAGCAACCGCGAGGGACGCGGGCCGACCTGGGCCAACTCGCTGTTTGAAGACAACGCCGAGTTCGGTTTCGGCATGCGCGTGGCGCTGGACCAGCAGCGGGAGTTTGCCGAGGTGCTGGTGACCAAGCTGGCCGCGGAGATCGGCGAGGAGCTGGCGGCGTCGCTGCTCCACTCTGCGCAGAAGACCGAGGCGGAGATCAACGAGCAGCGGCAGCGGGTGCAGTTGCTGCGCGAGCGGCTGGCGGGGAACAAGTCCTCCGACGCCGTGAACCTGCTGGCGATTGCCGACGTGCTGGTGCGCAAGAGCGTGTGGATTCTGGGCGGCGACGGATGGGCCTTCGACATCGGCTTCGGCGGCCTGGACCACGTGCTGGCCTCGGGCAAAAACGTGAACGTGCTGGTGCTGGACACCGAGGTCTACTCGAACACGGGCGGGCAGATGTCCAAGGCCACGCCGCGCGGCGCGGTGGCCAAGTTTGCCGCGGCGGGCAAGCCGGTAAGCCGCAAGGACCTGGCCATGGAAGAGGTGAGCTATGGTTCGGTGTACGTGGCGCAGGTGGCGCTGGGCGGAAACGACAGCCACGTGGTGAAGGCCTTCCAGGAGGCCGAGGCGTACGAGGGGCCGTCGCTGATCATCGCGTATGCGAGCTGCATTGCCCACGGCTACGACCTGGTGCATGGGCTGGAGCAGCAGAAGCTGGCCGTGCAGTCGGGCTATTGGCCGCTGATGCGCTACAACCCGGCGCTGCGCGAGGAGGGCAAGAATCCCTTCCAACTGGATTCCAGGGCGCCGTCGATCCGGCTGAAGGATTACGCCTACCGGGAGGCGCGGTATACCATGCTGGCGCGCAGCAATCCGGAGCTGGCGGCGAAGCTGCTGAAGGAAGCGCAGGACGATGTGGAGCGCCAGTGGCGGGTGTATTCCGCGCGGGCAGCCATGCCGGGACGCGGAGAGACGCCGCACATCGCACCGGAAGAGAAACCTGAAGAGACAGCGGCGGCGGTGCCCGCCGGAGGTGAAGGATGATCGATTTTTCCACGCAATACCTGGGGTTGAAGCTGAGCGGCCCGATCGTGGTTTCCTCCACGCCGCTCTCCCAGTCGCTGGACAATATCCGGCGCATGGAGGAGGCGGGAGCTTCGGCGGTGGTGTTGACCTCTCTGTTTGAGGAGCAGCTGTCGCTGGAGTCGCGGACGCTGGATGAAGACCTGGAGCGGGGCACGGAGTCATATCCCGAGTCGCTGGGCTACCTGCCCGAGCTAAGCGACTACCGCATGACCCACGAGGCCTACCTGGAGCACCTGCGGCGCGCCAAGCAAACGGTGAAGATCCCGGTGCTGGGGAGCCTGAACGGGGTGACGCCGGGCGGCTGGGTGCGCTACGCCAAAGACATGGAGCAAGCCGGCGCCGACGCTATCGAGCTGAACACTTATGCGCTGGCCACGGACCGCGGCCAGACTTCGGCGGAGCTGGAGCTGCAACTTCTGGAGCTGGTCACTGCCGTTACCGGCGCGGTGAAAATTCCCGTGGCGGTGAAACTCTCGCAGTCGTTTACCAGCATTCCGCACCTGGTCTCGCGGCTGGAGGGCGCGGGCGCGCAGGGGGTGGTGCTGTTCAACCGCTTCTACCAGCCGGACTTCGACATCGAGACACTGGAGGTGCGGCCTACGCTGCACTTCTCCACGCCGTCGGAGCTGCTGCCGCGGCTGCACTGGGCGGCGATCCTCTACGGCCATACGAATAGCGATGTCGCGATCACCGGCGGCGTGCACTCGGCCGAGGATGTGCTGAAGGGCATCATGGCCGGCGCAACCGTGACCATGATGTGCTCGGCGCTGCATATTCACGGCATCGAGCACATCGGCAGGGTGCTCTCCGACATGCGCTACTGGCTGGAGAAGCGCGAGTACACCTCGCTGCGCGAGACCCGCGGCTGCCTGAGCCGGCGCTCGGTGCCGGATACTTCGCCGTTCGACCGCGGCAACTACATCAAGACGCTCAGCTCCTACAGCATGCGTCAGACGGCGGCGGCGTTCTAGACCGGTGTTGGCGACGCGAAGGGAATCAACTTCGCGGCTGTGACTAAAAATGAAGGGCCTTCGTTTCGGCGGCTGATCAAGCTGCTCTGAAGCGAAGGCCCTTTTCCGTGGCTGAATGTGGAGTCTCTGTTCGTCGTGAACGAGAACTTCAGGCCGTTCGACGGGCGCTCTTCCAGATGGCGCGAATGGCGTCCTCGTCGCCGAGACCATCCGGAACCGCCGGACTCGGATCATTCGCCTCATACCAGCGCCGATGGTTCAGCGGTGAAGTTTCTGTCCGTGCGCCCGGCATCTCCAGGTGGCCGTTGGGATCGGTGGTGCGCAACCAGTTCCAGGCGTAGCGCAGCCACCGGGCGCGGTAGGCGCGGCTCTGGTTGGCGAACCAGGAGATCTCGTCGTATCCCCAGATCCAGAAGGCGCCGGGAACCTGCCGTCCTGCAGTCTGTCGGGACTGTCCTGGATACTTGCTGACGCCCCAGTTATCGAGTTCCACCAGGTAGGGCAGGTGCTCGCACGACCAGCCGCTGAAGGTTTGGCCGCCTTTGCTGCGCAGGTAGATGCTGTCGACGTAGCCGACCTCGAGAATTCCCTCCTGCGGATGGTCCGGGACCTCCTTGACGCGCAGCGGGAAGGCGTGGAAATCGAGCAGAAGCTGGCCGTCGCGCAGCAGGCCGCCACTGGGAACGTGGGCGTTGCACAGCACCATGCCGCGGCGGGCGTGCTGCGCGGCGTAGGAACGCACCAGGTCGAAGACGCGAGCATAGTGATCCAGATTGGGGTCGTTGTTGTCCATGATC
The DNA here is from genome assembly GCA_963758105.1 of uncultured Acidobacteriaceae bacterium. Taxonomy (GTDB): domain Bacteria; phylum Acidobacteriota; class Terriglobia; order Terriglobales; family Acidobacteriaceae; genus Telmatobacter. The sequence continues at coordinate 136,977 of CAVWUC010000004.1, read as the reverse complement.
TCCATCTGGCCCCAGTGAATCCCCTCGAAGCCGAGGTCGATGTAGGACTTCGCCAGAAAGTAGAACCAGAGCTGGGTCTCGGTCTGGCTGACGTTGGGGACGCCGGCGTTTCTGCCCCAGGAACGGTGGCGCTGCGGCAGGGGATAGAGGATCGCTTCGTAGCGGAAGTTGCGTTGCTCGACGGGAAGACCGAATGCGGTGAAGGCCCAGTCCGGCACCGGGACCTGCTCGACCTGGGTGGTGACGATCTCAAAGATGCAGGCCTCGAAGATCGCATCGGGCGAGATGGCGCGGACCAGGGGCATCTGCTGGCGGGCGCGCTCGAAGTTGGCCAGCAGGTTCGCTTCGCCACCCCACAGGCAGATGCTGCGGCCGATATACATTGCGCCGATGCGCTTGAGCATGCGGATGTTGTCGTCGAGGTTGCCGCGGCCGTTGAGCAGGCCCTCCATGGTGATGGAGCGCGAGAGGTAGTTTTCCAACACCGGGCGCGGAATGGTGCGGTTGAAATCGTAGCTGCGCCGATGTGGCCCCGGGCCGGCAAAGGCGCGCGGGGCGAGCGCGAGCGCCGAGGCTGCGAGCGATGTGGTCAGGAACTGTCGTCTTTCCACGGAGCCTCCTCAAAATTGTGTGCGCCTCGCCGGTGGATTTTGATGCAAATCCACGCGCGAATCAACGCCGCAACCATCCTACGCGCGCCGGGCGGCTTGCGGTGAGCTACTGCGTATCAAGCAGACGCTGAATGGTCTCTTCGATCGTGCGGCATGCCGCAGGCAGAGCGGTTGCGACCGCATTACTAAACCGCTCACCCAGCTCCGTGGAACCTACACCTATCGTCAGCAGGATCGCTTCGCGTGGCAGGGTTTCGTACAACTCGCTGCTGAGAGCCAGAAGCTCCGCCGCGCCGAGATGATGCGTGGCCTGGCCCTCCGCGCCGGGCGCAGGCTCGACAGCGACCATTTGGACCGCGCCGGGAGCCGATGCGATGGAGCAATCGAGAAAAAGGACCGAAGAGGCGCGGGCGATATCTTCGGCCAGTTCGGGTGTCCACTGCTGGCGCGCCACGACGCGCACGCGAGGATCATCGCGGAAGCGCTGTTCAGCCCAGGCGGCAAGCCACGGTCCGGCGCCGTCGTCGCCACGCAGAGTGTTGCCGCAGGCGAGGATGAGGCAGCGGATTGGACCTGGGCTCATTGATGTACCTGTGGCGCGCGTGGGGACGGCAGTCGTTCCATACATTTTCGCTCCCCGCCCTGGTGGAAACCACAAGGAACGGGGAGCGGGAATGCCCGTGAGCTGAGGTTGAGTCAGCGCACGACCTGATCGATGAGCTCGCCCTCGGCGGAGACCAGCGAGAGGACTAAAGGCATCTGTCCGATGGCGTGCGAGGAGCAGCTCAGGCAGGGGTCGAAGGTGCGGACCACAGCCTCGACGCGGTTGAGAATGCCCTCGGTGAATTTTCCGTTCTGGACGTAATGCCTGGCGGCCTGCAGCACGCCTCGGTTCATGGCGTTGTTGTTCTGGCCGGTGGCGATGACCAGGTTGGCCCAGGTGATGACGCCGTTCTCGTCCACCTTGTAGTGGTGATGCAGGGCGCCGCGCGGCGCCTCCGCCTGGCCGGCGCCTTCCAGGCGGTTGACGCCGGCAGTGGCGCGGACATGTTTTTCGAGGATGCGCGGATCGGCGAGGATCTCCTCGATCTTTTCGATGCCGTAGAAGATCTCAATAAGCCGGGCATGATGGTAGTGGAACGAGCTCTCGACCGGACCCGCGGCGAGCTGCTTGAACTCGGCCAGCTCCGCCTCGGCCCTGGGCGTGCCCATGCTCTTGACGATGTTCAGCCGCGCCAGGGGGCCGACGCGGTAGCTGCCTTCGGGATAGCCCAGCGGCTTGTAATACGCGAACTTCGTGTAGCTGTAAGGTTCGACGGCCTCGCCGATCACCTCGGCGAAGCGGCTGGCGGTGATGCCGTCTTCGATGATGACCCCCTTGGGGTTGACAAAGCGCAGCGCGCCGTCGGTGAACTCAATGGACTCGTCTTCGTTGATCAGGCTCATGTAGTTGGACGGGAAGTTGGCGAAGACCGCGATCTCCGGCTTGAAGCTGGAGGCGATCTTCTTGTACGCGTCCAGGGCCAGGCCGATGGCCGCGTAGGCCTCGGGAAGCATGGCCAGGATCTCCTCACGCTTGGCCGCCGCCAGCGGCTCGGTGACGCCGCCGGGAACCACCCATCCGGGATGAATGCGTTTGTCGGCGAGCAGCTCGATGATGTGCTGGCCGAAGCGGCGAAGCGCCACGCCGGCGCGGCCCAGCTCGGGCCTGGCGGCCACCACGCCGAAGATGTGACGGGAGGCCGGATCGGACTCCATGCCCAACAGCAGGTCGGGCGAGGAGAGATAGAAGAAGCTCAGCGCGTGCGACTGCACCATCTGCGCCAGGTTGAGCATGCGGCGCAACTGCGCGGCGGTATGCGGAATGCGGACCGACATGATGGCCTCGCAGGCCTTGGCCGAGGCGATCAGGTGGGAGACCGGGCAGATGCCGCAGATGCGGGCCATCAGGCTGGGCATCTCGTAATACGGCCGTCCCTCAGAGAACTTCTCAAAGCCGCGCACCTGGGTGACGTGGAAATGCGCGTTTTCAACCTCGCCTTTGCCGTTGAGCCGGATGGTGATTTTGCCGTGCCCTTCCAGGCGGGTTACGGGATCGATGGTGATGGTCTGGGTCATGAGTCGGGCTCCGAGAAGCTTACGCGCCAAAGCGCGTGAGGGCTGGAATATCCAGCGGTTCGCCGGTCATCAGTGCGGTCAGCGTCGTGTGAAACGTGTCTGCCGAGGGCGGGCAGCCGGGCAGAAAGACGTCCACCTTCACAAATTCGTGAATGGGGCGCACAGTCCGCAGCAATTTGGGCACAACGATGCAGGGAATCTGCTGCTGGGCCTGGGCATTTTCGATGTAGGCCCGGTTCAGAATCGCCTCCGGGCCCATGGGATTGCGCATGGAGGGAACATTTCCGGTGATGGCGCAGTCGCCCATGGCGATCAGCGTTTTGGTGTGGGCGCGAATCTTTTTGATCTTCTTCTCGTCGTCCACGGAGCCCACCGCGCCCTCCACCAAAGCGATGTCCACTTCGTTGGGAAACTCCTTGGCATCCACGAGGGGGCTGTAGACCACATCGACCCACTCCGCCAGCTCAATGAGCCGTTCGTCCATGTCGAGGAACGACATGTGACAGCCGGAGCATCCGTCCAGCCAGACCGTTGCCAGTTTCAGTTTGCTCATTGCGCTTCCCTCATCAGGTCCAATTGGATCAGAAAATCCGGGTACTTGGGGTGGTCGGAGCCGATCTTGCTTTTGTCAAACAAGGCTCCGGTGGGGCAGACCTGGACGCACTTGCCGCAGCGGGTGCAGGCCGAGCTTCCCCAATCCTGGTGCAGGTCGGAGATCAACAGCGAATTGATGCCGCGGCCCATCACATCCCAGATGTGCGCGCCCTCCACCTCAGCGCAGACGCGGACGCAGCGGGTGCACAGGATGCAGCGGTTGTGGTCGACGGTAAAGCGCTCGTGAGAGGCGTCGACGCCAAGCTCGGGGTTGCGGTAGGGCAGGCGGACATGCGTGAGGCCCTGCTCCTGCGCCAGGGTCTGCAGCTCGCAGCGGCCGTTGGAGACGCAGACCGAACAGATGTGGTTGCGCTCGGCGAAGAGCATCTCCAGGATGAAGCGGCGGTGCTTCCGCAGCCGCTCGGTGTTGGTGCTGACCTCCATGCTCTCGAAGACCGTGGCTACGCAGGCGGGCAACAGCTTGTTGCTGCCTTTGATCTCGACCAGGCAGAGCCGGCAGGCGCCTACGTCGCTTAGCCCCTCGAGATGGCAGAGAGTGGGAATGCTGATGTCGTTCTCCAGCGCCACTTCCAGGATGGTCTGACCCCTGCGGGCGCTGACCTCCTGCTCGTCAATGATAAGAGTTTTGACGTCCTGTTCCAGGCTCATGCCAACACCTCCACGGGAGCTTCCATGTTGCAGACGCCGGCCGGACAGCGCTTGTGCACAATGTGCTCGATGTATTCGTTTCTGAAGTATTTCAGTGTGCTGAGCACGGGATTGGGTGCGGTCTGCCCGAGGCCGCAGAGGCTGGCCTCCTTGACCGTGGCGCAGAGCTCCTCAAGCAACTCCAAATCCTCCATGGTTCCGGCGCCGGTGCAGATGCGGGTGAGCAGGGTATGCATCTGAGCAGTGCCGGCGCGGCAGGGAATGCACTTGCCGCAGGATTCGGTCATGCAGAACTCGATGAAGAAGCGGGCCACATTGACCATGCACGAGCTATCGTCCATAACGATCATGCCGCCGGAGCCCATGATGGAGCCCATCTTGAGGAGCGCGTCGTAGCTGACCCCGACGTCGAGCATCTCGGCAGGAATGCAGCCTCCTGAGGGCCCACCCGTCTGCACGGCCTTGAAGGCGTGGCCGCCCGGCACGCCGCCGCCGATGACTTCGATGATCTCCCTGAGCTTGATGCCCATGGGCACTTCCACCAGGCCGGTGTTGGCGATCTTGCCGGTCAGCGCGAAGACCTTGGTCCCCTTGCTCCGCTCCGATCCCATGTTGAAGAACCACTTGCCGCCGTTGCGCACAATCGGCGCAATGTTTGCGTAGGTCTCCACGTTGTTGATCAGCGTGGGTTTGCCCCAAAGGCCGCTCATGGCCGGGTACGGAGGCCGCGGCCTGGGCGCGCCGCGTCTGCCCTCGATGGAGGCGATCAGCGCGGTTTCCTCGCCGCAGACAAATGCGCCGGCGCCGAGCCGGATCTCCACGTCGAAGCTGAAGGACGTGTTGCCGATGTTGTTGCCCAGCAGTCCGCGGCGCCGCGCCTCGCGGATGGCAGTGGTCAGCCGCGCCACGGCAACCGGATACTCGGCGCGCACGTAGATGTAGCCCTTGCTTGCGCCCACGGCGTAAGCCGCGATGGCCATGCCCTCAATGACGCGGTGCGGATCGCCTTCCATGACGCTGCGATCCATGAAAGCGCCGGGGTCGCCCTCGTCGCCGTTGCAGACCACGTATTTCACATCGCCCGAGGTCTTGGCCACCGTGCTCCACTTGAGCCCGGTCGGATAACCGCCGCCGCCGCGGCCTCGCAGACCGCTTTCGGTAATGCGGTGGACGACGCCGTTCGGCGTCATCTCCATCAGCACCGTCAGCAGGGCCTTGTATCCCTCGCGCGCGATGTAGTCGTCGATCTTCTCCGGATCGATGTAACCCGCGTTCTCCAGCACCACCCGCACCTGGCTGCCGAAGTGCTCATTCAGGTCGCACTGCAACTCGGGAACCGGCTTGCCGCCCAGGCTGGCGACAATGGCCTCGGCGTTTCCGGCCTTCACCTTCCGGTAGAGCGTCTCTTCAGGATCCACGCGCACCAGCGGTCCATGCGAGCATGGTCCCATGCATCCGGTGCGCCGGATCAACACGTTCTTCCCGGCTGTCTCGGCGGCCTTGGCCAGGGCGTCCCGCAGCTTTTCAGCACCCTGGCTTGCGCAGGCCAGGTCCATGCAGACGTTGATCTCGTGATCGTATTTCGCGTTCTCCTGCTGAACGCCTTTCGCAATCTGTTCGAGCTCTTCGATTGTCATTCCACCGCCCACCTTTCCAGTTGCTCGAGCATCTGCTCACGGGTCATTTCGCCCATCACCTCGCCGTCGCACAGAATCACGGGCGCCCGGCTGCAGGCGCCTACGCAGCGGGCCACCATCAGGCTGATCTGCTCATCCTTGGTGGTCTGCCCCTGGGAAATGCCCAGGTGCTTGCCGGCCGCGGCGATCAGATTGTCAGCCCCCTTGATGTAGCAGGCTGTTCCCTCGCAGACGGTCAAGGTGTGCTTGCCCGGCGGCTTGAGAGTGAAGTAGTGATAGAACGTCACCACTCCATAAGCCTGGCTGAGAGGCACACGCAGGGACTGGGCAACAAAACGGATCGAGTCGTCGTCCAGGTAGCCGAACGAGGACTGCACGGTATGCAGCGTTTCAATCAGAGCGTGACGGGCAAATCCATTCTTGCGCATGGTGCCGTTGACAATCTTCCAGCGCTTGTCATCACTCGGCAGCGGCGGCGGGGTAAATACTGGCACAATTCCTCCGGCTTGCGGAACTAAACGTGCGACAGGCCAGTGGCGAACAAGCCGGCATGCGCAACTCCGCGTCTAATTATCTTGTACTTGCAAAGAGCGTGCTCTATCCGTGACCACGGTCACCTGGGATGTCGATTATCCCACCCTTTGGCATCAAGTTGAAACGCCCGGATCGGGGCCATCAATCGATCCATCAACTTACGCCGGAGAAAAAGGAGCACAGCCGGTTGGTCCGGAGAAACGGTCTCCGCCTGGAGCGGTTCTCCAGTTTGCGTAGCGTTACGACAGGTATAGAAGGTGGCCCGCCGCGACGGGTCACTCAGCGCCCGTGGTTTCTCTCTCCACCAGATGGAGAACCGCTATAGGGGTTGGGAGCGAGCTGGACCTGGTAGTTGCTGTAGTCGATGGTGATGATGGCGCGGCCGAAGAACACGCTATTGGAGACGGCGCGAGCATGGGTAGCCTGCTCATAACCGGCGACCAGCGCGTACTGGCGCATCATCTGCGTGGGCCCGGTAAAGATCGAGGGGCTCTTGGACGAAACGCCCTCGATCCTGACCGTGTAGAAATCCTTGGCGTCAACCCACATGGTTCCTCGCAGCAGATTGGGAGCACTACGGCGCGGGGTCATGGAGACGACGTAGCATTGATGGCCGTCGATCGGCTGCGGTCCGCCGGGCTGCACCTTCATCTCGTAGTTGGCCGAGGTGAACCACCACTCTTTAATGTCCGCTGGGTCGTTAATCTTTTTTTCGTTCTCAAGCAGCCTGTCCAGAACCATTTTGCGCACCATCGATGAGCCGGATTGCGCGAGGACGGTGTAGGTTTTGCCGGAGGCCTTTTGATAGAGGGTTTTTACCGTCATCTGCGCGACAGGACGGGTTTGCTCGCTGTGGTGGTAGACAGCGTAATGCTCAATCACGGTGTAGCTGAGGACGTGGTCGAAGCGGGCGAGGATGGCGGCGTCGATATTACGGATGATCGTCGCGTCGTCCGGAGGCTCTGCGGCGCGGCTGTGCGGGCAGGCGAGGAGGGAAGCAACAAATAAGATTGCCGCGCGGCATCGCGACCGAGGCATCATGCGGAATCTCCGTCTTTGCAGCCAGAACCAGATTAAGCGATCTCCCTGCGCTCGGCTGCGGCGGCCGGTCTGGCGCCAAACTGCCGGATCTGTTCGGTCAACGGTCGGTGCAGGAGTAGCAGGGGCCGATTCAAAATTGATCCGGCTTGTGATGCTGCGCGTAATCGATCATGGCGCGCAGATTTTCCGGCGGCGTAAAGGGAGACAGCTCACAGCCTGCTCCCACGATGTGATGCCGGCCACAGGTTTCATGACACCGGCGAACCGCCTTGCGCACGCGCTCCGGAGTTCCCTCCAGCAGATCGGTGATGGTGGAGACATTGCCCAGGATCACGCGATCCGGACCGAGCGCAGCGCGCGCGGCGGGCAGGTCCACGGGAAAATCGAGCTCGAAGATATCCACCGCCAGCGTGGCCATCTGCGGGATCAGCAGGCCGGTGTTGCCGCACATGTGCAGGCGCAGGATGGTCTGCGGATGGTTCTTGCGGACCGACTCGAGGACGCGGCGCTGCCAGGGCAGCAGAAAGCGCGCATAATGGCGCGGGCCGATCATACTGGCCGCGGCGTCGCTCATACCGATGGTGTCGGCCCCGGCGCGAATCTGCGCATCCGCGAAACCGATCGCCACCTCGGCCGTGAAATCCATCAGGTCGTAGACAAACCCGGGGTCGTCAATGAAGTCGGTCATCACGTGGTTAAGGCCGCGCAGCTCGGCGGCCAGCGCCAACGGACCCTCGACCCAGCCCACGATTGAGGTTTCGCCGCGTAGCTCATTCAGACAGATCTCGATCGAGCGAATGCGGTCATGCATGCGGCCGCCGCCGAGCGGATTGGGAATCCGGAAGCTCTTGAGACGGGTCTTGTCCAGCAGGGCCGCGCGTTCCTCGCAGATGGCCGGCCCCTGCGTCTCATACCAGCCGACGCTCTCATCACCGGCGATGTCGATGACCTCGCGGGCCGGATCGGAGCACATCAGGACGCAGTCGACGGAGAAGTCGCGGGCAAACTTCAACTGCGCCTCGGCCAGGAGACTGCCGTCTCTGGTGTAGTCGATGTAGCGGACGCCGGCATACTGGGCGGCGAACATCATGGCCATCGGCTGCGCCGGCAGCCGGTCCACAGGCTTGCCCGCGATGACCCCGCGAACCCGATCGATGGAACGCATGGTCCTGCTCCCCGGGCGCCGCCGGAGCGCGCCGCGCGCATCGAGTGCAGCGCAACGCCGCAGAAGATTTCACGCCCGCTTGCCGCGTACCCGGCGATTCTGAAACCGCGACCATAGTACGCGCGGGGCGATCGGGCTGTCCATGGGCGCGGGCCAAGCAGATGCGGCGAGCTTTGCTTCGCCGTCTTGAGGCCGGGCGGGGCGATGGGCGATGATGCACTATGCCGATCTGCCGGGCGAGGCGCATTTCTTGACGAAACCGACACAGCCAATTTGCGAACGGCGCGCCGTGCAGGTGCGCGGGGTAGTGCAGGGGGTCGGCTTCCGGCCGTTTGTTTATCGGCTGGCCACCGAGGAGCGGCTGGCGGGTTGGATCGGCAACGATACCGACGGCGTGACCATCGAAGTTGAAGGGCCGGAAACCGGAGTTGCGTCATTTCTGCGGCGGCTGCGCGCAGAAGCGCCGCCGCTGGCGCGGATCGACGCGGTGGCCGTGCACGCGGTGCCGGCGAACGGCGAGAACAGCTTCCGCATTCTGGCCAGCGAGGTGCTGGGGCGGGTCAGCACGGGGATTCCGGCCGACGCGGCCACCTGCGCGGACTGCCTGCGCGAGCTTCTGGACCCCGCCGACCGCCGCTACCGCTATCCGTTTCTGAACTGCACCAACTGCGGGCCGCGCTTCACCATTACGCGGCGCATTCCCTACGACCGGCCGCAGACTTCGATGGCGCGCTTTATCATGTGCGTGGCCTGCCAGGCCGAGTACGACGATCCCGGCAACCGGCGCTTCCACGCGCAGCCCAATGCATGCTGGCAGTGCGGTCCCCGGCTCTGGCTGGCGGACTCTGCAGGCATGGAAATTCCCGCGAACGACCCCGTGGAGGCCGCGATTGCGCGGCTCATGGCGGGCGAGATCGTTGCCATCAAGGGCATCGGCGGATTTCATCTCAGCGTGGACGCGACCAACCAGGAGGCGGTGATGCGGCTGCGGGAGCGCAAGCGCCGCTATGGCAAGCCGCTAGCCGTGATGGTGAAAGATCTGGCTGCCGCGCGGGGCCTTTGCGTGCTAAGCGGCGAGGAAGAGTCGCTTCTGCAGACGGCGGCGCGCCCCATCGTGCTGGCGCGTGCGCGGGAAGACAGCGGCATTGCGGCGGCCGTGGCGCCGGGGATTCCGTGGCTGGGCGTCTTTCTGCCCTATGCGCCGCTGCAGCATCTGCTCTTTGCCTCGAGCCAAGTTCGCGCGCTGGTGATGACCAGCGCCAATCTGAGCGAGGAGCCGATCGCGATCGACAACGACGAAGCGCGGGCGCGGCTGGGCAATATCGCCGATGTTTTCTTGCTGCACGACCGCGAGATCCTGCAGCGCTGCGACGACTCGGTAGCGGCGGTGGTGGACGGCGCGCCGCAACTGATGCGCCGCGCGCGCGGATTTGTGCCGCTGGGCCTGGAGTTTCCGTTCGATGCGCCGCCCCTGCTGGCCGTGGGCGGGCACTTGAAGAACGTGTTCGCGCTGGCCAGCAAACGGCGCATCTACCAGAGCCAGCACCTGGGCGACCTGGAAAACCTGACCGGCCTGGAGTTTTTCAAAGAGTCGCTCGATCACCTGATGCGCACTTTCGAGATCGAACCGGAGATTGTGGTGCGCGATCTGCACCCAGGTTATCTGTCCACCGCGTGGGCCGGGGAGTGGGCGCGCGGGCGCGGCCTCAAGTTGATTGCGGTGCAGCACCACCACGCGCACGTGGCCGGCTGCATGGCGGAGCATGGGCTTGAGGGACCGGTAATCGGCCTGTCGCTGGACGGAACCGGCTACGGGACGGATGGCCGCATCTGGGGCGGGGAAGTGCTGGTGAGCCGGCTCGACGGCTTCGAGCGGTTCGCGCATCTCGGCTACGTGCCCATGCCCGGCGGCGAGGCGGCAATCCGTGAGCCCTGGCGCATGGCGCTGGGAGCCTTGCATGCCGCGGGGTTGGCGGTGGTGCCGGCCGAGGCGCTGGAGTTGACGGGCGCGACGGAGAAAGAGGCGCGCGTGCTGATGCGGATGATCGAGCGAGGCGTGAACGCGCCACTTACTTCCAGTTGCGGAAGGCTCTTTGACGCCGTGGCAGCCGTAGTGCTGAAGCGGCGCGTGGTGGACTACGAGGCGCAGGCTGCGATCGAGTTGGAGGGCCTGGCCGTGGACGAAGCCTACGATGCGCAGGGCTACGCGATGGAACTCAAGGTTGGCGAGGCAGCGCATGAGCCGGTGAAAATCTGCACAGCGCCGCTGTGGCGCGCACTGATCGAAGATCTGCGCTCTGGCGTGAGCCCGGCGCGGATCGCGGCGCGGTTCCATGCAGGCGTGGCCGATGGATTTGTGCGGGCGGCGGCGCAGGCGCGCGAGAAGACGGGCATTGATCAAGTGGCAATGAGCGGGGGCTGCCTGCACAATCGCCGATTGGCCCTGCTGCTGCGCACAGGGCTGGAGGCCGAGGGCTTTGCAGTCTTCCAGCACCGGCAGGTCAGTCCCGGCGACGGCGGCCTGAGCTACGGGCAGGCTGCCGTCGCGGCGGCGCTGCTGCGCAAGCGCGGTTAACCGGAAATATGAACCAGCTGCTGGGCCTCTTCGCGCGGACCCAGGATGGACATGCGCGGAATGCGGCCGCGGACCATCGAGACCTCATCGCAGCGGTTCAGGCGCGGACATATCTGGCAGTCCTTGAAAACCTTGTCGGGCAGCTCGGTCTTGTCTTCCACGGTGCGGAAGCCGTACTTGAAGAAAAAGTCGGGGATGCGCGTGAACAGGCAGATGGACTGAATGCCGTGCATCTCCGCCTCCTCGATCAACGCGGTCAGGATGCGGCCGCCGGCGCCCTGGCCCTTGGCCTCAGGCTTGACGACGATGGAGCGCACCTCGCACAGATGCGGGCCGTAAAAATGGAGCGCGCCGCAGCCCAGAAACACGCCGGCCTCGGACTCAGCGACGGTGAAGTCGCGGATGTTCTCGCAGATCTCGGCAAAGGCGCGCTTGAGCAGCGTGCCGTCGCCGGAGAGCGAGTTCACCAGGTCGTAGACGTTGGTGGCGTCCTGCAGCAGAGCCTTACGCACCAGCATGGACAACCTCCCCGGTATGGAGTGAATGCGGCGCGGTAGCGCGGGCGATCCGCTCCGGCGCGGCGGCCAGGGCCTGGCGGACACGCTCGCGGGCGGTACCGCCGACGGCGTCATGGCAGTCCAGCGTGGCGTCCAGCGTGATTGCCGCGAAGAAGTCTTCAGCGAACTCCGGGCCGAATTGTTTCAATTCTTCCAGCGAGAGATCGTTCAGCTCGACGCCTTTTTCCAAAGCGAAGCGCACGGCGCGGCCGATCTTCTCATGCGCCATGCGGAAGGGAACGCCCTTGTGAACAAGGTACGTGGCCGCGGCCATGGCATTCAGGTAGCCGGCCTGCGCGGCTGCGCGCATCGGCTGGCGGTTGAATTGAAGGGCAGCGGTAAACCGGGCTGCGAGGCCGAGCATCTGGGGCGCAAATTCAGCCGCAAATGCCGGCTCCTGGGTCTCCTGCATGTCTTTATTGTAGGCCAAAGGCAGCCCTTTGAGCTCGATTGCCACCGCCTGCGCCGCTCCGTGGATGCGGCCGACCTTGGCGCGGATCAGCTCGGTAAAATCCGGATTCTTTTTCTGCGGCATTGCGCTGGAGCCGGTGGAAAAAGCTTCCGGCAAGGTGACAAAGTTGAACTCCGCGGTGGCAAACAGCGTGATCTCCTCGGCAAAACGGCTCAGGTGCAGGCCCACGAAGGTGAGTGCCTGCAGGTATTCGAGGATAAAGTCGCGGTCGCTGGTCGCGTCGATCGAATTGGCTGTGGGCGCGGTGAAACCGAGCTCACGCGCGGCGAGATTGCGGTCCAGGGCAAGGGTTGCTCCGGCTACCGCGCCGGATCCAAGCGGGCACTGGTTCAGCCGCACCGCGCAATCGCGCAGGCGCGCAGCGTCGCGCAGGATCATCTCCACGTAGGCCAGCAGCCAATGAGCCACGAGCACCGGCTCGGCGCGCTGCAAGTGGGTGTAGCTGGGCATGACCGCTTCGCCGGCGGCGCGGGCTTGCTCGACCAGCGCATCGGCCCAGCGGCCCAGCGCCTCCTGGACAGCGGCGATCTGCGCGCGCACGTAGAGGCGCAGGTCGGTAGCGATCTGCTCGTTGCGGCTGCGGCCAGTATGCAGCTTCAAGCCGAGCGGGCCGAGGCGCTCGACCAGCTTCAATTCCACAAAATGATGAATGTCTTCGGCGGCAGGGTGGTCGCGCACCTCCGCCTTGCCCGCGTCTGCGGCATGCTCGGCCGCAATCGCATCCAGCGCCGCGCGCAACTCCGTTGTTTCTCTCTCTGTGAGGACCTTCGCGGCAAAGAGCGCCGACGCGTGCGCCTTGCTGGCGGCAACTTCCTGGGGAAGCAGCCGCCAGTCGAAGACAATGGACCGCTGCCACTGCTCGAATTCAGCATCGAGCGGCTCGCGGAAGCGGCCTGACCACATCTTCCCGGATTGTTGTTCGTTCATCATTGCTCTAAGCGCACCTCGTGCTATTCCTTCTCCTTGCCGCTGTTGAGCCGGGGCATTTCGCTGCTGTTGCTGAGCGTGAGCAGGCCGGCTTTGGCGTAGGTGAGCAGCTTCTCCCGGGTGTCGGTGATGTCGAGGTTGCGCATGGTGAGCTGCCCGATGCGGTCGCGCGGAGAGAAGGCGGATTCAGTCTTCTCCATGCTCAGGCGCTCGGGATGGAACGTTAGGTTGGGCGACTCTGTGTTGAGGATGGAATAGTCGTTGCCGCGGCGCAACTCGAGTGTGACCTCGCCGGTGATGGGTTTGGCGACCCAGCGCTGGGCAGATTCGCGGAGCATGATCGCCTGGGAGTCGAACCAACGGCCCTGGTAGAGCAGGCGGCCCAGCTTGCGGCCATTCTCGCGGTACTGCTCGATGGTGTCCTCGTTGTGGATGCCGGTGATGAGGCGCTCGTATGCGATAAAGAGCAGGGCGAGGCCCGGGGCCTCGTAGATGCCGCGGCTCTTGGCCTCGATGATTCTATTCTCAATCTGATCGGACATGCCGAGGCCGTGCCGCCCGCCGATGCGGTTGGCTTCCAGAAGCAGGGCGACGGGCGAGTCGAATTGCCGGCCGTTGAGGGCTACGGGCGAGCCTTCTTCGAAGCGAACCGCGACCTCTTCGCGCTGAATCTCGACATCGTCGCGCCAGAATGCCGTGCCCATGATGGGGACGACGATCTTGATCGACGTTGAAAGATGTTCCAGGTCTTTGGCTTCATGGGTCGCGCCCAGGATGTTGGAGTCGGTGGAGTAGGCCTTCTCGGCCGGCATTTTGTAGGCGAAGCCGGAGCGCTGCATGAAGGCGGACATCTCCGCGCGGCCGCCTAATTCGTCGATGAAGGCGGCGTCGAGCCAGGGCTTGTAGACCTGGAGGCTGGGATTGACGAGCAGCCCGTAGCGGTAAAAGCGCTCGATGTCGTTGCCCTTGAACGTGGAACCGTCGCCCCAGATGTGAACGTCGTCCTCCTTCATGGCAGCCACCAGCATGGTGCCCGTGACGGCGCGGCCAATGGGGGTGGTGTTGAAGTAGGGGACGCCGGCGGTGGTGATGTGGAAGGCCCCGGCCTGAAGCGCGGCGATCCCTTCGCGCACCAGCGGGCCGCGGCAGTCGATGAGGCGTGCCTTTTCCGCGCCATATTCGAGGGCCGCGCGCGGGATGGCCTCGTAGTCGGTTTCGTCGGGCTGGCCAAGGTTGGCTGTGTAGGCGTAAGGGATGGCGCCCTTCTGCCTCATCCAGTGCAGGGCGGCGGAGGTGTCCAGCCCGCCGGAGAAGGCGATGCCGACCTTCTTGCCCGTGGGCAACGATTCGAGAATTATGGACATATTACGAAACCTCGGGAAAAACTTAGCTGCTAACTTCCCCGCAGTCACTCCTTCGCGATGGGATGCTCAGGATCAATCGGGTCGAGTTTGAGGAGATGCCATGCATCACGATACTTGTCTAACCAACCTGCCCCGTAGGGATTGCCTTCATCGTGGAGCGTTTTTGCATAATCTGGAAGCAGACGGCGCATCGGATGGTCCTTGTGCGGTTGACCCTTCTTGCCTTGCGTATCCAGCCATTTTTTATGGGCAGCGGCAATAGCGGTAGCGACAACAGCACTTGGCATCACGTAGACAAGAGGGAGAACCTTGTCAGATGCCTGAAAATCGACGAAACAATAAAAGAGCCGTTCTCCCCGGATGTTTTCTTGTTTTATGCTCATGGTCCAGCCACCATCAGTCCCATCACCGTTCCTGGTCTTAACCTGTATTGAGCGTTGGCGTGACACCTCTTTGTCAGTCACCAAAATATCGACGTTCGGGACGCCAGTCGGCGCAAGGGCGGCTATGTAGCCCCGCCGTAACAGCTCGTATAGGACATAATGCTCCCCGGCAACGCCGGTCAGAATGGTTTGAGAAGCCATTTTCTTGGCCATTGGAATCTCCTTTCCTAGTTTCCAGATGCCAGCAAGTTACCTGCCAGTTGATCGATATCGCCTCGCTGGCGATGAAAAGCTAAAAGCTAATAGCTAGGAGCTAACAGCTAAAGGCTTTCACATTGGCCAGCCCGCCCAGCAACAGCAGCAGCAGCGCCTTCTGTGCGTGCATGCGGTTTTCCGCCTGGTCGAAGACGATAGACTGCGGGCTGTCGATCACCGCGTCGGTCACCTCTTCGCCGCGGCGCGCCGGCAGGCAGTGCATGAAGACCGCGTGCGGCGCGGCCTTGGCCATCAGCGCCTCGTTCACCTGGAAGGGCCGGAAGATGGGCGCGCGCTTGGTGGACTCGTGCTCGAAGCCCATGCTGACGCAGACGTCGGTGTAGATGGCGTCCGCGCCCTCGACGGCGGCCTGCGGGTCCTGCAGCAGGCGCACTTCGCAGCCGTTGGCCTGTGCGATCTCGCGGGCGATGGTAACGATCTCGATGTCCGGCGAGTAGCCGCGCGGCGTGGCCACGGTCACGTTCGCGCCCAATTGCGCGCCGGTCAGCATCAGCGAGTGGCAGACGTTGTTGCCGTCGCCCACAAACGTGAAGTTGAGGCCCCTGGCGGTTCCGAAGTGCTCTTCAATGGTCATGAAGTCGGCCAGCGCCTGGCAGGGATGCTCAAAGTCCGACAGCGCGTTGATCACCGGCACGCGCGAGTTGGCCGCCATCTCCGTGATGGTGTCGTGCGCGTAGGTGCGCAGCACGATCACGTCCACCCAGCGTTCCAGGTTGCGCGCTACATCGGCGATGGTTTCGCGCTCGCCCAGCGGCGAGCTGGTCTGGTCGACGAAGATCGCGTTGCCGCCCATGGTGTTGATGCCGGTTTCGAAGGCAAGCCGCGTGCGCAGGCTGGCCTTCTCAAACATGAGCACCATCTGTTTGGCGTCGAGCGCATGGCGGTACTGGCGCGGGCTGCGCTTGACATCGCGGCCCAGCTTGACGATGGCGCGCACCTCGGCGCTGGAAAGATCGGCGATAGAACACAGATCCTCGCCGCCCATGCGCGCGGACGCGGCAAGAACGTCGGGGTCGTTCTGAATGGGAGCCGCCTGGCTCCCGGGTTCAAGGGTTGTTTGACTAGGCACGGTGCTGTCCTCCTGCGGATGGGGCTGCCGCATGCGCGGCTTGTTGGGTGAGAATCGCGTCCAGTGCGGCGACGGCAATGTCCACGTGGGCGCGCTCCAGGATGTACGGCGGCAGAAAACGCAACACCGTGTCGCTGGTGCAGTTGATGAGAATGCGGCGTTTGAACATCTCCGCAACAACAGATTTGGCCAGTTCGGGCGAATCGAGCTCGGCAGCCAGCATCAGGCCGCGGCCACGCACGTCAATGATGCACTCGTGCCGAGCGGCCAGCTTGCGAAGCTGCTGCTGGAAGTAATCGCCGACCTCGGTTGCGTGGGCCAGTAGACCCGCTTTCTCGATGTGGTCAATGACGGCGATGGCCACGGCGCAGGCCAGGGGGCCTCCGCCGAAGGTGCTGCCGTGCATGCCGGGGTGGATGGCGCGCGCCACCTCCTCGGTGCAAAGAACCGCGCCGAGAGGAATGCCTCCGGCCAGCGGCTTGGCCAGAGTCGTAACATCGGGTTGCACGCCGTAGTGCTGGTAGGCGCACCACTTGCCGGTGCGGCCCATCCCGGCCTGAATCTCGTCGATGATGAGCAGCGCGCCGGTGGAGCTGGCCAGGGCGCGCGCCTCGGCCAGAAACTCCGGCGTGAGCGGACGGACGCCGCCCTCGCCCTGGATGGCTTCGACCAAAATGCCGCAGACCTCGCTGGAAAACTTCGCGCGTAGATCGTCGATGTCGTTAAAGCGCACAAACTCCACGCCGGGAACCACCGGAGCGAAAGGCTCGCGGTACTTGGCTTTGTGCGTAGTGGCCATGGCGCCGTAGGTGCGGCCGTGGAAGCTCTGCTCGAGGGCGAGAAACTTTGTTCCGATGGTCGCGCCCTCGCCGCGCCGCAGGGTAGCGTAGGCGCGGGCCAGCTTCAGGGCACCCTCCCAGGCTTCCGTGCCGGTATTGGCAAAGAAGACGCGATCCAGGCCGGTGCGCTCGGTCAGGCGCAGCGCCAGCTCCGCCTGTCCCTGGTGGTAGTAGAGGTTCGAGATGTGGATCAGCGCGCGGCTCTGCCGCGCGATCGCCTCTTCGATGACGGGATGACCATAGCCGAGCGCATTGACGCCAATGCCGCTGAGCAGGTCCAGGTAGCGCTCGCCCTGCTCGTCAATCAGGTAGACACCCTGGCCGCCGGTGAACAGGACGGGGCTGCGCTCGTAGGTGGGAAGCAGCAGCTTCGTCTCGGCGGCGCGGATTTGGTCCAGTTTGGTCAATTCCATTTCTCCTCAAGCAACCATCACTTCGGTGCCCTGGGCTACGCGCGCGCTGCACAGATCGGGAAGAACTCCGGCAGCGTCCGCGGGAAGAATGCGTACGCGCTTTACCCCGTTCAACAGAGCCTCACGGCAGGCGCCCAGCTTGGGCAGCATGCCGCCGGAGATGACCGCGCTTTTGGCCATCTCGGCAATCTGGTCGATGGAGAGCCAGCGCAGCACTTCGCCGTCTGCGCCCTTCACGCCGGGCACATCGGTAAGGAAGACGAGCGCGTCGGCGCGGCAGGCAATGGCGCAGGCCGCGGCCATCTCATCGGCGTTGATGTTGTAATACGCGCCGTCAAAGCCCAGCGCCACGGGGCAGAGAACCGGCACGCCATTCAATTGCCAGATCGCCTCAAGCCAGCGCGGGTCGCTGGCGGCGATCTCGCCCACATAGCCCAGGTCGGGCGCGGTGCGCTTCTTGCGCGCGCGGAACAGCAGCCCATCGCCGCCGGAGAGGCCGACCGCCGGCTGGCCGAGCGCGCCCAGAGCGGCCACCAGGCCCTTGTTCACCTTGCCGGCAAAGACCATCAGCGCAATGTCGCGGGTTTCGGCATCGGTAACGCGCAGGCCGTCAATGAACTCACTCTCCTTGTTGAGCGCCTTGAGCATGCGGGTCAACTGCACGCCGCCGCCGTGCACCACCGCCACCTGGTTGCCGCCGCGCGCCAGCTCCGCGATGGCGCGGGTGCAGCCCGCCAGCAGCGCGGGAGTTTCCAGGCCGGCGCCGCCCAGTTTGACCACGTACCTCATTCACTCCCCCTCCGCGGCTATAGCAGTTCTCCAATTGGTGTAGATTGAGTCACTGCGGCCAAGTGGCTTTTTCCTCAAGAAAAAGCCACCCTGCAAGGTTCTGAAGACTCCACGTGAATTGGAGAACTGCTCTAGTTTCATTCCAGACCCTCCGATTCCGGCCAGCCAAGCATCACGTTCATGTTCTGCACGGCCTGCGATGAGGCCCCTTTCAGCAGATTGTCGAGACAACTGACGATGACCGCGCGGCCGCCGCTGGAGTCGAGCTGGAAGCCGATGTCTGCATAGCTGGTGCGCACGACGTATTGAATCTGCGGCAGGCCCTTCTCGTAAAGGCGCACCAGAGGACTGCCGGCGAAAAATTCCCGGTAAACGTGCGCGATTGCGGCGGCGGTTTGCGCGCGCCGGAAGCGGACGTAGAGGGTGGAGAGAATGCCGCGCGGAATCGGCAGCAGGTGCGGCGCGAAGACCATCTGGTTCGCCTCCAGGCCGATCTGCTCCAGCATCTCGCCGGTGTGGCGATGCGTAAAGACGCCGTAGGCAGAGAGATTGTCGGCCGCGTACATGAAGTGCGTTTTGGGCGTGGGCGCCTTGCCTGCGCCGCTCACGCCGCTCTTCGCGTCGGCCACGATGCCACGCTCCAGGTCCACCAGCCCGGCGGCCACCAGGGGCTTGAGGGCAAGGATCACTGAGGTGGCGTAGCAGCCGGGATTGGCCACCAGGCGCGCGCCAGCAATCTGCGCGCGGTGCAGCTCGGGCAGGCCATAGACGGCCTGCTCCTGAATCTCCTCGGCCTGGTCGGAGCCTTCGTCGTCAAAGGCGTAGACGGCGCGGTTGGCCGCATCGCGGAGCCGCCATGCGCCGCTCAGATCGATCACGCGCAGCCCGCGCTTGAGCGCCTCCGGAACCCACTCGCGCGATTGCTCGTGCGGTGTGGCGAGAAACAGAACATCCACGCCCAGGTCGGACATCAAATTCCACGAGAATGGCTGCATGACGAGGTGGCTCGTATGCGTGCCGGCCAGTTCCGGGTGAATCACGGCCAGGGGCAGGCCGCCCCGCTCGATGTCCTTCTGCTCCACGCGCCCGGCAAAAGCCGGCGGCGCGCTTTTCAGGCAGGGATGGCGCAGCAGCAGCCGGGCCAGCTCCGCGCCGGCGTACCCGGTGACTCCCACCACTGCGGTTTGTATGCTCTTGCTCATGATTCCAGCATGGTCCTCAGCCGGGCTTCTACTTCTCCCGCCCGGCGCGGGTCAGGACAGATCACCAGGACGGTGTCGTCTCCGGCGACGGTGCCGACCACCTCCAGCCATCCCTCGCGGTCCAGGGCCGCGGCTACCGGCTGGGCGCCGCCCATGACCGTTCCCACCACCACTTGATTCATGGCCTGGCGCGCGCGCAGGCCGAAACTCGAGATCATCTCGCGGACGGAGGGCGGGTCGCTCTCCTGTAAAGCCGGGGCGTGGTGGACGCTGCCGTTGGGCAGGGAATAGCCGGCAGGCCCCTTGAAGAGGCGCAGCTCGTGGATGTCGCGCGAGAGCGTGGCCTGGGTAACGTGAAAGCCGCGCCGGCGCAGCTTGCGGCGCAGCTCGTCCTGGCTCGCGACCGGCGTGCTGGATACGACTTCCCGGATTGCGTCGAGGCGTTGATGCTTCATCGTCAGCCCCCGGCCGGTTTGGCCGGCAAAGCAAAGGCGCGGTCCGCTTGCCTGAACCGCGCTCGTATAAATATACAGCTAATTGGATAAGTATGCAAGACGAAAAACGAAAAAATCGTGCGCCGGACCGGCACCTTCTATCGGGCCCGGCTCGCAACCCTTTTGCCCCGTCCTTCGCGGTACATGGCCTGGTCGGCCCGGGCCGGCAGTTCGTCCAGAGAATCGTGCCGGCCATCTTCCGAGGTGACACGGCCCACGCTGAAGCTGAGAGGCCAAGCGCGCGACCCACTCCCGGCTGAGCTGGCCGGCGACGGCGATTTCGTCGCCGCCGATGTGCCCCACCACGTCAGGTATGCGCGGGCATTCACGGGAGCCGGGCAAGGGCATCCAGGCCGCGGCGGGTTCGCCGGCTTGCCTTCCGCCGCGGCCGTTCTCCTGCCGTATCATCCGCCTCCCGGTCCTCAACTGATACACTCTCCGGTGGCCGCACGCTGGGAAAGTTCGCGCACCCGAATCCAGTTCCTTGTTATTCCGATGACAGCTCTTGCTCCGATTTCCACGATCAATGACATCTTTCGCCGCATCTCCGCGGCAGCCAACCCGCGCGCCGTGCGCTGGCAGGACGAGTTTGGCCAATGGCAACCGATCTCCTCAGACCAGATGTACCAGAGGGTGCGCGCGCTGGCTGAAGCCTTTTTGAAATGGGGCGCGCAGAAGGGCGACCGCATCGCACTGATCGCGGAGAACCGCTGGGAGTGGGCGGTGACGGACTTTGCCGTGCTGGCCATCGGCGCCGTGGACGTGCCGATCTATCCCACCCTCACCGGCGAACAGCTGGCGGCGTTGATCGCCGACGCCGGCTGCCGCATCGCCGTGGTCTCCACGCGCCAGCAGTTCGACAAGCTGAACTCCGTACGCAGCATGACGCCGCTGGAGCGGATCGTGATCATGGACGCCCCCGCTCCGGAGGGTGCAATTGCCTTCGGATCGCTGATTGAAGGGGCTGATGCACGCGGCGCGCAGCGCGATCCGGTCTTCGACGCGCTGGTGCGCGCCGCCGAGCCCAAGGACATGGCGACGCTGATCTATACCTCAGGCACCACCGGCGAGCCCAAGGGCGTGGTGCTGACGCATGGCAATATCGCCACCAACCAGAACGCGGCGCCGGCCGATTTCAGTTTTGGGCCGGAGGACGCGCTGATCTCCTTCCTGCCTCTGTCTCACGTAACGGCGCGCGCGCTGGATTACATCATGTACGGCTTTGGCGTGCAGGTGGCCTATTGTTCCAGGTTCGACAAGCTGCCGGAAGCGATGCAGGAGATACGGCCCACGGTGATTGTCGGCGTCCCGCGCGTCTTTGAAAAGATTCGCCAGGAGGTGGAGCGCCGCGCGGCGCTGTCTGCGGTAAAGAAGCGGATGCTGGCTTGGGCGGTCAAGGTGGGCGCCGCCCATCTGAACACGGTCTACGACGGACGCCGCCCCGCTTCGCTGCTATGGAAGTTGGCCGACAAACTGGCCTACTCCAAGGTGCGCACGGCCTTCGGCGGTCGGGTGAGGATCTTTGTTGCCGGGGGTGCGCCGCTGGGCATGGACACGGCGCGGTGGTTTGCTTCCGTCGGCATCTCCCTGTGGGAGGGATACGGCCTGACGGAGACTTCGCCGGTCATCGCCCTCAACACGCCACTGCGCCGCCGCATGGGCGCCGCCGGCATGCCCCTGCCCAATCTGGAGCTGAAATTCGCCGAGGACGGAGAGCTGCTGGTGCGCGGGCCGTCGGTCTTTGGCGGCTACTGGAGCAAACCCGAGGCCACGGCCGCTTGTTTCGACGCGGAGGGCTGGTTCCGCACCGGAGATATCGGTCACCTGGACGCGGACGGATTCCTCTACATCACCGACCGCAAGAAGGAGCTGCTGAAGACCTCCGGCGGCAAGATGGTCGCGCCGCAGCCGATCGAGAACAGGCTGGCCGTCCATCGGCTGGTGGCGCAGGCCGCCGTGGTGGGCGACAAGCACAAATTTATCTCGGTGCTGATCGCGCCCAACTTTGCCGCGCTGGAGGAGTGGGTGGGGCAGCATGGCGTTGTGTTCCAATCCCGCGCCGAACTGGTGGCCGACAGCCGCGTGCTGGCTCTCTACGGCGGGATCGTGCGCGAAGTCAACGCCGGCCTGGCCAACTTTGAGACGCTGAAGCGCTTTCGGCTGGTGGCCGATGAGTGGACCATTGATTCCGGCGAGCTGACCCCCTCCATGAAGCTCAAGCGGAGGGTGATCGCGGAGCGCTACGCGGCGGTCATCGACGAACTCTACGCGGACGAAGCAACCGCGCGAGGCGAATAGGCGAGACAAGCTTGCCGCCTATGTCGATGTGCTTGGTCCATATCCGCTGCAGGCCGCGGAAAAACGGCGCGCCCCCGGCTCCGACGGCCAGCAGGCTGCCGAACAGGATCACGGCGTCGATGGAGAGGCGGCCGGCGCTGGACCAGTAAGCGCCCGGCTCCAGGTTCAGCCAGATTGCGAACTCATCCAAAGTGAGAGCCGCACCGACGCCGTAACCTACCGACATCAGCCGGCTGAAGAAGATGGAGAGCGGGGTGTGCGAGCGGCCCAGGTCGAGCAGCCAGCCGTAACCGACCAGCAACAGGATGAGAATTCCCCACACCAGGTGGTGGATGTGCATGCCATGCACCATCACCCACTGCAGGTGGCCTTCGTGATTCTCGATGCGGTAGACCACGATGCGGATACCGATGAAGGTGATGAGGAAGGCAACCGAGGCAATGAACATCCGCCGCCGCGGCCGGTCGGGAATGGTGGCGCGAATCAGATAGCCCAGCCTGGTCAGCTGCAGCAGCACCAGCAGCACTACGATCACAACGCTGATAAAAGCCAGCAGCAGAAGGGCGCCAGTTCCAGGCATATTTCTTATTCAATCATCGTTGTGCAGATTTCCCAAGCCGGAAAAGCCGGGAATGTGCCTTTTTACGCATCGTGAGCGCGGTCACCAATCGCCTTTACAGTCACGGAGTACACTGATCAAGGCGTCAAGGCCGGGGGATTCATGCCTTGTGCGCGCACATCAGGAACATCGTTCCCGGCTGACCCGGGCAGCCGCGGTATTGCGGCGAGGAGATTTTACGATGCGAGTAGCTTTGCTGACCGGAGGAGGCGATTGTCCCGGGCTGAATGCGGTGATTTACGCGGCGGTGAAGAAGGGCATCAACCACTATGGCGATGAATTCATCGGCTTTCTCAACGGCTGGCGGGGCGTGCTGGACAACAATTCTATCCCGCTGACGCTGGAAAACACCGACGGCATCCAGCTGAAGGGCGGCACCATTCTTCACTCTTCGCGGACCAACGTGAAGAAGATCCCCGGCGGCATTGAGAAGGTGCAGGAGGTTCTGAAGCTCAACAAAATTGATGCGCTGATCGCGCTGGGCGGCGACGACACCCAGTCCGTGACCCTGTTCCTGAGCGAGAACGGCGTGCCCAGCGTGGGCGTGCCCAAGACCATCGACAACGACATCAGCGGCACCGACCAGACCTTTGGCTTTGACACTGCCGTCATGATCGCCACCGAGGCGGTTGACCGCATCCACACCACCGCCGACTCGCACAACCGCGTAGTCGTCATTGAGGTCATGGGCCGCGATGCCGGCTGGATTGCTTACGCCTCCGGCGTCGCCGGCGGAGCGCACGTGATCCTGGTGCCCGAGAAGGAGATTGACATCGACCACGTCTGTGCGCTGCTGAAGTACAACTACGATCACGGCAAGCACTACGGCGTGGTGGTAGTGGCCGAGGGCTGCCATCTGCCCGAAGTCGGCCAGGTGGTCGGCTCCGCGCAGGTCGACTCCTTCGGCCATGCGCGGCTGTCCGGCATCGGCGAGGCGCTGGCCGAGCTGATCGAGAAGAAGACCGGATTCGAGACCCGCTCCGTCAACCTGGGCCACACTCAGCGCGGCGGTGTGCCCACTGCTTTTGACCGCATCCTGGGCCAGCGCTACGGCCTGCACGCCATCGATATGGTCCACGACAAGAAGTGGGGCCGCATTGCCGTTCTCAAAGGCACCGACATCACCGACATCACCATCAAGGAGGCCATCTCCACCAACCGCCGCCTCGATCAGCGTTTCTTTGACGTGATCAAGGATCTGGAAGCCAAGGTCTAGTCCGCATCGGCAGCACCAGGGCCACCCTCGCCACGCGGATGGCCCTTTTTCTTGCGCGCGGACTCGATTGATACAGTGAAGTTGTGCTCTATCGCCTCTATCGGCCGCAAGATTTCGCGGCGCTCTACGCAATCGAGGAGTCGTGCTTTGCGCCGCCTCTGCGCTTCGGCCGCGCCTACATGCGCCAGCTCATCCACAGCGACCACGCGGCTACCTGGATCGCCGAGGAGGATGGGAGCATGGCCGGCTTTGCGATTGTGGAGTGGAGCAAGGAGACGGCCGGAACCGTGGGCTACATTCAGACCATCGAAGTGACTCCGGGACAGCGCGGGCGCGGCATTGGCGGCGAGTTGCTGCGCCGCGCCGAGGGCTCCGCACGTCAGCAGGGAGCGCGTTTTCTCTGGTTGCACGTGCATGAAGGCAACCCCGCCGCCATCCGGCTTTACCAGGCGCATGGTTACCGGCGCACCGGCAAGCGGCAGAACTACTATGCGCGCGGTCAGGCGGCGCTGGTCTGCGTGAAGCGGCTGGAGATCGATGAGGAAGCTGGCGGCGCGCAGGGCTGATGCAGAAGATTCGCGCGCGCGGCATCGCCGCCGCGGGCGGGCCGCGTTTGACTTCCCCCGCCGCGCTATTCGAGACTGAGGTCGAAGAGTTCGCGCGCTGGAGAGTGGATTGCATGGTTGAAGACGGGAAGGGCCAGGCGGGAAGCGCATCCCCGCGCAGCGCGAAACGCATCCAACGTCAGCCCTCCATTAAAGACATAGCGCGGCTGGCGCGCGTTTCCCATCCCACTGTTTCCCGCGCCCTGCAGAACAGCCCGCTGGTCAACCCGCGCACCGCCGAAAAGATCCGCAAGATTGCCCGCGAAGCGGGCTATCGCGCCAGCGCGGTTGCGCGCGGGCTGGTTACCCAGCGCACGCGCTCCATTGGTCTGGTGGTTACCACGGTTGCCGACCCCTTTACCAGCGCCGTAGTCAGCGGCATTGAGCAGACAGCCAACGACCATGGCTACAGCGTCTTTCTGGCCGACTCAAATGCTGATCCGGAGCGCGAGCAGAAGGTGGTGCAGGCCTTTGCCGAGCGCCGCGTCGACGGTATCATCGTCACCTCCTCGCGCGTGGGCGCTCTGTACCTGCCCTTGCTCTCGGAGATGATGGTTCCCATCGTCCTGGTCAACGATCAGCATCCCGGCGAGTTCGTGCACTCGGTGATGATCCGCAACCGGCCGGGGAGCCGTGCTGCGGCCGCGCATCTGGTTGAACTGGGGCATCGCCGCATTGCTTACCTCGGCGACCGGTTCGGCTACCAATCCGATGCGGAGCGCTACGCGGGCTATCGCCAGGCGCTGGACGCGGCGGGAATTCCGCCCATGCCGGAGCTGGAGGTCTACGGCGACGGAAAGCCGGAGGCCGCGTTGCGCGCCATGCATCAACTCCTCGCCCTCGACCACCCGCCCACCGCGGTCTGCTGCTACAACGACATGTCGGCGCTGGGCGCGCTCCGGGCGATCCACATGCGCGGCCTGCGCGTGCCGCGGGATATCTCCGTCACCGGCTTCGACGATCTGTTTCTTGCCTCTTATACGGAGCCGCCTCTGACCACCGTGCGCCAGCCCATGCGCCGCATGGGACAGTTGGCCATGGAGAGCCTCTGCAAGCTGATGTCCGGCCAGGAGTCGTCCGTGCAGATCAAGATCGAGCCCGAGCTGATCGTGAGGCAATCGACCTCCCGCCTGATCTAAGTGCACGGAGAAGAAACCCGCGCGCACTCGATTTCGCGATTTCCGATTGATTCCATGCTCCGTTCGTGACCGCTTCGATCCTGCTCCTCGCCACTTTTACTTGTACTTGCGCAGCACGCCCAGCACGCGGCCCTGAATCGCCACTTCGGCGGCGGGGACGTAGATGGGTTCCATCTCCATGTTGGCCGGCTGCAGGCGGACGACGCTGCCCTCGGAGTAAAAGCGTTTGAGTGTGGTTTCAGAACCGCGCACCAGAGCAACCACGATCTCGCCCTGGCGCGCCGTGCGCGTGCGCTCCACCAGCACGTAGTCGCCACTGATGATGTGCTCGTCGCGCATGGAGTCGCCGCGGACTTCGAGCGCGAAGACGTCCCGGTTGCCGACGACATCGTGCAGGGAGATGGTCTCCGGCGACTCCGTGGCCTCCACGGGTTGGCCGGCGGCGATGCGGCCGGCTAGCTGCAGCTTGTCGCTGGAGCGGGTGCGCGCGCCCGGCGGCAGCACGTCGATGGAGCGGCTGCGGTTGTGCACCCGATCCAGCAGGCCCTTTTGCTCCAGATTGGTAATGTGCTTGTGCACGGTAGCCAGGCTCTTGAGCCCCATCCCGCGAGCGATCTCCTCAAAGGAGGGCGAGTAACCGTTGCGCGCCACAAATGACTCGAGAAAGTCGAGAACCTCTTTTTGCCTGCGAGTGACTGCCATGCGCGCATTATAGCGAATAAAAGGCGAATCGCAACAGCTCTTTTTTCGGTGGGGCGTCGGCCGGTTAACCCGGTTGGTTCGCTCAGTGAGAGGAGCTCTGCGCCGGGCCGGGCAGGCTTTCGAGCCAGATCAGCACGGCGTTGCGGCCCTCGGCGCCGGTAGACGGGAGTTGCCTGAGCCACACCAGCCTGGTCGGCGCGGTCACGCGCAGGAAGGCGGCCGTGCTGGGAGGCTGTCCGGGCTCGCCGGGGGCTAGCGCGCGCAAAAGCCACAGTGATGGAATGCGCAGGCGCGCCGCCGGGGCTTTGAGATCGAACCGGTCCCTTGCCAGCAGATGCGCGGGAACCATCCTGGCGCGCGGGTCGCTGAAGATGACCTCGGCCGGGTCTGTCAGCGGCTGGTGGAGCACCACGCCGGCCAGCTCCGGGTGACGGGCGGCAATCTCAAGGGCGAGGTTGGCGCCGAGTCCAGTGCCATAAAGAACGATGGAGCCGGCGGGCACGTGGCGGGTTCCCGTCAGGTAGGCGAGCGCCCACTCGGCATCCTGGCGCCAGTGAGCTTCGCTGGGGCGAGCGAACTGGCTCTCCCCGTAACCGCGATAGTCGAAGGCCAGCACGTTGACGCCGGCCTCATGCAGCATGTCCAGCTCGTCGAGCGTGTTGCCGAGGTTGCCGTCGCGGCCGTGGAGAAAGAGAACGGTGTAACGGTTGAAGCGAGCTGTTGAGGCGTCCGGGCTTGCTGGAATCCACCAACCGCTGAGCCGCGGCTGACCGGCTTCGTTGCTGGCGAAAGCGATGGGATCGAAGGCGAGGCCGATACTGGCTGGCGTGCGCGCAACCTTGCTGGCCGGGTGGTAGAGCAGTTGCCAGTTGCCCTGCCAGAAGAGAATGCAGAGCGTGCACCAGGCGCAGAGCGCGGCGAGCCCGATCGTGCCGCCGATGCCGGCCAGCAGCCAGCGGACCGGAACCAGCGGAGGCTGCGCGGACGGGGCGCGTAAACTGGCTCGCGCCTGCTCTGCGGAAGACGCGGAATCCTGTGCGGAGGGTTTGTCCTTTTCGTGCGGCATCAAAGAGCTCTTCCGTGCAGCCGGCGCAGCGGCTCACTTCATGCTATCGAATGCGGCAGGTTCCGGCGGACCAGCCGCTTTGGCAGCGCAGGCCCAAACAGCTCGTTCCAGTCAGTACTTGACGATCGCGGTGAACGAGTCGGGCTTGAGGCTGGCGCCGCCCACCAGCGCGCCGTCGATCTCCTCCTGGCCCAGCAGCGCGGTCGCATTGTCGGGCTTGACGCTGCCGCCGTAGAGAATGCGCATGGCCGCCGCCACGCCGCCGCCAAGCAGCTTTGCAACCTCAGCGCGGATGATCCTGTGCGCATCGGCGGCGATCTCCGGCGTCGCCGTCTTGCCGGTGCCGATAGCCCAGACCGGCTCGTAGGCAATCACGATGGGCGCGGCGGCCTCGGCGGTGATGCCGGCGAAGGCCCCGGAGATCTGGGTCTTGAGCACGGATGCGGTGTTGCCGGCTTCCCGCTCGGCGAGAACCTCTCCGATGCAGACCACGGGAACGATGCCGTGCCTGAGCGCGGTGTGCAGCTTTTTGTTGACGATCTCGTCGGTCTCGGCAAAGTACTGGCGGCGCTCGGAGTGGCCGATGAGGGTGTGCGTGCCGCCCACTGCCTTGAGCTGGAGAATCGATGTTTCGCCGGTGTAGGCGCCCTCTTCGGCGAAGTGAATGTTCTGGCAGCCGACGGCAACGTTGGAGCCTTTGACGGCTTCAATCACCGTGGGCAGCAGGACCGGCGAGGGAAACAGGGCAATCTCGTCGCGGCTGTGGCCTGCGACCATGGGCAAAAAGGCAGCGACGAAGGCGTGGGCTTCGGCGGGCGTCTTGTACATCTTCCAGTTGGCGGCGATCAGAGCTTTACGGGACATTTTTTGGCTTTCCTCAACTCGATTTTAGTGGATCGATTTGAGGACGCCGGGTGATGGTGGGCACAAAGGCGGCGATGAGGAGAGACGCAGCGAAAAAGCGCGGTAGAGGGCCGCGCGATGGAGGGAAAAAGGCGGGTGGGCTACCGCTCTTCGGATTCTAGGCGTCCTGCCGCCAGGCAGGGAGTAGACCCGAGCCAAATCACGCCTGGGTCCGCGTTGGCGGCCAGGCGCGCGGCAATTGCTTTCGCCAACAATCGGGCGTCCAGCTAACGGCGGAGACTTCTCCCTGGACTGGGGCGCGCGCATGGTCTGATCGCGAGTGATATTCTGGCGCGTCGATTTATAGAGATGAGGAGGATGACGTGAGAAAAGGCATGATACTCCTGACGGCGCTGATGGCCGGGGGATTGGCGCTTCTGGCGGGGTGCGGAAAGCAGGGAGGCAAGACAGGCGGCATTCCGGTTGGGCCGCTGTGGAAGGGCGCTCCTTACCGCCTGGCGTTTGACACGCAGGCAGCCAAGCCGAAGTCCGCGGAGATCCTCATTCCGGCCATCAAGTACACGGCGAATCCAAACGCGCTGGAGACACGGGCCATCCTGGTGGTGCGCTTCGACGAATTGGGAGATACGAAAAATCCGCCCACCATCGACAAGATGATCATGAGCCCGTTCGATATCTCCGGCGCGTCCGGCACCCTGCCCGCGGACTACATGGATGCGGCCAACAAGGATCTGGCGGGGTTTCTGCGGTCCTACTGCATCAGCGGAAAAATAAAGCTGTCCGTGGCGCTGGCCAGGTCGTCGCTGACCAGCGAGGCAGGAGATGCCGAAGTCGACTCGGAACGCATGTCCGGCTGGCTGCCGGTCGAGGCGGTGCTCAAGAATCCGCATCCGAAGTGCTAGAACCGAGGCGCTGGCCCGTCGCCGGCCGCCGGCGGGAACCGGATGCTGGAGCAATCGCAGGCGCGGCAGGGGTGAAGTGCTGCTCGCCCTTACCAGCCCATCTGGCGCATGCGCTCCTGGATGATGGCGCTGTACTCGTTCATGCGCTCGGGGCGGCGCCTGAGGGGAGCGGGGAGAATCGCGGCGAGGCGCGCCCCCTGTTCGCGGCTGATATTGCGGGCGTCGGTTGCGTAGTAGTAACGGGAGGCAGCCTCCGCGCCGTATATGCCCGGGCCCCATTCGACCACGTTGAGGTAAAGCTCCAGAATGCGGCGCTTGCCCAGGACCAGCTCGGCCACCGGCACCAGCGTGAACTCCGCGCCCTTGCGCAGGATGGAGCGGCCGGTTCCGAAGAATAGGTTTTTTACCAGTTGCTGCGTCAGCGTGGAGGCTCCGCGGATGCGGCCCCCATCCATATCTCTTTCGGCGTCGATCTGGATCTGGTTCCAGTCGAAGCCGTGGTGCTGGTAGAAGCGCGCGTCCTCCGCGGCGATGACCGCGTGCTGAAAGTCGGGCGAGATCCGGCTGAGCGGGACGAATTGGCAGCGCAGGTGATAGGGCTTGTTGTGCATCCAGGCCTGCACCCGGCGCTCCATGCGGACGGCGGTGGTGGGCGGGTTGATCCACCTGGCGGCTACGAGCGTCAGCGCGGCCAGCGACCAGAGAAGCGCAAGAGCCAGGCCAAGCCATTGGACAATGGAACGGAGGGAAAGCTTGCGGCCCGGGGACTTGGAGCGCGGGGTTGGGCTGGCCGTCACATTTCAGGATAACCACCTGCGGTGCGGCAGCCGCCGCTTGCGCGGCCGCCTGCGGCGGGAGCGAACGCCCTCTACCGGTCCGCGCCCATGTAAAGCCGCGGGAACTGGTGCGAGTCGGGAGCCGGGAGCCGCGATCATGTCGCGCGCGTCCTGATACCGCTGTTTCGTCGCGCGAGGTGTTGTGCTATATTGTGACCATGGTCACTGACCATAGTGAGGATTGCCGTGGCAAACACTGTTCCTGCCGGGGAGTTCAAAGCCAAGTGCCTGAAAATGATTGATGAGGTTGCGGAGACGCGCAAGCCCCTCGTGATCACGAAGTACGGCAAGCCTGTCGCTCAGGTGATTCCGATGCCTGCGAAACAGCGGGATATTGTCGGCTCCATGAAGGGCAGCGTAACCATCCTTGGCGACATCATTTCTCCGCTGGATGTTGAGTGGGACGCGATGAAATGAACGCTGCTGAAGAGGACCGATCTGCCAGACTGCTTCTGGATACGCACACACTTCTTTGGATGATGGACGACCATCCGCGACTGGGGGCAGGAGCCGCGAGGGCGCTGAACCGAGCCGCCACGGAAGATCGCATCGTCGTCAGCGCGATCACACCTTGGGAGATTGCATTGCTGGTGAGCAAAAAGCGCATCGACATTCATCAGGATGTGATGGCATGGGTGCGAGACGCGCTATCCGAACCGGGAGTGACACTGTTTCCCCTCGAACCCGAGATCGCCGTCGCCAGCACCCGCCT
Source organism: uncultured Acidobacteriaceae bacterium (assembly GCA_963758105.1). GTDB lineage: Bacteria > Acidobacteriota > Terriglobia > Terriglobales > Acidobacteriaceae > Telmatobacter. The sequence continues at coordinate 106,289 of CAVWUC010000004.1, read as the reverse complement.
GCCCTTCGAGATGCACCCCGATCCGGTCGACCGCATCCTCGTCGCCACCGCGCGGCATCTGGGCGCAACGCTGGTTACAGCGGACCGGACGCTGCTGCAATCTGCGAAGAAGGGCCACTTCCAAGCGCTGAATGCTGAGAAGTAGCGGATTTCCCATGAGGCGAAAAATTCAAAAGCCGCCCCCGGGTCCTGGATGCAGATTCTGCTGTTCACTGGCTACCTACTCCTGACCCCTGCCATCCGCTGCACGAAAAAGTCAAGAGCTAGAAGCTCCCGTCTCCCGGCTCCGCGCTTACAATCCAAGTACGGCCGCGCTCCCCACGTCCCCCGCGCCGCCTCGGAAGTGTTCCATGCGCATAGCCGCCTTCATCGCCGGTGCTGTCTGCCTGTTTGTCGTGCTGTTTGACGCCTTCCAGACCATCATCCTGCCGCGCCGCGCCTCCGGCCGCTTCCGGCTTACGCGCATCTTCTACATCGTCACGTGGCGGCCCTGGCGCTTCCTGGCATTGCGATTCAGCCACGCCCGCAAGCGCGAAACCGTCCTTAGCTATTACGGGCCGCTTTCGCTGATCCTTCTGCTGGTGGTCTGGGCCGCGGTGATGGTGCTCGGCTTTGGCCTGCTCTTTTACGCCGCGGGCAGCCCCTTCAATGACGCGGCGCAGCGGCCCAACTTTTACTCCGACCTCTACGTCAGCGGAACCACCATCTTTACGCTGGGCCTCGGTGACGTCACACCGCACAGCGCCTGGGCCCGCGCCCTGGTCATCTTCGAGTCCGGTACCGGCCTGGGATTTCTCGCCGTCATCATGGGCTACTTCCCGGTGCTCTACGCCGCATTCTCGCGGCGCGAAGTCAGCATCTCTCTGCTCGACGCGCGTGCCGGCTCGCCGCCCACGGCAGCCGAGCTCATCCGTCGCAGTTCCCAGAACGGCGCAGACCAGTCCCTCACAGTGCTCCTGGTTGAGTGGGAACGCTGGTCCGCCGAACTGCTGGAGAGTCACATCTCCTACGGCCTGCTTTGCTATTTCCGGTCGCAGCACACCAACCAAAGCTGGCTCAGCGCCCTCACCTCCATTCTCGATTCGTGTGCGCTGCTCATCGCCGGCGTCCGCGGACAAGAGGCGCGCCAGGCGCAACTCACCTTCGCCATGGCCCGCCACGCAGTCGTCGATCTTGCCCAGATATTCTCTCTGCGTCCCGTCAGCGACGCCCCCGACCGCCTGCCATCCGAGCGCTACCAGCAGATGTACGACTCCCTCTGCCAGAGCGGGATCAGCGTCTGCCGCGATGAGCTGTCGCGCGAGCGCCTGCGCCAGATGCGCGCCCTCTACGAGGGCTACGCCGAAGCGTTAAGCCGCTATCTCGCCATGCCGCTGCCGCCATGGCTCGCGGCTCACCCGCACAAAGACAACTGGCAGGCCGTGGCCCGCCTTCGCGCGCAGACAGAGGCTGCCAATCCCTCCGCCTCCGGCCAGCAGACCCCAGAGGACGCGGCGATTTCCATCTCCACGCTCATCGATCACCACCACGACTTCTAATGCGCGCCATCTGACCTACCCCGGCACGTCTGCTTCCACCCACAGCGAAACAACAGCCGCACCCGGCTTCCCGGATGCGCCTCCTGCTGTTCCATGATCCCTGAAACCTCAAACCTGAAACCTGACCCCTGACCCCTGTTTTATTTCTCCGTCAGCGCTTCCACGCCGGGCAGCTTCTTGCCTTCCAGGAACTCGAGGCTCGCGCCGCCGCCGGTGGAGATGTGCGTGATCTGGTCGGCCAGCCCGGTCTTGTTGATCGCGGAGACTGAGTCGCCGCCGCCGATGATCGAGATGGCTGACTTGTTGGCCGCAACCGCCTTGGCGATGGCGTTTGTGCCCACCGCGAAGCGCGGGAACTCGAAGACGCCCGCGGGGCCGTTCCAGACGATGGTCTTTGCCTTGGCAACCACCTTCTCGATGGCCGCGATCGACCTGGGGCCGATGTCCAGACCCTGCCAGTCGGCGGGGAAGTCCTTCGCGCAGTCCCACGGTTGGGTGTTGGCGTCTTCCGCGAACTTGTCGGCGAGGATGTTGTCAACGGGCAGCAGAAGCTCGACGCCTTTGGCCTTCGCCTTGGCCAGAGCCTCTTTGGCCACATCGATCTTGTCCTCTTCGACCAGGGACTTGCCGGTGGAGACGCCCAGAGCACGCTGAAAGGTGTAGGCCATTCCGCCGACGATGACCAGCGTGTCCACCTTGTCGAGAAGGTTGTTAATCACGTCGATCTTGCCGGAGATCTTGGAGCCGCCGAGGATGGCCACGAAGGGCCTTTCCGGGTTTTCCAGGGCCTTGCCCAGGTAGGTGATCTCCTTTTCCATGAGCAGGCCGGCGACGGCGGGCTTGAGGAAGTGGGTGATTCCTTCCGTCGAGGCGTGGGCGCGATGAGCCGAGCCAAAGGCGTCGTTCACATACAAATCGGCTAGCTCGGCCAGGGCTTTCGAGAAGGCCGGATCGTTGGCTTCCTCCTCGGGGTGGAAGCGCAGGTTCTCGAGCAGCAGAACGGCGCCCGGCTGGAGCTGGGCGGAGAGCTGCTCGGCGGCTTCGCCGATGCAGTCGGGCGCGAAGGCGACGCTGATCGGACGCTTGAGCGCCTTGTCCAGCAGCTCGCTGAGGCGGATGGCGACCGGGCGCAGCGAGTACTTCGGATTCGGTTTTCCCTTGGGCCGGCCCAGGTGCGAAGCCAGAATCACTTTGGCGTTGTGCTGGAGCGCGTAAACAATGGTGGGCAGCGTGGCCACAATGCGCGTGTCGTCGGTGATGGTCGAGCCGTCCTCGGTGAGAGGCACGTTAAAGTCGACGCGGATGAAGACCCGCTTGTTGGCCAGATCGATGTCGCGGATGCTGAGCTTGGACATGGGACTTTAGCCTTCCTTGATCTTCGGTGTAACGTGAACAGTTGTCAGTGATCGGTGTTCGGTTGGAAACAGGAAGCAATGGTCGGCAGAAAGCAGCGGTGTGGACGGAAAGACCCGCGAACAGCGGCCAGAGTTCGGCCTCTGACCACTGCTCACTGCTCACTGTTCACTGTTCGCTGACCGCTGGCTTACAGGCCCTTCTTGGACAGGAAGCCGATCAGGTCGACGACGCGGTTGGAGTAGCCCCACTCGTTGTCGTACCAGCTGATGACCTTGGCGCTGTTGCCCACCACCTTGGTGAGCAGCGAGTCGAAGATCGAGCTGCGCTTGTCGCCTTTAAAGTCGCTCGAAACCAGCTCGTTGGTTTCGTAGCCCAGGATGCCCTTCAGCTCGCCCTCGGCAGCAGCCTTCATCGCTGCGTTGATAGCCTCGGCGGTGACCGGCTTCTCAGCGACGAAAGTCAGATCGACGATTGACACGTTCGGTGTGGGGACGCGGATGGCGAAGCCGTCCAGCTTGCCGGCCGTCTCCGGGATGACCAGCTTGAGGGCCTTGGCGGCCCCGGTGGAGGTGGGGATCATGGACAGGGCGGCGGCGCGGGCGCGGCGCAGATCCTTGTGCGGGAAGTCCAGGATGACCTGGTCGTTCGTGTAGCTGTGAATGGTCGTCATAACGCCGCTGACAATGCCGAAGTTCTCCATGAGCACCTTGACAACAGGCGCCAGGCAGTTGGTGGTGCAGCTCGCGTTGGAAAGGATGTTGTGTTTGGCCGGGTCGTACTTCGAGTCGTTGACGCCCAGCACGATGGTCAGGTCTTCGTTCTTGGCCGGAGCCGAGATGATGACCTTCTTCACGGTCGGGCCCAGGTGAACCTTGGCCACGGTGGCGTCGGTGAAGCGGCCGGTTGACTCGACGACGATCTGCGCGCCCACGCTGGCCCAGGGCAGCTTGGCCGGATCCTTCTCCGCATACACCTTGATCTTCTTGCCGTCGACCGAAACGAAGTCCTCGCCGTGGCCGATTTCGTTCTTCAGGTTGCCCAGAATCGAGTCGTACTTGAGCAGGTGGGCCAGTGTCGCCGGACTGGTCAGGTCGTTCACCGCGACAAAATCGATTTCCTTGTTACCCAGCGCGGCGCGCAAAACATTGCGGCCAATGCGGCCGAAGCCGTTGATGCCAACCTTTACTGCCATGTGTGATCTTCTCCTTGGTTATGGGTGAAGCTGTAGTTTGAGCTTGGGTGTGACCCCTTCGGCAAATGGGGCGGAAGGCGCAGCTACCAAACCCTTGATCGTAACACCGAGGCCGGTCGCATCAAAACCAGCGGTGAAAGCAAAGCGTTTGTGCGCTCCGGCCCAGTCCCGGCTGCGCTCCGGTATACGCATTCCTGAATGCGCGCAGTCTCGAATCCTGGAGCCGGGTCCGTTTACCGGAAACCGCAAGAAAAGCTGAACGGGCCTCTTTCCGGACAATCCGCGGCCAGACTCCGCCACAGTCAGCATGCCTTTTCCAGCACACCGTTGTATGTGACGGAGTGCACATGATTTGCAGCGCGCTCGGCTGGTGTGGTATTTGGGTATCAATAGGCAAGGTTTACAGCCAGCATGAGAAGACGTTCCAGACGCGCTCCCAACACCTCCGAATCTACCGGCAAAATCGGCCAGGAACTTCCCTCCAATCAACCAGCTCCGCTGGTGCCGCTGTATCCGGACGAGCCGCCCGCCAGGGCGGCTGCGCATCCCCAGCCGGCGCACCGGCAACAGCCGCCGCAGCCAGAGAGCCACCAGCAACACGCGCCTCAACACACGCCGCGGACGCCGCGGCCGGTGTGGAATGAGCCGGCCGGATCAGCGCGATTCGAGCTGGAGACGCAGCCGGATTCGGCCTCACAGCCCACTCCCGCGGGGCCCGTCGCTCGCACGCCCCAGGAGGTAAAGGGCTACGTGGTGCTGGCCATCGGGTTGCCGGGGTCAGGCAAAACGACATGGTTCCGTCGCCGCGGGGTTACGCCGCTGTCCAGCGACCTGCTGCGCAACATCCTCTTCGACGACGTGGAGGAGCAGCGCTACCAGGGCCTTGTCTTTTCCACCCTCCGCTCGCTCTTGCGCGCCCGCCTCATCGCCAAAATGCCGTGGAACTACGTGGACGCCACCAATCTCTCCATCCACGAGCGCCGCCAGTGGATCAAGATGGCCAAGAGCTTCGGCTACGAGGTGCAGGCGGTCTTCTTTGATGTGCCGCTGGAGGTTTGCCTGGCCCGCAATCGCCAGCGCGACCGCTCGGTGAGCGAGGACATCATGCGCCGCATGGCGGAGAAACTAAAGCCGCCGGTCTTTGAAGAGGGATTCGCCAAGATCACCGTCGTCCGCGTCAAGAGCGCAAGCTGAGCTTGAGAAGAATAAGCTACCGGCAAAGATAGATGGCTTCCACCCGGCGAATTCGCCGGCCCGCGCTGCCATCGCTATTTTTATCCAATTTAGCTAAAATAGCTATATCGGAGTCCCGTGATGCTAACCAAAACCTCAGCCGAAGCCCAAAATCACTTCGGACAACTTCTCGATCTTGCCCAGCGCGAGCCGGTAGCCATCACCCGTCATGGCCGCCCCGCCGCATTCGTCATTTCGCCACGCGAGATGGACGAAATCCAGGAAGTCCGCGAAAAATGGCGCAAGAGAATCGCGGCAGACTGGGAGGAGTGGCGGGAAAAAGCAAAGAAGAGCATGACTCCCGAGGCCGCAGCTTTGACCGACGAAGAGATCAACCGGATCGTCCACGAGGTGCGGGCTGAGCTTCGAACGCGGTGATCGAGCAAGTGGTGTTCGATACCAGCACGCTTGTCAGCGCCGCCATTCTTCCTGGCTCCATTCCTGACCGGGCTCTGTCGCATGCGATTCTGTTTCATCGTCTTCATGTGAGCGCAGAAACGCTGAGCGAACTTGGACAAGTCCTCAGGCAGAAAAAGTTCGACCGGTACATCAGCCTCGATGCACGCATTGAGTTTTTCCAGAAGCTTTGCCGGGATTCCTTGCGTTGCAATATTCCTGCCGCGGTCCTGGATGAAGTCGCTGGAGTGTGCCGGGATGCAAAAGACGATCGGTTCCTCGCACTCTCTGTTGCGGCCCACGCAAATTTCCTCGTCAGCAGCGATCAGGACCTTCTCGTCCTTAATCCCTGGCGCGGAATCGCCATCCTGACACCAGCCGAATTCGTGGCACAATTTACTGCAGATAAGGATCAAAAATGAGCACTTCCCCCGCTTCAATCCCCTACATCGAGCCCTGGCTGCGCGGCAGCCACGCCGACGTTCCCGCCGCCGGCCGCGCCGTCCTGCATGCCCTCGATCTCGCGCTGGAAGACCTGACCAAGTGGACCGAGGGCATCACGGACACTGAGGTTCATAGTCACCCATTCGGATTGCCTTCGGTGGCTCGCCAATTGCGCCACATCGCCCGCTCCACCGACCGGCTGCTGACCTACGCGGAAGGAAACCAGCTCTCCGCCGGACAACTGGCCGCACTGAAGACGGAGCAGCAGGGGAACGAGACCCTCGCGGAGTTGCTCGCGGAGCTCCAGGCCTCGTTCCGCAACGCCGCCGAGCGCATCCGCGTCCTGGCCACGGCCAACCTGGAGACTTTTCGCGGCGTCGGCCGCAAGCAGTTGCCCACCTCCATCGGCGGCGCGATGATTCACGTCGCCGATCACGCCCAGCGGCATACCGGCCAGGTGGTCACCACGGCTAAGCTCCTCAAGGCGCTGCGCGGCTGACGCAGCGGCCCATTCGATCCGGCCTGATTCGATATGATCGGGTTCGATGAGCACGTGTGCCGGCAAAACAGCGTCTCCGCGGGCGGGATGGGCGCGATGAGGGGCTCCAACTACGACAAACTGCCGACGATCCGGATCGGGGACGATGACTCCGCGTGCCTGGCCGGCTGGCCTGCGATCGCGCAGGCGCTCAAGGAGCGGATTCCGGGCGGGCCGCATGCGGTGGTTGTGGCCGAGTGCTATCCGGGCGTGGATCTCGATGAGATTCGAGCCGGATTGAGCGCGCTGGCTCAGGGTGCAACGGTGATCTGCGCGGAGCGGGCGCTGAAATCGCCCCATGCGCTGGAGCAGATGCTGGCTCCGTGCCTGGGCGACGATCCGGTCTTCGGGCGGATGCGGGCCTGGAAGCTGGAGGCATTCTTCGATGCGGAAAAGACGGCGCAGTTGCGGCGTCAGATTGCCGGCGCGCGCGGCGTCGTGGTCGTCTATGGGACCGGCGCGGCGTTGCTGGCGGAGCGGTGGGAACTGCTGCTCTATTGCGATGTCACCCGCTGGGAGATTCAGCAGAGGCAGCGCGCGCACCGCGTGGGCAACCTTGGGGCCGGAAATGCTTCGGCATCGCCCGCCGCGCTCTACAAGCGCGCCTACTTCGTCGACTGGCGCGCCGCCGACGCGGAGAAGCATCGGCTGCATCCGCGAATCGGCTTCTACATCGACACCAACCGCCTGCAAAATCCTGCGATGATCGCGGGCCAGAGCTACCGCGAAGCGCTGGCCCATGCCGCCCGCCGTCCCTTTCGCGTGGTCCCGTTCTTCGATCCCGGGCCGTGGGGCGGGGAGTGGATGCGGCGGCACTTCAATCTGCCCGCCGGACCGCCGAACTTCGCCTGGTGCTTCGACTGCGTGCCGGAGGAGAACGGCCTGCGCTTCGCCTTCGGCGCTCATGTAGTCGAGACGCCGGCGCTGCCGCTGGTTCACGAGCACGCCCACGAGCTGCTCGGCGCGGAGATCGTGCGCCGCTTCGGCGCCGAGTTTCCCATCCGCTTTGACTTTCTCGACACGGTGGAGGGTGGGAATCTCTCACTGCAGGTCCACCCGCTGCGGGCCTATATCGCCGAGCACTTCGGCATGGACTACACCCAGGACGAGAGCTACTACCTTCTGGACGCCGAGCCGGACGCCGTGGTCTACCTGGGACTCAAGCCCGGCATAGATTCAGCCCGCATGGCGCAGGATCTCGAAGCGGCGCAGGCGGGCGGCCCGCCGTTTCCCGCCGAACAGTACGTCAATGCGTGGCCGGCGCGCAAGCACGATCATTTTCTGATTCCGGCGGGGACCATTCACTGCTCCGGCCGCAACTGCATGGTGCTTGAGATCAGCGCCACGCCCTACATCTTCACCTTCAAGCTGTGGGACTGGGCGCGGCTCGGCCTGAACGGCTTCCCGAGGCCGATTCACCTGAAGCATGGGCTGGCAAACCTCCAGTGGAACCGCGACCGCGACTGGGTGCGCGCCAACCTCGTCAACCAGGTCCGCCCGGTGGCCGAGGGCGCGGGCTGGCGCGAGGAATCCACCGGCCTGCACGAGCTTGAATTTCTGGAGACGCGGCGCCACTGGTTTACCGGGCCCGTTCCGCACCATACTGCCGGGACGCTGAACGTGCTCAACCTGGTGGAGGGCGACGAGGCCGTGGTGGAGAGCCCCGCGGGCGCCTTCGAGCCCTTCGTGGTGCACTACGCGGAGACCTTCATCGTACCGGCCTGCATCGGTCCCTATCGCATTGCGCCCACCAGGCCCGCCGACAAGCCGCTGGGAACCATCAAGGCCTATGTGCGCGAAGAAGAGCGCGCATAACCGCGCCAGCGCACTCATTCAAAATGCCGCGCATCGCTCTCGTCTTCGCTCGTTTCGCGCAACTCAGAGCGACGATTCCAGAATGTGCCCCATCTTTTCCCGCTTGGTCCGCAGGTACCGCTCGAAGCTCTCCTGCGGCTCAACCTCGGCGCTGACGCGCTCCACCACGGAGATGCCGGCCGACTCCAGCGCGGCTACCTTCTCCGGGTTGTTGGTGATAAGGCGCACCGCGGAGACGCCCAGCAGCTTGAGAGCTTCGGCGGGCAGCTCGTAGGCGCGGCAATCGGCGGCAAAGCCCAGCTCCTGGTTGGCTTCCACGGTATCCAGGCCCTGGTCCTGCAGCTCGTAGGCCTTCAGCTTGGCCATCAGGCCGATGCCGCGGCCCTCCATCTGCTCGTAGAGCAGGATGCCGGCGCCCGCCTTGGCGATCATCTGCAGCGCCAGCTCCAGTTGAAGACGGCAGTCGCAGCGCAGAGAGCCGAAGACGTCGCCGGTGAGGCACTGCGAGTGGATGCGCACCAGCGGCGGAGCGGAGTGAATGTCGCCCATCACCAGGGCCACCAGTCCGTCCACAGGCGCCGCGTCCGGCTCGCACTGGTCGCGCCGCGCCGCCGGCCGGCCCTCAAAGCCCAGGATGCGGAAGTTTCCCCAGCGCGTGGGGAACTCCGCCTCGGCAATTTTGTTCACGCGTCCAGGTTCCATAGTTCCATTCTACGGCGCGGGAGTCTCCAGGCTGCGCCCGCCGTCACAGCCCTTGGGACGTGCCGGCCACTGGGAAGTACGGCGCTGACGATTAGATGGAGTACGGATCATTTAGATGCGGCGCTGATTATGGCGCACCGCACTCATTATTTTGAGGCTTTGCCCCGCGAACGGATGGGGGCGCGATACATTGATGGTGTGACGGATAGGCTGATTCTCATTACGCTCCTGGTCAAACTGGGCGTGGTGGCCTCGGTGGCCAGCGTGCTGGCGCGCGGCAGCGCCTTCCGCAGGCTATTCTTCGCCGAGCACCGCCGTCTGCGCCAGACCCTGGCCCTTCTGGCGTTTTTCCTGGTTCCGCTGACCCTCGGGGTGTGGATACGGACCACGGTGCCGAACTTTCTCGCCGCCGACATCTCCTTTGAGACGGTGATCCTGCTGGGCCTGTTGATGGGTCCGGCGTCGGCCATCCTGGGCGGGGTGGTGCTGGCGCTGCCCGCCGTCCTTCACCACGAATACCTGGCCCTGCCCTTCAACGCGGCGGTGGGATTGGCGGCGGGTACGCTGGGCCGCTTTGTCGAGGAGGAGGAGATCTGGTCGTTTACCCCCTTCGTCGACCTCGGCCTCTACCGCTGGGTGCGGCGCAACCTGCGCCGGCCGCGCATCGACCACCAGTTTCTCATGCTGTTTCTGATTGTGGCGGGCGAGGGATGCCGCGTCTGGCTGGCCCACGAATTTCCGCACCGCCTGTTCGGCTTGGTCACCCGCACGCCGTGGCTGCAGGCGCTGGTGCTCTTGAGCGCCCCGATCGACGTGGGCATCGCGCTGAAGGTGTGGAACACGCTGCGCATCGAGATGAAGCTGGAGGAGCAGAAGCGGCTGCTGCTCGAGGCGCGGCTTGACGCGCTGCAGCGGCAGATCAATCCGCACTTTCTCTTCAACACGCTGAACTCCATCGCCTCGCTGGCGCGGATGAAGCCGGAACTGGCGCGGCAGATGACGGTGAAGCTGGCGAATATTCTGCGCGCGCTGCTCAAGGACCACGACACATATGTTCCGCTGCGCGAGGAGCTCAACTTTACCGACGATTACCTTGACATCGAGGTGGTGCGCTTCGGCGCCGACAAGCTGCGCGTCGAGAAAGAGATCGATCCCCGCACTCTGGGCGCGCTGGTGCCCAGCATCCTGCTGCAGCCGCTGATCGAGAACAGCATCAAGCACGGGCTGGAGCCGCGGATGCACGGGGGCACGGTCACGCTCAGGAGCCGCCTGAATGGCGACCGCGTGCTGATTCAAGTTGCTGATGACGGCGTTGGCATCAGCGGCCGGCCGCCAACGTCCCTGCATCCGAGCGGCGCCGGCATCGGCATGAAGAACGTGCGCGAGAGGCTGGAGGTGCTCTACGGCAATCAGGCGCGGTTTGAGGTGGTGAGCAATCCAGGGCGGGGGACGCTGGTTTCTATTGAAATTCCGGCCCATCTGCCGGAGACGGTCTGAGCGGCGAAGGACGTGGGATTCTCCTAGGGTGTATCGACATATACGGGCGTGCAGCGACGGGAGCCATTTTTTCTCAGTTCTAGGAGTGAGGAGCGACGCATACCGGGTGTCTGCTAGCGACGATCGACGACGAAATGAGGGAAAATGGCCCCGTCCCTTCGGGTTGCGGTGAAAATCGGGCCATACTTCATTCTCGCCCTTGACGGTGGGCCCGCCACAGCCTTCGGGCTCGGCTTCGTCTGGCCCGATTTTCCCTCGCAACGCTGCCCACCCGTATATGTCGATGCACCCTAGGGCGCTCCGGGCGCGGAATTGCACAGCCGGGCGCGGTATCCTCAAACACATGGTACGGTTCACGGTGCTGGCTTCCGGGTCCAAGGGCAACGCTACGGTTGTCACCGGCGGCCGGACGCGCATCCTGCTGGATGCCGGGCTGAGCTGCCGGGAGCTGTTCCGGCGCATGAAGCTGGCCGGCGAAGAGCCGGAGACGCTGGACGCCATCATCATTACCCACGAGCACTCCGACCACGTGAACGGGCTGGCGGTGACCGCGCGCAAGCTGGGGATTCCGGTGTACTTTACTGAAGCCACGCACCGGGCGTGGATGCGCTGGCTGACGCCGCGCCGGCAGATGACCTACGCCCAGTGGCGCGAGCAGTGCGCCCGCCAGGCGGCCGAGCGCCAGGCCGAGGCGGCCAGCGAGGAGATGGCTCCGGATGAGGCTGAAGACGAAGCGCAGGCTGGCCCCGCGCAATTTGTAGAAGCCGCGAAGGCTGGCGAAGCCGCTGCGGAGCCGTCGGCGCCGGCTGGGAAGGAGGATCCCACCTGGCTGCCGGCGATCGAATATTTTCAGGCGGGGCAGCCGTTTGCCGTCGGCGACCTGGCCGTCAGCCCCTTCACCATTCCGCACGACGCGGCCGATCCGGTGGGGTTCGTCTTTCAGGCCGAGGGGGTGCGGATGGCCTTTGCCACGGACCTCGGCTACATTCCGCCCAATGTGAAAGCGCAACTGGCGGGCGTGGACCTGCTGCTGCTGGAGTCGAACCACGATCTGGAGATGCTGCGCGACGGACCCTACCCCTGGCAGGTGAAACAAAGGGTACTCTCGCGCGTCGGCCACCTTTCAAATGACGCCGCGGCCGAATATTTGGCGAATGAGTACGACGGCCAGGCCGCCTATGTGATTCTGGCGCATCTGTCTGAAAGCAATAACTTTCCCGAGCTGGCGCGGGTCACGGCCGAACGCGCTCTTATCGGCCGCGCCAGCTTGCTGGCCAACCGCTTGCTCCTGGCCGCGCAGCATGAGCCGCTTTCCCCTGTATCTTTTTAGGCCAGCCGCGACGAATCAGGTTACAATTGGAACACCGGCATTACTCTGTAGCAGGCAAGATAGGCACGGGGAACGCCGTGAGCGTTTCTGCCTGCGCCCGCGAACGCAGGGGAGAGAACGCGGCAATGAATCGATCTGATCGGTGAGGCGTCCAATTGAAATGAGTTTCCGGAGTTGCGTGAGCCGCATCAGAGCTTGGCGGTGAAGCATATCCTTTGCAAAGTGAGTCTTCTTTTATGACTGGAATCCGCTGCACTGACAGAGTCGTAGGCGCCATTCTGGCAAGCTGGCGCTATGACATCTCGGGCATTTCTCCGGAGATGCGCAAGGACTACGAGCAGCATTTTTTCGAGTGCTCCCATTGCCGCGCCCGGCAGAAATTTCATCGCAGCCTGGATGTATCCCTGGCGGTTCTGACCTCGCTGTCGGTGCTTTTCTTCCTCTTCGCGCTGGCGGTGCTCAGGCATATCAAGCCGATGGAGCACATGGCCTTCAATGTCTTTCGACTGGACAAGGCGGACACCTACCATATGCTGGTGTCGGCCGGCATCGCCGGTCTGTGCTTCTCGGTGATTGCCTTCCTGCTGGTATTCACGGCCACCCCCGCGCCCACCTACCTGGGCGGCATCGCCGCCGAGCGCGCGCGGCTGCTGGAAGAGCGGCTTCCCGCCGCGATCAAGTCGCTGCGCATGCGCTGACCCCTTGCCAATGTTCCAGACGAGGCCTCCCCACGGGGAGGCCGTCGTGTATTTTGCCCTTGTCGCACTTGCTTCGCCAGTGCCACGTGCATATCCCCGCCCGTCATCTGCTTCGGCTCTTCGAGCTTGAGAATCGCCAGCATGGTGGGGGAGATGTCGCGCAGCCAGCCATCGCTTCACAAGAGAAGATGATTTCCCCCATGGCCCAGGAAGCGCGCGAAGCGATCGCGAGACGGCGCGGATCGATGATGATTGGTTTACGGCCGAAAGGCGGCACGGAGATTCCGTATAATTGGAGCGAAACATCAACAAAACGGAATTCCAGCGAGGAATGAGAGAACTGAAATGTATAAAGTCGTTTTACTTCGTCATGGAGAGAGCATCTGGAATAAGGAAAATCTGTTTACCGGCTGGACAGATGTTGACCTGTCGGAAAAGGGAAGGGAAGAGGCCACGCTGGCCGGCCGGGTGTTGAAGGAGCAGGGATATTGCTTCGACATCGCCTTCACCTCGGTTTTGAAACGCGCAATACGCACTTTGTGGATCGCGCTGGACGAGATGGATCTGATGTGGGTTCCCGTGGAGCGCGACTGGCGGCTCAATGAACGGCACTATGGGGCGCTGCAGGGCCTTAACAAAGCTGAGACGGCGGCAAAGTACGGCGCCGAGCAGGTGAAAATCTGGCGCCGCAGTTACGATATACGCCCGCCCGCGCTGGACGAGGCTGATCCGCGTTATCCGGGGAAGGACCCGCGCTATCGCAATCTTTCAAAGCCTCAACTTCCCCTGACCGAATGCCTTAAGGACACCGTCGACCGCTTTCTGCCCTGCTGGCACCAGGTCATCGCTCCCAGCATACGGTCCGGGAAGCGGGTGTTGATCGCGGCCCACGGCAACAGCCTGCGGGCGCTCGTGAAGTATCTTGAAGACGTTCCGGATGAGGAGATTGTCGGCCTCAACATTCCAACCGGAGTGCCGATGGTGCAGGAGCTTGACGAAAACTTGAAATCGATTCGTCATGAATATCTGGGAGACGCCGCGCAAATTGAGCAGGCGGTAAACAAGGCTGCAAGCACCAGCGGAGCGAGCCGTTAGAACCTGTTGAAAAACTCGAATTCGGAGCATCGAGCGCGAAAGAGCACGACCGGGGAACCCACCCAGTGGGTGGGTCGCGTGCCGAAATCGCAGCAAAATCAACGTGGGCTTTACAGGCTGCGGAAAAACCCATCTGATGGCAGCTTTGTAACAAGGGCACGGCGGGGCACCCTCTGGGTCCCGGGCCAAAAATGCCCCAAAATAGGGGAATTATCACCTTGACATAGTATAAATCGCTGACTGAAGGATGGGGTTCCCTTTAGGTATAAAATTCAGGTATGAAGTCTGGTGATCGAAGATCGGGGAACTCCGACATCGAATTTCGTCCTGACGGCTGGGAACGATTTGAAGCTGCAATACAGGCGGCCGCGAAGAGCGGACCAAAACACCGAATAGCATCATCCAGTAGACCGCCTAGACCGCTTCCCGAAAAGACACCTACTCGCCATCCGAAATAAGCCGGGTTCCCTGCTTCCCGAAACGAGGGGGACCATGCCTAACGCACCCAAGTTTATCGACTCTGTTCCTGTCGGCCGCATTTTTCTGCGGCTGGATAATCCTCGGCATAAGCCAGTGGAAACCGAATCAATGGCTATAGCCCTCCTCTGCCAAGACGAAGCAATCTACCCCTTGGCGCGTGACATCGCCAAAATCGGAATCAACCCCCTCGATAATTTCGGGTTGGTGCCCGCGAAGGGTAAATCTAGCGGCGCGAGCGCAAGTTACATCTCAGCGGAGGGCAACCGACGCATTTGCGCACTGAAACTCCTGAATGATCCTGAACTTGCCCCGGCGAATTTACGGAAAGCATTTAAGAAACTTGCGGCAGATTCCGTCGCGCCTTCTACCGTTGCGGCAAAGATATTTGACGATTTCGAGAGCGCTAAACCGTGGCTGGATCGTATCCACAATGGCGAGCAAGGCGGCATTGGCCGGACAAAATGGAATGCCGAACAAAAGCAGCGCTTTGATGGGGGCAGCAAAAATAGAGCTGCACAAGCCCTGCTTGATTACGCACAAAGCGAGAACATGATTTCCGAGGAAGAGCGTGAAGGCAAACTTACAACCGTGCAAAGATTTCTCGGCAACGTTATTTTCAGCGAGACGTTGGGGTTCGATCAATCGACTCCAGATGACGTTAGAAGAACACGGCCAAAAGCCGATTTCGACTTATTGGTCAAGCGATTCATTCGTGATCTTGTCAAGAAAACAGATGTCCATTCCCGGATGAACAAGGAAGAGATCATCCGGTATGCCCGGCCCCTCGGATCGATTCCGGGAGTCGCGGCAACTCGCATTGAGGCCGAGTCTCTATCGACAGAAGCTGCTGGAAAGACGAAGAGGAATGTGCGCAAGAGGCCCAGGAAGCCTGAAAAGGTAAAGCACGTTCAATATGAGGATGAGATTTTTGCGGCACTCAAGAACTTTGGAAATGAAAAGCTCTCAAGCCTCTACCACTCGATTTGCACGATTGAACTCGATCCCCATACTCCACTCGTTGCGGTCGGCACATGGTCGTTCTTTGAAACACTGACGGCCTGCGCAGGGCGTAATGAAGGAACGAGTTTCGAAGCGTTTCTTAGCAATTCCAAACTAAACAACTATGGCCTCACAGGTGAAAAGAGCACATTGCATGCTGCGATGGGCCGTATCCGTGAATATGGCAACACGACAAAGCATCACCGTATCGCCGCGACATTCAACGGCGATCAACTGAACAACGACATAACCGCGCTGAAATCGGTGATTCTGAAATGCATTGAGGAAGCCGCTGCCAACGCCAAATAGAAAGTGCTGGCCGGGACATATCTGCCTCTGATAGAATTCCCTGCGATAGCAAGGGAAAGGCCGGAGGAATTTGTGTCTGTAGCCGCTTCACCGTTGCGCTATCCTGGTGGCAAATCATCCATGCTTGACCTGACTTCAGCGATTCTTCGGCTGAACGGGTTGGAGCGCAGCCATTATGCGGAGCCTTATGCCGGTGGGTGTGGCTTGGCACTTTCTCTTCTCTATGGAGGCCACGTTGCTGATATTCACATCAACGACATTGACCCGTCGATTTGGGCTTTTTGGTATTGCGTCTTGCATGAAACAGACGCGCTCATTGCTCTGATAGAAAAAACGCCTGTCACGATCAAACAGTGGCTCAAGCAGCGAGAGATTCACCGTCGGCAGGATTCTACTGATTGGCTGGCGCTCGGCTTCTCTGCGTTTTTTCTTAATCGCACGAATCGATCTGGCATTATCAAGGCCGCGGGGGTCATTGGCGGCATGAGCCAAAAAGGAAACTATAAGATCGATTGCCGTTTCAATCGTGAAGACCTAGCGCGACGAATCATGCGGGTCAGAAAATACAGGGACCGCATACACCTATCGAACGTTGATGGACTTCGTTTCCTCAATCGGTGCGAAAAGCACCTACCGGTGGATTCGCTTCTCTTTATTGATCCGCCCTACTACAAGAATGGTTCGAGCCTTTACACAAACTTTTATACGCCGCAGGATCATGCACGATTGGCTTGTAGAGTCACAGAGTCGGACCGGCATTGGCTCGTTACCTATGACGACGAGCCGGAAGTCAGAAATTTATATCGCAGCAGACGACAGTATTGCTTCGACATAAGCTATTCGCTTCACGAGAAGAGGATTGGAACTGAATTGCTTATCGCGTCAAAGGGTCTAAGAATTCCCGACGCGGCGAGAAGTAGGCAAGTGAATAGGCCACAATATAGAGCAATCTAGTCACCGCCTCACATGGTCCGGCTAGATTTTGATACGTCATTTTGGACCGTAGTATTTCTTATGCGCGGACTTGCTCACCTTCTCTGTCAGTCCCTCGATATGTGAGACGCTTTCCAACTATACCTGGAATTGACTTTTCCATCCGTATAGCATCGTCAACACCAAGAGCCTCGCGCTCGTTGTAGCGAAAATCGAACTCAGCAAGATAGCGCTTTAGATGCTGCTGGCTGACGTGATGATAAGTCCCAACGACGCCACGTTTTAAGATCGAGAAATATCCTTCGATTGTGTTTGTGTGGATGTTGCCGCGCACATATTCGCCAATCGAATGATTGACCATGCCGTGCTTGTCGAATCCTTTGCCGAGATTCTTTGCGGTTGCACCTTCGTCAGTCATCACATGGGTTTGTCCGTGAACTTGCGCTTCTAGGATCGGGCGCAATGTGTTGGCTGTGACGGATGGAACGTGATGCGACTGAACGCGACCACCACGCTCGACAAGGGAGAACACCGCTTCCTTGCCAGCGCCTCCAGTGCCGATATGCTGGCGCTGCTTGCGGTGCTTGTTCTTTTCCAGACCGCCTACATATGTTTCATCGATCTCGACAGTTTTTCCCTCGCCGCCCATTGAAACTAGATCGGTCTGACGGAGCGATTCGCGGATACGGTGACAGAGGAACCAAGCGGTTTTCTTCGATAGTCCGAGCAAACGCCCAATCTCCAACGCGCTCATACCTTTCTTGGAGGCCATCATGAGATGAGTTGCGGCCAGCCATTTATTTAGCGCCACCTTGGAACGCTCGTAAAGGGTTCCTACCGTCACCGTAAAAGGCTCGCGGCAGCCATTGCATTGATAAAGTCCCGGGCGCGTTGTCTTGCCGTCCATAAGTGTAGATTCGCCTACCACACCGCAGCGTGGGCACACAGGACCATCCTTCCAGAGTTGTGCCTCAAGCCACACGCGGGCTTTGTCTGGATCGTGGAAGATTGGGTTGGAAAGATTGTTGCTCTTAGCCATGAGAAAAACTCCCATAACCAATCTAGAAGATTTTCCGTACTATGTCAAGGTGATAATTCCCCAAAATAGAGTGCGGGCTTTAGCCCCTGCCAAATCTCCGTTCGCTTTTCCCTGTTTTTCCGCAGCCTCTTTCGCCCCTGATCCTTGCCCGCAGCAGTTTTTCAACAGGTTCTTAGAGCATCTCTCGCGAAATGGTAAACAGACCCCCTAGACGGCAAAACTCCCGTTTTTTTCGGACGATTTCCTGTTTTGGACGACTCGCAGGTCGTCGAAATCCGCAATTTGGACGGCCCACGGGTGTCCATTTTTTCAAAATCAAAATTAGTTCCTTTTGCCCTTTTTGACGACCCACGGGTCGGCTCATTCCGCCGCGCGAGCCGGCTGTTCGCTGTCCACTGTTCGCTGACCATTGCGATACGGCCCAGGAATGACGCGCAGAAAAAGGGAGGGAACCGGTCTTCCCTCCCATCTCTGTCGCATTCCAGCCGCGGGGCGAAGCCCTCTGCCCCCACCGCAGGGTTTTGGTCCGCCCCACCGCAGGTGGCTAGTCGTTGTAGTTCAGGCTCTCCAGGCCGAGGTAGACCGCGCCCGAGCCCAGTTCCTCTTCGATGCGGAGAAGCTGGTTGTATTTGCAGATGCGGTCGGTGCGGCTCGCCGAGCCGGTCTTGATCTGGCCTACGCCGGTCGCCACGGCCAGGTCGGCGATGAAGGCGTCCTCGGTCTCGCCGGAGCGGTGCGAGATGACTGAGGTGTAGCCGTAGCGGCGGGCCAGGTCGATCGCTTCGAGGGTCTCAGTGACGGTTCCGATCTGGTTGAGCTTGATGAGAATGGAGTTGGCGATGCCTTCCTCGATGCCGCGCTGCAGGAGCTTGATGTTGGTGCAGAAGATGTCGTCGCCGACCAACTGTACGCGTCCGCCCAGCTTGTCGGTGAGGATCTTCCAGCCGGCCCAGTCGTCCTCGGCCAGGCCGTCCTCCAGCGAGACGATCGGATACTGGCGAATCCAGTTGTCGTAGAAGGCGACCATCTCCGCGCTGCTCAGCTCGCGCTTGTCGCTCTTTTTGAAAACGTACTTGTTCTTTTCCTTGTCGTAGAACTCGCTCGACGCGGGGTCGAGGGCGATCGAGATCTGCTCCCCGGGCTTGTAGCCGGCGGCTTCAATGGCCTCGAGGATCAGCTCGATGGCTTCGCTGTTCGACTTGAGTGAAGGAGCGAAGCCGCCCTCGTCGCCGACCGCGGTGTTGTAACCCTTCTTCTTTAGTACACCTTTGAGTGTATGAAAAGTCTCCGCCGCCCAGCGCAGCGCCTCGCTGAAGCGCTCTGCCCCGACCGGCATGATCATGAACTCCTGAAAGTCGACGTTGGAGTCGGCGTGGACGCCGCCGTTGAGCACGTTGAGCATGGGGGTGGGCAGAATGCTCGAGTTGACGCCGCCGAGATAGCGGTAGAGTGGAACCTCGAGGGTCTGCGCCACGGCGCGCGCAGCGGCCATGGAGACGGCCAGGATGGCGTTGGCGCCGAGCTTGCCCTTGTTGGGCGTGCCGTCGAGGGCGATCATGGTTTGGTCGATGAGGCGCTGGTTGGCCGCGTCCATGCCTTCCAGCTCGGGGCCGATGATGGTCTCCACGTTGGCCACGGCCTGCAGCACCCCCTTGCCCAGGTAGTGGGTCGAGTCGCCGTCGCGCAGCTCCACGGCCTCATGCTCGCCGGTGGAAGCGCCCGAAGGCACGATGGCGCGGCCCAGGGCGCCGCTTTCCAGGATCACATCCGCTTCCACGGTAGGATTGCCGCGCGAGTCCAGAACTTCGCGGGCACGAACTGCAACAATCTCTGTCATTTCACTCCTCACAATGCGGTGCAGCAGCCGGGCATTCAGTTGGGGACGGCGATCCACGGCAAGAGCATCTCCGGCGGCGTTTTGAATGGTGTTCAGAAGCTCCGGCACGTGCGGCAATCTCCTCTCCGTCCAGCGCAAAAAAGTACAGATATACCGTAGGGATTCTAACAAACCCAGCGGGCTGGCGCGGTGTGGCAACGGTCACAGGAAACAGGCGGCCTCGGCGGGCGAAAAGGGCAGTCGAAATAGCTGCCGGGAAGGAGGTGTCTTTGTTGATTCGTATTGGCGGAGGAACCTCATGCTGCGACGCTTACGAAGGCCGGCTCCGAGCGGCGTTAGGCTTAATTTGGGGGAGTTGGCGATCGGGACCGTGCAGCCGATCGGGCGTCGGCCACAACTTTCCCGCGGCCGTGGGGTCTAAGAAACGAGGGAGATCTTCGCCCGCGAAGAGGAGGAGAGGATGAACCGGCCTATTTTTGTATGCGCCATCTTTTTCGCCGCCGCTGCCATGCTGGGAGCGCAGCAGGCGAGCCAATCCAATCCCTATGAAGGGACTTCCAATCCTCCTCCGGACGACACGATTATCACCAGCACTCCGCCGCAGGCCAAGCCTCCGGCCGGGCATCCCTATCAGCAGTCCGCGCCTGCCGCGGCGCAACCGGCCGCGCAGCCGGCTCCTCAACCAACCCCGGCCGGTTCGGCGGCCAACAATCCAGTACCCGACGGGGACGACGGGATTATACAGGTGGCTCCGGACACGCCAACGCAGCCAGGGTTGAACCAGCGCGCTGATGCCTCCGATCCGGACGGCGACATTGTGCATCCTCCGCCGCTGCCCCCCGGAGAACTGGGCGAGGGAACCATCATTCGCGCGCGCCTGCTGCAGCGGCTCTCCAGCAGCTATAACGAGGATGGCGATACCTTCCGCACGCAAGTGGCCTCGGACGTGGTGCAGGACGGTCAGGTGCTGATTCCTGCCGGCGCGGAGATTGACGGCCGGGTGACAGATATTTCCACCGGCCACCTGGGCGGCCATGGCTCCATGCGCTTGCAGCCGGAGACGGTGATCCTGCCCAACGGGCAGCACTTCCGGATGTATGCCGAAGTGACCGCGACTCCGGGCTCAGGGACGCACGTCAGCGGCGAAGGCTCAGTGGTTGCGGGTCCGCGCACCCATCGCGACGAGATTGAGTACGGCGGCGCGATCGGCGCCGGAGCGGCGACCGGGGCGATCGTGGCGGGACCGGTGGGCGCATTGACCGGCAGCATTATCGGAGCCGGCCTGATTACGACTCACCTGCTGGTCAGCCATCCCCAGGCGACGCTGGATACGGGAACAGTGCTGGACTTCATGCTGACCGAGCCGCTGATGCTGGTGCCGACGACCTCGGGCGGGAACTGAGAAAAGCAGGGAATAGGGAACAGAGAATAGGGAATAGAAAAGCAGGGAATAGGGTGAAGCTGCCAGCTGATAGCTTCCAGCTGCTTGCTTCGACAATTGCTCCCGGCAATCATGCGCGGAGATGCGCTCTCACACGGCTGGGACTGTGCTCTTATACGCCCAGGGTTAACCACGCACAATTTGGGCTGTGCCCTTACAGCGTTTTCGATTCTGCTCCTTACAGAATCCCGGAAGCCAAGTGGCTTTTTCACCGCCGGGGTCCCCAGCGACAGGTCGTGGTCGCTGGGGTGGAAGTAAAAGCCACCTTCCACGATCTCCAAACGTCAACATGTGAATCGAAAATGCTCTAGACCGGGGGCTGGGCGTTGACGACCGGGACGCCGGGCGGGGGCGTGAAGCGAAAGTCCTGGGCGGGGATGGCGACGTCGGGCTGCTCGGCGGTGAAGGTGAAGTGGGTCAACGCGCCGTCAGATTCTTCGATGTCGATGGCAGTGATAACGCCGGAGGCGGTGACGGTGAGGCTGAGCCGCGAGACGCGTCCTTCCTGACCTTTAGGCTGGCCGGTCAGGGTGAAGCAGCCGTTGGGCGCGGGTGCGACGGTGAGGTGGTTGATCTCTTTGGCGAGCTGGGTGTGGCCGAGGAGAAAATGCAGCGGCGACCGTAGATCGTCGAGCTCTTTGGCTGGGATGCGCTGCACCTGGGGGTCGCCGCGCGTGTAGAACCAGGCGTACTTGCCGTCGAGGAGAAAGAGCTTGCCGGCGGGGGAGATGTATACCCAGCGCATGCGGCCGGGCTTGAGCAGGTAGAGCGTGCCGCGCTCGGAGCGCTCGACGCCCAGGCCCTGGTAGGTCTCGGCAAAGTCAGCTTTGAGCGAATGCAGGTGGTTGTAATGCTGATCGACGCGGCGGGCGAGCTCCTGCGCGCTTGGCAATGAACCCTGACCAAAAGAGAAGAGGCCGGAGGTCAGCGCGACGGCTAGAAGCAGCCGGCTGCCGCGCCGGATGGGCGAAATCACTGGAGAAGCTGGGTGCAATTGGTGCCGCCCGCTGGGTCATATTTTATGGTGCCGAATTGGTCGCTGCAGTACCCAAGGTCGCCGGTCTTGCCCACTGTCTCGGGCACGGCCGTGAGGGTGTAGCCGGTGATCCGGTCCTGTTCGTTCGCGCTCACTTTGGTGCAGTTGCCGATCGTGAAGACATAGCCGGATTTAATGCCGGAAGCCAGGTCCGGCAGTATGATCTGCGCGGCTGTGGGCGAAGGCGCGCCGGCGCTTGGCTCGCCACCCAGAGCCGAGAGCGCGCAAGCGTACCCGGTAGCCGGATAGCTGGACTCGTACTGTATCTCTGCGCTGGTGATCACTTTCATCGAGTTGATCGCCGAGGTCTGATCTGCCCTCTTTTTGATGCTGCCGACGGTCGGGATGGCCATAAGCATGAGGATCAGGATGATGGCGATGACGATCAGCAATTCCATCAGCGTGAAGCCGGCGGTGCGGTCGCGGCCGTCCACACTGGCTGCCCGGCACGCTGGCCTGGCTGCCCGGCTACGGCAAATCGAAAACATGCTGTTCATGAGATTTGGGTCCCTCGCGGAAGACGGCGGAGTCTTCCCGCCGCTTCCGTGAAAATGCTACAACGGATGGACGCGAAAGGGAAAGCGGGCGCTCGGAAGGCGGCTTCTAGCTGCTAGCTTCTAGCCTTTAGCTTTGGGTTGTGGCTCTTCCAGAGCTTCGTTCTTCCGCAGCCACAAAGCACACCCGCCGTTGGCGCTGCGAGCTAATGGCTAAGAGCTAAAGGCTGTCTTTCAACACACCAGGCGGGAGCGGGTGAGCTTGATGCCGTTGAGGCGGCCGAGGAGGGTCACGGCGATTTTATCGGGATCGAAGAGGCGCTGGGCCATGGATTGGACCTGGGCGGCATCGACAGCGTCGATGCGGGCGATGACCTCCTCGACGGTGAAGAAGTTCTGGAAGTACATCTCCTGGCGGGCGAGATTGGCCATGCGCGCGTTGGAGCTCTCCAGGCCGAGCAGGATGTTGCCCTTGAGCTGGTCCTTGGCGCGGGTGAGCTCGTCGTGGGAGAGCGGGTCGCGCTTGAGCTTGGCGAACTCGGCGAGGATCAGGTCGACGACTTCGAGGGCTTTGCCGGCGGAGGTTCCGGCGAAGACCAGCAGGCTGCCGGTGTCGCGGTAGGGCGCGAGGTCGGAGTAGATGGAGTAGACCATGCCGCGCTCCTCGCGGATGGTCTGAAAGAGGCGCGAGCTCATGCCGCCGCCGAGGACGGTGTTGAGGATCAGGGTGACATAGCGGTTCTCGTCGGTGATGGGCGGCGCGGGCAGGCCGAGACAGATTTGCACCTGCTCCAGGGAACGCTTGTTATGCAGGAGGATGCGGGCGCTGGCTTGGGGGGCGGCGAGCTCATGGAGCGTCTGGCCGGCGGCGAGCGAGGAGAATTTGGCGGAGACGGCATCGGCGAAACGGTTGTGGTCGAGATCGCCGGCGGCGGAGAAGACGATGTTGCCGCCGTGGAAGCGGTCGCGATGATAGGCGAAGAGGCTCTGCTGGTCGAGCCGGGCTATTGTGTCCGTGGTGCCGAGGATGGGCTTGCCGAGCGGATGGTCCTTCCAGAAGCTCTGGGTGAAGAGCTCGTGGACAAGGACGTCGGGGTTGTCCTCGTCGATCTTGATCTCTTCCAGGATGACGCCACGCTCGCGCTCGATGTCGGGCGCGGCGAAGATTGGGTTGAGGACCAGGTCGCTGAGCACGTCGAGCGCGACGGGGACGTGATCCGCGAGCGACTTGACGTTGAAGCAGATGGTCTCCTTGCTGGTGAATGCGTCGAGATTGCCGCCGATGGAGTCCATCTCGCGGGCGATGTGCTGGGCCGAGCGGGAACGCGTGCCCTTGAAGAGCATGTGCTCGACAAAGTGGGAGATGCCGTTGGATTCGGCGGACTCGCAGCGGGAGCCGGACTTGATCCAGACTCCCATGGCCACGGAGCGCAGGTGATCCATCCGCTCGGTCAGGATGGTCAGGCCGTTCGGAAGTACGGTGCGGCGGAGATTGCGCTCTTGGTTCATGGTCATGGGGCCGAAATTCGATTGTAGGACAAAGCGAGGCGGCTGACACACGGACGGCGCGGAAACTGAATGCAGCCGGCGGAGCGATCCGGGTAGCGAACGAGGCTGGGGTTCGGGATCGGATCGCCGCGGCCGGCTGTACGAGGGGAAGGGTATTCTCTAAGGGTGAGCCCGTCCGAAAGAGAAGACTCCAGCAACCTCGTTTCATTGGACGCAACGGACCCCGCAAAGGGGAGCCGAAAGATGCTTTTCGGCCTGGATATGGGCGCGCTGGCGGCGCGCATGACGGAGATGGGCGAGCCGGCCTGGCGCGGGAGGCAATTGGCGGAAGCCTTGTACCGGCAACGGGTTGCGGAGCTGGAGGAAGTTACGACGCTGCCCAGGGCGCTGCGGCGGAAGCTGGCGGACGAGGGATGGTCGGTGGGCCGGCCTGCGATTGCGCAGGTTTTTCGGTCGGTGGATGGGACGGAGCGGTACCTGGTGAATTGCGGGGTCCACGGCGGCCGGTCTATGGCCGCTGGGGTGCGGAGCGGCGATGGCGCGACCGTGGAGACCGTGTGGATGCCCGAGGGGGACGGCGGCGAATCGGGCGACGGGAGCGATGAGGACGGCGCGCTTGCGGGGAAGGGATGGAATCGGGCGACGATCTGCGTTTCCAGCCAGGTGGGCTGCGCGGTGAACTGCCAGTTCTGCCTGACGGCGCGGCTGGGCTTGCAGCGGAATCTGACGGCGGGGGAGATTGCGGGGCAGGTGGTGGCCGTGCTGGCTCGGCAGGGCGTCGAGGTGGGACGCGACCGCGTCAACCTGGTCTTCATGGGGATGGGCGAGCCGTTTCTGAATTACGACAATTTCAGCGGGGCGGTGCGGCTGCTGGTGGAGGAGGTTGGGCTGAGCCCGCAGCGGATGACGGTTTCAACTTCAGGGATTGTGCCGGGGATCGAGCGGTTCGCCTTAGAGCCTGCGGAGCTGCGGCCCAAGCTGGCCATCAGCCTGAACGCGCCGAATGATGAAATTCGCGGGGAGATCATGCCCATCAATCGCAAGTGGCCGATTGAGGCGGTGATGGATGCGGTGCGGCAGGTGCGCCTGCGGCCCCGGGAGCGGATTACGTTTGAGTACGTGCTGCTGGGCGGGGTGACCGACCGGCCCGAGCACGCGCGGGAGGTGGCGAGGCTGGCGCGGCAGACGGGGCTGCCGGTGAAGGTAAATTTGATTGCGTGGAATCCGGGACCGTGGATGGCATACTCCATGCCGGCGGCGGAGGCTGTGGAGGGGTTTCGCGCGGAGCTGCTGGCGGCTGGGGTTCCGGCCTATGTGCGCAAGCCGCGTGGGCGGGATATATATGCCGCTTGCGGGCAGTTGAAGCGGACGGTGGAGGGGTAAAGGCGCGCCGGCTCCGCGTCTCTGGAAGGGCGATACCCCCCCACCCCCCTATTCTGGGGATAAAATCCTGCGGTACATCAACTTACGGAGGGGGTTGCGCTGTAAAATCCTCTCAGCATTGAAGTTATTTGCAGAATCCTCTGCCGTAAGGAGTTGCGGGCGATTTTTGGGCGATTTCCGCGATTTCGTCCCGCATTGTGGTAAGTGGCGGCATCAAGCCGGTACAGGCTTTTGGACATGCCAGCCGGCAACCGGCGGCGGGCAGGCAACAGCCGGTGGCCGGAGCGTAGGCGGACTGTGCCCTCAATTTTCGATTATCCGACAGGAGGAGGTAATTTTCTGCAAAGAATATGGACCAGGGGACTGAGGGACTAAGGGACTGAGGGACTAGGGATCAGGATGGGCGCGTGGCGGGAGCGTGATCTCCTTCGGTTTCCGCCACGGGCTGGGAGCGGGCGGGCTATTCGCCGGGGATTTCGGCGAATCAAATGCGTTTGGCGGGGCTTGTCGTGCGTGGTGCCAATCCGGACCGGCGATTTCAGTCAACTTTGCGGCCCTTGATGATCTCCCTCATGTAGGCGTGGCCACGGCGTGAGAGCTTGTACCTGACCGCCTGCCCGGCCTTCCGCACGACGTCGCCGATGATGTATTTGGACGCCGATCCGGAGAGCGTCTTTGAGACGTTGGGGAGCTTGACGGGAACCCCAAGCTGAAAAGTCACCTTACTGATCTGACCCGATGTAAGGCCGTGAGCATTATTCAGATATTCGAAGACGATGTACATCGGAAGCAGCACGCGGGCAAGCTGATCGGTCTTGTCAAGTATGCGTGTCTCGATGTTCTCCGCCTCGTCGCACGACTTCACATGGTTGACGATGGCCATCAGATCGACCTCGTCCCCGGTCTCATCCCCCGCTGGAGATGTCGGTTTCCCGCTTGGGCGGAGAGCTGGCGCCTTATGCGCTGAGCTTTTAGCTGGTTTGTTGGCCGCTGAATCGACGAGCGAGAGCAGTTCCTGGACTTCGGGCGCTGTTCCCTCGATGGTCACGACGGTTCCACTTGCAAGTGTCAGCGATGCTTTGGTCATGTTCCGCTCCCTTTATCCGGCAAATACGAAGCTCATGTTTTCCTCGACGTAGCGAATTCCGGTAGACGTGATGAAACATCGGTCACCATCACGATGGAGGAATGCCTTCCGGTCCAGGCGCAGCAATGCGACGCCAATCGGCCCTGGCTTCACGGGCCTCAGCCACTTCCGCAAATCTTGAATGGCCACGCCGTTCCTGCCGTTCCTATATGCCAGCACCAAGATTCGATCCGGAGTCCCGAGGTCTGTCCGAAGAATTTTCTGGAAGTCTCCGAAATCTTGAATGATCGGGACCTTTCGTTCGACAAGGTCGTCGACGATCTCTTGCGCTTCAACCAGCGAGCAGTTGAAAGTCAGGCGGATCAGTTCCGCCAGGACCCAGTCGCACAGGGCAACCACAAAATACGCGTCCGCCCTATTGGGGTTCACGTCCCCGCCAATATGACCAACGTCGCGACGGTTCCTGACCCCGTATATCGCCCACAGCGCGCGCGGAATAAAAATCCTGAGGGAGTCGTGAGCTTTGACCGAAGGGACCTGCTCTAGGTCCGCCACGATCTTGTCGAACCCCCGCAACGGCTTGCCCATCGCCTCATGTGATCCGGTGGCTAGGTGCTGCACTATCCGAATCGCGGCTTCCGCGAACCGGCCACCCTCCAGTTCCGATGGTCGAAACCTCTCAAAATTGAAATTGTCTTTTAGCTCCGCATATGCGTCGAGCAGGGCCTTGACGATATCCGCAGGTGCCCGCGCCGCCAAGGACGCTTCGATCTTATTCCTCATGGTCGCCCACCTTGCCCTCCACCCAGACCACGCCAGCTTCTGACAGCCTGTAGGATCCCCTCTCCCGGCCACCCATGAAGAAGTCGCTCTTCGACAAGAGGTCTGTCATGTTCGCTGGCTTGGTCTTCCGCACGTCTGCGAACTTGGAGGCGATTTGGTCGGGCTTCCACTCATCCAAAGGCGGGTCGGCGTGGAACTCGAGGAAGTAGGCGATCGTCGCAGCAACCTCGTTCTTTTTGACTGGGCTGACCTGCCTGACAAGCTCGCCGATCGACACCGGCCGCCGGCGGGGTGCGTCGGCACGTTCGCGGGCAGCCGGCGGTTTCAGCGACGCGCCGGCGTTCAAGTATTGATCCAGTTTGGCTTCCACGTAGTCGCGATCCGTGCTCTCAACCTCTATTTCCAAATCGGGGTGCTTTACCCGGATTCTGTACAGTGCAGGCATTTAATTTCTCCTCGTTGTGGAGGGCATCATTCGCCGGCCGGGAGATCGAACCGAACGGTGCGGTCACCGTGCGGGGACAGCCGGTAACTTCCCTTCTTTGTCCCCGCTTCAATCAGGTCAAATTTGTTTCGCGCGTCGCGCAGCGCCTGCGATATTACCTTTGGCGGCCGGACGCCCGCGCGGGCGTAAGCTCTCTTGATATCGGCCTCAGTGAATTCGCCGTGGCCGCTCTCAGCTAGGCAGAAGCCGAGCACAGCGACGGTTTCGGTTTGGTTTCTCGGCCGCTTCTGCGCGATCAGATCCCGCTCAGTGGGTGCTGCGCCGCCTACATTATCTGCAGGTTTGCCTGCGACACCGTCGTCCCCCGGCGACGTGAACCGCCGCACTTCAGCGCGCACGAAGTCCTCAGGGCCCTCGATCGAAATGCGGCGGTTGTCGATAGTCACGGTGACCTTAATAGTCTTTTCCACGACGAATGTACCCCCGATTATCCGCATTATGTTCTATTGCAAACTAGATTGTCAAGCTGCCGTGCTCCACCGGCTAGTTCCTCGTGGGATGGGCCATTATGCGATTGAGAGCGCCCGGCCCCATCGTTAACGGCTTCCACGTGCGGAGACGGCCCAAAAATGATGCCGTCTGGATATGCGTGGCGGACGGGTGTAGTCGGGTTCGCTGCCGCAATCATCCGTCGCTGATGGAATTGCGTGCGGTTTTCGTATGATGATTAATTGATGCGACGAGTATTCTTGTTTCATCTTGCGGAATAGAATAATACAAATATTTAAAATCATTAGGTTACATCATGTATGCACATGCTGTGATCTATAGCAAGATTTAGTTTTGAGTGAAATGTCGTTCCGGTCCATCCAGTCCGTACTTGGATCAGCGAATTAGGGTGAGCGTGACTGTCATCCTGGTGTCTCCGGCCGGTTGGGAATATTACGGGAAATGCTTGATAATAATTGATGTATACGTACTGGTGACCGATATTGGATTCGTGGAAGTCGCTGCCGCAATAATCCGTCGCTGATGGATTTGCGTGCGGTTTTCGTATGATGATTAAATGATTACATGAGTAGTCTTGATTCTATGTATGTTAATCATAAACTATTTGTGTTTATAATCATATACTTGAAGTTCTTATGCGCGTCATATGAAGTAGAACAAGATTTAGCATATGAAACAGTCCAATTCTACGCATTCCGGTCCATCACTGGATCCCGCGGTCTGGGACTCTACGAGCGGCCTGGTTGGGAACATTGTTCGGAATCTTGTCTGGGCGGACGCGGCACAGGGACGCCTTCGGCCGGCATGTCCGTATTCGTCCCCCATTAGGTACCCTCAAATCGGCTAATGGTAGGGTTCGTCGCGGGACTTTTTGCGCCAAGCGGTGACAGGGAGTTGGGGATTTGAGCGCGACTGCGACGCGCGGGGTGATTTTCTAAAAGGATTGGAAGGATGCCAGGGATGAATCCCCGGCCTACCGGCGTTGCCGCTGGGCGGGGTGCGTCAGGGGCGTGGGGCGGCGGGTCTTTGCCACGTGGAGCGCTGGGGTGGCGGAGACTGGTTCAGTTGAGTGAAAATCGGGGCCCCGGGGTGGTGCTGGTTGCCGCTTCCGGCGTGGCCTAATCGCGGCTTCCAGAGTGGCCTAGTGTAGTGGCGTCATGCAGATTGCAGATTATTTCCTGCGCCATCGTGGGAATCACGGGTGTTTCTTCCGCCCGCTAAAGCGGGCTGGACCTGCTGAATTCAACCGCTTTCCCCAGGCTCGCGCCTGGGGCTAGAGCATTTTCGGAATACATGTAGACTTTTTGAGAGCCGTAGCAGGTGGCTTTTTCTTGAGGAAAAAGCCACTTAAGTGCGTGGCTTCGGTCTACAGCAATTCCGAAAATGCTATACCGTCTGGCACCCGCTTCGCCGGCTTTGTACCGGTCTTGACCATAATCTTCGAGATCCGTGACGCACTACACTAGTTGCTGCTTCCGGCGGGGCGAACGCTGCCGCAATCGGCGCCCTTGTACTCCGATGTCGAATCGACTGTCCACTCCACCGGCTGGGGGTTCGGGCCCATCTGCATCGTGCCCGTAAAATGCACATGGCTGGCGGAGTGAGAGGCGTCAGTCCACGTGGCCTTCACGGTTCCGGAGCCGCTCATCGGGCCGCTGCATGTGAGATCGGCGGTCATTCCGCCGGAGGCGACCTTGACGTTGGTTACCTGGCAGCCGCGGTTGGTCTGCGGCGGCACGGTCCCGAACTTGTCGATCTGCTCCTGGGTGACGCAAACCTCCGTGGTGTGTGATCCGCCGCCAAAGGGAGAGTTCGCCATGGCGCCCGCCGGCAGATTCATTCCCTGGAAGGGCGATTGCTGCCACGTCATGGTTGTGGTCACGGCCCAAAGGCCGGCCTTCCTGCCTTGCGCCCAGGCAAGCATGGAGACGGCCAACAGACATGAGCCCAGCGTGATCCAAACACAGGTTTTTCGCATAAGACCTCCTGATTACGCAGGTGAGGGAAGCGCGTGCTTCGACTCTATAGCAACTTGCCGCGGACGGGCGAGATATTTTCAAATGATCTGCGGTTCTCCGGCGCATTCTGCAAGTCTCTACGGCAAATCTTTCTTTGCGGAAAGCGCGAACAGGCGCTTCAGCGGCACTTGGAAAGCGCGTTCCGGCCCAGCTCCAGCAATGTCTCGGTGACGCGGGCGGGGTTGTGGCGGACTACGGTTTCTTCGCTGGCGAAGTTTCCCGCGATGCAGCGGACGCCCAGGGCTTCAATGCGGTCGATGTCGGCGACGATGGGGGCTGCGCCTTCGGCGGCGTAACGCGCGAGGGTTTCCGGCGAGAATGGGGCGGTGTTGACCAGGGCGCAGTCGAAGATGGGGGCGCGGGTGTGGTCGTAGATGCGCTGGATGTGGTCGGCGGCGGTGAGGCCGAGGCTTTCGTTGGCCTGCGACATGAGGTTGCAGACGTAGACGCGGAGGCCGCGGGCGCGGGCGAGAGCCGAGGGGATGCCTTCGACCAGAAGATTGGTGATGAGCGAGGTGTAGAGGGAGCCGGGACCGACGGTGATGAGATCGGCCTTGGCGATGGCTTCCAGAGTCTCGGGCAGCGGGGCGGCGACAGGGGGATCGAGCGACAGCTCGACGATGCGGCGGCGGCTGGCGGTGATGCTGGTTTCGCCGCGCAGGAGCGACCCGTCGTCCAGGCGGGCGACGAGCGTAGTGTTGGCGGTGGTGACGGGGTAGATGCGGCCGCGGGTGGCGAGAATGGTGGAGGCAAGCTGGATGGCCTGGCCGAAGTCGCCGGTGATCTCAGTGAGCGCGGCGACAAAGAGGTTGCCGACGTTGTGTCCTTTGAGCACGTCGCCGGAGCGGAAGCGGTGATTGAAGAGACGGACGAGCAGATCTTCCTCGGCGCTGAGCGCGACCATGCAGTTGCGCAGGTCGCCGGGAGGAAGCATGTTGAAGTCCTGGCGCAGGCGGCCGGAGGAGCCTCCGTCATCGGTCACGGTGACGACGGCGGCGAGGTCGGCAATCTGGCCGGAATTGGGCTGGCCGGCGGGAGCAACATGGCGGCGCAGGCCACGCAGCAGCGTGGACAGGCCGGTGCCTCCGCCGATGGCGACCACGCGCAGGGGATGGGCGGCGGAGGGATTGCCGGAGCCGGTGGCTGGCGCGAGAACAGAGCCGGAAACGGGCACAGGTTTGTTTGATGCGGGGGCGGGGTTCGGCGGAGGCCTCACGGAGTTTCAGGATACAGCAGTTCGGTAAAGCGGGGGTCGTCTAACATGCTCTGAAAGTCGTTATCCACGCGGGCCTGGAGGCGATTTTTCGGGTTCAGTTCGATGGCCCGGGCAAGATTGGCGAGGCAGTCCTGAGAGCGGCCAGTGATGGAGTCGAGCAGAGCGAGGCCATAGAAGGCGTAGTCGGTATCGGGGTGCTTGGCCAGGATCTGGCTGAACTGGTCGCGGGCTTCCTCGTAGTAGCCTGTGTTGAGCTGGGAGACGGCGTAGTCGTAGTGCTCCTCCGGCGTAGGGAAGGTGAGCGCCGGCCTGGCCATCTGGCGCTGGCAGGTGCTGATGTACATCTGGCAGCGCTCTTTGAGCTCGGGCGGGGCGGTTGGGAGCAGCTTCTCAAAAGCCGCAAGGGCTTTCTCATATTTGCCCTGCTGCAGCAATTGGACCGCGGACTGATATTGCTGGAATGCGGGTCCGGCGCCAGCGAAGACATGTCCGGAGGACTTGGCGGCGGTTGGGGCAGGTTTTTTGCGGCTGGACGCCGCGGATCTGGCCTCTTGCGTCATAGGTTTGCCGTGCGCGCACCGGCGGGCGCCTTCAGGATGAGCCCTACTGCGAGGGACCGAAGGCACACGTGCGGGAAAATCTACGCTCCGGCACTCTTTATACGCAGAACCCCGTAATCCGTCAATGGGCGGACCGGGGGATGGGAAGTTACTGCCTGGATTCGCTTGTGGAGCGGCGGTAGACGGCCGGGTTGAGCGAGGGGTCGTTGTACATCTTCAACTGGCGGTAGAGCTTGAACCGGCGGGTTCCGGCGAGGGTCTCGCGCCAGAGGGCGTCAAGGCAGGCGGCCAGGTCGGCGCGCTGCGCTTCGAGGATCGCCAGTCGCTCGCGGTTGCGCAGGGCGTGGTCCTCAGGCGCGTTGGGCCGCTCGGCCTCCTCGCGGGTGTGGTAGATCTTCAGGGCCAGGATGGAGAGCCGGTCGATCATGAGGCCGGGAGACTCGGAGTGGAGCGGCGCGGCGGGGTTGGGCAGGCCGCGCTCGGCGAGCCAGTCCAGCAGAATGCGGTCGAGCTCCTCGGTCAGGTCGTTGCGGAGCTGGTTGGTGCGGTCGATGCGGCGCTTGACGTCGGCCAGCTCGGCGTCGGTGGCGCCGGGCGCGCGAGCCTCGTCCTCGATGTGCCAGAGGTCGAAGTTGGCGCGGTGCTGTCGGGCTACCGCGGCAAGCCAGGAGGCGGCTGTATCCGATGGGTCGGCTGCATCCGATGGCCCGGCGGCGGCATTGACGGATTCCGGCGCGCGGTGCCAGAGGCGGGTGCGCTGGTCGTGCAGGGCGACAATGTGGGCGGACGAGAGCATGATGATCCTGAGCTTCTCCAGCGCAGAGGGGTGATGCAAGTTGCAGCGTCTATGGTAGAACGATCTTCAACCGGCAGTCCAAGCCAAGGGTCTTCTCCCAGGTGCAACTCTGGCCCGGACATGCGTGCGGCAGCGCTGCTGCGCGGACAGCTAACAGTTGACAGTTAACGGTAGGCAGCTGACAGTTCACAGTTCACGGCTCACTGCTGATGGCGGCCTGCTTGGCTAGAATGCTCGTTGGGAGCAGGCATGGAAAAGTTGGGGCAGTTTCCGCACCGGCGGTGGAATCCGCTGCGGCGGTCCTGGGTGATGGTTTCACCGCAGCGGACGCAGCGGCCGTGGCAGGGAGAAGTGGGAGAGAAGGCTTTGCCGGCGGGGATTGCCTATGATCCGCAGTGCTACCTGTGTCCGGGGAATCAGCGCGCGGGCGGTCGAGTGAACCCGGCGTATAAGGGAACTTTTTCGTTCGTCAACGATTACTCCGCGCTGCTGCCGGATTCGCCGGCGGTGCAGAATGGGCCTGAGTCAGGCGCGCATGAATCGGCGCTGCTGACGGCGGCGCCGGCGCGCGGGCTGTGCAAGGTGCTCTGCTACCACCCGGACCACAGCCTGACCTTGGCGCGCATGACGCGCGAGGAGATTCGGCCGGTGGTGGACGCCTGGGCGCGGGAGTACCAGGAGATGGGCAGCCTGGATTGGATTGAGTACGTGCAGATCTTTGAGAATCGCGGGGCGATGATGGGCGCCAGCAATCCTCATCCGCACGGGCAGATCTGGTCCACCGGTTTTGTCCCCGACGAGCCGGCCCTGGAGACAGAGGCGCAGCGCGAGCATCTGGCCCGGACCGGGCGCTGCCTGCTGTGCGATTACCTGGCCGCCGAGCAGGCTGCCGGGGAACGGGTGATCTTTGCGAACGAGCACTTCACGGCGCTGGTTCCCTGGTGGGCGGTGTGGCCGTTTGAGGTGATGCTCCTGCCAGGGCGGCATCTGGGCGCGATGCCGGAGCTGAACGGCGAGGAGCGGGACGGCCTGGCCGACGCGCTGAAACGGCTGACCACGCGTTTTGACAATCTCTTCGAGACCAGCTTTCCCTATACGATGGGCTTTCACCAGACGCCGACCACCAGGGTTCCCGGCGAGAAGTCTGTTGTCGCTCGGATGGGGACAGATGGCGGGAAGCATCCGGAGTGGCATTTCCATGCCCACTTCTATCCCCCGCTGCTGCGCTCGGCGACGGTGCGCAAATTCATGGTGGGCTTTGAGATGCTGGGCATGCCGCAGCGCGACATCACCCCGGAAGCCGCGGCGGAACGGCTCAGGAAGCTGAGCGAGGAGCACTTCTGGCCGAGAGGCTAGAACAAACTGACTGCAGAGAAAGGATAGAGAGAGGGGAAAAATCAGACGGCCCGGAGTGGGGGATGGTGAGCTCGCTGGGGATCGAACCCAGGACCCACGCCTTAAAAGGGCGTTGCTCTACCAACTGAGCTACGAGCTCGTTCAAGGCCGCTCTATCCAAGCTACCACAGGGACGGTTTAGCCGGAGCGCAATCGCGGCGGCCCGGTTGGGATGCGGTTGCAGCCGGCAAAAGAGGATGCGTGAGCGGCGCGTTCCCGGTAGGTACTCTATGTTCCAAGCACCGCAGTAACCCCTTACCGAAGGAATCCGGTTACGTTCGTTATCATACTCGTATACTAATGATAATTAAATGGGTTACAGGCGGTTCCCAAGACGAGAAAATCGGTAGGAAAGTAACCTTTCAGGTGTTATTGTTCTTGGTACTGCATGCGGCACGGAATCCGGCGAGAATGTCTTGGGAAAGAGCGCGCGATCCGCGTAGTCCCGCAGAGAAACATCCGGGCAAAGGCGGCGCGAACGGCTGAACGAGTGGAATGCGATGAAGGTGGCAGATGACTGATCGCAATGGGCCGACAGATCAGATGGAGACACTGGAAGGCGTAGGATCACCGCGTTCGTGGGCGAATCTGGAAAGCGCCAGGCTCCGGGATTTCTGGGCGTCGGAGACCCAGATGCGGGAGAAGGCGCGGCAGCGCATGCAGGCTGCAATCGGAGAGGAACGCCAGCGCACCCGCACAGACGCCGAAGCGCAACAGAATATCGAGGCGCAGGGCGCAGCGGAAGCACAGCGCGCCGCCGAGGCGGCTCGCCGGGCGGGATTGGCGGCCCCGCGGTCGGAACAGCAGGCGGAGTTGTCCGCCCAGCCGGCCGCGAAGGAAGCGGTGCCCGAGGCGCGGCAGGCCGCGGAGCAGCGGGGCTGGCAGCTGGCGCGTCCGGATAAGTTTTCCGATCTTCCCGCGGCTACGCCAGCCGAGCCCACGGCTTCTTATTATGCCGAGCGGCTGCGGCAGCCCGAGTATCCGGCTTATACCGAGCCGCCCCTCTACCAGCCGGCCGCGAGCCAGCCGGCACATCCACCGACACGGGAGGAAGGTTATGCGCCGCCGCGCGATCCGCCGTTCACGGGGGATGCCCGCGCGAGCGCAGTCCGTCCAGCGTGGCTGGCGACCGACCGCGCCGACACGGCCAGCCGGTCCGTGCCCCAGGCGCCGACAGATACGCTGCAGGGCTCGCGGGATCATCTGGTCTCGCGCTGGTATGGGCTGCGGGGAGTTTTTGAGGGGACCAGCGCTCCGGCGGAGGCGGCGCCGGCGCCCGTGGCGTCAAGGGCGCCGGTGATGGCGGTGTTTTCGCTGGCCGGCGGGGTGGGTAAGACCAGCCTGGTGGCGACTCTGGGCCGGGCGCTTTCCGGGCGCGGAGAACGAGTGCTGCTGGTGGATACTACGGCTTTCGGATTGCTGCCGTTTTTCTTCGGCGCCCGGGATCAGCGCCCCGGCGTGCTGCGGACTTTCATCCCGCCGGCAGCCAGCGGTGACACACCCATTCAGATGGTGACCATCGATCCGGAAGGGCTGGGTCCGGAGATGAACGGCCAGGACCCGCTGGCCGCGGAAATCTCAAAGTATGCGCATGGAGCCAGCCGGGTGATTGTCGATCTGGGCACGGCTTCGGGCGCTACCACGCGGCGGGTGCTGAGTATGTCGCCGATGATTCTGGTGCCGCTGGCGCCGGACATGAACTCGGTGGTCAGCGTCAGCTCCATCGACTCGTTCTTCCAGCACAATAGCGGCGCAACCGGCAACGCGGCGCTGCCCCATTACGTACTGAATCAATTCGATCTCTCGCTGCCGCTGCATCTGGACATCCGCGAGGCGCTGCGCGAGCAACTGGGCGACCGGCTGCTGCCCATTGGAGTGCGCCGGGCGCCGGCGGTAAGCGAAGCGCTGGCCGAAGGAATGACGGTGATGGATTACGCTCCCAACTCCACCGTGGCCGAGGACATCGGCAGCCTGGCGGGTTGGGTGAAGAGCTTGTCCGCACCCGCGAGCACGGGCTTCCGCGGCGTGCGCTGGGGTGAGCGATGACCGCGGCGGGCCTGTTCTTCATTTCATGAGCAATTTTCGGCTTTGCAGAGGGGGCGATGAAAGGTGGCTTTTACTTCCGCCCCAGCGGTGAAGACCTGTCGCCGGGGACCCCGTTCGGAAAAAGCCACGCGAACGTGTGGCTTCGGTTTACGGCAATTCGGGAAATGCTTTAGGGACGGCGCAGGGGCTTGTGCATCGGCACCACTTGCACGGTGACGTTGCGGACCTCGGAGAGAAAGCGATTGACCACTGAACCGTAGAGAAAGATATACCAGCGGGAGCGGGTGGGCTGGCCGAAGACCACGTGGGAGATGCCTTCCTGCTGGGCGAAGCGGATGAGGGCGTCGGAGACGTTGCGATCGGTGAGCGAAACCACCTGCGCGCCCAGATCGCGGGCCATGCGCTGGTACTCCTCGACGCGGTGGAAGGCCTCGGGATCGCCGTGTCCCTTGTCGTCGGGCGGGGTCACGTGGACGGCGTACCAGTTGCTGGCCAGGCGGCCGGCGATGCGCGCGCCCACGCGCAGCAGGCGCTCGGTGCCGGGCCGCGAGCTCAGGCAGACCATCACCTTCTCCGGGATGGGCGCCTGTTCCAGGCCCTGGGTGCGGCGGTATTCGGCGGCGCGGCTGCTGACGGTGTCGGCGGTGGTGCGCAGGGCCAGCTCGCGCAGGGTGTTGAGATTGCCCTTGCGGAAGA
Organism: uncultured Acidobacteriaceae bacterium; assembly: GCA_963758105.1. Classification (GTDB taxonomy): domain Bacteria; phylum Acidobacteriota; class Terriglobia; order Terriglobales; family Acidobacteriaceae; genus Telmatobacter. Next base: position 69,443 of record CAVWUC010000004.1, on the reverse strand, counting down.
AGTTGGCCAGCGACTGCTCGACTTTTTCCGGAGCGTAGATCTTGCCCTGGCGCAGCCGGTTGCGCAGCTCGTCGACGGTGATGTCGATGTTCACAACCTCGTCGGCTCGCTTGAGGAAGCTGTCCGGAACAGTTTCGCGGATCTGGGTGTTGGCGGAGCGGTTGACTGCGTCGTTGAGGGTTTCGAGATGCTGGATGTTGACGGCGGTCATGACGTTGATGCCGGCGTCAAGCAGCTCCAGCACGTCCTCATAGCGCTTGCGGTTCTTGCTGCCGGGAACATTGGTGTGGGCCAGCTCGTCGACGATGACGGTGTGGGGATGGCGGGCGAGGATGGCGTCCACGTCCATCTCCTTGAGATCGACGCCGCGGTAGGGAATCACTCGCAGGGGAATGATTTCCAGATCGCGGATGCGGTCCGCGGTTTCCTTGCGCCCGTGCGGCTCGACCAGGCCGATGACCACGTCCACGCCCTGCTGGTGTTTCATCAGGTAGGCGTCGTTGAGCATGACGTAGGTCTTGCCCACCCCCGGAGCGGCGCCGATATAGACGCGCAGCCTGGCGGGTTCCGGCTTCTTTTCGAGAACGATCTCAGCCATCGCTCAACCAGCCTCCACGGGATGACGGAGGGTTTCCACCACGAGGACGGGAAGGGTGAAGCGGAAGGTGGTTCCGTGTCCCAGCCGGCTTTCGACGGCGATCTGACCGCCCAGCGACTCGACCAGGCGGCGGACCAGCGCCAGGCCCATGCCGGTGCCGCTCTCGGAGAAGGCGTTGAAGCGGTCGAAGATGGTGCTGAGGCGCTCGGCCTCAATGCCGCGGCCGGTGTCGCGCACCGAGAACTGGACAAATTCCTTGCTCTCTTCGGCGGCCAGCAGGATTTCGCCGTCGGCGGGGGTATAGCGGAGTGCGTTGGAGAGCAGATTGTCGAGGATGGTGCTCAAAGCGCGGCGGTCGGCGTGCACCACTGAGAGATCGGCGTAAGCCTTGACCTCGACGCGGATGTGCTTCTGGGCGGCCTCGTCGCAGAAGCGGTCGCGGGCCTCTTCCAGCATCTGCAGCGGCCGCAGGCGCTCCAGCTTGAACTCGCGCTTGCCGGTGTCGAGCTCGGCGACTTCGATTAGGTCGCTCATCAGGTCGTTGAGTTTTTCCGCCTCGCTGCTGGCGTTGGCGGCGAGCTCGGACTGCAGCGGGCGCAGCTCACCGCCGAAGCCCTGGTTGAGTGCATAGAGGCCGCGGCGCAGTTGCAGCAGCGGATCGCGCAGCTTGCGGCTGGCCACGGTGATGAACTGGGTTTTGAAGCGGTCGGTATCCTGCAGGGTGGTCACGTCTTCCAGCGTGGTCACCGCGCCCAGCAGGCGTCCTTCCGCGTCGCGCATGGGGGTGGTGCGGAGGCGGTAGCTGCGCTCGTGCTTGCCGATGCGCATGGGCAGCATCGAGGCCTCGTCCTCGGCGGCGACCGCCTTCTGCATAGAGACGGCGTCGCGGATGGCTCCGAGGATCTTTTCGCCGCCCGGGGTGGTGGTGAGGGCCATGCGGTCGGTGGCGGCTTCGCCCAGCAGCTCGGCGGCGGCCTGGTTCACCTTGAGCACGTGGCCCTTGCTGTCGGTGACGATGATGGGCTCGAAGATGGATTGCAGCACCGCATCGGAGAGCTGGAACTCCATCTGCTTGCGGCCGGCCTCGGTGTCGCGCAGCTCGCGCAGGCGGATGACAAGGCGGTTGAGCTCGCTGGCGATGACGCCGAAGTCGTCGCGGCTGTTCCACTCCACGCGATGCTCAAGGTTGCCCTGGGCGATGCGGTGGGCGTCGCGGGCCACTTGGTGGATGGGGCGGAGCACAAAGTAGATGGTTCCCAGCTCAACGAGAAATGCGGCCAGCAGGATCAGGTAGGCCGTACCGGATTGTCCGGCGGCCGCCACGGCTTTATGCGTAACCGCCACCAGTCCCGCTGTCAGGCAGGCAAGCAGTACGCAGCCGAGGATCAGCCGTTGGGAAAGGTTGAGCATGGCCGGGTCTCCGTGGGCCGGGGTTACGCACCTCTATTGTCGCGGATGCAGCGGCCATGCGCCAAGCCCGCAAATGCAGCGGGTCCATTGTCCTTGCTCTGGTCAGGGAACCTGGCAGACAGTAAGGGCGGCATTGTGCCAGGGGCAGGGAAGGCCGGCGGGCGGAGGATAGGAGACCAGCACCCAGTTGACGCCGAACTCGGCCTTGAGCCGCTCAAAATCCTCGAGCTTGAAGTGGGTCCAGCCGCTCTGGGCTTGTACCTGGCGCTGCCAGGCGGGGGCCAGCTCGGGAACCTTGGTGACCACCGAGGTGTCTTTGATGGCATCGGCCAGTTGGCTGCGCTCTGCCAGGGCGCGGAAGCCGCGGTAGTCCTCGCCGGGAGCGGCCATGTATTGCGGACCGAGGGCGAAGTAGGCGTCTGTTGGCGTGTTCGCTTTGATCCAGGCGAAGGCCTGCTGCCAGGGATTGTTCGATACGGCTCCGGGGAGCTCGATGTGAGGGGTGCTCGCGAACAGTTGCCGCTGGGCCAGGAACATGCCGCCGTTGGCCGCGAGCAGAAAGACAGCCCAGCGCCAGAAGCTGCGCTTGAGCAGGTAGCGGCCGAGATATGCGCCTCCGATCAGCATCATGAAGATATAAACCAACTGCAGATAGCGCATCGGCTCCAGGGTGGCGAGGCAGGGGAGCGAGCTGGGCGCGAGAATGATGATGGCCACGGCCTGCTGAAAGACGCCGTAGAGGAGGACGGCGGCGGCAAAGCGGGCCAGGGTGGTTTCGCCGCGCCGGGCGGCGAAACGGGCTGCCAGCGCGAACAAGAGCAGCGGAGCGATCGCGCCCAGCCACTCGTACCAGGTCCACCGATAGATGTTTAACCCATGGCGGCTCTGCAATGCCTCAAGCCAGATCGGGGAAGGCCGGCGAAAGATCCACGCGAAGGGAATGAGGGCCGCCGCCGGAGCCGGGGCCGGCGGGCGGGCGCGCAGATTGCGCAGGCGCGTTTGCAGGGACTCGGAGAATACCAGCGCCAGCACGCAGCAGAAGGAGATGCCGAAGGCGGCCATCATGGGATGCAGGAGAAACGCCAGCGCCAGCAGCGGCGCCGCCTGCCAGCGTTTGCGAGCCATGATCCGCCAGACGGCAAGCAGAATCAGGGCGGTGGCCGGATTGCGCGGGTGCAGGTACTGGTCCATGATGTAGAGCGCCGTGCCCGCCACGGGAATGGTGAACATTGCGGTCAGCAACGCAACGCCTGCCCACTGCGCCTCGGCTTGGCGAAACAGCAGGCGGACAATCTGCCAGGCGGCCCAGACCACGAGCAGAATGGAGAGCGCCTGGCCGAGCAGCTCCGCCCAGGCCAGGGGCATCCCGGACAGGTGAATGAACCGCGCCATCCAGGTGTCGAAGACAGTGGTGCGCAACTGGAGTTGGAAGAAGGCCGCGTCGTGGGGATAGAGGGCGGGATTCAGGTCGGCCTTGATGGCGGCCAGGTAAATGGCGTCATCCTCGGCGCCGGGGTGGTAGCCCATGACGGCAAAGCCCAGGACCGCGAAAAGGATGGTCGGCAGGAGATTGACCGGGAGGGTACGCTTCAACCGGAATGACCTCGTATACTCAAGTACGGCATGACGCCCGCCACAATGGAACCATCCTACACGCCGGCGGAAGCAGCGGTGGTTTCTACTCCGCCGCCGGCAGCAACACGCCCGCGTGTTCAGACGCGGCTGGCGCTGGTGATTCCCACCCTGCGTGAGGCGGAGAATATTCGCGGCTTGCTGGAGCGCGTGCGCTCGGTGCTGGATGCGGAGAGGATTGCCTACGAGATTCTGGTGGTCGACGACGACAGCCGCGACGGGACCGGGGAGATTGTCGGCGCCATCGCCAGCGAGGATGCGCGCGTGCGCCTGCTGGTGCGGCAAGGCGAACGCGGCCTCTCCGGAGCCATCCTGTACGGCTGGCGGCACACGGATGCGGAGATTCTGGGGGTGATGGACGCGGATTTGCAGCACCCGCCGGAGCTTCTGCCGGCGCTCTACTCCGCCATGGCTTCGGGTTGCGATCTGGCGATCGGCAGCCGCTACGCGGCGGGTGGGGAACTGGGCGGCTGGAATCCCGTCCGGAAGCTGCTTTCCGCCGCTGCGGTGTGGGCCACCTGGCCGATTCAGCGCAAGGGGCTGCGCGCCAAGGATCCCATGTCGGGCGTTTTCATGGTCCGCCGCACCTGCCTCGATGAGATAACGTTCCAGCCGTCCGGCTTCAAGCTGCTGTTGGAGATCCTGGTGCGCGGCCGCATCCGGAGGATGCAGGAGATTCCATTCGCCTTCGGTAACCGCTCCCGCGGGGCCAGCAAGGCCGGCTTCAACGTGGCCGTGGACTACGCGCGGCTGCTGGCCAGACTCTATGCCGGCCGGTTCGGATTTCACCGGCGCGCTCACCGTTGATATCCCAATTTTGGGCGATCGGGAATGCGCCTTCCAGCGGCCGGCGATAAGCCGCCTGTGCCGTGCAGGGGTGCGGTTTCAGGGGGGAGAAGAATCGCCGCGGTTGGCGGGTGAGGACAGCTGGACGCGGTTTCCCCATGGGATTTTTATGCATTGTGCCTGATTCTGCTCTTATCCCCGGAATGTTGTAGAATTTGTGTATCCTCGCTCAACAACTTGGCGGCTTTCCTCACGTCTAAATTTACAAAAGCGAAAAACTAGATCGGCTTTCGCTGTACCGGTCGAAACTGGAGACCATGGCCACCCTTACTGCTCCGACTGTGCGAGAAAAACAGGCAACTGCTTCCCGCTGGGCTCTTCCTACTGCGATTCTGGCGGCATTTGCTATTCGCATGGTGGTGGTCTGCTGCGTCTACCGCACGCTGCCCGACGCGGGCGAATTGTATGAGCGGTTTGGTTGGGAAGTGGGCTGGGTGGCGCGCTCGCTGGCCCAGGGCCATGGATTCAGTTCGCCGTTCTGGCCCATCACCGGGCCCACCGCCGTCGTACCCCCCTTGTACACGTATCTGTTAGCGGGGATTTTCCGTCTCTTCGGCATCTATACGCTTACCTCGGCCTTCATCATCCTTACGCTGAACAGCCTGTTCTCTGCGCTCACCTGCATTCCCGTATATTTCAGCGCCGAGTATTCTCTCGGCCCGCGCGGAGCAAAGATTGCCGCCTGGGCGTGGGCCTTCTATCCGTTCGCAATTTACTTTTCCGCGGATCGCGTGTGGGAGTACTCGCTGACCGCGCTGCTGTTCACTACCTGCTTCTGCATTGCGCAGCGCATTCACACCGCCGCAAAGTGGCCTGCATGGGTCGGCTTCGGGGTGCTCTATGGCATCACAGCTCACTCCAATCCTTGCGTTCTCCCGGTGCTGCCGTTTCTGCTGATCCTGGTTCTGTGGAGGGCGCGCAAGGCGGGCGGGCGCTGGCTGCTGAATGGCGCTTTGACGGTGGCCGCCGTCCTCCTTGTGCTCACCCCATGGACGGTGCGCAACTACCGCGTCCTGCACGTGCTGTGTCCTATGCGCGACAACTTATGGCAGAACATATACGCGGGCAACTACAACAATTCCTCGCCCATCAACCGGCCTTCGAATCCCTCCGCGCATCCGCCCAGCAATCCGGCGGAGATGCAGAAGTTTCTGGCCATGGGCGAGACTGCCTACTTCGCGCAGAAGCGTGTCCTCGTGGTTGGTTGGATAAAACATCATCCTCTGGAGTTTGCTTTCGATATTAAGCGCCGTGCGCTCTATTACTGGACCGGATACTGGTCTTTCCGCCCCGAATACCTGGCGATTGAACCGACCGAGCTGCCCAACATGTTCTACGTCTGCGTGATGACGCTGCTGATGTTGCGCGGGATATGGCGTTTCTGGCGATGGAATCGCCGCGAGGCCATGCCGTACCTGGTGCTGGTTGGGATCTTCCCCCTGCCCTACTATTTTTCGCTGGCGCTGATGGATTATCGACAGCCCATCGAACCGGCCATCGTGGTGCTGGCGATTGCCGGCGCGCTTCCGTGGAGGCGATTGAGGCCGGGCGATTCCGGTTCATGGATCGGCGCCGAGCGCGCCCAAATGACCAAATCCGCAAAGCATTTTGTCGACGCACCCTGTCCGGTTTGCGGCGGCCGCCTTTTTCCCGACATGAGCAACGTGCGCGACTGGGTCACCCGGCGCCGATTTGAGATTCTGCGTTGCGCCGGCTGCGGACTGGGACAGACCAATCCCATCCCCGACGATCTTGCCCCCTACTATGCCGACTACCACGGCGAGCGCCACGGAGCCACAGCCGACCTCTGCAATCGCCGCAGAATTCGTTTGCTCGGCCGCGCCACCAACCACGGCGCGCCCGGCGTTCTGCTCGATATTGGCTGCGGTGACGGAAGTTTTCTGCTCTCAGCCCAACGCCTGGGATGGCAGGTCCAAGGCACCGAACTCAACCCACTGCCGGCGCGCCGGCTCGGCCTGACCGTTTTCGACGACCTTTCTGAAATTCCCGCCTCGGCGCGTTTCGACTGCATAACCCTTTGGCATAGCTTCGAGCATCTTCGCGATCCGCTTGGTACCATGCGGCGCATCCGAAGCTTGCTTGCGCCCTCCGGCGTCCTGCTGTTATCCGTCCCCGACAGCGCCGGTCTGCAGGCCTCGCTTTTCGCGGGCAAGTGGTTTCACCTCGATGTTCCGCGCCATCTCTATCACTACAGCAAACGCTCGCTCTCTACTCTGCTTAGGGTGACTGGATTCTCTCCCACTCGATGGCAATACCAGGAGTTCGAATACGATTTGCTCGGTTGGGCGCAAAGCGCGCTGAATTGCTTCCTGCCCACCCCCAATGTTTTATTTCGCCGCCTCACGGGAAGCACATCGAGTTGCAGTGCTACGGAAAAGCTGATCGGAAGTGTCAGTGGCGCTGTCCTCACCGGCCTGGCTCTGCCCCTGCTTCCACTCGGAAGCCTCCTCTGCCGCGGTGCAACTCTGGTAGTTCAAGCCCAACCGGTGTAATAACCGGCGCCTCGTGGTCCTGATCCAATAAGCACATGGCCCAGGTAAGGGGGCGTGGCCGGCTGCCTACAGGGCGGGCAGCAGCATCCGCAGCAGCAGAAATACGGCGACTCCGGCAAAGAAGACCAGCGCCATCTTGATCCCCGGTTCGCGGTTTACCTCCGGAATCAGATCGCTGGCGCCCACATAAAGCGCCACGCCGGCGGAGACGGGCAGCCCAAACGGCACCCAGGCGGGAACCAGTTGGATGACCAGCACCCCCGCTACGGTGGCCGCGGCCAGGGCCACTGTCGAATAGAAGGCCGCGGCGCGGCTGCATCCGCTGGCCAGCATCACACTCGCCATGGCGAAGCCCGCCGGCCCCTTGTGCAGGATGATAGCCAGAAAGATCAGCCAGCCCAGCGAGCTCGAAATCGCAAACCCGGCGCCGATGGCCACGCCGTCGAAGAGCGCGTGCGCGCTCAAGCCCCCCAGCACACTGTAACCGGTACTGGCGCTGATGAACTCTCCCTGATGGGTTTCTTCGCCATAGTGGAAGTGGGCGTTGATGGTGTGTTCCACCAGGTGCATCGCGCAATAGCCGGCCATGATGAGGATGGCGCCGTAGCGGGGCATCAGGTGCAGGCTCTCCGGCGTCATCTCCAGCAGGGCCACGGACATGAGGAATGCCGCGCCCAGGGCCACAAAGTAGCGCAGATAGGGCTCGACGCCGCGGGCGCGCACCAGAATCCAACCGCCCGCCACATTGGCCAACGCGGCAACCGCACCGAGGAGGATTGAAGTTGTGAGCATGGGCGTCAGCCGCTGTGGCGGATGTGCATCACGTCGCCGTCCTGAACCATGTACTCCTTGCCTTCCAGCCGCAGGGTGCCCCGGGCGCGGGCCGCGGCTTCGGAGCCGGCTTCCAGCAGATTGTCCCAGCGGATGGTTTCGGCGCGGATGAAGTGATGCTCCAGATCGGAGTGAATGGCGCCGGCGGCCTGCGGAGCCCTGGAGCCGGCGGGCACCGTCCAGGCGCGGCATTCGTCCTCGCCGGCGGTGAAAAAGCTGATCAGACCGAGCAGTTCGTAGCTCTTGCGGATGAGCCGGACCAGGCCGCTCTCGCGCAGCCCGTAGCTCGCCAGGAACTCGGCCGCCTCCTGTTCGTCCATCTCCGCCAGCTCGGCTTCAACCTTGCCGCAGATTGCGGTGGCTCCGGCGTTGGGCCGATGGGCTACCTCGTCCAGCTTGAAGCGGCTGACGGCCGCGGCCAGGTCGTCGCCCAGGGCCGCGCTTTCGCCGATATTGACTACATATAAAACTGGCTTTTGCGAGAGAAACATAAAGCCGCGGATGAGCTTTTTCTCTTCCGGAGTCATCTCCAGCTCGCGCAGCGGCTGCTCTTTTTCCACAGCCTCCTTGGAGCGCAGCAGCAGGGCGTTTTCGCGCTCCAGGTCCGCGGTGCGCTGCTTCTTCAGGTCCTTTTCCAGGCGCTCCAGGCGCTTTTCAATCTGGGTCAGGTCGCTGACCATCAGGTCGAATTCGACATTCTTGATGTCGCGGAGGGGATCGATGGGGCCGACGTGAGGAATCGATTCCTCCTCGAAGGCGCGCAGCACGTGGATGAGCGCGTCCACCTGGCGCAGACTGGCCAGGAACGCGGTCTCCTTGAGCGCCTCCTGGCCGATGGCGGCCACGTCCACATACTCAACTGACGCGTAAGTGGTTTTCTTCGGGGAGTAGAGCGCGGAGAGCTTGTCGAGCCGCTCGTCGGGCACGCGGGCTACGCCGATGTGCTCCTGGCGGGAGAAGCCGCGATCCTCAACTTTGGCCTTGGTCAGAATCTTGAACAGAGATGTCTTGCCCACTTGCGGCAGGCCGATAATGCCGGTTTTCATGATCGTTCCATCGGGGCCCTTACAGCAAAGCAGTCAATCCTCCGGGCCTCTACGATGATACAGGAAGCGCGCTCAGGCGCCGCGCCGCGGCTGGACCACCCGGCTCTGCTTCGGGTTGGCTTGAATTCGACAGGCGAGCGCCGAAGGTTACGGGCGCGTGGTCTCCGCCCAGGCCACCAGTACCACGGTCGCCAGGCCGAGCAGCAGGATGGCCTCCTCCACATGCTCGCTGCGATTGTGGAGTTTGTTGAAGTGAATGCGGCTGGGATTGGTGGGGGCGGCGGCGTCGATGGCTCCGCCGGCGGCGATGCGGTCGCGCTCCATGGCCGGGATGATGGAGAACTGCGAGTAGACGGTAAAGGCGAGCATCAGCACGATCAGGATCATGGGCGCAAGCACCGCGCGCGGCTTGTAGATGCCCCAGGCCGGAGCCAGCGCCAGCAGGGCCAGCGCCACCATGCCGGAAACCAGCCCCATGCCGTGCAGAATGCGCAGCACCTGGCCGACGATGCTGCCGGCCGCGTGGGTGTCCGGCTGCAGTTTGGTGAAGGTGACCGCGGCGACGATGGGAAAGAAGATCTCCGCACCAAGCCAGACGATCAGGGAAAGATAAAGGAGGGTGCGCACCAAAGTCTTCATAAGGCAAGGATACAAGGGATCAGGGAATAGGGAATAGGCCGAAGGCTCGCCGTGGCTAGAGCCTGTTATTAACTTTCGCGCGGGAGGCGCTGGGAGCCAATTTTTCTGAGTTCAAGGAGTGAGGAGCGACGGATACCGGGTGTCTCCTAGCGACGATCGACGCCGAAATCGGGAAAATTGGCCCCAGCCCTTCGGGTTGCGGTGAAAATCGGGCCATACTTCGTTGTCGTCCTCGCCTTGGAATCGCCAAAGTCTTCGTCCTCCGCCTCGTCTCCACCCCACGGACGAAGACCTGTCCGTGGGGGCCCCGGTTCTGGCCCGATTTTCTCGCGCAACGCCGCCTGCGGGAAAGTTAATAACAGGCTCTAGGAATAGGGACCTTGGTGGATCTATAGCCGGATTGGGGCGGGAGACGGCAAAGCCACGCGGGTTTATCTGGGCGGCCTGGCTGCCTCGATGCGGATGCTGCTATGCAGGGGAAGGTCGCGCGAGGAGGTCCCAACGAATATCCGATAGCTCCCGGGAGGAGTGACCCACCGCTGCGCAGAGACATCGTAGATCGAAAACGATCGCTCATCAAGGGCGAGGACTACCGGCTTTGTTTCTCCGGGCTTTAAATCAACCTTTGCGAATCCGCGCAACTGGCGCGGAGGCTCGCCATTGGCGGCGGGCTGTTCGACGTAGACCTGAACCACCTCCGCGCCCTCACGTTTGCCGGTGTTGGTGAGCTGCAGTTGGACTCTAACGTAGTGCGGTGTTGGCATTGGGGATGGTCGCAGAATGGACGGAGTGACGACCAGGCGGCTGAGCCGGAAGGTGGTGTAGGAGAGGCCAAAGCCGAACGGGAACAAAGGATCGGTATGCGTGGCGTCGTACCAGCGATAGCCCACGTTGAGCTTTTCACTATAGATGGAACTGCCGTCCACGCCGGGCCACTGTTCCGGTTTTGCGGTGGGGATGGCGGAGGCGGTGCGCGGAAAGGTCAAAGGCAGGCGGGCCGAGGGGTTCACATCCCCGTAGAGGATGGCCGCAATGGCGTTGCCATCTTCCTGGCCGGGATACCAGGCCTCGATGATGGCGGCGGCCTGATCGGCCCAGGGCATGAGAACCGGGCCCCCGGTGTCGAGCACGACGATGGTGCGCGGGTTGGCCTGGGCCACAGCCGCAATCAGTTCATCCTGGTTGCCGGGGAGCCGAAGATCGGGGCGGTCGCGGCCTTCCGACTCATCGGTGTGAACAAAGACGATGGCGATCCCGGCGTTGCGCGCGGCTTGCCGGGCCGCCGGCAGATCAGATCCCTCCGCATACGAGACGCGAGCCCCGGCGCCGGCGCGATTGCGAATTCCGGCGAGCGGGCTGACGATGTAGGGCGCAACCACGGCGGAGCTGCCGCCGCCCTCGGCCTTGGGTTCTGCGTCGCCCGCTGCGCCAATGACGGCCACCGATGCGTGAACGGAAAGAGGAAGAAGATTGTGCGCGTTCTTGAGCAGGACCGTGCCTTGCTCGGCGGCCGCGCGGGCGAATGCATCGTGGCGTGGGCTGCGCACATCCGCGGCCCATGTGCCGGCCTGCGCGCGGTCGAACAAGCCCTGGCGAAACATGGGAACCAGGATGTCGCGCGCATGATCGTCCGCCACGGCCATGCTGACCTGGCCGGATTCAACGGCTGCCTTGAGCGCGATGCCGTAAAACTTGTCATCGGGCATCTCCTGATCGAGGCCGGCATTGGCCGCGGCGACGGTGGAGTGCGTCGCTCCCCAATCGCTCATCACCCAGCCGTCGAAATGAAACTGCGCGCGAAGGACATCGGTCAGCAGGTGGGGATTCTCGCAGGAGTAGACGCCGTTGGTCTTCACGTAGGCGCACATCAGCGTGCCCACGCGGCCATCGCGGATCGCCGCCGCAAAGGGAGGGAGATAGATCTCCTGAAGGGTTCTTTCATCGACGATGGAATCTTCCTTGAAGCGATTGTTCTCCTGGTTCATGGTCGCGTACATGTTGGCGTCGGCGATCGGGCCTGCACTTTGAATGCCTTTGATTTCGGCCGCGGCCATCTGCCCGTTGAGGTACGGGTCCTCGCCGTAACTCTCAAAGGTTCTTCCCCACTCCGGGACGCGAACCACGTCGATCGAGGGACCGAGAGCGACGTTGGTTCCCTTGAGCCACTGCTCCTCGCCGAGGACTTTGCCATAGCTGTTGAGGAGGGCGCGATCCCAACTGGAAGCTGCGGCAATCGGCGCGGGAAGCAGGGTTACGTTCTCGGCGTGATTGCCCACTCCGGCGCGGCCGTCGGCCAGGGTGAGCGCGGGAATGCCGAGGCGGGGATTGGGCGGGACATAGCCGACGTAGCCCTTTACGGGCATCGGATGCACGCCGTGGAGCATGGCGATTTTCTCGTCCGGAGTCATGGCCCGGATCAGCAGATCGGCGCGCCGCTCGGGGGAAAGCGATCTGTTCATCCACGGGCGCAGGGCGGAATTGCTTTGAGGGGCCGCTGCGCTAACAGCAGATGGGGGCATGAAGACCATCAACGCTGCACTCGCGGCCAGCGCAAAATACGCGGTACACCTTGCGAACCGCATCAATCTTCCTCCGCATGAAATGAAAAGCTTCCGTCTTGCGTTCATGCCTTCCCGCACGCAATGATTGCGCCGCGTGGCGGGATGCCGGCGTGCCATGCCGGCTGCAGCCCATGCGGCTTGGCCTCTTTCACCCGCGCGTGCGGAGGGAAGAGGCCAGGAACCGTCCGCAGAATTCTACGCTCTTGAACGCGGTGGCGGGTTGCGCGCCAACGAATCGCTGCAGCTACGAGTTCCGTTTCAATGCGCGCTTCAGCACCGTTTCCAGCGCGGTCTTCACCTCGGCGTATTCCGCGGGCGAGAGCGTGCCCGAGATTTTTTCGCTCTCCAGGGCAAACAACTCTTCTTTCAGCGCGTTCAGCAGGGCAGGGTTTTTTCCCGCCGCGCTCAATGGGGGCTGATACGCCGCCGCGCCTGCCAATGGAACCGCGGGAAGGGCTGCATCCGCGGCGGCAACACCGGCAAGCGCCGGCTTGCGCAGCAGAAAGGCTGCCGCGGTGGCCAGCAAGAGACTCAGGCTGCCGAGGATCCACCACTTGTACTTGGAGAGCGGGTCGGGGGTGTTGATGGGGGCGCCGATGCCGCCGCCGGGCTGGCCGGCAGCGGCTGCCTCCTGGCCTTGCCCGCCATTGTCAGCCGACTGGCTGGACGCGCCCTGATCCTCGCGGGGGATGGCGCCGATTCCGGAGACGGTGAAGGCGATGGTTTTGCCGGCCGGGACGCTCTTCATCAGGAAGGTCTGCACGGAGGGGTCCTGGGGCACGGAATTGAATGCAGTTCCGGCGCCGGAGGCTAGGCTCATGCTCTTGGGCAGGAGCACGGCTACGTTGTCGGCCGGAAGGGTGAGCTGGGATTTGAAGGTGTAGCTGCCCGAGCTGTAAGGCAGGTGATAGCCGATCTCGAAGAGGGTGTCCTTGTCGCCATCGTCGGGCTGGATGGGGAAGTTGAAGGAGTAATGTCCCTTGGGGCCGTCGGGATCCATCTTGACGTTGGTGGGCAGGCCGTTGGGGCGCTGCGCGCCGACCCCGTCGATGACCGCCTCGGTGGGCAGGTTGACTTCAAATGAGTGCGCGTTCCATTGCGTGACCGGAGGCGAGCTGGTGTTGTGGACGAAGTAGCGCTCGGTCACCTTCAACTGGCCGTTATCGCTTTCCACCTCGAGCACGTCGGCTTCAATGCGGACGCCCGGGGCCTTGGCGGCGACGTCGTAGACCGGGATGTCGCCCGGTCCGCCGTTCTGGGGTGCGGCGATGAAGTAGCCTGCGCCCTGGTGGGTGACACGAACCAGGTAGGGGCCGCTGCCGGGCGCTTCCAGCGAATAATGGCCGCGCGCATCGGTGGTCGAGTGGGAGACTTCGCTCATGCCGGTCATCGGCGAGACCAGCACGATGGGATCGCCCACAGCGGGTTTGCCGGTGGTTTTGTCGGTTACTGTGCCGGTGATGGAGGCGGCCTGGGCCACAGCGCTCGCCAGAAGCAGGCTTAAGATGGCGAGGCAAGAGAACAATCGGGTCGATTTCATGATCGTAAGTGCGTCCTATCGGTTGCGTAAATCAAATTTGGTTATAAGAAGCGCCAGAACAAGAGCAGATCCTTCGTTCAGATGACAGAACTATTGCGCGTCATGCCTGCTGCAGGCATTCGATTTCGGCCAGCAGTTCCGCTGTTTCGCGTTCAAGGAGTCCACGCTGAACAAGGAAGTCCTCCTCAGGATACTTGCCGGCGCGGTACTCGAAGTTCAGATCGCGGAGATTTTCGTAGAGCTGCTCCTTGCGCTCCAGCAGGTAATCCAGGCGGGTCTTCTGGATCTGGCTGGCAAAGGTGTTCTCCGGCCAGAAGGTGTAGACCAGGAGCGCCAGAGTGAGGAAGATGCCGGCGAGTTCGCCCTGCAGGGTTGTCATGGCTCAATACCCTCCATCCATGCCGGTCTCCCGGCGAATCTTTTCCAGGCGCCTGCGCTCTTCGGGGTCGAGGGCGGCGGGATCGGTCACGGGGACGGCGGCGCGGCCGACCGACCAGCGGCGGATGAGCAGAATGGTGCCCAGCAGCGCTGCGGCCAAGACGGCGAAGGGCGCGATCCAGGCCACCAGGTCGAAGCCGTGGGTTTCCGGCGCGGCTAGGACCGTGGCGCCGTACTTGGCGACGAAGGCGTTGAAGATCTGCTGATCGCTCATGCCGGCGGCGATGTCGGCCCGCAGTTCAGTGAGCTCCTGCGTGGACTGCGTGCAGCCGACGTGGTTGCACTCCCCGAGCAGCTCCGCGCAGCCGCAGGTACACATCATGCGGTGATCCAGACTGAACAGGCGGCCGGCCGGCGTGGTGGCGCCCACTGAGAAGTAGACGGCGACGGCCAGAGCCGCGGCCTGTACGGCCTTGAACCATGAGGAAGGTGCACGGAAGCTGAGACCACGCGAGACGCGTCTCATTAGTCGCCTCCCTTCATCGCCGGCTCGGCGTGCGCGGCTCGTGCCGCCGGGACCCGCAAGGCCGCTGTGGCTGGAGTGATGCTGGGAACCAGAGCGATGAAGGTTCCCAAGACGATCACCATCAGGCCGGCCCAGATCCAGCCGACAAGGGGGTTGAGGAAGGCTTTGATGATGGGCTGGCCGGTGTCGGGATTGGTGCCTTCATAGACGACGTAGAGATCCCAGCCGGGAACCGAGTGGATCTGCACCATGGTCTGGGGCTGGTCGCTGGCCAGGTAGACACGCTTCTCCGGGGTCATCTGGAACTCTTTCTTGCCGTCGCGATAGACGTCGAGGAGGGCGTATTCGGAGTTGTAGTTGAGGTTGGAGTCCTGTGAGAAGCCGACGTTCTCCAGCGTATAAGGGCCGATGGCGAGCTTGTCGTGGAGGCCCAGCTCGGCTTCCTGATTGCGGTTGAAGGCAGCGCCGGCCAGGCCGATGACGATCACCACCACGCCGATGTGAATGATGTAGCCGCCGTAACGGCGGGTGTTGCGGCGGGTGAGCAGCCAGGTGGCGGAGAGCAGGTTGCGCCCGGTCTGGCGGGAGATGACGCCTGCGCCGCGCGAGAACTCAGACAGGATGGCGGTCATGACGCCGGCTGACAAGGCAAAGGCGACCAGCGCATAGAAAGCGCCCTGATCCCATGCGCCGTTGCGCCAGGGCCGGACGCCGGCGATGAGGCATACAGCGACCGTGGCCCAGAGAGCGATGACCGGCACAACAAAGTTGCGGCGGATGCTGCGCAGCGAAGTGGCGCGCCAGGGGAGCAGCGGGCCGACGCCGGTAAGGAAGAGCAGGAAGAGCCCGATGGGCACGGCGACGCGGTTATAAAACGGAGCGCCGACGGTGACCTTGGTGCCCTGGACAAACTCGGAGAGAACCGGGAAGAGCGTTCCCCAGAGGATCACAAAACAGGCGACCAGCAGGACGAGGTTGTTGAACAGGAAGCTGGACTCGCGGCTGACCAGCGACTCGAGATGCTGCTCGCTCTTCAGGTGGCTGCGCTGCAGAACGTAAGTGAAGATGCAGACCGCGAGCACGATCACCATGAAGGTGACGAACCAGTTGCCGATCGAGGATTGGGCGAAGGCGTGGACCGAGCTGACCAGGCCGGCGCGGGTAAGCAGAGTGCCCAGCATGGTGAGCAGGAAGGTGGAGAAGATGAGCCAGACGTTCCAGCTCTTCATCATGCCTTTCTTTTCCTGCATCATCACGGAGTGGAGGAAGGCGGTTCCGGTGAGCCAGGGCATGAAGCTGGCGTTTTCAACCGGGTCCCAGCCCCAGTAGCCGCCCCAGCCCAGCACGGCGTAAGCCCAGTGCATGCCCAGGAAGATGCCGCAGGTAAGAAACAGCCAGGTGACCATGGTCCAGCTACGGGTGATTTTGATCCATTTCTCGCCGGGGTAGCGCATCATCAGCGCGCCGAGGGCAAAGGCGAAGGGAACCGAGAAGCCCACGTAGCCCAGGTAAAGCATGGGCGGATGAATCACCATCTCGGGGTACTGGAGGAGGGGATTGAGGCCGTTGCCGTCCGCGGGGGTGGGGCCGGCATAGAGCGAAAACGGGGGCGCAGCGAAGCACAGGACAGAAAGGAAGAAGACCTGAATGCCGGCCAGGATCGTGCCGGCGTAGGCGTAGAGCTTGACATCGGTCTTGTGGCGCAGGCGCAGCACAAAGCCGTACATGCCCAGCAGCCACGCCCAGAGCAGCAGCGAACCCTCTTGGCCGCTCCACATGGCGGCGAACTTGTAAGCAGCGGGGAGGGCGCGGTTGGAGTGCTCAAGGATGTACGTGATGGAAAAATCGTTGGCAAAGACCGACCAGATCAGAGCAAAGGCGGCCGCGGAGACGGCAATAAAGCCGGCGATTCCAGCCCTGCGCGCAGTATCGGCAAGCCTCTCCGGGGAGAGAGCCGTGGACTGTTTTGTCGCGATCAGCCGTAATGCCACGCTTCCAGCCAGCAGATTGTAGGCGGCAAGCGCCAATCCGATCAGGAGAGCGAAACTACCGAAGGCTGCCATCAAGACTCCATCATGATTTTTGCACGCAGGAGAAGGCTAACGGCCTCCCGATGAGACAATTCTCCATCCATGATAGGCTTCCGGCGTGTGATATAGCTCACGTTTATAGGGGGGAATCGGAGCCGATAGAAGCGAGGAAAGAATCTGCGATTCAGGCGCTTTTATAGTCGAATCGCGCCAGCATCCGGGAAGCGCGAGCGAGCATCTCCCCTTGATCGAAGGGCTTAGGCAGGAAGCTCACCAGCGCCCCGGTGTAATCGCCGGGTCTTTCGCCGTCAGTGCCGAGCACCAGTACGGGCAGCGAGGGCTTGCGGGTGTGCAGTTCGGCGACAAAGGCCGGCCCGCTTATCCCGGGCTGATGATTTCCGGAGATTACCAGGCCCAGATGATCGGCGAATTGCGGCTGCTCGACGAGACAGAGAGCTTCGGCTGCG
The DNA here is from genome assembly GCA_963758105.1 of uncultured Acidobacteriaceae bacterium. Classification (GTDB taxonomy): domain Bacteria; phylum Acidobacteriota; class Terriglobia; order Terriglobales; family Acidobacteriaceae; genus Telmatobacter. Next base: position 52,426 of record CAVWUC010000004.1, on the reverse strand, counting down.
TCGCCGACCCGCCGAACATCGGGAAAGCGCTTTTCCAGGGTGGACTTGCGTAACGATGCCTGGAGAGGATCGTGCTCTACCAGTAGGATTGTCAACATCTGCCCCACGTCCCGCGCAGTCTGTCAGAAGACCGGACGGCATTATTAACTAACTATGCAACTGAGATGAGAGACAGTTGGAATCGGTTGCCCGGGAAGGCCGGTTTCCGGCCCGCGCGGTACCTTAAAGAAAAAGAAACTCCTTTTCGCGCAGCTCCCTGATGGAGTCGCGCAGCCGGGCGGCCTTCTCGAACTCGAATTTCCTGGCGGCCTCGCGCATCTCCGTCTCCATCTTCGCAATGTAGGCGTCCAGCTCCTCCTGCGTACGGAACTCCGGCAGCGCGGCGGTCTCTTCTTCCTCGATCTCGCCGTATTCTGACTTGAGGATGTGCGCCAGGCCCATCTCCACCTTGCTGATGATCGACTGCGGGGTAATGCCATTCTCCTGGTTGTAGGCGCGCTGCAGGGTGCGGCGGCGGCTGGTCTCGTCGATGGCGCGGCGCATGGAGTCGGTCATCTGATCCGCGTAGAGGATGGCGCGGCCCTCGATGTGGCGGGCGGCGCGCCCGATGGTCTGGATGAGCGAGCCGGCGGAGCGCAGGAATCCCTCCTTGTCGGCGTCGAGGATGGCGACCAGCGAGACTTCCGGCAGGTCGAGGCCCTCGCGCAGCAGGTTGATGCCGATGAGCACGTCGAACTCGCCCTTGCGCAGGCCGGCCAGCAGCTTGACCCGCTCCAGGGTTTCGATCTCGGAGTGCATGTAGCGGCAGCGCACGCCCACCTCGGTGTAGTAGCCGGCCAGGTCCTCGGCCATGCGCTTGGTGAGGGTGGTGACCAGGACACGCTCGCTGCGTTTGCCGCGGTCGCGAATCTCGGCCAGCAGGTCGTCGATCTGGCCTTTGACGGGACGGATTTCGACCTCCGGATCGACCAGCCCGGTCGGCCGGATCACCTGCTCGATGACCACGCCGGCCGAGCGGGTCAGCTCGTAAGGGCCCGGCGTGGCAGAGACGTAGATGGTCTGATTGATGCGGTTCTCAAACTCTTCGAAGGTGAGCGGGCGGTTGTCCATGGCCGAGGGCAGACGGAAGCCGTAATCGACGAGGTTCTGCTTGCGGCTGCGGTCGCCATGCCACATGCCGTGGACCTGGGGAATGGTGGCGTGGCTCTCGTCGACGAAGAGCAGGAAGTCGCGCGGGAAGTAATCGAGCAGGGTCGGAGGCGGCTCACCGGGCAGGCGCCCGGAAAAATGCCGCGAGTAGTTCTCGATGCCGTGGCAGTAGCCCATCGACTTGATCATTTCCAGGTCGAAGCGGGTGCGCTGGTTGACGCGCTGCGCCTCCACCATGCGCCCCTCGGATTCCAGCTGGGCGACCCACTGGTTCAGCTCGGAGATGATCGATTCGATTGCTTCGGCCTTGCGCTCCGGCTGGACGACGTAATGGCTTTTGGGATAGATGGGCAGCCGCGCGTACTTCTGCTTGACGGTGCCGAAGAGGGGATCGATCTGGGAGAGCGATTCGATCTCGTCGCCGAAGAGCTCGATGCGGTAGGCGGACTCGTCGTAGGTGGGGAAGACTTCGATCACGTCTCCCCTGACTCGAAATGTCCCGCGGCGGAAGTCCGCGTCGTTGCGCTCGTAGAGGATCTCCACCAGCCGCCGCGTAATGTCCTTGCGGCTGATGCGCTGGCCTTTCTCGAGCAGCAGCAACATGCCGTAGTAGGCCTCCGGCGAGCCCAGGCCGTAGATGCAGCTCACCGAGCTGACGATGATCGCGTCGCGGCGCTCGAAGAGCGAGCGCGTGGCCGAGAGGCGCAGCTTGTCCAGCTCCTCGTTGATGGTGGCTTCCTTCTCGATGTAGAGGTCGCCGGCGGGAATGTAGGCCTCCGGCTGGTAGTAGTCGTAGTAGCTGACGAAGTATTCGACCGCGTTCGAGGGGAAGAACTGCTTGAACTCGTGGTAGAGCTGCGCGGCCAGCGTCTTGTTGTGGGCCAGGATCAGGGCGGGGCGGTTGGACTCTTCGATCACCTTGGCCATGGTGAAGGTCTTGCCGGAGCCGGTAACGCCGAGCAGCACCTGGTGCTTTTCCCCGGCGGCCAGGCCCTCCACAAGCTCGTCGATGGCGCGGGGCTGGTCGCCCTGAGGCTTGTAGCTGGTGACGAGCTGAAAGTCCATGGGGAGATTATAGGGGAGTCTGGCGAATATCGGGCGAAGACATCGCGGGTTACGTGGCCCTAACTTGGTGCGACTGGAGTGCACCCTTCATCTCGTCGAACTCATCTCGGATTTCTTTAGGCAGGGATGGCAGTTGAGCCAGGAACTGACCGATCATTCGCGGCCTCAAAGCAGATTCGACAGCACGATCCTGAGCCTCCCGTCTGGTGCGATTCAAAGTCCAGTTCAGAGGTTGACGTCTGTCAGGGTCCCCATCAGTTGGCCAACCAAATCTGCTCGTCAACGCTATTCGTAGCCAATGGAGTATTTCTTTGCCGGCCCAATCAGTCCGCCACGATGCATCATGCCACTGACAATTCCTCCAAAGCGCAAGTTGGGTGTCAAAATCTTGTACAACATCGGACCGCACTGCGCGCATCTGCTCTATCCAGGACCGACTATTCTGATCAAGGCCGGTCCTAAAAGCCGCCTCATCCGGCGGCACAATGGTATGTCCGTTATCGTCCCAAGTTGGACTTGCCCTTAACCCGGATAGCAATGCGCCAACTGGATCAGTTGACAGCCATTGACGTTGCGCGCGATACCTGACGTGTTGTGCAGCTTGATAAAGAGCGAGTGAGGGCAAAATTTCGTTTACAGCGAGAACAATATCATCATCAGTGCACCGAAAGGCTTCCCGAAACACTGGCAACAGCACATCCGGTTCCAACAAATAGTTCTCGATCTCGCATCTGATCCATGCACACCACGCGATGACCTTGATGTCTCGACGTTCGCGATCATTCTTGTTTCGTTCGCAGTCGTCCCGCGATTCGTCCATTGACCTGAAATCCCGGTCTTCGATTATGAAAATCGGACGACCACGACCAATCGCATCGCTTATGCCGAAAATCGAATTCTTGGTTCCGCAAGGCCAAATATCGACGAGAGGAGCGGTTCCCAATTCCGCCCCCGTCCATTTCTGAAACAAAGTGGCCTCATAGCCGATAAGGTCACCTTCGCACAGCAAAGCGATCTGGCCGCCGCGTGGGTAAGCAGAGAGATAGGGCATCAGTTCGTCTCAACCAATGGGCCCATCTCGATCAGTGCCTGATCCGCAGCTGCAGCCGCATAGAGTTCAGTTGAATGAGTGGTTATGATGTATTGATTGTCAATGCCGATTTTTGGTAAGGCGCGATACAACTGCCGGACCCAACCGGGGTGCAAATGAATTTCGGGTTCATCAATCAGGACAATGCTATGGTTCATCGGACTCGGGTAGGTCAAACGAGCTAGGTACTCGATTATCACCTGCTCTCCGGACGCTGCCATGTGGAGGGGATAAGTACTCCCATTGTCCTTGAAATAGGGCGCACCCAACGGATCGTCGCTTCCATACATGAAACCGAGATACTCCTTAGGCGCACAAATCTCGTTGAATCCCTCGCGGATCCTCTGCTCCCAGTTTTCCTCTTGTGTCGCATTGTCGGGGCGACTGCGTGAGTAATTGCTAAGGTATTCCAAGACTCCCCAAACGGAGAATCGATCTCTGCTCTTTCGGTCTGACGCGACAGATGACTCCTCATCCTCGGTCAAACGTTCTCCCATAACGCGAGATCGCAAGCTTCTGTCTTGGGGAAAGAGGCAAATCCCGCCAATCTTATCGAGAAGATCTCGTTCGCCAAGCTTCCTGTCCCTCCAAGCGCTAATGGCTGTACTTCTTCCCTTGAACCAAGGGATAGCGTTCCGCGGCTCCGTATGGTTCAAGAACCAACTTGGCTTGAGCGACCCATCCGCTTTTCGTTCTGGAGGGTATTTCCAGATCGCGCGCAATTTCCCGCCCAGGAGCTCAGGAAGACGGACAGGAACGGGCTCATCAAAGGCCGTTTCATTGAGAACCTTCCTGATTGCGGCTCGTTCCGCGTCAGCGAATTCAATGTCGAGGGTGACAGTAATTGACGGTGGGACCCGTGAGAGACCACTCTCTGAAATCGGCCGATGAATGTCGAGTTCCTCTGGTTCCGGGACATCGCTCGTCCGATACCCCATGACACCGCGAAGCGACTGAACAATGGCGTAAAGAACGGACGTTTTGCCCGAACCGTTCGGGCCGGCAAGGACCGTAATCGGCCGAATTGTCCCCAGTGCATCAGCAAAGACAATCTCCGTTTCCTTGATTGCACGGAAATTCTGAACTCGGACTCTTCTGAGCTTCATTTTCGCTCCTCGTCTTTGCGCGTCGGTTTCAGCCTTGTTGCCCGTTCTAATCATTTTACGACGCGGCTGAAACCCGAATCGCAATCTAATAGCATTCAAACAAGTACTACACATACGAGACGCAAAGGCCGGGACCGTTCCGGGCGCCCTGCCCAATGGCGGACGGCTCACGTCCCGGGGATCCTGATTACCAACGAATGAGGGTGCCCCGATCCCGATTCTGAGACTCGGGAGACAACGAACCCCCACCTGCCCGTTTTCGACCCACCCGCCGCTCACGCCGCGTCGAGATACAGCCGCTTCCCCAATGCCCTGAGCGCCGCGTCAATGCGGTCGATCTTGGTGGCGTGCTTGAGGTTGGTGAGGCGGTTCACTTCCTGGCGCGTGATGCCGATGCGCCGCGCGAGCTCGGCAGGGCGGACCTTCTGGCGCAGCATTTCATTCAGCAGCAGAACCTTCGCCGCGACGCTGGGAGCCAGCTCCACCACTGCCTGGCCGCGCCGGGGCTGAGAAGGCAGCGGAACCGGACGCTGGTCGTCGAAGTAGAACTCCATCGCCGTTTCCAGCGCTTCCTTCGCCATTTCGAGAGCGTGCTCGCGATCGTTCCCGAAGGTGTGCGCCTCGGGGATGTCAGGGAAGCTGACCGTGACGAACTTGCCGTCTTTGCGAAGATTTACGGGATACCCGCGCATGTTTACTCCTTGTTCTTGAGGCCGAGTTGCTTTTTGATGTCGGCGACCAAACCCTTCGGAAGCTCCTTCTTGCCGTGCATCGGGAGGATGGATTGGCGGCCCTGCCAGGACACCTTCAGATGCGACCCCGTTTGGGCTCCAAACGTGACTCCCTGTTTCGCCAACCATCGCTTCAGCTCGCTGCTGTTCACACCCGCAGTGTAATCATTTTTGCTTACAAGCGCAAGTCTGTCAACAAGGATTTTGAATCGATGCGAAAAACTCGGCTTGCGCGCCGATTACGACGCGATTGAAACCAAAATCGCAATCTGAAAAAAGGGAAGCCGAATTGCTGCCTCAGCGAACCGCCAGATCGGCGAGAGGAACCGTGTACTCGGGGAGAAGGCCGGCCTCGGCAGACATGCGGAAGAAGCCGCGCATCCCTTCCACGCACTCCTCGTCGAGAACGTAGTGGATGTTGGTGGTGAGATAGGTGCGGAGGGTGGACTCGGGAATGGGCATGCGCTGGGACCACTCGGCGACGAGGGCTTCGCGGTTCGCAAGGCCGTGATCGCGGGAGAGGATGAAGTCGTTGGCGATGCTCTCATCCAAGGGGCTGCCGCGCGCAGCGCCCCAGACGGCGGAGACGAAAGGAAGGCCGGTGAGGGAGCGCCATTCGTGGGCCAGGTCATGGTAGACCAGCTCCTCGCCGGTGCGTTCCTGGCGGTTCAGGCGTTCCTCCAGAGCCAGCAGGGCGGGGTCGCCGATGACGATGGCGGCGTCGGCGCGGTCCAGCATCGCGTCCAGGTTGGCGGCCATGGGCAGGAAGGGGATCTTCGGGTTGCCCCAGCGCTGGAAGAGCAGGCGCGCGTAGGCGATGGTGGTGCGGCTGGCGGTGTCGGCGACCAGGGACCGCAACTCGGCCAGCGGCTGACAGGCGCGGCGGACCAGCAGCAGCGAACGGACCCAGTCCTTGGAGGCGATGGTGCAGCCGGGCAGAATGCGCAGGCCCGGGATGGTGGCGAGGGCGGCGATGGGGATGAGGCCGATGTCGGCGGTGCCCTTGGCCAGCCGCTCGGCGCACTCGGAGGGAGTCATCCGCTCGATTTGGTAACGGCGGGCGAGCGCGGCGTCCAGGGGAGGATGCTCGAAGTCCCACATGAGCGGCGCTGGGTTGAGGAAATCGATGGCGGCGATGCGCAGGCGGGAATCTTGCACGGAACTCACCTTCCTTAGACTATCAATCCGGGCGGAAGGATGCGCGCTTGCGGGATTCCGTGTTGCGGGAGTGGGGCCGTTCGAATCTACAGATCGAATCGCTGTTGAAGGAACGCGGCAGTTTCCGGCTTGCCTACGATCCTCCCGGAACCTGTAGTATTGACCTGCTTGGAATCGCGGGCACCCGGGACGCTGTGACTGCGGTCACAGAAAGGCTGCAAAGTTCGCCCTCACGGTTCTCGATGACCGCACCACAGCGCCGGGGTATTCATCCATGAAGGTTACGATGATCGGCCACAGCACTGTGTTGATCGAAGTTGCTGGAAAGCGCATCCTCACCGACCCCTACTTCGGCCTCCACGGTAATCTCGCTTATGCGCGGCCTCGGCCGCCTGCCCGGTCGCGAGAAGAATTGAGCGACGTTCGATCTGGTTCTCATTTCGCACAATCACTTCGATCACATCGACCGCCGATTCCTCCGAGCCTTGCCGCAGTCTGTCCCTGTATTCGCCCCCGCCGCCTCAGCCTGGATGACGCGTATGAAGGGAGGGCGCTGCGTGACCGGCCTTAGGCCCTGGGAGCGGAAATCATTCGCCACAATCTCCATCACGGCAGTACCTGCCCGCCACGTTACTTTCACAGTCGGCTACATCATCGAGGCTGACGGCAAGCGAATCTATTTCGCGGGCGACACCTATCTCGCAAGCTTTATGGAAAAGATTGGCCGCGAGCTCCGGCCAGATGTCGCATTGATTCCGGTCACGACCTTCCTTATCCCAATGACCATGGGCGAGAAGCAGGCGGTTGAGGCGGTGCGGATTCTGGCTCCCCAGGTCGTGATCCCAATTCACCTCGGGATCATTCCGCGCTCCCCGCTCATGCGAACGAGCCACAGTCCGGGAGGCTTTAAAGAGCGCACACGACAAGCAGATTTGAGTGCGAACATTGTGATTCTGCAAGAAGGGGAGAGCTGGATGCCGGCGGCGTAAAGGCGGTTCTTCTTGTTTGTGACTGCTTCCCTCGCCAGCCTGCCATCAGACTCCTAGCCCACCTTAAACGTGGGAATTTCCTGCGGGGGAACTGCTGCCTTAATATGACCATTGAAACATCGCCTACGCTCAAATCGAGTATCTGGCGGCCAGATCTCGGGGTTCTGGTTGGATGGCCGGCAATCCGGAAGCTGCTGATTTAAGCCTGTGGATTGAAACTGACCCACTATTCCAGAGTACCCTCGGCTTGACTTCTGGCTCTGCAAAAAGGTAACGTGAGCGCAATTACCTCTGATCTGAAGATTGTTTCCTCAGAAGAAAGGCTGCGTGTGCAGGAGACGGACGCCAATAGGGATGCGCTGGCTTCGACGCCGCCCGCCTGCGAGCTTGCGAGCTCGCCCGCCTGCGAGCTGGATGAGAACCGCCTTGCCTGGCTGGCGCTGGCGCTGACGCCGGGGCTGGGACCGAAACGGATTCTGGATGCGATGGAGCAGATGGAGGCGCCCAGCCAGGTGTTTGCGCTGGCCCTGACGGAGCTGGAAGGACTGCGTTTTCCCGCGGAGGCTGTGCAGTTTATCTTTGCCGGGAAGGCGCGGAAGGCGGCGGAGAAGGAGTGGGAACAAATCCTGCAGCTGGGGGCGAAGCTGGTGACCTTCGGCTGCAAGGATTATCCGGAACGGCTGCGGGAGATTTATGACCCTCCTCCCGTTCTGTGGGTGCGCGGCGATGTGCGCCTGCTCAGCCGCCCCGCCATCGCCGTCGTCGGCACGCGGCATCCTACGCCCTATGGGTCGGGGATCGCGGAGTTGCTCTCGCGCGACCTGGCGGCGCGGCGGCTGCTGATCGTGAGCGGAATGGCGCGCGGCATCGACTCCTGCGCGCACCGCGGCGCGCTGGCGGCGCGCATGCCCACGGTGGCGGTGTGGGGCACCGGGCTCGACGTGGTGTATCCCAAGGAGAACAAGAAGCTGGCCGAGGAGATTCTGGCCGCGGGCGGGGCCATCGTCAGCGAATCGCCAATGGGAACCTTTCCCGCGCCGCAGAACTTTCCCCGCCGCAACCGCGTGCTGAGCGGGCTGTGCATCGCGGTGCTCGTCGTGGAGGCGGGGGAGATGTCGGGAACGCGGGTGACGGCGCGTTGCGCCATGGAGCAGAACCGCGACCTGTTTGCCGTGCCCGGCAACGTCACCAGCAAGGGCTCCTGGACGCCCAACACGCTCATTAAACAGGGCGCCAAGCTGGTGGCGACGTGGGAGGACGTTCTGGGAAGAGCTGCCCTCGCAGGTGCGCGCGGAACTGGAGGCCCAGGCGCCGGAAGAATCCAAATCGCAGGCCACCGCATCCTTATTACCGGAGCCCGTTCTGCGCCCCGATGAGGCCATGGTCCTGGAGGTTCTGCATACCGACCAGAGCCTGCAGATCGACGAGATTCTCGATCTTCTGGAAACCCAACTCACTTCGTCCGAGGTTTTTACCGCGCTCTTCGAGCTGGAGATGGCCGGGCGGATTCGTTGCCTTCCCGGGAAAAATTACGTCAAAACCATGTGAAAGGCCAGTGAATAGGGAACAGCCGCTCGCGCAGCAGAGAGCGGGATGCGGGTTTGTTTCCATCTATAAATCGGCCTTTTCCCGCTTCGGCGCAAATATTTTCTTCTCGCGCCATGCAACTCGCGCAGCCTGAATGGGGTTATGCGGCGAGCGAGGCGGCTCCGCGGGCGCCAAAATGGGACCAAAAGCCAAGCCTAGCCCGGCCGCGAGTGGAAAAGAAGCGGTGTTCCGTGGTAGCTTCCATCATTTGCAGATTATTTTCCCCGGAGGGGCAGAACGCGGCCCGTGAATGGTTTGCGGACGAATTGGAGACGGATTTTGCGCGGCCCGGGATGTATCCCGCCTGAATCGAATTCGGCTGTTCGTGCGTCGAACACGCCTGACAGGGTGGTGTGAGACAGGCAAAACCGATCCGGCAGTCAGAGGCGGAGAGAATCGAGAAAAGGAAGGAAGCAGGCCGTTGAGCCGGCTTCGTCCCGCCGGGCAGCAGCGTTTGCGCAAGGCTTCCCACGGCGAGAATGGATGAACCATAAGGATGGCAATGAGCAAAGCACTGGTAATCGTCGAATCGCCCGCCAAGGCTAAGACGATCGGAAAGTATCTGGGCAAGGAGTTCGAGGTGATGGCCTCGGTGGGCCACATCATGGACCTGCCCAAGAAAGATATTGGCGTGGAGTTGGCGAACCGGACATTCGAGCCCGAACTGGTGGTGCCGCCGGACAAGGAGAAGGTGGTTGCGCAACTGAAGAAGGCGGCCGCCAGGGCGGACGAGATTTACCTGGCGCCCGACCCGGACCGCGAGGGCGAGGCGATTGCCTACCACCTGGCGTTGCAACTGGGAAAGAGCGCCAGGGAGAAGAAGAAAATTCACCGCGTGACCTTCAATGAGATCACCAGGAAGGCAGTGCAGGATGCCTTCAACCACGCGCGGGACGTGGATCAGAATTTAGTGGATGCGCAGCAGACGCGGCGCGTCCTCGACCGCCTGGTCGGCTATCAGATTTCTCCTCTGCTGTGGGACAAGGTGCGGCGCGGGCTTTCCGCCGGGCGGGTGCAGACGGTGGCCCTGCGGCTGGTGGTGGAGCGGGAGCGGGAGATCGGCGCCTTCAATCCGGTCGAATACTGGACCGTGGAGGCGCAGCTCCACCCCGCGGACGAAAAGCAGGCCGCGGGGACCCCGTTGCTGCACCCCGAGCGGCGGGCGGAGAAGAGCTTCAAGGCGCGGCTGGTGGGGATCGACGGCGAGCGCATCTCCGTCGAAACAGTCAGCGCGCCCGCGCTGCCCAACGAAAAGGAAACGAAGGCTGCGCTGGCCGCGCTTGACAAAGCCTCCTGGTCCATCGCCGACATCGTGAAGCGGGAGCGCCGCCAGAGCCCGCCGCCGCCCTTCACCACCAGCCAGTTGCAGCAGGACGCCTCGCGCAAGCTGGGCTTCAATGTGCGCCGGACCATGGGCGTGGCGCAGCGGCTCTACGAGGGCGTGGACATCGGCGATGAGGGCGCGACCGGTTTGATCACCTACATGCGTACCGACTCGCCGCGCGTGGCGCCGGAAGCCAAGGTGAGCGCGCGGGAGTGGATCGGCAAGCACCTGGGCGCGCAGTATCTGCCCGAGACGCCGAATTCGTACAAGGGCAAGAAAGACGCGCAGGACGCGCACGAGGCCATCCGGCCAACCGACGCCGCGCGGACGCCGGAGTCGATTGCGCGCTACCTGAGCGACGAGCAATTGAAGCTCTACACGCTGATCTGGCAGCGCTTCGTGGCCTCGCAGATGCAGCCGGCACAACTGGCCGTCACCCAGGTGAATATCGCCGCGGCCAGCCCGGTGGACAAGCGAACCTACGATTTCCGGGTGAGCGGAACGACGGTGATCTTCGACGGCTACCAGAAGGTCTACGAGACTTCCAAGGACAGAAAGGACGAGGACGACGAGTCGCTGGCCAACAAGCTGCCCAACCTCGACCAGGTGAAGGTTCTCGCGCTCGACAAGCTGGACAGCGAACAGCACTTTACCGAGCCGCCCCCGCGCTACAACGAGGCCTCGCTGGTCAAGGAGCTGGAAGAGCGCGGCATCGGCCGGCCGTCGACTTACGCATCGATTATTTCCACCATCCAGGACCGCGAGTACGTGGTCAAGCACGGCGGATCGCGCGGGCGCTTTTATCCAACTGAGATTGGCGTGGTGGTCTGCGACCTGATGGTCAAGAATTTCCCTTACATCTTCGACACCGCTTACACCGCCAAGCTCGAGTCCGAGCTGGACGACATCGAAGAGGGCAAGGAGAAGTGGACCGACCTCCTGAACGGCTTCTACGACCACTTCGAGGACGAGCTCAAGGTGGCCGGCAAGAAGATGGAAAACATCAAGCGGATGGAGAAGCTGACCGGGGAGAAGTGCGACGTTTGCGGCTCGCCGCTGGTGCTGAAGTGGGGCAAGTTCGGCTCCTTCTTTGCCTGTTCCGCCTACAACAAGAAGGACCCGGCGAGCTGCGCCTTCACCAGGGAGAACATCGCGGCCAAGCCCGACCTGAATACGCCGGAGGCGCAGGAGGCGGGCGATACCGAGGAGTATTGCGAGAACTGCGGCAAGGTGATGGTGATGCGGCGCGGGCTGTTCGGGCCGTTCATGGCCTGTCCGGATTACAACGCCGATCCGCCCTGCAAGACCTTCCGCAAGCTGAGCCAGAAGCAGCAGCAGAAGCCGCCCGAGCCCACCGGCGAGGATTGCCCGGTATGCGGCAAGCCGCTGGTCCTGCGCCAGGGCGCGTATGGGGAGTTCGTCTCCTGCTCCGGTTACCCGAAGTGCAAGTACATCAAGCAGAACCTGGTTGAAGGCTTCAAGTGCCCCAAGTGCGGAACCGGCGACGTGGCCGAGCGCAAGGCGCGGCGGGGCAATGTTTTTTGGGGTTGCACGAACTATCCCAAGTGCGACTTCACCTCGAATCTGAAGCCGGTCGCGAAGAAGTGCCCGGAGTGCGGCAGCCCTTACCTGGTGGAGAAGACGCTGAAATCGGGGATCTACCTGGAGTGCCCGAACAAGAGAAAGATCGCCGGGGAAGAGGCTGCGCCGAAGAAGCGGGGGAAAAAGACTGCGCCCGCGGCCGCGGCGGAAGTCAAGGTGGTGTGCGGCTACTCCAAGCGGATTGGCGACGCTCCGCCGCCGCCCACGGTGGAGACCCATGGGCCGGTCGTGGAGAAGAGCGAGAAGAAGGAGCTGCAGCCGGCCTGAGGATCGGGCTGCCGGATTCTGCGCCCAGGCGCCAGGCCAGCGGGATTTTTCAGCGGCCTGATCAGTCTGCATACAGGGATGGGGAGAATCCGGTAGTATGAGCAGCGGAGAAGAGCTTATGGAACGGATGCTGGCCACTGCGGCCGACGCGGAGATCATCCTGAAGCTTTACGAACTGCGCACCGAGGCGGAGATGCGCAAGGCGCGCGCGTGGATGATGGGCGAGTACTGGCCCACCACCGCCGAAGACTACTTTTCCCTGGTATCCAACCCGAACGACCCGCATAATCCGTGGCTGCGGCAGGTAATCAGCTACTGGGAGATGGCGGCGGCCATGGTTCTGCACGGGGCGGTCTCCGCCGAGCTGTTTGTGGACTGCAACGGCGAAGGGTTCTTCCTGATGGCCAAATTTGCGCCGATTCTGGAGGCGATCCGGGAGAAGAACCCGGCCTTTTTGGCCAAGACCGGCGAGCTGGTGAACCGGTTTTCGGCGGCGCAGCAGCGCTATGAGACGGTGCTGAAGAACCTCCAGGCGCGGCAACAGAGTCTGGCGGCCAAGCCCTAAAGCATTTCTCCTTCAGACGTATACCGGAGCCAACGCACTCAAGCGCCGATTTCAACAAGAAATCGGCGCCGCAAAGAACGCCAATCGAGGCTACATGTGAAGGAGAAATGCCGTAAAAACCCGGGGGCTGCATCTCATGGGGCGAAATCCCGGTGCAGGAAATGCTTGCCGGATCCCGGTTGCGGGAGCATCATAGTAGGCAATCGGGATGTGCCCCCACTTCCCCGGAGGTTCCTTGTGAAACGATCCCTGTGTTTTCTGATTGCGGTTTTTGCTTTTACCGCGATGGCGGCAGGCGCCGCCAGTTCAAGGCTGAACGGCTATATCTCTGACTCGATGTGCGGTGCCAAGCACATGGGCACCGGCGCGGCCTGCGTGAAGAAGTGCATCGCCAGCGGCCAGAAGCCGGTGTTTGTGGACGCGGCCAACAAAGAGGTCTGGGCGATCGACAATCCGGACGCGGTGAAGCCGGTCTACTATGGCGCTCACGTGATCGTGCACGCGACCATGGACGAGAGCGCCAAGAGCGTCCATATCGATTCCATCCATACCGCGCAGTAGCACGCTGACGCCTCCCCCGGGATTCCTGCGCCGCAATGGGCCGCTCCCCCGCGCGATGGCCGGTGAGCAGGCGGCTGGTGCCCGGTCCTGCGCCTAAGTGCGTCAGGTTCAGGGTACAATTCGGGCTAGGCGGGCAGGAGCATGGCGCGAGCAATCTGGAACGGCAAGGTGATTGCCGAAAGCGAGACAACCGAGACCGTGGAGGGGAATATTTATTTTCCCGAGTCCAGTCTCAAGCGGGAGTATTTCCGCCCCAGTTCGACCATCTCCATCTGTCCGTGGAAGGGGCAGGCGCGGTATATGAGCCTGGTGATCGACGGCCAGGATAATCCCGACGCCGCCTGGTACTATCCCGATCCCAAGCCGGCGGCGCGCAGGATCAAAGGCTACGTGGCCTTCTGGCGCGGCGTGGAAATTGAGCCGTAAGGCGCTTTCAGCCTGCAATTTCTTCGGGTTTCCCAGGCCCTAATAGGCCTGGAGCTGCTCCAGGGGCAGGCGAACGCGGAAGCAGGTCGAGCCCGGCTCCGATTTCACGCTCAGGTGCCCGCGGTGCTTGCGGACGATGCGCATGGCGTTGTCCAGGCCCAGGCCCAGGCCCTGGCCGGGCGCTTTCGTGGTGAAAAACGGCTCGAAGATGCGTTCCTGCAGCTCGGGGGGAATGCCGGGGCCGGTGTCCCAGATCTCCGCCAGCAGCATGTCGGCCTCCAGCCGGCAGGTAAGGCGCAGCGTGCCCTGGTTGCCGAGGGCGTCGATGGCGTTTTCAATCAGCGCGGTCCAGACCTGGTTCAGCTCGCTGCCGTAGGCGCTGATGGTGGGCAGATTGGCCTCGTAGTTGCGGATGACCTCTATCTTGCTCATGCGCGACTGGAGCATCTGCAGGGTGGCGTCCAGGCCGGCCGGGACATCCACCTCGAGGATGGGCGCGCGGTCCATGTAGGAGTAGGCCTTGATGGCGCTGATCAGGTCGAAGATACGGGCCGTCGAGTTGAGCAGCGTCTCCACCGAGCGCGTGGAGCGCAGGTAGCGGGTGAAGAACTGCAGCAAGACGGCGAGTTCGTTGTCCTGGAGCAGGGTGCTGAGCTCATCGAGGTCCGCGGCCTCGACCCGCTGCTCGGCAAGCTGCGGGGCAATCGCCCAGACGTCGGCGCAGCCATGGCCGGTAAGCCAGGTCTTCAGGGCCTCCTCGCGGGCGATGAAGCTGAGCGCGTTTGGTTCCGGGCGCTCGACGGAGCTGCCGAGGATCTTCTGTTCCCACTGCTCGATGCCGCGAATCTGCTCCTCGCTGAGGCAGAGGCTCAGCAGCTTGGAGCGGTTCCGGCGGTTGCCGCCGAGCTCGGCCACCAGGCTGGAGGCGGCCCGCTGCGCGGCTGAGGCAGGGTTGTTCAGCTCATGGGCCAGGTTGCCGGCCAGCTTGCCCAGGGCGGCGAGCTTTTCCGCCTGTTGCTCCATGCGGGTGACCTCGCGCACCCGGTCAAGCAGCGCGGAAACCACGCGCTGGGCCATGGAGGGGATGGCCTGGAGCATCTCCGGAAACAGCGTTTTCGGAATCAGCAGCGCCCAGACCGGGGAGACGGCGAAGCCCTGGCCGCCGTAGACCTTCATGCGGGAAAAAGGCAGAATCCCGGTCATCTGGCCGGTGCGGCCGACGAACAGGGTCATGGGACCGCCATGCTGCCGGCGCACATGGATCTCTCCCTTGAGCATGAAGATCATGTTCTCGGCCGGCGCACCCTCCTCGAAGAGAATGTCGCCGGGGTTGGCGACCACCTCCTGGCCGTTGCGCGCCAGCCAGAGACGGTCTTCCAGTGGCAGGCCGTGAAGCGAGCCGATGCGCTCCAGGGCGGCGGCAATCTCTTCAACCGGCGTTGGCGCGGCGGGCGGGGTCATGAGTGAGGGAAGCATAGGCAGACCTCAGGGAAGCAGTTTCAGGATAGACGATTTCCGGCTGCGGAAGATCAAGATGGCTGCAGGGAACAAGGCAGGAGCGATGAACGCCGCCGGAAGGACGCCCAGAGCGATGCTATGATGGGCGGTCTGGAACACGGATGAAGGAGGCGGCTGGCGGTGAGACGGGCAGCAGTGGCAATCCTGGCTTTTGCGGCGAGTGTGCCGGCGAAGGCGCAAGCAGGCAATATACAACCGGCGCAGGCGCTGCCGGGCCATTCATTACCCGGTCTGGTCAGCTATGACGCCGCCGCCAGGGTCTTCCGGCTGGATGGCGGCAATGTTTCCTACGTCTTCGGGGTCAACGCGCGCGGGGAGCTCGAACAGATCTACTGGGGCGGCAGGCTGGGCGCGACCGACGCATTCCCCCAGCCGAAGCCGATGCGCGAGTGGGCGTCCTTTGACGATTCCTACACCAACACGCCCCAGGAGTATGCGGGCTGGGGCGCGGGCCTCTATAACGAGCCGGCGCTGAAGATCACCTTTGCCGACGGCAACCGCGACCTGGTCCTCCACTACCAGAGCCACACCGAGACGCCGCAGGGGTTCGATGTGGAACTTAAGGACATCTCGCGCGCGATCTATGTGACGCTGCACTACACGATGGACCCCGCGAGCGGGATCCTGGCGCGCTCGGCGACCATCGAGAACCGCGAGCCGCAGCCGGTGACCGTGGAGCAGGCGGCGGCCGCGGCGTGGGCCTTGCCCGCCGGCCGCTACACGCTGAACGATCTCACCGGACGCTGGGCGGGGGAGTGGACGCTGAACCAGGAACCGATTGAGGGTGGGGCAAAGGTGATCGAGAGCAGGCGCGGCTCGACCGGGCATCAGGCCAATCCCTGGTTTGCGATTCAGGCAGGCAGCCCGGATGAAGAACACGGCGAAGTGTGGTTCGGCGCACTGGCCTGGAGTGGCTCCTGGCGCATCACCGTCGAGCGGGATCAGCTGGACGCGGTGCGGGTGACGGGCGGATACAATCCCTTTGACTTCGGGTACGTGCTGCATCCTGGCGAGTGGCTGGAGACGCCCGTCTTTTACGCAGGCTACTCGGCGCATGGCTTGGGCGGCGCATCGCGGCTGCTGCACCGCTTCGAGCTGGAGCACATTCTGCCCCGCACCGGAGCCAAAGGAGCACGCACGCCGCGGCTGCGGCCGGTGCTCTACAACTCGTGGGAGGCGACCGGCTTCAACGTCAACGAGGCCGGGCAGATGGCGCTGGCGGAAAAGGCCGCGGCGCTGGGCATCGACCGGTTCGTCATGGACGATGGATGGTTCGGGCAGCGCAACAACGACCACGCCGGGCTGGGCGACTGGTATGTGAACCCGCAGAAGTTTCCCCACGGGCTCAAGCCGCTGATCGACAAGGTGCACTCGCTGGGGATGGACTTCGGCCTATGGGTGGAACCCGAGATGGTGAATCCGGATTCCGATTTGTATCGCAAGCATCCTGACTGGGTGCTGAATTTTCCCGGCCGTCCGCGCACCGAGCAGCGCAACCAACTGGTGTTGAACCTGGCCCGGCCTGATGTGCGCGCGTATGTTTTGAGTTTCCTGGACAAGCTGCTGACCGAGAACGAGATCGCGTTTCTGAAGTGGGACTATAACCGCAACTGGAGCGAGCCGGGATGGGACCAGGTTCCGCCGCCGGAAGAGAAGCGCGTTTACGTGGAGTACGTTCGGAACCTGTATGCGATTCTGGCCGAGCTGCGCCGCCGGCATCCGAATGTCGAGATCGAGTCCTGCTCGGGCGGCGGCGGGCGCGTGGACCTGGGGATTCTGCGCTACGTGGACCAGGTCTGGCCTTCAGACAACACCGATCCCTTCGACCGGCTCACCCAGCAGGATGGATTCACCTACGCGTACACGCCGCAGATCATGATGGCCTGGGTGACCGACTCGCCGCACGGGTTGAACAAGCGAACGGCTTCGCTGAGCTACGCGATGCTGAGCGCCATGCAGGGCTCGCTGGGAATTGGCGCGAACATTATGGCCTGGACGCCGGAGCAGACGGCGCTGGCCAGGCGGCTGATCGCGGCGTATCAGCAGCTGCAGGCGGCCATTGTGCAGGGAGATCTGTACCGGCTGATCTCGCCGCGCAATGGCAGCGAGTTTTCAGCCACCGAGACGGTGAACGCGGATAAGAGCCAGGCGGTGCTGTTTGTCTTTGAGCACTCCACGCAGGAAGGACGCGGCTTTCCGCTGCTGAAGCTTGAAGGACTGGACCCCTCGGCTGAGTATGCGCTCACCTCCATCGAAGGCAAGGCGCGGGCCGATACGCCGGCCGTGGCCAGCGGCGCGTGGTGGATGAATCATGGGCTGGAGATGGATGAAGGATTCCGTGGTGACTTCCAGGCCGCGGCTTTTCGGCTGGACCGCAAATGATCTGGGGCCGGATCGCCCTGTTCGTGGCAGCCCGGCCCATTCTCGCGATTGTTTCCAAGCGTGGTGAAGCTACTGATTCACGCCGCTGGCCAGAAACCCTCCATCGACGACCAGGGTCTGGCCGGTGATGAAGGATGCGCCGTCGGAGCAGAGAAAGACCGCCGCGCCGACCAGCTCTTCTGTCTTGCCGAAGCGGCCCATGGGCGTGCGCAGCAGCAGTTCCTGGCCGCGCGCGGTGCTGTCCAGCAGTTTGGCGTTCATGTGGGTGCGGAAGACGCCGGGAGCGATAGCGTTCACGGTTACGCCCTGTTTGGACCACTCGACGGCCAGCGAGCGGGTCAGGGAAGTGACGCCGGATTTGCTGGCGGCGTAGGCGGCCACTTCGCTGAGCGCGACAAAACTATTCAGGGACGCGATGTTGACGATGCGGCCGTAACCACGTTCGATCATGTGCTTCCCGAAGACCTGGCAGGCGCGCAGGGTTCCGGTCAGGTTGGTGTTGATGATGCTGGTCCACTCCTCTTCCGGCAGCGTCAGCGTGGGCTGGCGCTTGATGATGCCGGCGCAGTTGACCAGGATGTCGACTTTGCCGAAGCGGTCGAGCGCGGCGGCCAATAATTTTTCAAGCGAAGCGCGGTCGCAGACGTTCTGATGCAATGCGGAGGGTCTGGCGGCCGAGCGCCTCGATTGCAGCGGCGGTCTCATCCACCTGCTGCTGGCGGCGCGCGGTGGCGATGACCTCGGCGCCGGCTTCGGCAAGGCCCAGGCTGAGTGCGCGGCCGATTCCCGAGGTTCCTCCGGTGACCACTGCGATTTTTCCTTCAAGACTGAACAGATTCGATGACATGATTTCTCCATTTTTTGCTTTTGCGCGGCGGCATTGCGCAGCCGCGCAAAGAAGACAAGAGCGATCGGCCAGGCGTCTTGCGGTTCAGAGCCGGCTGCCATGCGCCCACAAGCCCAGGCTCGGATTGCCGATGAAAAACACTTCCTCGCCATCGGCCTGATTCCAGCCCTGGCGGAGCTTTTGCGGGTCGTAGCGTTTGCTCAATGTGCCCAGGTCGCCATAGGCGAAGCCGACGCTCTCAATCTCCTCTTCGGTCAGATGGCCGGGACACCAGGTGATCTTGAACCGGCCCTCCGAAGACCCGTGAATCAGGTGCGCGGCGGCGCTCAGGTCGCCGCCCAGGTCGGCGTTGTCGCGCACCGCCTCCAGCGTGGCCGGGGTTCCGCGATAGCCGTATTTACGGATCAGCGCGTCGATTCCGTTGTCTTCTCCAAACTCCTTCACGCCCGGCGCCAGGATGATGAGCTCCGCGCCGTCGGCCAGGGCCATGCGGGTGCGGTAGACGGCCTTGTTGCCAATCCAGGTGGAGTGAAACTCGTTGGGGTCGAGGTACACGACGGCTTTTTGAATCTGCCGGTCGAGGATCTCAAAGTTGACCTTGAGGCTCAGTTCGGCGGCGCGATGGAAGCACTCGATGTCGTCGCCGATATAGAGGCCGCGCACGGCCAGAGTGCCGTCCGGCTGGCGCCCGACCACGGTGTGCGCGTAAACGATGGGCAGATGGCGGAGGAATCGATCTGTGGCGTAGTTGAGCACGGCGCGGACGGGATTTTCCGCGTGGCCCATGATGCGCTCCATGCCGTAAACCGCGCCCAGATAGTGGCTGCGGTTGATGCCTTCGCGGCCTCCGGCGCCGACCAGAATATTTTTGCTGTAGTTGGCCATGCCGATGACTTCATGCGGCACCACCTGGCCAATGGAGAGAATCAGATCGAAGCCGCCCCGCGAGATCAGCTTGTTCACCTGCGCGGGCCACGCATAATCGAGCTTGCCCTCCGACTGCTCGCGAATGAAGGCCGCGGGAACCTCGCCCAGCGTCTCAATATCGGTGCGCCAGTTGTGCGCATGGAAGAGACTTGCAGGGACTGCGGGGAACATGTGGGCGATCTGGTCCGGGCTCATGGGCGTATGCGTGCCGATGGCCGGCAGCACCGCTTTCAGCCGCTCGCCGTAGTAGCTGTATGCAAACCCGGTCAGCTCGCCCGCGCGGGAGTGTTCGCGGCTCTGGTCGGGAGGGACGGCGAGGACGCGATTCCGCGCGCCCAGCCTGGCCAGGCTCTCCGTGAGGAGAGCCCAAAGCTGCTCCGATGAGAGATCGGTATCCACACCGCCCGTAGCGCAATAAAGACTCATGCGGTTAACTCCACTCGTTTAAGGCCCGGCGCCAGCAGCCGCAGAACCGCCAATGCGGTGAGATAGGCGCTGGCGGCGATGGCGAACAGGCTGGCGTAGCTGTGGGTCATCTGCAGGATGTAGCCGGCGAAGGTGGCCAGCAGAAAGCCGCCCACCGAGCCGGCCATGCCGCCGATGCCGGTCACCGAGCCCACGGCGCTGCGCGGAAACATATCTGAGGTGGTGGTGAAGAGATTGGCCGACCACCCCTGATGCGAGGCCGCGGCCAGGCTGAGCAGTGCGATGGCGACCCACTCCGCGCTGAGATAGTTGACCAGGAAGATGGGCACAACCGCGCAGGCGCAGCAGGTCATCGCTGCCAGGCGCGCCTTCTCAGGCGAAAAGCCCAGCCGGCGGAAGGGCGCCGGCAGCCAGCCCCCGCCGATGCTGCCGACGGCCGAGGCGTTATAGACGATAATCAGCGGAAGCCCGAGATGAGACAGATCCAGATGGAACTTCTGGCTGAAATACGAAGGCAGCCAGAAGAGATAAAACCACCAGATGGGGTCGGTGAGAAATTTTGCGATAGTGAAACCCCAGGTCTGGCGATGGGCGAGCAGGTCAATCCAGGGCGGGGAAGGGGTGGGAGCTTCCAATCTGCTTGGTTCGGCGTTGATGTGGGCCAGCTCCGCGGTGGTGAGGCGGGCGTGTTCGATGGGCCTGCGGTAGTTGAAGAACCAGAGCACGATCCACAGGGAGCTGAAGATGCCGGTGACCAGGAAGGCCGCGTGCCAGCCGAAGTGAATGGTGACCACGGGCACGATCAGAGAGGCGAGAATGACGCCGACATTGGTTCCGCAGTTGAAGATGCCGGTGGCCAGCGAGCGCTCGCTCTGCGGAAACCACTCGGCCGTGGTCTTGATGGCGGCGGGGAAGTTGCCGGACTCGCCCAGCCCCAGCGAGAAGCGCGCGATGCCGAACTCGAGGACATTGTTGGCCAGCGCGTGGCTCATGGCGGAGAGGCTCCAGATGGCCATGATGACCATGTAGCCGATGCGCGTGCCCACCTTGTCGACAAAGCGGCCCGCGGCCAGCAATCCCAGCGCGTAGGCCAGCTGAAACGCGTCCACAATGTAGCCGTAGTCCAGCTCGGTCATGCCGATGCTGTGCTCGAGGGTGGGCTTCAGCAGCGCAATCACCTGGCGATCCATGTAATTGATCGTGGTGGCGGCGAAGAGCATGGCGCAGATGGTCCAGCGCACGCTGCCCATGCGCGCGCTGGGCGCGTCTGCTTCGATCAGTGCGCCGGAGGCCTCGTTGCCGTTCATGCGTTTCTCCTTACCGTGCGGTTCTTCCGTCATTGCAACTGCCGGCCTTATGCAAGGCGGCTTCAGCGCCCGGCTGCTCAAGGGTGCCTGGCGGGTTCGCTAGAGCCGGTAAGCTTTCTTCACCAGCCCGTAGGCCAGGTCGTGCGCCACTTCAAAGGCCTCATCCTCCTCCAGCCGGTGCTCGGCGACCAGGCGGGCCAGAAAGGCGCAGTCTACGCGCCGCGCCACGTCGTGCCGGGCGGGGATG
Source organism: uncultured Acidobacteriaceae bacterium (assembly GCA_963758105.1). Classification (GTDB taxonomy): domain Bacteria; phylum Acidobacteriota; class Terriglobia; order Terriglobales; family Acidobacteriaceae; genus Telmatobacter. The sequence goes on along the minus strand of CAVWUC010000004.1, from coordinate 31,152 downwards.
GAGAGAAACGCGCGCGTGTCGTCGTTGAAGCCAACGGTGTTGTAGAAGCCCGCTGTCTCGGTGGCCAGTTCGCGGAAGCGCATCATACCCTCCGGGCTGTCGTGGAACCACCAGGGCGGCCCGAGGCGCAGGCAGGGATAGTGGCCGGCCAGCGGAGCCAGCTCGCGGCTGATGGTTGATTCGTCGAGCATGAAGAGAATGATGGTCAGGCCGGGCTCGTTGCCGAAGCGGTCCAGCAGTGGGCGCAGCGCGTCTACGTAGTTGATGGCGCGAGGAATGTCCGCGCCCATGTCGCGGCCGTAGCGCTCATGGATTTTGCGGTTGTGATTGCGGACGCTGCCCGGATGGATCTGCATCACCAGCCCATCTTCCAGGCTCATGGCGGCCATCTCGGTGAGCATCTGCGCGCGGAACAACTCCTCATTCGCATCTCCGGCGGAACCGGCGAGTACGCGGCTGAATAGCCGGGCCGCCTCCGCAGCCGGCAGATCGGCGGTCTGCGCGGTAGGATGGCCGTGGTCGGTGGCCGTGCAACCGAGGGCGCGAAAACGCGCGCGCGCCTTGCGCAGAGCGTTCAGGTAGCCCGACCACGAGGACGTATCTTCGCCGGTCTGCTCGCCGAGTCTGGCGACGGAGGCGGCGAAGCCGGCGAACTCCGGATCGACGACCGGGTCGGGCCGGAAGGTGGGCACGATGCGCGCCTTCCAGCCTGACGAACGTATGGCCTGATGATCGGCGAGCGGGTCGAGCGGCGAGTCGGTGGTGGCCAGCACTTCAAGATTGAAGCGCTCGTAGAGGGCGCGGGGCAGGAACGCCGGGGTGTTCAGCTTCTCCGCAATTGTGTCGAAGTAGTGGTCGGCGGTCTGTTCGCTCAGGCGCTCCTGCAGACCAAACAGTTCTTCGAAGGCGAAGTCCAGCCACATCCGCGTGGGGGTGCCGCGGAAAAGATGATAGTGACTCGCGAAGATGCGCCAGACCTTGCGCGGATTCTCGATCTGCCCTTGCCCGATGCCCATTTCCTCCATGGAGACGCCCTGGCTATAGAGCATGCGGAAGACGTAATGGTCAGGCTGCACGAATACGGTGGCGGGGTCCGGGAACGGCTCGTTGCGCGCAAACCAGCCGGCCTGCGTATGCCCGTGCGGGCTGACGATGGGCAGGAAGCGCACGTGCGCGTAGAGGGATGTAGCGATCTGCCGGGTAGTATATTCCGCAGGGAACAGGCGGTCTTCGTGAAGCAGCATGGCTGTCATTCTACCTCTTGGCATGTGCATGTTGCGGATGGGCCGGCCGCTGAGGTCGGACCGCTGGTGTCGACGGCCGCTGCGGCCTCCGCAGTGAGCTGCGCGGGGGATTCATCTGCTTCATCGGAATCCGATGAGCGCGGAAAAATGAACTGCGCCGCCTCCACCGCGGCCTCTGGACGCGCCAAGGTCACGGGTGTTGAATCAGCGGTTCTCCCGGGATCTTCAGATGCACGCGATAAATGAAATAGGTGGCTGCGATGTAAAGCGTCCTGCGGTCCCGCCCGCCCCAACCCAGATTCCCCACCCGCTCTGGAATCAGGATGGTGGCCAGCGGCTTGCCCTGGGGCGAGAAAATCCAGACGCCCCCGGGACCGGCGCTGTAGATGTTGCCTTCGATGTCGACCTTCATGCCGTCGGGTGCGCCGGCGCGCGTGTCGGCGGTATCGTCGTAGAGCAGCTTCGCATCGGTTAAGGTGCCGTCGGGCTTGACGCGATAGCGCATCCAGATCTTTTTGGGCTGCGAGTTGTCCACGTAGAGATACTTTTCGTCGGGTGAGAAGGCGATGCCGTTGGGGCGGGTGAGATTGCTGATGAGCAGTTGCAGCTCGGGGCGCGCCGGCTGGCTGCCGGCCTTCTGCTCCAGTGCATGAGGAATGCGGTACACGCCATTCACCTTGAGCTGCTTGTCGGGATCGCTGTCTGATTGCGTGCGCAGGCCGTAAGGCGGGTCGGTGAAGTACAGCGAGCCGTCGGAGCGGTACACCAGGTCGTTGGGGCTGTTCAGCCGCTTGCCCTGATAGCTGTCGGCCAGGATGGTGATCCGCGCGTTCGCCTCCAGCGATTCCAGGCGGTAGACGTCGCGCTGCGCATGACCCGCCACGGTCAGCCGTCCGCGCGCGTCCAGCGTCATGCCGTTCGATCCCGGCTCAGGCCCGCCATACGGCGCCGATCCCAGATAGCCGCTCGGCTTCAGAAACAGCTTTGTCCCCACCCCCGGCGTCCAGGTGTAAATGCTGTTGGCGGGAATGTCGGCGAAGAACAAGCGCCCCTTCACCCACACGGTTCCTTCGGTCCACGTGAACCCGGAGGCGACCCGCTCCAGCATGGCTCCGGCGGGGATGATGCGGGCGATCGACGGATCCAGATGGTCGTATTTGAGAGGCGTTGCGCTCTCCACACCGGAGCCGGGTGCGGAGGATGCGAGCACGGCGCCGGATCCGCAAACCATCGAGAGGCTCGAAGAGCCAAGGACAGTGAGGGCGAGCAGCGAAAGAATCTTTGCGCATTTCATGCGATTTTCCTCTCGGGGTGATGAAAGCGGCGATCTCGGCCAGGGTTGCAGGTTCCCGGGGTGTGGTGCACGATGCGGATCGAGGCACGGAGCAGAGCGCATTTTCCGCGACCTCCACAATAGCGTCTGGAGACGGCCTGGTGTCAAGGGTGGAGCGAATCCGCTCAGTCGTAAGCGCGGATGCCGGCGGGGCCGATGCAGATCCACGCTGGCCGCATCGGGCGGAGTGCGCTGCTCGCCCGATCGGCTATAGTGGGTTCGGCATTCGCGCTTGCGGGTAGATGTCTTTGAACCGGCGCAATAAGGGCGGAGTCTCTGGAGCGGCAGTGAAGAGTTTGAGCGGTCTTGGGTTGGTATTTTTGCTGGCGGCGGCGGCGGGCGGCGCGTGGACCGCAACGCAGGCGCAGGAGCTTCCCATGTCGCATCGCGAGGCTCTGGCGGCCATCCAGCGCTGGCCGAATGGGGCGCCGGCCGCTGCGCAGGGCCGCCAGCCGGGCCTGCTGATGGCCGGCATGGATGCGGTGTGGCTGAACACCGTCGATCGCCGCATCTTTGACTACATCCAGAGCGCGGCCGGGCAGATCGTCGGGCCGGATGGCGCGATCGATGCGGGGAAAACAGATGCGAATCGTGGTGAAGACGCTCTGCTGGGGCGGCAGCTTTTGCTGCTTTACGGCGTCACCCGGGATCGGCGCTACTTCACGGCTGCGACGGAGCTTTACCGAAGAATGATTGCTTCCAGCGGCGCGGTCCAGACGCCGGATCAGGCCGCATGGGCGGCTCCGTTCCTGGCCGGGTATGCCGCGGCCTTCCATCAGCCCCGGGCATTGGCCGGCATTGCGGCAAAGCTGATGCAGGCGGGCGCCAGGGGCGGCGCTGAGCCGGTCCGCGCAATGGCATGGACGATGGGTTCGCTGGTTGATGCGCTGCCGTTTTACGGCGAATACGGCTCGGAACGGGATCAACTGATCGGGCTGTTGGCGCGCGATGCGGTGCAGGCGGCGCAGAGGCAGGATGCGAAGACGGGGTTGTGGCTTGCGCCTGCGGGCGAGACGGCAAAAAGCGCCGCGGATCTCACCGCATCCTGCCTGATGGTCTATGCGCTGGCTAAGGGCGTGCGGCTTGGTTATCTGCCGCAGAGCGATCTTGCACCCGCCCACCGCGCCTACAAGAGCATTCTGCGGGACGGGATTCCGGCGGGGACTGTGGAAGAGGTTGGCGCGTTTCTGCTGGCCGGCGCGGAGATGGAGAACGCCGCCAACGCCCAGCTGGGCCGCGGGCGGAAGGTCGTTGTCGACGCCTGGTTCAACAGCCAGATGCACCCCGATCCTACCGGCCGGCAGATTTACTTCCACTACAAGTGGGACGACCAGAGCAACGACGGCTTCTCGCTGCTGGGACACATCTTCCGCAACTTCGGCGCGCGGACGGGGACGCTCTACGTTGCGCCCACGGCGGCGAATCTGCGCCATGCGCAGGTCTACATCGTCGTATCGCCGGACATTCCGGCCAAGAATCCTCGCCCGCATTACGCGCAGCCGGAGGACGGCGCGCAACTGGCTGCGTGGGTCCGCGGCGGCGGCGTGCTCGTGCTGCTGGCCAACGATCCGGCCAATACGGACCTGACCGGCCTAAATCGGATCGCCGGCCAGTTCGGCATCCACTTCAACAGCGTACTGCGCAAACACGTGCTCGGCCAGCAGTACGGCGCCGGAAAGATTGTTGTGGAAGGCAACGGTCCCATCTTTCATCGTCCGCACACGCTGTTTATGAAGGATGTCTGCTCGATTGCGGTGACGGCGCCGGCTGTTTCAGTGCTCGGCGAGAACGGCGAGACTTGGATGGCAGTAGCGAAGTACGGCAAAGGCACGGTCTATGCCAACGTCGATCCCTGGCTCTACAACGAGTACATCGACGGGCGGAAGCTGCCGGCCATCTACGATAACTACGCAGCCGGCGTGGAGCTGGTGCGCTGGATTCTGGAGCAGATTCCCCATGTACCGGCGGCGAAGATCACCGCAGTGAGCGGAGATCCGCCCGCACCGGCGCGGCGGTAAAATAGCATCAGAATCGGCGGACAGAACGAGTCGCGGCTGTGCGCGCGCAGGAGATTGTTCTGGCGCGGCACAGGATACGGAGGAACGATGAAGACGGTGTTGATGGCCGATCCGGTGCGCTATCCGCGCATGACGGCCGAAGAGCTCCGCGCGGCGTTTCTGCTCAGCGGGCTGGCGGAGCCGGGGAAGATTCACCTCAACTATGTGGATCTGGACCGCGCGGTGGTGGGCATGGCTTCGCCCGTGGAGGGTCCGCTCGCGCTGCCCACCTACCCCGAGCTGCGGGCCTCGTATTTTACTGAGCGGCGCGAAGTGGGCGTGCTGAATATCGGCGGCGCCGGCGTGGTGCGCGTCGGCGATCAGAGTTACGAGCTGCATAACCTCGATGTTCTCTACATTGGCCGCGGGAATCCCGAGGTGAGCTTTGAGTCGAATCATAAGTCAGCGCCCGCTGTGTTCTATCTGCTGAGTTATCCGGCGCACGCCAGTTATCCGGTCGCGTTGGTCCGCAAGGAAGACGCCAGCCCGGCGACGATTGGAACCCCGGCAACCATCAATCGCCGGACGATCTGCAAGTACATTCATCTGGAGGGCGCGAAGAGCTGCCAGCTGGTGATGGGCGTGACGCACCTCGACGAGGGCAGCGCGTGGAACACCATGCCGCCGCACACGCACATGCGCCGCTCGGAGATTTATATGTACTTCAATGTGGCTCCCGGCGCGCGTATCTTTCACATGATGGGACCGCCGGAGGAGACGCGGCACATCGTCATGGCCAACAACGACATTGTCGTCTCGCCCGGCTGGTCCATCCACGCCGGTGTGGGTACGCGGGCCTACAGCTTCTGCTGGGGCATGGGCGGCGAGAATCAGGACTACGCCGATATGGATCCGGCGCCGGTGGAGAGATTGCGGTAAAGCGAGGAACAGCCGCCTCGGCGGCCAAGCTCCGTTCCTTCACCCCAGCGAGCAAACATGGCTCGCCGGGAACCCCCCGTGTCGCTGGGGACCCCGGCAACAGGGAATAAGTCTGGCGTGGTAATGTCCAAGGCGGCGGTTCCAGTGGGAATCGCCGCCCTCCACATTTTCGGCTTCAGCACAGAGAAAAGATATTCCGCACGCAGGAAAGGAATCCCATGAAGATTGCAATTTCAGTGATGGCAGTGCTCGCGCTCTGCATTCCTCTGGCCGCGCAGACGGCCGCAGCTCCCGCCGCTACCCCGGCTACGGCTTCCGCTTCAGCCGCTCCCGCGCAGCAGGCTCCGGCGCACCCGGCACCGCTGCAAGGGCCCGCGCCGATACAGAACAAGATCCTTGTGTTTCAGGGGCAGCAGCTCCAGGCGCAACTGGCGCAGCTGGTTGAGCGCGCGAAGATCACGCATCACGGCGGAGCGGAATTGGCGCGCAGCGGCAATATCGCTCTGCAGCTCTCCGTGATGCCCGGCAACGGCCCTGGGGAACTGCACAGGAACGCCGACGATCTGCTGATGATTCAGCAGGGCAGCGCGACGGTGGTGACCGGCGGAACGATGCTGAACGGCAAGGACCACCCCGGCGGAAATACATACGGAAGCGGATTGGAGGGCGGGGACTCGACACCGATCAGTGCGGGAGACATCGTGATTATTCCGGCGGGCCTGACGCATCAGCTGCTGGTCCCTCCGGGGACGGTTCTGGTCATGATCGTGGGGAAGATTCAGGAGCCGTAACGGGTGAAGGGCTATAGCATTTTCGGAATTGCTGTAGACCGAAGCCACGCACTTAGGTGGCTTTTTCCGCCGGGGTCCCCGACGACAGGTCTTCGTCGTCGGGGTGGAAGAAAAAGCCACCTGCTACGGCTCTCAAAAAGTCTACATGTATTCCGAAAATGCTCTAAAAACCGGCCGAATGGCAAAGGGCGCAGCCGCAGCCGCGCCCCTTGTGCTGAAATTTCTGTTTTGCACCCCGGATCCTGCTTTAACAGGCTGCGGAAAAACTCATCTGGCGGGAGCTTTGTAACAAGGGCACGGCGGGGTACCCTCTGGGTCCCGGGCCAAAAATGCCACAAAATAGAGTGCGGGGCTTTAGCCCCTGCCAAATCTTCGTTCGCTGTTCCCCACTTTTCCGCAGCCTGTTAAGGCCCGGAGCCATCAAGACTGCTTAAATCGCAATCATCGAGCTAAAAGCTAAAAGCTAAAAGCTAATAGCTAAAAGCTAGTAGCTAATAGCTGTTTCTACACGTTGTATGTCGACGATGACACCCGCCCGCCGTGCCCCGTCCAGTTGGTGTGGAAGAACTGTCCGCGCGGCTGGTCCACGCGCTCGTAGGTGTGTGCGCCAAAATAATCGCGCTGCGCCTGCAGCAGGTTGGCCGGCAGCCGCCCGCTACGGTAGCCGTCAAAGAAGGCCAGCGCGGTGGAGAACGCCGGGGTGGGCACGCCCATCTCGACCGCATGAGTGAGGGCCTTTCGCCACGAGGCCTGGTACTCGTTGAGCGCGCCGGAGAAAAAGCTGTCCAGCAGCAGGTTGTCCAGCCGGGGATTCTTGTCGAAGGCTTCCTTGATCTTGCCCAGGAAGCGGCTGCGGATGATGCAGCCGCCGCGCCACATCAGCGCGATGCCGCCCATGTTCAGGTTCCAGCCATTCTCTTTGGCCGCGGCCTTCAGCAGCATGTAGCCCTGCGCGTAGGAGATGATCTTCGAGCAGTAGAGCGCGCGGCGCACGTCCTCAATGAATGCTGCGCGGTCGCCGGCAACAGGTTTTGCCGCGGGGCCGGCCAGAATCTTCGCGGCTTCGACGCGTTCTTCCTTGAGCGCGGACAGGCAGCGGGCGAAGACCGACTCGCCGATCAGCGTGACCGGCTGGCCCGTATCCAGAGCGCTGATCACCGTCCACTTTCCCGTGCCCTTCTGGCCCGCCGTGTCCAGAATCTTGTCCACCAGGGGCTGGCCGTCCTCGTCCTTCTTGGCGAAGATGTGGCTTGAAATCTCAATCAGGTAGCTGTCCAGCTCGCCCTTGTTCCACTCGGTAAAGACGCCGGCCAGCTCATCAGCTGTCAGTGCCAGCCCGTTCTGCAGCAGGTCGTAGGCCTCGCAGATGAGCTGCATGTCCCCGTACTCGATGCCGTTGTGGACCATCTTGACGAAGTGGCCTGCGCCATCCTCGCCCACCCAGTCGCAGCAGGGGGTTCCGTCCTCCACCTTGGCGGCGATGGCCTGGAAGATGGGCTTGACGTGGGGCCAGGCGGCGGGATTGCCGCCGGGCATGATCGAGGGGCCGCGGCGCGCGCCCTCTTCGCCGCCCGAAACGCCCGTCCCGATAAACAGAATCCCCTTCGCCGCCAGTTCCTTCGTGCGCCGGTTCGAATCGGTATAAAGCGAGTTGCCCCCGTCGATGAGGATGTCGCCCGCTTCAAGATGCGGCGTCACCTGATTGATCATATGGTCCACCGTGTCGCCCGCCTTCACCATCAGCATCACGCGGCGCGGCCGCTTCAGCAGGCTGGTCAGCTCTTCAATCGAGTGCGCGCCCGCCACCTGCGTCCCCTTGGCTTCGTTGGCCAGGAAGTCGTCCACCTTGGAGACGGTGCGGTTGAAGACGGCGACTTTAAAGCCGTGATCGTTCATGTTGAGAACGAGATTCTGTCCCATCACTGCCAGGCCGATCAGGCCGATATCACACGATGCGTCAGGCATACATTCTCCGTGTTTTTGTAATGTATTCCAGTTGGTGTTATCGCTACCCGCAAGATTCCATGTCCATGATAGCGCCCGAAGGGCTGACCCCTGGCGCCGTGGCGCGCGCTGCCGGGAGTTTCGATACGGCTAGTACCGCGTCCGCGTGATTTCGTAATCGCGCCTATGAACTTGGGTGCCCCAGGTCCGGGGTTCCCACGGACAGGTCTTAGTCCGTGGGGTGGAGATCTCGCTTTTGAGACCTGGGAGACCACAAAACTACGCGGTCGAGGTACTAGCTGAAAAATTCAGCGATGGCGGCGGCCACGGTCTGCTGTTCGTCTTCGCGCAGCTCGGGGAAGATGGGCAGGGCAAGAACTTCGCGCGCCGCGCGCTCGGCCTCAGGAAAACTGCCTTCGCCATAACCGAGGCTCTTCAAGGCCTCTTGCCGATGCAGAGGGACGGGGTAATAGATCTCCGAGCCGATCTGGCGCGCGGTGAGGAAGGCGCGCAGCTCATCGCGGCGGGTGCTGCGGATGACGTACTGATGCCAGACGGGGTTGGCCTGCGGGGCCGCGCGCGGGAGCACGATGCCGTGGGCCGGGTAGGGGCCGGACTCGGCCAGGCCCGCCGCGGCGAACAGGGCGTGGTAGCGCTCGGCCAGGGCGCGCCGGGCAGCGGTCCAGCCGGCGATGTACTTGAGCTTGACGGCGAGGATGGCGCCCTGGATACCGTCCATGCGCATATTCCAGCCGATTTCGTCGTGACAGTATGGGCGGCGCATGCCGTGCTGGCGCAGCATCCTCACGCGCTCGGCCAGTTCGTCGGAGTTGGTCGTGACCATGCCCGCGTCGCCCGCGGCGCTCAGATTTTTAGTGGGGTAGAAGCTGAAGGCCGCAATGTGGCCGAGGCCGCCGGCCGGGCGGCCTTCCCACGTCGCGCCCCAGGCCTGCGCGGCGTCTTCCACCAGCGTGAGCCGGTGCGTTGCGGCCAGATGGGCAAAGGCAGTCCAGTCGGCGCACTGGCCGTAGAGGTGAACGGGCAGGATTGCGCGAATGGTTGCTGCGCCCGGCCCTTGCAGGACTGCCTCGACGGCCGAGGGGTCCAGGTTGAAGGTGACCGGGTCGATGTCGGCGAGCTGCGCCGTCGAGCCGGTGCGGAGGATGGAGCTGACCGAGGCGAAAAAGCTGAAAGGGCTGGTGACGACGGCGGTTCCGGGGCCGATTCTGGCGGCGGCCAGGGCCAGCCACAGAGCGTCGGTGCCCGAGGAGCAGCCCAGGGCGTGGGCCACGCCTAATTCTGCCGCGGCGGCGCGCTCAAAGGCGGCGGTCTGCTCGCCAAGAATGAACTGCTGCGTCTCAAGCACATGGCCGGCGGCGGCCAGGAGCTCCTGGTGCAGCGGGCGGTACTGGCGTTCGAGGTCCACCATGGGCACCGGCTGGGCCTTGGAGGCGGAATGGCTGGCAGGCGCCGCGGGAGGTGATTTCACGGGACCATTTTACGGCAAATCCACGGACCGAGCGGCTTGTATGCCTGAGTTCGAGGTCGCCGCTCCCTGGCCCTCGCACCCCATCGGCAAAGGCAGTCGCTGGGGGCCCCGGGTGCTTGCATCGGCTTGAATCATCTTGTGGCTCATGTTGTGGCTTCGCGATACGGCATCTGTGGTTTTCCGATCCAGTGGGGCGTCGCGCCTTTTTGACCCGTGGCACGGCGGCTTGCGCCAGATTGCAAGGTGACTAAGGTGAAGAGGTTACGGCCTGGCGGGTTGAAAAGCGGCGCAAATCTGGCTATTGTTGACACATTGCGAGGCGTTCCGGCCCGGGTTCTTCCTGAGCCGTGCCCGCTGTTTTTTGTCTGCACTCGAATGCAGGAGTCGTCAAAACTTTAAAAGACGAAACAGGAGATCGGCACATGGAGAACAAGCCGGCACAAAATATTCAGGACACCTTTCTGAATACGGTTCGCAAGGACAAGACACCCATCACGATTTATCTGGTCAGCGGCGTCAAGCTTACCGGGAGAATCCGTTCCTTCGACAAGTATTCCGTGCTGCTGGAGAACAACAACCAGGAGCAGTTGATCTTCAAGCACGCCATTTCAACTGTGGTCAGCAATCGGGGTGTGATGCATACGGAGTTTCGCGCGGGGAGTGTGACCACGGGCATCGGCCCGGCTCCGGTAGCCGTGCCGGCGCCGCCGCCGGCCACTGCCGAGCAGCGATAATTCGCTGGGATGGGACCGATTGCACGGTGAGGTGCGCAGGCAAGGCGGCGGTGGCGCCAGACATGAGATGCTGGCGGCCGGGGAGTCCGCAATGGACACTCGCCGTGAAAGTGTAAGGCCGGAACGCGCAGTTCTGGTGGGAGTCGAGTTCGGGAGACCCTCGCGCCGCAACCACGCGGGCGCTGCCGGCACGCGGGAGGATACACTGCGCCCCGCTGCGGATTCCCCGGAGCCGGCGGCTGCGGATTCCCCGGCGGAGCCCTCTGCCGATCTTTCTGGCGCGGCCGTGGCGCAGCGCGCCGGAAACGCCGCGGGAGCTTCATTTCATCCTGGCAATCGGGCGGCGCGAGCGCAGGCGTTTCCGGAGCTCGACGCCGAGGAGTCGCTGGGCGAATTTCGCGAGCTGGTTGCCAGCGCGGGCGGCGTAGTTGCCGCGGAGTTGCTGCAGCGGCGTCCGCGTCCCGATGCGGCCACGCTGGTCGGCTCCGGCAAGCTGGAGGAGATCGCCGGGGTCGCGGCTTCCGCGGAGGCCGACCTGGTGCTCTTCGATCACGATCTGTCCTCCACGCAACTGCGCAACCTGGAAGCTGCGTTGCCCTGCCGCGTGCTGGACCGGACCCAATTGATTCTGGACATCTTTGCCCGCCACGCCCGCACCCGCGAGGGACAACTGCAGGTGGAGCTGGCGCAGCTTGAGTACCTGCTGCCCCGGCTCACCGGCAAGGGCAAAGCCATGTCGCAACTGGGCGGCGGCATCGGCACGCGCGGCCCGGGCGAGACCAAGCTCGAAACCGACCGCCGCCGCATTCAGCGCCGCATCGACGCGCTCAAAACCGATCTTGAAGCCGTGCGCCGGGTGCGCAAGCAGCAGCGCCGGCGGCGTGAGGCGGTTCCGGTGCCCGCGGTGGCCCTGGTGGGGTATACCAACGCCGGCAAGAGCACCCTGTTCAACTGCCTCACCGGCGCCGCGGTTCTGCAATCGCCGCGCATGTTTGCCACCCTCGATCCCAAGCTGCGCGCCGTGGACCTGCCTAGCCGGCGCAGGGTGCTGCTCTCCGATACGGTCGGCTTCATCCGCAACCTGCCGCATACCCTCGTCACCAGCTTCCGCGCCACCCTGGAGGAGGTGGAACAGGCGGAGGTGCTGCTGCATGTGCGCGACGCCCGCTCCGGCTACGCCGAGGAGCAGAAGGCCCAGGTGGAAAAGGTTCTGGGAGAGCTGGGCGTGCTGGACAAGCCGCGCATCGAAGTGATGAACAAGATCGACCTGCTCGATGAAAACGCCCGCCAGGAGCTGCCCGGGCGGCTGCGCGGCGGCGGAGTTGCGGTTTCAGCGCGCACCGGCGAGGGAACCGACGCGCTGCTGGCGGCGATCGACCGCGCCCTCTACACCGACCCTCTGATCCAGGCCGAACTGCGCGTTCCCCAGCAGGAGGGCGCCGTGCTGGCGGCCATCGATGCGGGCATGACGGTTCATGCGCGCGCTTACGAGGGCAATCTGGTTCACCTCACCGTCAGTGGGCCCGCCTCGCTGCTGGGCCGCCTGCGCCAGTACCGCCTGCGCAACGGGTAAACGGATTTTCATAGGGGGCGCTTTGTGGACGGACAATGCTGGCGGCATGGTTTGATAGAGGGGGCTGTGCGCTTCCCGCGGAAGCGCGAACCACAGAAGCCTGGCTCGCGGAGACAGGTCACCAAGGAGACGGCATGAATCCGGGCAACGACGACACCGTTCCCCCCATCACCACTCTCGCCACCCGCGAGGTCTACCGCAACCACTGGATGCGCCTGCGCGAGGACCAGATTCTCCGTTCCAACGGCGAGCGAGGCATCTATGGCGTCGTCGAGAAAGACGACTCCGCCATCATCCTGCCGCTCGATCACGGCCGCGTCTGGCTTGTCGAGCAATATCGCTACACCATCCACGAGCGCGCGCTGGAGCTGCCCCAGGGCGGCTGGGAGATGGAAGTCGAAGATCCCGAGGAGCTGGCGCGGGGCGAGCTGAAAGAAGAACTCGGATTCGACGCAGCCGAGATGATTTACCTGGGAACGGTGTGGATCGCCTACGGCTTTACCCGGCAAAAGCAGCACATCTTCCTGGCCAAAGGACTGACTGCCTCTGAAAAGAGCCCTGATCCCGAGGAGCATGACCTGGTGGTGCGCTCGGTGACGGTGGCGGAGTTTGAGCGGATGATGCTGGACGGCGTCATCCGCGACAATTGCACGCTGGCCGCGTGGGGACTTTACCTGATGTGGAAAGCGCGCCGGAAGTAAGGGGCCGGCGGGACCCGGCCTACAGCAGTTCTCCAATTGGTGTAGAGGAAGCCACTGAACTAAAGTGGCTTTTTCCTTAAGAAAAAGCCACCTCGCAATATTCTGAAGACTCCACGCGAATTGGAGAACTGCTCTAATCTTCCCCTGCGGGGGACCGGGAGGGCGCGCTCGGGGGAATGCGCGCATCTGCGCGCATTCGGCTGTTGGTTATCCCCGCTCTTCCATGGGAATATACGGTGCGGGATACGTGGGGCCGATGTACTCGGCGCGGGGACGGATCAGCCGGTTGTCGTCCAGCTGCTCGATGATGTGCGCGGTCCAGCCCGCGATCCGGCTCACCGCGAAGATCGGCGTATACAGGTCGATGTCGATGCCCAGCGTCGCGTAGGTGGAGGCGGAGTAGAAGTCCACGTTCGCGTTCAGCTTCTTGTCTGCGTTGATGTAGAGCTCGATGGCGCGCGACATCTCAAACCACTTGGTCTGGTCGGCGTCTTTGCCGAGCTGCTCGCTCATCTTCCTCAGGTGCGTGGCCCGTGGGTCTTCGGTCTTGTAGACGCGATGCCCGAAGCCCGAAATCTTCTGTTTCGCCGCCAGCATATTCTTCACGTACTCCACCGGGTCCGCGCCCTGCTTGTCGATGGTCAGCAGCAGCCGCATCACTCCCTCGTTCGCGCCGCCGTGCAGCGGTCCCTTCAGCGCGCCGATGGCGCCGGTGACGGCCGAGTGCATGTCCGACAGCGTCGCCGCAATCACGCGCGCCGCGAAGGTCGAGGCGTTCAGCTCGTGGTCGGCGTGCAGCACCAGCGCGATGTCCAGCGTGCGCGTCGCGGTCTCCGAGGGTTTCACGCCGTTCAGCATCCACAGGAAGTTGGCCGCGTGGGAGAGCGAGCGGTCGGGCGCAATCATCTCCAATCCCTTGCGCAGCCGGTCGTAGATGGCCACGATCATGGCGATCTGCGCGGTCAGGTTGAAGGCCTTGCGGACATTGGCGTCGTGGGAGCAGTCGCGCTCGTCGGCGTCGTAGAAGCTGAGCGCGGAGACGGCGGTGCGCAGCACTTCCATCGGCGTGGCCGTCTTGGGGACGTTGCGCAGCATCTCCACGATCGCGTGGTCGAGCGAGCGCGCCATCGCCAGTTGCGTCTGAAACTCGCGCAGCTCAAGCTGGTTGGGCAGCATGCCGTTCCAGAGCAGGTAGGTGGTTTCTTCAAAGGTCGAGTGCTCGGCCAGCTCGTGGATATCGATTCCGCGGTAGGACAATACGCCGGCCTCGCCATCGATCCAGCAGATTCCGGAGTTGGTTGCGACGATTCCTTCCAGGCCTTTTCCAGCGACAGCGGTCGGCATAGCTTTCGTACTCCCCCTTGCAGTGTTTTTGGCGCTTGCAGAGCCAGGCGGAACCGTACCCGCGGCCTCCGGCGCGCAGGTTTTGCCGCAAAGATCAGTAATGATGTTTATAGCGTAGTGGTTCCATGCTTGTCACGGAGGGTGGACGCCGTCCAGGGCGGACGCGGCAGGGCGCGGCGGGCAAAACCGCGCCGCGCATGGGAAAAGCGATAATTGGCCCGGAACCGCTCTGGTTCATTACAATAGAGGTGCTGACACCTTGCGGAAGTGAGATACGGCCTTGGAGATTTTCTGGATCGAGCTTTGATCCGGGCATGTTTTTGGGCGCGAGAGGGGACTGGAAGCCAGGCGAATCCTCCGCGGATGCGTCCAGGACAACCCAAAACGGCGTCTAACCGGTCGGTTGATGCCATCCAACTAAGCGCGGTTTGGCTTGAGAACCGCCCGTGTGACGAAAGGTGATTGTATGAGTGACGAACTTGAAAATACGCCCAGAACCTATGCCGGCGCGGCGTTAGCGGCCATTGCCGTCGCGCTGCTCTGCGCGCTGGGGGGCCTGATCTGGAGCTGGTCGATCAGCAGCCGGCTCACCCAGCAGCAGGCTGAACTGGCCGACGCCAGGCAGCAGAACGTCAAGCTGGAAGCCGAGTTGCGCGAGACTGACGCCCGCCTCAAGGTGGCCACCGACGAGCTGGGCAGCTCCCTGGGACTGACCCAGAAGCAGATGGACCAGCGGGCTCAGGAGATTCTCCGCCGCGAGAAAGCCGATGAGGCCAACGCCCAGCAGCTGGCCAACGCCCAGAAGCAGACCGCGCAGCAGGTGAACGCGGTCTCCGGCCAGGTCTCCAGCGTCCAGTCCGACGTCGGCGGGGTCAAGACCCAGGTGGCCAAGACGCAGACTGATCTGGCCAGCGCGATGAGCCAGTTGGAGTCCATCCGGGGAGATCTGAGCAATACCAACAGCGTCATCGCCCGCAATCACGACGAGCTGGTCTTGCTGGAGCACAAAGGCGACCGCAACTACTACGAGTTCACCCTGAACCGGGGCCAAAGGAAGCCGGTGGGGACGGTCAGCCTGGAGCTGCGCAAAGCCGACCAGAAGAACAACCGCTTCACGCTGGAGGTCTTCGCCGACGATAAAATGTACGACAAAAAGGACCGGAATGTGAACGAGCCGCTGCAGTTCTACAGCGGCAAAGACCCGGCGCTGTATGAGATCGTGGTGAACTCCATCAAATCGAAGAACCAGATCTCCGGGTATCTCTCCGCGCCCAAGAACGCACCGGCTCCGGCGCAATAAGAGCGCTCCGCGCATGAGTAGGCAGGCCGGGCGGCCTTGCCTCGGTACAGCGTGTTTCAAAAACCCGCAGACGCTCGCGGTGGCGGGTGTGGGACCCGGCGCCAAGCCGGGGCCCATGAAGCTTACGACCCGTGGAACTTAATTCTTGAAACACGCTCTAGGAAAGGCCGCCGTCTTTTTCGTGGGCTGCGATCAGGGGACTTCGGTCACCGGAACGTGCGGAGTCAGCACCAGGTTTGGCTGGTAGCGGACGGTGACGGTAAAGTTCAGATCCTTGTGCGTCGCCCATTGCTCCCGCGTCATCCGGAACGCGGAAACAATGTCTCCTTCCACCGTCTGGCCCGCATCGATGGTCATCTGGGGTGAGAGCGCGTTGCCATGGTAGGCGGCCAGCTCCCGGTGTGCCAGGAAGAGCTCATTGTACTGCGCCGTGCTGGCCACATAACTGGAGTGAATCCCGTCGCCGAAAGAGGCGTTGGTCAGGATATCGAGAAGAAATAACGGAATCTGGGACTGGTTGTGCAGTTTCAGCCGGGCAAGCACCAGAACCTGATCGAAGTCTTCCTTGGGCATGGGATCGCCATTGGCGTCAAAGCCGGAGGTGACGGTGTGCATGGGATAAACCCATACCTGCTCGGCCTCGCCGGTGATGGGGGGCGGCTTTTCCCCGCTGATCACGTAGATGGCGATGATGATCGTGACCACGACGGCCGCTATGATGCTGGCCAGCACGAGATGGCCGGAACCTTTGGTGAATTCCTCGCCCCGCGCGGCAGTGTCCTGCTCTTCCGGCGCATCCTGATGCAGTAGGCTCATGCCGCACTCATCTTAGCGCCGATGGAATGCCGCGGGCCACGATTTTCGTCCCGCCTCCGGCCTGGTTCCAGTCACCCCGGCGCGGCCGGCGGTGACTTTTGGGTGAGGTCAGGGGCGCGGGCGCAGGGCCGCCAGAAACGCCTCCGGCTCCAGCGTGTTCAGCACATCCGCTGCCTCCAGCCAGGCGCGGCGGAGCTGAAGCACACCGTAATCCATCCTGCCCAGGTTACGGCTGTCGTGCGAGTCGGAGCTGATGACGATGCGGCAGCCCAGCTCTTTGGCCAGGCGCAGGTCGCGGTCGCAGAGATCCAGGCGCTCCGGGGCGGCGTTGTGCTCGGCGGCCACGCCCAGCGCGGCGGCGCGGCTCAGCACCGCGCCCATATCCAGGGCAAAGGGCTCGCGGCGCAGCAGCAGCCGTCCCGTCGGATGCCCCAGAATGCGCACATACGGGTTCTCCAGCGCACGCAGCACCCGCGCCGTCATCTCCTCGCGGGACTGCTCGAAGCGGGTGTGAACGCTGGCGATCACAATGTCCAACTGGGCGAGCGCTTCGTCGGCCAGATCCAGCGTGCCGTCGGCCAGAATGTCCACTTCAATGCCGGTGAAGACGCGGATGCGGCCCTCCATGCGGCGGTCCACGGCGCGGACCTCGGCGGCCTGCTCCACGGCCCGTTTTTCGTCCAGGCCGTTGGTCATGGCCAGGTTCCGGGAGTGGTCGGTGATGGCGATGTACTTGTACCCGCAGGACAGCGCGGCTTCGGCCATCTCTTGAATTGAATTGCGCCCGTCGGTGGCCGTGGTGTGCATGTGCACATCGCCCAAAATGTCGGATTTTTCGATCAGCCGGGGTAGGGCGTGGCGGGCGGCAGCCTCGATCTCGCCGAGATTTTCGCGCATCTCGGGCGGCATCCAGTCCAGGTCCAGCGCGGCGTAAATCTCCTCCTCGGTCGCCGCGGCGACCGTCGAGCCGTCGTCCAGTCGGGCCAGAGCCCACTCGTTCAGCGTGTAGCCCATCTTCAGGGCCCGCTGGCGCAGAACCACATTGTGCGCCTTGGAGCCGGTGAAGTACTGCAGGGCGGCGCCATAGCTGGCCGTCGGCAGCAGCCGCACGTCCACCTGAAAGCCGCCGGCAAGATGGAAGCTCACCTTGTTCTCGCCTTTGGCGATCATGTCGTGGATCCCGGGATAGGCGGCGGCATATTCCACTGCGGCGGCCGTTTTTTCCGGCTCGCGGACAGGGGGCCCCGGCAAGCCCGCTTTTGGCTTGCTGGGGTTGAAGGCGGGACCGGTGACCAGCAGGTCCAGGTCGCCGACGGTCTCGCGGCCCCGGCGCAGGGAGCCGGCCGGGGTGACTTTTTCCACGCCGGGGAAGGCGAGCAGGTACGCGGCCAGGCGCTGCGCGGCCTCCTCGGCGACGTCGATGCGGGTGCGCCCGGCGCTGCGGCGGTAGTCGTCGATGCCTTTGCGCAGCTTTTCAATTTGTTTAGGCCCCATGCGCGGCAGCCCGGCCAGGCGGCCCGCTTCGATGGCCTCGGCAAGCTGGTCGATGGTGGCCACCTGGGCCGCGCTCCAGAGCAGTGACACGGTCTTGGGGCCCATGCCGGACAGTTGCAGAAGCTGGAGCACGCCGGCGCCGTATTTGGCCAGCAGCTCCTGGCGCACGGGCAGCGTGCCGCTGGCGGCGATGGCCTGCAGGTTGGCAGCCATGCCTTTGCCGATGCCGGGAATCTCCAGCAGCCGCGCGCTATCGGTCACCGCCGCAGCCAGGTCCACAGTGGTCTGCTCGGCCGCCTCGGCGGCGCGGCGATAACTGCGGATGCGGAAGCTGTCGCCCCCGTCGATCTCCAGCAGATCGGCGGTCTCGGCCAGCAGGCGGGCCATGGAGGAGTTGTCCATTCCGGCAGGGGCCTCCGGCAACATTATTTCAAAAGTGATCGGTGGTCAGTGATCGGAGGCCGGACCGCAGGGAACAGCCGCCCCAGCGGCGAAGACCTGCCCCTTCACCCCGAGCCGCTGGGGATCCCGGCGAGGGGAAAGGCCGACGGCTCGCCGTGGCGAGGAGTCGGCAACAGAAAAGCAGCCATCAGGATTGTCAGAGCGGGTTTATCGTGGGTTCTGCCGGCTGGGCGCTCAGGAGGCGTGGGGCAGCATGTGACCGAGCAGGGGCAACCGGGCACACTCCGCCCGAACCGCCGAACGGCGGCCTTGCTGTAACGCCCAGGTCGATCGCGCTCCTAGGCGGCGGTGTGGGCTGCGTCCTTGAAGCGGACTACTGAATCCGCCTGAGGGCCCTTCTGGCCCTCGATGATGTCGAACTCAACCTCATCGCCCTCTTTGAGCGTTTTATACCCGTCCAGCTGAATTGCCGAGTAATGGACGAATACATCCGGCCCGTCTTCACGCCCAATGAATCCGTAGCCCTTGGCGTTGTTGAACCACTTGACCTTTCCTTTGTACTGAGCCACAGGCTTCTGCCTTCCTTGTGTCAGTTGGGTGTACGGCGACGAGGATTATCGAGCGCCGACAAAAGTTAAGACGCGCGGAAACGGAGAAAGGTTGATTTAGGCGGCGCGAGAAAAATTCAAAAAGTGAGACGGGAAGACGAAGCAGACCGGCGGCAGCGGGAGCAGGGGTAGATTTCCCCCTGCCGATTCATAGGGTTAGAACTGGTTGCATCAATAGCGCCGTGAAAGGGCACGGCCGGGGAACCCACCCAGTGGGTGGGTCGCGTGCCGTAAAAGGAGCATAAAATCAGGGGCTTTAACCCTTGAGGGATGCTTCTTGATCGTGCCAGGGGATTTATGCAACCGGCTCTGGAGATTCATTCCTGCGATAGATTTATCCTTCGATAAGAAAAAGGTTACGAAATGAGCGCCGGGGTGAAGTTGCTACTTCCTGCGTTTGGCGGCGGCCTGGCGCGCGTAGAGCAACACGCTGCATAGGGTCTTGCCGTCGAGAATGGCGCCCTTGTCGATCATCTTCAGCAGATCGGAGAGTTTCACCAGGCGGAGCTCGATCTGCTCGTCGTCCTCGGGGTGGGCTTCGCCCGGAACCAGCCCCTCGGCCACGAACACCTGCATGGACTCGCCCAGAAAGCCGGGGCTGGCGTAGTAGACCACCAGCGGCTTCCACTTCTTGGCCCGGTAGCCGGTCTCCTCTTCCAGCTCGCGGATGGCGCCCGCCAGCGCCTCCTCGCCGGGCTCCAGTTTGCCCGCCGGCAGCTCCCACAAAAACTGGTTGGCCGCGTGTCGGTACTGGCGCTCGACCACGATCCAGGGGTTCCTCTTGTTTTTCGAGCGGTCCAGGGCGAGGATGACCACGCTGCCGTTGTGCCGGATCACGTCGCGCTCACCGCGCTTGCCGCCCGGCTCGATGATCTTGTCGTGCAGCACGCGAAACAGCGGTCCCTCATAGACCACCTTGGAGGCAATCAGCACCGCCTTCTCGGCGTCGCCGCCCGTCTCGCCAAATTTTTTGGTCTTTGCGGCTCGCGTTTTTTGCGCTTTCGCGGGTTTTGCGCCGGGGGATCCTGCGGCCTTGGCCGCCTTCGCTTTTGCGGGCATGGGGATCACTCTCCTCAGAGTTGCAGTCAGAAGAAGTATACCCACCGCGGCCGGCGCGCCCGGCTGCCGAGGCTGTGGCCGTGCATCGATTCCGCCCGCCGTGGCATCCTTAACTGAGCCGAATTTTGTTGTCATTCAGCGCCCCAGGCTCCTCCCGTGCCAAACCAGCCGGAAGTGCGTAACCGGAAGGGAATACGTTGCCCAACGCGGACTGCTATCCCATGACCCAGGTGCCGGGGCTGAGCCGGCTGTTTCTGGACTACTGCGCCGGCCATGCCGGGGCGCGCGGATTTTATGCGCCGTCGCCGGAGGGTGGCTGGCAGGCGCGTCCGCCCCTGCCCGCGCACTGGCCTGAGCTGGTCCGCCTGCTCGCCGGGCAGAATCCTGCCGACGTTTCCAGCGCCGTCGCGCAGTCTCTCCAAGCTCTCCGCAACGGAGCCGGCGCCGTCGTCACCGGCCAGCAGATCGGCCTCTTCGGCGGTCCCTTATTCACGCCGCTCAAGGCCGCAACCGCCGTGGCTCATGCGCGCCAGGCTACCGCTGCGGGCCGTCCCCACGCGGCCATCTTTTGGCTGGCCGGCGAGGACCACGACTTCGCGGAGATCAACCACGTGGCTTTTCCCGACAGGCGCGCTCTGCGCAGGCTGGTGTATACGCCCGCGCGGGCTCAGGCGCCCGAAGCCCCGCGGCCGGTGGGCGGCCTGGTCCTGGACGAGGCCATTACCCCGCTCCTTGAACAGGCCTGGGAGCTGCTGGGCGCATCCGATGCCATGGACGCGCTGGCCGAGGCTTACCAGCCCGGGCGCACCTTCAGCCAGGCCTTTGCCCATTTCTACCGCAAGGCGTTTGCCGCGCAGGGGCTGCTCATCCTCGACGCCTCCGGCCGCGACTTCCATCGCCTGGGCGCTCCCGTCCTGCGCGCCGCCCTGGAGCGCGCCGGCGAGCTCCACGCCGCCCTGCTGGGCCGCAATCGCGCCCTCCAGGCCGCCGGTTACCACGCCCAGGTTGCGGTTACGCCGCACTCCAGCCTGCTCTTCCTCATCGACGACAGCTCCGGTGTCCGGCTGGCGCTCAAGCGCACCGCCCCCGGCCCCGGCGAGCCCCATGGCCTTTGGCAGGCGGGGCGCACCAGCTATTCAACCGCGGATTTGCTCGCAATTCTCCGCGCCGAGCCGGAGCGCATCTCGCCCGCGGCGCTGCTCCGGCCCGTCTTTCAGGATTTTCTCCTGGGAACCTCATTGATCGTCGCCGGCCCGGCGGAGATTGCTTACTTTGCCCAGTCCGCGGTCCTCTATGACCGGATTCTGGCGCGCCGGACGCCGGCCGCTCCCCGCTTTTCCGCCACGCTCATCGAGCTGCCAATTGCCGACCTGCTGCGCCGCCACGAACTGGGGCTCGACAGAATTTTCGCCGGGAATCAGGACTCGCTCGCGCAGTTGCTCGCGGCGCGCGCCATGCCGGTCGAGGGCAAGCGCAAGCTGGCGGCCGCAGGCAATGCTCTTGACGCGGAGCTTGACCCGCTGCTCGCCTGGATGCGCTCGCTCGATGCCGGGCTGGGCCGGTCGGCGGAGACCTCCGCCGCCAAGATGCGCTACCAGATGAACCGGCTCAGGCGTCTCGCGGCCAGCTTCCAGTTGCAAAAGCAGGACTCGCTCGCCCGCCACGCCCAGGCCATCTGCCAGGCCCTCTATCCCGGCGGAGTCTTGCAGGAGCGCGTCCACGGCGCGGCCTTCTACTTTGCCCGCCACGGCTTCCAGTTGGCTGAGATCCTCACCGCGCAGGCCGCGCACGGCTGCTCAGGCCATGCCGCCATCTGGCTCTGAATGCCAACCCAGGGCAGGTGTCCCACTCATCGGGTTTTTCACTGCCCTCATCGGAAAAGACGATACGCTGTGCCCCATTCATCGCAGCTTCACCGCGATGAGTGGGCCGGGTGCCCCATCCTTCCGCAGCTTTCAGCAAAGGCAGGGTCCGCAAAGGCAGGGTCCGCAAAGGCAGGTTCGGAGGAAGCCCGAAACGGAGGGAGGCGGGGGTTTCAACCCCCGCAATCACCAACCCACCCATCCCGAAAAACAATCCGCGCGGCAAAGCCGCGTTCAACCCTCGCCGAACGCTTCCCACTTGCCGACTTTTCGGTAGTGATCGCTACGAAGTAAACTTAAGAAAATGCTACTTGACGACATCATCGAACTTGCCACCAACACAGGTCAATCGATTACTGTGCTGCTCAGGAAGTGCGTCGTCCTTGCCCACCAGATCAAAAATGACCGGCTCAAGACGTGGGCCAACAAGGAGCTGAGCGGCTACGGCGACGACGATGAACTTCCAGACTATCGAGTAGTTTCAGCCACTGCCACAGGACACTTCTCCGGATGGGGTGGATCGCAGGCCACCCTTCCCATCCCTCCGGCAGCCCTTGAAAAGAATCATCATCGGTTCGCAACACAGGTTCATCTCGCTCAGGCAATTGCCACCTATGAGGACCTGGTGAAAACCGCGACGACGGATGGTCAGATCACCATGCACTGGCCTCCGAATATGGTTCTTTACTACCAGAATCGAATACCGTTTGCCGGTCAACAGATGTCTCTGGTCGTTGCGTACCAAGAGATACCAAAACCGACGCTCGTCGAACTGCTCGATACGGTCCGCAATCGGGTATTGAATGTTGCATTGGAAATCCAGTCCGAAGTGGGAAAGCGCGACGAGGACCTGAAACACATAACGCCCCAATCGGAAGACAAGATCGAACGGTATGTAACTCAGCAGATATTCAACGGAGATGTTTTTGTATCAACAGGCCAGTCAAGTATGACAATTCACGAGCAGCAAATCGCCGCCGGAGATTGGGGACAATTGCAAAAAGTTCTTTGCAATTCAGGCGTGTCGCAATCTGACGTAGGCTCGCTCGCTACTGCTGTAAGCGAAGACAAGGATCAAATGGGTCCTACGGTGAAAGGTTGGATCGAGAAGACTGCTCCAAAGGTGCTAAGCGGGGGCGTGAAAATGGCAGCTTCGGTGGGTCAGTCAATTCTGACAGAATACTTGAAGCACTATTTTGGTCTGAGCTGAAATGCGACATTCTTCACGCCCAGCAAGAAAATCTAAGATCGCAAGGATAAATATTGAGAAACGCCGATCCGGCCGGGGATCGCAAGGGGCCGACAGGTAACAGGAAACCCGGACGCTGGCCGACTTGCCGGTACCGAACTACCTTGTGGGTTGAACTTTGGCTGAAGGTCGGCCACATGGAACCCGAATGCTGATCGGGCGAGCCCAAACGCCTTCTATATCCAGGTGGCTCGCGTGAGACCATGGGCGATTTCGGACAGCGTTGTCGGCAATCCTTGCTGGAAGGCTTTCCGAAGGTCGAGCATCCGTGCTCCCTGTATCCCGCCCGGGCTGGTCTTGCGGTAATTCGTAGTTTGCCACTCATCGCAGAGGTAGAACCTGTGTCCGGTAGTTATATCCCACTCGTGAGTCGGCGCAAGACGCGCCGCCTCGATCACCCGAGATTTCTCGGTGGCATCAAGCGGAACGTTATGCAGGACCTTTACATCCGATGCCGCGAGATCGATCTCACAGTCTGCGACCTTGGCAATTTTGCCTATGGCGCGGACATTCCTATTGGCGTATATGCCTAGAAATTGCGCTCTCCTAAATGGTCGATCCGACGGGCAGTAGTAAAGGTGGAGGAGTTCGTTGTCTGGATAGGATGACCTGCACGGGGGCGTAAACAACATGAATCGGTCGTTTGGGAGCAGTTCCGATTCATCGCAGAAGGCCTCGAAATCGTCCACGAGGGCATTCATCTCCTCATCATTCGGCGAAAGGACTGCTCGCATCACTTCGATAATGCGTTCGAAGGTTGTGATCAAGATACTCACACGCTTCTGCTGCGCGTGGTCACAGAATTCTATTAGCTCCTCGTTCTCAAAAGGCAGAGTCGGAGCCAAGAGCAAAAGGAGACGGTTGTCTTCCCGCGAGAAAATCGTCAGATGGCGCTCAAGTTGCCCGACGGAAAACAGTGGCGTAAGTTTGGTTTCAACTGCGATCTTAAAGCTATCTTGAGCGATATAGCCATCAACAATGCTTCCGCGTGTAGTCCGCTGCTGGCCTATGCGTAACCACTGTGGTGAGAATTCCAAATCCGCATCGCCAGCCAAACGCGTGACGAACTCTTCGAATTTCGTTCGACTCGCTTCCACCAGTCGTAGCAATAGAAGAAGAGTGTTGTTGGTAACCGCGTTTTCCCGTTGCGAGTACCGAGGAAAATAGTGAACGCTCCGCATACCGAGCCATTGTATCGCCGGAAGGGGGAAAACCACGGACCGCTGACCAGATCAATAACAAAAAACGCCCCAGTATCCCTCAACCCACCCGCCCCAACTCCCTTTCGCCAACCCCGCTCCCACAAACAGGACGTAACGATTCCCTATTCCCAGCCGGGAACCGGGCCAGAAGCTGGAAGCTAGAAGCTAGCAGCTAGAAGCTGCCCCTAGTCCCTGCCGGGAACCAGGCCAGAAGCTAGAAGCCAGAAGCTACCGGCTATGCGCGGGCTGCTAGAAGTCACCAACGCGCCAACGCTTGACTTTGATGGATGAGCAGTGCGTCAAGGTTGATGTATCCGTTGCGTCCGATGCTCAGTTTCGGCCGACTCGCAATTAACCCGCTGTAGGCTCTGCGTGGCCAGGCTCGAACCGAATCGTGAGCCTCGAACCGGTCGCCTGTGCCAGCCGTTGAAGGGTTCGCAGTGACGGTTGTATCCGCCCGCCTTCCATCCTGGCCACGACTGGCTGTGTCGTTCCCATCTTGCGGGCAAGCTCCATCTGCGTGAGGCCGGCGCGGTTGCGGGCGGCGATAACAGCCTTCGCCACCGCAAATTCGTCTTCAAGAGCCTCGTATGCCTTGCGGTATTTAGGCTCCTTCATCCATCTCTTGTGCACCTCAGTGATGCGCGCCATCGATTTTGCTCCTCAGAGTATAGCCTTTGCGCGGGAAAGTGCCAGGTCTATTTCGTGCCGCGGCGTCTTCTGCGTCTTTTTCACAAAAACTCGCACAATCACAGCTCGCCGGCCTGTCGCCACAACATAAAGAGCCCGCGAGATACCGCTTCTTCCTCTGAGCCGCATCTCCCACACAGGACCGTCAAGATGCTTTATATGCGGCTCGCCCACGCGTTCGAGCCCCATTTCCTCGATCAGCTTTGCAATATGCGCAAGCCGCGCCCTCATGTCTGCGGGCAGTGATTCCACTTCCGCATCCACAATCTTGTTCAGGGTTTCGACAGTCCAAGTCATTTTCAATATACCACAAAAGATATAACGGTGTGAGTTTCAATGAGAGCGCGGCCTGCGGGTCGGCGAACAGGGCAGGAAGCTGTTAATCCTCATCATCTTTTGTTAATCCTCATCATCTTTTGAAAACCTCCACCTCTGGGCCGTCGTTTTTCAAAAGAGAAAAATGTCCGATCTTTCGCCGCATTTCGCGGCGCGGATTTTCGCAATCCATACAGATCAAAAGGCTTATTGCAAATTTAATTCACGCCAAAATTGCCTTATTTTCAAAGAGATCGCGCTTTTTCTCCACTCCCGGGTCGTCGTTTTGTCTTGAGAGCGCAAAAACAGGCCTCAAAAAACCCATCTTGTCCAAACTGGGCAAAACTGAGTGTATCTATACATACACTTTCCCAAGCCGGGTTTTGCACCCCGCGCACCGTCCACTGTCCACTCTCCGCTGACCACCGATCACTGACCACCGATCACTGACCACTGATCACTGATCACTGACCACTGACCACTGTCCCCTGACATATAATCCTCGCGAATGCGGGGGGACCCCAAATGAAGCGGTTTCTCGTGATCTTGTCCGTGGCATGGCTGGCGGGCGGGGCGGCAGTGGCGCAGGCGCCGGCGCCCTCATGCGCAACCCCCGGCGACGACAATGCATTTCTGGGCATTCAGACCATCCGGCTCTGGCCCGGAGATGCGCCCGGGGCTAAGGGTACGGGATGCTACGACATCCCGGCGCTGACGATCTTTGATCCGCAAAAGGGGACGGCCAACGGCTCGGCGGTGATTATCTTTCCCGGCGGAGGCTACAGCGGGCTGGCCGGCAATCTGGAGGGACGGCAGGTTGCCGACTGGTTCACGGTTCGCGGCTTCCGCGCCTTTATCCTCAGCTACCGGCTCTCCTCGCACGGTTACCTGCTGCCGGTGCCCCTTCTGGACGCGCGCCGCGCGATTGAGCTGGTGCGGGCGCGCGCGCGCGACTACCAGATTGCCCCGGATCGCATTGTAGTGATTGGGTTTTCGGCCGGTGGCCACCTGGCGGCGCTGGCCGGAACCCAGTTTGTGCCCGGCAGCCCGGATGCCGACGACCCCATCGACCGCGTCTCCAGCCGCCCGGATTATTTGGTGCTCGGCTACCCCTGGATCGGGGCGTTTAGCGAGGACACCTCGCACCTGACGTACTGCAAGTTGTTCAACGTGATGGACCAGTGCGAGGCGATGCGCAAGGCCTACTCGCCGGACCTCTACGTCACCAAAGACACGCCCCCCACCTTCATGTACCACACCTTCAACGACCAGGCGGTTCCGGTGGAGCAGACGCTGCGGTTTTACGACGCGCTGGTGAAGGCCGGCGTTCCCTCCGAACTCCACATCTTCGCCAACGGCGCGCACGGCTCCGGCCTCGGCAAGGGGGATCCGGAGCTGGACCTGTGGCCGAATTTGCTGGAGAACTGGCTGCGGGCGCAGGGGCTGTTGACGGTGGACAAGGCCGCGGTCGGGGGCGGGCCGTAAGGCATGGCTCGGGGCCGCGGCGCAGGCGAGAAGCGCAGCACACCGGGAAAATGACCGTATTGGCTGAATAACAATTAGCAAGAATCTCCGCACGGGCGGAATCCGGTGCTAGGATGATCGGAACATCCGTTGAGGAGGGTTGTTGTACATGAAAGCTGTCCATCGTCCCGGCGCCTATTTGCTCGCTATCCTGACCTGCCTGCTTCTGAGTGCCGCCCTGCCGGCTCAGGAGTCGCAAACCCGCACTCCCGGCCAGCAAGCCGCGCCGAGCGGCGAGACGCGTCAACCAAGCGAACACGGGGAAGCGGCCACGGCTCCGATTCCGCCGGAGAAGGCCGTGCCCACGCACCACGAGCTGACGCTCGACGGCAAGACGCTGAAGTATACGGCGACGGCCGGGACGCTGCTGATCCGCGATGAGGACGACAAGCCCTACGGCAGCATCTTTTATGTGGCCTACACGCTGGATGACGCCGACGCGACGACGCGGCCGGTGAGCTTTCTGTATAACGGCGGACCCGGATCGTCTACCTTGTGGCTGCACATGGGCTCGTTTTCGCCGGTGCGCATCGAGACGGATAGCCCCAAGGCGACCGCCGGCCCGCCTTTCAAGCTGGTTCCCAACCAGTATTCGCTGCTGGACAAGACCGACCTGGTGTTTATCGACGCGCCGCTGACCGGCTATTCGCGGGCCGTGGGCAAGGGAACCGCGAAGGAACTGACGGGGACGGATCCGGATCTGCGCGCCTTCGACCGCTTCATCGTGCGCTACATCACGGTGAACCAGCGCTGGAACTCGCCGAAGTTCCTGATCGGCGAGTCCTACGGGACGACGCGCTCGGCTGCGCTGGCGGACATGCTGGGCTCCGACGGCGTGCAGCTGAACGGCGTGGTGCTGATCTCGTCGATCCTGAACTACGGCATCCGCTCGCCGGGCTACGACATTCTCTACATCGGCAACCTGCCCAGCTACGCGGCGGCGGCCTGGTACTTCAACAAGATTCCCAACAAGCCGGGGAGCCTGGCCGACTGGGTGCAACAGGCGCGCGAGTTTGCCGGCGGAGCCTATGCCCACGCGCTCTTTCAGGGCGATAATCTTTCGGCGGCGGAGCTGGATACCGTGGCCAAGCAGGTGAGCCATTTCACCGGCCTCAGCGTGGACTACGTGAAGGAGTGCAACCTGCGCATCTCGCCGACCCGGTTCCGCAAGGAAGTGCTCCGCGACGATCGCGAGATCCTGGGCCGGTACGACATGCGCTTTGAAGGCACCGACCTGGACGCCGCCGGCGAATCCCCCAGCTTCGACCCCTCCGATACCGGGATTGCCGGCGCGTTTGTCGCGGCCATCCACGACTATCTGGAAAAGGAGCTGAAGTACGAGAGCACCGACGAGTATCGGGCTACGGCGTACAACATCGTGCAGTGGGACTTCCACCATAGGCCCCTCGGCGGCAGTGGTTTTGGCACCAGGGGCGAGGAGGCGGAGCCGGACGTGGCCGCGGACCTGGCCGACGCCATCCGCAAGAACCCGCACCTGCACGTATTTTCCGCTAACGGCTACTTCGACCTGGCCACGCCGTTCTATATCACCGAGCACGATCTTGACCACATGGACCTGGAACCGTCGCTGCGCGGCAACGTGCAGTTCGGCTATTACCCCTCGGGGCACATGATTTATCTGAACGTGGACGCCCTGCACAAGCTCAAGGATGATCTGACAGCGTTTATCACTAAGTCGGAATAGGCGGGAACCCCTCCGTAGCGGGCCAACGGGCGCAGGCTGATGCGCCCGGCCCCTGTGCGGCGAGGCGGAGAAATGCCGGCGCGAAGGACGAGAATCACTCCAAAATTGAAGGAATGACCCTGAAAACTAAGAAGCGGGCCGCCGACTAAGGGAGTGGAAGGACTTCCCCTAACCGGCCGCCCGCTGGACCCTGGTCCGGGTCTAGGTGGTATTCATAGTGTAGGCCAGTTCGAAGCGAAATCAAGTCCTTTTTTGAGCCATCTTCCCGCTTCGTGACAGCAGTCACAGCACCCTCCGGAATTGGCCCTCTCTGCGTTGACTTGCCGGAGTTCGCCTGTTAGAAACAAAGAAGGTCCACCTGAGAAAAAGCCCATTTTGACGGCCTGAACGAAGCAGCGGAACCATGCAAGAAACCATTCGACAAGTCGAGGCGTACCTGGCTGGAGCGATCCCGACCGCGCTGCTGTTTACCGTTCTGGTGATCGCCTACCAGTTTCTGGTGCAGGGGCCGTTGACCTCAGCCCTGATGCAGCGCCGGGCCCGCACCGAGGGCGCTCTGGAAGACGCGCATAAGGCCGTTGCCCAGGCCGAGGCCAGGATGGCCGAGTATGCCGCCCGGCTTCGCCAGGCGCGCGCCGAGCTTTACCAGGCTCGCGAACAGCGTCTGAAGCAGCGGAACGCCGAGCGTGAGGCCGCCCTGGAGGCCGCCCGCAAGGTTGCCGCGCTCAAGGTGGTGCAGGCCAAGGCCGAACTGGAGGCCGAGATCGCGGCCGCACGGCAGTCGATTCAGGTTGCGGCCGGGGATTTGGCCAAGCAGGTGGTCCGCGTGGTTTTGCCCGCGGCTGCCGGGGGTTCCCGGTGAGAGATTCGAGCGTTCAGGAGCGTTTTTTCCGCCGAGTTCTGTGTTTTGCGATCTTCATGGGACTGGTTGCCGGGCTGACCGCGGCTCCCTGCGCGTTGCGCGCCCAGGAGCCGGCGGCAGCTGCCCAGACCGGCACAGCCGACCCATTCCGGAAAGCGGCCAAGACGGAGCAGGACGAGTTGGACGTCTACCTGCACGCGCCGGCCGTCCATTCCATTGCCCGCGCCCTGCATATGAATCTGGAGACCACCTCGCAGATCTTTGTGGGGATCAACTTCCTCATCCTGGCGCTGCTCATCGGCATTCCCCTGGCGCGCGTCTTCCCCAGGATCATCCACAAGCGCTCGCAGACGCTGCGCCATCATCTTGAAACGGCCCGCCGTGAGACCGAGGACGCCCGATCGCGGTTGAGCGCGGTCGAAGCCCGGTTGGCCAGCCTGGACGAGGAGATTGCCAAATATCGCGCCGAGGTGGAGCAGGAGATCGCGCGCGACGAAGTGCGCGTGAAGGCCCAGATGGAGGAAGAGAAAACCCGCATCGTGGCCGGTGCCGAGCAGGAGATCAGCTCCGCCGCCGCCCAGGCGCGGCGCGGACTGCGCAGCTTTGCCGCTGAGTTGGCGATCGAGCATGCGGCCAAGCAGCTCAAGCTGACGCCGGAGGCTGACCAGGCACTGATTGCCGAGTTTGTGCGCGATGTGACCCGGAACGGCGCCAACCGGGGAGGGCAGAACTGATGGCAGCCTTCGTAGCCCGCTACGCCAGCGCTTTTCTTGAGGTGGTGACGGCCGCCAAGCTAGACACTGCTGCAATCGCGGGCCAGTTCAACGACTTTCTGGCTACATGGAATGAGAGCGCGGAGCTGCGCACGTTCTTTGTGAATCCGGTGATCCCGGCCGCGCGGAAGGTGGAGATCCTGGACAAACTGAACGCGAAGCTGGGCCTGCAGAAGGAGGTGCGCAACCTGCTGGCGGTGTTGATCGACAACGGGCGCATCGACGCGGTGGGCGAAGTGGCGGCGGCGTATGGGCGGCTGCTGCAGGAGCAGTCGGGGATTCGCCAGGCGGAGATCGTGACGGCGCGCGCACTGAGCGCGGAAGAGCGCGAGGCGCTGCTGGCGGGGGTCGGCAAGCTGGCGGGAGCGCGCGTGGAGGCGAGCTTCAAGCAGGACGCTTCGATCCTGGGCGGCACGGTGGTGCGCATCGGATCGACCGTCTACGACGGCTCGGTGCGCGGACGGCTGGAGCGGCTGAAAGAGCAGCTAACAGTTGGCAGCTGACAGCTAACAGTTGGCAGATACGATTTGGCGATTGATTGGTGTTCTGGATGAGGGATGAAAGATCGGCGTAGGGTGGTCGGTATTGAACAGTTTCCTATTAGCTGTTCACTGACAACTGTAAGCTGTTAGCTGTCAACTGACAGCTTAAAGGGAAAGAAATGGCTCAGATCAAGGCAGACGAGATTACGCAACTCCTTCGCGAGCAGATCGCGAACTACGACTCCAAGGTCCAGGTGGACGAAGTCGGCACGATTACGTCGCTCGGCGACGGCATTGCCCGCCTGCACGGCCTCGACAAGGTGATGGCCGGCGAGCTGCTCAGCTTCCCGCACGGTATCTCCGGGCTGGCCCTAAGTCTGGAAGAGGACCAGGTGGGCGCCGTGGTTCTCGGCGACTACACCGAGTTGAGCGAGGGCAACGAGGTCAAGCGCACCGGCCGCATTCTCAGCGTTCCGGTGGGCGAGGCCATGATCGGCCGCGTGGTCAATGCGCTCGGACAGCCCATCGACGACAAGGGACCGATCGCCACCACGGAGACGCTGCCCATTGAGCGGCTGGCGCCCGGGATCATCGACCGGCAGCCGGTGCGCGAGCCCATGGCCACCGGGCTGAAGGCCATTGACGCGATGATTCCGATCGGCCGCGGCCAGCGCGAGCTGATCATCGGCGACCGCCAGACCGGCAAGACCGCCGTGCTGC
>CAVWUC010000003.1:0-282730 GCA_963758105.1 uncultured Acidobacteriaceae bacterium | reverse complement strand
AAGAAGATCCGGATTGCCAATGGCGATCTGGCGATCGAACCGCCCCGCTCGCATCAGTGCCGGATCGAGGACTTCGGGGCGATTGGTGGCGGCCATGATAATCACCGGCGCTGAGGCGTCAGATTTGAAGCCGTCAATCTCGGCCAGCAACTGGTTGAGAGTCTGTTCGCGCTCGTCATTGCCTCCGATGCGTGCTACGCTTCCACGGCTCTGACCAATGGCGTCGATCTCATCGATAAAGATAATCGCGGGAGCCGCTTTGCGCGCCTGATCGAACAAGTCGCGCACGCGTGCGGCGCCCACGCCTACGAACATCTCCACGAACTCGGAGCCGCTTGTCTCGAAGAACGGGACCCCGGCTTCGCCTGCCGTCGCTTTAGCCAGTAGCGTCTTGCCGGTTCCGGGAGGGCCCACGAGGAGCACACCCTTCGGGATGCGGCCGCCGAGCTGAGTGAAGTCCTTTGGTGCTTTCAGAAACTGAATGATTTCCTGGAGCTCAGCGATGGCCTCGTCTGCCCCTCCAACATCGTTGAAAGTGACCGTTACATCCTCGGGCTTAACCTCGATCGCCTTGCTCTTGCCCACTCCAAATACGCCGCCGAAGCCGGCGCCGCCGGAATCACCAGCCCGGCGATAGACCACGTACCAGAAGCCGCCCAGCAGCAAGAGCGGCAGAACATACTGCAGCAAAGCGCCAGTGAGGGGGTTGGGTGGCCGTTCGAAGCCGAAGGTGACATTTGCGCTTTGCAATTGTGCAATTAAGTTGGGGTCGCCGGTGGGCGAAGGTATGGTGCTGAACGGGACGACCGGCACAGACTTGTCCGCGTTGGGATTCTTCATCTCACCCGTGATGCTTCTTTCGCCGATGGTGACGTTCACGATTTGACCGCCGGCCAGCTTTGTTTTGAAGTCACTGTACGGGATTTCAGACTGTTTGGCCACGTTCGCGAAGAAGAGGACCTGAAACAGCCAGAGCGTAAGCAGGCTTGTGATCAAATAGGTAAAGCTGAAATGAAGCCGCCGCCGCTGTTCTGCGCGCTTTTTGTCGTCGTTGCGATTGGGTTTTTCTGGTGAAGATGTTGGTTCGTTCATGAAACACCTCGCTGGTTCAGCTCTTTGCCAGGCTGAACGTCTACGGCAGTTGCTTCGCCTCCTGAAATGAGGAGTTCCTGGGAGGGCTTTCCTTCCAGAATCTCGGTGTCGTTTCCACCGTGAGAGTTGCTCAGGTTTCTGAATCTCTGTTTGGCGCGCAGGCGCGGAACGCTCCTGGTTCTGCCATCTCTCGGCGATATAGCAGCGGCACAAGCGATAACACGGTTTGGAAACGAATGTTCGGCGATAAAGAGTTCGCCGACCGAGAGGCGAGCATTGCCCTCAAGGTCGAGGAAGCCTGCGTTAGCGTCTTTGCAGGTTGTCTGTGCCTCAGGCAAAAGATAAGGCGCGATGATGACCGTTGTTGCACTTTCGGTGAGATTAGGGGCACCGTTGAAGGAATCGCGCAGCGCAGCGTGGATGTGGACAGGATCTCCATCGCGCTCCACAGTGCAAGCCAGAGTGTGGCTGTGACCGAGCACGTTTATGCGCACGAGGATTCCGCTGGGCCGGTCGCTTCTCGCACATGCGCGTCGCATTTCCTTGACGTCGACTCCGGACATCCGCCCGAGCGTCTCAGTCAATGCTCTCTCCGCGCGTGTCTCCAGCTCAGAAGTCGTCATGTAAATTCTCATGAAGATATCCCGTTTCGAATGGGGTTTGCTTCGCGCCCTTTTTTCTCACAAGACCAAGGGTGAAGCAGTTCTTGCCCGACCGGATCATCGCCAGAGGCGCCGTCGCATTCGCTTGTTCGTTGCGCTGTTTCGCTTCTAGCCAGATGCACAATCTTGAATCGCGGATTTCGGGCTGATCCCGCCAAAAATCAGGAGCCAGTCCGCACTGGATGCACAAGTGGTCGAGTTGCAACTCAATCTCCGTAACGCCCTTGGGAAAGTGACGGCGCACGTTCTTCGCACCCACCTTGATTCCGGTTACGTGGTGTCCGATGCATACTGAAGTCACGACCATCGAACTCCTCTCGAATCGACAGGGCCGACAACTATCTGCGGTTTGAATCTTCGATGACACTCAGCCAGAGCGACTCCGCCAGGCAAGAACCTGGCGACGAACACCCTGGATCATCCTGTCCATGGCCGCACAATTCCAGGCGTTCTTGTCCCCGAACACCTTCAAAGCACTTTATCGCCAATCGCTAAGCGACTCAAAACAATGGGTAGAACACATCGTAAATTCGCGGTTCTCTCGTGATTTCGCGAAGTACGCGTGAAATGGCGTCACTTCCATTGTCGAATCGTCAATACAGGGCACGGCGCGCCTGCCATGATTTCCAGGAGGTTATGACCAAAGAGAAATTCGCCAAGCGCTGTATGTTGCTCTACACCCACTGCGATGAGGTCCACGCCCATCCTTACTGATGCTCTGCACAATTCCCGGCCGACACCGCCTTGAAACACCTCGACTTCTCCATCGCCAATGGCCAGACGTAGGAGTTGCTCCGAAACCTCCTGGACTCTTTCCGGCTTGGCGTTCAGTGGTAGTCGGCGATTCGGATCAGGTGAAAAGCCGAGCCAGGCGCGGCTTCGCTCTCGCGGAATTCTCACGAATTCGCGAAGAGCAACAGTTCTCGGACCGCCTGCACTCCAATCTCTTCAATAACTTAGTGGTGGCCTTTGCATTGCTTCAGATCCAATGGATTCTTTGCCGGGCATGTGGCATACCCGTGCACGGGCTCGGCGAAAGACTCCGCTGAGGTAACGCGCGCGAAATGCCTGGCGAGATCGATAACGCTGGAGAAGGTGCGGGGAAAGGTGCCGGCATTGCGATTCACGGCCGGATCACCGTCGAGAATTCGGGCGAGATGAGTTCAACACTGGCGAATGCCTTGCGTAAGGGGCCGACAAAACTCTCGGTGGACCTGTCCGGGGTTTCCTATATCGATACTTCCGGGCTGGCCACGCTTTTGGAGGCTGCGGGCAAGGCACGCAAGCAGGGCACGCGGCTCGTCCTCAACGCAATCCAGGATCAGCCCCGATATCTTCTCGAAATCACGCATCTCGATCGGCTCTTCGACATCGAAGGGCAGGAGCCAATCCGATGAATGTGCTGGAAGCGATCGGAGCGGGAGTGATCAACGGTCTTGCCTACGTGGGCGGGCTCACGATGCAGATGTGGTCGGGCCTGCGCGCATCGCCCAGCGCGCTGCCGGTGCTGGGTAAGCGCGGCCGATGGCGCGCGGCGATACGCCAGATGGCGGCGATTGGCGTAGAGGGCGTGCCAATCGTGGCAATCATGTCAGTTTGCGCAGGATTCATTCTGGCAATGCAAACCGGATCGGAACTACGGAAGTTTGGAGCGCTGCAGTATGTGATGGACGTTGTGGCCATCGGGTTCACGCGCGAACTGGGACCGCTTCTGACGGCCCTGATCGTGTGCGGCCGGTCGGGGTCGGCATTCTCCGCCGAAATCGGAACCATGGTGGTGACGAGCGAGATCGACGCGCTCAGGACCATGGCCCTTGATCCAATAGAAATGGTGCTGACCCCGAAGTACATCGCGGCATGCATCGTGATCCCATGCCTGACGATCGTGAGTAACACCGCCGGCATCCTGGCGGGTGCCGGCTTTATGTACATCAGCACGAAGATTACGCTGTCAATGTATCTGCGTTACATCTTCAACTCGATCGATATGCGCGATATATTCACCGGGCTGCTGAAGAGCGTGGTCTTCGCAATCATCATTGTGAACGTTGGCTGCATGGAGGGTTTCAGGGTGCGAGGGGGACCGGAGGCCGTGGGACGGTCAACCACAACCGCTGTGGTGAGGTCGATATCTCTGGTGATCCTGGCGGACGTATTCTTTACGGCGATTTTTTACCTGGTACGTAAGGACTAGTCCATGGCAGACGTGATGATATCGGTCGATGGCTTGACGGTCGAATATGGATCCAACCGCGTGCTGGATGGTGTGAGCCTGCACATCGAACGGGGAGAGATCATGGTCTTGCTGGGGGGCAGCGGCTCAGGGAAGACAACGATGATGCGTCACATCATCGGGCTTGAGCGGCCAAAGTCAGGCACTGTCCGGGTGCGGGGAGTGGACATCAATTGCTGCTCCCGGAAGGAATTGAGGGCGATCCGGTCCACGATGGGGGTGGCATTCCAGGAGGCTGCCCTGTTCAATTCGATGTCGATCAGGGAGAATGTCGGTCTTCCTCTTCACGAACTGACCACGCTATCCGATTCGGTCATTGAAATCATGACCTATATGAAGCTGGCGGCCGTGGGCCTGGGCGAAGTGATAGACCAGATGCCGCAGGAACTTTCGGGCGGCATGAAAAAGCGCGCGGCGGTTGCCCGCGCGACGGCGCTCGATCCGGATATCCTGATCTTCGACGAGCCGTCGGCGGGACTGGATCCGATCGTCGCCTCCGGACTGGATGACCTGATCCTGTTCCTCAAACACGCGTTTCATATGACGATCGTGGTGGTGTCGCATGAACTGGCAAGTGCATTTAAGATCGCCGATCGGATTGCGATGCTGTACCGCGGCTCGCTCATCGCGGTGGAAAGCAAGGAAGCGTTCAAAGCAAGCACCCAACCGCGCATACGTCAGTTTCTTGACCGGGTTGCCGACCCCATTACGGAAAGCGCGGGCGCTCGAGATCACCTTCTCCGGATGGCGGGATTGACAGGAGTGGATCGATGAAAACCGAAGCCAAAGTCGGAGCCTTCGTGATCTTGTGTGCGGCAATCCTTCTGATCACGGTCTACAAGGTGAGCACCGCTCAAATTAAAGGTGCGCGCGTTTCCTTCAAGACATACCTGCGGTATGCAGGCGGGCTGGAGCCGGGGGCAGATGTTCTGTTCGGGGGAATCACAGTGGGCACAGTGACGGCAGTTCATCCAGACCCGCAGGACCCCACGCGCATTGAAATTCTGTTCGACGTGAAGCAGGGCACTCCAATGAATGCCAATTCCATCGCCCGGCTCGAATCGGTCACCCTGGTGACCAATCCTGTGGTTTCGATCACCACCGGATCGAACGATGCACCACGCCTGCCGGCGGGCAGCGTGGTTACTTCACAGGAAACGATCAGCGTGGATGACGCCCAACGCAAGATTATGGCTGTGGCCGATTCCGCGCATGTGACGCTTGATGCGGCGCATGTGGACATGGACAACATTACCGGCGACGCGCGGAAGCTGCTGGCAAACCTGAACGAGATCACAGACAAGACGAACCAGCAGCACATCGCGCGTGTTCTCGCTAATGCGGATACGATGATGACGCGCACGCCGCCGAAGATTGACCAGATCAGCAACCAGATGCTGAGTTTGACGAAGAATGCGAATGGAGTGATGGCCAAGGTCGGACCAACCGTCGACAACTTGAACCAGACTGTTTCTAATGCCGACGCAACCATCACTGCACTTCGAGAACCGGGTCAAGCAGACCTTGTGGAGATGAGAAAGACGCTTTCTGACCTGCAGGCGTCGATGCGCGCAAAGGACCAGGACCTGACCTACACGCTCGAAAACCTGCGAATGATTACCGACAACCTGAATGAACTCACGGAATCGGTCAAAGAGCGCCCCTGGAGCTTGGTTCGAATAAGACAGCCGAAGGACCGGAAAGTTCCCCGGACGTCGAGGGCACACTGATGCGGATAATTGCGAAGTTAAGCGTCTGCGCGGCGACGATGCTGATGGCCGGCTGCGGTGGCAAGGTCGTGCGCCCGCACTATTACACGCTGGAAACTCCTCCGGCATTGTCAACCGCGGTGAGCGGCAGGCCGGTTGCGGCCACGGTTGCGGTAAGCCAGTTTGGCGCCCCGCCGTATCTTCGCCAAGGGAGGATCGTGTACCGGGAATCCGCCGAGGAGATCGGCTTCTACGAATATCGGCGTTGGGCGGCCGATCCCGCCGAAACCATCACCGCGGCAATGATCGATTCTCTGCGCTCAAGACAGATGTTCTCGTTCGTGAAGCGAAGCGACGGCCGCAATGAGCAAGACTATCTGATGACCGGAAGGCTCGAACGGCTTGAAGAGGTTGATTACGGCGGCCCGGTTCGAGTCAAAACGGAAATCTCGGCCGAACTTGTCAATCTGCGAACCGGCTCCACCGAATGGACTGGCGATGCGTCTGCGACATTCAACGTTGAAAAGAGCACCGTGGACTCAGTCGTAGCGGGAATGAATCATGCTGTTCAGGACTGCATCGATCAACTGGCCGCAAGCATGGAGCAACGGCTGGCCGCGAAGCCGCAAGGGTCAGAATGAGGCTGCACTCGCTGGAAAAACTGCTTTGAAGGACCCAATGGTGTTGCTCCTGCCTGTCAGGGCAATCGCAAATCCGCTCATTCCCGAACTCTACGGTTGTTGGGTAGCCGTTTGGCTCTGCCGCCGGGGGCTCAGGGGCAGAAAATTGATCAAGTAAATGGCAGTGGCAACGAGAACGATCAATGGCCCGGTCTGGCGGTGCAATTCGAGGCCGATCAAGGTACCGATCAGAGTGGAAATCACCGAGATGGTGACGGTGATCCACAACATCGAAGACAAAGAGCTGGCCAGGCGTCTGCCGCCTGCCGCGGGAACAATGATCAACGCTCCCATGAGCAGCACGCCGAGGAAGCGAAGACCGAGCGCGATCGTGAGCGCAAAGGCTTCCAGATAAAAAAGTTCAAGCCGGCGAACATTGATGCCCGCGGTGCGCGCCACGTCGGGAGAGACGAGCGCGACAATGAGTTTGTTCCGGGAGGTCATGATGAAAGCAATGATTGCGGACGCCATGACAATGCCGAAGGCCATTTCCCCCCAGCCGAGCGTGCCCGTGGCGCCGAACAAAGCGTCGATGAGGTCCTCGCCCCTGGTCGTCATGCTTCCGATTGCCAGCGCCGCGGAGAAGACCACTCCGATGACTGTCTCGGTCGCGGCACGCGACTTGTCTTCGAGCGCCCACACCAGCAGAGCGCCGAAAACAAGCATTGCAGCGGCGCCGATCATCGGGTTGATACGCAACGCGATCGCCACACCAATGCCGGGCAGGGCAACATGGGAGAGCGGGTCGGCTGCGAGCGCCATCCGCTTCATCACGGCGAAGGAACCGATGAAGCCCGAAGCTGCGGCCATGGCGACAGACAGCAGCAGAATATCAATGGTCGTGGACATGGTATTTCACCTCGGTACCATAGAGCTCTTGAAGCGTTTCAGGTGTGAGGAGTGTCCGCGGAGGCCCAAAGCAGGGACGTCCGCGGCCGATACATAGAACATTGGTGGCGTATTGGTCCACGACTGATAGCTCGTGCGAGATAAAAAGCACGGTCAGGCCTTCGCTCTGCTGAAGCCGATGGACCATTTCGTTGAGGCGCTCCTCACCCGGCAGATCGATACCGGCGGTCGGCTCGTCAAGCAGCAGGACGCCTGGATCGCCCACCAATGCGAAAGCGATAAGAATCCGCTGGAACTGCCCTCCCGACAGGTTTCCGATAGGCCTGCGGGCGACTTCCAGCGGAAGGCCGACCATCGTTAACACAGATGGGATGGCCAGCGCCTGCTTCTGAGCGAGGGCGGCGCGCGCTTGAAGAAAATCGAAGCCGGTGATCGGGATGTCGCGGTCGAGGTCGAGCTTCTGCGGAACATAGCCGATGCGCGTGCCGGGAGCCCACTCAACCGTGCCGGAGAATGGAATGGAACCAATCAGTGTTCTGAGAAGTACGGTCTTCCCGGCGCCGTTTGGACCTATGATCGCAAGCGATTCGCCCTTGCTCACCGAAAAGCTGAGGTCCGTGAGGACGCGAGTTTCGTCGAACTGCACTGAGAGCTGATCGACTTTGAGAACGGGGTTCATTGTGGCTCCTGTGAGGCAGCGAGTTTTCTCTTCGGCAGATCTACCGCACGATCAGCGCAAAAATCGCGCAAGCAACAACAAAGGAAACAGCCGTTGCGATCACTGCGCGCGTAATCATATCGTGAAACATGGTCCCTCCCGTTACACTTCGGCGAAGCGCTCAGTGTGGACGTTCTCCGGGGCGATGCCTAAGGTCGGCAACACCCGCTCCATCGTATCCATCATGGC
The DNA here is from genome assembly GCA_963758105.1 of uncultured Acidobacteriaceae bacterium. GTDB lineage: Bacteria > Acidobacteriota > Terriglobia > Terriglobales > Acidobacteriaceae > Telmatobacter. The sequence goes on along the minus strand of CAVWUC010000003.1, from coordinate 274,598 downwards.
AAGCGGGCCACAGATGAAGTACTGAAAGCGTTTGTACTGTTCTGGCAGGTGCCGGCGCAGAAGATTGGCGTCAATAAACCCAGTTTCCCCGCGCCAATCTGCCGAGGCATGCTCCAGCACATAGAAGCATTTCAGGTTCATGTGCCGCGTGAGCTGGTCGAGTTCGGGACGGAATGTCAGCTCCTGGAGGTCGCGGCCGCCGTAGAAGAGGAAGACCGGACGGACGTCTCCCCGATCCGCCATGGTACGGCACATGGAATAGAGTGGCGTAATTCCAATTCCGCCGCCGAGGAGGACATAGCCGGGGCCTTGGTCCTGGTCGGGGCTGAACACGCCATAGGGCCCATCCAACCATACCCGGGTCCCGGGCTGAATCTTCGGCACGACGTTGTTGGACCAGTCACCCAATGCCTTAATCGTGAAGGATACCTCGGCCCCGATTTGATTCTCGGCCGATGATGAAAACGAAATCGGATGCTCCTCGCCATGAAAAGGCGTTTTGCCCATGCTCATCCAGGCAAATTGTCCGGGTTTAAATGAGAGACCTTCGTGGCCTACTGGCTGCAGCACCAATGTTCGAGCGTCGCCGAGCTCCGGCACGTTGCGGACGACTCTCCATGGCCTCTGCCAGATGCGCAGCGGCATGTAGATACGGTGGTAAATCGTGATGCCCAGGAATCCCGAGGCGTAGGCGATCCAAAGCGCCTTCATGGGTGGCGTGCCGGTGAACCCGTTCACCATGAAAATATGCAGGAGCGCTGCGATCAGCACGGCCGGCGCCAGCAACCTATGCGTGACGTGCCACCACTCGTAGGACATGCGGAAGAGCTTGTAGCCCATGGAGAGAACCAAGAGCACCAGCAGGGCACAAAAAGCGATCGCTCCCCAACGCCACGCCCAGATGTTTCCGGACGAGAACGGATTTAGCACCTCCATTGGATAACCGTATGCCAACAGCAGGATGGGGTGAGCGAACAAGAACAGCGCCGCGACGTACGCCATTTGCCGGTGAAACTGCTCCAGTGCGTCCTGCCCAAAGGCGCCGGCGACATGCTTCAGCCGTGCCACGAGAGAGAACTCAAGCGTCACAATCGCCAATCCAACATACGCGCAAGCCACGGCAAAGCTTAATACAAATCCCCTGCCCGCGCCTGGCGGACGGAAGACCGCGCCTATCACCAAAGGAAACAAAACCAAAAGGCGATAGAACCAAAACCAGATCGGACCTCTGACGTCGCTTCGCACAATGCCATTCCCGCAGGAGAATCCCCAGTCGATGACCTGTCACGACTGCCCATAGCTATTGCAGTTGGTGTGCCAGACCACTCTAGGAGGTACGTCGCGTAACGTGCGTGTTATGTTCCCAGAGCCAGGGCAGATCGACGAAAATCCGGACGGCTGGACGTGAAGTTGCGAGTCTTCTTCGCGAATTCGCGAGCTCTGCGGGGAACAGAACGACAAGCGCCTACTCGCGAAGGTCGCGAATTCGCGAATGGATCGCCGGTTTGTTGACGGCAATTCGGAGCGTTTTCAAGAACTTAAGATTGGCAACCATTGTGCATCCTGAAATGCGAAGGATAGTAGTACTGCTGCTTTCGCAAGGCAAGAGAGAGAAAAATGACCGATCATCTTCAACACAAACAGGAGATGCTTTTGGCGAGCCTACTGGCAGGTAAGCTCCCGCGCAATCTGAGCTGGAACGAAGTCGTCGAACTGATGGGGAAGCTGGGTGAAGTCCAGCCGCACGAGGGCAACGAGGTTGAGTTCGTGGTCGGCTCGCAGCGTGCGTTCTTCAAACGCCCGCATACCCACAGCCTGGAAGTCGATGAAGTGTCGCGTCTGCGGAGGTTTCTTCACGAAGCAGGAGTTGGCGCGACCCCGACAGAATCGGCGTCTGCCGGGCGCATTGTTGTGGCGATCGATCATCACTTGGCGCGGATTTACAAGAACGTGGGCGGCAGCCGGCCTGAACGCGAAGATGCCATGAAACCGTACGATCCGCATGGATTTCATCGCCACTTGATCCATCGCAAGGAAGCACATTACGAGGGCCAACGTGTTCCCGAGGAAACTTCCTTTTTTGAAGAGATCGCAGAGGATCTGAAACCCGCGAAGGAAATCGTTCTCATCGGCCACGGCACGGGCAAAAGCAGCGCGCTCGATTTTCTGGTGGAGTACCTGAAGACCCATCATTCAACAATCTTCCCGCAGGTCATTGCAACCGAGTTCGCCGACCTCTCAGCGCTGACCGAGCCGGAGATCGAAGCGTTAGCGAAGCAACACCTGTAGCGGGTAGATCGCGTAGGATTCTCTCCGGCAAATGGGCCGACGCGCGGCGAACCGGTTTTCACGCTTGAGTGCCTTGCCTTCGGCGCACGCTACCAGTGGCGGGCGCGGCCCACGTCGACATGAACAAAGCCGGAGGCCGGGTAGTAACCAACTCCGCCGCGGTGCAGCTCGAGAGCGGCGTCACGAAGGCGGGCCGTTGAAAGACCGGGCAGGCGGATGTCGATGGCTTCGGCCTGCATGTGGAGGCTGTGCATAGCGACACCGGTGTGAGCACTACGGGTGCGCAGAAATTGGTTGGTTTGCGGTGTGCGATAGCCGCAGATCACATTGATTTCGCCGTCGGGCCTGCCGATTGAAGCAAGCAGATCGTGCAGCAGGTCGAAGACGCGAGGGTCGTAATGGTGAACTTGGCCGGTGCGCCAGTCGCGAAGGAAATAATCGAGCCTCTCGAGAGCGCCCGGCAGGTAGGTGTTACCGCGGCGATAAACAATATCGATGCGCTCGCTGGTGTGGGTGTGGAAGAGACGAAGGCTGTATTGAAGATCGGATTGGTTGTCCGTCGATTTGGCGATCGACTGGCATGTCGCGAAGGGAACGACCAGAGCGGAAAGGAGCGCGAAATGCAAAAACGATCTCATTGTTTTCTTCTTACGGCGCTCTCGAAAAACGACCGACGGGAACTCACTTCTAATAATAATTGTACCGGGAGCCGCAGATGACTTTACGTGACGGCTTTGTCTCGGCGCAAATGCGGATGAACCAGGTAAGGATTTCCCTGAGACTGATTATCCTCTTAAGCCTCGTGGCATCGGCGACGGGAATCGGATGCCGGGACAAGGAGCATGCCGCGATGGGGCAGAACGGGATTGTTGCAAATGGCGGCGCAGCGCCGTTGAATGCCGAAGGGCAGGCTGCGCTGCGCGCAATCGTCAGTTCAGGGCATGATGTGGACCTTCGATGGCCAGATTTTCACCAGTACCAGGCTGAAGTGAAGGCCTTCTACGACTCATCGAACTACGCGCCAACCTGGACGAGGAATGGGCGACCCACCCCTCAGGCATTGGCTTATATCGGGATGTTTCAGCAGGCTGCCGACAAGGGCCTGGTCCCCGAAGATTACGATGCCTCACGCTGGGATGCGCGACTAAGCAAGCTGAAAACGTCACCTGTCGGCGCGGATCTGGCAAAGTTCGACGTGGCGTTGACGGTGTCGTTGATGCGATATGTGCGTGCGCTCAATGTGGGCCGGGTGAATCCGAAAACATTGGGCTACGGACTCGAAATTGATAGCGGGAAGCTTGAGCTGGAGCAGTTTCTTCATGAAAAGCTGGAAAATGCAGCCGATCCGGCGGCAGAGATAAGAGCGGCGGAACCACCGTGGCCCGGGTATTGGAGGACACTGGAAGCTCTGCAGCGGGTGAGCGCGAAGGTGAAGGAGGATAGCGGAGAGCTTTTGCCCGTGCCGCGAAAGCCCGTCCTGCCGGGACAGGCATACCCGAATGTTTCACGGCTTGCGGCCTTGTTGCGCCTGATCGGTGACCTGCCTGCCGACACGCAAGTGGACACAAACTCCGGGACGTATCAGGGCGCGCTGGTCGAGGCTGTGAAGCAATACCAGTTGCGCCATGGTCTCGCCGCAGACGGCAAGTTGAGCGCGGCGGTGGTCAACGATTTGAACACCCCGCCAAGCCACCGTGTGCGCCAGATCGAGCTCACATTGGAACGATGGCGCTGGGTGTCACATTCTTTTCCGCAGCCCCCAGTGGTGATCAATTTGCCCGAGTTCAAGCTGCGCGCTTATGACAACACCGGCCATGTGGTGCTTCTCAAAAGCATTATCGTAGGGAAGGCCTACCACCATCGCACTCCGGTGTTCCAGAATGAAATCAAATATGTCATCTTTCGCCCCTATTGGGAGGTGCCACCCTCAATTCAAAGAGCAGAGACAGTGCCGCACATCGAGCACGATCGAAGTTACATTGCGAAGAATAACTTTGAAGTGGTGGCCCGCGATGGTCACTTAGTAACCGACGGCGTTGTCTCGGACGAGGTGCTCGCCGGGTTGCGAGCCGGCCGTTACCGGGTTCGCCAGAAGCCGGGGCCGAAGAATGCGCTGGGACTGGTGAAGATCATCTTTCCTAACCCGGACAACGTGTATCTGCACGGCACGGATGCCCCTCAACTCTTCGCACTCTCGCGGCGCGATCTCAGCCATGGCTGCATGCGCGTACAGGATCCGGCTGATCTGGTGGCGTGGGTGCTGCGCAACAACCCCGGCTGGAACCTCGAGCGAGTGAAGGCCGCAATGAACGGAAAGAGCGACAACGTCACCGTCTATCTGGCGAAGCCGATACCCGTGCTGATCGTGTATGGTACTGTGGCGACCGACGAAAGCGGGCGAACCTACTTCTTTGACGATATCTATGGATTCGATGCCGAACTGGAAGCGGCCCTGGCGAAGCTGTCCTCTTTCCCGAGCGAATGAGCAGAGTTGTTCCGCAGTGCGATCTTCGCAAAGGTGTCTCTGGGAGTGATCCGGTCATCCGGATTAGACCCTGAACCTTGGGTGACACTGTGAAAAACTCTCAAATACTGCTTTCCGCTCTTTTGTGTAGAACCTGTTTTTTCAGCCCGTCTGGCTTCGAGCTCAAGTGAATGATTCCTGGTCCGTTCCTGATCCACACTCCTGAGGTTGCACTGTCGCAGGCATGCGTTTCCGCCTGCCCGTTCGCGAAAAGCCAAAGAGCGCCTCTGCGAACTTCGCGAAATCGCGAGAAGACTGCGAATCCACGACGCGCACGCCTTAATCTTTTGAGCCGTTTACGAATTGGCGACTGAAGTGCAATGAAGGAGCTGCAAGACAAACTCGAAAGGAGCAATGCGCCATGGACAGAATGTTAGTCATTGTATTCGACACCGAACCGAAAGCGTACGAAGGGAAGAAGGCCCTTTATCAATTGGATGACGAGGGAAGCATCTCAGTCTACGCCGATGCAGTCATCGTCAGGAATGCGGATGGCTCTGCAACGGTGAAGCAGAGTAACGACCAGGGACCACTCGGTACGCTCGTCGGGACTTCGCTTGGAAGCCTGATCGGTCTGCTCGGCGGCCCGGTTGGCGTCGCAGTCGGTGCTTCTGTAGGGCTGCTGAGTGGAGGCATAGCGGACCTGGACAACGCAAGGATCGATGCGGACTTCGTCGACGACGTTACCAAACAATTAGTATCGGGCAAATATGCGGTTGTTGCGGAAGTTCAGGAAGAGTGGACGACTCCAGTGGATCTCCGCATGGAAGCCCTCGGCGGAAAGGTATTCCGTCGGGCGCTAAAAGAACGTCAGGCACACGTTGAACGAAAAAGAGAACGATGCGATGAAAGCCGACTTGGCGCAGCTGAAGGCGGAGCACGCGAAGGCTCATGCTGACCGAAAGGCAAAGCTGCAGGAAAAGATCAACCAGCTCGACGCCAAGATTCAAGCGCGGCTGCAAAAGGCCACAGAGCAACGCCAGGCAGCGGAACGCGAGGAAAAGGCCAAGGCCAAAGCACTCAAGGTAAAGGCCGAGGCTTTGAAGACAAAAGCGGCCGCGGCGCACGTCTAGGATCCGCGTCGCATTGCGTCACTGAATGCTTGTCGCAGTTGGAGTTGGGAGAGCAGGACCGGCCATGGACAGCGCCGTGGTTGAGGAAAGCCTTCGCAAGTGCCCGCACGGGGCGTGCGAGTGCATGATCTACCCGGAACAGAAGTACTGTAGCATACACTGTTCGGCCGCAGACCATGCGAAGGAAACCGAGTTCCATTGCGGCTGCGGCCATTACGATTGCGCCTCGAAGGGAGCTTCGCGAGGACGGAAGTCCCCCTCGATGCCGCTTGCTCTTCCGTAACTCGGCATCTTCGTGACTCCGATTCAGGGAGGGACGATGGAAGGCTTGCCATTTTCAAAGAGGCTTGAGCTGCATGCGCTCTGGCTCAGGACCAATGGAGCGGAGGGAGCGCGCCTAGATCTTTCAGGAAGGTCAATGCGAGACATACATACGCATGACGCCGTCCTGACGGGGGCAAAACTCGATAATGCTGATCTCAGACATGACGAGATGATCGGTACTGACTTCATTGGGTCAGACCTTAGGGGAGCCGACTTGCGAGGCGCGGAACTGGAGGGTGCCGATTTTTCTGCTGCCAGTCTGAAGGGAGTCAAATTCCGCGGGGCAAATCTCGACAAGGCAAACCTCGAGAGTGCGAAGCTAGCATTTGCCGACCTTCGCGACGCGACGCTTTCTGAAGCTAATCTCATCGAGGCGGACCTGATGGGCGCCAAACTTTGCGGCGTGAACCTGAACAAGGCGAAACTTCGAGGCGCGAGCTTATGTGGCGCCGACTTAAGCAGGGCCATTATGACCGGAACCGATTTCAGCTATGCAGATCTTCAGGGATCTTGCTTCGAGGGAGCGAAGTTTGATCAGGATACGAACTTCTCCAATGCAAAGGTCGACCCGGACGAGTTCAGAGACCTTGATTTGAGTGCATTGAAACGGGAGAATCTGCCGGCGGTGTTATGGACAAAGTGAGTTTGTCTATCCGCGTAGTGTGGGGTTCGGCCAAAGGCCAGGATATGGATAGGTGACGGTAGCTCCTGAAACCGACAACCCGTAAACAGACCCTCCCCCCGCCACAGGCAAAGGGCGGATCGCTTGTAACAAAGCAAGGAATGAGGAGAAAAAATGGAACACCAGATTTCAAAGGTCTTCAAGGAAGTTACGGGAGCGTCTATCGGATGGGCAATCGTCATGATCCTGCTGGGAGTCCTGGCGGTCATTCTTCCCTTAGCAACTGGGATCGCTGTTTCGGTCGTAGTTGCGTGGGTGGTTGTCCTCAGCGGTTTTGCCTACGTTGTTTCTGCGGTTGCAGACCGGAATGCCGGGGCATTCATCTGGCGCTTGCTGATTGGTCTTGTCTATATCGCGGGTGGAAGCTACCTTGCATTCCATCCGCAAATCGCTCTGGAGGCTCTTGCTCTGCTCGTGGCCGTAATCTTCACCATAGAGAGCCTTCTAGAGATTGTCACATTCTTCCAGTTCCGCGATTATGCGGGCTCTGTATGGGCGCTCTTTGATGGTGTCGTCACGCTTGTGTTGGCATTCCTTATCTTGCTTCCATGGCCAAATGGCTCATCCGTCATCGGAATCATTCTGGGCATCAATCTCATGATCACGGGGTTCGCCGTTCTAATTTATTCGCTAGCTGCCCGCAGAACGTTTGAGGCATTGAACTGATGATCTGAAACGTCCAATTCAAAATGTTACCGTTTTTGTTACCGGTAACAGATTTTGAGGCGCTTTCGAGCTTCTCGGAGGGGATAAGTTCTTTGTTTTCTTGGCTGCCCCCCAGGGATTCGAACCCCGATATGCTGATCCAGAGTCAGCTGTCCTGCCATTGAACGAGGGGGCAATCTTGAAATGTACCGGCGCCTCCGCGCCACATTGGCTTGCCCCAGGCGAATCCCAAGGCGAGTTAATCCAACTCGCTCATCATAAAAGCACTTCCCCAATGGGGTCAAACCAGCCGCCCTCACCCATTCAATTCCATCTTCGATCCCGCATTCCCCCAGCGGCTGCAACTTCCTCTGAGGGAATTCTTCATGCAATTCTCAGAATTTTTCGTCTTCATCCAGTTGATTCGCGTCCAATTAAAAAAATGGCGCATTCGGTTCGCCTGCACCAGCCGATGTAGAATCGGCACTGGGTATGGAGTTAGCTCTCAATCTCGGCTGGCTGTTGCTTGCCATTCTGCTCTATTGGCAATGGCTGCGTCGTACCCCTCCCGCTCACACCAGCCGCGGGGTTCAGCTGGTTGCCCTGACCATGCTGGTCCTCATCCTGTTCCCGGTCATCTCGGTGACCGACGATCTCCAGGCCGCTCAGAATCCCGCCGAGATCGAGCGAACCCTGCGCCGCGATGATCACTTCGTCAATCCCCACACCCTTCTGCCCGAAGTCGCCTCACTGCCGCCGCTGGCCTTTGCCGGAATCCCCCTGACCCTCCTCTACGGCTCTGCGCCCGGACCCATTCAAGTGGTCGTCCCCGCAACTCCAGAGCAGGTCAACCTCTTCAATCGTCCCCCGCCCTGCGCCTGATCGCCGTCTCTCCCTCGAAGATCTTAACTTCCATCCCCTCTGCGATTCGCCGTGCTGATACGGCGTGAAGGCTATGTATGAAGCAAATCCCTCCTTTCCGCTTCGCTGCGGGCGCGGTGGCGCTGTTGCTGCTTGCGCAGCTCCCGTCCCCGGCCCAGCAGCCGCTCACTTGGGACCAGGTAAAGGCGCGTTTTGAGGCCAACAATCCCGCGCTCAAGGCCGACGCCGACAACGTCGACGAGATGCGCGCCGAGGAAGTGACCGCGGATCTGCGCCCTAACCCGCAGTTCAACACCACAGTGGACGGAACGGAAATCGCTCCCAACGACGGCCATTGGCAACCGTTGCAGGGGACATTCGTCGAACCCGGCATCAGTTACCTGCACGAGCGTGATCACAAGCGCGAGCTCCGCCTGGAAAGCGCCCGGCAAGGCACCGCGATCACCGCCAGAGAGCACGAAGACCTCAAGCGTACCCTCGAGTTCACGCTGCGCTCCGCCTTCGTGAGCACGCTGGAGGCCAAGGCGGTGCTGAAGGTGGCCCAGGCCGACCTCGACTACTACGACAAGATCATCGCCATCAGCCGCGACCGCTTCAAAGCAGGCGACCTGGCCCAGATCGACCTCGACCGCATCGAGCTCATGCGCGTGCAATACGAGTCGGAGCTGCAATCGTCCATCGTCAACCTGCGCACCGCCAAGATCCAGCTGCTGCAGTTGCTCAACGACCGCACGCCGGTGGAGCAGTTCGACGTCAGCGGCCGCTTCGACTTCTCCGACACCCTGCAACCGCTCGAAGACTTCCGCCAGATGGCGCTCACCGCACGCCCCGATCTGCAGGCCGCCCTTGAAACGCTGCAGCAGTCGGAGACCAATCATAAGCTGGCCGTGGCCAACGGATCCACCGACCCCACCTTTGGCGTCTGGTACACCTGGAATTCCGCGGTCAATAACCCATACCCCATCGACATGCAGACCCTCGGCGGCAGCGTCAGCATTCCGCTGCGCGTCTTCGACCGCAACCAGGGCGAGAAGCAGCGCACCCAGATCGACATCGACCGCAGCCGCCAGGCCAGCGAGGCGGTGCGCGCCCAGGTCTTCAGCGACGTGGACTCGGCCTATGCCGTGGTTCAGAGCAGCATCGCTCTGCTCAAGCCCTACAAGACGCAATACAACGCGCAGGCCCTGCGCGTGCGCGACACGGTCACCTATGCTTACCAGCACGGCGGCGCGTCGCTGATGGACTTTCTCAACGCGCAAAGCGACTACCGAACGGTTCAACTGGCCTATCTGCAACTGATCGGCTCCTATATGACGTCCGCGGCGCAACTCAATCTTGCTGTAGGACGCGAGGTGATTCAGTGAATAGGATTTCTCCTTGGAAAATTGGCTGCGGCCTCGCGCTGTGCCTTGCGGCGGCGGGATGCAAAATGCCGTTTAATCCGGCCAGCGGCACGTCAGTGCCCCAACAGGTAATTGAAAGCAGCAACGCCGCCACCGTCTCCGTCGATAAGCCATGGCAGTATCCGCTGGTAGCCGCGGAGCGGATCGATGTGCCCGACAAGCTCAATGTGACCGGCTCGGTCTTTCCTGACATCAACCGCGAGGTTCCTGTCATCTCGCTGGCCAGCGGCAAAGTGGTCGATATCCGCGCCCGGCTCGACGACAACGTGAAAAAAGGCCAGTTGCTGCTGAAGGTGCAGAGCCCTGACGTCACCAACGCCTTCGATACCTATCTGAAAGCGGTAAACGACGAGCAGATGACGAACAAGGAGTATCTCCGTTCCCAGGATCTCTATCAGCACGGAGCCATCTCCCAGACCATGCTCGAGCAGGCTGAGGACGCGGAAAAGGACGCCACGGCCGACCTGAACGCGGCCGAACAGCAGCTCAACACGCTGGGCATCTCCAAAGATCATCCTTCAAGCATCGTGAACGTCTACGCGCCCATCTCCGGCGTGATCGTGGAGCAGAACGTCACCAACGCGGCCGCGGCTGGCGTCACCTACTCCGGCTCCTCGACCGCCTTCACCATCGCCGACCTGTCCAGCGTCTGGATCATCTGCGATGTCTACGAAAACGACCTTCCCCGCGTGCATCTCGGGCAGGAAGCACGCATCGCCCTCAACGCCTATCCCGGCAAGACCCTCAGCGGTTATGTCAGCGACATCGGCCCGGTGCTCGATCCCACCATCCGCACCGCCAAAGTGCGCATCGAGGTGCCCAATCCCGGCATTCTGAGGCTTGGCATGTTTGTGACCGCGACGCTGCTGACCCGCACCAACGTGCCGCACGCCGTCATTCCTTCGAGCGCCATCCTCCATCTGCACGATCACGACTGGGTCTTCGTTCCCGCCGGCGGCAACCAATTCAACCGCGTGCTCGTGCAAGTGGGAGACGTGTTGCCCGGCGACAGGCAGGAGATTCTCTCCGGCATCGATCCTGGCCAGCAAGTGGTCAAGGCGGTTCTGGACCTCGAAGCTACGGTGGAGGCGCAATGATCCGCAGGCTGGTTGACTTTGCGCTGCAGAACCGCTTGCTCGTGCTTGCCCTCGGCATTCTACTCTTCGCCTGGGGCATCATTTCCTTCGAGCGCCTTCCCGTCGAAGCCTATCCCGACGTGGCCAACAACTATGTCGATATCATCGCGCAGTGGCCGGGCATCTCCGCCGAACAGGTCGAGCAGCAGGTAACCATTCCGCTCGAAACCGTGATGAACGGCATTCCCGGCGTGGCCAACGTCCGCTCGTGGTCCATCTTCGGGCTCTCCACCGTGGAGCTGGTCTTCGGCGAGGACACCACCGACTTTCAAAACCGCGAGCGCGTTCTTGAACGGCTCTCCCAGGTTTCGCTGCCTCCCGGTGTCGTTCCCCAGATGGGCACCGACTGGAGCCCCGTCGGCCAGATTTACTTCTACACGATGCGCAGCGCCAATCCGGAATACGACGTGATGAACCTCAAGACGCTCGAAACCTGGGTGGTCGAAAAGAATCTTAAGTCAGTTCCCGGCGTTGTCGATACCAACCCCTTCGGTGGCCCCACGCGCGAGTATCAGGTGCGGCTTGACCCCGACAAGCTGGTCTCCTATGGCCTGAGCCTCGCTCAGGTCGAGCAGCAGCTCGCCAACAATAACACCAACGGCGGCGGCAGCTTCATCCAGGACGGCGAACAGCAGATCAATGTCCGCGAAGTCGGCCTGGTGAACGACATTCACGACATCGGCAATACGGTTGTCTCCAACAAAGGCGGTACCCCGATCCGCATCAGGGATCTCGGCGTCGTCGAACAAGGGCCCATGATTCGCCTGGGCCAGTTTGGCGATGCCTACCATGCCAAAGACGGCAAGGTGATCGATAACAGCGATGTCGTCTCCGGAATAGCTTGCCTGCAGAAGGGCGACAATGCTCAACCCACTCTGGTCGGCATCGAAAATAAAGTGAAGGAGCTGAACGATCAGATTCTGCCCAGGGGCGTCAGCATCGTTCCCTTCATCGACCGCAGCGACCTGCTCCACTTCACCACCCACACCGTTCTGCACAACCTCACCGAAGGCATGATCCTGGTTGCGATCATCCTCTTTCTCTTCCTCGGCAATGTGCGCGGAGCGTTGATTGTCGTGCTCACCATCCCCTTCTCTCTGCTCTTTGCCGCCACCTGTCTCGACCTGAAAGGCATCCCCGCCAACCTGCTCTCGCTGGGTGCGCTCGATTTCGGCATGGTCGTGGAGGGAGCCGTGGTGATGGTCGAGAATATCGTCCGTCATCTCGCCCGCAAGGAGGAAAACGGGCGTTCGATGCAGCTGCGTATCACTGAGGCCGCGCATGAGGTCCAGAGGCCCGTCTTCTACGCCATCGCCATCATCATTACCGCCTATCTGCCCATCTTTAGCCTCCAGTCTGTCGAGGGCCGGCTGTTCCATCCCATGGCCTGGACCGTGGCCTTCGCGCTGCTCGGTGCATTGATTTTTTCCATCATTATCGCTCCCGTTCTCTGCAGCCTGCTCTTCAGCAAGGGCGCAAAAGAATGGGAGAATCCGGTCATGGAATTTCTCCGCAGGCACTATCGAAACGGCGTCACGTGGACCATCCATCATCACGGCATAACCATCGGCGCCGGCGTTCTCGCCCTCATCATCGCCGTCTTTCTGGCCACCAGCGGCGTAATCGGCTCTGAATTCCTTCCCCACCTCGACGAAGGGTCACTGTGGGTGCGCGGCACTCTTGAGCAGAGCGTCGGCCCCGACGAGAGCGTCAGCGTCGCCAATCAGGCCCGGCTGCTGCTCTGCTCTTTTCCGGAAACCACCGAGTGCACCAGCCAGACCGGCCGCCCCGATGACGGCACGGATCATACGGGCTTTTTCGATACCGAGTACTACGTGGGTCTGAAGCCGAAGGAGCAATGGCGTCCCGTCTTCCGCGGGAACAAGGACAACCTGATCGCTTCCATGAACCTGGAACTCGAGAAGAAATTCCCCGGCGTCATCTGGGGCTTCTCCCAGCCCATCGAAGACAACATGGAGGAAGCCGTCAGCGGCGTGAAGGGCGAGCTGGCCACCAAGGTGTACGGCTCCGACCTGCACACTCTCGAAGACCTTGCCAATCAGATCGAAATGGTCATGCGTCAGGTGCGAGGCATTACGGACATCGGCGTCCTTCAGGTCACCGGGCAACCCGACCTCGATGTCACCGTAGACCGCGCCAAGGCGGCTCGCTGGGGCATCAACGTAGCCGACGTCCAGGATGCCGTTCAAACCGCCGTCGGCGGCACTGCCCTCACCCAGGTATTACGCGGCCAAGAGGTCTACAATCTCACCCTGCGCTACCTGCCGCAGTACAGGAGCACGCAGGAGGCGATCGAGAATATCCGCCTTTTGTCGCCTTCCGGAGAACGCGTCTCCCTGGCCCAGCTCTGCGACATCCGCGAGGCCGATGAAGGCTCGGAAATCTACCGCGAAAACAACGAGCGCTATGTCGCCATCAAGTACAGCGTGCGCGACCGCGCTCTGGGCGACGCCGTGCGCGAAGCCATCCAGCGGGTGAACGCCCAGGTCAAGCTCCCCCGCGGCTATCACCTCGGATGGGAGGGAGAATTCCAAAGCGAGCTACGCGCCGAGGCGCGCATGGCCATCATCGTGCCCCTCACCGTGCTGCTGATCTTCATCATCCTTTACACCATGTACAAGTCGCTCAAGTGGACGGTTCTGATCCTTGCCACGGTGGCCATGGCCAGCATCGGAGGCCTGCTGGTGCTGCTGATTACCGGCAACCAGTTCAGCGTCTCTTCGGAAGTCGGCTTCCTCGCTCTCTTCGGCGTCTCCGTCCAGTCAGGAATCATCATGCTGGAGTACATTAACCAATTGCGCGCGCGCGGCAAATCCGTCGAAGAAGCGGCCGTGGAGGGTGCCGTGGTCCGCCTGCGCCCCATCATGATGACTATGCTGGTGGCCACGCTGGGCCTGCTGCCCGCCGCGCTCTCCCACGCCATCGGCTCCGACTCGCAGCGCCCCTTTGCCATCGTCATCGTCGGCGGGCTCATCACCAACCTGCTCATGAGCATCTTCCTGCTGCCCACCATCTATGTGTGGGTCGCGCGCGATGGAGACATTTTGCCGCCGGCATAGCACTTTCGGAATTACTGTAAACCGAAGCCGCGCACTCAAGTGGCTTTTCCCGCCGGGGTCCCCGACGACAGGTCTTCGTCGTCGGGGTGGAAGAAAAAGCCACCTCTTGCGGCTCTCAAAAAATCTGTATGTATCCCGAAAGTGCTCTAGAGCCAGGCATCGATCATGGCCCTTCCGGTTTCGAGCTTTAACGCGGCCATTGGTTCCGGCTCATCGCAACGCGTGAGCCGGAACCCGCGATCAGCAACCCCCAATCAAAGCATCGCCGTCAGCAAAACCTGCGAAACGCAGCGAGCACTGTTAGCTGTTAGCTTCCGCTCACTCCTCCCGAAGCACTTCCAGCGGCCGCAACCCCAGAATCCGGTAGCTCGCGATCCATCCCGTCGCCGTGGCCAGAATTGCCGTGCCTGCCAGCGCCATCAGCGTCGCCCCCCAATTCAGGTGGAAGCCCACATCCAACTTCCTCAGCAGCACGCGCGTCAGCAGGTTGGCAAACACCACCCCCACCGCGCCCGCCAGCAGCCCCAACACGCTGAACTCCACGCTGAAGGTACGTACAATCCGCATCCGCGTTGCGCCCAGCGTCTTCAGCACCACCGCCTCCCGCATCCGCCGGAAGCGCGTGCTGGCGATGCTCGAAGCCAGAATCATCAGCCCGGCAAAGATTGAAAATCCCGCCAGAAAACGCACCACGAACGTAATCTGGTTCACCACGCTCTCAATCCGCTCCAGCACATCGGCCACGTCGATCACCGTCACCGTCGGGTAAGCCGCAAATAGTCCCCGCTCCATCTCCGCAACCCGCGCCGGATCCATGCGCACGCCGCCATACCACGTGGACTCCTGATCCTTTAGTTGCCCTGAAGGCAGCACAAACGAAACCCGCGCACCCAGGTGCTGTCCATCGGCGCGATATTCCGCCGCCACCTTCAGCTTGCGCACTGTGCCGCCAATCTCCAGCTCCACCTCCGATCCCACCCCCATCTGCAGCCGCTGCGCCACTCCCTGGCTCACCGCCAGAGCCTGCGCGCTGCCATCCTTCCACCAGCTTCCATCCGTCAGCTTGTCGCCCTCGGGCGGCGTATCGGCCCAGGTAAGCTCGGCGTTCTCCAGCATCCGGCGGGGAAAGTGGCGCCCGCGCATCTGCGCCACGGTCTGCCCGTTGATGGTCACAAAATGCCCCACCACCACCGGGATCAAGTTCAGCGGCCGGCTCATCCCCGCCTGGCGCTGAAAAAACTCCTTTACCCCCGCAACCTCGCTGCTGGTCACGTCCACCAGAAACACATTGGGCAGCTTCGGCGATGCCGTCTCAACCAAATCGCGCAGCAGCGCCGATTGCATCAGGTACACCGCCAGGATCAACATCACACCCGTCCCCAGCGAGGCCAGCACCGCCGCCGACTGGTTCCCCGGTCGGTACAAATTTGACAGCCCATGGCGCAGCGACGACGGCAGCCGCAGCCGTACCCGATTCAGCGCAAAGCGCACCATCCGCAGCGACACCGCCGCCAGCAGCAGCAGAACAAACAGAGCAACGGCGAAAAACACCGCGAACCAGGTGCCCACTTTGGCCGAATCCGACAGCGCCCACGCAATCCCGCCCAGCGCCAGCACCACCGCTGCTGCAACGGCCAATTGCAGCCGCCGCGCCCACCAGCGCGCAGCCCATCCGCCGATGCCCTGCGGTCCCTGCTCCACCAGCCTGCGCAGCACCAGCACCGGCCGGACCGCGCGCACGTCCAGCAGCGGCGGCAGGCAAAACAGCAGCGTCGTCAGCAATCCCGTGCCCAGCCCGGCCAGCGCCGACCGCCACGGAAACCTCAGCACCGCCTCCACCGGCAGCAGCTTGCCGAAGACCGCTGGCAGCGCCATCATGAATCCCGCTCCTGCCGCCACGCCCAACAATCCTCCGGCCAGTCCCAGCCCCAGCGTCTGCAGGAGAAAAATCCGCAGCAGGTCCGCCGAGCCAGCCCCCACCGCCTTCAGAATCGCCAGCGTGTCCATGCGCTGTTCCAGGTGCGCGTGCATGGCCATGGCCACGCCAATCGCCCCCAGCACCATCGCCACCAAGCAAATCAAACTCAAAACCGCAGTCGCGTTGTCCAGTCCGCGGCTCAGCGCCGGATTCCCTTCGCGGTAGTCGATCACCTGCGCGTCGGGCAGCGCCGCCTCCAGTTGTTTGCGCACCGCCTCGATGCCCGCGTCGTTCTCCATCCTCTCCGGCAGCTTCACCAGCAGCCTGCGGCTGGCGCGGCTTCCCGGGGCCAGCAGCCCGGTCTGCTCCAGCGACGCCTGCGAGATCATCACCCGAGGTCCCAACCCCGCTCCCGCCGTTATCCGGTCCGGCTCCTGCTTCAGCACCGCGGTAATCTTGAAGTTTCGTCCGCCCAGCCGAAGTGTATCGCCCACCTTCGCGTTCAGCCGGATCAGAAACTCGTCGGCCACCACCGCCGAATCCCCGGCCAGCGCCTGCGCGAGCGTCATCGCCGGCTCCAGCACTGCGGTCCCGTAGTAGGGATACTCACTCGGGTCCACAGCTTTCAACGAAACCAGCAGCGGAACCGGATCCTCGGGCGCCGAGGCCATCGAAATGGTCTCCGTCACCCAGGTCGAGCGCATTCCGCTCCCGTGCTCTTGCATCACCGCCGCAATCTTTGCCTTTTCCTCCGCCGTCGGCTGTTGAAACAGCCGCGCGCTCAGATCGCCCGCCAGCAGCGACCGCGCCTCGGTCGAGAGCGTGTGCCGGAAGCTGTCGCTGAATCCCCGCACGCCGACAAGCGCCGCCACGCCCACCGCCACTGACAGCACCACGAAGCCAAACTTCCCCGGCGCCGACTTCAAATCCCTCCATCCGATCGCCGCCGCCCGCTTCCAGCTCAGCGCCCGTTTAGCCATCGGCGCTCCGTTCCGCGCCGACGCTCGCAGGCGGTGCAGTAGACGGAAGACTATCCTCCACGATCATTCCGTCCTTCAAAACAATCTTCCGGTCCGCGCGGCTGGCAATCTCCGGATCGTGGGTCACCAGCACCAGCGTCGTTCCCGCGCGCTTATTGCGTTCCAGCAGCAGGTCCAGCACCATCTTTCCATTCGCCGAGTCCAGATTCCCCGTCGGCTCGTCGGCCATCACGATCGGCGGTTCCACTACAAACGCCCGCGCCAGCGCTACGCGCTGCTGCTCGCCGCCGGAGAGCTGCACCGGATAGTGCTCCATGCGCTCCGCCAGTCCAACCTCGTCCAGCAACTGCCGCGCCTGCTTCAGCCCGCTGCCCTCCGCATTCAGCTCATACGGCAGCAAGACATTTTCCAGAGCCGTGAGTGTCGCAATCAGTTGGTACGACTGGAAGACAAACCCGATCTTGCGCCCGCGCACCTCGGCCAGCTCCGCTTCAGCCAGGTTGTGAATCGGCACCCCATCCAGCCAGATCTCGCCTTCGCTCGGCGTATCCAAGCCGGCCAGCAGACCCAGCAGCGTGCTCTTCCCGCTGCCGCTTGCGCCCACAATCGCCACCACCTGCCCCGCCGGAATGGTCAGCGAGATCCCCTTCAGAATCTCCACTCGCCGCCCGCCGTTCTGAATCCACTTCTTCGCGTTCCTGACCTCGATCACCCTCGAGCCTCCTCAAGCGCAGCTACACTATCTCTGTGGACGTTCGCCGTGCGCTAATCGTTTCGCTTGGATTTCTACTTCTTGCCTTCCCGCTGCTGGCAGCGGACCAGCCCATCCTCGCCTGCTACGGCGACAGTATCACCGCCGGCTACGGTCTCGATCTCACCCAGGCTTACCCCGCCGCGCTTCAGCGCATCCTCACCGCCCGCGGCTATCGCTATCAGGTCGTCAACCAGGGCGCCAGCGGAGCCACCACCAAGGACGCTGTAGCCGGCCTGCCCGAGCTCTTGCGCCTTCATCCGGCCATCGTCATCGTCGAGTTCGGCGGCAACGACGGCCTGCGCGGCCTTCCCCTCGATCAGACCCGCCGCAACCTCGGCCAGGTCCTCACCACGCTTCAGGACGCGCACATCAAAGTCCTGCTCGCCGGCATCACCCTGCCGCCCAACTACGGCCCCGACTACATCCGCTCCTTCGACCAGCTCTTCCGCGATCTCGCCGCCCGCCACCACACCGCCTTCGTTCCCATGATCTACATCAATCTGATTCATGTCCCCGGCACCATCCAGGAAGACGGCATCCACCCCACCGCCAAAGGCTCAATCATCATCGCCAACACACTCTTCCCGGCTCTGCGCCCCCTCCTGCGCAAATAAAAATCAAATCTCCCCACACCCGACCCAGCCACGAGCAATGATCCATTCCCTATTCCCTGGTCCCTGCCTTTTCACCCCATCACCACCACCGGCTGAAACAGCGTTCCTGCCACGCGTCTCGCAATCACCACCAGCTCCCTCTGTCCGCCAAACACCTTTACCAGCGGCGCCTGGGAAAACTCCGGCAGATTCGCCTGCATCCCGTTCCGCAAGCGCCCCAGCGCATGCTCGTCGCCGGTCACCGCGGGCATCTCCGGCAGCAAATTGCGCGGATGGACGCACAGCGCTTCCATATCCCCGCCCGCCGTCTTCAATTCCTCCAGCGCGTGCGCGTCCCTCAGCGTAAACGCGCCTGCCTGCGTCCTCCGCAGCCGGCTCAGGTACGCGCCGCAGCCCATATCCTGCCCCAGCTCGTGCGCAATCGAGCGCACATACCCGCCCGCGCTGATGCTCATCGTGAAGCTCGCCTCGCACCCCTCCAGCGCCGTGATCGTAAAGCCGGAAATACGCACCGTCGCCCGCTTCAGTTCCACCGCCTTGCCCGCGCGCGCCAGCTTGTAAGCCGGTTTCCCCTCAATCTTTTTGGCCGAAAATGGCGGCGGCATCTGTTCCATCTCGCCATGGAACCGTCCCGCCGCCGCGCGTACCTGTTCCAGCGTCAACCGAGGCCGAGCGTCCGGCCCCATGGCCGCGCCTTCCGCATCGTACGTGTCGGTTGAGAATCCGAAGCGGATGGCCCCGGTATAACTCTTCTCCGCGGAGGAAAAATATTGCGCCAGCCGCGTAAATTTTCCCAGCAGCAGCGGCAGCACCCCGGTAGCCATCGGGTCCAGCGTGCCCAGGTGGCCCACGGACCTCTCGCCGGTCAGCCTGCGCACCTGTCCCACCACATCGTGGCTGGTCATGCCGCCCGCCTTGTCGATCACCAGAAGCCCGTTCACTTCCCTACTCTACGGCATTTTCGGAATCCCGTAGGGGAAGAAAGGTGAGGGCCGAAATTCACCCCGGGCAGCGAGGTTTGTGATGCCCGTTTATTTCCCCTCCGCGCCGGTGCGCCGCCAACTCCAAAAGGGAAGATATAGCAGCAGGAACAGGATCAGCGCGACTCCTTCCGAGGTGGCGATGTACCACGGCCACGGCCCCAGGATGTTCAGCAGTGACACGCGCGCGGGCTTGGCGCAGAGATACATGAAGTCCGTTTTGAATATCCAGTCGAAGGCCCCGTCGAAGACGGCCAGAAGATTCCCGGCAATCATGGTTCTGGCGATTGATCCGGGGCGCGGCCGCGCTTGCCGCGACCAAACCAGATAGAGTACGCCGGTTACCGAGAGACCGTGCTCAACGAAGAACTGGACAGTTGCGATGGACGGGAAATGGCCCGTCACGTCGGGTGTAATCAGAGCCATCGACGATCCAGCCAGCGCCCAGTAATAGGCCACGTCGAACAAGGCTGCGTTCCGCGTGAAGAGAACAAGGGCAACCAGATACAGCGTGACGTCGCAGACCTCGATGGGAACCATGCTGGGAAAGATGCGCTGGCCGGTGACGGCAAGATAGGTGTACCAGAAGGCCGAGTCCCCAAGGAGAACAAGGCCGAGGCCGATGCGCAGCCACCGTGCGCGGGGCACGATGCGCCGCTGCACGAAAGCAAACACGGCCGCAAGGAGAACCACCGCGGCAAGAATCAGGAAATGCGCGGGCCCAAAAAACTTGAAGTTGGTCGTCATCCGCAAAACCGGATGGCGCAATGCGCGGCATGTGCCGCCACCAGCGCCGCCGCGGCCGCCGCGGAATCCGCATTAGCGTCTTGAGACCTGAGCAAGGTGCCTTTTCCTCGATGAAAAAGCTACTGGGCCGTAATGCTTCGGACCGCAGCAACTCCGAAAACGCTGGCTTCGACAGCCTCGCTCTTCACAGCCCTCCCGTTCCCGGCTGCCGCACCAGCGTCAAAAACTCCGACCGCGTCTCCTTCTGCCGGAAGCAGCCCACCATCGCGCTGGTCACCGTCGACGAGTGCTGCTTCTCGATCCCCCGCATCATCATGCACAGGTGGCGCGCCTCGATCACCACGCCCACCCCATGCGGCTGGATCGCCTCCTGGATCGCGTCGGCAATCTGCCGCGTCAGCCGCTCCTGCACCTGCAGCCGCCGCGCGAACACCTCCACCAGCCGCGGAATCTTGCTCAGACCGATCACCTTCCCCTTGGGGATATAGGCCACGTGCACCTTGCCGAAGAATGGCAGCATGTGATGCTCGCACAGCGAGAACATCTCGATGTCCTTCACGATCACCATCTCGTCGTAATCCACGGTGAACATCGCCCCGCGCAGGATCTGCGTTGGATTCTCGTCGTAGCCTTTGGTCAGGAAGTTCATCGCCTTCTCCACGCGCGCCGGCGTCGCCACCAGCCCGTCGCGGTTCGGGTCCTCGCCCAACCGGCTCAGAATCTCGCGGTACATCTCCTCGGTGCTGAACTCGCTCAGCCCCGCGTCCTGTCCTGCTCTGCGAATTACCTTGCTCACTGCAATCGGCTGCGCCATGCCTCTCATCCTTTCGCCCCCGGGGGAAAACGTCCGAACCATTCATCCATCTGGATCGTTCCCCGAAACTCGCCCGCCCTGCGTCAGCGTCCCTCGCCGGAACACTCAAAAAAATTGTTCTCAGTCTCTTCCACCCGCACCCACTCCAGCTTTGCCGGACCCAGAGCTCCATCCAGCAGCGCATAAATCGCCCGGCTCAGGTTCTCGGTCGTCGGCACGCGCCCAGCAAACAGCGGGTCCAGATTCAAATTGGCGTGATCGAATCGTTCGATCACATGTTTTCGCATCGCCTCATCCATCGCAACAAGGTTCACCACCATGCCCGTATCCTCGTCCACCGCGCCGCCGACGCCCACTTCCACCACGTAATTGTGCCCGTGCCCGTGCGGGTTATTGCACTTCCCATACGCCGCCCGGTTCTCCTCGGTCGTCAGCGCGTCGGTGTGCAGACGGTGGCTGGCGCTGATCAGGTAGCGCCGTCCGAAGTAAGCCTTCGCCGCAGCGCTCATCGCCCACCACGGTATTCGGCAAAGATCTCCGGCGTCTCATAAACGCGCACCCGGCTCAGCCGCGCGCCTCCGCCTGCCGTCACCGCCGGCTCCAGCCGCTCCCACGCCGCAATCGCAACGTTCTCCGTCGTCGGAACCCGCTTGCCCGCCGCAAACTCCGGCGTCTCCAAATTCAAGTGCCGATGATCCCAGGCCGACAGCACCTCCCGCTCCATCACGTCCTTCAGCCACTTCAGATCCACCACAAAGCCGGTCATCGGGTCCGGCTCGCCCTCCACCGTCACCTCCAGCGTGTAGTTGTGCCCGTGCCCGTTGCGATTGGCGCAGCGTCCGAAGACCTGCTCATTCTTCTCCGCTGGCCACGCGTCGTTCCAGTAGTAGTGCGAGGCGGAGAACGTCGCCCGCCGCGTCAAAGAGATCATCCGTGTCCTCACTGTGAAAGATGCCGCAATTCCGGCGCGGGTTTCAGGGAATAACGCCAATCTTTCACGCAATCAACAACCTGTCCGCAAATCACTGCTCTTTCAATCCTCTCAGGCCCGCGCATCCCGGCCATTTTCACCAAGCATGCCTCACCTCGCTGGATACCTACGCCCCTTCCAGCTTACCTGTTTCAGCACGCGATGCTGAAACCAGCTCCGGTAGAGCAGAATCACAAACAGCGGCAATCCCAGCGGGGCCAGCGCGCAATCCGCGGCGCCGAAGTTCGACTTCGCCACCCGCGCATAGAACCGGACCAGCGTCCGCACCCACAAGAGCGCCAGCACCCATCCAGCCCCCAGCCATTGCAGCGAGTGCGCCGCAAACCTTGCGTTCCAGAGCCAAACCGCCAGTACTGGCAATCCAAAAAGCAGAAAAATATCCAGAGCGCGCCACATCGCCAGCGCCAGCGAATTGCCGAACAGAAGCGCCAGGTTCTTCGTCCAGCCCTCCACCATCGCCGCGGTCGTCCTGTACATCCGCGTCGCAACGGCATCGTCCGCATACCGGAACCGCACGCTTACGTGCCGCCGCTTGGCCAGCGCCGCCAGCTCCACGTCCTCCAGCACCTCGCCGGCCACGCTCGCGTGCCCGCCCAGCCGCCGGTAAGCCTCGCGCTCGATCAGCAGAAACTGCCCGTTCGCCGCGGCAATCCTCTGCTTCGGGTCGGAAACCTTAGCCGGCGGATACGCCAGCGCCAGCTCGCTGAAGACCAGCGGCATCAGCGCCCTCTGCGCCAGCCCTTTTACCTCCTGCCGCGGCGAGTAGCTCAGCATCCCTGCCTTGTTCCGCACCGCCTCGTGGATCGCCCGCCGCAAATCCCCGGGCTCGTGCACTGTGTCCGCATCGGTAAACAGCAGCCACCGTCCCCGCGCCTGCCGCGCCGCCTTCCACAGCGCGTTCGTCTTTCCCGTCCATCCCGGCCCCGGCTTGTCGGCCTCGATCACCCGGACCCCGGCAAATCCCCGCGCAATCTCCGCCGTCCGGTCCGTCGAGTGGTCGTCCACCACCACAAGCTCCCAATCCTTCCCCAGCGCGAAGATCTCCTCCGACTGGTTCACCAGCGATCTGAGGCACGCCGCCAGGCAATCCTCCTCGTTCCGCGCCGGCACCATCACCGTCAGTTCCATCAGCTCCGCCGGCTCCGGCTGGTCAAAGACAGTTCCCGGCCCGCTGCCCAGCCACTCCCGCCAATCCGCCGTCGGTCCGCCCGGCTCGTCGGAGAGCCCCAGCACCGGCTTCCATCCATCGGTCTTCTTCGCGCTCTCCGGCCTGGCTTCGTCCTTCTCCATCGCGCCGCCCTTTCGTTTCCTGCCTTTAGCTTCGTATTATAAGAAGGTGCAGTCCTTCCGTTCCCTCGGCTTATTTCTGCTTCTCCCGCTGGCACTTCTGACCGCCTGCAACCGCGGCGTCCGCCCCGCCCAGCTTGATCGCCCGGCTCCCGACTTCACCGTCTCCGACGGCTCTACCACCGTCCATCTCGCCAGTTACCGCGGACGGGTCGTCCTGCTCAACTTCTGGGCCACCTGGTGCGCGCCCTGCATCGTCGAGATCCCATCGCTCCTCCAGCTTCACCACCAGATGCCCAGCCTGGCCATCCTCGCCGTCAGCGTCGACGAGGACCCCGACGCCTACGCGAGCTTCATCCGCGAGCGCCACGTTGATTTCATCACCGTCCGCGACCCATCCGAGTCCGCCCCCAAACTTTTCCACACCGACATGTGGCCGGAGACCTACCTCATCGATCGCAAAGGCGTCATCCGCGCCAAATTCATCGGCGCCCAGGATTGGTCCAGCCCCGAAATGCTCCAATTCCTCCGATCATTCTGACCCCTCACCGCGTCCGGCGCCCGTAGTTGTACATTGTCAGCAGTACACAATCCCTGCCCCGGAAAAAAGGAGCAACAAACCGATGAAGCCCAAAATGCCGTTCTTGGCTTTAGCGGCATTGACCGCGTTCGCTCCCGCAATGGCCCACGCGCAACAGCCCGCTCCCACCCCGATCACTGGCGTCTGGCGCGGCCAGATGGAGGGCCTGCCCGGCGTTACCCTCGTGGTCACCGATGAAGACGGCAGCTTGCAGGGAGCCATCCTCTTCTACTTCCACCAGCGCAAATCCCCCATTGATCCGGTCACCGTAGCCCCCGGCCTGCCCGAGCCCATCTTCAATCCCCGCTTCGACGGCCACACGCTCCTCTTCCAGGTCAGTCATCGCCGCGCTCATCCTCCGCGCAGTCTCTCTGACCCTCCCGTGACCATCCACCTCACGCTGACCGGCCCCAACCAGGCCGAGTTGTTCAATGAAGAGGACCGCAAGCTGGTGATCACCATGGTCCGCACCGAGTACTAGAGCGTTTTCGCTTCACTTTCCGGCCTCACCGGCATCGCAAAATGTGGTTCTTACTTCCACCCCAGCGGCAAAGAACCGTCGCCGGGGACCCCGGCCGGAAAAAGCCACTCAGCATCCAGTCTTCGGGAAAGAGCAGAATCGAAAACGCCATAGCTGCTATCCTGAATCCATGACCACGGTGGACATTCTCTATCGCTATGACACGCCCCCGTCCGATTCCGTCAGCTTCGCCCTGGCCGCGGTCCGCGACGTCTACGGCATCCGCCATCTCCGCGTCGATCAGGCCGCTCGCACCCTGCGCGTCGAGTTCGATGCCACCCGGCTCACCCCCGCCGCCGTCACCAGCATCGTCCGCCTCACCGGCCTCGACATCGCCGAGGAACTGCCGCTATTCCCGCCAACGCCCGCTCCGCAGCCCGCTCCTGCAGCCTGAATTCGCAGCCTGACTGAGCCGCAGCCCTCTGACCGCGCAGCGCAGGAGTTCGCGCCAACGAGGACATCTCAAAGCGCGCATCAACGAGCCCATCAGCCCGCTTTGCGCCCCCTTCGCATCCCTGATAATCTGTCTATGGGCTTTTCGGCTCACCGTGTGCGCCCGTAGCTCAGCTGGATAGAGCGACTGACTACGAATCAGTAGGTCGGGAGTTCGAATCTCTCCGGGCGCACCATATTCCCCTCATATTCTCCACTTCACTCGCCCGCGTCCATCCCGGAGCGGACCTGTCTTCAACGCCGCGGCATTTTTGCCCAAATAGCGCCCCGCATCTCCCAAAAATAGAAAAAGCGGAGCGCCCATGCGCCCCGCCCTCCACTCCTGCGTCTTCCTTTGCTCTCAATACAGCCGGAAGTTCACCTCAACGGTAATCATCACCGGCACGGGAATCCTTCCATCCTTCATGGCCGGCTTGAACCGGTACTTCCGCACCGCCTCCAGAGCCTTTTCATCCAGTCCCATGCCCAGCGCCCGGATCACTCGCGGGTTCTCCGGATTCCCCTGCGCGTCCACGATCAGCGAGATCAGGCAGACCCCCTGGTACTTGGCCCTCCTGGCTTCATCGGAGAACTCCGCCTCCACCGTATTCAGCGGCACCGGTGCCGAGATCCCTCCGCCCACGTGATACAGCCCGCCGCCATAATTCCCGCCGTACCCCGGACCCAGGCCGTTGCCTGTCCCCGACCCCAGTCCGCCGCCCGACCCCGAGCCCATCCCGCCGCTCGACCCCGAGCCGTTCGACGCCAGTTGCACGTTGGTCGAGTTGGTCACCCCGATGTTCGGCAGCTGCGGGTTGTTCGGCAGCTTGATGTCCGTTTGCACATTGATAGCCGGCTCAATGGCCAGCTTCGGCTTTTCCACCACCGGCACCATCGGCGGCGTGATTGGAGTCTTCTCGAGCTGCGGCAGCTTGCCCTTGATCGGGTCAATGATTTCATGTGCCCCGCCGCCGCCGCCGCCGTGCGCCGCGTCGCCCTTGGGTCCCTGCGGCGTGTATACCCCCACATCAACATTGGTGGCGACCACGTTCTTGACCGTCTGGATGATCTTCCTGCCTACAACAAACAGCAGGACAATCACGATCACCACATTCACGGTCGTGGAGATGCCGATCGCCCACGGATTGCGCTTCACCGCCAGCCGGTCGGGCACCGGGATCGGCTGCGAAGTCAGTTGCAGAGGCGGCAGCTTCTGGGGAAAGAATACGTCGCGGATGCTCTCGTAAAGCTGGATCCAGATCGGCTTCTCGTCCATCTGGCTCGCCACCGGAACCGGCTGCGAAGTCAGTTGCAGCGGCGGCAGCTTCCGGGGGAAGAAAGTGTCGCGGAGGCTCTCGCAAAGCCGGGTCAGGAACGGCTTCTCGTCGAACGCCTTGCCCAGCAGGACGTCAAACTCGTGCCCGCCCGAAGGGGCGCCGGTGGCGTCGGAATCTGTCTCTGGCTGTGTCAACAATTCATTTGCCATATTTGCTGCTGGCTCGGGCGCCATGGGCTGTGCGCGGGGGAAACTTCCTGGTCCCTTCTCGTTCCCTTCATTATGCTTGACTCAGCCCTCCTTTGTCTTGGAAACGCCCTCCGCAAACCTAGGAAATCCCGAACCATCTCCTACAGTTGTCATAAACACTACTACATGTGTCATTGAAACGCAATGGCGTTTTAGGAAACACTGTGTCCGCAGCCAATGCGTTTCAATCGACCTGGCCATCCCGGGGCCCTCAACGACGGCTCTCTGTCGCTGGGGTGGGAGCATCGGGGAGCAACGATCTGGCGCCATGCTGAAGACGGCTACGCCATTTCCCGAAATGCCCGAAGCCCGGGCGTGTATCCCACCCGGCCGCAGGCGCAATATGAGCCTCTTTCACAATAGACGACGAACCCTCCCGCTTGTTACCGAAAATCTCGTCCCTCGCCATTTACACTAACAAGTGAGTCATTTCGCTGAACCATTTCGCTCGATCCCAGGGAGTCAGGATGTCCGCAGCGCCGGAATTAAAGGCGACCCTTACCTTGCCGCAAACCGCCTTTCCCATGAAGGCGAACCTGCCTCACAATGAGCCTCTGCGCCTGGCCCGCTGGGCCTCGCTGCGTCTCTATGAAGAGCTGCGCAAGGCCGGCCGCGGCCGTCCCGCCTACATCCTCCATGACGGCCCTCCCTACGCCAACGGCCCCATCCATCTCGGCCATGCCCTCAACAAAGGCCTCAAAGACTTTGTCGTCAAGTCCAAAACCATGGCCGGTTACGACGCCCCTTACGTCCCCGGCTACGACTGCCACGGCCTGCCCATCGAGATCAAAGTTGACGAAAAACTCGGCCGCAAAAAGCGCGAGATGCCCGTCCCCGCCGTCCTTGAAGCCTGCCGCGCCTACGCCCAGAAGTACGTCAACCTGCAAACTGAGCAGTTTCAGCGCATTGGCTGTTTCGGCCGCTGGCAGCGGCCCTACCGCACCATGTCCCGCGACTACGAGGCCCGCACCCTGGAAGCCTTCTACGGCTTCCTCGAAAAAGGCTTCGTCTACCGCGGCCTCAAGCCGGTCTACTGGTGCATCCACGACCGCACCGCCCTCGCCGAGGCGGAGGTCGAGTACGAAATGCACACCAGCCCCTCGGTCTACGTGCGCTATGCCCTCACCAGCGACCCCGCCGCCATCCACCCCGCGCTCGCCGGCAAAAACGTCTCCACCATCATTTCGACCACCACCCCCTGGACCCTCACCGCGTCCCTGGCCGTCGCCTTCCATCCCGACTTCGATTACGTAGCCATGGCCGCCGGCGGCTCAGCCAACGCTCCGGTCTACATCATTGCCGCAGAACTCGCTGCGCAGGTCGCCGAGGCCTGCAAACTCGGCCCGACCACCGAGCTCGCCCGCTTCAAAGGCAGCATTCTGGAGCGCACCACCTACCAGCACCCCTTTCTCGACCGCAGCATCCTCGGCGTGCTCGCCACCTATGTCACCGCCGACGCCGGAACCGGCGCGGTCCACACCGCTCCCTCGCACGGCGCCGACGACTTCTACACCGGCCTACGCTACAACCTCGACCCTACCTGCCGCGTCGATGCCGGCGGTCACATCCACGTCGATCCCGCCGCTTGGCACGAGGCTTCGCCACCCCCATTCGACGGCCTCAACGTCTGGGCCGCCAATCCCGTCATTATCGACCTGCTCAAGCAGTCCGGCGCCCTGCTCGACGTTCAGGACCTCGACCACTCCTATCCCCACTGCTGGCGCTGCCACCACCCCGTCATCTTCCGCGCCACCGAGCAGTGGTTCATCAGCATGGAAACGCCGCTGAAGCGCCCCAACGGCATTGAAACCACATTCCGCCAGCTCACCATCGAGGAGATCGACAAGGTCGTCTGGGACCCGGACTGGGGCAAAGAGCGCATTACCAACATGATCGCCTCCCGCCCCGACTGGTGCATCAGCCGCCAGCGCATCTGGGGCGTACCCATCGCCGTCTTCCTCTGCGAGGCCTGCAATCAGCCGATCATCGACCACGATCTCAACAAGAAGATCGTCGATCTCTTCGAGCGCGAGGGCGCCGAGGCCTGGCACACCACCGATGTCGCCCGTCTGCTCCCAGCCGGAGCCCAATGCGCTGGCTGCGACGGCACAAAATTCCGCAAGGAAACCGACATTCTCGACGTATGGTTCGACTCAGGCGTCAGTTGGCTTGCCGTCTGCGAGTCCGACCCCGACCTGAGGACCGCCTATGCGTCCTTCCAAAACGCAAAGGGCACGGAGTGCCTCTATCTCGAGGGCGGCGACCAGCATCGCGGCTGGTTCCACTCATCTCTGCTCACTTCGGTGGCTCTGCGCGGCCGCGCGCCCTACTCCCACGTCGCCACCGCCGGCTGGACCCTCGACGAGCAGGGCCGTGCCATGTCCAAATCCCTCGGCAACGGCGTCGATCCGGTCGACATCGCCAACCGTCTCGGCGGCGAAATCGTCCGTCTCTGGGTCGCCTCGGTCGACTTCCGCGAGGACATGGCCGCCAGCGAGAATCTGATGCAGCGCTGCGCCGACCTCTACCGCAAGCTGCGCAACACCTTCCGTTTCCTCCTCGGCAACCTGCACGGCTTCGATCCGGCCCGCGACCGTGTCCCCGAGGCCGGCCTGCTGCCCTTGGACCGTTACATGCTCGCCCGCACCCGCGACCTCACCGAGAAGATCCTCGGCTGGTACGCTGCCTTCGAGTTCCATCGCGTCTATCAGGCCGTCAACGAGTTCGCCATCGTCGACCTGAGCGCCTTCTATCTTGACGTCCTCAAGGACCGCATGTACACCTTCGCGCCCTCCAACCCCGCGCGCCGCTCCGCCCAGACCGTCCTCTGGCAGATCACCGAAGCCCTGGTCCGCCTCGTCGCGCCCATCCTCAGCTTCACCGCCGACGAAGTCTGGGAATATCTCCCCGCCGTCCAAGGCCGCGAGCCCAGCGTCCACCTCGCCCACTTCCCCAAACTCGACGAAATCTTCTCCGAAGATCCCGCGCCCATCCTCGACAAGTGGAGGAGACTGTTTGCGATACGGGACGAAGTTTTCAGTGCAATTGAAACCGAGCGGAAGCAAGGAAACATCGGTAAAGGCCTTGGCGCAAGGGTAGATATTCGAGCTACGGCAGCAGATGCGTTGCTTCTAAACGCATTTTCGAAAGATGCACGCGCCGAATTTTTCAATGTCTCCGCAGTTGAAATCCGCGCTGCGAGGGGTGTAAATGCGGAAGATGGAACACCAGCACGGACCGTTGCTGTCGTTTTCGCAGCCTCCGGCACAAAGTGCAATCGCTGCTGGCGATATACGAACGACACGGCCAGCTACGGCATCTGGCAGAATGTTTGCGCCCGCTGCCAGTCTGCCCTCGCCCAGATGGGCATCGCCCCGCCCCAACCAGAGGTGGTTCTGTGATCCTAACCTTCCCACAACGGATGGGTGCCCCAGGTCTCGATTCTGAGACCTGGGATACCACAGAGCTAGACAGCCATGCACACGGCGAGGTTTCCCAATGAGCTGGCCCACTCCCCGCCGCCTGCCCTGGCTGCTCGGCCTCTCCGCGCTTATCATTTTTCTCGACCGCCTCACCAAGACCTGGGTCACCCTCCGCGTCCCCATCGGCGGCGCCATCCCCGTCATCCCCCATTTCCTCCGCATCACCCACTGGACCAACGTGGGCGCGGCGT
Organism: uncultured Acidobacteriaceae bacterium; assembly: GCA_963758105.1. Taxonomy (GTDB): domain Bacteria; phylum Acidobacteriota; class Terriglobia; order Terriglobales; family Acidobacteriaceae; genus Telmatobacter. The sequence goes on along the minus strand of CAVWUC010000003.1, from coordinate 244,745 downwards.
TTTCGCTGTTCGATAACACCGCCTCGCCGCACGCCGTCCGCTGGTTCCTCATCGCCTTCACATCCCTCGCCGCGCTCGGCTTTCTCATCGCCCTCATCCGCTTCGGCGACCGCATCACCATGCTCACCGTCGCCATGGCGCTCATCCTAGCCGGCGCTCTCGGCAACCTGCACGACCGCATCGCCTACGGCTCGGTGGTCGACTTCATTGAGGTCCACATCTTCGGTTACCATTGGCCCGACTTCAACGTCGCCGACTCCTCCGTCGTCATCGGCGCTTGTCTGCTTCTGCTGGACTCCCTGCTGCCCAAAAAACACCACCCTCCGGCCCAGCAGCGGTCCAAACCGCAGCAGTAGTCCATTTCGAGAGGATTGTATGAAACTCCGCCCCCGCTCCCTTCGCGCTCTCATTACGTCAGTCGCTGCCTTCGCCGTTTTCGCCGCACTGGCCGCCGCCCCCGCAGCCAGCGCCCAGCGCCTGCCGGCGGACGTTGTTCCCACGCACTACGCGTTCACCCTCACGCCCGACCTCAAAGCCGCCACCTTCACCGGCGCCGAGACCATCGATGAAACCCTCACCCAGCCCACCGATCACATCACCCTCAACGCCGCCCAGATCGCCTTCCAGTCCGTCACCGTCTCGGCCGCCGGCCACGAGCAGACCGCCACCGTCTCCCTCGATAAGGACAAGGAACAGGCCACCTTCACCGTCCCGCAGCAGCTTCCCGCCGGCCCGGCCACGCTCACCATCGCCTACACCGGCATCCTGAACAACGAGCTGCGCGGCTTTTATCTCTCTAAAACCGCCCGCCGCAACTACGCCGTCACCCAGTTCGAGCCAACCGACGCGCGCCGCGCCTTCCCCTGTTTCGACGAGCCCGCCTTCAAGGCCACCTTTGACATCTCGCTGGTCGTCAACGCCGGCGACACTGCCATCTCCAACGGCCCCATCGTCAGCGATACGCCCGACCCCATCCCTGGCAAGCACACCCTCCGGTTCCTCACCACTCCCAAAATGTCCACCTACCTCGTCGCCTTCCTGGTCGGCGACTTCCAGTGCACCGCCCGCAGCTCCGACGGCATCCCCATCCGCGTCTGCGCCACGCCGGACAAGGTCGCCCTCACTCCCTACGCCCTCAGCGTCGCCGAGTACGTCCTCCACTACTACGACACCTACTTCGGCATTCGCTACCCGCTCAGGAAGCTCGACCTCATCGCCCTGCCCGACTTCGAAGCCGGCGCAATGGAGAACTTCGGCGCCATCACCTACCGCGAGACCGACCTGCTCATCGATCCCAAAACCGCCTCCGTCAGCTCCAAGGAAAACGTCGCCATCGTCGTCGCGCATGAGATGTCCCACCAGTGGTTCGGCGACCTCGTCACCATGAGCTGGTGGGACAATCTCTGGCTCAACGAGGGCTTCGCCACCTGGATGGAGAACAGGCCCGTCACCGCCCTCCATCCCGACTGGAACGTTCCTGAGATGGTCGCCGCCGGCGAGGACGATACGATGAACATCGACGCCGCGCCCACCACCCGCGCCATCCGCGCCAAGGCCGACACCCCCGACGAGATCAACCAGATGTTCGACAGCATCTCCTACGGCAAGGCCAGCGACGTCCTGCTCACCGTCGAGAACTACCTCGGCCCGGAAGTCTTCCGCCAGGGCGCGCACGCCTACCTCGAGGCGCACAAGTACGGCAACGCCACCGGGCAGGATTTCTGGAACGCGGAGACTGCCGTCAGCCACAAGCCGGTCGACAAGATCATGGAGTCGCTCATCGTCCAGCCCGGCGTGCCCATCCTCACCTTCGGCGAGCCCTCCCATGGCAGCGTCTCCGTCAGCCAGCAGCGTTTCTTCCTCAGTCCCTCCGTCAAGCCCGACCCCGCCCAGAAGTGGACCCTCCCCGTCTGCTTTAAGACCGAGACCGGCCAGGATTGCCAGGTCCTAACCCCTGAAACCACCAGCCTGCCCATCCCCAAGTCCCCCATCTTCTTCGCCAACGCCGGCGGCAAAGGCTACTACCGCAGCGCCTACGCGCCAGCCTCCTATAAGAAGCTGGAAGCCGAAGTCGAAACCGCCCTCGCGCCCACTGAGCGCATCAGCCTCGCCGGCGACGAGTGGGCACAGGTCCGCTCCAACAAGGCTCCCATCGGCGCCTATCTCGATCTGGTCGCCGCGCTCCGCTCCGATCCCAACGCCCAGGTCGTCAGCAGCGCCTTCTCCGGCCTCGGCAATGTCTACGAGCGCCTCGCCGAAACCCCCGCGCAGAAGGCCATGCTCCAAGTTTGGGTCCGCAATACCCTTGACCCCGTTTACGCCAAGCTCCCGCCGCCTTCGCCGTCCGACTCACCCAATGCACGCCGTCTGCGCGCCGATCTCTTCGGCCTGCTCGGCTACTACGGCAAAGATCCCGCCGTTCTCGCTGAGGCCCGCCAGATCGCCGGCAAATATCTCGACAACCGCGCCTCCGTCGAGCCTTCCCTCGGCCAGAGCGCTCTTGCCATCGCCGCCATCAACGGCGACGCCGCCCTCTTTGACCGCCTCGAGCACATCTACGAAACCTCCAACGACCCCGACTTCCAGGAGACAGCGCTGCGTCTCCTCGTCGAGTTTGAGAACCCCACCCTGCTGCGCCGCGCCCTCGATCTGGCTGTCTCCAGCAAGGTCCGCAACCAGGACGCCGCCATCCAGTTCGTCATCGCCCTTGATATCGACGCCAACCGCGATGAAACCTGGCAATACATGAAGGACAACTGGGACAAGGTCAAGGCCCAGCTCACCACCACCATGGGCGCCTACGTCGTCGGCGCCACCGCCGGCTTCTGCTCAGACGCCGCCCGCGAAGATGTGCAGAGCTTCTTCGCCGCCCACCCCGTTCCCGCCTCCGATGTCTCCCTCAAGCACGCCGTCGAGCGCATCAACGGCTGCATCGAGTTCCGCAACCTCCAGGAAGCCAACTTCCAATCCTGGCTCTCCGCTCAACCCGGCCTCTAGCGTCGCGGCAAATCCTGATCGCGCCGTCGAATAAAGCTCGCCTTCATCGCTAGAAGCGCGTGTATGTGGTTTAATAAATCACGCTCGCAGCTTCTCCCCAAGGAGCCTCCCATGCCTGTCGTCACAACCAAAGATAGCGTCGATATCTTCTATAAGGACTGGGGTTCAGGCCAGCCCATCGTGTTCAGCCACGGTTGGCCTCTCTCGTCCGATGACTGGGACGCGCAGATGCTGTTCTTTCTCGCGCAGGGTTATCGCGTCATCGCGCACGATCGGCGCGGCCACGGCCGCTCCACGCAGGTCGGAGACGGTCACGACATGGACCACTATGCCGATGACCTTGCGGCTGTGGTCCAGCATCTCGATCTCAAGAACGCCATCCACGTCGGCCACTCCACCGGCGGAGGCGAGGTGGTCCGTTATCTGGCGAGCCACGGAGAGAGCCGAGCCAGCAAGGCTGCGCTCCTCTGTGCGGTGCCGCCCCTGATGGTCAAAACAGCGTCGAATCCACTTGGGCTTCCGAAGGAAGTATTCGACGGGCTGCAGGCGCAGTTAGCCGCCAGCCGTTCCCGCCTTTATCGCGACCTGCCCGCCGGTCCCTTCTACGGCTATAACCGGCCCGGTGTCGAGGCCTCCGAGGCGGTCATCGAAAATTGGTGGCGTCAGGGTATGATCGGCGGCGCCAAGGCGCACTATGACGGCATCGTCGCCTTCTCACAGACCGACTTCACTGAAGATCTCAAGAAGATCACCATCCCCGTCCTCGTCATGCACAGCGAAGATGACCAGATCGTGCCTTACGTCGCATCCGGCCCCCTGACCGCTAAATTGTTGCGGAACGGAACCCTCAAGACCTACCAGAACTTCCCGCACGGCATGCCCACCACTCAAGCAGAGACGATCAACGCCGATCTTCTCGCCTTCCTCAAAAGCTAGTCGGATCGAGTTGGGTTGCCGCACGCACGTGCGGCAGCCCCAGCTCAATGGTTCCGATACGATAAGACCCAATGCCCCAATTTCCCCCATCCCAGACCCTCCTGATCGACGCCGACGACACCCTCTGGGAGAACAACATCTACTTCGAGCGCGTCATCGCCGCCTTCATCAGCTATCTCAATCATCACCGCTACTCCCCCGCTGAAGTCCGCGCCACCCTCAACGAAGTCGAGCGCCAAAACATCCTCGCCCACGGCTACGGCCTGCTCAGCTTCACCCGGGCCCTCATCGACTGCTATCGCCGCCTCAGCCCCGCGCCCGTCACCGAAGAAAACGTCCGACGCATCCGCGCCTTCTCCCTCACCATCGCCGAGCAGGAGATCGAGCTGCGCCCCGGCGTCGCCGCAACCCTCGCCCACCTCGCCGGCCGCCATCGCCTCATTCTCATGACCAAGGGCGACCACGCCGAGCAGGCCGGAAAGCTCGCCCGCTCCGGCCTCGCCACTCACTTTTCAGCCGTTGAGATCGTTGCCGAAAAAGACCCCGCGGCCTACCGCGGCGTCATCGCCCGCCACGAGCTCGCGCCCCATACCAGTTGGATGATCGGCAACAGCATCAAGAGCGACATCAACCCCGCCCTCGCCGCCGGCCTCCATGCGGTCTTCCTCTACCACCCCGACACCTGGGTCCTCGAGCACGCCACACTAGACCCCGCGCCAGAGGGTCAACATCTGATCGAGCTCGACTCCTTCGCCAAGCTCACCACCCTCTTCTAGATTTCAGGCTGATCCATATTCCTGCCCGCACCTGCCCACACATCTCCCAAATCGCGCATTGCATGCCGACAAAGCAAAATCCGGCTACGGTTATCCCGCAGCCGGATTCCTTGATGCTTCGAGGTTGCAGCTAGTAGCTAAAGGCTAGCAGCTAAAAGCTGTACTTAGGCAAGAGCCCAGCTTGACCGGTCCGTGCGTTGGACGTACTGCGCGGCCTGGGGACAATTTTTTGCCACCATCTTCGGCCCGTCCCACTCGATCTTCTGCCCCGCCTTCAACGACACGATGCCAAGCAGCATGATCTCCGTCAGCATCGCAGCAACGTCAAAACGCGAGTAGCAGTTCTCCGGCTTGTTTTCTTTGATGGCCACCAGCCATTCCTGCGCATGGGCAAAGACGCTATCCCTTTGGGTTTTGCCGTAATGGTTCCGCGGAATGCGCTCTGGATACTTCGCCACCGCCGGATGCTTCGTGTAGTGAAGGTATTTCTCGTCGCCCTTCAACTTGACGAACCAACTCGTTCCGTAGTCGTCCGGTGAGAAGACCGTGCCTCCCTCGCCAACCATCAGACATCCGCTGTCGGGAATGTCCCCGCGCAGCGCGATGATGTCGGCAGTCAGTTCAGCAGGCGGCTTGTTGCTCTCGTCATGGCCGTGCCGAGCGTTCGGGTCGGGCCGCCCGCCGTCATACCACCACATCGTCATCGCATCGAACTCGATCTTGTCGTGATGGTGGAACAGATGCGGATGCGTGGCGGGGATGGACAACTTGCGCTTCGGAAATTCGTAGCGGATCTTGGTGCCGATCGGATACGACTCCGTGTTCATCGGGGCCAACGGCGTCGCTTCAATCTCCGTCGGGTGGCCGTAGTCCAGTGCGCGGAACGGCAAATTCACCGTGTGGCATGCCATGTCGCCCAGCGCGCCCGTGCCGAAGTCCTGCCAGCCGCGCCAATTGAAGGGCTCGTAAACTCCGTTCCGATCCTTCGGATCACGCTTGCCCACGTACGCCCGCATCGGAGCCGGTCCAAGCCAGATGTCCCAATCCAGCGTGGAGGGAACCGGGTCTTCGCCCTCGGGAAGCCCCATTCCCTGCGGCCAGATCGGACGATTCGTCCAGACGTGAACCTCATGCACCTGCCCGACGATTCCGTCCTGAATAACCTCCACCCCGCGGCGCAGCCCGTCCGCGGCGCTGCCCTGGTTGCCCATCTGCGTGACCAGCTTTCTCTTATGGGCCACTTCTCGCAGATACCGCGCCTCATACACCGTCTGCGTCAGCGGCTTCTGGCAGAACACGTGCTTGTTCCTCGCCATCGCCGCAGACGCCACAATCGCGTGCATATGATCCGGCGTCGAAACCGTCACCGCATCGATCTGGCTGCCCATCTGATCCAGCATCTGGCGGAAATCCTTGAAGAACTTCGCGCTCGGATACTTCTTCGTCTGAGTCGCGTAAGCGGTCGAGCCCGTATCCACGTCGCACAGCGCCACAATGTTTTCGTCGGCGCAGGCATCGGTATCGCTCCGGCCTTTGCCACCGATTCCAACGCAGGCGATGTTCAATTTGCTATTTAGGTTTTGCCCGCGTAAAAGTGTCGGCACGCCAAACGCGACCGCTCCGGCGGCAAGAGAAGTAGTTCTGATGAATTCGCGGCGGCTGACACTGGAGAACGAAATGGACTCCGGAGTTTTCAACTGGAGTTCTTCTGATTGATTCGGCATGCGCAACAGCATACACACCATCCAGAATTCCCATCAAGCGCTTTTTTTCAATAAACCTGTCATTACCACTCCTCCGGTCGATCCCCGTCCTCTCACTCCCTGCCCATCCCCTAGCTCTACCGCCTTCTCCTTCATGGACTTCTCCACCGCCGCCGGCCCGCAACGCCGTCTTCCTCAATCACCGCGGCGCCTGGGTTCTTGGAGCACGCCCGCTGGACCGCGCGCCAGAAAGCCGGCATCTGATCGAGCCGGAAAGCCTCGCCCACGCAGCACCCTGTGCTAACAGACCTGCAAATGGACTCCGGGAGGCGCCAGAGAGGGGTATAATTTGCCCCGAACGGCTCTCAATAAAGAGATCCCTGTTACCGCGTACTGGCCGCCACTTGTCGATTCTTGCGGCGCTCTGAGTCCCTGAAAGTCAGTTCCTGAAGAATGCACCCATGAGAGGAGGCAGATTCACCATGCCCAAAGGTGAGAAAAGCTGCGGCGCGCCGTTGAGCCGGCGCGTGTTCCTGGCAGGAGCGGCCTCAGCCGGCGCTGCGGCAGCCCTGGCCTGCTCGAGCGCGAACAATGCTTTTTCCGCCATCCTGCCGGAGCAGGCCGCCCCGCTGGATACGGGAGGAATCGCGCTGGAGCATTTTGAAGCCGCCCGCCGGCGGGCCGCCGCGATCGTCGCGAAGTTGACGCTGGATGAAAAAATTTCGCAGTTCGGCTCCACGGTTCCTGCGATCCCCCGCGTTGGACTGCCCGCCTATAAATACTATGGGGGTGAATCGCTCCATGGGTTCGGCCAGAGCGGGCCGGTCACCTCATTCCCATTACCCCTCGCGATGGGATGCTCCTGGAACCCATCCCTCATGCAACAGGTTTTCACCGCCGTCTCCGACGAAATCTGGGCGTGGCACAAGAAGACGGGCAGCAGCCTGGCCATGTTCTCGCCGCCGACCGTCAATATGGGCACGCGTGATCCGCGCTGGGGACGCATTGGAGAGAACTATAGCGAAGACCCTTACTTAGTCGGAGAGTTAGCAGCTTATACCATCCACGGAATGCAGGGCCGCGACGCGCGATTTCTCAAAACCATCGCCTGCGCCAAGCATTACATCGCCAACGATACCGAAGCCGACCGCCACAGCACTTCAGCCACCGTCGATGCGCGCAGCTTCTGGGAATATTACAGCCGCGGCTTTGAGGCTTGCGTGAGAGATGGGCAGGTCTTCACTGTCATGTCGTCCTATAACGCGATGAACGGCATTCCTACCTCCGCCAGCCCGTTCCTGCTCACCGAGCTTCTGCGGGACAGATGGGGATTCCGCGGATACGTGGTCTCCGATTGCGGCGCGATTAGCGACATCACCCGCGAGCATCGATTTGTCCCCACTCCTGCCGAGGCCGCGGCGCTGGCAGTCAATGCCGGATGCGATATCAATTGCGGGGACATCCTGCAGAGATATCTGGGCGAAGCTGTGCAGAAAATGCTCATCAGCGAATCAACTCTGGATGAATCGCTGACGCGCTCCTTTACCGGCCGGGTGCTGCTGGGTGAGTTCGACCCGCCCAACCTCAATCCCTATAGCACTACAACCATCTCCTGCCTGGATAGCCCCGCTCATCGGCAACTGGCTCTCGAAGCCGCGCGGCAGTCGGTGGTGCTCTTCAAAAACGACAACAACACCTTGCCGCTGGATAAGAAAAGCATCAAGACCATCGCCGTCATTGGTCCCATGGCCGCGCTCTGCCAACTGGGGAATTACAGCGGCGGACCTCGATTCATGGTGTCACCGCTCAAGGCAATCAACGAGTATTTCGGCATTCCGGCTGGGCCAACCTATTACAAAAATGCCGACGAATTTACCGAGCTCGGCAATGCCAGCGGTCTGACTCCGTTTGGCGGCGATCCGAATTTTGAGGGATCCCATGAGGGAGGCGAAAATCTCAAGGATATCCACGACGGAGACTGGGCTGCCTGTCCCCATGTGCTTTTCACCGGCGCAACCGAATTTCATGCCCGCGCCGCCAGCGACCCAGTCGGCGGGACGATTGAAGTCCACCTCGACAGCCTCGATGGGCCGCTCGTCGCCCAGCTCCAGGTACCCCTCACGGGCGGGGGGCAGACCTGGGTCAATATCAGCGCGCCTCTTACACCCGTGAGCGGCGAGCACACGGTTTTTCTACGCTTCCATGGGGCAAAGACGGGTAGCCTGTTCAAAATCACGTCATTCAATCTCACTCCCGCTCCCCCGGCCGGTGGTGGCAGTTCAGCGGAGGCAAAAGTCGTCTACGCCTTGGGCTGTGGCGTCGTGGAAGATCAGGATCCAGCCCTGTTCAGCCGGGCTGTCGCAGCCGCCCGGCAATCGGATGTCGCATTGGTCTTTGTCGGAGTCAATGAACAGGTAGACAAAGAAAGCCACGACCGCAGTTACATTCACTTGTCTGGCGCTCAACATGAATTAGTGCAAGCTGTCTATGCCGCCAATCCCCGAACCATCCTGGTGGTTTCGTCCAATGCCCCGGTGGCCATCAACTGGGAGCAGGACAACCTGCCGGCGATTGTAGGCGGACTGTTCCTGGGAGAGCAGCAGGGCAACGCGCTGGTCGATGTCCTGTTCGGTAACTACAATCCCGGTGGCAAAATAAGCACCACCTGGTACCGGAGCGTCGAGGACCTGCCTGACTTCCATGACTACAATATCCGCCTCGGCCGCACTTACATGTACTTCCGGGGTAAGCCGCTTTATCCCTTCGGCTATGGCCTCAGCTATACCGAATTCCAGTACAAAAACCTCCGTCTAAGCGGCAAAAACCTCGCCCCTGGCGGTAAAGTGACTCTTTCCTTCGAGCTGACCAACTCAGGGCGCGTCGATGGCGATGAGATCGCTCAGCTTTACATTCATTGCGCCGGAGGTCCGGTGGAGCGGCCAATCATGCAGCTTGCCGATTTTGAGCGCATTCACGTCAAAGCCGGCGAGACCAGAACGGTCAGCCTCGCGTTGCTTCATTCGCATTTCGCCTTGCGGTGCTGGGATGAAAGCAAGAACGAATTTGTCATAACCCCCGGCGCCGTGGACGTGATGGTTGGCGCTTCGTCGGCAGACATCAGGCTCAAAGACACGTTGCAGTTAACTGCCTGACCTATGAGGAGGTGACCATACGATCCTCGTCATTCGCCAAAATAGCGATCTGCCTGCACAGGGTCGGGCATCACGACGAAGTCGTGAACAGTGAATCTCTGCCAACGCCCGCGGAGCGCAGGACTTTAATGAGAAGATTCGCCGCCGCCTGATCGCCCCGCGCCTTGACGCCTGGCCCGCCCCAATGCTCTACTTTCATCAAGTCATGCCTCTCATCGCCGCCAACGCGAAGCGCCTCCCGATGATGCTGCCCATGCGAATTAGCGGCTTTAATGCGCGCGCGGGAAGCCAGGGCTGACCCACCGGATTTAGCAGCAAGCACCACCCCAGGCCACCACCCGCGCATGCGGCTGGTGGTTTTTGCGTTTCTCCCCCAACCCGCAGGCGCGGCAACCAACCCAAGGAGAGCCCCCTTTGTCCTCCGTCTCGCTATCCACGATCCAGGAAGCCCGCGAGCGCGTTCGCGCTTCGATCTTCGTTTCTCCGTGCCAGCTCTCTCACTATCTCTCCGAGCTGACCGGCCTGCCCCTGCACCTGAAGCTGGAAAACCTCCAGCGCACCGGCTCTTTCAAGGAGCGCGGCGCACTCAACAAGCTGCTCACGCTCACCAGCGAGGAGCGCGCCCGCGGAGTCATCGCCGCCAGCGCCGGCAACCACGCCCAGGGTGTCGCCTTTCACGCTACGGCCCACGGCATCCGCGCCCAGATCGTAATGCCCCTGGCCACCCCCCAGATCAAAGTCGCCAGCACCCGCGCCTACGGAGCTGAAGTCATCCTCCACGGCGCCAGCTACGACGAAGCCTGCGACGAAGCCCTCCGCCGTCAACAGGAAGAGGGCCGAACCTTCATCCACCCCTTTGACGACCCCGAAGTCATCTCCGGCCAGGGAACCATCGCCCTCGAGCTCTTGGAGCAGGTGCCGGATCTGGAAGCGGTCGTCGTCCCCATCGGCGGCGGAGGCCTCATCGGCGGCATCGCCTGCGCCCTCAAAGAGACCCGCCCCAGTATCCGCGTCATCGGTGTTGAATCCGACAAGCTCCCCTCCATGCTCCGCGCCCGCGAGGCCGGCCACCCCATCACCATCGAGCCTGAAGCCACCATCGCCGACGGCATCGCCGTCCGCCGCGCCGGCGACCTCACCCTCCCGCTCGTCTCTCGCTACGTCGACGAGATCGTCACCGTCGATGACGAAGAGATCGCCAGCGCCATTCTTCTCCTCCTCGAACAGGAAAAGACCCTCGCTGAAGGCGCCGGCGCAGCGCCGCTGGCCGCCGTCGTCCAGTCCAAAACCAATCTCCGCCATCGCCGCACCGTCGTTCTCGTCTGCGGCGGCAATATCGACGTCTCCCTCCTGGCCAAAATCATCGAGCGCGGCCTGGTCAAGGACGGCCGCCTGCTCCGCATTCGCGTCTATCTCCAGGACCGCCCCGGCGCGCTCATGGCCCTCACCCGCATCCTCGCCCGCCAGCGCGCCAACATCGTGGAAACCCTCCACAACCGCGCCTACTACGGCGTCAGCCTCGGCGAAACCGGCATCGACGTCACCCTCGAAACCCGCGGCGCAACCCACATCACCGCCATCAGCCACGCCCTGCGCCAGGCCGGCTTCCGCTTCGAGCGCATTCAATAAATATCCTCCGGCAGAGCCGGAGGATTTATGATTGGTGGCACCTCAAAGGGGCCAGTGCAATAGCGCCACAGGACGAGAACAGCCCGCGCCACCGGACGAGAGCAGCCCGCGCCGTAGGCGCGGTGGTCGTTAGCCCCGCGCTTCAGCGTGGGGTTGTGGGGTCGGCCCCAAGCCCAGAGCCGCTCGTCGCCCGCGCCGTAGGCGCAGCGTTTGTTAGCCCCGCGCTTCAGCGTGGGGTTGGCGAAACAAACAATTCATACGGAGTCCCGTAAGGGACGGCGCCCATCCCCATAGCAGGCCAACATCTTTTGTAAGAAGGAAAGTTAAACGAAAGCCGGGAGCGACTCCCGAAAATGTCAAACTTCTACTGCCACCCCGGCAAAGCCGGAGGGTCTCCCAATTGCAAATAGGAGCGCCATGTACACGCCAACCTTCAATCAAGTCACAGACCGTTCCATCCTGATTGAGGCCATGCAGGCCTACTCCTTCGCGATTCTCGTCGGACCTGCCTCAGATTCCCCTCTCCGGGCCACCCACCTCCCGCTGATCGTAAAAGACGAAGGCGAACACGGCCTCATCCAGGGCCACTTCGCCCGCGCCAACCCCCACTGGAAGGCTCTCGCCGGCCGCGAAACCCTCATCGTCTTCTCCGGCCCGCACAGCTACGTCTCGCCCACCCTCTACACCGAAGAGCTCTCCGTCCCCACCTGGAACTACATCGCCGTCCACGCCTACGGCACCCTCCAGCTCGTCGAAGACGATCCCGGCAAGGAAGCCCTGCTCGCCGATCTCATCGCCGTCCACGAGCCTTCCTACGCCGAAAAGTGGCGCGCAATGCCCTCCGGATTCCGCCGCACCATGCTCGCCGGAATCATCGGTTTCCGCATCCCCATCGCCCGCATCGAAGGCAAATTCAAAATCAGCCAAAACCGCACTCCAACCGAGCGCCGCAACGTCCACTCCGCCCACGCCGCCGGCACGCCCGACGAGCAATCCCTCGCCGCCTGGATGGCCCGGGTGATCTCCTAGCCCCGTCTGCGCGTGGGCAGCAGGTCAGTTGGAATCCACAGTTTTAAATCAGTCGTTTCCGGTTGGGCGGTGATACGAGCATGACACAATTTTTCCCTGCGATTAGAATCGTGGCATTCAGATGACTCGCTCAGAATCCGCAGCAATTGTCTTCTCGCTGGGCATTTCTTTGTCACTGTGCAATGCCGTTTTAGGAGCGCAGGGAACAGGAAGGCGCACTGGCCCACAATCATCTGCGATTTTTTCCGTTGGCCCGACTAAGCATTTACGCAAGGGACTAGATGCTTGGCCAAGAATCATTGCGCCCCGAAGCCCCGCCGTTGACCGTGCAAATGCGATCATTTCGGCAATGAACCAGAGCGCCGCAGAAGCTCTTCGCAACTGCGACGATTCTTATCGCCAAAACTTTGGCCTGCCCGATTCAGCACGAGTCCAAGCTGATTGGGACCGAAGAATCACTGTGACGATGCGCGGCCCCCGCTTTATCGCCATGACGGCTACAGAGACCTCGTTCTGTGATCGATCGTACCCATTGAACGATCACGCTGCGGTAGTTTTCGATATGACGACTGGCGAACTGCTCAACTGGGAAAAGTTTCTTGCAGCGGTGGATAATGCTTCGGCAACGTCCTGGAAATCGATCGATGGCGCGACCAGTCCTGAAATCGTCATGCCCTCGTTAGCCGAGCTGACCGTTGAAAGGGCAAACCCAAAATGCAAGAAGGTGCTGGAAGAATCTGGTGAACTGGTGTTCCAGATTTGGCCGGACGCGAGGCGTGGACAGCTAATGATAAAAGCGACCGGTCAACCACACGTGACCCAAGCATGCGAAGAGACCATCGGATTGCCAGTTTCAGAAGCGAGGAAGCTCGGATTCAGCAGGGAAGTTCTCGAAGCAATCGAGCAAGCTCATCGGATCGAAATCTCTTCACAAAAGAGGTAATTCCCGGATTGTTGTCGTATCGTCGCCAAGTCGGGAATTACCTTTTGGTTAATGTCACCCATGCCTCCAGGCAATCGGCAAATCCGTTCCGGGCCCAATTCCCTTGACATCCCCTCCCCGATCCCGTTTCCTGAATGGTTCCTTCAGGGAGGCATTCGTGAAGCACGGAACCTCGCGGCGCGACTTTGTCAAAACAGCGGTGGCAGCTTCCGTCGCGGGCGCGACCCTGCCCGCGCAGGCGGCGATCCCAGCCGGCGACGCGGCCCCCTCCAGCGCCCACGCAAGCAACCAGGTCCACGCAGCCGAGCCAATCGCCTTCCCCCGCATCTACACTGGCCGCAACCTCGCCCGCATCTCCTGCCCCCTCGGCGGCATCGGCGCCGGCGGCATCGGCCTCGGTGGCCGCGGCAATCTCCAGGACTGGCAGATCTTCAACCGCCCCGACATCGGCAACACCCCCCAGTTCTGTTTCCCCAGCCTCTGGGTCCGGCCGGGGAGCTCGTCTCCATTCAGTGCAATTCTGGAGCGCCGTTTCCTCCCCCCTTACGACACCGGAGCCGACGGCTTCGGACCCGGCGGCGTTCCCGGCCTGCCCCGCCTGGCCGAGGCCCATTTCCACGGCTCTTTCCCGCTCTCCCGCATCGACTTCGAAGATCCCGACTGCCCAGTCCAAATCTCTCTCGAAGCCTTTTCGCCCTTTTTCCCCCTCGACGCCGACGCCTCCGGCCTTCCCTGCGCCGTTCTCGACTACTCCCTCCGCAATCCCGCATCCAAGTCAGCCGAAGCCGTCATAGCCTGGTCCATCTCCAACCCCATCGGCCACGCCAATACCCGCAGGAACGAATCCCGATCTGCCCAAAACCTCACTGGCGTCCAAATGTCCGATCCCGCTCTCGCGCCAGACGATCCCATGCAAGGCACGATCGTCCTCGCCGCGCTCGCGCCCGCAACTTCCGTCGAAGTTCTCCCTCGCTGGCCCGGCAACTCCTGGTTCAATCCCCAGCAGCATTTCTGGTTCGACTCCTTCGCTCCAACCGGCTCGCTCGGCCCGTCCTCCGAGCCGTCAACACCCGTAGCTTCCGTCTCCATCCGCCAAACCATCCCCGCCCACGCCACGCGTTCCTTCCGTCTCTTGATCGCCTGGCGCTTCCCCAACCGCACCCCAAAATCCATCGGCTGGGAGGCTCCGAAGGGTGAAGAAAACGCCCGCCTCGGCAACCACTACTGCACCCGTTTCGCCGACGCCTGGGCCGCAGCCGCGTACACCGCCCAAAATCTCCCCAACCTCGAAGAAAACACCCGAGCCTTCGTCGCCGCGCTCGTGCAGTCCACCCTCCCCGCCGAAGTCAAGGACGCAGCCAGCGCCAATCTCACCACCCTCGTCTCCAACACCAGCTTCCGCATCGCCGACGGCAGCTTCCACGCCTTCGAGGGCTGCGGTGACCGCGGCGGTCTCGGCTTCGGCACCTGCAGTCATGTCTGGAACTACGAAATGGCCACGCAGTTCCTCTTCCCCTCGCTGGCCCGCTCCATGCGCGAGACCAACTTCGGCTACTGCACCGACGCCGAAGGCCACATGGACTTCCGCCACAAGCTCCCCCTCGGCAAAGAGCACTGGGGCGCGGCAGCCGCCGACGGCCAGATGGGCCAGATCGTCAAGCTCTACTACGACTGGGCCCTCACCGACGACGACGACTGGCTCCGCCGCCAGTGGCCCGCCGCCAAACGTGCCCTCGCCTACGCCTGGCGGCCCGGCGGGTGGGACGAGCCCAAGTCCGGTGTCATGGATGGCGTCCAGCACAACACCTACGACGTTGAGTTCTACGGCCCCAACTCCATGTGCACCACCTGGTACCTGGCCGCCCTGCGCGCCATGGCCCAGATGGCGCAAGCCATGGACGAGCCCGACTTCGCCGCAGAGTGCACCCGCATGGCCAACGAAGGCAGCCGCTGGGTCGACGCCCATCTCTTCAACGGCGAGTACTACATCCAGCAGGTGCGCGGCATTCCTCGCGATCAGATCGCCAGCGGCTTGCTCAACGGCGCCGGCGCACGCGACCCCATGCACCCCGACTACCAGCTCGGCGACGGCTGTTTCGCCGATCAGCTCATCGGCCAGCAGATGGCCTCCGTAGCCGGCCTCGGCGATCTCCTCGACCCCGCCCACATGCGCTCGGCCCTCGCCTCCATCCATCGCTACAACTTCATGCCCAGCCTCGCCCATCACGCCAATCCCGAGCGCGTCTACGCCCTCAACAACCAGGCCGGCCTGGTGGTCCTCGACTTCACCCGTGGAACCCGTCCCGCAGTTCCCGTCCCCTACTCGACCGAAGTCTGGACCGGTCTGGAATACTCCGTCGCCGGCCTCATGCTCTCCCACGGCATGATCGATCAGGCCCTCGAGCTCATCCGCGCCGCCCGGCTCCGCTACGACGGCGAATGCGCCAATCCCTACGCAGAGATCGAGTACGGCCGCCACTACACTCGCCCCATGGCCAGTTGGGGTCCCATCCCCATCCTCTCCGGCTTCCGCTACGACGCCCGCGCCCGCCGTATGACCCTCGCCCCCCGCGTCAACATCGGCCGCGACCATATCGCTCGCTTCCAATGCTTCTGGTCCGCGCCGCAAGGCTGGGGCAGCTTCGCGCTCACCCGCCTGTCCCTCGCCCTCACCGTCGCCGCCGGCTCCATCCCCCTGCGCGAGCTGCTCATCGCCCCCGCCTTCGCCGCGCCAGCCAAACTCCGCGTCACCAGCGGCAGCAACGCGGTCACCTTCGCCGCATCCACAGAAAACATCGCGACCCTCCTCCGCTTTCCATCGGAGGTATCCGCCGACAAAGACCACCCCCTGCGCGTCGAGGCATGAGCCCGAGCCAAACGCACTCCGGCCCCGTCTCCTGTATCGCCGCAAATAAAATCAATGCTGACAAAAATCACGAGGAAAAAGAAAATCCATCCAGAAGAGGAACCCCACCCCATGCGCCGCATCCCGCTCGTTCTTTTTGCCGCCCTGCTCGCAGTCCCCGCCCTCCAGGCCGCCCAGCCACCAGCCGCGCCGTCCGCATCCGCACCGGCAGCCCCACAAGCCGCCGCTCAGACACATTGGAAGGCCCGCCTCGCCGCCGAACTCCCCCTCCTCGGCCATCGCAACTGGATTCTCATCGTCGATTCCGCCTACCCGCTCCAATCCTCGCCCGGTGTTGAAACCATCGAGACCAACGCCTCCCAGCTCGAGGTCGTCCCCTACGTCCTCAACGCCGTCAACCACACCATCCACGTCCGCCCCGACGTTTATATGGATGCCGAGCTGCCCTTCGTTCCCGACCAGGACGCGCCCGGAGCCTCCGCCTACCGTGCCCGGATCGCCGCCGTGCTCAAGAGCTACAAAGTCCAATCCGAGCTGCACGACAAGATCATCTCGACCATCGGCGAAACCGGCAGCCAGTTCCATGTCCTGGTGCTGAAAACCACTCTGACCGTCCCTTACTCCTCGGTCTTCATCCGCCTCAACTGCAAATACTGGAGTGATGCCGCCGAACAGCGCCTGCGCGCCAAAATGTCCACCGCGGGCGTCCCCGCCAACCCCTGAATCGGCTGCTCCGCGCCAATTGCCGACACCCCGAAAAGGTGAAATCATGAACTTCAACAGGGAGGTCTTTATGGAACAAACTGCAGTGGTCCGTAGGCCGATAATCGTCTCACCTGAGCAGGGGCGCGTTTACGATATGGGCCGGATGCGTGCGATCTTCAAGGCTGACTGCGACGAATCGGCTGGTTGCTATTCGGTATCGGAATGGTGGCTTGAGCCTCGCACCAGGGGACCGGGGGTGCATGCGCACGAGGATGACCATGTGTTCTATGTCCTCGCCGGAACCCTGAGCGTGCGCGCCAACGATGAGTGGTCGCACCTGACGAAGGGAGCCTATGTGGTCATTCCAGGGGGAACCCCTCACGACTTTGAGAATCGAGAGTCGGTCGCCGCGGGCTTTATATCGTTCACTTCGCCGGGGGGCTTTGAAGAGAGAATGACGGATATAGCTCCCGCGATGGCAGCAGCGGACCTTCGAATGGAACAAACTGCCTAAGTCCCTTTCGCTTCGGAAGCTGGATTGCAACCTGCGACACGCCACCGCGCGCCGTCGTCGATTCGCATTCACTCCGCCCTTTGTTATACTTGATAGGTTCACCGCAGTGCGGAGGTGGTGAAATTGGCAGACACACCAGCTTGAGGTGCTGACGCCGCAAGGCATAGGGGTTCAAGTCCCCTCCTCCGCACCAAATCTCGTCTTCCCCGGCCCCGCCGGGATGTGGAAAGCAGCTTCACCATGCAGATTCTCTTCTACGTCGTGATCATCGTTCATGTGATCGTGTGTTTCTTCCTGATCGGTGTGGTTCTGGTTCAGCAGGGCCGGTCGGCCGATTTGGCCGGCGCCTTTGGCGGGCAGGGTTCGCAGACCGCCTTCGGTCCCCGCGCCGCAGCCAACCTGTTTACCCGCCTCACCACCTGGTCGGCGATCACCTTCATGATCACCTCCATCGCCCTGACCTCCATGTACATGCGCGCCACCGGCTCGCACTCGGTGCTGGAGGGCAACCAGACCACTTCCGCGCCCGCCAAGTCCGGCAAGTAGCGCTTCCAGGAATCGGCGCCTAGCCATCCGGCGCCATTCCGGTTTTTCAACAGACAAACAGGTCAGGAAAAGAGCCAGGCTTCCGAGCCTGCTCTTCCCCGGACATACATCCCCACTCCCAGCCCGCTCTACAATAGCCCCATGATCCGCGAGACCTTTCCTGTCGGCCCCCTGCAATGCAATTGCACCATCCTGGGCGACGAGCAGACCGGCGAGGCCATCGTCATCGATCCCGGCGACGACATCACCCGCATCCACCGCCGCCTCACCGCCCTCGGCCTCACGCTCAAGCAGATTCTGGTCACCCACGCCCACATTGACCACATCGGAGGCGCCCTGAGCCTCAAGCGCCTCACCGGCGCTCCCATTTACCTCAACGAAAACGACCTTCCCTTGCTCGAGATCATGGCCGCCCAGGCCGCCTGGCTAGGCGTCCCAACGCCCGAAACCGCGCCTCCCGACGAATCCCTCTCCGACGGCCAGGTCGTCGGCCTGCCCCACTATCCCGCCAAGGTCCTTTACACCCCCGGCCACACCCAGGGCTCCATCAGCCTCCACTTCGCCCCGCTCAAACTCCTCATCGCCGGTGACACGCTCTTCGCGGGCAGCATCGGCCGCACCGACTTGCCCGGAGGCGACTTCGCCCAGATCATCGACTCCATTCAAGCCCGTCTCCTCACGCTCCCCGACGAGACCCACGTCCTTCCCGGCCACGGCCCCGCCACCACCATCGCAGCCGAACGCCGCACCAATCCCTGGCTCAACCCGACGCCGTAACGCAGAAAATACATATATATAATTCAGTGTCTTACGCAAGGTAACTTCAAGTCTCTTCTGAGCAACTTCCTAATTCGTATTACTACTCTGATGCTTTGCAAAATAGCCAACCATTCGCGCCATCCCGGTACCGAATTCGCACTCCTCGCCCAGCAGGCTCACCACCAGCCATCCCGACTCCGCCATCCCGAAAAAGTACCCCGGATACACCCACACTCCCTCATTCAACAGTTCCATCGCCGTCCGCTCGTCCGGCTTGAGCGCCGGAATCCGCAGCACCGCATACCATCCTCCCTCAGCCTTCAGCCGCTCCACCATCGGCGTCTCCGCCAGCGCCCGGTCCAGCACCGCCAGGTTCGCCGCCACCCGCTCCCGTATCTGCCGCTGCATCCCCTCCCTCGCTGCCAGCCACGCCGGCAGCGCCGCCTGCACCGGCGCGTTCATCGAAAGAAAAGTGTCCGCAATCACCTCCAGCCGCTCCAGCGCCTCGGCCCGCTCCGGCCCGCTCGCCACCATCCACGCCGCCTTCATCTGCGGCAGCCCGGCAATCTTGCTCAGCCCGCTCACCACGTACACGGCAACCCCGTCCATCCCTGCCGCAAAGCTCCATGCCGCATCCCCAAAGCTGTAATCCAGAAACACCTCGTCCACAATCAGCGCGAGCCCATGCTCCCGGCACAGCGCGGCCACCTCCGCGGCCTCCCACGCCTTGGTAAAGTGTCCCGTCGGATTGTTCGGGTGCACCAGCACCATCGCCCGCGTCCGCGGCGTAATCGCCCGTCGCAGCCCTTCCGGATCGATCTGCCAGCCCTCGTGGTAGACCAGCGAAGCCGCCCTTAGCCGCACGTCGTCCAGACCGGCGAGAAAATCAAACAGCGGGTACCCCGGCTGCACGGTCAGAATCTCATCGCCCGCGTCGCACAGCAGCCGGAAGAGGAAGCTATACGCTTCGCTGGTGCTGGTGGTCAGCACCACCTGCTCCGCCTGCACCGCCGCGCCGTGCTCCGCATAGTAGCCGCAAACTGCCTCTCGCGCCCTCAAGCTTCCGCGCGGCTGCGGATCGTAGTCGAGCGCCGCCGGATTCCTCAGCGCCTCCAGCAGCTCCGGCGCATACCGCAGCCCGCACCGGGTCGGATTCGAGGCCGTCAGGTCGGCCACCGGCAATCCTGCCGCCACGCGCAGCCGGTGCGCGCGCTCCAGGTTGCTCAACTCCGTATTCCACTCAGTTCGCCGCGAAAACCCCATCGTCCCGCCCCGCGTTTCATCCCCCGCCCGTCCCATCCGCCCCGCATCCGGCTCATGCACAATAGAAACAGGCGTCCCTGAGCCGGTTGCATGAATAGGTTTTGTGTCAGGGCACGACTTCAGTCGTGCCGAAAGGGCCCCAAAAAACCGGGCTTTAGCCCCTGCGGGCCTTTCACCGGGCCGAGCGGCATTTATGCAACCAATGTACTCACAATACACGGGCGCAAAGGAGAGATCATGGCTGGGCTGCGCGCGGTTGTCTTCGACTATGGAATGGTTCTCACCGGCCCGCCCGACCCCGAAGCCCACGCCGCCATGCTCCGGCTCACCGGCCTCCCGCTCGAGCAGTTCGAGCGCCTCTACTGGGCAGATCGCCCCGCCTACGACACCGGCGATCTCACCGGCCTCGCATTCTGGCAAAAGCTCGTCCGCCAGGCCGGCCTCGCTCTCAGCGACGAAACCATCCACGAGCTCAACCGCCAGGACGCCCGCATGTGGACCACGGAAAACCTAGCCATGCTCGCCTGGCAACAGCAGCTCAAGGCCCGCGGCCTGCGCACCGCCATCCTCTCCAACATGGGCGACTCGGTCCTGGAAAGCGTCGAGCGCAACTTCTCCTGGATTCACCGCTTCGACGTGCTCATCTGGAGCTACCAGGTCCGCCTGGCCAAGCCCGACCCCGCAATCTACCGCATCCTGCTCGCGCGCCTCGGAACCCGTCCCGAAGAGATTCTCTTCCTCGACGACAAGCCGGTGAACGTCGAAACCGCCCGCCGGCTCGGCATGAAGGCGCTGGTCTTTTCCAATATCAACCAGCTCCGCGCCGATCTCTCCTCCAACGGCCTCGCAGCCCAACTCCCCCTGCCCGCCTGAGAAGCTCTCCAAAAGTTCGTTTTTTGCCAGCCTTGGTTTTTGAAAACAGACTGCAGAGACCGCAGAAAAACCCCGATTGGACGATGGCCCGTATCAGGGCACGAGTTTACTCGTGCCGATAAGCCCCTAAAAGGAACTGGGCTTCAGCCCCTGAAAAATATCAAGCTAGCCTATGACGCCATCCCCAGCCCCACCAGGTTCGCCGCCGCAATAATCACCAGCATCCCCGCCCACAGCAGCCGCACCGGACGGCCGCCCACGCCGGCCCACTCGCCCAGCGCCAGCCCCACCAGTCCGCCGCACAGCACGTAGCCGCTCATGTGCAGCATCCAGTTCACGTACGCCATGTGCAGCGGAATATTCGCCGCCCCCCACGCATAGAAGAAGAACTGCAGGTACCACATGATTCCGCCCGTCGCCGCCAGGCACGAGTTCTTGATCAGCGTCGGCCGCGGCTGCGCCAGGTCCGCCCTCACCGACAGCTCTTTTTTGAACCCCAGCCGAACAAAGCAATAGGTAAAGTTCACCACCGCCCCGCCGCCCATGATCAGCACGTAGCTGGGCAGCGCCGCATACAGCGCATTCACGCCCACATGTTGCGCAGCAGTGGCAATCGGCTGCGCCGCATGAATGGCAAACGACATCCCCGACGAAAATATCCCGCACATCACCGCCAGAAACAGTCCCAGCGGCAGATTGAACTCCCCGGTCGCTCCGCGCAATTGGATCTCTTTTTGGTGCCCCGCATACGACACGATCCCTACGCCCACCAGCGCCACGATCACGCCAGCCATGGTCAGCAGCCCGCTCCGGGTCTCAAACAACCGCGCAAACTGCCCATCCATCACCGGGGGCATCAGCGTGCCCACCATCATCGTCACCCCGATGGCGACGCCGATCCCCAGCGACATCCCCAGGTGCCGCATCGTCAGCCCGTAGCTCACGTTCCCCACCCCCCACATCGCCCCGAACAGCCCCACCTTCCACATCAGCCCCGGCTCGAGCGCCGCATAGAACCCGTAAAAGTGCGGCAACAGCAGCAGGCTCACCCCGATCGGCAGCAGGATCCACGAGAACAGCCCGGCCAGCGCCCACGTCGTCTCCCACGACCACTTCTTCACCTTCTCAATCGGCGCGTAAAACGAAGCCGCCGAGGCCGCGCCCACCATGTGCCACCCGATCCCCGCCACAATTGCTGGCATTCCCTCTCCTCGCTTACCAGGTCTCCGTCCGCACGTTGCCGTGTTTATCGCAATCTACAAAACAGGTGCCCCGCCAATATGCAATTTCCTCACGAGGCAACCAACTCTGGATGCCCATCCTCGACGCAGTTTCATTGTTTTTGCGGCCAGGGGTGGAGTCTACGAACCTGATGCCCTTCCAGTCGCCGCGAACCTGCCAACTCGCCATCTCCGCGCAGCGGAGGCTAACTTGCCAAATCGGTGCCCATCCATTCCAGCGCGCCGCTGCCTCATACACACCCGGTGTACACTCTTTCTTCCTGCGGATGCCCCACCCTTGCCGCGCCTTCGTCTTTGTCGTGCCAACCGTGAGCCCACCAGCCCCAACACGGTCCAGCCCGCAAAACTCCAATTCATGGCCTTCCCCATCTCCTGCGCAGATTCCTCCCGCACGCCGATTCCTCTCCCCCGCAAAGGCTCTCCAACGCTTCTTTCTCCAATGAATTCTCTTTCTTTGCGGTCCAACCTTAGTCAAGCCGTGCTGGCCTTGTCAAAAACCCGCTCCACCGCGCCGGCACACTCCTTTTTCATCCCTGCCGCGACCTCACCCACCCATTACACTCTCTTCATGGGCCTCAGCCTCTACGCCGCCACCACCAGCCAGGGCAAGCTCCGTGACTTCCGCGCTGCGGCCCTCGTGCACTCGCTCTCCATCGAGCCCCTGCCCGGCCTGGAGGAGATGCCCGTCCCCGAGGAGGACGGCGCAACCTTCGCCGCCAACGCCACCCTCAAGGCCGTCTACTACTCCCGCTTCGTCCCAGGCCGGCTGGTCCTGGCCGACGACTCCGGCCTCGAGGTCGACGCCCTCGACGGCGCTCCCGGCGTTCGCTCCGCCCGCTTCGCCGCCGACGCCGGCATCAAGGACTCGCCCGACGCCAACGACAACTCCAACGTCTGGAACAACATCGTCCTCCTCCAGCGTCTCGCCGGCGTCCCGCCCGAGCGCCGCACCGCCCGCTACCGCTGCGTTCTCGTCGCGGCCCGCGACGGCCAACCCCTCCATCAGTCCGAGGGCGCGGTCGAAGGCCTCATCCTCGAAGCCCCCCGCGGCACCGGCGGCTTCGGCTACGACCCGCTCTTCTACCTGCCCCAGCTCGAACGCACCATGGCCGAGCTCGATCCGGAAACCAAGCTCTCCCTCAGCCATCGCGGCCGCGCCATCGAAGCCTTCCTGCGTGGCTTTAGCCCCTGAATAAAACGATTGCCTTCCTGTGTATGGCGACGTTGTCTGTTGTCAAGGCAAGCGGTGTCCGCCGCGGTTCACTGCGTTGGACGGTGTCGAAGGACCTGCTTCTGTTCTTACCGCGAGCAAAATCCGCCGCGGAGTCTCTGTCCCTAGTCCCTAGTCCCTAGTCCCTAGTCCCTAGTCCCTAGTCCCTAGCCCCTAGTCCCTAGTCCCTCGCCCCTGGTCCCTCGCCCTGCCCCACTCAGCCCTCTCGGTAGATAATGGATGTGCAAGCCCTGACAGGTGTGACTGCTCTCACAGACTCCACTGCACCCCGTCCATTTACTGTGACATGTCGCACTTTTGCTTAGACAAAGCCCTTGGAGACGTGGTCCATGCCATCAAATTCCCTCACCGTTACGGACAATCGTACCAATTGCAGCTTTACCCTCCCCATTGAGGATGGGACCGTCCGCGCCATGGACTTCCGCCAGATGAAAGCCAGCGATGACGACTTCGGCCTCATGCTCTACGACCCGGCCTTCATGAATACCGCCTCCTGCCGCAGCAGCATCACCTTCATTGATGGCGAGCGCGGCATCCTCGAGTACCGCGGCTATCCCATCGAGGTCCTCGCCGAGCACTGCACCTACCTTGAGGTCTCCTACCTGCTCCTCTTCGGCGAACTGCCCACCGCCGCCGAGCTCGACCACTGGGTCTACGAGATCAGCCACCACACCATGCTGCATGAGACCACCAAGAAGTTCATGGAAGGCTTCCGCTACGACGCCCACCCCATGTCCATGCTCATCAGCTCGGTCGCCGCTCTCTCCACCATCTACCCCAAAGCCCGCGAGATTCACGATCCCGCCAACCGCCTCCTCCAGATCAAGCGCCTCATCGGCAAAATGCCCTCCATCGCCGCCATGTCCTACCGGCACAGCCTCGGTTTCCCCTACGTCTACCCCGACAACGACCTCAGCTACACGGAAAACTTCATGAACATGTTGTGGCGCATGGTCGAGCCCAAGTACGCCGCCAATCCCGTCCTTGCCCGCGCCCTCGACGTGCTCTTCATCCTCCACGCCGACCACGAGCAGAACTGCGGCACCCACACCATGCGCTCGGTCGGCAGCGCCTTCACCGACCCCTATCTGGCCGTCGCCTCGGCCGCCTCCGCGCTCTCCGGCCCGCTGCACGGCGGCGCCAACGAGGAAGTCGTCCGCATGCTCGACGAGATCGGCTCCGCCTCGGAGATCCCCGCCTACATCAAGCAGGTCAAGGACGGCCGCGGCAAGCTCATGGGCTTCGGCCATCGCGTCTACAAGAACTACGACCCCCGCGCCAACCTCATCAAGCGCATCGCCAAGCAGGTCTTCGAGGTCACCGGTAACAATCCCAAGCTCGATATCGCCCTCGAACTCGAGCGCATCGCCCTCCAGGACGACTACTTCATCAAGCGCAAGCTTTATCCCAACGTCGATTTCTACTCCGGCCTCATCTACCAGGCCATCGGCTTCAAGCCGGAGATGTTCACCGTCCTGTTCGCCATCCCCCGCACCATCGGCTGGCTCGCCCAGTGGCAGGAGATGCTCCTGGACGCCGAACAGAAGATCGCCCGCCCCCGCCAGGTCTACACCGGTCACCGCTCCCGCGCCTTCACCCACATGGTCGATCGCGCCCCCGTCGCCGCCGAGGTGAAGTAACCGATGCCCTCGCTGCAAGATGGGTCGCAACCGAAAGATTCCACGGGTCCCTACGCGTCCGGCATTGCCTTGACGGGTGCTGCGCGAGCCTCCAATAATGCATATGCACATTGGAGCGCGCTCCCCGTCCCTCTATCTGAAATCGCCCTCCTCCGAGGGCTGAATCCGGAATCTTTAGGAGCCTAGACCGTCATGGCAACTGTCCAATCCCCTGCGCCCACGGTTCACCGCGGTGTGCAACCGTTGCGCGCCGGCCAGGGAACCAGCTTCCTCTGGCACAAGCTCCACTCGCTGCTTGGCATCGTCCCCATCGGTGCCTTCCTCCTCGAGCATCTCCTCTCCAACTTCGAGGCGCTCAAGGGGCCGCTCGCTTACGGCGCGCAGGTCAAGTTCCTCAACAGCCTGCCGCTGGTCCGTGTCCTGGAGTGGGTTTTCATCTTCCTGCCTCTCCTCTATCACGGCCTCTACGGCGTTTGGATCTGGCTGCGCGGCAAGTCCAACATCGTCTATTACCCCTGGGCAGGCAACTGGATGTACACCGCCCAGCGCTACACCGGCCTCATCGCCGTCCTCTACATCGCGCAGCACGTCTATCGCCAGCGCTTCACCGGCGTCATGCTCCCCGAGCATCCTTACGCCGCCTTCGCCAAGGTGCAGCACGAGCTCTCCAATCCCTGGATGCTCGCTGTCTACATCGTCGCCATGATCGCTATCTGCTGGCACTTCTCTTACGGCATCTGGCTCTTCGCCGCCAAGTGGGGCATCACGCCCGGTGAAAACTCCCGCCGCCGCCTCGGTTACGCCTGCGTCGTCTTCGGCGTTCTGCTCTGTGTCATGGGACTGGCCAGCATCTGGGCCTTCGTCAGCCCCAAGTACGCCAACACGCCGGACAATCCGCAGCCTGCCGTATCCGTGTCCATCGCCGCACCCATTCCGCCTTCATTCGACCTGAGTGGTCATCGGCTCCAAGCTAGCAGCTAGTAGCTAGCAGCTAGAAGCTGTTCTTCTGAAAGGATTGTTCATGGCAGCACCCAGAATCATCGTGGTTGGCGGCGGACTGGCAGGCCTGGCCGCGGTCATCAAGATCGCCGAAGCAGGCGGCAACGTCGATCTGTTCTCCATCGTTCCGGTCAAGCGCTCTCACTCGGTCTGCGCGCAGGGTGGCATCAACGCCGCCAAAAATCTCAAAGGCGAGGGCGACACCACCTGGCAGCACTTTGACGACACCATCTATGGCGGCGACTTCCTTGCCAACCAGACCCCGGTCAAGGCCATGTGCGAGGCCGCGCCCGCCATCATCGACCTCCTCGACCGCATGGGCGTCCCCTTCAACCGCACCCCCGAGGGCCTGCTCGACTTCCGCCGTTTTGGCGGTACGCTCTACCATCGCACCGCCTTCGCCGGCGCCACCACCGGCCAGCAGCTCCTCTATGCCCTAGATGAGCAGGTCCGCCGCTATGAGGCCGAAGGCCGCGTCAAGAAATACGAAGGCTGGGAGTTCCTCTCCGCCATCATCGACTCCAAGGGCCTGGCCCGCGGCATCACCGCCCTCAATCTCCGCACTATGGAGCTGGCGGCCTTCTCCGCTGGCGCGGTCATCCTCGCCACCGGCGGCATCGGCGCCATCTTCGGCAAGAGCACCAACTCCGTCGTCTGCACCGGCTCCGCGCAGTCCGCCGTCTTCCAGCAAGGCGTCTACTACGCCAACGGCGAATTCATCCAGGTCCACCCCACCGCCATCCCCGGTGAAGACAAGCTCCGCCTCATGTCCGAGTCGGCCCGTGGCGAGGGCGGCCGCGTCTGGGTTCCGCGCGCCCCCGGAGACAACCGCACCGCCAATCAGATCCCCGAGTCCGAGCGCTTCTACTTCCTCGAGGAGTGGTACCCCAAGTACGGCAATCTCGTCCCCCGCGACGTCGCCACCCGCGCCATCCACAAGGTCGTCTACGAACTCGGCCTCGGCATCGACGGCCAGCCTATGGTCTACCTCGACCTCACTCACATCGACCGCGCCACCCTCGACCACAAGCTCGGCGGCATTCTCGAAATCTACGAAAAATTCGTCGGCGTCGATCCCCATGTCGAGCCCATGAAGATCTTCCCCGGCATGCACTACACCATGGGCGGTCTCTGGGTCGACTTCAACCAGATGACCAACCTCCCAGGCATCTTCGCCTGCGGCGAGTGCGAGTACCAATACCACGGCGCCAATCGTCTTGGCGCCAACTCCCTCGTCAGTTGCATCCACGGCGGCTTCCAGGCCGGACCCAACGCCCTCCAATACGTGAAAAACCTGCAAGGCCCCGACGGCAGCGGCAGCGCCGCATCCTCCGAGCTCGCCCGCCAGGCCGAAATCAACCGGAAGCTCCTCCATAACCAGGGCACGGAAAATCCCTTCAGGCTCTGGCGCGAGCTGGGCCACGCCATGACCGAGCACGCCACCGTCATCCGCTACAACAAAGGCCTGAAGCAGGCCGACGACAAAATCCTCGAGCTGCTCGACCGCTACAAAAACATCAACCTCAGCGACCGCAGCCAGTGGGCCAACACCAGCTTCGCCTTCGCCCGCCAACTCTATAACATGCTGCAGCTCTCCCGTACCGTCGTCCTCGGCGCTTTGTTGCGCGACGAGTCCCGCGGCGCTCACTACAAACCCGAATTCCCCGAACGCAACGACGAGAAGTTTCTTAAGACCACCAAGGCCACCTTCACCGGCGCCGTCGAGGGCCCCCGTTTCGAGTTCGAAGAAGTCGACATCCAGTTCATCAAGCCGCGCCTCCGCAGCTACGGCGTCGCCGAGTAGGAGTACAGTTTGAGCCAGCATTTCTTTGTAAAGCTAGTTCCGCAGCGAGCTACCTTTGCGCAAGACATGACCCCGGAGGAACGCGGGATCATGCAACAACACGTGGCGTATTGGACCGGACTGATGCAGCGGGGAATCGCGGTGGTGTTTGGCCCGGTGATGGACCCTGCGGGAGTGTATGGGGTAGGCGTTGTGGAAACCACAGACGAGGGACATCTTCGCTCATTGATCGACGGCGATCCGGCAAAGACTTTGAATCGTTACGATTTTTGGCCCATGCGCGCTGTGCATGCTGAATTGAAGCCTCAAAAGGAATAGCGCAATTGAGCTGCGCATAGAACGCAGGGTGAGGAGAAGCGTCCGAACACGATTGACGATTTCTGGAGAACCGATGGCAACAAAAACCGTCACCTTTGAGATTAAGCGCCAGGCCGGCCCCGACGCCCCCGCCGTCTGGGAGCGCTTCGACCTTCCCTGGCGTCCCAGCATGAACGTAACCACGGCCTTGATGGAGATCGCCGCCAACCCCGTCACCGCCGACGGCCGCCAGACCACCCCCATCACCTACGACTCCAACTGCCTCGAAGAAATCTGCGGCTCCTGCGCCATGCGCATCAACGGCCGCGCCCGCATGGCCTGTTCCGCGCTGGTCGACAATCTCGAGCAGCCCATCCGCGTCGAGCCGCTCTCCAAGTTCCCCCTCGTCCGCGACCTCCAGGTCGACCGCTCCGTCCTCTTCGAGAACCTCATGCGCGTCAAAGCCTGGGTCCCCATCGACGGCACCTACGACCTCGGCTCCGGCCCCCGCGTCTACCCCCAGCAGCAGGAAGCCAACTATCCGCTCTCCAACTGCATCTCCTGCTGCTGCTGCATGGAAGTCTGCCCCCAGTTCAACGAGGACACCGGCTTCGTCGGCGCGGCCACCATCGCCCAGGTCAAGCTCTTCAACAACCACCCCACCGGCAAGGTCTTCAAGGAGGAGCGTCTCCGCGCCCTCGCCGGCGACGGCGGCGTCCAGGAGTGCGGCTTCGCCCAGAACTGCGTCGAAGTCTGCCCCAAGCAGATCCCCCTCACCAACGCCATCTCCGACATCAGCCGCGACGTCATCATCCAAAAAGCCAAAGACTTCCTCCGCAGCTAGCCCGCGCCAGATGAATTGGAATTCGAGGCTGCAGAGATGATAATTGACGGGTTGGCCGTGACACGCCGGCAGCTTCGATAACTTTGAGCCAGGATAATTAAATGTCACCTGCAAACAGCGTCTCCCGCGACCCTTGGCCTTCTCTGTCCTATCCGGACTTCGCAGCCACCCAATCTCTGCTTCACATGGGCCTGCAAGTGCTCGGGAAGCTGAAATTGCAAGAGCCATTTCAGCCCCAGTGGGCTGAAGCGCCTCTCTGGCTCACCGCGCGAGGATTGACGACGGGGCCTATCCCCTTTGCGGGTGGCGCATATCAAATTACCGCCGACTTCGTCTCTCATCAAGTGGAGTGCGTGACCAGTTGGGGGTTCTCGGATCGCTTCAGGTTGGGGCCTATGTCCGTCGCGCGGTTCGCCGCACTCGTCTTTGATCTGCTTCATCGCGCCGGAGTCGAAGTTTCCATCAATATGAAGCCGCAGGAAGTTCCCAATCCTGTTCCGTTTGATCAAGACACAGAAAAACGCCCGTACGAGCCGGCACTCGTCAATAGCTGGTGGCGAATCCTCCTCAGTACTCAGCGCGTGATGCAGCTATTCCAGGGACGATTCCAGGGGAAGACTCAACCCATTGGCCTCATGTGGGGCACATTGGATATTCGCTGCGTCCTCTACAACGGCAATCCCGCCTCACCCGGCGTCAACGCGGATTACATCCGGCGAAACGCGATGAACGCAGAGCTGATCGAGGTGGGGTGGTGGTCTGGAAATACGGCTTATCCCAAGCCTGCGTTCTACAGCTTCACCTATCCGCAACCGAACGGGATTGAAAAGGAACGAGTGAGTCCGCCAAGTTCGCGATGGGAGCCGGCCATGGGCGAATTCCTATGGGATTATGACGACCTCCGTCAGTCGAAGCATCCTGACCAGGACCTGTTGTCTTTCTTCGAATCCACCTGCCAGGTCGGTGCGGCGCTCGCCGGGTGGGATCCCAAACTGGTCGGGAGCGGCAAACCCGAGTAACGGAATATCGACCGTCTTGGCGGTTATTGCCGCCAGCCAGACCCGCCATTCGAGGTCCCATCACCAAACATCTGGTTGTTCTCGGCAGGTGGCCCACTCACTGATCCCTCCACCCACCTGTCCATCCCCGAAAGGCGAATCTGTGCCCCATTCATCGCGGCTTTATCGCGATGAGTGGGAGGTGAAGTCTCGCCCCCCACTCCGACGCACCGCAGGTTCTTGCAGAAAATTACCCCGCCCTGTTGCACAATCCAGATAGAGGACCAACACCCCAGCCAGCTCACCGGCCGCCCCCTGCCATCCTCACGCCGCCGTCCGCAACAACTCCGCCACAGCCTCCGGATTCCGCGCAATGACCATCAGATAAGCCCGCGCCGGAGCGTCCGGATTCTTGCGCCGCTGCTCCCAATCCCGCAACGTGCCCACTGGAATCCGGTAAGTAGCCGCAAATGCCTCCTGCGCGAGCCCCAGCCCGATCAGCGCGCGTAGTAAGTGCGAAATCTTTCGCCGGCGGCGGTGCTACAATCCGGGTGGTTTCATATCTGAATGGGCCGGGGGAAACGATCGTTCCGATCTGGCCTCGCCGGCGAATAGCGAGGGAACGTGTTCAAAAACATTGCCGTCGCCTATAACGAGTCTCCAGAGGCTGCTCGCGCCCTCACTGCCGCAATCCGTCTTACAAAAGCGCTCGGCGCGAAGCTCAAGGCGATCACCGTGATGGAGAGACTTCCAGCGTACGCGGCATTTGCCACCGGCGCAGACGCTTCCTTCGCCGTTCTCCTTGAACAGGATCGCTTGAGATTTTACGAACAGCTGCAGGCGAATGCGCGAGCGACTGCTCAGGGCGAAGGAGTTGAGCTCGCGACTCACCTGCTGGATGGAGACACAGTCGAGAACATAGTCAGCTTCGTCTGCGAGCACAAGATCGATATTCTTGTCATCGGGTTGCATCGCCGCTCCGACCGGGTCTCCCGCCTATGGAGCACGGTGTACACAATTGCGCAGAATGTGCCTTGCAGCGTATTCGGCGTGCATTAAATCTGACGTCAATTGCCGGTGGCCCGAGGGCCAATGTCACCTGCGCGCGCGGCTTCTGCGGAGCTCTTCCTCCAGTTCTTTACGCTCATCGATGTCCTCCGTCCCGCCGTACCAACGGATAATCTCACCCGATGGCGCGTATCGCGGCCACCCACGAGATCGCAGCCACTTCCACTTGCCATCTATCGTCTTTATTCTGTATTCGGCATCAAGCGGCTTGCCGGTGTGCAACGCCTCCCGAATCGCCTCCAAGGTGTGCGGCAAATCCTCCGGATGGACCGCCTCCAGCCAACCGGCATTAAGCGCCTGCTCCTTGCTCATTCCGGTTAGCTGCACCCACTTTGAGCTTGTGTCCAGCAGCCTGCCTTCTGCGTCGGCAACCCACGGAATCTGAGGGCTGAGCTCGACCAAGTTCCGGTAGTGTTCTTCGCTTTCGCGGAGCGCATCCTCGGCCTGCTTGCGTTCGGTAATATCCATGACGGCGACTGAAACGCCAATGACTTCAAGCGCCTCGTCGAAGATCGGCTGGTGCGACAAAAGGACCGTCGTGTCGGGTTCGCCTGGATTGGGGGAGGGTTTGGAAACCTCCACACCACCGAACTCCTCGCCCCGCAAGGCGCGCAGAATGAATGGCTGAACACGTGGGAACATTTCAGGAATCATCTCCTGCACAGTTCTTCCGATATGGGCCGCCACCGAGGCGCCATTCATATCAGCAAGGCGCTGATTGAGGCTCACGTAGCGAAGATTCTTATCGAGAAAGGACAGGCCCACGGGCGCTCCATGGTAAATTGCCTGCAATTGCGCCAGATGCTGCGCCGGCAACGCCTCGAGGCTGAAGATCTCTCCCTCCCTCTTTACCGTGCTGTAAAGCGTCTGCGGGGCGGCCGCAATCATATCCGGAATGCGCTCGGCCGGTAAAGGACGCCCATAGAGCCAGCCCTGGCCCAATTCGCAACCAAGCCATAAGAGCATGTCCGCCTGCTCTTCCGTCTCGATGCCCTCTGCCCCTGTGATCATGCCGAGGCTATATCCCAGTCCTACCACGGCGGCCACGATCTTGCGGCTCTCGCGCTTGGTTGTCATGAACTGGACAAAGCTTTGATCGACCTTCAGCACGCTGAAAGGAAGCGACTGTAGCTGAGCCAGACTCGAATATCCAGTGCCGAAGTCGTCCAGTGCCAGCTTGCAGCCCATCTCCTTGAGTTCGTATGCTATCTTTCGAGAGCGTTCGAGGTTGTTGACTAAGGCGCTCTCGGTAATCTCCACAACCAAACGCCGCAGCGGGAACCCGCTTTCTTCTGCCACATCGTGAATCTGGCGGGGCAGCGTAAGATAACTCAACTGAATGGGCGAGATATTGAACGTCAGGAAAAGCGGCTCCGGCAACATCGGCGCTGAAAGGAAAGACTTGCTCATGATCTGGTGGGTAAGCTCTCCGATCAGTCCATTCTCTTCCGCCAGCGAGACAAAATTCTCCGGCAGGATCAACCCGTGGTCAGGGTGTTGCCAGCGAGCGAGCACCTCAAAACCGGCTAAGCGGCCAGTGCGTAGTTCGACGATCGGCTGAAAGCAGGGAACAAGCGCGTCGCTCTCAAGCGCGTGACGGACATCGAGAAGGTCAACGAGCATGGCTAACACCTGATTCCTCCCGCGGCCGCCAAGGAATAACCGCGGAACAAGATGAGCCACCTGGAGTACCCCAAAATCGCCGGACTCGCCGCGTAAGCGGCAAAGAGTTCTGTTTGGGAAACTCATCTGCCCGATTCGGAAAGCAGTGCTTACTATACGCCTCTTTTGGTTGCAGGGAGCAGATGCCTCCGGCAAGGGGTCCGTCTCGCTGAGCGAAAATCGGAACGCGCCAAGGCCAGAATTCCAGGGATGGGGGGGATGCCGAATCCCACCGCACAATACTTAAGAGAACGCCACGCAGCGCAAACCCGCCAATCCAGCTCAATTCAATAGCATAGAAGTTTGGGCCTGCACGATTTGTACCGGAAAACGCACATGCAGCCGGGAGGAATTCTGGCTTCATGCTAAATCGCCGGTGCGCGTTTCCAGCCGCTGCAGCTCTGGAAACGTGGTAAGGGCTGATAGCGGCAAATGACATTGAATTCCGGACCAGGCACTGCAGCCCAGGGGGTTCGGTTGCTGTAAATCGAACAGAAACTGACCCCAAGAGCGACCGTTGTCATCGAACGACTTGCTTGCAACACTTGGCCGTTCGCGGTATCACTACGTCATGCATAGTACGCGACACGGAGTTGAACCAGATTCCGACCTTGAACTAGGGCCTGTTAACACTACCGGGACGATGGCGACGGGAGCCAATTTTTCCGAGTTCAAGGAATGAGGAGCGACGCATACCGGGTGTCTGCTAGCGACGACTGACGCAGAAATCGGGAAAATTGACCCCGTCCCTTCGGGTTGCGGAGAAAATCGGGCCATACTTCGTTGTCGGCCTAGGCGGTGGACCCGCCACAGCCCTCGGCCTCCGCCTGGTCTGGCCCGATTTTCGCTCGCAACACCATCTGCCCCGGTAGTGTTAACAGGCCCTAGGACATCATTCCGATCCGATCTTCTCGCCCGGCTCCGAATAGCCTGGATTTGTCGCACAGTTGTAGCGGGGCAAGCAAAATGGAGATTCCCAATCGGACCATCGTCTCGAACGGGCTCACCAGCGCAGAGGCGCGCGCCCGTCTTGCAGAAGACGGCCCCAATGCGATGCCGGACGCGTCCGCCCATCCGCTTCGCGATGCATTGGCCAAGCTCTGGGCGCCTGTACCCTGGTTGCTTGAAGCCTCGATCGTCCTTGAGGTCGTTCTGCATAAGTACGATGAGGCCGCGGTCATTGCAGCCCTGCTCTTATTCAATGCGGCGCTTGCTTACTTCCAGGAGAGTCGCGCCCAAGCGACCCTGACGGCCCTCAAAGCTCGCTTGCCCCTGAATGCTTCAGTCCAGCGCGATGGCGCGTGGAAGACTGTGTCGGCCACGGAGGTGGTTCGTGGAGACCTTGTAAAACTGTCACTTGGAGGTGTAGTCCCTGCCGACGTGCGCCTGACCGGTGGGTCTGTCCAGCTTGATCAGTCGATGATCACAGGCGAGTCCCTGCCCATAGAAGCCGGTCCAGGCACAGACACCTATGCAGGGGCGCTCGTCCGACGTGGGGAAGCAACGGCCGTTGTAACGGCAACTGGAACGCGCACGAAGTTCGGCCGCACGGCAGAACTGGTGCGCACCGCTCATGTCGTGAGCACACAACAGAAGGCCGTATTGCAGATTGTGCGCAACCTCACGATATTTAATGGTTTCTTGATCGTGGCCATGGGAGCGTATGCCTACATGCATTCGATGCCTCGGATGGACATGGTGTCGTTGTTGCTCACATCGGTTTTGGCGGCAATCCCGGTGGCTTTGCCGGCAACATTCACCCTAGCGGCGGCGGTTGGAGCTCGTTCTCTGGCAAAACAGGGCGTGTTGCCGACGAGGCTCTCTGCCGTGGATGAAGCTTCATCGATCGATGTCTTGTGCTCGGATAAAACCGGAACTCTCACGCGCAACGAGCTTTCAGTCACAAGCGTTCGCCCGATGGCAGTCTTTGACGAAGCGCACGTCCTTGGGATGGCGGCTCTTGCGAGTTCGGACGGAGGCCAGGATTCGGTCGATGCAGCGGTTCGCGCCGCATACACTCAACAGCTTGCGTCCGGCTTGCCAAAGCTGACAGCGTTTGTGCCTTTCGACTCGGACAGAAAGATTTCGGAAGCGACGGTCACAGATGCAAAGGGTGTTTCGGAACGCATCGTCAAAGGAGCTTTCAATGCAGTCTCAGCCATGGCACGCCCTTCCCCTGGCGCGACGAAAATTGCCGACGAACTCGAAAATCGCGGCTTCAGAGTCCTGGCGGTGGCTGCAGGTTCCCCTGCTTCAATGCAATTGATTGGATTCATCGCGCTCAGCGATCCGCCGAGGACGGACTCAGCCTCTCTCATTTCGGAACTCAGCGACTTGGGTGTACGCACCGTGATGGTGACCGGGGACGCTCCGGCTACGGCAGCAATCGTGGCTGAGGAGGTTGGTCTGCGCGGCCCAGTCTGCCCGCCGGGACCGCCCCCCGAGGGAATCAGAGCGGAGGATTTCGCGGTCTTTGCAGGGATTCTTCCTGAGGGGAAATACGATCTCGTCAAGGCCTTTCAGAAGAGCGGGCATGCGGTGGGGATGTGCGGGGACGGCGCCAACGATGCACCTGCGCTTCGCCAGGCGCAGATGGGAATCGCCGTATCGACGGCAACGGATGTCGCCAAGTATGCGGCAGGCATCGTGCTTACCACGGCCGGACTCGGCGGCATCGTGACTGCAGTTAAAGTGGGCAGGATCACCTACCAGCGGATTCTCTCCTACACGCTGAACTCGGTTACGAAGAAGATACTACAAGTGCTCTTGCTGGCGGTTGGCCTGGTCGTGACCGGGCAAGCGGTCTTGACTCCGATGCTGATGGTCATCGTGATGATTACCGGCGACTTCCTTGCGATGTCGCTGACAACCGACAGAGTGCGGCCATCGAAGATGCCAAATTCGTGGCAAATCGGCAGAATTACAGCCGCTGGCGTCGTTTTGGGGGCCTGCTACCTTGCCTTCACCACTGCCATCCTGGCTGTCGGCAAATTCGAGATGCATTTCGGAATTCACCTGCTAAGAACTGCATGTGTTGTAGCCGTTGTGTTCGGAGGGCAAGCAACGATCTACGCCATTCGCGGACGCCGGTCTCTCTGGGGATTGTGCCCGAGCCCTTGGCTCGTAGTATCGTCCGCGGCCGATATTCTTATCATTTCGACATTGGCGATTCGCGGAATCGCCATGGCTCCGTTGCCGCCCTCGGTTGTCGCTTATGAGTTTGCAGCGGCTATCATGTTCGGGTTGATCTTGGATGTTGTGAAGATCCCCGTTTTTGCACGGCTTGGCATCTCGTAATGATGCCGGAGTGCCGCCATCTCTTTTCGTCGCCGGAGCCGAAAGGCTGTTTGTCGATCAAGCGCCAAACCTGGACCGCTAAAAGTAGGCTTCTGAACTTGAGTAGCTTGATCAGGAGTGAAACACTGCAAGCCGCAAGAGGCGGCTCTGAAGGGGTTCTCGACTGTCCAGAAGGTATCGCCCCGTTGTCTCGGTTCATGCTTTATCGCCAAGGCACTCACCGACGCTGATTACTCCTTGTAAGTCGGCATCTCGCACCTTTTCCAGCCGCGCCACGGCAGATGCCGAATGCTTGCAGATAATTACCCTCCCCTGTTGCACAATGCTGATAGAGGACCAGCACGCCATCCCGGCCCGCGCCTCAAGCCTTCGCCTCGGGCTGTCAGACCAGGCTCACAACCTGTAAAGGAACCGCGCAGGTCCGCGTCACAATGCGGGACAAAAATCGGGATTTGCCCGAGAAAACAGCTGCAAGTCCTTACGGCAGAGGATTCTGCAAATAACTTCAATCTTAAGAAGATTTTAGAGCGCTCGCTGCCCCGTAACTCGATGTGCCGCAGGATTTTATCCCCAGAATACGGGGGTGGGGGGTATACCCACTGAAACCTGCCAGCGATTTCCGTCTCAAGGGCTGCATGTGGCTACCGATCCAGCCATGCATCACCGCCGGGAAACGCCTCGGCAGCACCACGGCGGCCGTAATCGCCGGCAGAGCGGCCATCGTGACCGGGTTCACCTTCAGCGCCGTCTCGTCGATCACCGGCAGTACGTACGCCCGCTTCAGCACCTGGAAGTAGTAGTAGTTGAGATAACGGGAACGCCTCTCAATGGCATTCCGGGGATAGTTCAGCTCTGGAAAGGAGCGCTAAAAGGCCCTGTCCCCATTTTGGCTTGCTTCCCTCCTCGTGGCCGTCACGCTTGCCGGGTGCGGGTTATGGTTACTGGCATACAAGAAGAGGACGGAAAGTAGAACTCGCTTGAGCATCGCTGTGCTTCATTCCCCGCCACTCAGTTCAAGCGGCAATCCTATTGAGTGTTGGCTCTGCCGGGGGACAATCGCTCTGGAAGACCTCGCAGAAGCGTCTGCCGTGCCTGCGCACAAAGCGTGCATTAAGTAGCACTCACGCCAGCGTTCTTAGCTTTCGAACATGCGTCTTCGGTGGTATTCTGTAGAACTCATATCTGCAGGAAATCAGAATGGAAACCTGGAGAAAGATTTTCTTGCGAGCGGCGGGATTTGGCGCGGGGGCAATTGTCACTGCTGCGGTGATTATTGGAGCCATCGTTCGGTGGCCTAGGAGGCCGGAAAAATCGAAGCCATGGAACACATCTGCGATTACAGCTTCATTTGACAGCATTGATACAGAGGGCGACACGAATACGATGGTTTTCGTATACACGCTCCAGAACAATACGGACGTTGATTACCAGGTTCAAGACGACAGATTTATCCATATCGGCGCGACTCTTCAACGATCCAAGTCCTTCAGCTTTGAAACCTCCGAGTTCTTGAGGACTGATTATCCGATATACGTTCCCGCGAAGAATCGAGTCAGATTCAAAATCCATGTGAAATATCCCTATTCAATTCGAGAGGACATGGCTGCCTCCGATGACGTCAGACACGACTGGCAGACAAGTATCTGTAAGTTCGTTGATGACAATCTCTCGAATCTAAGTGGGTTTGTGCTGATGGATGACAATTCAAGATTCCAAGTGAATATGCCGAATGCCTGGACGACACGCAGTAAGGAATCGTTACGCACAAAAGCACAACCGGCCTCTCAGAAGTAATGATGAAAGTAATAGCCGGATACCCCAGGTCTCGCTCTGAGAATCGGGGAAACCATGAACCCTATGCCGCGATGCGGCTTCCGCCCCACCCCAGGTGGCTTAAAAAAAGCTGCTTATCCACCCCTGCAGCACCGCCGGGAAGCACCCCAGCAGCACCACAGCAACTGTAATCGCCGCCAGCACCGCCATCGTGACCGGATGCGCCTGAATCGGCCTGTCATCGATCGCCGGCAGCACGTACGCCCGCTTCAGCACCTGGAGGTAATAGTAGAGCGACACTGCGCTCAGCATCACCGCAAACGCCACCAGCCCAAACGGCCCCGCGCCTGCCCCATTCCCCAGCACCGCGGCAAACAAGTTGAACTTCGCCCAGAACCCCACCAGCGGCGGAATCCCCGCCAGCGAAAGGAACAACACCAGCAGCACCGCCGCCAGCAGCGGATTCCGCTTATGCAGTCCCAGAAACGCCTCCATCCGGTCGCTCCCCGCCGCCTGCTCCACCACTGAAACCACTCCGAACGCGCCGATGGTCGTCAGCCCATACGTCAGCACGTAATAAAGCACCGCGCCCGCCGTCCGCGTCTCCAGGGATGCCGCGCCCGCCGCAAAATCCGTCAGGCTCATCCCTCCGCAGCACTCTGGGTGCACCGCAATTCCCAGCAGAATGTACCCCGCATGCGCAATCGCCGAGTAAGCCAGCAGCCGCCGCACGCTTACCTGCGCCAGCGCCGCCAGGTTGCCTACCAGCATCGAGGCGCACGCAAGCACCAGCAGAATCGTCCCCAGCCGCGGCCACGTTTGGTACACGCCCCGCAGGTAAGCCAGGCTCCCGCTCCCATGCCCCACCGGTTCGAGCCAGTTCAAACTCAGCGTCAGCAGCAGCGCAAAGCTGGCCACCTTGGAC
This sequence comes from uncultured Acidobacteriaceae bacterium, assembly GCA_963758105.1. GTDB lineage: Bacteria > Acidobacteriota > Terriglobia > Terriglobales > Acidobacteriaceae > Telmatobacter. Next base: position 206,275 of record CAVWUC010000003.1, on the reverse strand, counting down.
ACCGACGCGATGAACGCCGCCGCCGGAGCCGGTGCGCCCTCGTACGTGTCCGGCGCCCACAGATGGAACGGCACCGCCGCCACCTTGAAACCCAGTCCCGCCACCACCAGAATCCACGCCACATAAAACAGCGGACTCGGCCCCGTCACCGCGATCGCGCGCTGAATTTCAGCGAGATTCGTGCTCCCGCTCAACCCATAAAAGTAACTGAACCCAAAGAGCAGAAACGCCGCCGACATTCCGCCGAAAAGGTAATACTTCAGCGCCGCCTCCGCGCTGTTGCCGGAGCTCTTGGCAAACGCCGTCAGAATGTACAGCCCCAAACTCAGCAGTTCCAGCCCGGTAAAGATCACCAGCAGGTCGCGCGCGCCGGCCACCAGCAGTCCGCCCGCCGCCGCCATCAGCACCACAGCCACATATTCGCCCGCGTGCCGCGTAAAGTTCTCGCCCATCAGCAGCAGCAGCGTCAGCGCCGTCAGCACCAGGATCCCCGCCTGCGACACCGCCGTAATCCCGCCCGTCGCCAGCAGTAGCTCCCCGCTCCCGTTGAACGAAAATCCCTGGCCGCCCTGCGCCAGCACGGCCCAAAGCGCAGCGCAGCATCCAACCACGCCCAGCAGCATCGCCGCCGTCACCCGCGCCTTCAGCACAGCCTTGCGCAGCAGGCCCAGATCCACCACCAGCACCAGCAGCGCCGCAACTTCCAGCACCGTCTCCGGCAGGGTTGCGCGGAAGAGATCTGCGTAGTTCATTGTCCCCCTCCGGCAAGCAGCGCCTTCACCGCCGGCTCAATCGCCGCCAACAAGACTCTCGGATAAAGTCCGACCCACAGGCTCACTCCCGCCAGCAGCACCACGCCGCTGATCTCCGGCCACGTGATCGGCGCCAGCGCATGCTCCTCTTCCTGCTCCAGCGCGTGAGCGGTCGGGAGCGTATCGCTGAAGAAGGCCTTCTGCAGCGCGCGCCACGTGTACGCCACGCCCACCACAATCCCCACGCCGGCCACAATCGTCCACCACGGCCTCGATATCCACGCGCCGATCAGCACCTGCAGCTCCGCCACGAACCCTGAGAACCCCGGCATCCCAATCGACGCCATCCCCGCAATCACAAACGCCCATGCCGCAAACGGCAGCCGCTTGGCCAGGTGCATCGTCTCCAGCTCCGCCAGTTGCCGAGTGTGCGTGCGCTCGTACACAATGCGCCCCACAATCGCGAACAGCAGCCCGGCAATGATTCCATGCGAGAACATTTGCAGCACCGCCCCGGTCATGCCGATCTGGTTCAGCGTCATCAGCCCCAGCAGCACAAATCCCATGTGGCTCACGCTGGAGTAGCCGATGACGAACTTGAAGTCGGTTTGCACCAGCGCCACCAGCCCGCCGTACACAATCCCGATCACCGCCAGCAGTGCAAACACATCTCGCCACGAGCCAATCCCCAGAAGCGAGAATCCCCACGGGTCAAGCCCGTGCGGAAACAGTGCAATGCCCACCCGCAGGCAGCCGTACGCGCCTAGCTTCATCACTACGCCGGCCAGCAGCATCGAAGCAGCAGTCGGCGCGGCCACGTGGCCCGTAGGCGCCCAGGTGTGAAACGGCCACATGCCGGCCAGAATCGCAAACCCCACGAACACCAGCGGAAAGCACCACATCTGGAAGCTCACCGGCAGTCCCGCATGTCCCAGCGCAATCAGGCTGGTCGAGTGGCTGCCCGCTGTCGTGTAAGCCGCCAGCACCCCGATCAGCACCATCGACGAGCCCACGAACGAGTAGAGCACTAGCTTCATCGCTCCGTACTCGCGACGCGTCGAGCCCCAGATGGAGATTAGAAAATACTTGGGAACAACCGCGACCTCGTAGAAGACGAACAGCAAAAATACGTCGAAGCTGAGAAACACGCCGTAGACGCCGCCGATCAGCGCCAGGTAAAACGCGAAGAACTCGTTGGTCCGCAGATCGATGTTCCAGCTGAACAGTACCCCCGCCACGGCGGCAATGCCGGTCAGCAGCACCAGCACCCGGCTGATGCCGTCCGCCGCTAGCAGGTAGTGAATCCCCATCGACGGAACCCACGGAACATCGGCAATCACCACGCGCCCCTGCCCCATGCCGGCCGCAAATCCAACCACCGCCAAGGCCAGCCCAGCCAGCGCCACGCACAGCCCGACCCAGCGCGCCAGCGCCGCTCTGCCCCTGGGCAGCAACGCCTCAACCAGCGCTCCGGCAAACGAGAGATAGATCGTATAAGCCAGCATCTAGAATCTCCAGTGCGCCAGCAGGGTTTGAACCGTGGGGTTCACGGTGCCCACAATCAGCTGGGGCAACAGGCCAATCAGCAGCATCAGTCCGATTACCGGGGCCAGCGCCAGCCGCTCCGCATGGTGCATATCCGGGAACCCCACGCAATGCTCCGGCACCGGCCCGTTGAAGACCTTCTGGATCACCGTCAGAATCACCGCCGCCGTCACCAGCAGTCCCAGCACCGCAACCGTCGACGCAATCCAGGACAGCGGAAAGGCGCCGCGGAAGATCAGAAACTCGCTCACAAATCCATTCAGTCCCGGCAACCCCAGCGACGAAAACAGCGCAATCCCCATCATCCCGGCCAGCACCGGCGCCGGCTTCAGCAATCCGCCAAAGTCCCCGATCCCGCGATGCCCGCCGCTCCTCTGCTGGATGATCGCGATAAACCAGAACAGCGCCGCCGCCGTGATGCCGTGGTTGAACATCTGCAGGATCACGCCGTTCAGCGCGAAGGCCTGATGTGCCTGCGTCGCCGCGCCTGCCGTCGGAATCGCCAGCGCAAAGATGCCCAGCAGGCAGTAGCCCAGGTGGTTCACCGACGAATAAGCAAACACGCGCTTCAGATCCTTCTGCGCCACCGCCGCCCACGCGCCCATCACCACCGTAATCACCGCCAGCACCAGCAGCGGAGTCCGCATCTGCGCGATCTGGTGCCCGAACAGCGGAATCGCAATCCGCAGCAGCCCATAGACGCCCATCTTCGACATCGCCCCGGTCAGCAGCATGGTCACCGGCGAGGGCGCCTCCGCATATGCCGCCGGCAGCCAGGTGTGAAACGGCATCATCGGCACCTTCACCGCAAATCCCGCCAGCACCCCGATCGCAAGCCACATCGTCACCGGCCCCAGGTGCGCGGTCACCATCTGCGTCAGTGCCCCGCTTGCGGCCATCGCCGCCAGTTGCACAAAGTCCATGCTCCCGGTGGAGAGAAAAACCGCCAGAAAACAAATCAGCAGAGCCACCGAGCCGGCCATTGTGTAAACAAAGAACTGCGTCGCCGCCGGCCCGCGCCTGGTCCCACCCCACAACCTGATCAGGAAGAACGCCGGAATCAGGCTCAGCTCCCAGAACAAAAACCAGTGGAAGAAATTCAGCGCCGTAAACGAGCCGAACAGTCCCGCTTCCAGCAGCAGCACCAGGCCGAAATACATGCCCGGCTGATGATGCACGCGGTTCGCCGCATCCACCGACATCAGCGTGACAATCGCCGAGAGCACCAGCATCAGCGCGCCCAGCCCGTCCACGCCCAGGTGATACTCAATTCCCAGCGACGGCGCCCACGCCGCCCGCTCCACCAGCCCGATGCTTCCATCCGCCGGCAGTTGCGTCCACACATACAGCGCCATCGCCAGGCTCGCCAGTGTCGCCGCCATGGCCACCGCGCGCGCGTGCTTGCCGGAGAAAAAAGCGATCGCCGCACCAATCAGGGGCAGCACGGTCAGCAGCGTCAGTACAGGAATTCCGCTCATCCCCGGCTGCTCCAGATCAGAATCACGGCCAGCGCAACGACGGCCAGCGCCAGCAGCCTCAGGTACGTTTGCACCCGCCCGCTCTGCACCCGCGCCAGCAGCCCTCCGCCGTTCGCCAGCTCCTCGCAGCCCTTGTCGAAGCTGCCGTCCACCCAGTAGGTATCAAGAAAACGATTGAACCGCGCCCAGGCGCCAAAGAGACCCATCACCGCGGCCACCACCCCGCCCCAAACCCAGCGGTCCAGCCAGTCCGCCACGCGCCCCCACCACGCGTAGAACGCAATCACCGTCACACCGTACAGTTCGTCCACGTACAGCCGGTTTCGCAGCCAGGCCCACGGCATCGGCGCGGCCTTTTCCAGTACGTCCGGCTCTGCCGCCTGCGGCGACTTGTTGCCATACAGCCACCAGGCCAATCCCAGCCCGGCCAGCACCACTACACTCGAGCTCAGCATCAGCGTCAATAATCCAGGTTCGGCAAAACCAGCCCAGTGGAAAGCCAGCGAACCGCCGTTCAGAAACGCTCGGAACCAAGGCCACGCCGGTGTTCCAATCAATCCCAGCGCCATCGCGAAGAACGCCAAAACCGCCATCGGCGCCGTCATCACCCGTGGGCTCTCATGCGCATGCCCGTGCCCGCGTGGCGCGCCGAAGAACACGTAGCTCACCTGCCGCGTCATATAGAAGGCCGTCAGCAGCGCGCCAAAAACCAGCAGGTAAAACGGCCCCTTGTTTACATTCCAGCGTTGCGCCGCCTCCAGAATCCCGTCCTTGCTCCAGAAGCCGGAAAACAGCAGCGGAAATCCGCACAGCGACAGCATGCCGATCGCATAGGTCAGAAAGGTCGCCGGCATCACCTTCCACAACCCGCCCATCTTCCGCACGTCCTGTTCCTCGTGGCAGCCGTGAATCACCGAGCCCGCGCCCAGGAACAAGAGCGCCTTGAAGAACGCATGCGTAATCAGGTGGAACATGCCCACTGCCACGCCGCCCATGCCCAGCCCGGCCATCATGTAGCCCAGTTGCGAAACCGTCGAGTACGCCAGAATCCTTTTAATATCGTCCTGCGCAATCGCAATCAGCGCGGCAAAAACCGCCGTGAACGCGCCCACCCAGGTCACCACCGTCAGCGCAGTCGTGGTCCCGCCGGTAAGCGCCCCGGCCTCCATCAGCGGGTACACGCGCCCAATCAGATAAACGCCCGCGGCCACCATGGTCGCCGCGTGAATCAGCGCCGAAACCGGCGTCGGGCCCTCCATCGCATCCGGCAGCCACACGTGCAGGGGAAACTGGCCGCTCTTGCCCGCCGCGCCGGCAAAGATCAGCAGGCCAATCGCTCCCGCCGCGGTCAGTCCCCACGCGGCCGGTTGCGCCAGCAGCGTTGCCAGCGCCGCCGGCTCCAGCGAGCCCGCGCCGTGGTTATAGAAGAGCAGCGTCCCCGTCTCCGCAAACGACCACACGATCCCCAACAGAAAGAACACATCGCCCACGCGCGTGGTCATGAAGGCTTTTTTCGCCGCGGCCGCTGCCTCCGGCTTGTGGTACCAGAAGCCGATCAGCAGATACGACGTCAGCCCCACCAGCTCCCAGCACATAAAGAGCAACAGCAGGCTGTTTGCAATCACCAGCCCCAGCATCGCCCCGGCAAACAGCGCCAGAAAGCAGAAGAAGCGGGTGAAGTTTTCGTCGCGCTCCATGTAGCCGATCGAATAGATGAAAATCACCAGTCCGACCAGGGCCACCATCACCAGCATCACCGCCGCCAGCGGATCGAGCAGCCAGCCCAGTTCCACGTGCGACGCGCCCACCAGAATCCAGGTAAAGTTCACCGTCTCGCGCAGCGCGCCACCGTGCGCCCATGCATTCACCACATGCGCGAACGCAACCAGCGCCAGCAGCAGCGACACGCTCATCGATCCTATGGCCAGCCCAGCCGCCGTCCTGCGCTTCGGCCGTTTCAGCAGCGCAATCACGCCCGACGCCACAATGGGCGCGGCGGGAATCAGCCATAAAATCCTGGTGATCGGAGAGACTGCAACCTGCGGAGTGAAGGTCATCGTTTCCTGTATCAAGCTCTTATCCCTTCATCCTGTTCATCATGTCGATGTCCGTGGTGCGCGCATGGCGGTAAATCGCAATCACCAGCCCCAGCCCCACCGCCGCTTCGGCCGCGGCCACAGCGATCGAAAAAATGGCAAACATCATGCCCGTCAGCCTCTCCGGATGCGGCCCGTAGCGCCAGAAGGCAATCAGGTTCAGATTCGCCGCGTTCAGCATAAGCTCAATCCCGATCAGCACCAGGATGGCGTTGCGCCGCGTCAGCGCGCCGGCCAGGCCAATGGCGAACAGCACCGCGGCCAGCAGAAGATACGCCACCAGCGGGGTCATCGTGAACCTGCTTTCTCGCGCATCGCCACAATCACCGCGCCGATCATTGCCGCCGTCAGCAACAGCGCTACAATCTCCAGCGGCAGCACGTAGCGATTCATCAGCGCCGCGCCGATCTCGGCCACCGTAACCGAAGGCGCCCCGGAAACCGAAGTCGTCCCTGCCCCATGCGGCAAAGCCCACGCGCCGCTCAGCACCGCCCAGCCCAACACCGCGAAAACCGCCGCGGCCACCGCCAGTCCCGCCAGCCAGGTGCGGCTGAACACGCCTTCCGTCAGCGTCTCCGGGCTCCGCGTCAGCAGAATGGCAAACACCACCAGAACTGCGACCGCTCCGATGTAAACCAGAATCTGCGCAAAGCCCGCGAACTGCGCGTCAAGCTGTAGGAAGAGCAGCGCCAGGCCGGCGAAGGCCACGGTCACCGCAAGTGCGCAGTGCACCAGGCGCTTGAGCAGCATGGCCGCCAGGCCGCCGGCCAGCGTGAGGGCCGCAAGCAGATAGAAGACGACGTTCATGGTTTGCATCTCCTACTCAGCATAGCGGTAGCTCCTGGGACCGAGGTGTTCTTTGCGCATGCCGGCGCGGCCCATCAGCACGTAGGCCGCGGCTAGAATGACGGTGCAGACGATCCAGCGCGCCCAGCCCTCGCCCATGAAGCGCCACAGCGCGGTCACCATCAGGTTGAGCAGCGTAAAGGGCACCGCGAACTTCCACGCAAAGTTCATCAACTGGTCCTGGCGCAGGCGGGGCAGCGTGCCGCGCAGCCAGATGAAGAAACAGATCCAGATCATGATCTTGGCAAAGAACCAGAACCACGAGGGAATCCAGTTCAGAAACGAGAAGGGCGCCGACCATCCGCCCAGAAACAGCGTGGTCCCGAGGCCCGCGACTCCAAGCATTTCCACGTATTCGCCCAGGAAGAAGAGCGCAAACTTGAAGCCGGAGTATTCGGTAAAGTATCCAGCCACGATCTCCGACTCGCCTTCGGGCAGGTCGAACGGCGAACGGTTGGTCTCCGCCGTGGTGGCGATGATGAAGATCACGAAGCCGGCCAGGCCCCAGGGAGTAAACACGTACCAATGCGGAAACACACCGGAGTATTGGTCTTGCGCCGCGACGATTTTGGGCAGCGAGAGCGAGCCGGAGATCATGACTACAGCCACGCTGGAGAGCAGCAGCACAACCTCATAGCTGATCATCTGCGCCACCGCGCGCATGGCGCCGAGAAACGAGTACTTGTTGCGGCTTGACCAGCCGGCCATGAAGACCGAAAGCTCGGTTGCGGTGCCCATGGCGAAGAAGAAGAGCAGCCCCGCGTCCATCTCCACCAGCACCATGTTGCGGCCCATGGGCAGCACCGCGAAGCCCATGAAGACGGCCACCACCAGGACCACCGGCGCCAGAAAGTGCACCACCGCGTCGGCCCGCAGCGGCACAATGTCTTCCTTGATCAGGGCCTTGATGCCGTCGGCCACAGGCTGCAGAATCCCGTACGGGCCCACGCGGTTGGGGCCGTACCGATTCTGCATGCGCCCCAACCCCTTGCGCTCCAGCAGCACGGCAATAGCAAAGAGCGTGGGATAAACCGCGATAATGGCCACCACGCAGAGAACTACGCCGGCTGCCGGCCGCCACGCTGCCGGCAGAAAGCCCACCAACCAATGCTCGAAGAGCACAAAGATCTGGTCGAGCGTCGCAGCCATCGGCTAGTCTCCCTCTCCGGATGGCGGCGCAGGCTTGGCTGCTGCGGATTTGGCTGCGGCAGCGTCGGCCGCGGCTTTGGCCCTGGATTCAGCCTTGGCTCTTTCCTCGGCCCGGTGCGCGTCCACCTCGGCGGCTTCAGTAGGGTGAATCGAGCGGTAATACTCATTCGATTTGGCCAATTGCCCGCGATCGAGCAGCAAGCCGCCGAAGCGGTCGTCGGTGGCCAGCTCGTACTCAGTGTCCATCTTAATGGCTTCAAACGGGCAAACTTCAACGCAGATTTGGCAGCTCATGCACACTGATATATCAATGTCGAAGCGCGCGGGATAAAACTGCGCTTTGCCCACAAAATCCGGCTTCTTGTCCGTGCTCTTCTCAATGTAGATGCACTTGGGCGGGCACTCTTTTTCGCAGATCTGGCAGGCCACGCAGCGCAGCCCGCCCTCCCAGTCGGCGCCGTCGTACACCAGAAAGGGATAGACGCGCGCATTCTCGGCGGTGGGGATCCGCTGCTCCGGATACTGGACCGTCGTAAGCCGCTCTTTGGAGACATAACTGCCGAAGAAGTTCCTGGCCGTCTCCGCCATTCCCTTCAGTATGCCCTCGCCTAACAATCAACCCTCCCCAAAGCAGCCCCCAGCTGCTAGCCTCTAGCTCTTCCCTGCTTCAGAACCCCTTGGCGATAACTCAACCCAGCCAATACATCCACGATCAGCTAAAAGCTAGCAGCTAGAAGCTAGTAGCTGCCTTACCGATCCACTTCCCCCAACACAATATCCACGCTGCCCAGGATCAGAACCACATCGGCTACGTTCTGTCCCAGGCACAAATCCTCCAGAATCGTCAAATTCACAAAGCTGGGCGGGCGCACCCGGTAGCGATAAGGATTCGGTCCGCCGTCGCTGATAAGATAAAATCCCAGCTCTCCCTTGGGCGCTTCAATCCGCCCGTACGCCTCGCCCGGCTTAGGACGGAAACCGCGAATCTTTGCCTTGGGGTCCATCACGGGACCGCCCGGGATGTCTTTGAGTGCCTGCTCAAGAATCTTGAGCGACTCGCGCAGCTCCAGCAGCCGGATCATGAAACGGTCGTATACATCCCAATGATCGCCGAGCGGGACCTTGAAGCTGAAACGGTCGTAGATGCCATACCGATCCACCTTACGAATGTCGTAGTTCACGCCCGAGGCCCGCAGCAAAGGGCCGGTGACGCCGGCGCTGACCGCCAGCTCCGGCCGTAGGATGCCCACACCTTGGGTGCGCGCCATCAGAATCTCGTTGGTGCGCAGCAGCGCCTCAAACTCGTCGGCGAAGGCGGGCAGCCCCGCGACCACCTTGCGCGCCGACTCCAGCCACTCCGCGGAAGCATCCACCCGGCAGCCGCCGAAGCGCATGTAGTTGCACATCATGCGCGAGCCGGTCAGCGACTCGAAGAGGTCAAGAATCTTTTCGCGCTCCTTGAAGGCGTACATGAGCGGCGTGCCGCTGGCGCCCATATCCTGAATCAGAAAACCGATCGAGGCGGCGTGGTTCTGCACCCGCGTCAGTTCCCCGGTAATCACGCGCAGGTACTCGGCCCGCTCAGGAACCTGAAGGCCGGCCAGCTTTTCCACCGCCAGGGCGTAGGCCCAGTTGTTGGTGAGCGAGCAGATGTAATCCAGGCGGTCGGTGTAGGGCATCGACGCCAGATAGGTTTGCCCTTCGCCCAGCTTCTCGTGATTGCGGTGCAGATAGCCGAAGACGGGCTTCAGCCGAACGATGCGCTCGCCATCAAGCGTCACGTCCATGCGGAAGACCCCGTGCGTCGAGGGATGGTGCGGCCCCATGGACACTTCCAGCAGTTCGCCGCCGCCGTCCGGCTCGAGCTCGTGCGGACGGTTCCAGCCCTCCCCATTCTCCGCTTTGGTCTCCGCTACGCTCATGCGCCGCCCGGTCCCCGATCCACACCCGCTGAAACCTGTTCCCTGTCTCTATGCGCCTGCGCGCGCCTGAGCACTTCATCGTGCGCCGTCGGCTCGTACTCAAAATCGTCCGGCTCCACGTAATCCTTGCGCATGGGGTGGTCTTTGAAGCCCTCCCACATGAGGATGCGGCGCAGGTCCGGATGCCCGGTAAACACAATGCCGAACAGATCAAAAACCTCCCGCTCCTGAAACTCCGCCGACCGCCAGACCGGCGTCAGCGACGGCATCTCCACCCGGTCGGTGCGATTCCCCGTCCGCATCCGGACGACCAACGGCCCCTCTTTCAGCGCCATCGAATACAGGTGGTAGACCGTCTCCAGGCAGCCCGGCACAACGCTCTTGCGCGTCTCTTCCACAGTCTCCTCGACGGCCTGTTCCACCCCATCCACTGTCCTAGTGACCGTCCGGGTCACCTTCACCTTCTCGGCGACCTCCTTGTCCGGCCAGTCCACCCCGGTCACATTGGACAGATAATCGAACTGCAGCCCGTCGCGCAGAAACGTCGCCACCGCCACTGCGCTGCCGTGCTCGATCCGCAGCGAATGCTGCCCCGAGACGCTTGGATTCAACACAATCTCCACCCCCGCGCCCGGCACGGCCGCCTCGATCGCCGCCTTGATCTCCTCCACGGTCTTCAATCTCGATCCCCCAACAAAGAGTGCAGCCGTTGGTCCCGAGTTCCTATTCCCTATTCCCTGGGGTATTCACCGAATTCCCGCCGGCACGGGCCACACGAGGCGGTTCGCCGCGGGCTCCAGATCGTGCTCGCCCTGCTCGGGCACGGAAAACTCGCCCGGCGCGTCAGCGTCGAGAAAGTGCGGGCGGTCCTCCCCCGTCAAATGCTGGGAATCGATCTTTTTCTGCAGCGTGATGAAGGCCTGAAGCAGCGCCTCGGGCCGCGGCGGGCAACCGGGAATGTGCACGTCCACGGGAATGTACCGGTCAATGCCCTTGAGCACGTTGTAGCCCTGCTTGAACGGCCCTCCGGAGATGGCGCAGGCGCCCATCGCGATGACGTAGCGCGGCTCGCCCATCTGGTTGTAGAGGCGCACCACCTGGGGCGCCATCTTCTTGGTCACCGTGCCCGAAATGATCATCAGATCGGCCTGTCGCGGTGACGGCCGGAAGACTTCGGCGCCGAAGCGCGCCAGATCGTAGCGGGCCATGGTGGTCGCGATCATCTCGATCGCGCAGCACGCCAGCCCGAAGTTCATGGGCCACACCGAACTGCGCCGTCCCCAGTTGTAGAGCTCCTGAATGGTCGTTACGAAGACGCCCTGTTTGCCCAGTTCGATCTTCAGTCCTTCTTCAACCGCCATGTGATTCGCTCCCCGATGGTCTCTGTTTCTATTCTCCATTTCCTGCCGGGGCTCCCAGCCGCAGGTCCTCGTCGCTGGGGTGGCTAGTCCCTGCTCTTACACCCACGTCAGCGCGCCCTTGGCCCAGGCCCAGACCAGCCCCTCGATGACCAGCAGCACAAACACCAGCATGGCCACGCAGGCGGCCAGGCTCAGCCCGGTGAACGCCACCGCAAACGGCAGCAGAAACACCGCTTCCACGTCAAAGATGAGAAACATGATGGCGTACAGGTAATAGCCCGGGTGGAACTGTATCCAGGCGTCGCCCTTGGACACCAGCCCGCACTCGTAGATGGCATTCTTCACCTCATTTGGCTTGGCCGGCGAATATGCCTTCGCCCACAGCCACGCCAGCCCCAGAGGGGCAAGGCCAAAACCCAGCGCCGCCACAAACAGAACTGCCAGGGAAAAGTACGGATTGGAAGCCATCTTAGAAAAGAAAACCCTTCTCTTCCAAGCTACCAGTTTCAGCCCGGCTTTGCCTAAGAAGTTGCTCGAAATAAGCGCCGTTCAGTCCCATTTCTGCCCCGTTTATCCCACCCTGTGAACCATTCGCTGGTGCTTCTTCGCTCGCGCGCCCTGCAGCCTGCTCAATCCGCCGCACATCCCCCTCCAGCCTTCAAACTCCGCCCCCGCCCGGCGTCAGATTCGGGTGTCTCCGGGCCCACTCCAGGTAATCCGCAACCCTACGGAATGTCCTGTAGGTATAAAGCCGCCCATCATCGTCCACCGGAACCGTCCAGTCCAACGCCCACGAATCCCCCGCCTGCTCCATCCACGTCCGCAGCCTGCCGTCCAGTTCGTTCCGCACGCTCTCCGCCGCCGGATCAGCAGCCAGATTCTTCATCTCATACGGGTCGTTTTCCAGGTCATAGAGCAGCCACGGTCCCGTCTCCCACCGCGCGTACATATACCGCTCCGTCCGAATCCCCCGCCATCCCCCCTCCACCCCACCTGCATGGTACGGTCCGAAGATCTGGAAGAACGCCGCATCCGGCCCTTTTTCGCTCTGGCCCCTAACCACCCCCGACAAATCCTGCCCCTGGATATTCGCCGCAACCGGCAGCCCGCACAGCCCCAGCAGAGTCGGCGCAAAATCCACGTGCGAAACCAGCGCATCTGTCCTGCGTCCCGCCGGAATCAGCCCAGGGCAACGCAGAATCCCCGGCACCCGAATCGACTCCTCCCACGGCTTGCGCTTCAGGACCTTCCCCTGCGACCCCAGCATGTTCCCGTGGTCCGACGAGAAGAGCACGATCGTGTTCTCTTCCAGCCCCAGCTCCCGCAGCGTCCGCAGCAGCCGTCCCACCTGGTCGTCGATCGCGGTGATCGCCGCATAATAGCCGGCAATCTCCCTGCGTCCTCCGCCGCGCACCCCCTCCACCCAGTTCGGCTCCATAGTCAGCTTCGCCGAGTCGTACATATCCATATACTCGAGCGGCGCAACATAAGGATCATGCGGAGCACCGATGGACAGCATCAGAAAAAACGGCTTCGTTTTCTCCTCATTCCCCTGCGACGCGTGCAAAAACTCCACCGCCAGGTCCGTCCAGACCTCCGGCTCATACTTCTCCGTTACAATCGGCACATCCGCGTCGCGAAAATACCAGTTGTAGAAGTAGTTGTGATTGCACTCGTTGGCCGCCCAGAACTCGAAGCCATGCCGTCTGCGCCCCGGCGGCACAAACCCCGGCTCGCGCGGCCCTCCGTCCAGGTGCCACTTTCCGATGTACCCGGTCCGGTAGCCGGCCCGGCCAAACAGGTCGCCCAGCGTAATCTCTGCCTCATTCAGCCGCAGGTCGTTGGCCACCATCCCCGTCTTGCTTGCATAAGTCCCGGTCAGCATCACAGAGCGCGCCGGGCAGCACACCGGTGTATTGGCCAGCGTATTCCTGAGCAGTACCCCATCCCGCGCCAGCCCGTCCAGGTGCGGAGTCCGCACGTCAGGATTCCCCATGCACCCCAGCGCCTGTCCGCGCCACTCATCCGGCAGAATAAAAATCACATTCGGCGGCCGCTTCGTGCTCGTCTCCGCCCGCGCGCCGGACTGGCCCAGTCCCATCGCCGCAACCGCGCTCCCGATCCCCTTCAGCACAGCCCGCCGATCCGGGAATTTCATCTCCCTCATCGCCGCACCCTCAGCACACCTGCCGGAACCCGATCCCCATCAACTCCGCCGTCTTCTTGAGCCTCGCGCCCACGTGCCCCACGCCCACCGCGCAATGGTGAGCCGGCCCCTGCGCGTTCCACGCCTCCACAAATCCCCGCGCCCCCAGCGAAAAGCGGTAGCGGCTGTTCGTGTTGCCAATCTCCAGAATCTCCCCGGCCACGCACTCCCCCTCCGCCACCACCAGCTTGAAGCGCTTCTCCGCGTCCTCGGCCACCGAGAGCAGCGTCACCGGCCCATGCTTCACGCTCATCTCCACTGACAGTCCGCGCCCCACCTTGCCGTGGTAGACCCGCAGCGGCCTCACCTTGGTTTTGCCCTCGGCAATCGCAATGTGCCCCGGTCCGTCGTGCCCCATCAGCACCAGATCCTCGTTGAAGTCCATCGCATAGTACTCGGTAAACGACCCTCCCGCCCCCATGGAATCCAGCATCTTCATCGCGATCGCGTTCTTCACCTCATACTCGCCGGCCACCGGAATATGCCGCGCCGTCAGCAGTGAACTCCCCAGAATGATGGAGCTCATGGTGTCCTCGTTCGCTTCGTTGCCGGAGCCTTTGTAGTAGTAGGCCATCAGGTCCAGCCCGAGCCGCGCCACCAACGAGTCCAGCGCCGCCGAGGTCCGCGCCGCCCGCCGCAGCTCGTCAGGAGAACAATCGGCCTGCACATCGAAGACCGCATAAAGCTCCTTCACCCGCCGCGCCAGCTCCGCCTCCGCCACGTGCGCCCGCAGCGCGCTCAGCTCGTCCACCTCCACCATCTCCACTTGCGTGCCGAAGACAATCGAAACCAGCGTCACATCGGTCATGATGTCCAGCATGCCGCTGTAATAGTGCCCCATCAGCCCCAGGCGCGCCTCGGCCAGTGTCGAGCGCACCCGCGCCGCCGTCAGCCACTCCTCAATCTCTGTCCAGGTCCGCTCATCCTCCAGCACGCCCGTAACCTGGTGAAACGGAATCCCTGTCCGCGCAAACAAATTCGCAATCTCCGGCGCCGGACAGGCAGTGCAGAACGCCAGCCACTCGCCGGTCATTTCCGTCCTATCCTTCAGCCGGTTGAAGGCCGCGTAATCGATCGCCGCCTCCGGCTGCAAATTCAGCACAATCACCGGCACGCCCGCCCGCTGCACCAGCGGCAGCACGGTATTCGAGAGCGCATAGGTGGTTACGTAGAGAAACAGCACATCGATGTCTTCGCGGCGGCACTTGTGCCCGGCTTCGAGTGAGCGCGCAGCCGTGTCGATCAACCCCAGGTTCACCACCTCCACGCCCGGCCGCGCCAGCCGCGCCGCCGCCTCCTCCAGGTGGCCGCGCAGCCGATGTTCCAGCCCCGCAAACTGGCGCCAGTACACTTCGAGGCCGATCCCGCACAGTCCCACCCGCAAAGACCGTTGATTACTCATCGCGCCTGTCTTCCCTCACGCCGGAGTCTTGCCGTCCCAACCATTACTGCAGGTAAAAAACCTCTTCCATCATGGGAAATCTCTCCCCCGGTCGCAGCCCCTCCAGTGGCGCAAACAGCGGCGCCATCGCCTGCTGCCAGCGCAGATTCACCGCATCATTGTCCAGTTGGCTCCAGCTCTTCTCAAAGTCCGCCGCACGCAGCGTCAGAATCAGCAGCTCGTCCCGCCGGAAGATCGAGTACTCATAGATCTCCACCCTCTTCAGCAGCGCCAGCATCTCCGGCCACACCGCGCGGTGCGCCTCTTCGTAAGCCGCCTCCACCCCCGGCCGCAGCCGCAGCATGAACGCATACCGCTTCAGCGGCCGTCCCTCAACATCCACACCAGCCGCCGCGCCGCTCACCAGCTCACCACCGTCACCGCAAACGGCTCCAGCACAATCTTCCCGTCGACAGGTTTCACCGCGCGCGCCGGCCCATCCCCGGTCTGCTCGTCCACGGTCAGGGCGCTGGCCTGATCTACGTCCGCAATCGGCACCGCAATCTCCCAGTCCCGCTTATTCGCCACGAGCAGCCTCCGCCCTCGCGGCGTAAGAAACGCCTGCGCCGCCACGTCCGTGCTGCCCCGCGTTTCCACCAGCTGATCGCCCGGATGGAATGAATCCTTGATCAGCTTCAGCACCCAGAACCGCGCATTGGGAAGATGCTTCGTCCAGTCCATCATGCTCACGCTGGGAAACTGCGTCGGAACCCCCACCAGTTGCGACTCGCCCAGAATATCGATCTGCAGCTTGGAGAGCTCGATGTAAAGATACGCGTATAGTGACCCTGCCAAATTCCAGTACTTCGTCGGCGGCGGAATATCGTCTCCGACCTTGTTGTCCGTCGGCAAAATCACCCCCAGCTCATCCAGGTCCGTCTTCGTCTCCGGCGAAAGCCGCTTGCGAATGGCCTCGATATAGCGCACCCTGCTCAGGAATCCGCCTGCCTGATCGAAAAACGTGTACTGCCAGTCGTCAATATTCTGCGTAGCCGACGGCCCCGCATAAAAGTGATACGAGATATAATCCAGCGGAATCCCCGGCTTATGGTTCGCGTGATTCAGGAAGTACTCAAAGTACGCCGGATTATTCTCGCCCGCCAGCGCCAATCCCATGAACTTCGTCGCCGGGCTCACCCGATGAATCGCCGCAACAATCGCGTCGTACCGCGCCGTGTATTGTTCCGGCGTCATATGGTGCTCGGATTCAACCTCGTTCAGCACCTCCCACACCGGAAACTTGTAGTGGTAGCCGGACTCGTGCCGCACCCCGTCCTCGTCCGTGAATCCGCCATTCACATACCAGCTAACCAGCCGCGCATAGTAGTCGCCCAACTCTTTTCCAGTCCGATCGCGCAGCTCTGTGCCCTCGGTGTAGCTCCAGTAAACCTGGTTCGGATCGGCCGGATAAGTAACCGGCTTGTCCGTCTTGTAGAGCCATGCGGGACTGGTGCTGAAGTTCATCACCGTCGGATGCCCCGCCGTCGCCGCCAGGAAATCCTTGGTCATCGGATCGATCAGGCTGAAGTCCCAGGAAGTCTTTGTCGCCGTCGGCGGCTCCAGCTCCGCCACCGCCAGCCGCGGATACGGCAGCCACGGCACGTACCGCACGTAATCCGCGCCCAGCTCCTTCACCGCCTTGTACGCCGCCTCGCCCAGCGCCTCGCCCGGCCGCAGCGGCGGATTCACCACTACCTGAAGCGTGGGCGTAGTCTTTGAAACTACCGTCGGTTGATCCCATTGAATGGTGATCTTGGCCGTCTGCTGCGCAAGCGCCGCCGCACTCATCCCCATGCAGGCCGCACCCGCAATCAGAAAACCTCCGCAACAATGCATTTTTCGCTCGCCGTCGAACAGTCTCATTCTTGCCGCCCCCGGAACATCGCAAGCATCTTAGCACCTTGGATCGAGCGCATTCCGAGGGGGTACAGGAGCGATTTTCCAGAACTCAGCGCTTTGCGCTGGCTGGTGGGACAATTCCATTCATTCTGAGGTATTCGACGATCTGCCCGTAGTGGTCGTTCGCATGGGCAATGCCAAAAGCCGCAAGGGTTGCCCGCGTCTGGAGGCCCGGCTCCTGCGTCTTCACCACTTCAAACGCATTCGCCGGTGTCAGAGTCGCAATCGCCTTGTGGCCAAATCGGAACGATCCAGCCAGCGCCGCCACCACGTCATCCTTGCTCGTCAGCTTTCCCAGCGCCCTCACGTCCACGTCCGGTTTCAGGCCGCTCACGATGCTGTAGAGGGAGTAGTTCGCCTGGGCCACATGGGTCGCCTGCTGCGCGAAGGTTCGCACACCCTCATATTCCGTCGTCTGCGCGGGAACAAAGATCGCGGCGCTGGGCGCGAAGGAGAACTTCTCCGCCGGCATCGCCTTCACCGCGCTCATCATCTCCCGTTCGATCAGGCTGAGTTCAGAATCGAGTGCCTGCGACGGCATCGCGATGGTTCCGGCAACAGGCTGCTGCCCGTTGCCGGCCGATCCCGCCTGCGCTGCCAGGGCAAGTGATCCAATTCCCAGCACCGCACCGATTGCCAATGTCCGTATGCGCATAGACCTCCTTGGGCGCTTTTGAAAAGCGCATCCAGATTAGCAGAATGGCCTCATCATCTGATGCTCCCCCGCGGCGCATGAGCCCTCTGCAGGCGGCTTCACACCGGAACCCTCCATCCGGTCGCATCACCTCCAACCCGGAAGCTACTGATTTGCGCCGTGGATTCAAACAGGCCCACTTTCCCGAGAGGAAAAACGCCTGAATTTCCCTCAAAAATCCGCTGAATCAGGGCCAAAAACCACGCCGTCAGTAGGAAAACGGCCCTATCCACGCGACGCCGCCCTCCCCGCCAACTCGCAGTCCCTTGCAGATCATTCCCTTCCATCGGCGCACAATCAATTCAGGCAAAGAGTCCTTCGCGGCGCCGGAAGCGGGAAAATCGGCGTACCCCCTACCCCCCTCCCCCCGAAACCCCCACAGATTTGTTGCATATATTTTCGTAACTACCCGCCAATAAATAACTTGTAGATTCTACATAGTGCCTAACTGGTAGCAAAAAATTCGAGATTTTGCCCCTTTTTAGCCGAATTTCCCCCTCCAGAACGGTCTCCAGCGCGTCTTTTCAGCCCAAAACCGCTCTAGTCGTCGTCATCGTCGGCCGTCTTCTTAACGTGCGCCTTCAGCATCGCCGGAACTGGCTTGTCGCCCATCACGTCTTTCCACAGGATGATGTTCAGCTTCTCCGTAGGCGCCCGGTCCGCGTGGCTGAAGTCCATCTTCATGCTCGCCCGCGCCCCGTAAGCCGACTTCGTATTCGCCCTGTAGATCAGCCCATTCTCCTGGTTCGAATAATCCGCCGCGTACGGAGCCTGGTCGCCCGGCCCTGTAAACAGCGACGAGATCAGCGAGCACAGCGCATCATTATTGTTCATCGGAGGCAGTCCCAGCAGCGTCTCCATGGTCCGGATCACGCTTACCGTCGAATAGAACCGGCTGTCCACAAACGGTCTGCCCTCCGGCCCGTGCGGCGAGTACTTGCTCACCACCAGCGCCAGGCTGCGATGCGCGTCCACGTGGTCTCCGCCGGCCTGCGCGTCGTCCTCCAGAATGAAAAACGCCGTATCGTCCCAATAAGGCGAGTGCGAAATCGCATCCACCGCCCGTCCCACCGCCAGGTCGTTATCCGCTACCGATGCAATCGGCATCGGCGAGCCCGGCCTGGTTCCTGCCGTGTGGTCGTTGGGCAGCCGCAGCAGGATGAAATCCGGCATGGTGTCCTTCCCGTTCTCCTTGTCCGCGACCCACTTCTTCAGATGCCGAATGAAGATATTCACCCGAATCTGATCCGGGATCATCAGGTTGAAGTCCGGCGCCTCCGGCGCAAAGTGCCCCACCAGCTCCGGCTTCGTGGCCTCGTTCTCCTTGATCAGCGGAACCGCCCACGGCCACTTGTTCACGCCGCCGCCCCACGCCGCCGGAAACGTCTGCCCCGGCTCAATCGCATTCCTGGCGCAGTTTCCGCCGTTTTCCATCGGTCCCTGCTGCGGATTCGCCGCCTTCACCTCGTTGCAAAAGACCGAGTGGATGAACTCGCCAAAGTGGTAGTATGTCTTCCCGTGCGCCGCCAGATCTCCCCACAGGTAGCCGCTGGCCGGCTGATTCACGTCGGGAATCTTCTGCAGCAGCGGCAACCCCTCCGCCACTACGCCCTCGTAGTCGTAGGCCCGCTCGTCGCCGCGGTACGATTGCTGCCAGGTCTTCTCCAGATAGTCCGTACCGATCGCCGCCGTCGACCACACGTGCCCGTCGCCCGAAACCTCGCCCGAGTCGTAAAAGTTGTCCAGCACGCCAAACCGCAGCGCCAGCTTATGCTCGTTCGGCGTAATCCCCGCCCCGAACATGGTCAGGCTCGGGTCGCCGTTCCCCACCGGCTTTCCATCCTGCCTCAGATCGCCCAATACCTGGTCGTAGGTCCGGTTTTCCTTGATGATGTAGATCACGTGCCTGATCCGATTTTGCTCGCCGCCGGCAAAGTGGATCGTCTCCGCCGCCGCCTTCATCCGGTTCGACTCCATCACCACCTGCGTCCACTCGCCCAGATTCTTTTCGATCTCATTCGCATCCAGCGCCGCAAGCGACCCATACAGCAGCGTCCCGATGTACGTCGTTCTCGTGTGCGGCGTATGTGGCGGAGCATTCGCCCGAATCCGCTGCGGCATATTGCTCGGCCCGGTTCCCTTGCCCTTGTCTGTGGCCACGTACAGCTTGCCCCCGCTGAACGCCAGCGTCATCGGCATCCACTCCGTGGGCACAAACCCGATCGGCTCCACCATCCCCATCCGCGCGGTCTTCGCCGTCAGTTGCTTCGTGTCCATCACCGCAACCGCGTCGCTGCTCATGTTGGCCGCATAGAGCCGGCTGCCGTCCGCGTTCACCGCCACCGCCGCCGGCTCGGCTCCAAAGTAGCTCTGTCCCGGCAGCCGCGTATCGAAATATCCCTTCACGGAAAACTGCCCCGCGCCCACATTTACCGCCGCCACCGCATCCCGGTTTGACAGCGCCACGTAAAGCACGCGCTCATCCGGCGAAAACGCAAACGCACATGGGTGCGGCCCCGGCGCAACCGGACTCGCCGGCTTCAGCAGCGCCAGCTTGCGCCCAATCCCGCCCTTCGTCAGGTCCAGCTCCACAATCTCCGAAGCGTTCCACAGCGCCACAAACGCGCGCTTCTGGTCCTTCGTCACCGCCAGCGCAATCGGATAGGTCGAAGGCACCGCATCGCTCTCCGACAGATCGAACCGCTTTTCGATCCTCCCGCTGGCCGCATCCAGCAGCAGCACATCGTCCGAAAGGTTGTCGGCCACCAGCAGCTTCTCCGCGCCCCCTTCTTCAGTCACCGCAATCGCCGCCGGGTACGGAATCGCCTTGTTGCCGTCCACATCGCCCACCAGCTTGGTCGTCCTGCCCAGCGCCAATTGCTGCAGCGGCAGCGGGATAAACCGCTCCGGCGCAATCTTCCCATCCGCAAAGCTGTACACCACGATCCCGTTGCCCACCGCGTCCTTGCCGTCCCCGGTCGGATCGGTCTCCGAGCCCATGCTCGCGTACACGCGCCTCCCGTCCGCGCTGAAGGCCAGCCCGGAGAAGAGTGTCTGCTTGGCTGAGCGCAGCTGCGTCCGCGCGTCCGGGAAATCCTCCACCGTGCCCGTCTCGGTGTCCATCACCGCCAGCGACTGTGCGTAGTTCGACTCATATGTCCCGTAGCCCGCATTCACCGTCACCACGTAGCGCCCGTCGGGAGAGACGGCCATCGAAATCGGCAGGCTGTTCAGCCGCTGCGGATGCCCCGGGATCTCCCCGATCAGTTGTTTGCTCGATGGCAGATTGATCGTCTGTGCGGCCATCGTTCCCAACCCCGCAACCAGCACCGTGCCCGCAGCCGCCGTGAAGCCCTTCATGTCCATGACCCTCACCATAGCAAGACCAGAGCCGCTCCCGCGTTACAGCGCGATGACTCGCTCCCCAATCCCCACGATTTTCTCCACAGAGAATTGTACCCACCGTGTGGAAAGGTCCCTCCTGCAGCTCTCGCACGCGCACCAATCCCTGCAATAATCATCAACATGCGCACGTTAGTGACAGCAGAATGGCTCTGGAACGGAACCACCCTGCTCGACCACCCTGTCGTCGCCATCGAAGACGGCCGCATCGCCTCCATCTCTACCCGCAAAGAGACCCCACTGCCCGCTCAGGCCCGCGTCCTCGATTACCCCGGCGCCACGCTGGCCCCGGCCTTCTTCGACGTGCACATCCACGGCGCCGCCGGCCACGACGTTATGGAAGCCACGCCCGCGGCTCTTAACGCCATCGGCAGTTTCCTCGCCTCGCGCGGCGCCGGCGCTTTCCTGGCCACCACCGTCACCGCTCCGCTGGATGCAACTCTCCGCGCGCTCTCCCATCTCGCCCGCTTCATCGCGCAGCCGCCCGCTCCCGCCCATGCCCAGCCGCTCGGCATTCATCTGGAAGGTCCATTCCTCTCGCCCGCCAAGTGCGGTGTCCAGCCCGTCGAGCATATGCTCGCGCCCGACATTGCCCTCTTTGACCGTCTCTATGAGGCCGCCGAAGGCCATGTCCGCCTGATGACCATGGCTCCCGAGCTGCCCGGCGCTTCCGATCTCATCGCCCACGCCATTTCCCGCGGTGTCCGCATCACTCTCGGCCACTCCAACGCCACCGCCGCTGAAACCCGCTCCGGCATCGCCGCCGGGGCCGTCAGCGCCACCCACACCTTCAACGCCATGCGCCCGCTGGACCATCGCGAGCCTGGCATTCTGGGAATCGTGCTGACCACCGGCTCCCTGTATGCAGAGCTGATTTGCGATGGCATCCACACCGCGCCGGAGATGGTCGAGTTGTGGTGGAAGACCAAGGGTCCCAAGCGCGGCATCCTGGTTACTGACGCCATGAGCGCCGCGGGCATGCCCGACGGAACCTACCAACTAGGCGGCTTCGAGGTCGAGGTCTCCCAGGGCCGCGCCATGGCCCGCGGCGTTCTGGCGGGCAGCGTGCTCACCCTCGACCGCGCCCTGGTCAACTTCATCCGCTTCACCGGTGCGCCCCTCGACCAGGCCCTTCGCCTCATCACCGTCAACCCGGCCGCAATGACCGGCCTCGCCGATCGTGCCGGCTCATTGGCCCCAGGCCGACCCGCCCATCTCGTCGCCGTAGACGAAAACGGCAGGCTCGCCGCCTCCGTCATCCACGGAGAATTGGTTCCCAGCCTGCCGCATCTCTGAGTCTTTTTAGCCGCGGAAAGCGTAAATCCGCCTCAGTTCGCCTGGCCGGCGAGCTGATTGGCTCGCCACAGCGCGCCCACAATCCCGTCCACTTCGTCCTGCAGGATCGGCATATTCGGCGCGCCGGCCTTCAGCCCCGCGTAAAACCTCTCGCGGACAATCCGCGACTTGCCGATAATGCTCCCGATCCACGCCAGCGGAACCTCTTCCGTCAGGTTGTGCTTGCGCCGCAGCTTGCCCCGCACCAGCAGCACGAACTCCGCCAGGTCGGCGGCAGCCTGTTTCATCACCCCCAGCGCCACCGGATCGCCTTCCTCCGCCAGCTCGTTGATCGCCGGAGCCAGCGCGGCAAAGTCCGGTCCCGGCGTGCTGTCGCCCAGGTTCACCAGCTCATCGATGGTCTTCGTCCCCCAGATCTGTCCCACCGTCTCCAGAACCCGGGTCGGCTCATCGCGGTCATAGGCGTGCAGCGCCCGCCGGATGCTGTGCAGCCCGATCCAGTAGCCCGATCCCTCGTCGCCCAGCCGCGAGCTCCAGCCGCCCGCGCTCTCCCGGCTGCCGTCCGGCGCGCGCCCGATGGTGTTCGATCCCGTTCCCGCAATCTGCAGAATCCCCGGCCCTCCCTTTACCGCCGCGTCCAGCGCGATCACCTCGTCGCCCACAATCTCCGAGCGCTCCACGCCAAAGTCCGCAAACACCGCCTGGATCCATTCCTTCACTCCAGGCATGGTCGAGCTGGCCACGCCGCAGCAGGCCGCGCGCACGCCCTTCACGCCCGCTTGCGCGTACACATCCGTCAGCAGCGCCCGCAGGTTCGTCTCCGACGCCTCCGCTCCCACCCGCAGCCGCTTGATCGATCCGTTCTCCGCGCGCGCCAGTACCCGCTCGCCGTCCGCAATCGCGGCGCGGGTCCGTGTCCCTCCGCCGTCGATCCCTAACACTACGCTCATCGTTGACTTGCTCCTTTTTCCCGTCGGGTTCTATTGGGTCCCTTCTCCCGCGTCGTCGCCGTCGTCGCGAAGGATCCCGGACAGCACATTCAGGTTGCCATCCGTCCGGGGTGGGGACAAACCCAGAAGGTGCGCAAGCCAGGGATACAGATTCACGTTTTCAAACGGCGCTACCGTCTTTCCTTCCAGAATATCCGGTCCGGCCGCAAAGAAGCTCGCCTTCATCTCCGGTACTCTCGCCGGATCGAATCCGTGCATACCCAAACTGGGCGGCCGGTCCGCCCCTCCCGCCTGCGGACTCCGCGCCCGGATCGGGTACGGCCCGGTCGCCATCACCACCGGATCGCCCATGCGCGGATTCAGGTTGGCGCTCAACTCCGCCGGCACATCTTTCAGCCGAAAGGCCATAAACTCCGAGGTCGCCTTCTTCAGTTGGTTGTATACCCGCTCCCGGTCCGCTTCCGTCTTCCCGTAAATCAGCGCCCCTTCGGCCTGGAACCCCGTCAGATCGGCATAATGATCCAGCGAAATCCAGTGCGGTTCCACCTTGACCATGCCATGGTCGCTGACCACCACCAAATCAACCGGCAATCCCGTCGCATCCAGCGCCGCCTTCAGTCTTCCCACCATCCGGTCCATCCGCAGCACCGCCGCCCGCGTCTGCGGCGCGTCCGGACCAAACTCGTGCCCCTCGTGGTCTGGCTCCGAGTAGTACATCGCAATGAAGTGCGGCCGCTGTTCGGCCGGCAGCTTCAGCAGTGCCACCGCATCGTCGATCCGCGCCTGCTCCACGGCATCTGTCGCCTGCGTCTCCGCGTCGAACCGCGCGTACCAGGTCGGCCGGAATCCCGCGATCTTCGCCTCTGAGCCGGGCCAGAACAGGCAGGCGCTGCGCATCCCCTGGCTCTCCGCCAGGCTCCACAGCGGGACCCCGCTGTACCAGCTCCCATCGGTCACCGCCTGCGCGTCGTTGTACGAATACCGCGCCTGTCGCACCGGATCGTAGAAGCTGTTGGCCACAATCCCGTGGTGCTCGGGATAAAGTCCCGTCACAATCGTGAAGTGGTTGGGAAAGGTGAGCGACGGATAGCTCGGCAGCATCCCCTCCGGCGCCCAGGCGCCGTGTTTCGCCAGAGCCAGCAGGTGCGTCGCGTGGTCCCGCTCCGCATAGTCCCAGCGAAAGCCGTCCAGCGAAACCAGCACCACGTAGTGCGCCCGCTGCGCCGCTGGCGAGTTCTTGCCGTGCTCGGAATAAATCAGCGGCAGCGCCGGATTCTGACCGGGAAACCTCGCCGCCTGCTGCGCAGCCAGGCCGCATCCCAGGGCCAGAGCCGCCACCGCCAGGGCCGCACGGCCCCACTCCCGCAAACGCATCCGCGTTCTCCCGTTCCAGCTTATTGTATGGGGTTTGTCACCGGCCCGCCTGCCCTGTGTTCGGTCACCTCAAATCCAAAGGTCTAAATCATTGGCTTCCGGATTGGCGGTCATCTGCCCGGAAATATGGATTGCTGCTTCCATACTGAATGAGCGGATTGGTGATGATGCGGTCACTGACGTCCACCGAAGCGATCATTTTCTCGATGGCCGTGCGCAGTGTATAACGATGGTCGGCAGGGAGCAGTGCGATGCGCGTCGCGATCTTGTCTGATATTCACGGAAATCTCAACGCCTTCGAATCTGTAGTGGCGGATATTCATCAGGTTGCACCTGACCTGGTCCTTCACGGCGGTGATTTGGCTGACGGTGGTTCATGCCCCGTCGAGATCGTTGATCGAATTCGTGGCCTTGGCTGGCAAGGCGTAATGGGCAACGGCGATGAAATGCTCTGTCGCCCGGAATCATTGGAGGATTTCGCCGCCGAATCCTCAGCTCCACCTGCCCTTTGGGTGTTTGTCCGCGAGATGGCCGCAGCGACTCGTTCCATACTTGGGGCCGAGCGATTGTCGTGGTTGCGGCAACTGCCCATGGCAATTACTCGGAGTGACTTCGCCGTTGTCCATGCCACTCCGCAGAGTTGCTGGAAGGCACCTCCGGGAAGCGCATCGGATGAGGAATTGAATCGAGTCTACGGCATGCTCGAAGCACCAGTTGTTGTTTTCGGACATACACATGTTCCTGCCATTCGAGAGATGAACGGAAATCCGAAACTGTTGATCAACGCCGGGAGCGTCGGCCTCCCCTACGATGGCGATCCCCGCGCATCGTACCTGCTTCTGGATGAGAGAAGGCCGGTGATTCGGCGCGTCGAGTACAACATTGAACGAGAACTGAAGGCACTGTCCTCCAGCGCGTCTCCCCACGCAGATTGGACGGCCAGGATGCTGCGTTCGAGTTCTCCCCAATTGCCCTAAGGAAAATGACGGATGGTGGGTACGGCTCCGATAGAGCCCGTCGTAAGGCAGAATTCAACGCGGACAGCGCTCAGATGCCGGCGGCAGGCCAAACCGTGTTCCAGCTCGAAGCCGGCCCTATCTCCCGGTTCCGGGAGGATTGTCGTCTATTCGGAAATTGGGACGTTAGGCAACGCTGATTCCATCCCCGGACTCAACCCGCCCCACACCCGCCTGTCCGCAGCTGCACGATTGTGATATACGTTTCCGCATGATCCGCCGTCCTGCCTTGCTTGCCCTCTTTGCCGCCTTGCTCTCCGCCGCCGCGTCCCTCCACGCCCAGACTCCCGCTCCCATGCCGCCCCTCGGCTGGAATAGCTGGGACGCCTACGGCCTCACCATCACTGAGGACGAATTCCGGGCCAACG
Organism: uncultured Acidobacteriaceae bacterium; assembly: GCA_963758105.1. Taxonomy (GTDB): domain Bacteria; phylum Acidobacteriota; class Terriglobia; order Terriglobales; family Acidobacteriaceae; genus Telmatobacter. Next base: position 180,480 of record CAVWUC010000003.1, on the reverse strand, counting down.
CCTCGGTCATCGCCCAGTTCCGCGAGTACGGATGGGAGTACGCGGTCATCGACGAAGGCTGGTACATGCAGAACCCCTTCGGCAAAACTGTGGCCGACAGAAAATATGTCTGGAACACCAACGGCCTGCTCATCCCCGCCGAAGATCGCTTCCCCTCCTCGGCCAACGGCGCAGGCTTCCGTCCCCTTGCCGACTGGGTCCACTCCCAGGGGCTCAAGTTCGGCATTCATATCGTCCACGGCATCCCCCGCAACGTAGTCCAGCAGAATCTGCCCATCGCCGGCTCCACCTTCCGCGCCGCCGACGCCGCCGACACCACTGACACATGCCCCTGGGACCAGGGCAACTACGGCATCAAGGACAATGCCGCCGGCCAAGCCTATTACGACTCCATGCTCCGCCTCTACGCCTCCTGGGGCGTGGACTTCATCAAGGTCGACTGTATCGCCCTCAATCCCTACCGCCCCACCGAAATCCGCCAGATCGCCCTCGCCATTCAGAAGATCGGCCGGCCCATTGTCCTCAGCCTTTCGCCCGGCCCCACCGCGCTCTCGCACGCCATGGAAGTGGCGCAGTACGCCCAGATGTGGCGCATATCCGGCGATCACTGGGACGGCTGGACCTTCGCGCCCAGACCCGGCGGCGGAGGCGTTCCATCCAGCATCCGCAACGCCTTTGACCTGCTAGCCTCCTGGTACGTCTACGCCAACACCGGCAACTACCCCGATGCCGACATGCTGCCCTGGGGCTGGCTCGGCCCCCATCCCGGCTGGGGTGAGCCCCGCCAGTCGCGCGAGACCCACGACGAGCAGCGCTCCGAATATTCTCTCTGGGCCATCGCCCGTTCCCCGCTCATCCTCGGCTGCAATCTCACCCGCCTCGACGACTTCACCCGCAGCCTGATCACCAACCAGACCATCATCTTCATGAACCAGAGCGTCACCTACAGCCATCCCGTCCCCCAGGCCAATCTTCCCCCCGGTTTTGAAGATGCCCGCGTCTGGCGCGGCACCGTCGACCAGCCCGGCGCACGCAACTACGCCGAGTTCTTCGCCTTCTTCAATCTCGACGATAAGCCGGTAACCCTCCGCGCCGCCTGGCAGCAGCTCGGCCTCAACGGCGGCAAGCACTCCGCTCAGGACGCCTGGACCAACGAGACCACCAAGCCCTCTAAAGAAATCACCGTCACCCTGCCCCCGCACGGCAGCGATGTCTTCCAGGTCCATTAGCATCACGAATCGAAGGTACAAAACAAACTACGACTGTCATCCTGAGCGTCCTCTCCAGATTGTCATCCTGTGCGATTATTTTCCCGACTCTCATTCTGAGCGATTTCTGTTGAGTGTCATCCTGTGCGCGGTCCGCCGCAGCGCAGAGTCGAAGGACCTGCTCTCGTTTTTCGTTTTGATCGCGCGCAAAACCCGCTCTGACTCCGCCTTTTCTATTCCCGATTCCCTGTTCCCTGTTCCCTGCGGTGATTACCCCCGGGATCTGCGCCCCCCGCCCGGCTTTGTGCGACACTAGTGTCGCCCGCGAATCGACCCCCATTCCGGAGCCCTCCGCGGCATGGTTCGCTTTTATGCCTCTCCTGCGCTCCGCGTTTCTCGCGCTCTCCCGTAATCGCCCTTTGCGCGGCTTTTGTGAGCGCTCCCGGCTGGGAATCCGCCTCAGCTCGCGCTTTGTCGCCGGCCTTGATGTGGAAGACGCTCTGCGCGTGGCCGCGTTCGTCAATCGCCAGGGGATGGCCGTCACCCTGGACTCGCTGGGCGAGAGCGTGACCACCGAGATCGAGGCGCACCAGGCCGCCGAAATCTACCACAAGCTGCTCGACAGCATCGCCGCGCGCAAGCTCAACGCCAATATCAGCGTCAAGCTCACCCAGATGGGCCTGGACCTGTCTCCCACTCTCGCCGAGTCCGTCGTCGCCCGTCTCGTCGATCATGCCGGCGCCTCCGGCAACTTCGTGCGCATCGATATGGAAGGCTCCGCGCTCACCCAGGTAACCCTCGATATCGTGCGCCGCCTTCATGCCCAGCCCCGTCTGCGCGCCTCGGTTGGCGTCGTCATCCAGGCCTATCTCTATCGCTCCCAGGCCGACATCGAGCAGTTGCTTGCCGACGGAATTCGCGTGCGCCTTTGCAAGGGAGCCTACAACGAGCCGCCCGAGATCGCCGTTCCGCGCAAGGCCGAGGTCAACCGGAACTTTCTCCTGCTGAGCCGCGTGCTCCTCGACAGTCCCGTTTGCCACGCGCTGGCTACCCACGACGAAACCATCATCACCGCGATCAAAACCCTCGCCGCGCAGCATGGAATCGCTCCCGCCCGCTTCGAGTTTCAGATGCTCTATGGAGTCCGCCGCGATCTGCAGCAGCGCCTGGTGGCGGAAGGCTATCCCGTGCGCCTCTACGTTCCCTTCGGCCGCGACTGGTATCCCTACACCATGCGCCGGCTGGCCGAGCGGCCGGCCAACGTCCTGTTTCTGGCCCGCAATCTCTTCCGCCGCTAACGCATTTCTCCTTCAGACGCATACCGGAGCCAACGCACTCAAGCGCCGATTTCAACAAGAAATCGGCGCCGCAAAGAACGCCAATCGAGGCTACATGTGAAAAAGAAATGCCGTAGTGTCCTGAGTCAGAAGTTCGCATGCTGATCCGGTGTCACCCTGAGCGGAGTTTGCCGCGTAATTTGCGTCAAGCGGCGTCGAAGGATCTGCGGTTGTTCTTTATAGAACTTCGGATTCACCACACTAACCCAGTTTCGGAATACGTATAGATTTTTTGAGCAACGATTTCAAGATCAGGTCTATTCCGAAAAAATGAACACTATACCAACGTCACTCATGGAATATTAGTTGGCTACGATCGATTCTTTCCCTCTCCACAAAGCAGATCTCTGAACCTCACGCGGCCCGCGCATTCAGCCGGATCAAACCCTGCTCCACCAGCTCCGCCACGGCTCTGGCCAGCGTGACCGATCCATTCAATGACCCCGGCCGCTCCAGTCTTACCCCGCGCTTCGCGGCATATGCGCGAAACAGATGATCCACGTCGTACAGAATCTCCACGTGGTCGCAGAGAAATCCAATCGGCTGCAGGACGACCGCCTTCACCCCGGCCGCGGCAATCGCATCGAGCGTGCTCTCCACCGTTGGCCCCAGCCACGGACCGCCGCTGGCGCCCTGGCTCTGGAAGGCGAACCACCACTGCGGAATCCCTGGCACGCGCTCGGCCACCATCGCCGCCGTGCGCTTGGCTTCTTCCGCATATGGGTCCGCGCCCTCGCCCGGCCACTTCCGCGTCTGGCCCTCCCCCGCCGCCGGCGTCTGCACTGTCCCGCGGGGAACGCTGTGCGCCGTAAACAGCACCGGAACCGCCGCGCCCATCTCTGCGCTCAACCGCCTCCACACCGGCCGCAGCTTTTCCGCAAAAGCATCGGCCAGCAGCGGATGCTGCGCCCACGCCGCGGTGAAGTCGATGCGCAGCCCGCCCGCCTCCGCTTCTACCGCCCGCCGGTAGAGTCCCACGCTGGTCCGCGAGTTGTGCGGAGCCAGGCACAGCACCGCGGCCTCTTCCACGCCGTTTTCGCGCATCTGCTGCACCACCTCGGGAATATATGGCCGCCAGTTGCGCATGCCCACATACACCCGAACCGGCATTCCATCTTCATCCAGCTTGGCTTTCACCAGCCGCGCCTGCTCCATGGTGATCTCCGTCAGCGGGCTGCGCCCGATCAGCGCATAGCGGCGCTGAATCTCCGTAATCACCTCCTGTGGCAGCGGCCGGCCGCTGACCACGTTGCGAAGGTACTCGGGAATCTGATCCACCGTCTCCGGCGTCCCGTGCGCCAACAGCAGAACCGCCTGTTTAGCCACGCGCCTCGCCTCCATTCGCCGGCCGGCTGAACTCCCGCACCATTTTCACCACCGCCTGCACATTCTCCACCGGCGTTCCCGGCACAATCCCATGGCCCAGGTTGAAGATGTGTCCCGGCCGTCCGCCCGCGGCGCGCAGAATCTCCTTCACCCGCTCTTCCAGCACCTCCAGAGGCGCAAACAGCGTAATCGGGTCCAGATTCCCCTGCACCCCGTGCCCGTGCCCAACTGCTTTCCAGCCCTCGTCCAGCGGCTGCCGCCAGTCCAGCCCGATCACGTCGGCGCCCGTCGCGGCCATCTCCCTCAGCAGCCCAGCCGTTTCCACGCCGAAGTAAATCACCGGCACGCCCATCGCCTGCACGGCCCGCACCAGCCGCTTCGAGGCCCCAAACGCATACGCGCGATAGTCGGCCAGCCCCAGCGACCCTACCCAGCTGTCAAAAATTTGGATAACGTCCGCCCCCGCCTCCACCTGCAGCCGGCAATATTCCGTCAGTACGGCAACCAGCTTCTCCAGCAGGGCGCTCCACGCAGTGGGCTCGCTGTACATCATCTGTTTGGTGTGGATGTAATTCCTCGATCCTCCGCCCTCGATCATGTAGCTGGCCAGCGTGTACGGAGCTCCGCAAAATCCAATCACGCCCAGCCGGTCGCGGAAGTGCGCGGCCACTTTTTCAATCGCTCGCGCCACGTACTCCAGATCACCAACCCGGTCGGTGCGCAGCGCCTGCACCTGCTCGGCGGTGCGCACCGCGTGGTGCACCACCGGTCCCTCGCCGGCCTGAAACTCAAACGGCAGTCCCATCGGCTCCAGCGGCAGCAGCAGATCGGCAAAGATAATCGCCGCGTCCACCCCCAGCTTCTCCGCCGCTGTAATGGTCACCTCCGCGGCCAGCTCCGGCTGCTTGCAGATCTCCACCAACGTATGGTGCTTGCGCACCTCGCGGTACTCCTGCATATAGCGCCCGGCCTGGCGCAGAAACCACACCGGCGTGCGGTCCACCGGCCGCCGCAGGCAGGCGCGAACAAAGCGGCTGCCAACCAGGATATCTTCGCCGGCCGCTGATATCCGCCTGTCTGAACTCATGCAGTCGATTTTACCGTCTGAGTACGCTCCAGGGTACGAGCGGCACGGTCTTTTGCTCCTCGACCATGCGCCATTCTCCGTGCCGCGCAGTTTTCATCGCAAAAGGGCGGAGGACCGCGAACCCAGACATATCGATCGTGGGACTATAGCATCTTCGGAATTACTGCAGACCCAAGCCCTGCACTTAAGTGGCCCGTCGCGGCGTGCCACCCGCTTCGACTCTCAAAAAGCCGATATGTATTGCGAAAATGCTCCGCCCAGCTAGCTAGGACGCCATTCCCCGCAACTCACGCTCGGCCCGGTACCAGTCCTCCTCATGATGCCCGTCCGTGTACCCGCGCTCGGCCCAGAACTTGCGGGCAAGCTCCGCAACGCGCTCGCGCGGAATCGGCATCTCGGTCACTTTCCCGTCAGCCTTTCCCGTGGCCCGAGTCTCGGCAGCGGCAGCCACCTTACCCAGATTTGAAGAAGCTTTGGGGGCTTTCGGAGCCTTCGCTTTCGTGGTCTTCGCAGTGGTTTTCTTGACGGTCTCTGTCATTTAAGGTCTCCTCCTCGGGTTGGGGCGTTTTCAGGGCTACCCGCGAGTCACCCAGACCTCTATGTGAACCTTCAAAAACCCACATAGACACGCGGGATAGTGCACTTCGCCGATCCGGAAAACGCTTTTAGGGCCATCGAGCCGGCCGTCAAATACAGGATACCAACCCGTTCTCGCTCCGCGACTTTTTAGGCACTCCTGCGAACCTGCCGCGTTAACCCTGGGAGCGGTGCGCGGGTCAGCAGACCCGTGCAAAAGCCGATCAAAAGATCGGCGCTGCAAGTTGCCCCACTCATCGAGCAGCCTGGGAACCCCGCGTCCGCCGCGGCGGATTCTCTCGCGCTGTGATCTGCCGATGGGTGGAACCGCATCAACCTGAAAACCGGGCTGCTATCTCCACCGGAATATCCGCAGCGAGACCGCAAACGGAACTGCCAGCCACGCCAGCAGAATTCCCATCTGCGCCGCCATCTGCCCCAGCCCCGTTCCCTGCAGCATATTGCCGCGCAGCGCGTCGATGGCCGCGGTCAGCGGCAGCGCCTGCACCAGCGGCTGAATCACCGCCGGAAACCTTGAAGCTGAGAAGAACACGCCCGACATGATCCACATGGGCAGCATCACCAGGTTCATCAGCCCGCTCACCGCCTCCATGGTCTTCGCGCGCGAGGCCACCAGCAGACCCATCGCGGAAAATACCAGCGAAGTCAGCACACACAACAATCCCAGCTCCCACAGCGACCCGCGCAGCGGCACGCCAAACGCCGCCACCGCAAATCCCACGAACACCACCACCTCGATCACCAGCATGGCCAGCCGCGACAGCAAAAATGCCATCAGGTACTGCCAGCGCGGCATCGGCGAGGCCACCAGCCGCTTCAGCAGGTTCTTCTGCCGCGCCTCCACAATGGCGAACCCCAGCCCCCACATCGCCGAGCCCATCAGGTTCATTCCCAGCAGCCCCGGAACCACGAAGTCGATGTAGCGCGAGCCGGTCTCGTGCATCATCCGGTCGTCCGCGCGCACCACGTCGCGCCGCCCCGCCGCAGCCTGCACATCCCGGTCCACCAGCAGCCGCGCAATCCGCGCATCGGGATTCGTATTGTCGTACCGGTACTCCACGCCTTGCGCCGTTCCCTCCGTCAGCAGCACAATGTGTCCGGTCTCGAGCGCCCGCATGCCGTCCGTCTCGCTCAGCGTCTTTGCAGCCAGCCCCTTGTCTCCGGCCATCGCCTGCGTCAGTTGCGTGGTCGTCGCGCCCACCTCGAGCACGTCCGCCGGCCGGTTCCGAAACGCAATCCCCAGCCCCGCCGCCAGCAGGATCGGAAAGATAAAAATCCAGAAGATCGCCTCCGGCTCCCGCACGATCAGCAGAAACCGCGTCCGCGTCAGTTGGTAGAGGCTGCTCCGCTCCAGGCTATTCATCGCGCAGATTCCTCCCCGTCAGCCGTACAAACACGTCTTCCAGGCTCGCCGAGTGGGTCCGGAACTCGCTCAGGTGCAGCCCCTCCGCCTCCAGCGCCGCAAAGATACGCGGCACGGACGTGTGCAATTGGCTCACCGTAAGCTGGTGCACGCCCTCCTCCACGCGATGCGCCTGCACCCCCGGAATCGCCGTCAGCCGCGCCGCATCAATCTCCGCGTGCACCGCAAACTCCACAATGTCCTCGCCGCCCACTGAGCTGATCAGTTCCTGCGGCGTCCCCAGCGCAATCACCCGTCCGTGGTCCATGATCGCCACCCGGTCGCACAGCCGCTCCGCCTCTTCCATATAGTGCGTCGTCAGAATGATCGTCCGCCCCGTCTGCTTCAGCCCCTCCACCAGATCCCACACATGCCGCCGCGCCTGCGGATCAAGCCCCGTCGTCGGCTCATCCAGAAACAGCAGCTCCGGATCGCCCACCAGCGCCGTGGCCATCGCCAGCCGCTGTCTCTGCCCGCCGGAGAGTCCTCCCACCCGCGCCCGCCGCTTCTCTTCCAGTTGCGCCGTCCGGATCGACTCCTCCACCGAAATACCCCGCCGGAAAAAGCTCCGGAACAGCCGCAGCGTCTCCTCCACCGTCAACTTCGCGGCAAACTGTGTATCCTGCAGCAGCAGCCCGATCCGCTCCCGCAGCTCTCGCGCGCCCGTCTCCCAGTTCAGCCCCAGCAGTTCCACCGTTCCCGCATCCGGCGTCGTCAGCCCCTCGCAAATCTCAATGGTGGTTGTCTTCCCCGCCCCATTCGGCCCCAGCAGCCCGAAGCACTCCCCGCGCTCGACCGTCAGGTCCAGCCCATCCACCGCCTGCACGTCCTCAAACGCCTTCCGCACCCCGCGCAGCCGCAGCGCCGGTCCACGCCCTTTCCCGCGCGCGTCCGTCCGCTCTCCGGCAGAACCCTCTGCCCCAGCCAGGCCCGCCGCCGTCCTGTCGATCCCCTCGGCCATCGCCCCAGCTTACCGTACATTATGTTTCATTTTCTGCATCTTCCCGCCCCGCGAACCCCTCCGCCGCCCGTCTCCGGCAGCGTTTCCGTCTATCCACCAAACCGCTCTCCGGGTAAACTGGATGTATGGCTGACATTCAGCGGAGAAAAACCCCTACAGTCAAAATTGGCCATGTGCGCGTGGGCTGGGAAGTTCCGGTCGTCGTGCAATCGATGACCAACACTGACACGGCCGATGCCGCGTCCACCATCGACCAGGTCGCGGCCCTGGCCCTCGCCGGTTCTGAGATCGTGCGCGTCACGGTCAACAACGAGCAAGCCGCCGCCGCCGTCTCCGCCATCGTTGAAGGCCTCGACAAGCGTGGCATCCGCGTCCCCATCGTCGGCGACTTCCATTACAACGGCCATCTGCTGCTGAAGAAATATCCCGCCGCTGCCCGCGCCCTCGCCAAGTACCGCATCAATCCCGGCAACGTCTCGGTCGGCCGCAAAAATGACGACAACTTCCGCACCATGATCGAGTGCGCCGTCGAAAATCAGAAGCCCGTCCGCATCGGCGTCAACTGGGGCTCGCTCGACCAGGCTCTGCTCACCCGCATGATGGACGAAAACAGCAAGCGCCCCGACCCCCAGCCCGCCCGCGAAGTCATGATCGAGGCCATGATCGCGAGCGCCCTAGACTCCGCCGCTGCAGCCGAGCGCTACGGCCTCGGCCACGACATGATCGTCCTCTCCGCCAAAGTGAGCGGCGTCCGCGACCTCCTCGACGTCTACACCAATCTGGCCGCGCGATGCGACTACCCGCTCCACCTCGGCCTCACTGAAGCCGGTATGGGCTCCAAGGGCCTCATCGCTTCCACCGCCGGTCTCGCCCCGCTGCTGCTCTCCGGCATCGGAGACACCATTCGCGTCTCGCTCACCCCCAAACCCAACGGCGACCGCACGGAAGAAGTCCAGGCCGCGCAGCAGATTCTGCAGTCGCTCTCCATCCGCAGCTTCATGCCCCAGGTCACCAGTTGCCCCGGCTGCGGCCGCACCACCAGCACCTACTTCCAGGAGCTGGCCGAGCAGATCCAGACCTACCTCCGCACCTCCATGCCCGAGTGGCGCAGGAAGTATCCCGGCGTCGAAGAGTTAAAGCTGGCCGTCATGGGTTGCGTGGTCAACGGCCCCGGTGAGTCCAAGCACGCCAATCTCGGCATCAGCCTTCCCGGCACCTTTGAAGATCCCGTAGCCCCCGTCTACATCGACGGCAAGCTCTCCACCACCCTCCGCGGCGACACCATCGTCGCCGAGTTCAAGCAGAATCCTCGACCACTACGTCGAGGGCCATTACGGCCAGGGCAAAAATAGCGAAGAGCTGGTCGGCGCTCACTAAATCACGCGCCGGCCGAGCCCGCACCCCATCGCTCCTCCGCACGCGCTTCCCTTTTCCAACTGATTCGCGCTACTCTTTCAGCATCTTTCCTATAAGGGTGTGCCATGTTCCTGCGCCGGTTTGTCTGGCTCGTTCTCCTCTTGGGTGCCGCGCCGTTCGCCGCCCGAGCCGCCTCGCAAAAGCCCTGCGTCCCCGTCGATGCAGCCTCCCAATTCCTCAACAAAGACATTTGCATTTCCGCGCATATCTATGATGTGGTGGAGCTTCCCGACGGAACCCGTTTCCTCAACGTCTGCGCGCCCCAGGTCCCGGACGACGCCTGCCATTTCACCATCTTCAGCCTCCGGGAAGATCGTGCCCAGGTCGGCGAGTTGCGCCAGTACCGCAACACTGACGTCCACATCCGCGGCTTCATCCGTCCCACGCGCGGCCGCTTCGGCATGGCTCTGAGCCACGCCCGCCAGTTCCACGGCGGACCGCCCAAGTTCCGTCCCAACCCCATGCTGGCGCGCGGCTTCGATGCCAGCCAGGAGCGTCCCCCGCTCCACGACCCCAACCTCCTCCCGCATGGCGGCCGCCGCTCCTTCATGAACACCCGCGACCTCGTACCGTCGCCGAAATAGCCTTACTTCCCGTCGGCTTCAGCTCTCGTGTTCCCGTTAAGCGGCGGAGCAAACCGCGCACCGGTCAGCAGGATCACGCAGGAGATCACCAGAAACACCAGCGTCGCCCCCAGCCCGATGCTCAGATTCGACCGGTCGGAGATGGCCCCGATAATCTGCGGCGAGAACGTATCCCCAAAGAAATGAATGCAGAACAGATTCAGCGAAATCGCCGTAGCCCGCACCGGCGCCGATACCGAGTTCACGATGGCCGCGTTCAGCGGCCCGGTATTCAGGAAAAGAAAGAACTCGGCGGCAAACAGCGCCGGAATCGCCCACCCCCGCGGCCCGAAGAAGACCAGCGCCCCGCAGGGCAGCGTCAGCGCCACGCTCCAGAACGAGACCAGGTAGAGCGCGCCGTCGTTGGTCCGCAGCCAGCGCTGCGCCACCCATCCCCCGGCGATGGTCCCGGCAATCCCGTCCACCACGGTAATCGCGCTCACTGTCAGGCTCGCGTTTGCCACGCTTAGCCCCGCCATACGGTGCAGAAACGTCGGAACCCACGCCGAGATTCCGCCCATCGCGAAGGTCAGCGTGGCCAGCCCCATGGTCGCGGTCAGGAACGCGGGGTTGCGAAAAAGTCCTATCACTGTGGCTCGGTCCGCGGTGGCCCGGATGTGGTCGCTTGATCCCCGCTCCGGCTCGCGCCCCATCCACCCGTAGAGCCCGGCAATGGCCAGCCCCGGCACCGCGCAAAGAAAAAACGGCGCCCTCCAGCCCCACAGCGTGCCCAGCTCCCCGCCCGCCAGGTAGCCCAGCGCCGCCCCCACCGGAATGGCCAGGTAAAAAATCGTCAGCACCCGGTTGCGCTCCCGCTCCGGATAAAAATCCGCCAGCACCGCCGGGGCAAAGATGCTGAAGGTCGCCTCGCCCACCCCTACCAGCGCGTGCCGCGCGTAGAGCGTCCAGTAGCTGTGCACCCAGGCCGTGCCCAGCGTGGCCAGGCTCCACAGCACTGCTCCCATGACGATCAGCGGCTTGCGGCTGAAGTGGTCCCCCAGCCAGCCGGTCAGCGGCGCGGCCAGCATGTAAAACACAAACAGCCCCGTCGTCAGCGCTCCCATCTGCTGGTCGGTCGCGTGAAATTCGTGCTGGATTAGCGGCTGCGCCCCCGGCAATATGTAGCGGTCGATGAAATTGAGCAGGTTCAGCCCGATGAGAAGCAGAAACGTGCCCAGAGCGGCGTTGCGAATGCGGGAGCTGCGGGGATCGGCAGTCAATCGGCCTCACGCTCGCAGCAAAAACGCGAGCAGTACAAGGAAATATCCCACGCCGCCCCACCCCCACACAACTCCAAGGGGGACTAACCTACCTATAGTGATACGCGGCTATGCCCGCTCGCGAGCCCACGCCACCCAACCACGACACAACAGCTCAGAGCGCCAGGAACCCGGCTACAGGCTACGAGCTACAAGCTGTCTCTCCCGCCCATACCCAAGCTAGAAGCTAGCAGCTAGAAGCTGCCTTTCGCGGCCAGCGCGCTTCCACCGTCGTCCCGATTCCGCCCCGCGGCCGGAACTCCCCCTTCACCACCGCCCACACCGGGTCGCAGGCCTTCACCACGTCCTCCAGCACCTGGTTCACGATGTTCTCCTGAAAAATTCCCAGGTTGCGGTAGCTGAACAGGTACTCCTTCAGCGACTTCAGCTCCAGGCAGCGCTTCCGCGGCATATAGCGGATGGTGAGCCGGCCAAAGTCCGGCAGCCCGGTCTTCGGGCACACTGAAGTAAGCTCCGGATCGTCGATCAGAATCTCGTACCCCGGAAACTGGTTCTCCCAGGTCTCGATGGCGGGAAAAGCAAAATCCAGCCCAGCCTTGGCGTGTTGCCCGGTATAGCGCGGTTTGGCTGGCATCCTTTCATTGTACCGGGCTGGCGCGGCCTTCCCGCCGCCGCGCCGCATACCCGGGGTCCCCACGGACAGGTCTAAGTCCGTGGGGCGGAGCCGCCGCGCCGGCCGGACTTTCGTCCGCATTTTTTGCTCCGTAAACCCCGCTCTGCGAGTCTTATATATACTGGCTCTGGTTAGCTCCATGACAGATAGCAGAACTCGGCCGAATGGAAGCAGGCGCTGGCTTTGGTTGGGCCTGGGTGCCGTCCTCGTTTTTCTCTTCTTTATGACCCGCTATCTCCTGCGCGACCAGCTCCCGGTCCGCGAAGCGCAGGTGACCCGAGAGGATCTCTTGCGAACGGTCAGCACCAACGGCCGCGTCGAGCCCGAGGTGAATTACGCGTTTTACAGTCCCATCTCTACCACCGTCAGGGCCGTCTACGCCCAGCCCGGTGACACCGTTCCCGCAGGCAAGCTGCTGATGGTTCTGGACGATGTCGCCGCCAAAGCCCAGTTGGCCGCGGCTGAGAGCGGTCTCCGCTCGGCCCAGGCCGCGTTCGAAGCCGCCACCCACAACGGCACCCTCCAGGAGCGCCAGATGGCCGCCGCCGATGTCGCCCGCTCCCAGTTGGACCGCGATCAGGCGCGGCGCGATCTCGACGCGCTCCTCAAGCTCCAGCACACCGGAGCCGCCTCCGCCAGCGAGGTCGAGGCCGCTCGCGAGCGGCTCAATACCGCCGCGGCCAACCTCCACGCCGCCCAGCAGACCGCACACGACCGCTATTCGCCCGCCGAGATTGCCCGCGCCAAAGCCGCGCTGGCCGACGCCCAGGCCAATCTCGCCACCGCCCGCCAGGTCCTGGCCCAGACCCAGATTCACGCCCCCATCGCCGGAACCATCTACACCATGGATGCCCAGCCCACCGACTTTGTCCCGGCCGGCACCCTGCTGCTGCAGATGGCCGACCTCCACCACGTGCGCGTCCGCGCCTACTTCGATGAGCCCGATATCGGCAACCTGGCCGACGGCCAGCCGGTCATCATCAAGTGGGATGCCCGCCCCGGGCGCGAGTGGCACGGGCACATCGTCCGCACCCCGGTCACCGTGGCCACCTACGGCACCCGCTCGGTCGGCGAGACCCTGGTCAAGATCGACGACTCCGACAGCGGCCTCCTGCCCAAGACCAACGTCACCGTCACCGCAACCACCTCCAGCGAACCGAACGCTCTCTGCGTGCCCCGTGAGGCCCTGCACTCCGAGCATGGCAACCCCTTTGTCTACCGGATCGTGCACAACCAGCTGATCCGTACCCCGGTGGTCACCGGTGCCGCCAACCTTACCGACCAGGCCATCGTCTCCGGGCTCCAGGAAGGCGATTGGGTAGCCACCGGAACTACCAATGGGCAGCCCTTGCAGGAGGGCTTGCCCATCAAGGTTTTCCGTTGAGAACACCGGGTGGCGCGGTCAGAAATCCGCTCTGCGCGGCCGCTGCCTGTGCGGCTGCCCTGACCGCTGCGATCCTGACTGTTGCGATCCCGACGGCTTCGGCCCTGCCGCCGGCTGTCGGCGGGCCTCTGGCCCACGTCAATGCCGCTTTGCAGGCCGGCGAGGCCGACCGCGCCATCGCCCTGCTCCAGTCCCTCCCCGCGCCGCTCGCCGGCCAGCCCGAGGCTCACAACCTGGAGTGCCGTGTCGAACTCACTCTCGGCAACCTGGATGCCGCCCTGCGCCAGTGCGAGCTGGCCGTACGGCTGGACGGCCAGAACTCCAGCTACCACCTCTGGCTGGGCCGTGCGCTGGGCCAAAAGGCCAGCCGAGCCTCGTTCCTCAGCGCCTACTCGCTGGCCAAGCGCGTCCACGCCGAGTTCGAGCAGGCGGTCCGCCTCGATCCTCAAAGTATCAACGCGCTCTCCGACCTCGGCCAGTATAACGTCGATGCTCCCGGCATCGTCGGCGGGGGCCTGGACAAGGCCACCGCCATCGCCGCCCAGCTTGACCGGCTGGACGGCGTCAGGGCCCACGTCCTGCGCGGCCACATCGCAGAAAAGCGCGGCGATTACGCCGCTGCCGAGCGCGAGTTCCGCCAGGCCATCGCGGTTTCTCACCATCCCGGCCCCCAGTGGATCGTTCTGGCCATCTTTTTTCGCCGCCACCAGCGCTGGGCGGAGATGGAAGCCGCCATCCGCTCTTGCGCCGCCGTCGCCGAGCGCGACCAGCACTCCGGCGTCGCGCTTTATGATGGAGCCTCCATCCTGATGGAGACCAACCGCGACCCGGTATTGGCAGTCAGCATGATGAAGGCCTACCTGGCCGATCCCGTCAAGACCGAGGAGGCCCCGGCCTTTGCCGCCTGGCTCCGCCTGGCGCGCCTGGAGAGCCGCCTCGGCGACACGGACGATGCCGCCCGGGATCGGCTGGCCTCCCTGGCCCTGGCCCACGCTTACCGCCCCGCGCAGGAGTTTCATCCTTGACGTCGACTGGAACCAACCCGCGCAGGAAGCCATCGCCGCCCTTGCTCCCGGCCCTGGTCGTAGTCCTGGCCTTGGCCGCCCTCCCGGCCAGCTTGCCGGCCCAGGTCTCGCTGACCACCATCGTCGAGCTGGCGCAGCAGAAGAGCGCCCCGGTGCGCATCGCCGAGGCGGACGTGCGCAAGGCCGAAGCGGGATACTCAGAGAGCAAGGATGCCGTAATTCCCTCCATTCAGTTCGGCACCGGCATCCCCACCTTCCCTGAGGTCGGTTTCACCGGCACGCCGCCCTCCCTGTGGAGCATGACCGTCCAGTCGCTGGTCTTCGGCGTTCCACAGAAGCGCTACATCGATTCCGCGCGCCTCGGCGTGCAGGTCGCCTTCTCCCATCTCGAGGACGCGCGCGAGCAGGTCGCGCTGGACGCCTCCCTGGCCTACCTCGAGCTCGATACCGACACCAGCGAGCTGGTTGCCGTCCATCAGCAGGAGCAGGACGCCGCCCGCCTGGTCGACATCGAGCAACAGCGCACCGAGGCCGGCGTCGACCCTCTCAGCGAGTTTCTGCAGGCCCGCCTCACCGCCGCCCAGATCCGTCTCAAGCGCCTCCAACTGGAGGCCCGCATCGCCGAGCTGAATACCCAACTGGCCGCCTTGACCGGCCTCCCGCCGGCTTCCATCCTCCCCGCGCACGCCAGCATTCCCAAAATTCCCCGCCTCGCCCCCGACACGCCCCCGCGCACCACCGAGGGCGTCCATTCGGCGCAGTTACTGGCCCAATCCAAGCACGAGTATGCCCGCGGTGACGAGGAGATCAACTACGTCCCGCAGTTGAGCTTCGGTGCCCAGTACAACCGCAACACCACGCTGCTGAACAACGTGAACAACTACTTCCGCCAGGATTTGCCAGCCAATAACTTCAGCTCCGGAATCTCCGTTGAACTTCCGATTTTTGACATGGGCCGCCGGGCCAAATCCCGCGAGTCCGCTGCCGATGCGCTGGCCGCGACCGTCCAGGCGGAAGAGGCGCAGCACCAGAACGACCTCTATATAGCCCAGCTCACCGGCAGCTTGCGCCAGCTCGACACCGTCGCCGAGATCGCCAGCCTCAAGCAGCAAATCGCCCATGAGCAGTTGACCGCCGTCCAGTCCCAGCTCCAGCTCGGAAACGGCGCCGAATCCGGTCCCAACGCCCAGCCGCAGTTGTCGCCCAAGGCCGAGCAGCTCGCCCGCATCGACGAAAGCCAGAAATACGACGACGCCCTCGATGCCCAGTTCGATCTCGAAAAAGCCGAGCTCGACCTGCTGCGCGCCCTCGGCCACATGCAGGACTGGCTCGACGAACTGCACGCAAAATAGCGCCTAATCCCGCTCCCGCCCGTCCAACAATCACCCCAATGTTAGAATAAAAAGGATGCCTATGCCCCTGAAAACCCTCTTCCTGAATCCGCCATCGTTCGAGAATTTCGACGGCGGCGCAAGCTCCCGCTGGCCCGCTACGCGCGAGATCGAATCCTACTGGTACCCGGTCTGGCTCACCTACCCCGCCGGCCTGCTGGAGGGCTCGCGCCTCCTCGATGCGCCCCCTCACCACGTCTCCGCCGACGAAACCATCAAGATCTGCAAAGACTACGAGTTCCTCGTCCTCTTCACCTCCACCGTCGGCTGGGAGGGCGACCAGCGCCTCGCCGAGGCCATCAAGGCCGCCAATCCCTCCATCCGCATCGCCTTTGTCGGCCCTCCGGTGACCACCGACCCGGACCGCGCCCTCAACGAGTGCCCGGTGCTGGACTTCATCTGCCGCCGCGAGTTCGACTACTCCGTCGTCGAGTTCGCCAACGGCAAGCCGCTCAATGAAATCCTCGGCATAAGTTACAAGCTCAACGGCAAAATCCTCCACAACCCCGACCGTCCGCAGATCGAAGACCTCGACGCCATGCCCTGGGCCACCAAGATCTACAAGCGCGACCTCGACGTGACCCGCTACAACGTCCCCTTCCTGCTCCATCCTTACATCGCGCTCTACTCCACCCGCGGTTGCCCGGCGCAGTGCACCTTCTGCCTCTGGCCGCAGACCCTCAGCGGCCACGCCTGGCGCAAGCGCTCCACTGACGATGTCGCCGCCGAGCTCGCCTGGGCCAGGCAGAACTTCCCCCACGTCAAAGAGTTTTTCTTTGACGATGACACCTTCAACATCCAGAAGGCCCGCACCATCGAGCTCTGCGAAAAGCTCAAGCCCCTCGGCCTCACCTGGAGCTGCACATCGCGCGTCACCACCGACTACGATACCCTCAAGGCCATGAAGGAGGCCGGCTGCCGCCTGCTCATCGTTGGCTTCGAGTCCGGCGACCCGCAGATCCTCAAGAACATCAAGAAGGGCGCAACCGTCGAGCGCGCCCGCGCCTTCGCCAAAGACTGCCGCGACCTCGGCCTGACCATCCACGGCGACTTCATCCTCGGCCTCCCCGGCGAAACCCGGGAGTCGATCCAGAACACCATCAAGTTCGCCAAGAGCCTTGACGTTGAAACCATCCAGGTCTCCATCGCCCACGCCTACCCCGGCACCGAGTTCTACGAGTACGCCAGGGTCAACGGCTTCATCACCAACGAACGCATGGAAGACGGCGGCGGCCACCAGATGGCCCACATCGAGTATCCCGGCCTGCCCACCGATTACGTCATGGAGATGGTGCATCGCTTCTACGACGAGTACTACTTCCGTCCCAAGGCCGCGGCTCGCGTCATCTGGAAGGCCATCGTCAACCGCGACGTGCCCCGTCTCTACGTCGAAGCCAAGTCGTTCCTCAAGCTCCGCGCGCAGCGTAATCGCATGGTCAAAGCCGCGCGCAGCCAGCAGGCCAGCAAGCCCCAGGCACCGGCCAGCGCCGGCGCTTAGAAGGTGTCTCAGCAATGGCTCTTGTGTCAGGGCACGATCCGCCGCGGCGGATCGCGCCGCAAAAGCTAGTTGAAAGGATGGGGCTTTATTGAGGACTGCATAAATAATGTCCGGACAAACGCGCCGGAGGCGCAGAGTTGGTTAGCCCCGCGCTTTAGCGTAGGGAAAATGTCCGGACAAACGCGCCGGAGGCGCAGAGTTGGTTAGCCCCGCGCTTTAGCGTGGGGAAAATGTCCGGACAAACGCGCCGGAGGCGCAGAGTTGGTTAGCCCCGCGCTTCAGCGTGGGGAAAAGTGATTCCACAAGTTCGTTTCGGAGTCCCGTAGGGACGGCGCAAGGACATTATTTTTCCAGGAACCAATAGCCCCTGGAAAACGCATGGAAGGGTACGGGCTTTAGCATTGAAGGGTACGGTCCTTCGGATTGAAGGCTACGGGCTTTAGCCCGTACATCAACGAGGCAGAATGAACGCGGGCGTTACAGGCTGCGGAAAAACTCATCTGGCGGGGCTTTGTAACAAGGGCACGGCGGGGCACCCTCTGGGTCCCGGGCCATAACTGCCACAAAATAGAGTGCGGGCTTTAGCCCCTGCCAAATCTTCGTTCACTGTTCCCTGTTTTTCCGCAACCTGTTTAGCCCTTGAGGGATGTTTTCCGGAAGACTTTCGATTTTTTTGAGGACGCATCCTCCGAAAATGCCCCGGCCAACATCGGCCCCCATCCCGTCGAGGACGACCGCACAAGCGCCGCCCTCCGCTTGCATCGGAACCACCGCGGGGCTCATCGAATACCGAATGACGCACGCCAGACTTTCGCCGCGCCAGTACCTGATCCTGCTGATGGTGGCCGTCTGCGCCCCGCTGGGCGACTCCTGCCTCTCCCGCGGCATGACCCACCTCCCGGCCATCGCCGTCGCCCATCCGGCCGTGCTCGCCGGCGCGCTCGTCTCCGCCGTCTTCACTCCCTGGATCGCCTTCGGCATCGCCCTGCTCATCGTCTTCTTCTCCAGCTATCTCACCGCTCTCTCCTGGGCCGATCTCACCTACGTCCTCCCCGCCACCGCCTTCGGCAACGTGATCGTCGCGCTGCTCTCGCGCTTCTGGCTGCACGAGACCATCTCCTTCGAGCGCTGGTCCGGCATCATTCTCATCACCCTCGGCGTCGGCTTTGTCGCCCAGGGTCCATCCACCACCGAGCGCCCCGCACCCTTCGGATTGCCTGACTCCTCCGCAGGCGCAATCCCCGCACCCGCAATGGAACAGGAGCAACTCTGATGATTGTTCCCTCTCCCATCTCGCAGCCCGGCCTCTGGTCCGCAGCGGCCATGATCGCCGCCGTCGTCCTCGCCTCCACAGCCGGTGAAGTCCTCACCGCCGCCGCCATGAAATCCATCGGCGACCTCGACATCATCCGCGCCCGCTCCGGACTCAAAGGCGCCATCCGTTCCGTCCTCAGTTGCCCGCTCTTCTTCGCCGGGGTCTTTTTCCTCGCGGTAGCCTTCTTCTCGCTGCTCTTCGCGCTCAATCACCTCAACCTGAGCCTGGTCGCCCCGGCCTCGGCCTCATTAACCCTCGTCACCAACGCCATCGCCGGCAAATTCTTCTTAAAAGAAAACGTAGACCGCCGCCGCTGGTCCGCCGCCCTCCTGGTCTGCATCGGCGTCTACCTGCTGGCGCATTAAAAATAGGTTCCAGCTTTTAGCTGCCGTTCCAATGCAAATGCAGTCTGGTTCGCAATGATGCACGCGGCATTTTCTGCACATCGATGAAAGAGCGTCTTCGCGATAAAACTAGAAGCTAAAAGCTAGAAGCTAGCGGCTAAAAGCTGCATTCATCCACCGCATCATCCCCCGCGGCTTTAAATTCCCAACCAGCACCCTCCGCGGCACGCCCGCCTCCGAGCAAACCGCCTCCGCCGCCAGATGTCCCGACCGCGCCGCGCTCTCCATCGTCGAAGGCCATCCGGTCGCCGTCCAATCCCCCCCCAAAAAGCAATTCGGCCACGGCGACTGCGCATCGGGCCGCGCCGAATCAATCCCCGGAGGAACCCCAAACGTAGCCCGAACCTCCTTCACCAGCGCCGCCTTTTCGAGCCGCGCCTCCCGCGCCGCCGGAAAAAACTCGCCCAGCTCCTCCACCGCCAGCGTAATCGCCTCCTCGCGGCTCAGCGCCGCAAACTCCCGTGACGCGCTCACCACCACCTCCAGGTAGCCCCGCTCTTTCCGCCCCGGCTGCAGCCGGCTCTTGTTGTAGACCCAGTGAATCGTCCGATCCAGCAGCACCGCGTGTTCCAGCTCGGTAATCTCGCGGTCGAACCATAAATGAACGCTGCAGATGGGCCCATGTTCGTGCCGTTCCAATTGCGCGTCCAGAGCCTCTGCGCCCACCGCCGCAGGCATCCGCGGCAGCAGCTTGGCCATCGCCTCAAAGGGCAGCGCCAGCACCAGAAAATCCGACCTCAACTCACCGTCGCGCGTCCGCAGCGCCCATTGCGAGCTCGCTTCACTCCACTCCGCCGACTCCACCTGCGCATTGAACACAACCTCGCCGCCACGTCCGCGCAGAAACTGCTCCGCCCCCGCGTACAGCTCGCTCAGCGGCACGCTGCTCATGCCCATGCTCCCTGCCGCGGCCGAATTCAGAAACAATTCCCTAATCACCTTCGTCGCATACGGCAGCGCAATCGCATCCAGATCTGCGTTCAGCGCGCTGGCAATCACCAGCCGCCAGAACCGCTCCACCGCCCCACGCGTTTGCCCGTGCCGCCGCAGCCAATCCCCCAAATTTTCTGTTGAATCCACCGGCGCCGGCCGCATCAGCGCGCGAAAGGCCCGCCCCAGCGCCAGCTTGTCGGCCAGCGTGAAAGCGTGCGCGGCCATCAGCCGCGGCAGCCCATGCAACGGTGCTGGGAGGGTGAACGGACCTACTCCAAAGGGTCCAAGCGCGGAGCGCCGCCCGCCCGGCTCGATCATGGTCATATCGCGGGTCCAGTGAATCCGCTCCGCCACGCCGATCCGCCGGTAGAACCCGATCAAATTCGTGCAGCACCCGAACAACACGTGCTGGCAGTTGTCGATGACCTCATCCACCCCCGGATGCCGATACGACGAAGCCCGTCCGCCCAGGTAGCCGCGCCGCTCAACGAGCCTCACCGCAAACCCCGCCTCGGCCAGCGCGCAGGCTGCGCTCATCCCCGCCACGCCCCCGCCCACCACGCTCACCGTCTTCGCTGCACTCTGCTCCACGCCGCTCATGGTAGCTTCCATCATCCGCTCAGCCCGACAGCCGCGCCAGCCCCATCTTCGCCATCCCCACCGCCAGAATCCACAGCTTTTGTGCCAGCGGCACCTTGGCCCGCCGCGAAAACATATCGTACTCCGCCGCGCGGATGCGCTTCAGCAGCGCATGATAGATCTCCACCAGCACCCACAGCGCCGGGCGGCTCTCCCGGTCAATCAGCGGCATCAGCTTCTCAGCCGACTGGTAGTACTGCTCCGCCCGCCCCGCCGTCTCCGCAATCAGCGTCCGCTCGCACATCGTCGGCGGCGTGCCCGGCGTGCGCTTCAGCAGAGCTTCCAACTCAATCCCGTGCGCGGCCAGATCCTCCAGCGGCAGGTAAACGCGGTTGCGTTCCGCATCCTCGGCCACGTCGCGCAGAATGTTGGTCAACTGGAACGCAATGCCGGTCTCCTCCGCCAGCTTCTCCGCGCGCGGGTCCTTGTATCCGAAGATCCGTATGCACACCAGCCCCACCACCGACGCCACCAGGTAGCAGTACCGGTACAAATCCTCAAAGCTCTCGTAGGTGTCCGGACCCTCGCCCGTGCGCGGATTCAGGTCCATGGTCACGCCGGCCACCAGCTCGTCCAGCAGGCTCAACGGAATCCCGAACCGCTCCACGGCGTCCCGCGCCGCCAGAAAAACCGGATCAGCAGTGTCGCCGCCGCGGCAGACTCCGCGCCAATCCTCCAGCCACGTATCCAGCCGCCGCCGCCGCTCCTCGCGCGTCAGGCTCTCGTCATCGGCCAGGTCGTCGGCCTTGCGCATGAAGGCGTAGATCGCGCAGATGGCGTTGTGCCGCGCCTTGGGTAGCGCCAGAAAGGCGTAATAAAAATTCTTCGCTTCGCGTCTGGCAATGGCCCGGCACGCGGCATAAGCCGCATTCAGCGTGGCTGAAGCCACATCCTGCGTGGAGTCTTGCGTCACGCCGCCTTCCCTGCCCGGCGGCGATGGAGCGCCAGAAACGGCAGCGCCCTGGCGCTCACCGCGCGCAACGCCAATTTTAACTTGGTAGCCTTCGCAATCGCCGGCCGCGCCGTCAGCACGTCAAACTTCCGGCGCTCGATCGCCTTCAGTATCTCCAGCCCCCCGCGGCTGAATAAATCCAGATCGACAGCCAGCTCCCGCCCCACCATCCCGATCAGCGGCAGCCCCTCCAGAAACATCCCTCGTGCATACTCCACTTCATAGCGCAGTAGCGCGCGAAACTCCTCCGTGGCCGCGCCCTTCGCGATCACATCCTCGCTCACGCCGAATCGTTCCATGTCTTCCAGCGGCAGATAAATCCGCCCGCGCGCATAATCCTCGCGCACATCCTGCCAGAAGTTCGCCAGTTGCAGCGCCGAGCAGGTCGCGTCTGAGAGCCTGAACTTCTCCTCCTCCGCCTCGCCGCACGCATACAGCACCAGCCGCCCCACCGGGTTGGCCGAGTAGCGGCAGTACCCCATCACGTCCTGCATCGTGCGGTAGCGCGTAACCGTCTGGTCCTGCCGGAATGCCGTCAACAAATCCGCAAACGGCTGCTTCGGAATTGAACACGCGCGGATTGTCTCGCTGAGCGCCACAAACACAGGGTGCCGCGCCCTGCCCTCGTAGCACCCATCCAATTCCCGTCCCCATATATCAAGCAAGCCTAAAGCCGCGCTGCGCTCGCCCACCTCGTCGCCCAAATCGTCGGAGACGCGGCAGTAAGCATAGATCGCATAAAAGTGCGGCCGCAGCGCTCGCGGCAGAAACCACGTCGCCACATGAAAATTTTCGTAGTGTGTCTCCGCCAGATGCTGGCACCACGCCCGCGCCTCGTCCAGCGCGGGCGCAACCTCGGGAATCCGGTAGCCGGCCGGCAGCGCCGCCCAGCCGCGCTCGGCCACGGCTTCCCCGCTCGCCGGCCCACTCTGCGGCGCAATCAGCGATTCAGCCCGCTGCTCCCTCGGTGCAATCTCCGTGCTCATGGCATGCCTCAGGGCACAATCGCGGTCTTGATCTCGCTGCTCCGGTTCATCAGCTTCTCAAACACGCGGTTCAGTTCGTACAGGTGGGCGCGGCCGGTGATGAACGCCTGCGCCTGGAATCGTCCGCTGGCGATCAGTTCCAGCGCCTTGCGGCAGAGCTCCGGCGTGTGGTGGAAGGTGGCCCGCAGCGTGATGTCGCTGTAGTGAATCCGATTCGTATCCAGCATGACGTGGGTTCCCAGCGCGCATCCGCCGAAGAAGTTCACCGTCCCACCCTTGCGCACCAGTTCCACCGCCTCCTGCCACGTCTCCGGCAGGCCCACAGCCTCAATGGCAATGTCGACGCCGCGGTCGTTCGGTGTCAGCGCGCGGGTCTCACGGATGGCCTTGCGGATCGACGAGCCATGCACCACATGCGTCGCGCCAAGCTGCCGCGCCGCCTCCGCCTGCCCGTCGTGCTTCACCACCGCGATGGTCTCGCAGCCCGCCAGCGCCGCCACGTGCAGAATCATCAGCCCCAGCGGCCCGCCGCCCACCACCGCAACCATATCGCCCGGCCGCGGCCGCGAGTCCTCGAACCCATGCACGGCGCAGGCCAGCGGCTCGGTCAGCGCGGCGTGCTCCAGCGGCACATGATCAGGAACCCGCAGCGTATTTTTCGCCACAATCCGCGCCGGGATGCGGATGAACTCCGCGTAGGCTCCATTGTTGAACAGCAGGTCGTCGCAGAGGTTTTCCTGGCCGCGCTCGCAGTAGTAACACACCCCGCAGGGCGCCGAGTTCAGCGCCACCACCCGGTCGCCGGGCGCAAACCCCACCACCCCCTCGCCGGCCTCCACCACCGTGCCCGCCTGCTCGTGTCCGAACAGCGCCGGAGGCACAATCATGCGCGCGTGGTAGCCCCGCCGGAATACCTTCAAATCCGTGCCGCAGGTCAGCGCGGCGCCCACGCTGACGATCAATTCGCCCACTTCGGCTTTGGGAAGCGGAACCTGTTCGATACGGACATCTTCACGGCCGTGGAGGATAGCAGCCTGCATGGTGCCGCGCCCGTGGAATAGCACGCTCTCGACGGTCTTGCGGCCTTGGTGGACTGCGGTTTCGACCTTCTTGCGCCCCTCGACGACCACCGTCTCGACTGTATTCAGGCCTGCCTCAACGACCGTCTCCACTGTGTCCAGGCCCCCGCCGACGGCGTTCTCGACTCTTTTGCGGCCTTCTTCGACAACAGTTTCGACGGTCTTGCGGCCCCGGAGGATCGCCGCTTTCACTGTGTTCGCCATCCGGCTCCTCCTACTCCGCCCCGCCCCCCGGCACTGGCTCAATCATAATCTTCATGGAGTCTGCCTTGGGATGCGAGGCAACCTCAATCGCCTGGACCGCCTCCTCCAGCGGAAAGCGGTGAGAGATCAGCTGCGTCAGATCGAATCCCGTCCGATAGCCGCCCAGCACCAGCTCCGTGACCTCATCCAGGATCGGAAACGAAGATGAGTATGAACCGAGCAGGGTCTTCTCGTCCACGCATACCGCCGCCGGATCGATGGTCGCCTCCCCATGCTGGGTCTGCGCAAACAGCATCACCCGGCCGCCCGGCCGCGCCGCATCCATCGCCGTCCGGATCAATCCATTCCCGCCCACCGCCAGGATCACCGCGTCCGCGCCCCGCCCCCCGGTCTCCGCCAGCACCCGCTCGACGACATCTTCCTTCCCCGCATCAATCGGATTGTTCAGCCCGAATCGCGCCGCAATCGCGTGCCGCTCCGCATACAAATCTGACGTTAATACCCGCGCCCCGCTCCGCTGCGCCAGCGCCGCGTGCATCAGCCCGATCGGTCCCTGCCCGATCACCAGCACCGTGTCGTCCGGCTCCAGCTTCAGCCGCTTCACGCCCTTCAGCACCGTATTCACCGGCTCGATGAACGC
This sequence comes from uncultured Acidobacteriaceae bacterium, assembly GCA_963758105.1. Lineage (GTDB taxonomy): Bacteria > Acidobacteriota > Terriglobia > Terriglobales > Acidobacteriaceae > Telmatobacter. Next base: position 156,180 of record CAVWUC010000003.1, on the reverse strand, counting down.
CGCCTGCTCAAACGGCACATCATCCGGAATCCTCACCACCCCGCGGTTGGCGGCCACAAAATCCATCACCCGAATGTACTCCGCAAACCCGCCGCCGGAGGGCTCGAATCCCGCCGTCACGCCGGTCTTCTTGTACAGCGGACACTGCGCCGGAGTCTGTTTGCGGCAGTAATAGCACTCGCCGCAGGGCACATGGTGAAAGCTCATCGCCCGTTCGCCCACCGCGTAGCCGGTCACCCCCTCGCCCACGGCTACAATCGTTCCCGCCATCTCGTGCCCGAAGATGCGCGGCGCAGAGTGCGAGCCCATGTGAATCTTCTTCAGGTCCGTGCCGCAGACGCCGCACGTGGCAACTTTGATCAGCAGCTCGCCCGCGCCGATACGCGGCACCGGAACGGTTTCCACGCGCATGTCGTTGATTCCGCGATAGACCGCGGCGCGCATCGTCGAGGGAATCCTTGTTTCGACGTGGAGTTCAGGATTTGAGATTTGGGTAGCCATTGCGCTCTCTGATGTAAGCTCGTTCGTCAAGAAAATCGAACAGACTCTCCGCGATACTCTCGGAAGCCCTTCTGCTATTTTCGCCCATCCGGAGGAGCGCAGGCCAGTAGATTGGCTTGAAAAGAGCAAAAAGTATAAAGCGGGCGAGGTTAAACCGGCCTGTCAGCGAGATAAAGCGGTTGAAGTCGGGCAGACGGTCCGTGAGACCGTCACTAACGCCTTTGTAGCAATAAAACGGAACGCCGCGCATGGCGGCGAGGCGGGCGACGGCAGCTGCTTCCATATCGACCAAAGCGGCACCGTAGGTGGAGGCGAGGCGCTGTTTCTCCTGGACTCCGGCGACTCTGGAGCCGGTGACTAGAAGGCGCTCGACGGACCAGTGAGCTACATGAAAACGCTCGCCGGTGCCCGAATCAACGACACCGGAAACTTCGAAGGCCTGACCTGGTTTTAATTCTTCATTGAGCGCCCCAGCCCAACCCGTCGAAATGACATACGAGATTGGACCGCTGCATTCAATTGCGGCAAAGGCGCGCCGCGCTGCATCCGCGCCAGCTCCGGCGCAGGCTGCGATCCACTCGCCCTCATCGAAGCTCCAGCGCCACAGATCCACTCCGCTTGCGTGCGTGTGAAACCAGCCGCGCACCAGAGGCTTCAGCTCGCCGGGCATGGCGGCGATGATGGCCACACGGCTCACGGCGCGTACCCGTTGGCGCGGAACCACTCGATGGCCGCGCGCATGGCCGGGTAGACGGGAACGATGCGGAAGCCCAGCTCCTGCTGCGCGTGCGCGCTCGAGGCAAACATCTTCTTCCTCCCCATCCTCACTTCCTCCAGCGTCGCCCGCGGCTCCCTGCCCAGAATGCGCCCCGTAATCCACTCCTCAAAAAACGCGTACGTCGCCGCCACGGCAAACGGAATCTTCACCGTCGGTGAAGGAATCCCGGTAATCGCCGACATCTTGTCCAGAATCTGTTTCAGCGTCAGGTTTTCCCCGCCCAGAATGTACCGCTTGCCCGGCGTCCCCTTGCCCAGCGCGGCCACGTGCGCCCGTGCCACCTCCGCCACATCCACCAGGTTCAATCCCGTGTCCATATACGCGGGAAATTTGCGGTTGAGAAAGTCGACAAAGATCCGCCCCGTCGGTGTGGGCTTGCGATCATTCGGCCCGATCGGCGTGGTCGGGTTCAGAATGATCACCTGCTGCCCGCCCTCCGCTGCCGCCATCGCCTCGCGCTCCGCCAGAAACTTCGACCGCTTGTAGTGCCCCACCATGTCGGCCAGCGAAACCGGCGTCTCCTCGTTGATCACCAGCCCATCCCTGCGGAAGTGCATGGTGGCCACGCTGGAGGTATAGACAAACCGCCCCACGCCGGCCTCCCGCGCCAGCCTGAGCAGCTCCCGCGTCCCCTCCACATTGGCGCGGTACATCGCCTGCGGATCGCGAATCCACAGCCGGTAGTCGGCTGCCACATGCACCACCGCGTCGCACCCGCTGAGCGCCGGCCGGAGCGATTCCGGCTCGCTCAGATCGCCCACCGGGGTCTCGCCGGCAATCCCTTCCAGATTGGCCAGGTTGCTGGTCCTGCGCACCAGCATGCGCAGCTCTGCGCCCTCCGCGGCCAGCGCCAGAGCCACGTGGTGTCCCACAAACCCCGTCGCGCCCGTGAGAAAAACTCTCATAGCAATTCCCGGAACGAACTACCATTCTAACCGCCAGGATTGCCAGCCGTTTGGGGGATCTCTCAAGCTCTTCCCAGCTCTCGCGGCCCCGATCCTCAAGGGCTGTCTGCCTGATTCGGTAACTTCAGCATGGACGCAGCCCGCGCCGCCGCCGCAGTCCTCCGCAAACCCGGTCTTCGGTTTGCTTCGCCGGGCCATTCAGCGCGCCATCGCTCACCCGCCTCAGAAGCGGCAGTGGGAGCTGTGTTTTTTCGGATGGCAGGCGGTTCTGACTACTCCAGCGCCTCGGGGTGCAGCGCAAAGTTTTCGCCTGCGGCCTTCTTTTCGTTGTAGGCCTTCACCCAGTCTTCCCAGTGCTTGCCCGCCGCGCGGTCCTTGCCGCTGAACTCCAGCCGCGCAATCTCCGCGTAGCTCAGCTTGCGCTTCTCCGCCGCCTTGGGCGTGAAGTACTGCACCCAGGAGTCGGCCAGGGTCGCGCCGGTATGCCGGTTGAAGACATACGCCTCGATCCGCTCGCCCGACTTGAGCGTTATGGTCACATCGCCGCGATAATCGAAGGCCTTTTCCAGAGCCGCGCGCAGATCGTCCTCTCCGGCCAGCTCCGGAATCCACCCCTCCAGATTCTCGTGCTCCGTGCCCGGCGCCAGCTCCAGCGCCTCCACTTGTTCCCGCGTGTACTTCAGCACCTCGGCGGTCATACGCGGGTCTCCTCGAAACTCTCCGCCGGCGCGGCAATCTTCACCAGCGTCGCGGGCCCGTACGGAGCCGGCTCGTTCAGCAGCTTCCGCGCGCCTTCATCGCGATAGAGGCTGAAGCTTCCGCGAATCAGGCTCCAGAAACCGCGCAGCGTCCCAAACCCTTCCAGCACCGCCGACGGCTCGTACCCGCAGCTCACCATGCAGTTCGCGCACTTCGGATTCCCGCTGGCTACGCCGTACTCGTCCCACTCGGTCGAGTCCATCAGCTCTGCAAACGTATCGGCGTACCCATCCTGCAGCAGGTAGCAGGGCCGCTGCCAGCCGAAGATGTTGTAGGCCGGCGATCCCCACGGCGTGCACTCGTAGTTCCGCTTGCCCATCAAAAATTCCAGGAACAGCGGCGACATATTGAACTTCCACGACTTCTTGCGGTTCGACAGGATGGCGCGGAAAAGCCGCCGCACCCGCGCGCGGCCCATGAAGTGCTTCTGGTCGGGAGCCTTGTCGTAGCTGTAGCCCGGCGAGAGCACAATCCCCTCCACGCCCATCGCCATCACTTCGTCAAAGAACGCCCGCACGCTGTTGGGATCGGTGCCGTCGAAGAACGTCGCATTCGTGGTCACGCGGAAGCCGCGCCTCACCGCCTCCTTGATCCCCTCCACCGCAATCTCGTACCCGCCTTCGCGGCAGACCGAAAAATCGTGGTGCTCGCGTTCCCCGTCCAGATGAACGCTGAAGGTCAGATACTTCGACGGCCTGAACTCCGGCAGCCGCCGCTTCAGCTCCAGCGCATTGGTGCAGAGGTAGATGTACTTCTTCCGCGCGATCAGCCCGTTGACGATCTCCACGATCTGCGGATGCAGCAGCGGTTCGCCGCCGGGAATCGACACCATCGGCGCGCCGCACTCCTCCGCCGCCCGGAAGCACTCCTCCGGCGTAAGCTGCTTCTTCAGGATGTGCGGCGGATACTGCACCTTGCCGCACCCCGCGCAGGCCAGGTTGCAGCGGAAGAGCGGCTCCAGCATCAGCACCAGCGGATAGCGCTTCACGCCCCTGAGCCGCTTCTTCAGCACATAGGTGGACACCGTCCACATCTGGGAGATGGGAATTGCCATCCTTTGTTTAACCTCCGGCGCCCTCTTGGTTGGCGCATTCCATGAATTCTGTCTGCAGCCGCTAGAAGCTGGCTTCTAGCTACCGGCTACTGGCTACTGGCCTCTAGCTACCGGCTACCGGCTTCTGGCTACTAAAAGCTCTTCGCCCGTTCCATGGCCCGCTTGTAACTGGTCAATGCCAGCAAGGGGAAGTATTGGCGGTACATCGTGTATGCCAGATAAAAGACCCTGGGAAACCCCGTACCTGTAATGATACTTTGCCTCTGGGCTCCTTCGCCCATCGATTCGTCCCAGCTCCCGTCCGGCCGCTGCCGCCCCAGCAGCCACCGAACCCCCTTGGCAATCGAGTCCGAGCGGTCGTCCCCTGCTGCCAGCAATCCCAGCAGCGCCCACGCCGTCTGCGAAGGCGTGCTGATGCCCACCCCGCGCGCGTTCGGATCGTCGTAGCTGCCGCAGGTTTCGCCCCACCCGCCGTCGGGATTCTGCACCATCCGTATCCACTCCGCCGCCTGCTGCACCTGCGGCTCCAGGTGATCTACGCCAATCGCCTCCAGCCCGCGCAGCACCAGGAACGTCCCGTAGATGTAATTGACGCCCCAGCGGCCAAACCAGCTCCCGTCCGGCTCCTGCTCTCTGAAAATAAACCGGATGGCCTTCTCCACGCGCTTGTCGCCGCGGCTATAGCCGTAGCTGGCCAGCATCTCCAGGATTCTTCCCGTCACGTCCACCGTCGGCGGATCCAGCATGGCGTTGTGGTCCGCGAATGGAATGTACTGGAAGATCATCTTGGTGTTGTCTTTGTCAAAGCTCGCCCATCCGCCGTTGCGGCACTGCATGGCGAACTCCCACTCAATCGCCCGTTCCGCCACCTGAAGCTGGTAGCGCTCCCGTGGATTGTCCACCTTGCTCAGCGCCAGCAGAACCTGCGCCGTGTCGTCGGTGTCCGGATAGAATTCGTTGTTGAACTCGAAGTACCAGCCCCCCGGCTCGGTCTTGGGAACCTTCACTGCCCAGTCGCCCTTGTGCCGTACTTCCTTTGAGAGCAGCCAGTCGGCCGCCTTCAGCAGCCGCGGATCGTTGCGCGCCACGCCCGCCTCGCCCAGCGCATACACCGCCTGCGCCGTATCCCACACCGGCGAAACGCACGGCTGCATGCGGAAGGTCGGCTCCGGCATTTCCTCGTTGGCCGCCTCCTCGAACCCCAGCTTCTCAAACTCGTCCCGCGCCCGGATAACCTGAGGATCGTCCTCGGAGTAGCCCAGGCAGCGCAGTGCGATGATCGCGTTCAGCATCGCCGGATAAATCGCGCCCAGCCCGTCGGTCATCTCCAGCCGTTCCAGCAGCCACTTCTCCGCCCGGCGCAGCGCCAGCCGCCGCAGCGGCCGGATGTGCACCGCCTCGGCCCAGTGCGTGATCCGGTCGAGAAGAATGAAAAAATTCCGCCAGGAGATTATCTTTTCGCGGTTCATGCGCAGGCGCAGGTTCGCGTTGGCCCGCCCGCCCACGTACAGCTCGTCGATTCCCTGCTCCGGCGGAATCTTCTTGAACGGCTTTCTGGCGTACATGATCGCCAGCGGCACCAGAATCGACCGCGACCACGACGAAATCTCGTAGATGTTGAAGTAAAACCATTTCGGAAAGAGAACAATCTCCGGCGGAATCGCGGGCACCGCGTCGTAGTCGTATTGCCCCAGTGAGCACAGATACATCTTGGTGAAGGTGTTGCACTCCACCACACCGCCGTGCGCCAGCACCCACTCCCTGCACTTCACCAGCCGCGGCTCGTCTGCGCCCATGCCCAGCAGCTTCGCTGAAAGATAGCACTTCACCGAAAGCGAAATATTTCCCGGCCCGCCCGGATAGATGCTCCAGCTTCCATCCTCGTTCTGGTAGCGCAGAATCTCGGCCAGCGCGCGCTTCAGCCGCCCAGGATCGCCGCTCTCCAGCACCGTGTGCAGATAGATGTAGTCGGCCTCCAGCATCGCGTCGGCTTCCAGTTCGCCGCACCAGTAGCCCTCGCGATGCTGCCGGGAGAGAAGGTGCTCGCGCGCACTGCCAATGGCCGATTCCACATCGGCCAGATCCGCGTCCAATCGGCCAAACCTGGGCGCCATGGATTGCTTCTTCCCCTGCTCAATACTCATGCGGTCTTAAAAAGCCTCGGTCCTTCCCGGCAACACTCTATACCATCTTGATTGCCGCTCGCGGCCCCTGGCCGCATCCCGAACCCGGCGCAAGATTGGAAAACCCAATCAAATCGTGCGCCAAGGTCTCGAGTCTGATCTGAGACCCGGGAAACCACGAACCTCATGCCGCGCAAGCGGCGGCTGCCCCACCGCAGGTGGCCACGAACCTCATGCCGCGCAAGCGCCGGGGTCCCCGACGACAGGTCTCCGTCGTCGGGGTGGTCGGCGTCTGCCGCACCGCAGGTGCCTGCCCCACCGCAGGTGGCGGCGTCGTCTATGTTAGATGCACGGCGCCCGCGCCATCTGTGCTGCCGATGGCCTGCACGATCTCCGGCGGCAGCCCGAAGCGCACATTTTCCGGCATCACTTCCACTTCTTCCACGCGCGCGTACCCGTTCTGGCGCAGGTAATTCACCACGCCTTCCACCAACACCTCGGGAGCCGACGCCCCCGCCGTCACTGCCACGTTATTCACCCCCTCCAACCACTTCGGATCGATGGCCTGCGAGTTGTCAATCAGGTAGCCGATCGTTCCCAGGTTGCGCGAGACCTCCACCAGCCGGTTCGAGTTGGAGCTGTTGGTCGAGCCTACTACCAGCACCAGGCCCGCGTTGTGGGCCACGTTGCGCACCGCCACCTGCCGGTTCTCCGTGGCGTAGCAGATGTCCTGCGAGTGCGGCCCCACAATAGCCGGAAACTTCTCCTTCAGCGCGTGAATAATGTCCCGCGCCTCGTCCAGGCTGAGCGTGGTCTGGGTCAGGTAGGCCACGCGATTCGGGTCGGGAACCTTCAGCGCGCCCACCTCGGCCACGTTGGAAACCACCTGCGTGACCTCCGGCGCCTCGCCCAGAGTCCCCTCAATCTCGTCGTGGTCGCGGTGCCCGATCAGCACCAGCGAGTACCCCTGCTTGGCGAACTTCACCGCCTCGATGTGCACCTTGGTCACCAGCGGGCAGGTTGCGTCGATCACCTTCAGGCGCCGTCTCTTGCTGGTCTCCCTCACCGCCGGCGAAACCCCGTGCGCCGAGTAGATCACCCGCTGCCCATCGGGAACCTCTTCGATCTCGTGCACAAAGATCGCTCCCTTTTCCGCTAACTCATTGACCACGTAGCGGTTATGCACAATCTCCCGGCGCACGTAGATGGGCGCGCCAAAGGTTTCCAGGGCGATCTTCACAATATCAATCGCGCGCACCACGCCCGCGCAAAAGCCGCGCGGCTTCAGCAGCAACACCCGTTTTTCGCTGGGGGAACTCTCGGCGTGGCTACCGTTCGAGATGGAATCAGCAACAATCGAAGTCACTCACCCAGTATACCAACGCCTCGACTGAACAGGCTGCGGAAAAACTCAACGGGAGCGGCAAGATGCGTCAGGGCAGGACCGGGGAATCCACCCAGCGGGTGGGTCGCGTGCCGAAATCGCAGCAAAATCAACCTCGGCTTTAAAGGCTGCGGAAAAACCCATCTGATGGCAGCTTTGTAACAAGGGCACGGCGGGGCACCCTCTGGGTCCCGGGCCAAAAATGCCCCAAAATAGAGTGCGGGCTTTAGCCCCTGCCAAATCTCCGCTCGCTTTTCCCTGTTTTTCCGCAGCCTCTGAAGCCCTAGCAAAGAAAGTCGCTGCACCAGAAGCACAAACGACCGCCCCTCTATTAGCTCCCACTCACCGCTCTAACACCATTTTCTGGCTGGATTTATCGGCTGGCGGCAATCATCTGCGCCGCATGTTGCAAGCTCGTCTCCGTAACCTTCGCCCCGCTCACCATCCGCGCCACCTCGTGCGTCCGTGCCCGGTCGTCCAGCAGCCGGATCTGCATCTTCGTCCGCCCCTCCGCCTCGCGCTTCTCCACCACAAAGTGCTGATCGGCAAACGCCGCGATCTGCGGTAAATGCGTCACGCACAGCACCTGCTGCCCGCGTCCCAGCGCCTTCAGCTTCTGTCCCACCGCCTCGGCCGCGCGCCCGCCAATGCCAATATCCACCTCGTCGAAGACCAGCGTCCGCGGCGTTGCCGTCTTCTTCTTGGGCTTGGCCGCGCCCTCTTCCACCGTCACCTTCAGCGCCAGCATCACCCGGCTCATCTCCCCGCCCGACGCAATCTGGTCGAGCGCCTTCAGCGGCTCGCCGGGGTTGGTGGCGATGCGGTACTCCACCACGTCCCACCCCATCGACGTCCATCCCGGCTCCTGCTCCTCCGCGCGCACCTCCACTGCGAAGCGCACCTTCATCGCCAGTTGGTTGATCTGCGCCTCCGCCAGCCTGGCCAGCCGGCCCGCCGCGGCCTTGCGCTCGCCGCTCAGTGCGCTTGCCGCCCCCCGGTACGCCTGCGCCGCCGCCTCCAGCTCCGCCCGCAGCACCTTCAAAATCTCGTCCCGGTCCTCCACCTCGGCCAGCTTGCGCTCCACCGCCTCGCCAAACGCCATCACCTCGGCCACCGTCTTGCCGTACTTCCGTTTCAGCCGGTCCAGCAGCGCCAGCCGGTCCTCAATCTCCGCCAGCCGCTCCGGCGACGCGTTGATCCTCTCCGCGTAGTCCCGCAAGCTCGCGCCCACATCGCCCACCATGGCCCGCGCCGAGGCAATCTGCTGCGCGGCCTCCATAAACCGCCCGTCGTAGCGCGCCAGCTCCTCCACGCTGCGCAGCGCCGCCCGCAGCGCCGCTTCCGCTGAACTCCCGCCCTCGTAAAGCTGCTCAAACCCGCCCATCGCCGCCGTGTACAGTTTCTCCGCGTTGGCCAGCACGCGCTTCTCCGTCTCCAGAGCCTCATCCTCGCCCGCTTCCAGGTGCGCCCCCTCGATCTCCTTCTGCTGATAGCTCCACAGGTCCACCATGCGCAGCCGGTCCTGCTCGCCCTTCACCAGCTCGTCGAGCTTCCCGGCGGCCGCGCGCCAGCGCGTGTACGCCTCACCCACAGTTTCCGTCGAATGCCCCCCAAACCGGTCCAGCAGAATCCGCTGCTGCGCCTGGTCGAAGCTCGACAGCGTCTCGGTCTGCGCGTGCACCAAAGCCAACTCCGGAGCCAGTTGCTTCAGCACCGCCACCGTGGCCGGCTGGTTGTTCACAAACACGCGGCCTTTTCCGTTCGAGAGAATCTCCCGCCGCAGTATGATCTCGTTCCCTTCCGCATCGATCCCGTTTTCCTCCAGGATCGCCTCCGCTCCCGGCGTGCTCTCAAAAACGCAGGCGATCACCGCCTTCTCCGCCCCGTGCCGCACGATCTCCGCCGAGCCCTTGCCGCCCATCAGCAACGCCAGCGCGTCCACCAGAATCGACTTCCCCGCTCCCGTCTCGCCGGTCAGCAGGTTCAGCCCCGGCCCCAGCACGGCGATGGCGTGATCGATGACCGCGTAGTTCTCCGCACGTAATTCAACCAGCATCGATGCCTCCGCCTCCCGCTTTAGGGCCTGTTAACACAATCTGGGATGGCGGCGACGGGAGTCAATTTTTTCCAGATCGCGAAGCAAGGAGCGAACTGTAGCCGGCCTACTGGAGCGACGAGCGACAAAGAGATGGGAAAAATTGACCCCGTCCTTCCAGGTTGCGGCGAAAATCCGGGGCCCCAACGACTGGTCTTGGTCGTTGGGGTGGAAATCCGCTCATACCTCGTTGTCGTCCTCGCCTTGGAATCGCCAAAGTCTTCGTCCTCCGCCTCGTCTCCACCCCGCAGACGAAGACCTGTCCGCGGGGGCCCCGGTTCTGAGCGGATTTTCGCTCGCAACGCCGGGGTCCCCAGAGCGCGATCTTTGCGCGCTGGGGTGGAACGCCATCCACTCCAGATTGTGTTAACAGGCCCTGGTTCCCGGCCCAAAACCAGATGGCAAATCCGTGCGCAGCATAGCATGAACAGCCCCCCGCAAGCCCTTCAAACCCAACTCCGCCGCCCCTTCCCGGCATCTGATCGATAACTTGGAAGCCCTCTGCCCGTCTGTTACCGTTAATAGAGATGATGTTGAGGTGATATGCCCAACTTTCTTGCGTTTTTTGTAGTTCTGTTGCAGGCTGACAGCGGTTCTGCCGCTGGAGCTCCTCCTGCTGCCCCCGCCTCCAACGCATTTGCTGACATGTTCATGAACATTGGCCCGGTCGCCATGGCCGTCCTTGTGCTCCTGCTCTGCGCCAGTCTTTATTCGTGGACCATCATCTTCGGCAAAATGTCTACCTTACGCAAGGCCACCCGCGCCAGCCGCCGCTTTGTCCGCGCCTTCCGCAAGGCCACCCGCCTGCAGGAGATCGCGGTCGTCGCCCCGGAGTACAGCCAGAGCCCCCTCGCCCAGGTCTTCGAGGACGTCTACGAGACCTACAAGCGCCAGACCGGCGGCGCAGGCCCTCCCCGCAATCTCGTCCCCCTGGAGCGCTCCGCCCAGACCGCCTCCAGCGAGGCCGTCACCCATCTGGAGCGCCGCATGTCCTGGCTGGCCACTATTGCCGCCGTCAGTCCCTTCGTCGGCCTCTTCGGCACGGTATGGGGCATCATCGACGCCTTCCACGGCCTCGGAGCGGCCGGCGCAGCCACCCTCCGCGCCGTCGCCCCCGGCATCGCCGAGGCCCTCATCACCACCGCCGCCGGCCTCTTCGTGGCCGTCCCCGCCCTCGTCGCCTACAACATATTCACCTCCCGCATCAAGGTCTTCGCCGCGGCCATCGACGACTTCAGCCGCGAGCTGCTCAACTCCCTCGACGAGATTCCCGTCCGCGTCGCCGTGCCGGCGCCCCACATCTCCTCCAGCGAGCTTCCCCAGGGGGCCGAACGTGGCGTTTACAAGTAGCAACGGAAAAACCCAAACCTCGCTGGCCGAGATCAACATCACCCCGCTGGTCGACGTCGTCCTGGTCCTGCTGGTCATCTTCATGATCGCCGTGCCGGCGCTGCAGTCGGGCATTCAAGTCGAGGTGCCCCACACCCGCACCGTCAAAGAGATCACCGTGCACCGCACCGTCCTGATCATCGACCGCTACCAGAACATCTATCTCAACGATCAGCCCATCAACATCCACGACCTGCCCCAGAAACTCCGCCAGAACGGCGTCGACCCGGCCCACGACGTCATCTATCTGCGCGCCGACGAGCGGGTTCCCTTCGGCGCCTTCGCCACCCTCATGGACGCCGTCAAGCAGGCCGGCATCACCAACATCTCCATCGTGACCCAGCCGTATACCGGCGCCTCCACGGGAGACAGCAACCATTAGCCTCCGCAAGCGTCTTTAGGGCGGGCCGCGGCGGTCCAAAAGCCGGGCCGCAACGGCCCAGGAGAACAGACACATAGGCAAGCACATGAGCAGTCTGCTGGAAGGCGAGGAACAACTGGAGCGGGAGCTGACCCCGGAGCGGGAGCGGCTGACCGCGCCGGCCATGAGTTCCTTCGCGCTCCACGGTGGTCTACTCGCCTTCATCGCCGTCTACGGCCTGCTGGGCGGCTTCTTCCATCGCGGCAACTGGGGCAATGCCGGTCCAGGCGGCGCCATCCAGGTCAGCCTGGTCACTAACGCCCTGCCCCTGCCCTCCAACCAGCCCGTCAACAACAACGTCCTGGCCACCGAAACCCCCAGCCAGGCCCCCGCCCCGCCCAACACCAAGGCCCAGAAGACCGAGAATGAAAACGCCATCCCCATCCTCGGCAAGAAAGCCAAGCCCAAACAGCAATTTGCCCAGAAAACCCCGCCCCGCCAGCTCCAGCCCCAGCCCAACAACCGCGCCCAGTACGGCGAACAGGCCGGCAGCTCCACGCCCCACGTGATGCAGTCCTCCGGCTCCGGCAACCAGGTCACCGTCGAAAACGGCGACTTCGGCAGCCGTTTCGGCTGGTATGTCGATGAAATCAACCTCAAAGTCCAGCAAAACTGGTACAAAGGCGAGGTCGATCCGAGCACCCCCAGCGGCTCCCGCGTCTACCTCGACTTCACCATCAGCCGCGACGGCTCACCCTCTGACATCCGCATCGAACGCTCCAGCGGCAGCTACACTCTGGACCAGTCATGCTTTCGGGCCGTCCAGCGCATTGACACCTTTGGCGCCCTGCCCGCGGCTTATACCTCGAATACCCTCAATGTCTCCTACTACTGTGAGTACGATTAATGCTGGAGCGATTCAGCGCGCGATCCGCCGCCTGAATTCTTTCCGAGCTTTGCCCGGGGCTTATAATGCTAATGAACTGAAGATCACTTTCTCCTCTGCGTACTAACCTTTGAACGGACGCAGCGTCTTGAATTACGGGACATACAGAGCAAGAACTCCGGCTTTCGTTCGACAACAAAAAGGATTGCTCACCGCATGAAGGCACTTTCCCGGTTTTTGGCCGTCTTTGCATTCGGCCTTTTCTCAGTTGCACCGCATCGGCTTCCCGCCCAGGACTGGGTCCACACCGGTACCAATCTCGGCACCACCATCCGCATCGCCGCGGCCGACTTCAAGCCGGTCGGCAACGATCCCCAGACCCCGCCGCTCAAGGCTGTCTTTGACGCAACCCTGTACAGCGACCTCACCAACGCCGGCATCTTCGACGTCGTCTCCAAGAGCCTCTCTCCTCAGAGCATGCCCGGCTCGCCGCAGGAGATCATCCTCTCTCAGTGGTCTGACCCGCCGGCCAACGCCGCCATGGTCGCCTTCGGCGCGCTTTCCGTCACCAATGGCCGCCTTATCGTCTATGGCTGGCTCGATGACACCCGCACCACCGGCAACCCCCAGATCCTCGGCAAGCAGTACAACGAGGTGGCCAGCTCCGACATGGCCCGCACCATCGCCCACCGCTTCGCCGACGACATCATCTACCGCCTCGGCGGCGGCATCCCGGGCATCTGCGAGACTAAAATCTACTTCGTCAGCAACCGCACCGGAACCAAAGAGATCTGGGTGATGGACTACGACGGCCAGAACCAGCGCCAGATCACCCACTTCGGCACCATCACCATTTCCCCGCGCGTCTCGCCGGACAACACCCGCCTCGCCTTCTCCACCTTGGGCGAATACGGCTGGTCCATCCGCATGTTCTCGCTGGTATTGAACCGCGCCGTCAGCTTCCCCGCCGGAACCGCCGGCGGTAGCAACATCAGCCCCGCGTGGTCGGCGGACGGCAACCGCATCGCCTTCTCCTCTTCGCGCTCCGGCGACTCGGAGATCTGGATCGCCGACTCCGACGGCGGAAATCTGCACCGCATCACCTCCTTCGCCGGTCCCAACGTCTCGCCCACCTGGAACCCCAAGACCAATGCCCAGATCGCCTGGGCCGGCGGGCGCACCGGCGAGCCGCAGATCTACATCATGGACCAGGATGGCGCCAACGTGCAGCGCATGACCGACGGCGGCTATGCGGTCTCCCCCGACTGGTCGCCCACCGGTCAGTTCCTTACCTTTAGTTGGAATCGCAAGTACGGCCCCGGCGCCCCCGGCGCACAGGACATCTACATGATGGACATCGCCAGTAAAAACTGGCTCCAGCTCACCCACAACTCCGGAAACAACGACTTCCCTTGCTGGTCGCCCGACACGCGCCACATCGTCTTCCAGCGTGAGATCAACGGCCGCACCCAGATCTGGTCCATGCTGGCCGACGGAACCCAGCAGCAGCAACTGACCCACGCGGGCGATAACTTCATGCCTAATTGGAGCTGGAAATGAACACAACCCCCACTCCGGAAACCGCATCAGCTATGGAGGCGGGGTGTGAAGTTCCCCGGGTTTATGAACTATCATGTTTAAGTTGCCAAAGTCCCCGGTTCGTTGTATCGAAGGGACCAGGCGAATTCGGCGCGCCGGCATTTCATTTTGACTTGTCAACTTGAACTGTTGGCCTAATCGACAACCGCTTTCTCAACATCAACGTTTTCACAAGCGATACAGACCGGAACCTTTGCGCATCCTGTTCGACCGTTGCCATCGCATTGCGCGGCGCCATCGATCGCCATCCATGCCACGGGCGAAGCTATGCGCAGTGGGAAACAAGGTCGCATCGCTTGCGAGACTTACGCAAATACGGAAGGAGCAATTCAGTGAACTCACATAATCGCTTTTTGGTGTTTTTTGTTCTGCTTTTTGCCATGGTTGCTGTCGCGGGATGCAAAAAGAAGCCTGCCCCCCCGCCTCCTGCGCCGCCGCCGCCCCCGGCCGCCGCGCCCGCGCCCACTGCTGAACTCACGGCTACGCCCACGGTCATTTCGGCCGGCGATCAGGTGCAGCTCTCCTGGACCACGACCAACGCGGCCTCCGCTTCCATCGACGGAATCGGCGACGTGCCTACCTCCGGCGTCAAGACCGTCACTCCCACCGAGTCCACCACCTATCACCTGGTGGCCAGCGGCGAGGGTGGCACCGCCGACGCAACCGCCCGCGTGACCGTCAATCCGCCGCCTGCCGTGGCTGCCCCTGCTCCCACCATGTCCGAAGAAGAATTGTTCAACCAGAACGTGCAGCCCATCTTCTTCGACTACGATAAGTACGACATCCGCAGCGACGCTCAGGCGACCCTCTCCAAGGACGCCAGCTTCCTGGTCAGCCATCCCGATGTCCATTTCGTCATCGGCGGCTACTGCGACGAGCGCGGCTCCGATGAGTACAACCTCGCCCTGGGTCAGAAACGCGCTGATGCCACCAAGGATGCGCTCGTCACCGCTGGCGTGGCGGCCGACCGCATCCGGACGATCAGCTACGGCAAGGAGAAGCCCTTCTGCACCGAGAGCACCGAGGCGTGCTGGCAGCAGAATCGCCGCGCCGGCTTTGCCATGGAGCACTAGAGCCTTCTGCGAACCGCGCCTTCCGGGTTCGCGCACGGCTTTGGCGATAAAATAAAGGCAGGGCGCCTTTGAATCACTTACGGAAGGCGCCCGCCGATCTCCCAATTTCGGGTGCGTGGCTGACGGCGGCATTAACGGGGCCCCCAAACGACACGCGACCCCATGGACAGGACTTGGTCCATGGGGTGTAGCGACAGGTCTTCGTCGTTGGGGTGTCCAGCCTGACAGTCGCGCGCCTTCTCTTCATAGGTGAACTATGCGCATCGCACCGAAAATCCGCAATCGTTTCCTTCCCGTGGCGCTCTTCGGCCTGCTTCTTGCCGCCGCGCCTACCCCTGCGCACGCCGTCTCCAAGGAGATCGTCGCGCTCCAGACCCAGGTCCAGCAGCTCATGGACATGGTGCAGCGTCTGCAGTCCACCCTCGACGGCCGCTTCGGTGTCCTCCAGAATCAGCTCGGGCAGGTAGCCGACAGCTCCAACCAACTCAAAGCCGCAGTCGCCGACCTCCAGAAGAACGTCAACACCCAGGCCGACAACACCAACGGCAAGCTGGACGGCGTCTCCGGCCAGATCCAGAATCTCAACGACTCCATCGACGAGCTCAAAACCCAAATCGACAAGCTCAACAAGACCGTCCAGGACATGCAGTCGCAGTTGCAGAACATTCAGAACCCGCCGCAGCCGGTCATGCCCGGTGCCACGCCCGGCGCCACCCCCGGCGCTCCGGAAAATCCCAACCCCGGCGACCAGACCCAGCAGCAGCCTCCCGGCGTCGCACCGCCCGCCGGCAATCTTCCCCCTCCCATGCCCGCCGCCCAGCAGGCCCCGCCGCTGAAGGATACCTTTGAGGCCGGCATGCGCGATTACAACGCCGCCCGCTACAGCATCGCCACCGGCGAGTTTCAGGAGGTTCTGCAGTACTACCCCCTCGACGACCTCGCCGGCGTGGCCCAGTTCTACCTCGGCGAGATCGCCTACCATGAGGGGCACTATTCTGACGCGGTCGCCGCCTACAACGCGGTCCTGGAAGGCTTTGCCGGCAGCTCCAAGGCGCCCGCCGCACAGCTCCATAAGGGATATGCGCTGCTTAAAATGGACAAGCGCACCGACGGCATCCGCGAGCTCCGCCTGCTCATCGAGCGCCATCCCCAGACCCCCGAAGCCGCCGAAGCCCGCAGCCGCCTCACCAGCATGGGCCTCCGTCTCCCGCGTTAACCGCGCGCCGTCCTCCCACGCGCCCTTAAATCCGGTGCTGCTCCAAGAAAAAGCCCAGCAAACGCTGGGCTTCTTCTCGCTCGGAACCAATGCAACATTTGGGCGCCCCGTCCTTGCGGCGCATTTCAGCCGCAAGGGGGGAAACAATGAACCTGAAGCCGCGCAAGCGGCGTCCGCCGCACCAGCGGCCTCTATCCCGCCACGGGTGCTCTCCCGCGTCGCGCCGTAATCTCCGCCAGTTGCGCCTTCAGTTCGGCTTTCACCTCCCGCGCCCCGGCATCATCGGCCAGGTTCGTCCATTCATGCGGATCGTTCCGGTAGTCGTACAGTTCCTCGCCTGTCTCCGCGCCCTCCCACGCGGTATACCGGTAGCGCTCATTGCGCAGCGAGTAGCCTACGGTCTTGGGCTTGAGCGGCGGCCGGGCCACCTGCGAGATGGATGGCTTCTCCCGCCGCGCCTCAGGGTTCTTGAGCAGCGGAACCAGGCTCGCGCCCTGCAAATTCTCCGGCGCGCCCTCCAGCCCGCACAACTCCACCAGCGTCGGATAAATGTCCAGGTGCTCCGTCGTCCGGTGGCACACCTGCCCCGGCTTTCCCGTGCCCGCCGGCAAACAGCGTGGGCACCCGCGTTGCCGGCTCGAACAGCGTCTGCTTCATCCACTGGCCGTGCTCACCCAGGCTCCAGCCGTGGTCCGCCCAGAAGACCACGATCGTGTTCTCCTCCAGGTCCAGGGCTTTCAGCTCCGCCAGCACCCGGCCGATCTGCGCATCGGCGAAGGTGGTCGCCGCGTAGTACCCGCGGATGGCCTTGCGCCGCTCCAGCACGTCCATCCCGAAGTTCGGCGGCTGGGTCCAGTAGGCCGGCGGCGGCGCCAGCTTCAGCTCTGCTGGATTAAAAGGCCGCGCCTCAATCGACTCCAGCGGATACATGTCGAAGTACTCCTTCGGCACGATCCACGGCACGTGCGGCCGATACAGACCGTAGGCCAGAAAAAACGGCCGCTCCCGGTTTGCCCGCAGCAGCCGGATCACCTCGTCCGCCCCCAGGCTGTCGGTAATCTCATGGCTCGGCTGCGGCGCTTCGTAGAAGCTGATCGCGCTGCCCAGCCTCACCTCGCCATTCTTGTCCCGCGGCGAGCGCTCCGGCGTAAAGTTGGTAACCCGCGGCTCGTCCTCGGTATGATCCACGCCCTCGGGATTGTAGACGTACTCCCAGCTCGCCGGATCGTCCTGCCCGTTGGTCCCGATCTGGTCCGGGTTGCCCGCGTGGTACACCTTGCCCACCCGCGCCGCGTAATAACCATTCTTCTGGAAGAGCTGCGGCAGCGTCAGAACGTCAGGCATCGTATCGCGGAAAAATGTGCTCAGCGCGTAGACGCGCGTGGTGTCCGGAGCCAGGCCCGTCAGCAGCGACGCCCGCGACGGCCCGCACAGCGGGTACTGGCAGTACGCCGCATTGAACCGCGTGCCCCGCGCCGCCAGCGCATCCAGATGCGGCGTCTTCACCACCCGGTCTCCGTAGCAGCCCAGCGAGGTATTCAGATCGTCGATGGCAATAAAGAGAACATTCGTCCGCTCATGCGCGCGTCTCTGCGGCGCAGCCGCGGCAGCCGTGCCCAGCACCGATGAAGCCGCCGCAACCGCCCCCGCCTGCAGAAACTTCCGTCGCGATAAATCTCTCACCGGCACCTCGATTCCCTGCGCGCTGAACCCGCTCGCCGCAACCCGGTCCCCGCGTCTATAAAACTATAGGACCACGCGCCCCCGTCTGCCATCATCCCGCGGAACGCAACGAACCTGAAGACGCGCCAGCGCCGTCTGCCCCACCGCAGGTGGCTGGGTGCCCCATCCATGACCTGGCTCTATCGGGTCATGGGTGGGAATCCACGAACCTAAAGACGCGCCAGCGTCGGCTGTCCCACCGCAGGTGGCCCCACCGCAGGTGGCTGGGTGCCCCATCCATGACCTGGCTCTATCGGGTCATGGGTGGGAATCCACGAACCTAAAGACGCGCCAGCGTCGGCTGCCCCACCGCAGGTGGCCGCGCCGCAGGTGGCTGGGTGCCCCATCCATGACCTGGCTCTATCGGGTCATGGGTGGGAATCCACGAACCTAAAGACGCGCCAGCGTCGGCTGTCCCACCGCAGGTGGCCCCACCGCAGGTGGCTGGGTGCCCCATCCATGACCTGGCTCTATCGGGTCATGGGTGGGAATCCACGAACCTAAAGACGCGCCAGCGTCGGCTGCCCCACCGCAGGTGGCCACACCGCAGGTGGTAGTACGATGGCATGGAAGACTAGAACCCGTTGCATAAATCAGCTTTGAAAGGGCGCGGCCGGGGAACCCACCCAGTGGGTGGGTCCCGTGCCGTAAAAGGAGCATAAAATCAGGGGTTTTAACCCCTGAGGGATGCTTCTTGATCGCGCCAGGGGATCTATGCAACCAGTTGTAGGAGGAAGTCATGAGCGCTTCCCGGCGCGATTTTCTCAAATCTGTGGCAGGCATGGCAGGAGGCGCAGCCGTCGAGCGCTATTCCACTGACGCCGCCCTGGCCCAGCCCGCGCCCGCCGGTCAATCTGCGCCCCCCGCGCGCTTCGCTCCCACCACGCGACCCAATATTCTCTACATCAACTCCCATGACACCGGGCGCTTCACCAGCCCCTACGGCTACCCTGCGATCACGCCCAATCTGCAGCGCCTGGCCGATCAGGGAGTCTGTTTTCGCCAGGCGCATTGCGCCGCGCCCACCTGCTCGGCCAGCCGCGCCAGCCTGCTCACCGGCTGCTGTCCGCACAGCAACGGCATGTTGGGCCTGGTCAACCGCGGCTTCCGCCTGGCCGATTACCAGCAGCACATCATCCACACTCTGCGCCGCGAGGCCGGCTACTACTCGGCGCTGATCGGCCTGCAGCATGTCGCTCCCGATCCCGCCCTCATCGGCTACGATCACTTCGTTACCATCCCCGGCAATCACGTCGAGCAGGTCACCCCCGCCGCCCTTCAGTTTCTGCGCACCCGCCCCCCGCAGCCCTTCTGGCTTGAGGTCGGCTTCCACGAGACCCACCGCGCCTACCGCATCGCCGGCCCTGACGATCCGCCCGGCTTCGCTCGTCCCCCGGAGCCCATTCCTGACGTCCCCCCCACCCGCCAGGACATGGCCAACTTCCATGCCACCGTGCGCAAGCTCGACTGGGCTGTCGGCGAGGTGCTCGCCGCCCTCCAAGCCGAAGGCCTCGCTCAAAACACGCTGGTCATCTCCGCCACCGATCACGGCATCGCCTTCCCCGACATGAAGACCGCCCTCTACGATGCCGGAACCGGCGTCCACCTGGTCATCCGCGGTCCCGGCGGCTTTGAAGGCGGCAAACCCTGTGACGCTCTCATCTCCCACATCAACGTCTTCCCCACCCTCTGCGATCTGCTTCAGATTCCTCCGCCCGCCTGGCTCCAGGGCAAGTCCTTCCTGCCCGTCATCCGCGGCCAGGCGCGGGAGATCAACGACGAGGTCCATGCGGAACTGAACTATCACGCCTCCTATGAGCCCAAGCGCGCCGTCCGAACCCGCCGCTGGAAGTACATCCGCCGCTACGGCGACTACCGGCATCCGGTCCTGCCCAACTGCGACGACGGCCTCAGCAAGACCTACTGGGTCCAGAACGGCTGGGGCAGCCAGACCCTTCCCATCGAGGAGCTCTTCGACCTCATCTTCGATCCCAACGAGCGAACCAACCTCGCCGCGGACCCCTCCTATCGCGATGTTCTCGAAGACATGCGCCGCAGATTGCGCCTCTGGATGGAATCAACCTCCGACCCGCTCCTCAAGGGCCCCGTTCCCGCTCCGCACGGTGCGCGCGTCACCCCCCAGAACGAAATCTCCCCCGCCGACCCAGCCGTCATCATCTCCTAGTGTAGTGCGTCACGGATTTCGAAGATTATGGTCAAGGCCGGTACAAAGCCCGCGAAGCGGGTGCCAGACGGTAGCCCCAGGCGCGAGCCTGGGGAAAGCGGTTGAATTCAGCAGGTCCAGCCCGCTTTAGCGGGCGGAAGAAACACCCGTGATTCCCACGATGGCGCAGAAAATAATCTGCAATCTGCATGACGCACTACACTAGCGATTCCGGCCGCATGACGTAAGAAATTGCCGGTGCGCACACACTCCAAACAGCAGGTGCTCTAGAACTGGTTGCATAAATCAGCTTTGAAAGGGCACGGCCGGGGAACCCACCCAGTGGGTGGGTCGCGTGCCGTAAAAGGAGCATAAAATCAGGGGTTTTACAGGCTGCGGAAAAACTCATCTGGCGGGGCTTTGTAACAAGGGCACGGCGGGGTACCCTCTGGGTCCCGGGCCATAACTGCCGCAAAATAGAGTGCGGGCTTTAGCCCCTGCCAAATTTTCGTTCACTGTTCCCTGTTTTTCCGCAACCTGTTCAACCCCTGAGCTTCCTGATCGTGCCAGGGGATTTATGCAACCAGCTCTAACAGGAAAAGCCCCGCTCACGCGGGGCTTTTCTCATGTTCGGAATCCATAAATATCTGGGTGGAAATCCACAACCCCAATGGCGCGCAAGCGCCCGGGGTCCCCAACGGAATGGGGCCCCCGCAAAACGGTCCGTGTTTTGCGGGGAAAGGGGATAGGTCCTCGTCCGTGGGGTGGTCGCCGTCCGCCCCACCGCAGGTGGCTGGGTGCCCCATCCATGACCTGGGCTTTATCGGGTCATGGGTGGGAATCCACGAACCCAAACATCTGCTGGCACAACCGTGATCGACGGGTGCCCCAGGTCTCGCTTCTGAGACCTGGGATCCACGAACCCAAACATCTGCTGGCACAACCGTGATCGACGGGTGCCCCAGGTCTCGCTCCTGAGACCTGGGATCCACGAACCCAAACATCTGCTGGCACAACCGTGATCGACGGGTGCCCCAGGTCTCGCTCCTGAGACCTGGGATCCACGAACCCAAACAAGCTGGATTCATGCGCCAAAAACGCAGACGGAGGGAGCAGGGGCCTTCAGGCCCCTGAATCCGACGCTCACAATCGAGGGCCTTTAGGCCCGGGCCTCTCCCCAACAGAAAAGCCCCGCATCGGCGGGGCTTCTTTCTGCTTGTTCACTTCCTTTAGGACAGGCTCGCCATCAGCCCTTCGAGCGCCGTCTTTGGCGGCCGCGTCACCCGCTCCGGCAGCGTCCCCAGCGGCTCGTCCACCACGTTCAGCAGATCGATGAACGTGGGCTGCTTGGTGTCGATGTAGAACACCCCGGTCAGGATCTCGTTGTTCTCGTGCGCCTCCATCAGCGTGCGCACCGCGTTGGCCTTGTTGGTCGGATCGTAGTCTTCGTGCAGCTTGCGCAGCCGCAGGCTCGATCCGTCGTGCATCTCCACCTCGTACACCTGCCCCGAATCGTAATCGACCTCGATCTCGTCGAAGCTGGCCACGAAGTCCACCTCGTTGATGGGCTCGTCGTTGTGCTGCATGAACTTGTAGCTCTTGGTTGAGCCTTCGTGGTCGTTGAACGTCACGCAGGGGCTTATCACATCCAGCATCGCCGTGCCCTGGTGCGCAATCGCCGCCTTCAGCATGGAGAGCAGTTGCTTCTTGTCGCCCGAGAACGACCGGCCCACGAAGGTCGCGCCCAATTGAATCGCCATGGCGCAGGTGTCGATCGCCGGCAGATCGTTCACCACCCCCGTCTTCAGCGTCGAGCCGATGTCCGCGGTGGCCGAAAACTGCCCCTTGGTCAGCCCGTACACCCCGTTGTCCTCGATGATGTAGATCATCGGCAGGTTGCGCCGCATCAGGTGCACAAACTGCCCGATCCCGATCGAAGCCGTGTCGCCGTCCCCGGAGACGCCCAGCGCGATCATCCTATGGTTGGCCAGAACTGCGCCCGTGGTCACTGACGGCATGCGTCCGTGTATGCTGTTGAAGCTGTGCGAGCGGCTCATGAAATACGCCGGGCTCTTCGACGAGCAGCCGATCCCGCTCATCTTCATCACCCGCTCCGGCTGCACGCCCATCTCGTACATCGCGTCGATAATGCGCTCGGAAATGGCGTTGTGCCCGCAGCCGGCGCACAGCGTGCTCTTGCCCCCCCGGTACTCCACCACCGGCAGCCCGATGTGATTGACCTTGGGGGTTGGGGTTGCGGTCGCCATCAGAGTCCCTCCTTGGTCGCAAATTCCTCAGTGATCGTACGCGCGTCGATCGGCAGCCCGTTGTAGTGCAGGATGCTGCGCAGCTTGGCCGCCTGTTCGGCCGCCAGGTCCAGCTTCAGAAGGCTGGCCAGTTGCGCGTCGCGGTCCTGTTCCACCACGTAAACCCGCTCGTGCGTGGCCACAAAGTCGTGAATCTCGTGCGCGAACGGAAACGCCCGGATGCGCATGTAATCCACCGTCCGCCCGTACTCGTCGCGAATCTGGTCCATGCTCTCGCGCAGCGCGAAGTCCGTCGTGCCGTACGCCAGGAACCCCACCTTCGAGGCTCCATCCCGCACCGCCACCGGCGCCGGGACCAGCTTGCGCGCGTTCTCAAACTTCCGCGCCAGCCGCTCCATCACCGCCTGGTACTCATCCGGCCGCTCCGTGTAGCCAGCCGCGTCGTTGTGTCCCGAGCCGCGCGTAAAATACGCCGCCTTGGGATGCATCGTCCCCGGCAGCGTCCGCCAGCCGATCGCGTCCCCGTCCACGTCGCGGTAGCGCGCAAACCCGCCCAGCCGCTCCAGATCCTCGGCCGTCAGCACCTTGCCCCGGTCCAGCGGCTTCTCCGGATACGTAAACGGCTCTGACATCCAGTTGTTCATGCCCAAATCAAGATCGATCAGCACAAACACCGGCGTCTGCAGCCGCTCCGCCAGGTCGAAGGCCGCGCCGCCGAACTCAAAGCACTCCTTCACCGACCCCGGCAGCAGAATCACGTGCTTGGTGTCCCCATGCGACAAAAACGCAACCGACAGCAGATCCGCCTGCGAGGTCCGCGTCGGCATACCCGTCGACGGCCCCGTCCGCTGCACGTCGAAGATCACCCCCGGAATCTCCGCGTAGTAGCCCAGCCCTGAAAACTCCGCCATCAGCGAGATGCCCGGTCCCGAAGTCGAGGTCATCGCCCGCGCCCCGGCCCAGCCCGCGCCCAGCACCATCCCGATCGCCGCCAGCTCGTCCTCGGCCTGCACCACCGCAAAGGTCGCCTTCCCCTCCGGCGTCACGCGAAACTTCTTCAGCAGGTCGGTGGTGGCCTCGATCAGCGACGTCGACGGCGTAATCGGGTACCACGCCACCACCGTCACCCCAGCAAACACCGCGCCCATCCCGCAGGCCGCGTTGCCGTCGATGACGATCTTCCCCGCCGTCGCGTTCATCCGCTCGATCGCGTACTGATCCTGCTTGACCAGCTTTTCCGCCGCGAAATCAAACCCCGCCTTCACCGCGTTGAAGTTCAGGTCGAAGACCTTCTGCTTCTTCGCAAACTGCTTGCGCACTCCCTTTTCCACCACCGCCAGGTCGATGTTCAGCAGTTGCGCCGCCACCCCCACGTACACCATGTTCTTCACCAGCTTGCGCAGCTTGGACTCGGGGCAGACGGCCGCCGTGATCTTGTCAAACGGCACCGGATAGAACACCACATCTTCGCGGTACTGCTTCAAATTCAGGTTCTCTTCGTAGATCGCCACGCCGCCCGCCGGCAGCGCCATTACGTCCTCCCGCGCGGTCTCCGGATTCAGCGCTACCAGCACCTCCGGATCGCGCTTCCGGGCAACATACCCGTCCTTGCTGGCGCGGATCGTGTACCAGGTAGGCAGTCCGGCAATGTTCGACGGGAAGAGGTTTTTTCCGCTGACCGGAACCCCCATTCCGAAGATGCTCTTCAGCAGTACGCTATTGGCGGATTGCGAGCCGGACCCGTTCACCGTTGCTACGTTGATGCTGAAATCGTTCGTGACGCGCGCGCTCGCGCTCACTTCGCCCTGCTCCTGACCCAGGGCTAGGTTGCCTGTCGCCATGTGGCGGGATTCCCTTCGCTGAATTCTGATCAAAGCAGGCGCCCGCCCGGAAAATCTCAGGCCGAGTCTGCTCATCACTCACTATGTGATTATAGTCACTTTAGAGTACCAGCGTCTGACCCCGAAGCCCAGCCGTTACCCCCCTGGTCCACCAAATGGAACTCCATGCCTCATCCGGGATGAGGGCGTGCTCCTCAAACCCCTCCTCGCCTCGGCGCCCGTCCCCAACACTCTGCGCCTCGTGTGCCCATAGCGCCCATAAAATCAGCGGCCTTGCCCCTGGCTCACCGCTCGCGCCCCATTATGCGATCTCCCACATCTCGTCCGCGTCTGCATCCGGCTCGCGCTGGCTCCGCGACCTGGCCCACTGCTCCAAGTCATCGCCAATCATCGGCGCTGCGAACAGATAGCCCTGCCCATCCTCGCACCACAACCGCCTCATAAAATCCGCCTGCTCCTGGGTTTCAATTCCCTCCGCAATCAGCCGCAGTCCCAGGCTTCGCCCCATCGCGACAACTCCCTTGGCGATCGCCACGGCGTCCTTGTTGTCCGGGATGTCGCTCACGAAAGAGCGGTCGATCTTCAGATAGTTGCAGGGCAGCGTGTGCAGGTAGGAAAGGCTCGAATATCCCGTGCCGAAATCGTCGATCGCGATCCGAACCCCCTTCTCCGCCAGCTCCCGCAGCTCTTT
Source organism: uncultured Acidobacteriaceae bacterium (assembly GCA_963758105.1). Classification (GTDB taxonomy): domain Bacteria; phylum Acidobacteriota; class Terriglobia; order Terriglobales; family Acidobacteriaceae; genus Telmatobacter. The sequence goes on along the minus strand of CAVWUC010000003.1, from coordinate 131,372 downwards.
TAAACCGGCGCCGGCCGGCGTCATCATGACGGATTCGGTCACCTCCAGCACCAGTTTCTCCGGCGGCAGCCCGTGCCTGCCCAGCGTTGCTAACACCAACCCCGCAAGCCCCGGCTCCCTCAACTGGCTCGCCGAGACGTTGACCGAAAAAATAAAATCCCCCAGTCCGGCCTCCTCCCAACGCCGCATCTGTCCGCACGCACACTCCAGAACCCAGGCGTTGATCGCGCCGATCAGCCCGCAAGCCTCCGCCCGCGGAATGAATTTGTCCGGCGGAATCAGTCCCCGGGTCGGATGCCGCCAGCGCGCCAGCGCTTCCACGCCAACCAACCGGCCGCTCACCAGGTTCACCTGCGGCTGATACATCACGAACATCTCGTTGCACTCCACCGCATGGCTCAGCGCTCGCTCCAGCTCCTGGTTCTCGGCCCTCTGCAAGGCATCCTCGAGCCGAAAGAGCCGGCTGCGGTTTCTTCCTTCCGACTTGGCGAGAAACAACGCCAGCCCTGCCTGGCCAAGCGACACCTCAAGCTGATGCCCGCCCAGCCCGGCCGTCGAGATGCCGGCCGAGGCGGTCATGGGATTGACATTGCGCGAACCGCCGATATCCATCTCCGCAACGGCCCTCCGCAGCGCCTCCGCGACGGCGCGGTATTGCGCCGCCTCCGCGCCTGGCAATATCAGAGCAAACTCATTGCTGCCCAACCTGCCGATCACATCCGCGCGGCCGGCCATCCCGGCGATCTCCGCCGCCAGTTGCTGCAGAAATGCATCCCCTGCCTGCTGGCCATAGCTGTCGTTGATCGTCTTGAAGTGGTCGATATCCAGCAGAAGAATCCCCGCATCTGCGCCCTCCTGCTTTTGCCGGCGAAGCGCCTCTCGCCCCGCGCTGAAGAATCCCCGCCGGTTCAGCAGGCCGGTCAGATGGTCGTGCGTGGCCGCGGAGAGAAGCGCGGCATCGGCCCGTCTGCGGCCGCGCTCGACGCGTTCGTATGCGATGGCGCTGAACGCAATCACCAGCAGCGTCGCCAGCCCTACCGATGCGCTCTCGAATGCCAGAGCCGGCCGTGCCAACACCGGGCTCGCCAAAACCGCAATCGAGCCGATGGCCAGCGAACAGCCGCACAAAATCATCATCTGCAATCGCGCCATGCGCCCCGCGCGGTGTGGGCTCAGTAATGCTCGCAACGGATCGCGGTGCGCCGTGCGCAGCAGGATCGCCGCCGCGCAGGCAAAGCTTCCCAGCATGGTGGGAAAAGACATCCATCCTGAGAAGCCCGGAATCCCATAGAGATAGGCAATCCCTGCTGTGTACGGAACCATTGCCGCCGCCGCGGCCACGTTCTGAGCCGCGGCCACGTTGCGGAACCGCAGCAGCACGATCGCGGCCGCCAAAAGAAGAAGTGTGATCGAGGTATCCGGAGCCATGCGCCCCGCCCCGGGCGTCTCTGCGGCCCTCGCAAACAGCCGCAGCGACCAGGCAAACCGGCTCCCTGCCAATCCCAAAACTCCAATCAAGCCCACCGGCAGGGCCAGCAACAGGCTCGCGTTGCCCGTCCGCCAGGGACGCGCCAGCAGGATTGCCAGTCCCACTGCAAAGATGCCCGCCGCCGATACCGGGCGGATCGCGGGCGCACCATCAATCACCCTCCACAGAAACCTCACGTCAATGGCATACCCCAACAGGGCGGCCACGCCGATCAGCATCGCAGTCGCGGCCACACCCGAAGCAGAGGCCAGGCACATCCTCACCAGCCGCTGTTTTCTCAGTGGAATGAACGGGGCGATCTCTTCGTCGGCGGGAGTGAATCGAAAGGGCGGGGCGGTCTCTTCTATTTGTCCATCAGATGAGTCGAGAGCAAGAGTACCGGATTGATCTGGGCGCATATAAACTCCCCATAGTTCAATCGAGCCTTTCAGCACACATTCTTTCTTTGATCGCGATAGAAAGTGTGATCTTAATCACACATGGAAAGTATTCCCCAAAAAAGGCACAGTCAAATACCACTTTCGTCTCTCCAGCCCGAACCCGCGTTTCCTACAAGTTAATTTCTATGTGCATTTCCCTCTCTTCATTTCTACATCTCGTTTATGTACAATAGATTACACGCGTCCTTACCCAATAGACCAGCATCCCCTGCCAGCATCTGATCCGTTAACTCTGGGTAAATGAAGCCCCCTCAACAGGTCCTCGACGCTCCTTTCTGGCGCAGGGACCGCATTCCGTGAACCCAAGGGTGCGCAAGCGCCGCCCGCCCCACCGCAGCTGGCTGGGTGCCCCATCCATGACCTGGCTTTATCGGGTCATGGGTGGGAAACCACGAACCCAAACATCTGCTGGCACAACCGTGACCGACGGGTGCCCCAGGTCTCGCTTTTGAGACCTGGGAGACCAAAAAACTACGCGGTCGAGGTACCAGAAGCAACAAGTTGCTCCCTGCTTTTCGCCCGTTATCAGACGTGAACACCCGCAAAACTCCCCTTTTTTTCGAACATTTTCCTGTTTTGGACGATCTGCGAGTCTACGAAATCCGCAATTTGGCCGGCCCACAGGTGGACTTTTTTCAAAAATCAAAATTAGTTCCTTTTTGCGTTTCCGGCGACCCACAGGTGTACGAATTCCCTATGCCCGCACGCCTCTTTTTCGTCCACCTCAAGGTCGGCGGATTCCGCCCTCTACCGGCCCGCAATCCGGCTGTTTTTAGCTTCATCCAGCCGTATGGGACATCCGTTGTCTCCGCTCGGAGACCGCCGGACGCAGGATTGGCTGGTGCGCCAGGCGCCGATAGCTGAAACCTGAAGCCTGAAAGCTGAAACCTGAAACCTGGCACCTGTCAAGCCTCTGGCCGCAACGCAACCGCCTGCGTCGTAATCGAAACCTTCGCCGGAGTCAGCCCCGGCCCCCGCCGGCCCGCGGTCGCTTCCACCTCAATGGTCCCGGCCTGCTTGCTCGCCTGCACAATCGCCTGCGCCAGCCCGTTGAACAGCGACCGCGTCGGCCCCTTGTCGCTCTCCTGGCAGTTCGGATCGCCGTTGCCCACGCCCAGCAGCACTCCCGCGCCCGTCACATTGAAACGAATCAGGTTGTCCGCCGTCGGAACCGCCCGCCCCTGCGCATCCAGGGCCTCGACGGTCAGGAACGCCAGGTCCTCGCCGTCTGCGTTGATCTCCGTCCGGTCCACGGTCAGCCGGATCGAAGCCGGCGCGCCGGTCGTCTCGCGCTTCTCCGTCAACACCACCTTGCCGCCCTTCCATCCCCGCGCCTCAATCGCGCCCGGTTCGTATCGCGCCTTCCACTCCACGTGTCCCAGCCGCGGAACATCCTGCTTCCCCAGGCTCTTGCCGTTCACAAACAGCTCCACCGCATCCAGGTTCGAGTACACCCACACCGGAATCTCATCGCCTTCCTGGCCCTCGAAGTTCCAGTGCGGAAACAGGTGCAGCATCGGCTCCTTCGCCCACCACGCCTTGTAGTAATAGAACGTGTCCTTGGGGAATCCGCACATGTCCACGATCCCGAACTGCGAGTTGATTGAGGGCCAGCCGTAGGGAGTCGGCTCGCCGCGATAGTCGAAGCCGGTCCACGCGAACCCGCCCGCCTCCCACTCCCGCGTCCCGTAAAACTTCCACCACTCCTCCGCCGTCTCGCCCCACGGCACCACCCCGTCGTAATCGTTCACTGTATTGCGCAGCGGATCGGTCGTGTAGTCGCCGCGCGTCGAAATCGCGCTCGAGGTCTCCGACCCGAAGATCGGCCGCGTCGGATTCGCCGCATGGTAGCCGTCCGGCAGCTTCAGGTTGTAGTTGAAACCGATGATGTCCAGCGCGTCGGAGACGCCCTTCTTGTTGTCCCCGTTCACGGCCGCTGAAACCACCCGCGTCGGGTCCAGCTCGTGGCAGCGCCGCACCATCGTCGTGGCGACCCGCTCGCCCTGCTCGGCCATCCGGTTCTGCAGTTGTCCCTCTTCGTTCCCAATCGACCAGATGATGATCGACGGCGAGTTCCGGTAGCGCTTCACCATGGCCTCAAGCTGCGCCAGTCCCTCCGGGCTCGAGCTCATCTGCCGCGTCTCGCACATCATCATCATGCCCATACGGTCGCAGGCGTCCACCCACTCCGGTGTCGGCATATTGTGCGAAGTCCGCACCGCGTTGCAGCCCATCCCCTGCAACACGGCGATGCGGAAGGCCTGCAGCCGGTCCGGCAGCGCCGCCCCAACCCCCGCGTGGTCCTGGTGGTTGCAGGTGCCCTGAATCTTGATCGGCTTCCCGTTCAGGAAAAATCCCTTGTCCGCGGTAAAGACCGCCGTGCGCACGCCGAACTGCACCCGCTCCGCGTCCCGCGTGCTGCCGTTGGTCTCCAGGCTCACCAGCGCGGTGTAAAGGTTCGGCTCATCCACTGACCACAGCGCCGGATCGCTCAACCTCGCGGACGCGCTGAACCGCGCCGTCCCGTCCACGTCGATCGTCTGCTGCGCGGCCTCCGCGGTGGCCACGGTCTTGCCCGCTGCATCCACAATCTCCCAGCGCACTTTCCCCGTCTCCGTCTGCCTGCCCTGATTCTCGACCACTGTATCGAGCGTCAGCGTAGCCCGGTTTCCCTCCACCTCCGGCCGCACCGTGCTCTCCCACTTGCCCAGGTGCAACGCGTCGGTCTTCGTCAGCCACACATGACGGTAGATCCCCGCGCCCTCGTAGAACCATCCGTCGCCGAAGCTCGCGTCCACCCGCGCCGCAATGTAGTTGGTCGCCCCGTAGGCCAGAAAATCCGTCAGGTCGAAGCGGAACGGCGCATACCCGTTGTCGTTGCGCCCGATAAAGCAGCCGTTCACAAAGATCAGCACGCTGCGGAAGGCCCCGTCGAACTCAATCGCAATCCTCCGCCCCGCGTCGCTCGCCGGAATCTCAAAGGAACGCCGGTACCAGCCCACGCTGGTCTCCGGATAGCGCCGTCCCAGCGGCTTGAACCCGTGCGAGGCCAGCTCCGGATCCCACACAAACGGCAATTCGATGGCCCAATCGTGCGGCAAATTCAGCCCGCGCCACTGGCTGTCGTCAAACCCCACCTTGGCAAACCGGAAGTCGCCGGTTTTGGCGAAATCCCCCTGGTTAATCCCGAATCCCAGGTCCTTCGCCGGGTCCCACCCGTTGCCAAACTTGAACTTCCACCCGAAATCCATCAGCAGCCGCTCGCGCGGCGCAGCAGCGGCCAGCGCCTCGGCCGATCCAGCCTGCGCATCCCCCGCCGCCATCGCCGCGGGACTCCGGCCCCAGGCCGCCTTTCCCGCCAAAAATGACGACGCAGACAGCGCCATTCCAGACCAAAGCAAATCACGACGCGAAAGAACACCCATAAGGGATCCCTCTTTCCGATGAATCCTCGCCGCACAGCCCTTGAAATGCGCCGCGCGGCGGGCAAAGCGAAACTATAATCCAGTTGCCGGGGCCAAGTAAACGGTTTCACCCGAGCGCGTCCGCCTCTGGTTTTTCCCCGTCGCGCGGCCCCGCTCCGCGCCCGAATCCGGTCCCATCGCTGTGTTACATTCAAGTAGTCAACCACCCCCCGGAGAGATGGCCGAGTGGTTTAAGGCGCACGCTTGGAAAGCGTGTGTACTTTAACGAGTACCGTGGGTTCGAATCCCACTCTCTCCGCCATAAATAAATATAGGAACGAATGGGCAAATCAAAGCGGAAAGAAGGCCCTGTCGCGCCGGCCGCCGCCGTTCGCCTCGACATCGAACGCCTTTATAGGGCACGGTTCTGGCCGAAGACAAGCATTTACCGAACCTCAACAATGCCGGAGCCGATTAGTTAGTTCGATAGCCGCACTCGAAGGCCGGCGAATAGCACCGGCTTTTAGCGGCCACATCTCAGGCCGCACCCTGTCCTTGCCAACCGGCGCGGCGCCTTGCGGGTTCCCGCACCCATGTTTCACGGCGTCAGCCGCACCGTCAGAACTTCATGCGGTTGAAACGTCAGATGAATCTGGTTGTTGGTGACCGCCAGGTCGTGCAGGTTGTCCTCTACCGCGTTGCACAGGCTGGCGAAATGGACTCCTCCGTGCGGAAGGTGGACAGTAGCTTCCGTCGTCTCGCCCGCCGTCTCCTGAAGGCGCAGGATCGTTCCCTCGCCATTCTCCGCCAGCTTCCAGGTCACGAGCACGATGTTCGGAGCATCGACCGCAAGAAAACTCGTGCCCTCCGCCGGCAGCGGCTCATCGGGATTGCCCACTTTATCCTGGTTGGCAACCGTGTCCAGCACCGGCGCTTCCATGCTCTCCCAGCCCACGCGGCTTAAGGCAGCCGGATCCAAACGCTGCGCACTCGTAACCACGTATCGGAAGGTGAATGTTCCACCCTGCCCGGCTCGATAGTTCGTGTGCCAATAGTTATTCATTGCATAGGAAAAGATGGTCGCTGTCTTAGGAGCAAAAACCCCGGGCCATTCTCCGCGATTGATGTCCCCGAAGCTGGCCAGCGATACATCGAGGGGAACGATGCCCACAGCCAAGCCCGAGTCGTGCACAGCCATCCATTTCTGAACGCTGAACCACTCCAGGCCTGCGCCCGTCAGCATATCGCGCGACGGATCGATCCACCCCTGCTGCGTTGCGTAGGTAAATTCCGGGCGGTCGATGGCCGCGGGAAAGGCGAAATATACCGCCTCCTTTGCCGTTGTATAGGTCTTTTGCACGCTGTAGCGGAATTCGATCTTCTTTTCATTGTCGTAGAGAAGAATCTCCAGGCCAATCTCTGGAGTATATACGTCGGAACTGCGCAACTTGATCGAAAAACCCCACGGCGTCTTCTGCGTGCCGAGATATTCGCCGTTCGTCGCGGGATGAATGGTCAGCTCCCCGAAGGGAAGCCCTTTGAAGGCATGAATCATCTGGGTCTGACCGTCGCCCAGGGGATCGCCGCCGCTCACGTAGAGATATTGGCCAAATCGATAGGGGCTGCGCGTATCGACAATTTCCCGCTGCAGCTGCTTGTCGAAGACGCTCTGCACCGCGCCGCTTCCGGCATCGATGGTGATCCGGTAATACTGGTTCTCGATTACCGACTTTGTCTCGGCTGGCGCAAGCGCAGTTACCGCCTTGGGCAGCGGCCGAATCTGAAAGCACTTGTAACCAACCGCGGGCAAATCGCTGGCCAGAAACCGCACATGATCAAAGCCTTCCTTGCTCCACATCAGTTCCAGCGGAACACTCTCATGGGTAGTCAGATCGACCAGCTCTTGATTCCTGCGCAGATCGGCTTCGATTAGGGCGTCGCGCTTCCAGCTGAGTCCGTTGAAGACCACGATCGTTCCGCTGGGAATCCGAATCTGCCGCGCCAACTGGTAGAGAGAGCGGTCGGTGATGTCCTCCAGCTCAAACTGGGCCTGCGTTGCATAGTCGTCCTTGATCGCCAGTTGCTTCACGGCTTCCTGGCTATCGGGCTGGGAGATGGAGTTGCCCGCGCCCCAGGTGTGCTCGGCAAATAGCAGAATGTTGTTCCACGCATCGTCCACCTCCGCCTTAGGCGGATGGAAATCGCGATTCATCAGGTAAGCCGCCGTGGAGACGGTCTCCGCTGACAGCGCATCGCTCTGGTTTTGCCGGTCCTCCGCTGCATAGAATGCATCGGAGCCGATGCCATCTTCCCAGTACGGTCCCATATCTCCCTTGTAAGTCGCCAGCTTGCCGCCATAACGTTGATCGATATAGCTGAAGAAGTCCGCAAATGTGGAATAGCGCAGCTTGGGATACGCATATGCCTGGTTCCACGCGCTGGCGAAAGTTGCCAGCTGCGGGTGCAACGCCGTGTTCTCACCCTGCGCTCCATACATCAACACAGCGTCCGGCTTGTACCCGGGCCTGTCATACGGAGCCAGAACCAACGGGAACGATGCGCGGATCAGCGCATTAGTCGGTTCGAGGGTAAAGAAGCGGCCTATCTGCGAATAGCCCCACGAGTACCAGAACAGAACCTTCTTCCCGTCCGGACCCTCCCACCAGAATGGAGACTTTTCATTCCATTGCTCGTGCGCCAGAACCGGCGCGCGGTCCTGGTTTGCGCCCACTGCCCAGTACTTGATTCCCGAGCTCGCCAGCACCGAGGGATAAGCTCCGGTATAACTTGGAACATCGGTCGTTGTGGCGTAGTTAAAAGGAAGGTGATACTCGCGGGATAAGTTCTTCGTGTAATAGAGCGAGCGGTAGAGTGTCTCCAGGGATGCGTACCCCGTCAATAAGTTGAAGTAATCAGCCGGCATTCCGATCTTGTCCGCACGGATCAACCCAAGCACCTCATCCCGCTCCGGCTGCGGTCGCGTCTCCATCAGTTGCTGCAGGTTCCACGAGCCGTCCGTTGCGAACCGGAACTCGGGATATTTCTGGATCAGATCAGCCGCCTTGAGAAGTGTTTCCGCCTGATTTTCCGCCACCTTTCCCTGATAGTCCGTATACCCGATGTCTACGTGCGTGTGCGGCACAACAAACACCGTCCACTTACGCTCCGCGGTCAAGGGCACGTGGAAGGTATGCTGTGTTCCCGCGGTAACTTCCAGATTCGCCGTTGTCGTCCCTTGCCACTCCGGAACCTTAAACTCAATCCGTTCCTCGCCCAGGTCGCTCCTGGCGGAAACCTCGGCGCGGTACCTCATTCCATTCAAGGTGAGCACCGCCTCGCCGGCCGGATTCGCTTGCCCGAAGCGCAGGTACGCATCCACCAGTTCAACCAGCTTGCCCTGTTGTTGCTGGTAAAAGACCGTGGGAACCACATCGGCGCGAACTTCGTCCGGGGAATAGGCTGCCTGAGAATCATTGCTCAGACCGATGAAATCGTAGCGAATGGATGCCGTCGGCGCGGCCGGCCCCGTCCCGGCCGCCTGCATACTCACCGGCGTTAGCACCAGGCGGTTCTCGCCCCTGGCCATGTACTTCGCGGGAAGCTCAATTGTGATCAAATCCCAGACCGAGCTATCGCCCGTGTAGAGCGGCCTGGGCCGCACGAGATAGATCCCCGTGTGCCCGTTGATTTCAACCTGCATATCAGGAACCCTGAAAAAACCGGTGAGCAGGGATATCTTCAGCGAGAATACGCCCTGCGGCGTGGAATCCAGATCGAAGCGGATCTCGTAAGCAGCTCCGGCTTGTTCCTGGCTGGGCCAATCCTGCGCCCAATCGCTCTTTCCCACCTGATACACCACATGACCGCTTGGGCTGGCCTTGAATTCCCGGAAGGATTGATCGAATTTTCCAATCTCCCAAACCGTCGTTGTCTGACCTTGCCCCGGCATAGCAACGGGAAAAGCGGAAAGAACCAGGGCTAATGAAAAAACGAAAATGCGCTTCATGTTGTCACCCCATATTTTCGTTAGATTACCGCTGCCAGCTTCGGACAGAACACCGCGTTGAGTCCGGTATGGCTAAAATTCGCACCCCTCGCCCACCCTGGCGAATGGAGCTGCGAACCAAATCCTTTCTCAGCATTGCATGCGACCATTGCATCGTAAAGGCGCTCTCTATCCGCTCGCAAAAGGTTCGTTGCCTTCACCGAAAATAAATCATCGCATGGAGCAGCCGTTCGGCATTGCATGCGGCAGGCACCCGCAACAAGCCCGCTATCCCACCTAAAAGCCCTTGCAGGTTCGCCACTGCCCGCAACGCGGCGGGAAACGAGAGTACGCCCTGCACGGTAAACAGCGATTTGCCGTTCAGCGTAACCACGGCGACCGGCGGCGCGCTGGCAGGATTAGCTTGCGCTGCGCTTTGCTCGGCTGCCGCAGCGGCCCCGATGAAACAGAGAATAATAAACGCGCAAATGCCGGTGGCCGAATGCCGAATCAAAGGCGCCTGAAACCTCCGAAGATCTGTTTCCTGCGAGGAACCATCCTGCTGACGTTAAGCAACTTCCAAAATCCCTCTCACTGCATCGGCTTGTCAAGCAAGCGCCCGCGTCCGCGCGCGCCCGGCACAATGCATTCTGCGTCGCCGCGTGGCTCGCCGTAAAATGAGTTCGCATGGGTTTGTTTGCAGAATTCTTTGCGCTGTCCGTCGGCGCTCTCCTCCCGGTCATCAATCCGGTGGGATCCTCGCTGGTTTTCCTAGGCATGGTGGGCGCCGCGCCCGGCCGCGTCTTCACCATGCTGGCCCGGCGCATCGCCATCAGCACCGGCCTGTTTCTCCTCGCCATGGACCTAACCGGCGCCATTGTGCTCCGTCTCTTTGGAATCTCGCTTCCGGTCGTGCAGTTGGCCGGAGGCCTGGTGCTTGCGGCTATGGGCTGGGAGCTGCTCAACAAGAAAGAGGCGCCCGGCCAGCAGGACACATCGCCCCACTCGGCCGATGTCAAGGTCCTGCAGCGGGCGAAGGACACACGAGCCAAGATTCGAAACCTCATGAGCGCACTTTTCACTCACGCGATGCGATACGAATGGGCCGATCGAAATCCGATCAAGCTCGTTCGGCAAAGCGCCAAGCGCGAGCGGATTCCTGATGTTCTCGAACTCGCCGAAATTCAACTACTGCTCAGCAAGCTCGGCGTTCGAGAACGAACGCTCGCACTGCTGGACGCAGGGACTGGGCTTCGCGTAAGCGAACTCCTGGCCTTGCGCTGGCGGGATGTAGACTTCGATAACCTTGAACTCAGTGTGACTCGTTCAATCTGGCATCAGGTGGTGGGCGACTGCAAGACGGAAGCGTCAGCCAAGCCGGTTCCGCTCGATAGTTATATGGCGGAGGACCTGCTGCGCTGGCGTCGCCAGAGCACGTATCAACTGAATGATGATTATGTCTTCGCCAGTGAGTCCATGCAGGGCAAGCAACCGTACTGGCCCGACAATCTTATGAAACGCCATATCCGGCCGGTTGCGAAAGCAAACGGTATTCACAAACAAATCGGTTGGCACACCTTCCGCCATACCTTCAGCACACTGCTCAAGGCGAATGGGGAAGACGTGAAGACCGTTCAGGAGCTTCTACGGCACGCGAATAGCAGGATCACGCTTGAGGTGTACACGCAGGCGACGACCTCGAATAAGCGGGCCGCACAAAGCAAGGTTGTAAGGATGATGGTTCCGAATCTGGGTGAAACGCAGGATGAAAAACACCCACAAATCGCGGAGTAGGGTGCTTATTGCACCCATATCAAACCCGAGACCTCTGTCTTTTGGGGGTCACCCATGAACCTAAGGCCTTTAGATTCATGGCGGGGACGACGGGGCTCGAACCCGCGACCTCTGCCGTGACAGGGCAGCGCTCTGACCAACTGAGCTACGTCCCCAGATTGTTTTTGAACAACCTGAATTTATGCTACATAGAATGAGCGATTTCGATGCCTTCGCCCTCTTCGCCCCAATTTACCCCTTCGCTGGTTTGGACTCGATTGCGGGTCTATCCCGGACACCAGGTCGACACCAGGTGGACACCACGCCGAACCCTGCAACCGCCATCCCAACGACGAAATCTAGTGTAGCAGATGAGGTGCGGCCTTCGTGTTCACCTGCCGGGGAATGAGATCTGCTGCTGATCGACGTTCCTGGACGCGCGGCCATTCAGGGCGTTTTGCAACGGTCTACCACGCAGGCTGCAGCAGGTCCGCCGCGGCAGGGTAAGCGGTGCTCGGGAGAGGTGGTTCTCTATGGCCGGCAAGGAGAGCTACTTCATCGTCAGCCAAGTCAGTCTCTTCCAATACGAGCAGTAAGCACCGCTCTTCGCCCGCCTCCGCGGCGAGTTCGAGCGCCGAATCCTCGGCCTCAAAATGGTCCGCGTCGACCTCAAGCCCCTAAAACCCCTCCTGCCCCCGCCGGTAAACTAGGCCATCCATATTGGCCAGCAGAGCGCTGCTCGACTGCAGCATCACCGCCTCTTCCTCACGCTCGCGGTCAGTGAAGTCTCGGGGCACTTTGGCGTAGCCGGTGATCTGGCCGGCATCGTCGCGGATGCAGAAGAGGACAATATCGGCCCAGAAGCGCGAGCCATCCTTGCGGATGCGCCAGCCTTCGTCCTCAATGCGCCCGCGCTCGGCGGCGAGGCGCAGGAGCTCGGTGGGCCGGCCGCGGTCCCGGTCTTCCGCGGTGAAAAACCGGGAGAAATGCAGGCTAAGAATCTCTTCGGAGGTGTACTGCTTGATGCGTTCCGCGCCGGGATTCCAGGTTATCACGCATCCGTCGCGGTCGAGCAGATAGATGGCATAGTCGCGAACACTTTCGAGCACGGACCGGAGTTGCAGGTCGTTGCGACGGAGTTCTTCCTGAATGGCGCGCTGCTCGGAGATATCGCGTGCAAAGCTCAAAACGACGGAGCCGGAGGAGGTTTCCACCGGCTTGAGCATGATGTCGACCGGGAATTCCGTGCCATCTTTGCGCAGGCCAAAGAGATTCAGCGCCGCGCCCATGCGGCGCGCGCGGGGGGTGGGCATTGAAGTTTTCCCGGTGGGCGGGATGGCGCATGCGGAAGCGCGAAGGGACCAGATCCTCAATGGACTTGCCAAAAAATTCAATCTGGTTGTAACCGAACAGCTCGGCAGCGCACACGTTCGCTCCCCGGATTACCCCCTGGGCATCGGTAACAAAGATCGCGTCGGGAGAGATTTCAAACAGGTTCTCCAGCGCGGATTGAGCGAACTCGGTCCGATCTGGCTTAGCCGCAGCCGCTGCGTCTTCTTCCGGGGAATCAGAAGGGCGCATCAGAGGCTCCAACCTGTAGGCACATTACGCGAAGCTGCCGGCGGCTTGCAACTCGCCTTTCCGGGTCGGGCGCTGAGGAAAATTCTGCACAGCTTCGAAGGCCGCACGCCTTTCGGGAACCCGGCCCTGAGCCCACTCCGGACCCGGGGATTCTCAGGCGCGGTCGATGACCGGGAAGCAGGTGAATGGCTCAGTGACGACCTGCCAGTAGGGGATGTAGGTGAAATGGGGGTGGCCGTCGATGGTGAAGTGCAGAGGACGGTCGGGGTCCTGGTGAATGAGGTCGAGGATGGCCTCGTGCGGCCGGCCCGCCGGCGCAGTGAGGACGGCAGAGTCCGAGCCGATGAGTGCGAGCAGGATGGGACCGTACTCGAGGGCGAAGCGCTGGTGGCCGGGAATCTGGTCGAGGCCGGTGTAGCGGGTGAGCTTCAATTGCATGGGGAGCGTGAAACGCACCGTGTCGCCGCTTGACCAGGTGCGGTCGAGGGTGACGTAGCTGCCGGGCGCGCCGGTGACAGCGGCTTCGGAATTAACGAGGATCGGCATGGGAGCGGCGGCCCAGGTGGGAACGCGGATGCGGATCTTTGCCGGTGTAGGGCGCGAGGCCGTAAGTTCAAGGCTTACATCATGTTTTGTCGGGAACTCGCAGGAAAGAGAGGCTTTCATCTCCGTTTTGGACTGGGTCCAGGTGATGGTGGAGGGGGCGAAGAGGTCAACGTAGAGGCCGTCGGGAGCGACGGAGTAGATGTACTCGGGGAGCGAGCCGAGCAGGCGCGTTCCCTGCCCCTCGCAGCAGGAGTTGGTGCAGAGGGGGACGGGGAGATCGCCTTTCATACCGACGAGGCGGGCGTGGTAGATGATGCCGCGCGAGCCGACCTGGTTGGCGATGCCGACGTTGAAGATGGACTTCTCAATCTCTGTGACGTACTTCTCCTGCTCGGGATAGAGGAGGTGGAGGCGCTGGTTGAAGCGCGTCCAGAAGACGCTGCCGCAGGTTTCTCCGGTCTCGCAGAAGGGCATCTGCGCGGCGAGGCGATAGGAATCGGGCGGGAACTGGCCGAACTCGGTGATGGCCATGGAACCGCCGACGTGCTCCCAGTGGTCATGAAAGAGGTCCCAGGCGCCGAGCATGGCGTCGAGGTAGCGCTGATTGCCGGTGGCGCGGTAGATGTCGAGATAGGCCTCGAAGTCGGTGACGAGGTAGTTGTGGGGGCGGTCGTAGGGGTACTGCCAGACGAGGGCGGGGTCGCGGCGGGTCAGGCCGTCGAGCCAGTAGTTCTCCTGGTAGTAGCGCTGGATGACCTGAATGTCCTCGGGCTTGCCGATGGGGGTGAAGTAGGTGCGGGTGCTGGCAATCATGCCCTGAACACCCTGCGTGCCGCCGCGCAGCATCTGCGGCAGCCAGGCGCACTGGTCGAACCAGTCGTAGAAGCCGCGCACCAGGGGGAAGGCTTTGTCGTTGCCGGCGTAGCCCGCCTCAATGAGGCCCTGCGTGACCCAAGAGCGGGTGTAGCCGCCACGCTCGGAGTGGAGGATGGTGTCCTCGGGATAGGCCATGATGTAGCCGTTGGGCTGACGGCAGTCGGCGATGCCGTCGACGAGAGCGTCCATCCAGGCGCGGAGCTGGGCGTGCTCGCGCCAGCGGAGGGTGTTGCCGGCGCCCATGAGGAAACGGCCAGCGCTGGAGCCGGGCAGATCGGTATCCCAGAAGGCGATGGGGTCACGCAGGCCGGCGGTGACGGGCTTGCCGGCGCGCTCGCGGAAGGGACGCAGCATCTCGTCCACGGAGAACGAGGTGAGCAGGTAGGTGATGTTGTTTTCCAGGGCCTGATGAAAGAGCCCGCCCTTCAGGCTGACGCCGGAGAGCGGCGTCTGGGCCTGAAAAGGAACGGTGCGCCAGTGGCTGGCGGGAGTGACGTTCTCTGGGTTATCGGTGTGGATGCCCTCGCCCATGGGACGCGCGGGACGCGTAACCTGCTGGAGATCTTTCTGGTTGGCGTAGGCTGGGTCGCCGGTGACCGGACAGCGGGCGGCCACATCGCTGCCGCCGGAGAGGACATCGATCTTGCTGAGCGCGAGGGTGTAACCGATGCCATCGCGCGCGGGGCTCAGCCGCGTGGCAGTGAGGCGGAGGTAGCGCTCTGAGACAGGGGGGATGGAGAACTCCGTGATGTGGCTCTCGGGGTTGGCGAAGTCGGAGGCGGTGCAATCGACGAGGAGCTGTGGGCTGGCGAAGGAGGGATCATTCGCTGATTCAATTTTGAAGCGCCGAGGGAACCCATAGCCGGCGCCGAGTCCGCTGTTGGGATTGAAGGCGGAATAGAGGCGCACGCCGTCGATCGAGCGCGCGGAACCGAGATCGATCTGCAGCCAGGCGACTGCGGAGGAGGAATACGCAACCAGCGAGACGTAGGGACGAATCCAGATTGCGGGGGAATAGGCCATGCGGCCAGCGTCAATTGCGGTTGCGGCGGGACTGGCGGCCAGCGCCCCCAGGGAGGAACGCTGGCCGAGGGTTTGCAGGGCGGCGAGCGCGGATCCGCTCTGCATAAATTGGCGGCGATTGATGGGCATGCGATTCCTCCACGACGGCTGGGAGCCGCGTCCTTCTTGCAGGGACCATCCTAAGGCATTTCTCCTTCAGATCTAGCCCTTTTCCGGCATTTTTCACGGCGCCGATTTCTTGTTGAAATCGGCGCTTGAGTGCATTGGCTCTGGTGCACATCGGAAGGAGAAATGCTTTATGCCATTTTTCTGAGGCCGGAGCAACTCATGGCGAAGGGGTGAAGCAGAGGCAGGCAGACAAAAATCGGCCCCCGCTTATGACGGGGGCCAAGTTGCCTTGGTTCTCTCGCGTTACGAGAGTTTGATTGGCGGCCAAACGGCTGGGGGCCGTAGGAGCAGAAGAAAGCCTCGGGGGCGGGGCTGTGCAGCCTTACGGCTGTTCCGCGCCTGCTGCGGAAGCCATGCCATGGGGGGGCGTGGTTCCCTGGGCCGCCAAACTGTTTTCCATCAACCGAATCTGCACGCTGGAATGGCGGACTCGATCACTGTCGCCGCCACCGGCCGTGGCGTCCTGGGCATTGCCGAGGGCGACTGCGTGCATCCGGTAGATGGGAATCTGATGTTCCGTGACGAGGTAGCGCTCCACCTCTTCAGCCAGACGCTCGGAGCTCTGGATGCCAGCGCTGCCGGGTGCGGGAGAGTGCGCTTCGATCTCCAGGATGTAACCCTCGCGGCCGGTCAAATTGGCCGCCAGATCGTCGAGCTGGCTGCGGTCTGCCGCCGACAAGATCGGCAACGAAGAATGAAAGTCAACGTTCACCACGGAAACCTGCTGGTACTGATCCAAGCCGCTGACCTTCGTGTTCAACTGGCTGACATGGCTGGCTGCGCCCTGCGCCGTCGAGTCTGCCTCCTCCGCCACGCTGCCGGCCGTGATCGCTGTCTTGCTGGCCGCGTCGGCCGTGAACTGGGCGTGGTTGATGCCGGCCTGGGCCCGGGCATCCACATCTTTGATCTTTGCTGCATTGCTCGCATCGACCTGATCCAGCTCGCCGAGCCGGTCATTGATGGGGTCGGTCTGCCTCTTCACCCACTTTTTGCGGGCAAAGGGATTCACGTGTCCCCAGAACCCCTCCTTCGGCGGAGGCACGTACGGTGCTGCGTCGGGGGAGGACTGTTGCTGCGCCGAAGGAGGGGTGCTCAGTGAAGTCGACGGAGAGGTGTTCTTGGAGTTGGAGGCTGACTGCGTCTGCTGGGCGAACGCGGGGATTCCAACCGCGGATGCCAGCGCAAGAACTGCCAACTGGCAGGGGAGTAAGTGACGAACAGGTGATTTGCTGCTCATGACGGGTCCAATCCTCGTGATTCCTGTTGGGCCGAAGCGGCTCTGGCGCATTTCCGCATCTGCCAACGCCCTTGGTAACAGCACTGGCCGTGCCAAACTGGTCTTGCCGGCGAGGAATGATGTATATCGTTTTGATTCTTTATGTTAGGAAGGAAAATCCGGCGGCTGGGAGATAGAGTGAGACGATCGTACGGGCAGGAATCGTGTAATTATTACCAGCCCGGGAAGTTTCTACGCGGTAAAGAGGTGGGAGCGAGTGCGCAAGGCGGGCTACCGGGATTCAACGTGGATGATGCGAATCTCCGGGTAGGCGCCGTCCCAGTCCTCGGAGACGGCGTCGAAGATAAGGCGGAAGTCCCGCTGGTCGCCGGGCTTGAGCGGGGCGGCGGAAACCGACTCGACATCCACATACGGTTCGCGCGTACGGATGAAGCGAAGCGGCATGGTCACGTTCTGCGCCACCTCATGGGTGAAGCTGCGGAAAAGGACCTGAACGGTGATGCCGGTGACGGTGCGGGAGCCGGTGTTGGCGATGCGGCCGTCCAGATAAGTGACCTTGCCGCCGGTGAGGTTGGAGGCCTCGCTCATGGCCAGGCCGGAGATGGGCAGATTGGCCGCATAGGGATCGGTGGGCGCGGAGATCGGGGTCACGGTCACGGCCGGCTTTCCGTGCTGCAGAACCCCAACGACGACAGCGGTCACCACCAGGACGATGGCGGCGGCGATGGCCAGCGGCAGCCAATTCCGTTCCCGCGGCTCGACGGAAGGGACAAGTTGCGGACCAGTGCTCACGAGCGAAATTTTACACCCGTTACGAAAGGATTCCCCAGCCCTGTCCTGTTTCAGTCAAATCGATGCATCATTGAGGCGTTGAGTCGATGAGGTAAACGGGGAAACCCAATCCGGGGGGAAAAACAAGATTCTTCAATCGCATTGTGGATCGCGGACGCGCAGGCTGCATCGAAACAATGAAGCAGACCCGAGTCGGCACGAAAATTGCTCATTGAATCAGCGTGCGAACGATCGCGTAACCCGTACTGAACATAATTGAAAGGCAGGCCAGCGATGCAGACGCCGCCACACGCAGCGCAAACGCCCCAACCAGCAACTGGGAAAGCGCCGATGAATTCCCGTCCCTCCGATATGGTTTATCCTGCCCTGACTGCACTGGCCATGATTCTGCTGCTGGTCAGCCTGTGGGCATACTGACGGGAACGCCGTCCGGCCTGCACAGGGGCGGACCGGCAGCCAGGATCGGGCGTGAACCCGCGCAGATTGCCGATGAACGGCCGGAAGCGCAGGCTTTTCCGGCGGCGCGGCGCACGGATTCAGAGAGAGCAAAGTGGATGCTGTGCGAGGTTTTCAACCGAAGCGGGCGCGCTTGACGGTCTGGCGGAAGTCTTCCCCGCTCATCTCCACGCGGACGCACATCTCCGCCAGCCGGGACCTCATGCGGTCGCCGATGCGGTCGCCCAGGGTCTGCTCGCGCGCCGCGCGCTCAGGATCGGAGAGGCCGCTGCCGGCCGCCGGCAGATCGGGATAGTTGGTGGTGATGACGGTGGTCAGCTTGTCGTTATAGCGGGTATTCAGGATCAGGGCCACCGTATCCCAGACCCACTCGTTGGGCTTCTGCGCGCCCAGGTCGTCGAGCACCAGCACCTCGGCGGCAAAGACGGGTTTCAGCAGTTCCAGCTCGGTGGTTTGCACCTGGGGGTTATAGCTGTTCTGGATGCTCTTGAGCAGCTCCCGGTAATCGCAGAAGAGACCTTTCACGCCCCGCTCCTGGATGAGGCGGCGCAGCACACCGACAGCCAGATGAGTTTTGCCGACGCCGACGGAGCCGGTGAAGAGGAGCCCCTTGCCGGCAGTATCCACCGGGTACGACTCGACGAACCGGCGGGCGGTCAGGTGCGCCCGGCCCAGGGAGGGGTCGGCGCCGCGGAAGGCGGTCTCATAGCCGTCCAGGGTGTAATAGCGATAACGCTCGGGGATGTGGGCGGCGGCCAGGCGCCGCTCCTCGCGCACCACGTCCTGGCACTCGCAGGGGCGAGAGACCCATTGACCGGCCTCGTTGACCACCCGCACCAGGCCGACTCCATCACAGATCGAACAGGTATTCATCTGCTTCAAGCGTAGCGCAACCCATGCGCCGGCAAGGCGGTGCGTTCCGGCCACACTGTTGTGGAAAAGACGCCCGATTCGGGCAGGGGCAGAGAAGCAATCCCGATTCGAGACATCCTGTTAACTCACTGACAGATGAACAATTATTCATCATTCCCTCTATAAGAATCTGTTTAAAAACTCGAATTCGGAGCATCGAGCGCGAAAGGGCACGACTTCACAGGCTGCGGAGAAACTCAACCGGAGCGGCAAGAAGCGTCAGGGCACGACTTCAGTCTTATCGATGAACCTTCTTTCCGCGTCCCGTCAGCGCGCCAGGCGTTTGCGGATAATTTCCCCCTTCTGTTGCACACTGATGCTGGAGGAAACTCTTCATGTCAGCCATCTCCCCAGTCCAATCTGTCAGCTATGTGGCCGGTCCGTACCAGTCCGTACCATCTACATAGCCCCCTCCCCCCCAATATGTCCACCTGTAGATCGTCGTTTTTGTCGCGAAGAATGGATTATCTATATGAAAAATAACAAGTTAACATCGTTTGGCAAACGGCCGGTTTGGGGCGTTTTCGGGCAGTTTAGGGGTAGTTGAGGGCCGTTTTGGGGCCAAAATTGGCCTTATAGCATTCTCGGAATTGCTGTAGACCGAAGCCACGCACTTAGGTGGCTTTTTCCGCCGGGGTCCCCGACGACAGGTCTTCGTCGTCGGGGTGGAAGAAAAAGCCACCTGCTACGGCTCTCAAAAAGTCTACATGTATTCCGAAAATGCTCTAGAACCTGTTGAAAAACTCGAATTCGGAGCATCGAGCGCGAAAGGGCACGACCGGGGAACCCACCCAGTGGGTGGGTCTCGTGCCGAAATCGCAGCAAAATCAACCTGGGCTTCAGCCCCTGATCCTTGCCCGCAGCAGTTTTGCAACAGGTTCTAAGACCTTCCGTAACACGCACAAAAGCTATCTTGATTGATCCCTTCCGCGAGAATGACAAAAGATTAACCGAAAGCGTGATTGACAATCACGCGCAACCGGAGTAATCAGGCGTCACCTTAAAAATGCATCTCGGAGGCTCTATGTTCCGCAGAGGTTCTTTGCTTATTGGATTGTTGTTCGCAATGTTCACAGCGGTACTTGGGCTCTCCGGATGTGGCGGCAGCTCGCCCGCCATCACGGTATCCATCGCAAGCACAGGCGGACTGACGGTCGTCGACGGGACCGATACCTTGACTTTAACCGCGACGGTGGCCAACGACACGAGCGGCGTGACCTGGAGCGTAAGCGGTGGCGGAACATTATCGGGCGAGACCGCGACGACAGCGGTCTATACGGCGCCGGCAATTCCAACCTCCGCACTGACCGTGACGGTGACGGCGACCTCGGTTGCGGACGCGACCAAGACGGGGACATTTAGGATCACGGTGCCGGTGCAGCTGGCGGTCTCCCCGACATGGACTGGCGGGCCTGGCGGGACTCTGGCGGGCCAAGTGGGGACAGCATATTCGGTGCAACTGACCACCACAACTGGCACCCCCCCTTACACCTGGACGGTGGACGCCGCCAGCCCATTCCCACTGCCGGCGTGCCTGAGCATGACCTCGGGAGGCCTGATCACAAGCACTGGCCCGCTCACGGCATCCTGCGCGGTGGACCCCAACATCCTCTTCGATGTGACCGACTCCGGCTCACCCAATCCCATGACCGCCCATGAGACGTTGGACTTGGCCATCAATCCCGCGCCTGCGATCACGTTTGGAGCGCCGCCGACGGCTGCGGCGACGGTGGGGACGGCGTATGCCAGCGCGGTGACGGCTACAGGCGGCGCAGGCGCGCTGCATTACACGGTATCCGCGGGATCCCTGCCGACGGGCTCGAACTGGGGCATGAGTGCGGCCGGCGTGATTACCGGAACGCCGACGGCCGGAGAGGTTGCGGGATCGCCGTGGACCTTCACGGCGGAAGCCCAGGACGCGTACGGAGACACTGCGACGCAGCAATACTCCATCACGGTGAGCTATCCGGTGCTGACCGTTACACCTCAGGCGAATCTGACCGCGTACAACGGAACGGCCTACACCACGACAACGCCGCTAGCCACGCTGGCCGCGTCGGGCGGTTCGGGCACGTATACCGGCTGGGGCTTGACGGCACAGGGCGGTTCGAGCGTGCCTCCGGGACTGAGCATCAACTCGAGCGGCCAGATCATCGGCACGCCGACGGCTAACGGCCCGTACAACGTGACGGCGACGGTGACCGACTCGTCCACCGCAACGGCGAGCGCGAACTTCACCATCACGGTGGATGCAGGCATCACCATCACCCCGAGCCCCGGAGCCCTGGCAACGGGTTACACGGGCTCGTCCTATACCAGCGGCAACATCACCGCCTCCGGCGGGAGCGGCAGCGGGTATACCTGGACGGTTTCCAGCGGCGCGCTGCCTGCGGGGGTGAACTTCAGCACGACCACCGGCGCGACAACGACGCTGACCGGAACACCCACGACAGTAGCATCACCGGCCAGCTTTACGCTGAAGGTGACCGACTCCGCCAACAATACCCAGACCGCGGCCTACACGATAACCGTGGATGTGGGCGTGAGCGTCTCCGGTCCGACGACCCTGACGTACTATCCCGGCGCGACGCCGAGCACGACCTTCACGGCGAGCGGCGGCACGGGCGGACCCTACACCTATACGTGGGCCGCGGCTCCAAGCTCAACCCTGCCTAATGGATTGACTCTCGCGACGGGAGGAGCGATTCAAGGCACGCCGGCGAACTCGACCGATACGGCCGTGACGTCCAATGTGATTGTGACGGCGACGGACTCCTCCGGTAACCACACCGGCACGGCCGATGTCGCCATTACAATTCAGGGCACGGTGACCATCACCACGACCAGCCCGCTGCCAGGCGGCGGTGCAGGACAACCTTATTCCGCGCCGCTCGCGGCGAGCGGCGGCAACGGAAGCTACACCTGGACGACAGACACTACCGGAACCAACAACCTGGCGGCTATTGGCCTGGCTCTGAGCTCGGGCGGGCTCGTGTCCAACACCACTACAACCACCGTTGGCACGGAGACCTTTGCCGCTACGGCTACGGATGGCAACGGCCACGCGTCGACGCCGGTAACTTTCTCGGTGACCATCTCGACGTTCGCGATCACCACCTCCGCGCTCAGCCCGACCTATGCGTACGGCGGCGGCTCCTATACAGGGAGTATCACGGCAGTGGGCGGAGTTAGCCCCTACACATGGTCGATCGCGAGCGGCAGCGCGACCTCCGCAAGCCAATTGGCGAGTTATGGATTGAGCCTGGGCAGCAGCACGACGCTGAGTAACTCGATTTCGGGTACAGTGACATCGAGCGCCGTCACGACGACAACCGTGCTCAGCATTGAGGTGCAGATAAAGGACAGCACCAACGCCACCGCGACGCAGACGTACTCGCTGACGCTGTATCCGCAACTGCAGCTGACGGCGAATCTGCCGAACGTGGCAGAGGGGGCAACCTTGACAGCCGGGCAGGAGACGGTGACGGCCACGGGCGGCAGCGGCAGTTACAGCTTTACGACATTGTCCGGACTGCCGAGCGGGCTGAGCTTCAGCACCTCCGGCAATGTTGTGAGCATCGTCGGCACTGCGCCGAGCACGCCGGGGACGAACAACTTCACGGTGGAGGTGCAGGATACGACGACGGGCGCGACCTTTGGGTCATCCAACGACGAGTCGATCACGGTGAACGGCCCGGGCGTGACGGTGGGCGGGAGTATCGCGCTGACCAATTACTGCGGCAACTCCTCAATCCCGAACGTACCGGATGCCACGGTGGTGAATCTGTACACGAGTCCGGGCAATAGTCTGGTTGCCTCAACGACCACGAGCAGCGGGAATTTCTCGTTCACGAACGTAGCCGCCGGCAGCTATACGATCACGCCATCGTACACGGGGACGGGGATCCAATCCGCGTTCTACCCGGCGAGCATGCCCATCACGGTGAGCACCAACGACCTGACCAACGAGAACTTCGGCGCCGCACTCGGTTACACGGTTTCCGGAACCGTGAACTATAGCGGCGGAGTTGCAGGACAGATTTACCTGAACCTGGTCAGCAATTACTGCGGGGAAAACGGCGCGGTCGCCGGCACCAGCCTGGCAACCACCGGCACAACCAGCGGAGGGACGTTCACGATCAACGGCGTGCCTCCGGGCAACAACTATACGCTGGAGACCTGGGAGGATCCGAGCACGCTGGGCCAGGGCGTGCAGAACGCAACCGATCCGGTGGCCACCAGCCAAAGCGTAACGGTTAACCTGGCGCCTTTGACGGATTCCACAGCGGTGAACCTGTCGAACCCGGCCTATACGACGCCGAGCGCGAATCCGGAGTTTCAAGTGACCCAGATTCCGAACGGGGTGCTGCTCTTCTACCAGGCCTCGACGAACGGCAGCAAGATCGAGGATGCGAACGGGTACGTCCTTAACTGGAGCACCAGCTCGACGCTGGGCGGCGGAACCGATGGCAACCAGTTCCTTAATCTTGCCGGAACTCACACGTTCATACCCACTGGCCCCAAGAGTGCGACCGTGTGGTTCCTGAGCAACGCGATCCTGACGGGCTCGAACAAGTTCACGGTGGGCGATTCGTACTACTTCCAGGTGCGGTCGTATAACACGCTGGCAACCCAGACGCACATAAGCGGCGCATGGTGGACCAATGGCACAGCCACACAGATCCTGAGCACGGCAACACCATGCCCCGGGACCGGGATGTGCACGTCGGTGACGAGCTCGATCACCATCCCGAGCGGCGTGACGATCAACGCCGGCGTACCATTGTACGAGGGCTTCTACCAGAACAGCAGTACCGGCGGCGCACCGACAATCGCTGTTAGCACCGGTGTTGCGAGCCCGGTTGCCGGGAATACGTACACGTACACGGTCAGCGTGCCGAGCGGATCGGGATGGGTGCCAATCGGAATCCTTGACCAGAACCTCGACGGCCAGATCGACGCCGGAGACGTGGACGACGCGAATAGCAACTCCAACGGCTACACGGTTTCGGGCGGCACTGCGACCGTGCCCGGCGTGACCCTGCCCAGCACCGGGGCGACGGTGTCCGTTGGAACGGACTACACCAGCTCGACGTACAGCGGCGGAAGCTTCACCGGTTACAGCCTCTACATCCAGGCAAATGTGGCGAACCAGCTTCCGGTGGCGGTGGAGCTGGAATCGGGTCCGAATATCATGTACCCGATCGACATGAGCAACTACTGCCAGGACTGCGGGAATGTACGCTGGTCCATCAGCGACAGCCTCAACGGGGTGACGCCGACTGTGGGCGACACGTATACCTTCAAGGTGTGGTACCTGGGGAATTCCACTCCCTCCACCATCACCGGCCAGGTAACGGGCTGGAATGGAGGGAGCACGCTGGTGGGTCCGAGCGATCTGGCCACGCTCAATTCGCCATATGAAACCTCGACCACAACACCCAACTTCAGCTGGAGCGTGCCGTCGGCGGACAGCAGCGATGTCTTCCAGTTCTATCTGAATGACAACAACATCAGCGGCAACAACACGATCTGGGAGGTACCGAGCAGCAACTCGAGTTTGAATGGGTTGCCGAGCTCGACTACGTCGCTGACGTGGGATGTGGATCCGACGGACGGCACCAACAAGTCGACCGAGAGCACGCTGAACGCGAGCCACACATACAACTGGTCGATCGAGGCCACGGACAGCAACAATAACCAGGTGACAACATCGACCTGGTTCCAGCCATAAGATCAACCGCAACGCCACAGCCGGGGCGGCCAACCAGATGGTTGACCGCCCTCTTTTTTTGCGGCTGCGCGGGCAAAGGCCGGGGTAAGCGATGGTTGAAGCGGATATGGCCCAGAGCCGGCGGGATTGCCTACAATCGGAGCGGGCGCGGGCGGAGCGATTGGCGGCTTGCTGCTATGAAACCGCGCATAGATCACGGATAGATCAGGAGAGAGATGGAGACAAGTGGCATGAAGCTGCGCGCGCTGTGGATGGTAGTGGCACTGGCCGGAGTCCTGGTTTCAACGAAAGTAAATGCCCAGGAGACGGGCACCGTTCCGGAGACCACGGCGCCGGCGCCGACACACACTTTGGCGCCGCCAGCAGCGCAGACGGCGCCCGCGGCAACGGCGGTTGCGCCTGCGCACTTGACGCACGAAGAGCAGATCAAGAACGACTGGCCGTTTCTCAGCCGGTTCAAGGCGGAGGATGAGGCGCTGGGACCGCCTGCGCCCGGCGAACAGCGCGTGGTGTTCATGGGCGACTCGATTACCCAGGGGTGGAAGCTGGACGAGTGGTTTCCGGGCAAGCCGTACATCAACCGGGGGATTAGCGGGCAGACCACCCCGCAGATGGTTCTGCGCTTCCACCAGGACGTGATCGATATCGATCCGAAGGTGGTGGTGATTTTGGGCGGGACGAACGATATTGCCGGCAACACCGGGCCGATGACGCTCCAAGAGACGGAGGACAACCTGGAAGCCATGGCGGAGATGGCCGCGGCGCACGGGATCAAGGTGGTGCTGTGCTCGATCATGCCGGTGTACGACTATCCGTGGCGCCCGGGGCTGACGCCGGCGCCGAAGATCGACGCGCTGAACGCCTGGATGCGGAGCTACGCGGCGGAAAAAGGCTACGTGTACGTGGACTACCACACGGCGATGAAGGACGAACAGGATGGGCTGCCGGCCACGCTCAGCAAGGACGGGGTGCACCCGCTGCCGGCCGGTTACGCCTTGATGACGCCGCTGGCCGAGGCGGGGATTGAGAAGGCGCTGGCGCAATGACCGCGCGCGATTGCTACGCGGGCCGAAAAACCGCTACAATATATGCATTGCAGGAAAGGTTAGTCGATGCCCAAGGAAAAAATTCATCCCCATTACGCCGCGGTGCAGGTGAAGTGCGCCTGCGGGAACCATTTTGAGACCCGGTCGACCCACAAGGGCGACATTCACCTGGAAATCTGCTCGGTTTGCCACCCATTCTTTACCGGCAAACAGCGGTTGGTGGATACGGCAGGGCGCGTGGAGCGGTTCCGCCGGAAGTACGCCAAGGCCGGCGAGGCGACGGCGGCCAAGTAAGACAAGCCGCTGTTACGGGATTGGACCTTGGGCCTCCGCCACGGCGGAGGCCCAAGTTTCTTCCGGCCCGGGAAACCCAAAGTACGGCAGGCAGCAGGCAGCGAGCGGCCGGAGGCGCAGCAAGGATCATGGCCCGCAGAGGCTTTACGGTGAAGAAGAACTGGGACAATCCCAAGGCGCACGCGATGCCCGAAGGAGCGCGGGTACCGGCCGAGGTGCGCCTGGGAACGGTGGCGGTGCGGCCGGCAACCGTGCTGGCTCCCATGGCCGGGGTCACCGATACGGTCTTCCGGCGTTTCATTCGCCACGCCAGCCTGTTTACGAGGGAACAGGGAACAGGGATCAGGGATCAGGGATCGGCAATTGCGCAGATCGAGGATGCTGTAACCAACGCGCAGTCGGGATGCGGGCTGCTGATGACCGAGTTTACGTCAGCCGATGGGCTAGCGCGGATGCGGGAGAGCAAGCGGCGGCGCTACCTGACGTTCTATGATGATGAGCACCCTATCGGCGCACAACTGTTCGGCTCCAACCCGGCCACCCTTGCCGATGCGGCGCGCATTGTGGAGCAGACGGGTTTCGATACGGTGGACCTGAACCTGGGCTGCCCTGCCAAGCGCGTGGTGGGCTGCAATGGCGGCTCGGGGTTGCTGCGGGATCTGCCCAAGATTGCCGAGATCTTTCGCGCCGTGCGGCGGGCGGTGACGATTCCCTTCACCGTGAAGTTCAGGATCGGCTGGAGCGAGCAGCAGATCGTTTGCGTGGAGCTGGCCCGCATGGCCGAAGCCGAGGGGCTGAACGCCGTGGCGCTGCACGCCCGGACGCGCGAACAGGGCTATAGCGGGCAGGCACAGTGGGCGTGGATTGCACGGGTGAAAGAGGCTGTGGGCATTCCGGTGATCGGCAACGGCGACATCCGCACCCCGGAGGACGCAGCGGCGATGGTAGAGGAGACCGGCTGCGATGCGGTGATGATCGGGCGCGCGGCGGCGGCGAATCCATGGATCTTCCGGCAGATTGCGCAGTACACGGCGATGGGCAGCTACCAGCGGCCGACGATGGAAGACCGCTACCACATGATTCGGGCATACTTTCAGATGCTTTTGGCCGAAGCCGAGGCTACCAAGGACCTGCCCCGGAGCGAGCGCCTGGGCGAGACAGCGGGCAAGATGAAGCAGTTCGCCACATGGTTTACCCACAGCGTGCCGGGAGGCGCCAAGCTGCGCGCGGTCATCTACCAGGCGCGAACCGGCGAGGAAGTGCTGGCCCAGGTGGAGCTGTTCTTCGCGGCACGGCGGGAGGGCGAGGCGGATTCGCCGCCGGAAGCCGGGACCCTCGCGTCCGCTGCAGCAGATTCGTCCGTGGGGTGGGAGGGCGAAGGGCTGGCCGCGAGCGAGCTTGTTTGCGACTAACAGCACACCACGCAAATTCTAAGGCAGGATCGGCAGCCGGATGGTGGCGCGCGCGCCGTTCCCATCCTGGCGATTGAGCAGTCGAATCTCGCCGCCGTGGGCGCGGGCAATCTGCTGGGCCAGGACCAGGCCGACACCGCTGCCTGAAGGCTTGGTGGTGTAGAAGGGCACAAACAGATTCTCGGTATTCGCAATGCCCTGACCGCGATCTTCAATCACAATCAGGAGGGTGGAGCCCTCTATCTTCCAGGTGACTCGCACGGGCATTGAATCTTTGGCCAGGGATGCATCCACGGCGTTGGCCAGCAGATTGATGAGCATCTGTTCCAACTGGTCGGCATCTGCGCGGAGCGTGACCGCTGGTCCCGGATCGAGCCGGATGGGCAGGCGCTGTTCGAGCAGGACGAGGCGTTCGAGCAGGGCCGCGAGCGGGACCGGGCCGAGCCGCGGCGGAGGCAACTGGGCCAACTGCCGGTAGGACTGGACGAAGCGGTGCAGGGATTCGGCGCGGCTCTCTACGACGCCAAGACCGCGGCGGAAGTCGCTGACGGTGGTTTCATCGGCCTGCAATTGACGAACGCGCTCCAGAAGGCTGCCGGCGATGGACTTGATTGGAGCGAGCGAATTGGAAAGCTCGTGGCCGAGGACGCGGATCAGCCGCTTCCAGGCGATCTGTTCCTCTTCCTGCAGGGGCAGGCTCACATCGGCCAGCAGAAGCATAATGTGGGGCACACCGTCCTGGCGGAACTCCGCCTTGCGCAGCAGCCAGCGCGTGGACCCGGCGCCGAACGAGTGAATGGTCTGGTCGGCGGCGGCGAGAAGATCTTCGAGCCCCAGCTCGCGCGCCGAGCGGCCAAAGCTGCGCGCGTGGGGAAGGCCAAGCAGGCTGAGGCCCGCATTGTTAACCAGCTGGAGCAGCCCCTCGCGGTCAAAGGCGAACAGTGGCGCATGCATGACCTCGAGGATGCGAGCCAGAAGAGCCGTCGCCTCCAGCGAGCGCACGCGCTGCTTCTGCAAGAGATCAGCCAGGGCATTGACCTCCCAGGCAAGCTCGCCGAATGCATCTTGCGTGCCGGCGCCGCGGGCGCGGAAGGAATAATCACCCTCGCGCAGGGAGGAAACCACGTTGGAGAGCGTCTGCAAGGGACGGAAGAGCCCTTCGATGAGCGAGGCAGCGATCAGCGCAAGATAAATGAGCAGGCAGGCGATGAGCAGAAGAGCCGGCGCCAGGGCGGTCTTGAATTGGTAGAGGAGGATCGCCGCAAAGATGAGCGCGGGCAGCGTCAGCAACAGGCATGAGAGCCACGCCCGGCCGACAACCGAGCGTCTGCCCCTGCGCCGGTTCCTTTCATAGGCCATATTTTTCGATGCGGCGGTAGAGCGCGGCGCGGCTCAGTCCGAGGGCCTCGGCTGCCTGCGAGATGTTGCCGTCGCAGCGGCGGAGGACCTTGCGGATGAGAAGGGTCTCGACCGCGTCAATGCTCATGTTTTCGAACGAAACTTCAGCAGGACGCGCAGAAATGATGGCCAGATTAGCCGGCTCAATCTCACTGCCGCGGCAAAGCAGGACCGCGCGCTCAACCGTGTGTTCCAGCTCGCGCACGTTTCCGGGCCAGGGATACTGCATCAGCTGCTGCATGGCGGCGGGCGAGAATCCATCGACCTGCTTGCGATAGCGGGCGCGGTTGCGGCCGAGAAAGTGTGCCGCCAGCAGGGGAATGTCCTCGCGCCGGTCGCGCAGCGCGGGCAGATGAATTTCAACGGTGTTGATGCGGAAGAGCAGGTCCTCACGAAAGTTCCCGGCCTTCGCCTCCTCCTGCAGATTGGCATTGGTGGCGGAGAGAATGCGCACATCGACGCGGCGGGTTTGGGAGGAGCCGACCCGCTCCAGCTCGCCGGTCTCCAGGACGCGGAGCAGCTTGGCCTGCTGGCGCGGCGGAACATTGGCAATCTCGTCGAGAAATAGCGTGCCTCCGTTGGCCAATTCGAAGCGGCCGACGCGGTCCGCGCGCGCATCGGTGAAGGCGCCCTTGACGTGGCCGAAGATCTCGCTTTCAAAGGTTCCCTCGGGCAGGCCGCCGGCGTTAACCGCGACCAGCGGCATGCGGGCGCGAGGCGAGGCGGCATGAAGCAGACGGGCGACGATTTCCTTGCCGGTGCCGTGCTCGCCGGTGATGAGCACGTTCGCATCGGAGGGGCCGACCTGGGCGATCAGCTCGATGACCGGCTGCATGGAGGGCGCGCCAGCGATGAACTCCGGCATGCCTTCAGCCAGCAGCAGCCGATTTTCCAGCTCGAGCTGGCGCGCGCGGCGGAGGGCATGATGGAGTTCGGCGTGGACGCGAATAAGCGAGAGCAGACGCTCGTTTTCCCAGGGCTTCTGGATGAAGTCGCGCGCCCCGCGCTTGATGGACTCGACGGCGAGATCGATATTGCCCCACGCGGTCATCACGATCACCGGCAGGCGCGAATCGAACTCCTGGATGCGGGCCAGCAGGTCGAGACCCTCCCGGCCGGAGGTGGTGTCGCGGGTGTAGTTGAGGTCGATGAGCAGGACGTCGTAGTCGGCGTGGGCAAGCGCTTCGATGAGCAACTGGGGCGAGCGGACGCAGTCCACGCGGATTCCCTGCGGAGCAAGCAGCAACTCGACAGCCTCAAGGATGTGGGGCTGATCGTCGGCAACGAGGACCCGGATTGACTCTTGCTTAGGAATGGTTTGCCTCCACGATCCCTCTCCGGGTGTACTTCATTGAGATGCTCTCAATTTGCTTCTTCTGCATGATATCCAATGTCTTCCGGACCAGCGCGGCTATTGTGTCGGAGAAGAGTTCGATTGCGCGAAATTGGGGTAATGAGTCACTACTCCCGACTTCGCGTCGTCGATCGAGACGCCGGTTTGTTGCAGTGTCTCTCCGGTTTGCTGGTCGATGTCCACCTTTGCCTTTTCATAAAGTGTCTGCGCGGTGACAAGAAGAGATTCGGCAATGGACAGGGCGTTCTGCGCGGCCAACGTATCGCTGGAGGACTTGGCTCCGAGTTGCTGCTCCTGCCGGGTGACCTCGAAGGTATGCTGTGCCAGGTCGCGGGCCTTTGCCGCGGCATCGACGCGAGCCTGCGCCTGCTGCAACGCGAACAGCGAGTTGCTCACCTCAAAGTGGATGGCCTTCTTTTGCTCTTCATAGGTGATTTGGTTCTGCCTGAATTCCAGCACGGCGCGAAACTGATCGGCCTTGGCCTGCCGGTTGCGAAGGTTGATCTGGAGATTCATTCCGAACTGATATTCCGGCGAAGAATAATTGAATGTGTTCACGAACATGCTGCCGAAGCCCGTGGGGAGATCGGAGGTGCAGTCGGCCGCCGACAGGGCGCAGTATGGATCCTTCGGCCCGGCGATGCCCGCTCCCGCGTAGAAGCCGTAGACGTTTAACGTGGGCAACAGCTCACTCCTGATCCCCCGGAGGTTCATCTCCTCCTTCTGCATTGCAAGATCGTCCATGGCGACGTTGGGACGGTTCTTTTCGGCTTCGGCGATGAGATCTTCAATCGGTTTGGAGGCGTTGGGATCGGGCGGTCCGACGCGATCGAGGGGGATGACCGGCATCGCATCGATGACCGCATTGTCGGACTTAGTCAGGACGTTCATGATAAGGAGCTGATTCAAGCGCAGAGTGGCGCGCGAAACGGTGAGGTCGCCCTCGCTGGTGGCCACGGCCGACGCGTCTGTGCTGACCTGCAGGGCTGGAATGGCGTTCAGGTCGAGCTGCTTTTGGTCATCCTGAAGCGTGCGCTGCGCAAAGGCAAGGGAGCGCTCCTTGACCTGCTCATCCTGATAGGCGTTCACAAGATCCCAATAGATATCCTCTACCGTAGTGATGGTGGCAATCACCTGCGCACGAAAGGCCAGATCGTTGATCTGGAGATTCTTCTTTGCGATGTGTATGTAGCGCTCGTTGGAGGCGATGCCGAAACCGGCGAGGAGCTGCTGCGTGAACTTCACCTGGAAATACGAGTACAGCGTGGGATTGATCGCTTCATACAGGCTGTTGTTCGCATAGCGCTGACCCTCGTAGTTCACACTCACGTTTGTTCCCAAAGGAAACGACTCGCTAAAGTTCGCCACCCCTTCGATGGTGTTCTGCTTGTTCGTGGGAATACCGCCATTGCTGAAGGCATTGCCCACCTGCGTGATGTCGTGGTCCACGAGGGCCGTGAAGTTCAGGTAAGGGTCGAAGGAAGCAACCGAGGCTCCCGCGCCGAGCGTCGAAGTCACGATGCCGCCTGCGCCCGCGCCGGCGCCCGAGCCTGAGCTGGAACCACCGGAGCTGGCGCCACTCGAGCTGGAACTTCCGCCGGAGAAGCCTCCCTCCGTCGACGACTGCACAATTCCAGTATTAATGCCATATGCGGCGCTGCCCGACTTCGTGCGCGCGTAGTCGGTTAGCGCAATCGGGAAGTTATAGCGGAAGTAAGCGAGATCGAGGTTGTTCTCGATGGCCAGTGCGATCGCGTCGTGGAGCGTAATGTAGAGCGTCCCATCGTGGACGAGGTTCTCAAGGCGCGGCGAGTTGGCGAGATCGAGCGGCGGCGCATCGCTGGGCATGTACGGTGCGAACGGCTTATGCGAGTGCGGCAGATCGACGTGAAAGGGCTGCGGCGGAGGGTATGCCGCATGCTGCGCTTGCTGCATTTGCTGCGCCAGCGTAGGCGGAGGTGCAGCCGTGGTGTTTGTGGCTGGCGCTGGAGCCTCCGGCGCCGGTTGCGCTGCTTGCGGAGGCGCGGCCGCGAAGGCCAGGTTGACTTGAATCAACAAAATCGCAGCGACGGCCTGGAGACGGTAAAGAACCGGATTCGAGGAGCGAGTATACATACGCGTCCTTTGAACAAATTGGGTTGAATTGTCGTTCACTGGGCCTCCAATGTGGCTTTCTGCAAGGTTTCATCGCGGGTGACCCAGCCGTCGTGCAGCTCGACGATGCGCTTGCCGAATTGCGCATTTTCGAGGGAGTGCGTGACCTGGACGATGGTGGTTCCCTGTCGGTTGAGTTCGCAGAAGAGTTCCATGATCTCGCGGGCCTGCGTGGAATGCAGGTTGCCGGTGGGCTCGTCGGCGAGCAGGAGCGCGGGGGCGTGGACGACGGCGCGGGCAATGCCGACCAACTGCTGTTGGCCGCCGGAGAGCTGGGAGGGAAAGAGGTCTTTTTTGGCGACAATGCGGAAGCGGTCGAGGATATCCGCAACCATGCCCTGGCGCTCCTTGGCGGGCAGGTTCTTGTAGGAGAGCGGCAGGTCAATGTTCTCGGCCACGGTGAGGTCGTCGAGCAGGTGATAGCTCTGGAAGACCATGCCGATGCGCTGGCGCGCGAGGTCGGCGCGCTGCTTGCGGTTGAGCTTGTGGACCGCCGTTCCGCCAAACCAGTATTCGCCGAGCCAACCGTCGTCGAGGAGGGCCAGCACGTTGAGCAGCGACGACTTCCCTGCTCCGGACGGGCCCATCACGGTGAGGAACTCGCCCTCCCGGATGGTGAGGCCGATGCGGCGCAACACCCAGGTTTCGGTGTAGCCGGT
Organism: uncultured Acidobacteriaceae bacterium; assembly: GCA_963758105.1. Classification (GTDB taxonomy): domain Bacteria; phylum Acidobacteriota; class Terriglobia; order Terriglobales; family Acidobacteriaceae; genus Telmatobacter. The sequence continues at coordinate 98,639 of CAVWUC010000003.1, read as the reverse complement.
CTTGTAACTGCGTTCGACATTTTTCAGTTCAATCATGCGGATTGATTACTCCGTTCTCAGCGCTTGCATGGGTTCAATAAAGGCGGCGCGGCGAGCAGGCACGACCGCTGCCAGGACCACCATGATGGCGGTGAGCAGGACGGCGCTGACCAGCGTTAGCGGATCGAAGGCGGCGACGCCGTAGAGCTGGCTGCTGAAGTAGCGGGCCAGGACGACGATGGACGGGAGTGCAATCGCGGTAGCCACGGCGGCGATAATGGCCATCTCGCGCACGACCAGGACGATGACACCCCAGCGCTGCGCGCCGAGCGCCAGGCGCACACCGATCTCGCGGGTGCGCTGCTCGGTGGAGTAGGCGAGGACGCCGTAGAAGCCGACCGCCGCAAGAATCATGGCCAGAATGGAAAAGCCGATGGCGAGAAAGGCCAGCGCGCGGTTGTCAGAGGTGCTGATATTAATCTGTTCGTCCATTGTGCGCAAGCCATCGACGACCAGCGTGGGATCGAGTTGGTGAATGACTCCACGGATGGAGGACTCGGCTGTCTCCGGGGGCTGCGAGGTGCGCACGTAGAGCTCAAGACCGCCAGGATGGTCCTCTTGCAAATAGGGGCGATAGACGGCCGGGCCTATATCGGTGCGCAAATTCTGATGCTGGATGTTGCCGACCACGCCGACGATGGTGGTATCGAGGGTGACGCCGTTGCCGCTTCCCTGCGCGACCATGCGGCCGATGGCATTCCGCACGGAACCGAAGTAGCGCATGGCAAAGGCCTGGTTGACAACGGCGACCTTAGGCTGACCGGCAACATCTGAGGCGGTGAATTCGCGGCCCAGTAGGACGGGCTGGCGCAGCGTGGCGAAGTAGCCGGGCGTGATCCATGGCGATTCATCGTTCATGTTTTCGTCTTCGGCCGGCTTGTAGCCCTGGATGGTGTAGTTCGATCTATCTGAATTGCCGTCCAGCTCGGGATCGTCAGTGCCCGCGGCGGCGATGACGCCGGGAATACGGCGCAAGGTGTCGAGCGCTTCGGTCATGATCTGCGCGGAGCGGGCGTCGCCGTAACCGGATTGCGTGGGATCGAGCATGAAGGTGTCGAGGTTTTCCGTGACGAAGCCGGCAGACTGGTGGCGGAGATTGTCGAGGGTGCGGATGAACAGGCCAGCCCCGCCGAGCAGCAGGACGCTGAGCGCGATCTGGGCGCCGACGGCGAGCTTGCGGAAGCGTTGCGAGCCTTTGCTGGCCGTGCCCGCATTTTCGTGCAGGGCCTGGGTCATGTCAGGACGAAGGAAGTGGAGCACGGACGCGATGCTGAACAAGAGGCTGGTGACCACAGAGACCACGAGGGTAAACAGCAGCATGCGCGCATCGATGGAGGTGGAGTAAGGCTGGCTGGCGGGATCGGCGCTGGTCAGCAAGCGCACGAGTGCTTTCGTCAGAGCAGGAGCCAGGACAAGTCCGGCGGCTGCTCCGGCCAACCCGAGCAGGCCACCTTCCACAAGCAACTGCGAGACGATGCGGGCGCGTTTCGCGCCGAGAGCGTAACGCATGGCCATCTCGCGGGCGCGGCCGGCGGCGCGGAGCAGGAGCAGCGTAGCCACATTGATGGCGCAGATGGCCACGAGCAGAACGGCCATGCTCATGAGGATGATGAGCGGCGTCCCGAGCTCCGTCCTTCCCGGATTGAAGCCGGTTGAGTCGTCCAAGACATGGAAGTGCGAATTATCGACGAAGTTCTTCTTGAAGCGCTCGGATCGCCTTGTGTAAAGCGTCAGCTCATACGCTCGAAGTGAGTGCCAGAGCGGTCCCAGGCTGGCCTCGGCCTGCTGGCGGGTGACGCCGGGCTTGAGCCGCGCGACCAGGGTGAGCCAGATGGATTGGTGATTGTGCAGGTCGTCACGGGGCGCAACCCAAGGCATAGCCACCTCCACCATAGTCATGGGGAGAAATACGCCGGGACTATAGCCGCCGATGGCACTTTGAAAATTTTCCGGGGCGACACCGAGAATGGTGAAGGGCTGGCCATTGATGAGCAGAACCTGGCCGACGACGGCGGGTGAAGCAGCAAAACGGCTCTTCCAGTAGTCGTAACTGAGGACGGCGACGGGATTGGCGTTCTTTACGGTTTCGTCCTGCGGCGTGAACAGGCGGCCCAACGCAGGCTTGAGGCCAAGCAACTGGAAGTAGTTGCCGGTGACCAGCTCGGCATCCTCGTCTTCAGCCTGGTTCTGCCAACTAACGCCGACGCTGGTATGATCCGCAGCCAGAATTCCCTGAAAGACCTGGTTCTGATGGTTCAGGTCTTTGTACATGGGATAGGAAAAGTAGTTGTCCATATCGCCGCCGAAGCTGCTGGAGGAGCCTGAGAATGCCCCGGTCCATTGGAAGCGCACAAGCTCTTTGGGGCGCTCGACGGGCAGCATGCGGAGCAAAACCTGATCGAAGAGGGTGAAGACGGCGGCGTTGGCGCCGATGCCGAGGGCCAGAGTAACGATCACGGTGAGCGTGAAGGCGGGCGACTTGCGCAACTGGCGCAGCGCGTAGCGAATGTCCTGGAACAAGGCGTTCATCTCTGCTCTCCTCTCAGCATTATTCGGTGCGCAATGCCTGCATGGGCTCAATGGACGCGGCGCGGCGGGCTGGAATGAATCCGGCGGCTGCCGCGCACAATGCAAGAACAGTGGTTGCTCCAGCCAGGGACAGCGGATCGTAGCTGACAACGCCATAGAGTTGGCTGGCCATAAGATGCCCGGCCAGGAGCGCGGCGGGAATGCCCAGGGCAAGGCCGATTGCGATTTGAAGGAGCGCGCCGCGCATGACCATGGAGACGACGCTCTGGCGCGTGGCGCCGAGAGCCATGCGAATGCCAATCTCGCCGGTGCGGCGGGCGACAAAGTAGGACATGACGCCGTAGAGCCCGACCGAGGCGAGAATGAGCGCGAGGATGCCGAAGAGACTGGTGAGCCGCGCGATCAACCGCGACTGATTGAAGTTGCCGTCAACCTGGGCGTTGAGCGAGCGGAGATCCATGATGGTGAGGTTGGGATCAATCTGCGCGAGGGTGCGGCGAAGCAGCGCACCGACGTTCTGCTGAGGGCGATTGAAGTCGACGATGATCGAGTCGATGAACATCGACTGCGTTTCGCCGGAGTCCATATCTGCCATGTTGTAGATGAACTTCTGCGAGAGCGGGCGGAGATAGACGGGACGCACGGGATCGCGGGGATTGTTCAGTTTGAAGTCGCGGAAGACACCGACGATCTCCCAACTGCCGGTGTATTGCGGGAAATCGATGCCGAAGTGCTGGCCGATGGGGTCCTTGCCGGGCAGGAAGTGCTTGACGAAGGCTTGATTGACGAGGACGACCTGCGGCGAAGTTGCCGTGTCCTGGTCGGTGAAGTTGCGACCACGAACAATGGGGACGCCGATGGAGTCGAGGAAATGCGTGCTGACGCGATCCCATGTGGACCCGCAGCGATCGCCGGGGCGAGGCGCGGGATGGCCCTGGAGAATGACACACTCGCCCCAGTTATCGCCCTCAAGCGGGCTGTAAGTGGCCATGCCGATGCTGGCCACGCCGGGCAGCGCGGAGAAACGGTCTTCGATCTGGCGGTAAAGCTCGGGGAGACGGTCCGCGATGTAGCCCGCACCAGCAGGATCGAGGTGGAGAACATAGCGGCTGTCGGTAGCAATGCCGAAGTCCTGATGCTCCAGGTTGGCCAGCGAGCGGGACATGAGGATGGCTCCGGCGATGAGGACAAGTGAGAGCGCGGCCTGAAAGACGACGAGAGACTTCTGCGGCAGCAAAGAGCGGTCGCGCGTGGAGCGATTGACTCCGCGGAGAGCCTCGGCCGGCTGCGCGTGCGAGGCGAGCCAGGCGGGACCGGCGCCAAAGAGAATGCCGGTAACGATGGAGATGAGAAAAGCGAAGCCGAGAACGGGCAGGGAGGGACTGGCACCGATGGGGAGGTGGCGGGCATCGGGCGCAGCGAGCGCGAGAATGAGGCGAGTGCAGGCATAGGCAACAGCGAGACCGGCGAGACCACCGATGGAGCTGAGGAGAACGCTCTCGGTAAGAATCTGGCGGATGACCCGGCCGCGGCTGGCGCCAAGGGCACTGCGCACGGCGAGGTCGGCGCGGCGGGTGGTGGCGCGGGCCAGCATCAGGCTAGCGATGTTGGCGCAGGCAATGAGCAGGACGACCGAAGAGAGAATCATCAGCATCTTCAGGCCCTTGCCCATCTCCTGCTGCATGTTCTGAATGCCGCCGCCGGCAGGAACGATGACCACGTGCATCTTCGGGATGATAGCGGCGCCGCCATTGGCGGTGAGCAGGGGACGCGTGTAGAGCCACTGGCGCAGAGTGGCGGTGATCTTGGATTGCAATGCGGGAATGCTGACGCCCGGGAGCACGTGGCCAATGAGATAGAGCCAGTGCGAGTCGGCATGATGGAGGATGGAGATGGACTCACCGCGGACATAAGGCTCCGTGTTGAGCGGCATCCAGAAGTCGGGTGGTGAATCGGTGACGCGATCTCCGAAGAAACCCGGGGGTGCGATGCCGATGACGGTGAACGGACGCGACTGGACAAAGACGGTGGAACCGACGATGGAGGGGTCTGCGGCGTAGTCGCCCTGCCATGCCTGATAGCTGAGAACGATCGCGGGCGCGGCGGTGGGGGGGTCGTCGCTATCGTTGAACAGGCGGCCCGCGAAGGTGTTGAGGCCGAATGTGGTGAAGTAATTGCCGGAGACGAATTCGCCGGTGAGGGGCTTAGCGACTTCGCTGCCCCGGCGGACCGTCCAGCGGGGCGATGCCGCCTGCGCGGCTGCCAGTTGCTCGAACTCCGGCGCGGAACTCTTCAGATATTGATAGAGGTCGTAGGAAAAGATGGTGAAGTCGCCGGTATCGGAAGCTCCGCCGGGAAAGCCGCCCTCGACGCAACAGTCATCGTTGTCCCCGATGCGGTAGAGGCGGGAGGGATCGGTAACCGGCAGCGTGCGCAGCAATGTTCCCTGCACCAGGGTAAAGATGGCGGTGTTGGCGCCGATGCCAAGAGCCAGCGTGATGACAGCCGTGATGGCGAACCCGGGCGATTGGCACAACTGACGCAGCGCGTAGCGGATGTTCTGCCATGCGTTATGGAGAAAATTGCTCATCGTCTTGGTTCTCCGTTGAGTGGTTCTTTGTTTGTTTCGCGCATCGTGCCGTTCATCGTGCGCGCATTATTCGTTTCTCAGCGCCTCTACAGGTTCTGTGGCTGCGGCACGGAGCGCGGGAATCAAGGATGCGGCCAGCGCAAGCATGAAGATGGCGATCGCCGCCAGCACGATGACGGCTGGATCGAGCGGATCGACCTGGAAGAGCAACGTGCGCAGCATGCGAGTGGCAAAGAGAGCCGCGATGGCGCCAATCCCACAGCCGATCAGTCCCAGCTTTGCACCGGATCTAAGAATCAGGCATAGAACATTGCCGCGCTGCGCGCCCAGAGCGAGCCGGATGGCCATCTCCTGGGTGCGGAGTGTCGCGGAAAATGCAATAACGCTATAAATGCCGAGCAAGGCGAGAAGCACCGCAACCGCGGCAAAGCTGGAGATCAGCGTGGTGCTGAAGCGGCGCGAGGTTTCACCCTCTGCGATCACGCGATCCATGGATTCCACCTGCGTGAGCGGAAGCTGGAGATCGATGGAGCGGACCACGGCGCGCACCGAGTTCGCCATCTGATCGGGCGGCAGCGCGGAGCGCACGACGATAGAGCCGAAGGTGCCGTCAAGCGAATCGGGGGGAGCGAGGCTGCCGAAGGAAGCAGTGCCCTGGCTGGCGGGCTGGTAGATCTGCGGCATGGTCGGCGCATCGGCGGTGCTCTGCTTCACGTCTCCCACCTCGCCGACGACGGTCAGCCAGGGCGTGGGGGTCTCCTGCATACCCCAGCGCAGACGCTTGCCGATGGGATCCTGACCGGACCAGTAATGCTCCGCCAGAGTTCGATTCACGATGACAACAAGCTGCGAGCCTGGACGGTCGGACGGCGTAAACTCGCGGCCGCGCAGCAGTGGTATGCCCATGGCGCTGAAGTAATCGCCCATGATATGCGAGGGCCAGCCGAGACTTAAACCCGACCCCTTTGGCGGAACGTATCCTTCTGCGAGAAATGCGCTGCTGGCGTCCTGGCCTGACCCGGGCAGCAGCGTGGTAACGCCCACGGCCTGCACGCTGGGAAGCTGCTCAAGCCTGCTGAGCAACAGGCTGCCGAAACCATCCACGGAAGACTGCGTCGAGTATTGACGCTGGGGCAGATCGTACTGGGCAGACAGGATGTGATTGGTGCGAAAGCCCAGGTTGACCTCACGTAGTTTTTCAAAGCTGCGCAACAGCAGCCCGGAGGCGATTAGCAGCACCAGGGCCACGGCAACTTCAGCAATCACGAGCTCAGAACGCAAACGCGCATGAGCGCTGCCTGTGGAACCGGTACGTCCGCCTTCCTTCAGAGCCTCATTGACGTTGGTGCGCGAAGCGGCGAAAGCGGGCGCGATTCCGCAGATAAGGCCGGTGGCAAGGGCGGCAATCAGTGCAAAGCTCTCCACCTTCCAGTCCAAAACGATAGAGCTGATGCGCGGCAGCGTCTCCGGCAGATAGCTAATGCCGACGCGCAGAGCCACCGATGCCAGGCCCAGCCCCAGCAGCCCACCGGTGAGGCTGAGCACCAGAGTCTCAATCAACGTCTGGCGCAAGACAGCTCCGCCGCTTGCGCCGAGCGCAAGGCGCACGGCAAGCTCACGGCGGCGGCGAATCACGCGCACCAGCAGCAGCCCGGCAAGATTTGCGCAGGCAATAAATAAAACCACGACCACGGCAAGAAAAAGCGTGCGAATGAGAGGCCGCGCCTGCTCAACTGTGTCCTCCCGGAGCGGGCGCACCACGGCGCGGATGCGCAGGCTTGTCATGTACGCGGGGAAGTTGCGCATGATCTGCTGCGCCACGAGCTCTGCGTCCTGTTGCGCCTCTGCGGGCGTAACGCCCGGCTTGAGGCGGCCGACCATCGCCGAACTCCAGTTTGCGGCGCCGACCTTCAGCTCATCCGGGGTGGGGCTGAGCGGCACCCAAAGCTGGCTGCGATCCAACTGCCCGGGGACCAGAGGGAACTCAAAGTTGCGCGGCATGACGCCGATGATCTCGTAGGGCTTGCGATCGAGAAGAATCTTGCGGCCCAGGATTTGCGTGTCGCCGTGGAAGCGGCTGTTCCACATCTCGTAGCTGATGACGGCAACCTGCTGGCTGCCCTCGTCTTCCTGCGGCGTGAATGTGCGCCCGATCATGGGCGCAACGCCGAGCGTGGTAAAGACGCCGGCACTCATGCGCGATGCGTTGACCTGTGCTGGCTCACCAGCACCGGACAGTTCGTAGCTGGTCTGCGAGTAACCGCCCATGCTGGAGAATCCATGCGTGTCGCGCTGATAGGCGAGAATCTCCGGGATGGTTACCCCGTCATCGCTATTGCCACCGAAGTTGGCACCTTCCAGAACGTCAGAGAGAACCATCAGCCTGCTGGGCTCGGGAAACGGCAGCTGCCGGAGCAACACGCCCTCGACGATGGAGAAGATGGCGGTGGTGGCGCCGATGCCGAAGGCCAGCGTAAGCACCGCGGTCAGCGTGAATCCGGGCGACTTGCGAAGCTGGCGGAACGTGTAGCGAACGTCCTGCAACGAATTCTGGAGAAGGCTATTCATGATTCCTGTTCTCCGCGGCATAGGGATATGTCGCTCATTCGTTCCGGAGCGCTTGCATGGGGTCAATGGAAGCGGCCCGTCGCGCAGGCACCAGAGCAGCAAAGACAGAGACTACGACCACGGCTACAATCGCCACGACAAAACTGGCAGGGTCTAGGGAAGATAACTGATACAGCATGGACTGGAGCGGACGCGCGACGAGCAACGTGAGCGGAATGCCCGCAGCGAGCCCGGCCAGCAGAACCCACATTCCCTCGCACAGGATCATGGCCAGTACCTCGGTGCGGGTTGCGCCGAGCGCCATGCGAACACCGATTTCCGTGGTACGGCGGCTGACGCGGAAGGAGTGCATGCCGTAGAGGCCGGTGGCGACGAGCAGGGCAGCGAGCAGGCCGAAGACACCGCCCATGGCGGCGAACATGCGCTGCTTCTCATACGACTGCTCGAACTGCTGCTGCTGGGTCATTGGCTTTTCGAGCGGGATGTTCGGGTCGAGCGAGGCGACCGCCTGGCGGAGTTCTGGCAGCACAGCAGCGGCAGCACCGCGGGTGCGTACCTCGATCTGCATGGTGGTGAGCTCAGGAGCCTGCATGCAGGCTTGATAGGACATGGGCATCGGATTTTCATCCACGGAGATGTACTTGCTATCGCGCACGACACCGACGATGGTGAAGTGATAAGGGCCGCTGTCGATGTGATGGCCGAGCGGATTGGTGTGGGCCAGATAGCGCTTGACGAAGGTTTCGTTGACCAGGACGACGAACGGCGAGTGCTGCGTATCGGATTCATCGATATCGCGGCCGGCGAGAATGGGAACGCCGATGGTGTGGAAGAAACCGGGGCCGACATCGTTGGAGCGAACGCGCGCGCCCTGTCGTACAACGCCATCGAGTGTGAGGCCGCGATTATTGCTCCCCCCGGTGCCGGGACGCTCCTCCGCCATGGAAACAGCCTCGACGCCGGGAACCTGGCGGAGACGCTCGAGCAGCGTGCGGTAAAACGGATGAGCATCGGACTGCCCCTGTGGAGTGATGCCGAAGACGAAGAGCTCCTGGGCCGGCATGCCGAGATTTTCAGTGGCATAGTTGCGCAGGGTGCGCATCAGCAGTATGGCTGCCATGAGCAGCACCAGGCAGATGGCCACCTGACCGGCAAGGACGATGCTACCGCCGAGCGTGCGGGTGCGGCCTACAGCGAGCGTGGGCGAGCCAGCACGCAGAGTACGCGCAGCAGGAACACGCAAGGCACTGCGCAAGGGAACAAGACCGAAAATCAGCGCGGCCAGTGCGGAGACAAGGAGGGTGAAGAACAAAACTGTGCGATCGGGGGCGAGGCCAGTTTGAATACCGGACCAGACGGCGAGCATGCGCGTGGCAGAGAGCGCGAAGAACCAGCCGAGAGCCGCACCGGCTGCGACCAGCAGAAGACTCTCTACCAGCAACTGGCGGAAGATGGCAGCGCGGCGGGCTCCGACGGCCAGGCGCAGGCTGAATTCGCGCTGGCGCGCGATGTTGCGGGCCTGGACCATCATGGCCACGTTGGCACAGGCGATGAACAGGACCAGGGCGACAAGGCCCATGAGAATCCAGACAGGCTCGCGATACTTCTGATCAAGACCGGCGATGCCGCGGACCGGCACGAAGTCAAGAAGCGGTTTCCAGACGCGAGGATTGATAGCACCGAGGGTCTGCTGGACGGTCGAGCCGAAGGTTCCGGCAAGCGCCTGTTGCGCCTGCAGCGGCGAAACCCCGGGACGGAGGCGAGCCATCATGCGCAGGCACCACCAGGTGGGCGTGCCATAGAGCGAATTACTGGCGGCTGGAGCACCCCATGCGTTCAGCTCCGGGCGAGTCTGGAGGGGAATCCAGAAGTCGGTTTTGGTGGCCGGCTCAACGCCCTGGAATCCCTGTGCAGCAACGCCGACGACCGTCATGGGGATTCCCTTCACATAGATGGTCTGGCCCAGGATGGAAGGATCGCGGGCAAAACTGCGCGTCCAGTAGTCGTAGCTGAGGACGATGATCGGGGCGTGATCCTTCTCGTCGTCAAGGGAGAAACCGCGGCCGAGGGCAAGCCGCGCGCCGATGCCGGAGAAGAAGTTGCCGCTGACCTCTTCGCCTTCGGCCTGTTCGGGCAATTCGCCATGGCGGACTGCGGTGCTGCCGGAAAAGCTGAGGGGGACGTAGGCAACAAGGTCCTCGAAGACGTTGTTGCGCTGGCGAAGCGCCTCAAAGGCGATCTCGGGGAAGGTGGTGTTGGCGTCGACGGTTCCGGTGCCGGGGGGAGGGCTGAAGCCCTGTGCCAAGCGGACAGTGGTGAGGCTCTCAGGATGGCTGACAGGGAGCAATTGCATCAGGATCGCATTCATCACGCTGAAGACAGCCGTGTTGGCGCCAATGCCGAGCGCCAGCATAAGCACCACAACGAAGGTGAAGCCGGGCGACTTGCGAAGCTGCCGCTGCGCGAAACGCAGATCCTGAAAAATCATGACTAAGCTTCTGCCTCTTCTTCGAGCTTCTTCAGTTCGTCGACCGAAACCACCTTGCCGTCGAACAGGTGCACTTCGCGCTGGGCGTGCTTGGCGAAGCGCGGGTCGTGAGTGACCATGCAGATTGTGGAACCCTCGCGGTGCAGGTCGGAGAGCAGGTGCATGACCGCTTCGCCGTTCTTGGAGTCGAGGTTGCCGGTGGGCTCGTCGGCCAGCAGGATGGAGGGTGAGCCGGCCAGGGCCCGGGCTACGGCGACGCGCTGCTGCTGGCCGCCGGAGAGCTGCGCAGGATAATGCTTCATGCGATGCGCCATGTTGACCCGCTCCAGCGCGTCGCGGACGCGGCCCTTGCGCTCCGCCGAAGGCATTCCGGCGCGATAGGTGAGCGGCAGCTCGACGTTCTCTTCGACGGTGAGGTCGCCGATGAGATTAAAACTCTGGAAGATGAACCCGATCTCCTGGTTGCGGATGCGGGAACGGTCACCGAAGTTCAGATTCTCGACGGGATTGCCGTTGAGCAGGTAGCGGCCGTTGGTGGGCGTGTCGAGCAGGCCGAGGATGGAGAGCAGCGTGGATTTGCCGCAGCCGGAAGGGCCGGACATGGCCACGTATTCGCCCCGCTCAACAGTGAGGTTAATGCCGGAGAGCGCGTGCGTCTCCACTTCGTCGGTGTAAAAGATCTTGGTCAGGTCCTCGATTTCAATCAAAGTGCTATTCGATGCCATTCAGCCCCCTTAGAGCAAAACCACGGTAACTGTGTCCTATTCAGCGTGTTTCAAGGTCGCCGCGCCCTGATGGTCGCGTCGACTTGAGTTCGTTGGCTTCGGGATACATCGACCCTGGTTTTGCTGCTAGCCAGCGGTTGTCGGTTGCCTGTTGCCGGTTCTCAGCGATCGGCGATCGATCACTGATTCGTGTTTCCTATGCCGCCCGACTCCGACTTCCCTGCCGGGCAGCTGCTAATCCAGCCGGATGCGATCGACGTTATCCCAGCGCGACATATCGGAAAGGATGACGGTATCGCCCTCCTTCAGGCCCTCGAGGACCTGGATGTCGTCGACCGAGGCGCGGCCCACCTTGACCGAGACGCGCGTCGCCCCTTTGCCGTCGGGATCGACCTTGAAGAGGCTGATGGTGGAGTCCTCGTTGCCCAGAGCCGGCCGGCCCACGTAGAGCACGTTGTTCAGCCGCTCCAGGTCGATAGTTCCATCCACGCTCAACTGCGGCACCGCGCCCGGCGGCAGCGGCCCATCCAGTGCTACGTCAACCGTGCGCGTTCCGTTCACAACGGCGGGATCGATGCGGGTGACATGGCCGGGAATGATGCCGTTGTGGGTGTCGATGGAGGCGGGCTGGCCGATCTGGATGTCGCGCGCCTGGGTCTCCGGAATCTGCAGCGCAGCCTTGAGCTTGTCGAGCTGAATCACCTCAGCCACCGAGGTTCCGGCGGTCACGTGCTCGCCCACCTGCACCGGAGTGGCCAGCGGCGCCAAAGCGCCGGAGATGCCGGCCCGGACATGAAGAGAATCCGCCTGCTGCTCATAGAGGTCGAGCTGCGCCTTGGCCTGGTCGATCTTGGTCTGCTGCGAGGCCAGCTGGACCAGGATCGCTCTCTGATTCACATCCAGCTGCTGCTGGGTGATCTGCTTCTGGATTGCCAACTGATCGGCTGTGCTCTCGGCAGTGCTGTAGGTCAGGCCGGAGATCACGCCCAGGTCGTAGAGAGCCTTGTCGGTCTTCGCCTGCAACTGGTCCTGCGTGTAACTGGCGTCGACCTGCGCGGCAGCGGCTTTTTTGTCCATCAGGGAGCTTTGCAGCGTAGCCTGTAGGCTCTTGTAATCAGCCTCTGCGGCTTTCAGCGCCAACTGCGCGTTGAGCAGTTCCTGATCGAGCTGGGGATCGGAGAGATCCATCAGGATGGTATCGGGCGTGACCTTGGCGCCGGGCAGGACGCGGATGCGCACCACGGTGGCGTCGACCTGCGCGGGGATCAGCTCGATGGAGTCCTCGCGCGGAACCAGGCTTCCGGTAGAGCCGCGCACCTGGCGGATCAAGGGGCCGCGCTTGACCGTGTCGGTCCAGATGGTGGAGCGATCCACCGTGGGAGCGGCCGGCTTGAGCCGTGAAACGGCGATGACGGCCACGGTTAACAGCACTGCGGCAACGCCAGTCCAGACAACGTACTGGCGCATCTTCTTCTTTTTGAGGTCGGGACGCGCAATATCCATCGCTCTGAAGGATAGCACTTGCCATGCCAAAGCTGCACGACGGAAAAACAGTGAAAATAAGTGATTTAGTGAATGACCCGGAAGGGTAAAGACCAACTGAAGTGACCGATTCTGGCCTGGAACTGTTCGAATCCGGACGATGGCGTGAGGGTAGGCGGCAGGTGGTAGGCGAGGCGGGAATCGAACCCACAACCCCCGGCTTAGAAGGCCGGTGCTCTATCCAGTTGAGCTACTCGCCCAGGCCGTTTCTGCATTATTGTAGCGTTGCGTCTGGGCAGAGCGCACCGGTAAATGCGGCCAGAGCCTCTTGAAGCACGCGGGCAGCCCCGGTGGCCGACCGACCACAGGCGGTCAGGCAGGCCGTTACTCCCAAGCCCATCCGCTCTGGAGTGGGAAAGGCCCGGCGCAGAACCAGTTCGATTCGGCAGCAGCGCATAGCATGGGCCGCGCCATCGTGAGCGGCGTTCAGGGCGTCCAGTTCGAGGGGATCGAAGGCTTCCGGCTCCAAGTGCGGCCAGAGGTCGCATTTTGAGGTCCAGACCGGCGATGAGGACGAATTGAGCCAGGCCCGGGCCTTAGCCAATGGTGGGAATTCCGCCGTCTCAGGCAGCCGCCAGGCACGTTCCGGCGCAAGCTGCAGGTTCACGAATCCCGGCCTCTTCGCCTCGATCACCGGGGCGTCGCCGTCGATCTCGGCCTCCCAGTCAGCTTGCATGGGATTGGCCGCAGACGGAGAGCAGGTAGCGCATCACGATGGATTCTGCCCAGTGAATTTCGTTGCCCGGGTCGCGGGAGAGATAGGCGCAATGGCCTCCGTGGCGGGTTTCTACAAGACAGATGCGCGGATTGGCGAGGATCCGGACGCGCGTCCCGGGCAGGAGGCGAATGAAGGGGTCGTCCTGCGCGCAGAGCACCAGCGTGGGAGCCGCGATGCGGTCGACAACCCGGGCGCTGGCGGCGCGGTAGTAGTAGTCGTCGGCATTGCGGAAGCCGCAATAGCGGGCCACGATCTTGTCGTCGAACTCGCGGATGGAGCGCACCGAGCCGATGCTTTCCCGGGGAGAATAGACAGCGGGATACAGCGCTGCTTTGCGCGCATAGCGGGCCATCAGACCGCGGAGAAAATGCCACTCGTAGCCGCGATTGACGGGCTCGTGGAGCGCGTCGGCGCCAGCGGCGAGGTCGATGGCCGGGCAGACCGTGGCCACGGCGCATAGCGGCGGCTGGCTTCCCCACTCGCCGGCCAGATTGAGCACCAGGTTACCGCCCATTGAATAACCCACCAGAGCCACCCGCTGCAGGCTGAACTGTGCAGCGTAGTGGCGCACCACGGCGCCCACGTCTCCGGAGAGCCCGGAGTGATAGAGGGTCGGGGTCAGCGCTTCGCCGCCGCCACCGCAGTTGCGCATGTTCATGCGGACGACGTTGCAGCCGGCCGCCCATGCCCGCGCGGCAATGCCCTGCATGTAGCGGGAGTCGGAAGATCCTTCCAGGCCGTGGACCAGTACCAGCGTGAGCCGCTCTGCGCGCACAGGTTCAGGCTGCCAGTGGCCATGACAGAGAACCCGGCTGCCATCGGCGGGGTCGACCTCAACCGCCTCCGCAATTCCATCCAACCGAAAGGCGGGACGGGGCAGGAAATTGCCTACGATGGTCTGCAGGTGGCCGTTGGCCAAGCCGCGCCGCGGCTGGAAATCGGTAAACCACTCCGGCGTACCCGATGCGTAGCTGTTAAGGCCTGAATATTCCTTGATTTGGTGGATCACGGAGACTCTGAAGGCGGGCCTGCTGGCCGCTGCGGTCCGTGCTGAATGTTGGGGCGGCGGGTGGGGATCGAACCCACGACATCCTGAGCCACAGTCAGGCGTTCTGCCACTGAACTACTGCCGCCATCTATCGATTTGATTGTAGCATTGACCTTGCTTCTGTGGGCCATCCGCCGCGAAGCCGTGGAGTTAGCCACGCTGGTCAGGCCTGGCCCTGCCTGACTGAAGGCCGTGCGGGCCCTCGGGAATGCCATCCGCGCTACAATCGGGAGAGATTGTCGGGGCGTAGCGCAGCCTGGTAGCGCATCTGCTTTGGGAGCAGAGGGTCGGGGGTTCAAATCCCTCCGCCCCGACCATTGTAAGACAAAGATACTTCAAGCCATACAGCCGATCACGCTCAGGCATCTGCTTTTTACCGCTACACCGGTGTAGATGATTTTGTAGCGGTCGAGCCGTTCGAGTATTCCTACCGAAGCATTTAAGTTTGCAGTTTCGCAGACACTCCTCGCGATAACCTCTCTCGATTCAACATCGGGATTTCTCACGGACTGCCTACACCTGAAACTCAATACCCGACCCTCTGCCGCGAGAGCAGATGCACTACCCTTGCAGGTCGTAAACTGGTGACCGAGTTCCAAGTCGTAGGCTACGGCAAAGTATGCAGAATCTGATTGAGCAGTTTCGTACTGAAGCGGAGCAAATCATTGGTCCGGATAGCCCGTTTGTGAAATCCCTGACTTCGCAGAAACCGCCGCACCGCATCTACCACTACACAAATGATGTTGGACTGAAGGGCATTTTGGAGTCTGGCAAGCTTTGGCTAACCGAGATCAGTAGCCTGAATGACCCTTCCGAGCTGAACCACGGATTTGGTGTTGCAATCAAAGAGTTGAAGAAGATGGTGGCCAATGAGCCAGCGGAGAGCCAGAACTTTGCACACGACCTTGAACTCGTGGCCATAAGAAATACAATCCATCGATCCGCTGACTTCTTCATTTGCTCTTTCAGTCTATGCGGGGACGACCTTGGACAATGGCGTGCATACGCAGATAACGGACGCGGGTTTGCGCTTGGATTTGATGCCGCCGCTTTAGAAACTGCAACCGCTCCCGATTCATTCCCGCTGACCTACGACGACGTTATGCTTGCCGAAATCGATCGTGAGGTCATCTCGAAAATGCTTCACCTTGCAAGACTACTGGAATTAAAAAATGACCTTTCCATTGCCTTCATGACTTACGTGGCGAACGCTGCAATTTTCTTTAAGCATCCGGCCTACAGTAGCGAAATGGAATATAGATTCTTAGAGACTTTCAGCGTGGACACCCAGCCCAGCATTAACTCGAGAGTTCGTCGGAATGCATTGATCAGATATCGAGAATTCGATTGGAAAAACGTAGCACCGGATGCGCTCAAAGAGATCGTCGTTGGCCCCGCCGACGAAGGGAGTGCACGCCACTTTACAGATACATGTTTGCGTCTTTGGAATCGAAATAAGAACGTCGCAATCATTCCCGCGACGATCCCATATAAAGGTTAATCGGCATCATCTGGTGGATTGAAACTGAACTTTGAGGATTCGACCATTCGACGGATTTCGAATTCCCATTCTTCCTCGCCCGGCATCCTCTCTTCAGAGACAGTCCATCTTCCGAGGAGCTTGTTCACGAACTGGAGGCCCTGTTGACCTTCAGCGTCTCCTTGCTCCGCTGCAAGGTTGAAGTACCGTGCGGCCTCTTCGAGGTTCTTTTCCAGGCCCTTACCTCTCATGAATAGTTCCGCAAGGCTAACCTGCGCCCGCGTATCTCCAGCATCGGCAGCTTTGCGAAGCCATGTGGCGGCCTCCTCGTAGTCCTTAGGAACCCCATCGGCACCTTGTAAGAACAGTTGCCCAAGAGTAGCCTGTGCTTCGACGTGACCTTGCTTCGCAGCTTTGAGAAGCCACTCAAATGACTTCACGAAGTCGGTAGGCACGCCATTTCCTATTCCGTACATCACGCCGAGGTGGTATTGAGCATCGCGGTTTCCGCTCTGGGCTGCAAGAGCATACCACTTGATTGCTTCCGGTGCGTTCTTAGCGACACCAATTCCGTGCTCGTATATTAGGCCCAGCTCGTCCTGCGCCGGAGCAAATCCGAGTTCTGCAGACTTCCGGAACCAGCCCGCTGCGGCCGGCGGGTCCTCCTTGGTTCCTTGGCTATGAAGGTGATGGTGGCCGAGTGCGTAGAGCGCCTGCTTGTGGTTGGGGTCTGCTTCCACAGCGCGATCTAGGCACCCAAGACACTCCAGATACTGAGATTTTTCTGTAAGAGTGAGCGCCCTGTGAAACCAATAATCAGCGTCTTGACCCTTTACAGTTGTCTTTGGATGTTGCAAGTCGGGACCACTCGAACATTCTCCCAGGGGAATCACCTGCGTCCCACAACTCGGGCAGAATTTGAATTCATCTGACAACACCTTGCCACACTGGGAACAGAACATCGGTCGCTCCTCAAATTGCAACAAGTTTACACTGGGAACTGAGAGGGCCTGGCCCGAGGTTTCCGCACTGATCCGCCGCCGGTGTTTCGCGCGTGTAGCGGTTGGTGTAGACAATTTTGTAGCGGTCAAAGCATCCAAGAGCAGTCGGAATCAACAGGCCTCGGGATGCCGCCCGCAAGCCGTTCAATTCAAATCAGTTATTTTCAACAATTTTCAATAGCCTTCAATAGATCCTTTTATCGGCTTTGGGAGCAGAGGGTCGGGGGTTCAAATCCCTCCGCCCCGACCAACGAAGTCAGTCGGCAAGACATCCCGAACTTTCATCCGATTCGACGTTTGTCCTCCGAATTGCGACCAACCCTGAGCCAGTTCCTAGCGATTCCTCTTGTTGTCCCCATTTGTTGTCCCCATTTGTGCAACAAGCTCGCGCTCTCTTACGGAGCAAATACAGCCGAAATCACTGGGACAACTTAGGTCACATGTCAGGGATTCTTACTCAGCCGCCGGTAGTACTCGGCCACCGACTCCTGATAGCCGGCCGGAACTGTATTGGGTTTCCCGGTGCGCGCATTGGTCGCGGCTTTATCGCGCTGCAACTGGAGCTCCAGCTTGTCGACGGAGCTGAGCAGCTCACGGTGCATCTGCTCCACCATCGCCGGATTGCCGGGGAAGCGGCTGGGATCGAGGCGCTGCATCTGCCGCTCCAGGTTGGCCACATCCTGCGCGGCCTGGGGATCGTCGTTGACCATCTGGCGGAGCTGGTTCAGATCGCGCATCCCCTGCTCGATGGTGCGCTCGGAGTCCGCGGGATTGCCTGAGGCATCCGTAGGCGCAGCCTGTTGTTGCCCTCGGGCCCGCGGTGTGTTGCTGCCGGTATCGAAGTTGCCCCACACCCTGCCATCGGCGCCACCTCCACCGTTGCGGGTATCGCCGCTCAGGCCGTTGCTTACGTTGCCGCGTACATCGCCGCGTGCGCCTGGGCCCTGTCCGGAACGGCTCAACGGCTGCTGACCGACTGCCCAAGCCGGTTGCCGACCATTTTGCCCGTTCCCGCCCTGTCGCTGGCCGTTATAGCCGTTCGCGCCCGGCTGTAGCCCGCTGCGCCCTTGCCCATTGGCGCTTGCGGATTGCTGGCTGGACCCCCGGCCATATTGCCCATTCCTATCCTGCCCGCTTTGCCCGGCCTGTCCATTGCTGCCGCCTTGCGCTCGCGCCATCGCCTCGAGTTCGCTGCGCAGCCGCTCCACCTGGCCAAGCACGGCAGATTCGTCGGCCTGCTCTGCGCCCCTCTGTCCCGGCTTGCTCTGGTCCATCGCGCTCTGCGCCTGCTGCAACTGCTGGCTCAGCTTCTGCAGCCCCTGCGCAATCTCGCCTTCGGTGCCGTTGGAATTCGGGTTGATGCCGCTGCGCAGCCAGTCCGCGGTCCGCTGCACCTGGTTGTCAAGGTCGGACGCGTCCATCTCCGAGAGCGCATCACGCAGCTTTTCAGCCACGCCCGGCTGATCGGGGGCCATCTCGCGCGCGGCGTCGCGAAGGTTTTGCTGCAGCTTCGAGAGATCGTCAGAAAGCTGTTGACGCTGCTCCGCAAGCTGATCGCGCTGGTGCATGAGCGCCATAACCTTGTCCAAGTCCGTCGGGCTGCTGTTCTCCTGTTGGCCTGCGTTGGCAAGCTTGTTGATCCGGTCGGCCTGCTCGCGTTCTTCCTGTGAGAGCCTTCCGGCCTCGCTCGTCATCGAACCCAATTTGCCTGTGGCGAGCTGCTGCTGCGTGCCGGCCAGGAGATTGTCCGCCTCGCGCAGGCGTTCGGCAGCCTGCCGCGCGGCGTCGGCGCTCTGCTGAGGCGAGCCGCCGCGCTGCATCGCATCAGTTGCCTGCTGCAACATGCTGAGCGCCTGCTCGATGCGTTGATCGGAAGATTGATGTGCGGATTGGCCGGAATTCTGCGCGGAAGACTGGCCGCCCTCTTGTCCGCGCGATGGCTGCGAACCGCTCTGGCTTTGTGCGCCGCTTTGTCCGCCGCTCTGGCCCCTGCTCTGCATGGACGACGCGCTCTGCTGCTGCCCGTTTTGCGGTTGCGATGAAGATGCGCCGGAGGAGCTGTCAGAGCCTTGCTGGCCTTGCTGACCCTGCTGCCCATTGCGCGTCAACTGCTCCATCTGGCGCTGTAATTGTTCCGCCTCGCGCCGCAGCATCTCCTGCTGCCAGCGCTGCTGGAAACTTTGCTGCGCGTCATGCGGCTGATTGGCCAGGTCTTCCTGCCGGCGGGCCAGCGCGTCGAGCCTCTCCAGCGCGTCCTCCACGTCCTTTTCATGCTGCTCCGCGGGAGACGCGGTCTGCGCCGTCTCATACTGGTTCTTCTCCGTATCCAACTCCAAGTCGAAGAGGCTAGCCAGGTCGCGGCCCGCGTTGCCGCCGCCTCCGCCGCCACCGCCGCGCTGGCCGAAGGCTACCTCGATCTGCCGGAAGGTCGCCTCGGCGCGCAGCAGTGCTTGCAGCGCCTTCTGCTCCAGGGGAATGGCGTCTTTCCACTGCATGCCCTTCAATTTTTCCGCTGACGGCGCCATTGACGCGGCCGCGGCCTGCATGTCCTTGTCAAAATCGGTGAACTCCTGGTTGGCCTCGGAGATGTCGCGGCTCTGCATGCGCACCGAGAGTGCATTCACCTGATCGCGCAGCTTCTGTTGCGCGTCGGAGAGGAATTGCCCTTGCGCCGCTTCGTCCTTGGGCGTCGCGCTCTTATCGTTCTCCTGTTTCCAGGTTGCGGCAATCAGTTCCTCTTCGCGTTTTGAGATTTCAGTCTGATCGCCGCCGCTGTCCCCGCCGCCGTTTCCGGCGCCGGCCTGCTGCGACTGCGAGAACTCGCGCTCAAACGGATCGACCTGAATGAAGCTGATGTCAGTGTGGGCTTCGCTGTGCCCGTCTTTCGCGGTCGCGTAGATGCTCACCACGTCGCCTGGCACCAGCTTGAAGTCTTCCAGCGGCAGCTGGTAGGAACCATCGGCCTGCTTCGCGCCGGGGGCTATAAGCAGGCTCACGTCGTGGTCGGCTCCGCCGTTCACCGAGTAATGAAGGTGCATGCTTTTGAGCCCGAACTGGTCGGCGCCTTTCACCCCGACCGTAACTTCCTCAATGGGGCTGGCGCGATAATCGCCGCCGGGCCGGTCAATCGAAATCTCCGGCGGCATCGCCTTGTCAGTGGCGATGAAATAATCCTCCGAGAGCCGCACCGGCTGGCCCTCGTCCGTGGCCGACAGGTGATAGGCTCCGTCCTTTTCCATGTTGAGGGCGCCCGTGTAGGTGTTGCCGGGGCCGGCGCTGAGATGAATCGTCCGGCCGTCGTCGAGCGCGAGCTGGCCATCCTTCATCGGCCGGTCCATCTGCAATTGAATCTCAGCGCTGGTTCCTTCAATGGCGCGCAGGTCGCCCGAGTGTTCCTGCGTCACCGGCTTCAAGCCGGTCCACTTCGGATAGTGATAAGTGGCCTGAATCTCTTTCACCGAGGGCAGGTCGACCACCCGCACCTTGTAGTGCGGCGAAACCAGCGGCCCGGCGGCGACGTAATACTCCACGTCCTCCGGCAGTCCCGCCAGGACGAACTGGTAGCTGGCCCCACCGCCCGCGTCCGGAGCCGCCAGCATGGTCACCGGCTCCCATCCGGCCGCGCTCTGGTAATGCGCGAGGAGCTGCGCTTTGTCGGGCGCCATGCCGGTTACGCGCGCCACGATCAACTGATCGCTGTTGCGCCGGACCGTGATGTTCCCGGGCTTCACAACGATGGAATATGGCGGAACCGCGTTTTTCTTCGGCCCGGTCCACAGCAGCGACGCGCCATAGCCCAGAAAGCCGGGTCCTGCGGCGATCATCCATGCGAGCACTGCCAGGCACGCGAAGCTCGCGCCGCCGAGCGCGAACAGGCGGTTGTCGGGGACCAGCGAGGTAGGCTCTGTAAACTGCGTGCGCTCCAGCGTATCGGCGGCCAGCAATTCAATAAATGCATCGCCGCCTTTGCTGACCTGCTCCTGAAATGTCGTCAGCCGCTGCTCCAGTTCCGGGTTTGCGGCTTCGGCGTCGCTGACTGCCCGCGCCCGCGTCAGGCGCATCACCGGCAAGGCCATGCCGAAGATGGCCACCGCCGCCAGCGCAGCGAAGATCGCCAGCCGCGCCGCCGTCACTCCGCGCGCGGGAAAGGCCAGGTGATTGAGAATCAGCACCAGCGCCAGGGTTACGCCGAGCGCGGTCACGGTGAAGATGGCTGCGCCGCGCAACCACGCGCCCAGCTGGAGCCGATGCTGCAGCCGCGCAATATAGGAGTTGAGCTCACTCGATTTGCTCATATGTCCTCCCTCTGCGTGCCCATGTACCCGCTGGCGAAGGCCGTCTCCGCCAGTGCGACGAGCAAGGCAAGCAGTATCACGTACCACCAGAGACTGACCGGCTGATCTTTCGTTTCACTCGCAGTCGCGCCCGACGGCTGC
This sequence comes from uncultured Acidobacteriaceae bacterium, assembly GCA_963758105.1. Lineage (GTDB taxonomy): Bacteria > Acidobacteriota > Terriglobia > Terriglobales > Acidobacteriaceae > Telmatobacter. The sequence continues at coordinate 77,475 of CAVWUC010000003.1, read as the reverse complement.
ACTGCGCGCCCGCCCGATCTTCCGCTCCAAAGCTGCTGCAGATCCTGCGCCATTGGCTCCAGATCCGACTCGCGTCGGTCCGGATTTACGCCGATCACTGCGTCGCGGCCATTGGCGAAGCGAATCCGGTAGAAACCCGCGCGTTGGAGCCGCACGGACTCGGCGGTCCGTGCCTCGCTCAACGAGAGCGACCGCCGGCCATCCGGATCAATCACCTCCACGCTGGCCGCTGTGCCCGGCAGATCGGGCGCCGCGCGCAACTGCACAAAGGAATCCACCAACCTCGATCCGCTGGTCCGCTCGTCGCCGGAGAGATAACGCGCGGCGCGGTCAACGAAGGCCACGAAGACCGGATGCAGGGGCAGATCGTTGGTCAAGTTTTCCAATCCCGAGGCAAACAGCAGAATGTGTCCCTCGCCCACTTGCTTATCCAGCAGCAGCGGCGTGCCGTCGTTCAGCCGCGCCGCCACGCGCGCCTGCGCGGGATCGACCGCGACGGCATAGCGAACCTTTACCTCGGCCCATCCGCCATTGTCGCGGTCCGGCTGCGCCTGCTCCAGCGCGGGGTAGCTGAAGTCCACCTGGCCCACACTCGCCGGATTGCCCGCCCGCGCGTAATCATGCTCACCCTTCACATTGCTGTCCCACAGCGGAATCTGTGCATGATGCGCGGCGGAAGTGCCCAGCGCGATCAGCACGCTGCCGCCCTTGGCCACATAGGAGGCAAGCGCGTGCTCGAAGATCGAGGGCAGGGTCACCGTATCTGACAGCACCACGAAAGCAAACCGCGAAGGATCGAGATCGATCGCCTGCTCCGCGGCCACGGATTGCAGCACAAACGCGCCCTGCGCAGCCGATTCCAGCGCCGCATTGAAGTAGAGCGCGGCGCGGACGTCGCCCGCGGCATGGACGAACAGAACCCGCTCCGGATCGGAACGCCGCACCGCGAAGAAGCTGGCATCATCGACAGGAAATGCGTCGCCGCCCTCGATCCGCACCGCGCAGCGGTTGAACCCGTATCCCACATCCAGAGGCGCGAACTCAACGCTCGCCCGCCCTTTGGCCGGCACGTTCACCTTCTTCGTCGACTCCACTTTGCCGTTCACCACCAGGGAGACCATCTTGCTGGCCGCCGGCGTGCCGAAGCCCGCCACTACCGCTTCCACGCGCGAACGTTTCGGATTTTTGGGATCGGAAAGTTGGGCCGGCGCATTCACGCTCTCCACCGTCCAATTGGGCGGCGCTGTGCCCTGGGCCACGGGATGCAATACCAGCGTCACGTTCTCCGGCATCACCATGTCGGCGAAGTTTGCCGGCATGGCGCTGCGCTGCATATCGCTGAAGAGATGCAGATCGATCGGCCCGCGCGCGGTCTCGCTCAGGGTGCGCAAGGCGCGTCCCAGCTCGCCGAAGTTCGCGTGCCCGTCGCCCGGCTCAATGCTCTGGAGAGCGGCGCGCAGTTGTGCCTCATCGCCGGTCGGCTGCAACAGCACATCGAGCTCGCCGCCCAGCGCCATGATCTGCGCCTTTTCCCCGTTCGCCTTGCCGGCCAGCAGGGCGAGCGCCTGCTGCTTTGCATCCGCGAATCGCGTTCCCGCCCTCATGCTGAAGGAATTGTCGAGCACGATCAGCATCAGCCGCCCATTCGCATTCGCGGCGGCGCGGCGGACAAAGGGATTCGCGAACGCCAGCACGATCAGCAGCACCAGAGCGAAGCGCAGCGCGAACAAAAGCAGGTAGCGCAGCCGGCGGTGACGCGCGGAGCTCTGCGTGCCGCGCTCGAAGAACATCAGCGAGCTGACCGGCCGGGGCGTGGTCACGTGCTTGCGCAGCAAGTGCACAAAGACCGGCACGCCCAGCGCAGCCAGCCCGCCCAGAAACCATGGCGCAAGAAAGCCCATCAGTTACCCGCCTGCCGCAGCGTCAGATATTCGCGCAGCGCCGAATCCAGAGGCTGATCAGTGACCAGCAGTTGATAATCGATCCCCGCGGCGCGCGCCCGCGAACGCAAATCCTCGATATGAGCGTCCACCTTGGCGCGATACGTGGTCTTCACGTAATCCGGAATCACTTCGATCCTGTTGTCGGTCTCGAGATCGACCAGAAGCGCCGATCCCTTCAGCACCGGCCGGATCTCCTGGGGATCGAGAATGTGAAACAGCACCACCTCGTGGCCGCGATAACGAAGCGGCGCTATGGCACGCACAATGGCTTCGGGCATCTCGTAAAAATCCGAGATCACGATCACGATGCCGCGGCGATGAAGAAAGCTCTGAAAGTGCTGGAGCGGCTTAGCGAAATCGGTGCGCGCCCGCGGCTCCGCGCGTTCCAGTCCGGCAAAAAGCCGCGCAAGCTGCCCCGGCCGCGTGGAGGGCCGGATGTACTCGCGTACCTGGTCGTCGAAGACGATCAGCCCCGCCGCGTCGCGCTGGTTGCGAATGGCGAGGTAGAACAGCGAGGCCGCGATGAAGCGCGCGTAGTCCATCTTCATCGGCGGGCCGGAGGTGTACTGCATCGAGTTGCTCGCGTCCAGCAACACCGTAAGCTGGCTGTTGGTCTCGCCGCGATAACGCTTGAGGTAGCAGCGCTCTGTGCGCGCAAACAGGTTCCAGTCCACGTGGCGCAGGTCGTCCCCTGGGGTGTACGGACGGTACTCAGCGAATTCCTGGCTGAAACCGAAGTCCGGCGAGCGGTGCAGGCCGGCGACAAATCCGTCCACCACCGTCTTCGCCAGCAGGTCCAGCGAGGAGATTCCGGCCAGCACATCGGGATCGAGAAACCGCTGCATCATGTCTCCCTGGGCTGCTGCGCCTGCGCAATGAGCCGGTTGAGGATTTGGTCGGAGTCGATGCGCTCCGACTCGGCGTGAAAGTTCAACAGAATGCGATGCCGCAGCACCGGCACCGCGACGGATTTAATATCGTCGTAGCTGACGTGATAGCGCAGATGCGAAAGCGCGCGCGCCTTGGCGGCCAATACGATGAACTGGGCGGCGCGCACGCTGGCCCCGTAATTCACATACTTCATGACAAACTCCGGCGCATTTTCGCTCTTTGGCCGGGTGGCGCGCACCAGCTGGATCACGAAGCGCGAAAGCGTATCCGCGATGGGCACCATGCGCACCAGCTGCTGAAACTCCAGCATCTCCTCGGCGTTGGTTACCGCCTCGACATTGGTCACGCGCGTCGCCGTGGTCTGGTCGATCACCTTCAGTTCGTCCTCGGCGTTCAGATCTTCCAGGATCGCGTTGAACAGGAAGCGGTCCAGTTGCGCCTCGGGCAGCGGATAGGTTCCTTCCAGCTCGATAGGGTTCTGCGTGGCCAGCACGAAGAACGGCGCGGGCAGCGTGTAAATGTGCCCGCGCACGGTGCAGGAGTGTTCCTGCATCGCTTCCAGCAGCGCAGACTGCGTCTTCGGCGGCGTGCGGTTGATCTCGTCGGCCAGCAGGATGTTGCCGAAGATCGGCCCCTCGACGAAGGTCCATTTGCGATGGCCGGTGGTCAGGTCCTCCTCGATGATGTCGGTTCCGGTGATGTCGGAGGGCATGAGGTCGGGCGTGAACTGAATGCGCCGGAAGCGCAGCCCGAGCGCATCGGCGATGGTCCGCACCATCAGCGTCTTAGCCGTTCCGGGCATGCCGGTCAGGAGGCAATGGCCACCCACAAACAGCGTAACCAGGATCTGGTCCAGCACCTCTTCCTGGCCCACGATCACCTCGCGCACCTGCTTGAGGATCCTCCTGCGCACTCCGTGAAAATGCTCGATGCGCTCCTGGAGCAGCGCGGCATCTTGATTCAATCCGGAAAACGCAACCATTGATTTCCTTTCTCTTCCCTCAGTTCGATTTCGAGGACGGGATCTGCAGCTCGAGCAGCAATTTCTGCGCCGGCCGGTAATCAGGCGCGGTTTCCAGCGCAGCCAGCACGCTATCCTCGGCCTTGTCTTTTTGTCCCGCGGCAAAGTACGCCTGCGCCAGGTCGAAATCCGCTCCGGCCTTGTCTACCGGATTGCACGCAATCACCGCGTTGTACTCGCGAATCGCGGCGCCGTACTGCTTTTGCGCATAGAGCAGATCGCCGAGCGTCCGGTGCAAATCGTCGTCCTTCACCGGATAGATGTAGTTGATGCGCTCCAGGGTGGCGATGGCTTCGGTCTCCTGCTCCGTAGCCGCCTCGAGCGCAGCCAGGCGCTTCAGCACATCCGGCATCTGCCCGCCCTCATGCTCATATGCGGTGAGGATTGCGGCCTCCGATTTGGCATCGCCCAGCGCACGATCTGCATCGGCCATCAATTCGTAAACGTTCGCGTCTTCCACGTACTGCGGGTACATCGCCAGCACCGCGGGGCCCTGCCGCAGGACGGCCGCGTAGTTTTTTTGCTCGTCGGCGGCCACTAGCGTCTTTAGCTTTTCGCGCCACGCGTCGAAGTTCGCGGCCTCCGCGCCATACTTGCCGTTGATCCACGCCAGGTACTGCTGGTCGAACTGCTGCGCCGTGAGGTCAAGGTTCTGCTCGATGGCCTGCGGCGTGGTCGCCAAATGCGCATACGAGTGCACCATGCCGAGCAGCTTCCCCTCGCCCCACTTTTCCATGATGAAGTCGCAGATGCTGCCCGCCTGAAAATACGAAACGATCACCTGCGACGGGTAATCGGGATAGACAAAGCCGCGGTCGAGCTCGGTCACCGGCAAAAGTTTCTTGTCGCGAATGGCGGCCAGCACCTCGGGAGTGGCGCCGACTCTCCACTCCGGCGAACGCTGGCCCTCCTCGTGCACGGCCAGCCCCTCGGTGAACCAGCGCGGCACGCGATGATTGGTAGCCGTGAGGATGAAGACGTGGCTCATCTCGTGCCACAGTGTGGTGCCCCAGTTGAAGTCACCGGGCTTGCGCGCCGAAGGGCTGTCCATGGCTACGACCTCGCCAAAGGTGACGCCGAGCGCTCCCAGGCCCGGCATACCCATGGTGCGCACGGCAAAGTCATCGTGGTTGGGATAGACCTCGACCTGTACCGGGCCGGGCAGAGTCATCTGGTATTTCTTTTCGTAGGCGGCAATGATGGTGTGCAGCTCTGGCTGCATATAGGGCAACAGCAGCGCGGATTCGCTCTTGCTCAGCTTCAGGATGGTGTCGCGGTCGCGGAATGTGTCGAAGTTCTTGTAGCTGTCGAGCAGGCGCAGGCTGTTCACTGTCGCCGCATCGCGGAAGCCGTTGTCGTACGCAGTCTGCAATTCCTGGTATGGCTCATCCTCCTTGCCCAACCGCATCAGATCGATGCCCAGCTCCGAATGCGCCGACCAGAGGCGCGGATCGACCGCGATCGCCCTGCGAAAGTACGTGACCGCGTCCTGGTAGCGATAGTGCAGCTCGAGCTGCTGCGCCACCAGTTCATAGGCCTGGCCATAGCCGGGATTGATCGTCTGAATCCTGGCGAACCACGCGTCCGGCGATTGGTCGCCGATAAGCGCAACGGCGGCGTGAATCGCCATCGCGTCCAGCGCGTCGCTCTCCAGCGCAATGGCCTTGTCGGCTTCGGCGACCGCCGCATCCGGATCGTCGTTGCTGAGCGCGATCTCCGCCATCAGCTCGTGTGCATCAGCCAGCCTCGGATCGAGCGCAATGGCTTTTGCCGAATACTCCGCGGCCTTCCCGTCGAATCCATCCGCGGAGACGGTGGCCAGCCCCATATAGGCTTCAGCGTTGGTCGGGTCCTTGGCCAGCGCCTCCCTGAAAAGACCCTCCGCATCCGAATCATTGAAGCGCTCGTGCAGCAGCATGCCCCAGCGCACTTTGTAGAGCGCGTCGCTGTCCGGAGCATTGGCCGCTAGCCGGAACTGCGCATTGGCTTGCTCCCATTCCTCCAGTCCCCAGAAGCCTTCAGCGCGGTAGTAGGCGCTGTTGCTTCGGGTGAGAGCATCGAAGCAGGCTTTCGCCTCAGCTTCGTGTCCGTGCTTGCGCAGAGCCCGGCAGCCGACGGGATCAGCCGCTTGCGCAGCTACTACGCAAACCAGCAGAGCGGGAATGAGCAGCGCGCGCCTCATTGTTCCAGCTCCTCCTGCACCTTGGCCAGCGCCACCAGCGCGTCGGTCAGCTGCTTTTTATAGTCACCGGGATCCATGGCTGCCTTTTGGTACTTCAGCATGTCGATCTTCTGCTCGAGATCGTCCTTCTGCTGAAGCAGCGCCCGCTTGGCGGGATCGTTCATCGCTGCTTGATTCGCCCCCATGCGCAGCAGCGTGAAGCTGGACAGGTACATCCCCTGGCCGTTTCCGGCTTGGCGCACTGGTTGGCCGGCGCCGATGTCGTTAAAGACCGCGTGCTCGGTCGCCAGCCATTTCTGCGAGTCGTAAAACTTCGCAGTCTTCCCGGTCGCGTAGGTGAAGGCTTCCATCGCGCTGATGGAACTGCTCTTATCGGTGTCGGCGGAGGGATCCTGGAAAGCGTCCACCCAGTAGCGCGCGAAGACTGTCGCGTTTTTTTCGGTGCCGGATTTGGTGGCTGCAATGACCGCGCGTCCCGGCCGCTCGAAGGCTTGCACCGCGCCGCCGCTGGCGCTGGATGTGTCCACAATCAGCTGGCGACGCGAAGCGATGCGGTCGCACAACTGCGCGATCTCGCCCGCAGTCATATCCGGCCCCACCAGGTTGAACTTGTATTCCACGCCGTCGTCAGAGCCGTGGCCGATGAGAATGAGCACGAAATCGTCGTCCGGCCGAGCCTCGCCCGCTACCGCGCTCAGAGTCTCCCGCAGATCGGCCGCGGTCGATTGCGCGCCGGTCAGGGTATCGACGTGCGCGGCTGGCCCCTCGGCCTTGAAGGTCCTGTCCAGCTCGTCAGCCGCCGCCGTGAAGCGTTGCACATAATCCGGCTCGCCGCCCAGACCTGCCACGATCACGTAATAGGTGGCCGCGCGCGCCTGCAGCGCCAGCATGCCCGCCACCGCGACCAGCATAACGCACCTCATATCACACGCCACTTGCGGCGCAGCAGCCATTCCGTGATGGGCAGCCCCAGCAACAGCAGGAAGACAATGGGCATATCCCACAGCTGCTTGGTGCTGCGCACGGAGATGCCGGCTTCGGAATAGGAGATGTCGCGCGGCAGATTCTTCAGATCGGAGGGGTTCCAGTAGCGTCCGCCGGTCTCGGATGCAAGCTGCTCGAGCAAGCGCCTGTTTTGCCCGGTGTGGAAGCTCTCCGCAACGCCGTTTTCGCGCTGAAAGGTGAGCACGTCGCTGCCCAGTGGATCGGCTGCATTGCTCGCCGAATCTGCTGTCACCTCGGCGAGATAGGTGCCCGGCTTCTCTGCGGTCCAATCGGCTTGATAGAGCCCCGGCGTATCCTCGGACGGGCTCAGGTCGACCATTGCATTCAGTCCGTCGGGCCCGGCGATGTGCGCGGACACTTGCGCATTCGCGGTGGGCTGGAACTGCTGGTCGCGCACCTCAGCCGAGATCTGCACCCGACCGTCATCCATCAGCAGCCGCGCCTGCATCGATGCGGCCACCGGCCCGGGCGACTCCGCAATCAGCCAGCGCAGCAGCTGTTGCCAGAACAGATCATGCGAGGGATCGCCGAGCGGCTCGCTCATCTGCCATCGCCACGTCCCGCCGGTGGCCAGGGTCGCCGTGCGCCCCTTGCCATAGTGTTGCGTAATCAGCAGCGGCATCTTGTGCAAGCCCGCGTGCATCTCGATCAGTACCGTGGCGCCGGGCTTTGGCGAGCCGGGATCCTCGTAGTCGGCAAGATAGGTCAGCTTTTTCCAGAGCGCGGCGTTTTTCTCCGGATCATCCAGTAGCCGTGTGATGGGCGAGTCGAAGCCCTCCGCGGTCAGCTCCACGGTTGCGGGGTTGCGATGAAAGTTTTGATCGCCCGCGGGGAGAAACGTGGGCAGCAGATCGCTCAGGTTCGATGTGTCCCAGCCGCCATCGCTCAACGACGCCCGCCCGCCGAGAAAGAGAATCCCGCCTCCACGTTGATCCACATACTCGCGCAGCAGCTCCTGCTGCAGCGGCGTAAAGTAATCGGCGGCGACCGAGCCGATAATGATGCCCGCGTAGCCGAAGAGATCCTCCGGCCGCACCGGGAAGCCCTCGGCCAGCTCGCTTGGATCGCTGATGCCCTGGCGGTAGATCTTGTTTTCGCTGGTCCGGAGCATCGAAACCAACTGCACCGTCGGATCGTCGTCCTCGGCGCGACGGATAAATTTGTACTCCCAGCGTGGCTCGCCCTCGATGTAGAGAATTTTCCGCTTCGCATCGCTGACCAGGATGGGCCGCGTCACCGCATTGTTGCTCAGGTTCTCTTCGCCCGGTAGCGGTTCCACGGCAAAGGTAAGGCTCTCTGCGCCGGCCGCGCCAACGGGAAAGAACAGTGGCTCGGTCTGGATGCGTCCGTCCGGCGCCAGCGTAATCTCGCGCTCGGCCAGCATCGTATCTCCCTCGCGCACAGCCAGCGTCGCTTGCTGTCCCGCGTAGCCGTGCTGGATAAAACTGATGGTCGTGGCCACACGCGCGTTGGCGCTGGCGCGCGGGGCCAGGCTCACGTCTTCAATCTCCACATCGTGCCCGGGTTCTTCCCTGCCGAAGCCTATGGTGTGCACCGGCAGCCGGCGGTTACGCAGCGCCTGCAGCGCATCCACTCCGATTCCGGTGCCACCCAGCCCTGCGGTGTTCTCCGCGCCGTCGCTCAGCAGGAGAATTGCGCCCACCGGGAGGTCCGCGGTATCGTCTGCGAGCTTCTTCAGGCCGTCGCCGATATGCGTGGCCGCTTCGGCGGGCGCAATCCCCTGGAGATCATCCACTTGCGTAAGCGAACTTCCCAGCCGGTACACGCGCGTCTGAAAACGCTTCTTCAGGCCGGCCAGAATGCCGCCTTGCAGCGCCGCCAGCGCCACGGCCTCGCGCGTTTTGCCGTTGTTGTCCGCAATGGCCATGCTGCGCGAGTCATCCACCACCACCGCAATGATGTTCTGCTGCGAGCTGAGTTCCGCCACGGTGATGGCCGGCTTCCACAGCAGCACGAGAATCAGCCCAACCAGGGCCGACTGTGTTCCCCAGATCGCCCAGGCGCGCCAGCTCTTCAAATTCGGCGCGGCGTCGCGCAGCTTCAAGCGCACCAGCAGCGCCAGCGCGGCCGCGGCCACGACAATTAACACCGGGAGTAGCCACGCAGGCCAGGCGCCGAGCAGCGCGAACCGCCCTTTGGTGAAGACCGGACTCGGGTACTTGAAAAGCAGTTCAAACATGCGATTCCAGTGCTGCGAGAGACGTAGCGGGCCAGGCGGCAACGATCCAAGCGCGAATCGGAAGAAGCTAGTGAGTCATGCCGTAGATGATGAAATCGAGGCCGACGCGGAAGGCCATCGAGGCGAACGTTTCCGGATAATTCGGATCGTCGGCCCACTCCCATGCGTCGCCGAGGTGCATATTGTGGCAAATCGCCACGATGATCCGGCCCTTGTCGTCGCGGATGCAGCGGTATTTGGGCTGATAGCCGTCCTTCTCGTAGGTGCGCCCGGTCCAGACGTACTGCTCGCCAGGAATCTGCATCTTGTTGTCCACGTCGTAAAGCGTGTGGAAGATCTCATCCCCGCTCTGCAGGTCTTCAACGGGGCGGTTGGGCAGCACCTGACGCATGCCATTCATGAAGTTTTCCCAGTCCTCGGTGCCGTGGAAGTCATCCACCATCAGAAAGCCGCCCTTCAGCAGGTACTCGCGCAGCCGCTTGGCCTCGGCGTCGGTGAATGTCCAGTCCTGCACCTGCACCGCATAAATCCACGGGTAGTTGAAGATGTCGTCGGAGTCCAAGCTCACCACCTGCTCGGTGGGCCGCCCGTCGATGCGCGTCAGCCGATGCATGGCGATGAGGAACTGGCGATCGGCCTTGGGATAGTCGCGCGACCACGCATTGAAGTGCCAGAGGCCGCGCCGGCCGAAGGCGCCGTAACTCTCCATGTTGGTGTGGTAGGCCAGGCGCGACCAGTAAAACTCGGCTTTGACGTTGCTAGGCGAAGCGTCGTCGCCAAAGCCGAAGTCCGCCGTTCGCTGTATGGCCCATAGACCGACAGCGCATACGGCTGCCGCCGCGGTCACAAGCCCGACCCGAGAGAGCTTCATGGAGGACCTCCGCGCAGGGGAAGTGCGAGAGAAAGCCGGGGACAGCTCTTTCCCATGATAGACGTTTTTTGCTTCCGCCGGGTTGCAGTTTGCGCGGCGACACCGGCAGTCCATGCACGGCTCCGGCCAGCCCCTTGCCCGCATTTCAGGAGCGTGAGACGATGCAGGCAGATACGTCCCTCCAGGGCGAGTCACCACGGTGAAGCGACGCGACCTCCTCAAACTCGGCGGCCTGGCCCTGGCGCAGGGCGCGGCGGCCCGGTTACCGGCCCGGGCTGAGACCAGCCCGCAGATTGGTCCCGGCTCCAGTATGGCCATGCCTCCGGCCGCGCCGACGCCGAGCCATGCAGACTATACGCTTCGTATTGCGCCGGTTACGGTGGAGCTCGATCCCACGCACATTCTCTCCACCATGGGCTATAACGGCACGGCGCCTGGTCCGGTGCTGCGCATGAAGGAAGGTAAGCCGGTCACCGTGGAGATCATCAACGACACCGACACCCCCGAGCTGGTGCACTGGCACGGCATGTTCAATCCGCCCCTAGTGGACGGCACCGCGCAGGAGGGTTCTCCGTTCGTGCCGCCGCACGGCCGCAGCCATATTCAAATCACTCCACGGCCGGCGGGTAGCCGCTGGTATCACTCCCACGCCATGGCCATGGACGACCTGCACAAGAGCACGTATACCGGCCAGTTCGGCTTTGTCTACGTGGACGGCGGCGACGACCCCGGCAACTACGACCAGGAGCTCTTTCTTGCGGTGCGCGACTGGGAGCCGTTCTTTTCCGCCTCCATGGCGGACGATGACGACGACACCCACAACGGGCCGCTCCTGGAAAAACCTGCGGTCATGAGCACCGAGCCCGACGGCCTGGAAGTCAATTCCATGACTTACTCCATTAACGACAAGGCGCTCGGCTCCGGCGAACCCATCCGCGTGCGCCAGGGTCAACGGCTGCTCATTCATTTCCTCAATGCCAGCGCCATCGAAAACCGCCGCATCGCCTTCTCCGGCCACAAAATGAGGGTGATCGCGATGGATGGCAACCCCGTTCCCACGCCGCAGTCGGTCGATTCCATCTTTCTTGGAGTGGGCGAGCGCATCGACGCCCTCGTGGAGATGAACAATCCTGGCATCTGGATCCTTGGCGGCACGGAAAAGCCGGTGCGCGAGTCGGGACTGGGCGTGGTGGTGGAGTACGCGGGCCAGCACCAGGAGCCGCAGTGGATCGATCCGCCGACAACGTCTTGGGATTACAGCATCTTCGGCGCAAACGGCGCCACCGGCGCCGCCGCCTCGCCACCTCCGCAGGAAACCATCGAGCTGATCTTCGGAAAAATTCCCGGAGGCGCGGGCAAGTTCAACCTATTCCTCATCAACGGCAAGCCTTATCCGCATGAGGGCGAGTTGGTTCTCCATGCAGGCGTGCGCTACCGGCTGGTCATGCGCAACCAGACTGACGACGCGCATCCGATGCACATGCACCGTCACATCTGGGAGCTGGCGTCGATCAACGACAAGCCCATGGCCGCCGGCATCATGAAAGACACCGTCGTGGTCCCCTATTACGGCCGCGCGGTCGTCCACTTAACCGCTGACCAGCCCGGCCTTACGCTGTTCCATTGCCACATCCAGCAGCACATGGATTACGGCTTCGCGGCGCTCTTCCGCTATGCCTGATCGCGCAACGCCCCGTGCTATGGATCCTGCTTCAATTTCAAAGGAAATCCCTACAGCATTTCTCCTTCAGACGTATACCTGAGCCGATGCTCTCAAGCGCCGGCTTCAACAGGAAGCCGGCGCCCTGAAAATGCCGGAAAGGGCTATATCTAAAGGAGAAATGCGTTAGGGCCAATTTTGGCCCCAAAACAGCCCTCAACTACCCCTAAACTACCCCTAAACTGCCCGAAAACGCCCCAAATCGGCCGTTTGCAAAACGAGTGTAACTTGTTATGTTTCATATAGATAATCCATTCTGCGCGACAAAAACGACGATCTACAGGTGGACATATTGGGGGGGGAGGGGGCTATGTAGATGGTACGGACCGGTACGGACCGGGCACCTAGCTGACATTTTGAACCGGGGAGATGGCTGACATGAAGAGTTCCCTCCAGCATTAGTGTGCAACAAGCGGGGGTAATTATCGGCAAACGCCTGGCGCGCTGACGGGAGGCGGAAAGAAGGTTCATCGATACGACTGAAGCCGTGCCCTTTCGCGCTCGATGCTCCGAATTCGAGTTTTTCAACAGATTCTCAGGATGTATGATCTCAGATGTCTGCCCAGGGATGACCTCCATCGAGGTTGTGGGACGTGAGGAGGGGATTGCATGAGCAGCGCCGGCAGCGAACCTTCTGCTCCTGAACCAGCTCCACAGGATGCGCCGGCGACACCCAGCCCCACCCTAGCTGCCGGGGGATTCCGCTACCTTCGCCTGAAAGCCCTGCAAAAACGCTTGGGACAGCGCGTGGATTATCTGTGGTGGATTCTGCGCGGCAGGCCGGTACGGTCGCCTCATCTGCTGAAACAGCACACGGTTCTGGCGACGGCTCGCGCCTATCAGCTCGACGCGCTGGTCGAGAGCGGAACCTATTACGGCGAGATGGTCGCCGCTATGCGCAAGCACTTCCGCTCCATCAGTTCGATCGAGTACGATGCCCGTTTTTATGCGCTGAATCAGTCGATGTTCTCGCGCTATCCGCACATCCGCCTGCTGCACGGCGATAGTGCAATTTGGATTCCAAAGTTGTTGAGCAAGATCAACACGCCCTGCCTCTTCTGGCTGGACGGCGGGTACTTCATCTGGGATGCGAAGGAAGGCAGCACCAACCGGCTGATGTCGGAGATCGACGCGATCCTGAGCCACCGCATCAAGCAGCACGTGATCCTGCTGGACGACGCGCGCGGCCTGAACGGAACGCATGGCGCGCCGCACCTGGAGGATTTCATCCGCTCCATCAAAGAAAAATATCCGGAACGCACCATAGAGGTGCGGCACGACATCGTGCGCATCTATCCCGCCGCGCGTTGAGCCGAGGCCATGCGGACCGAACTGCCGCAGGATAAAATACTGATCATGCCAGCTTATCGGTCCCGCACCTCAACCCATGGACGGAATATGGCCGGAGCGCGCAGTCTCTGGCGCGCCACCGGCATGCAGGACGGCGACTTCGGCAAACCCATCATTGCCGTCGCCAACTCCTTTACGCAGTTTGTTCCCGGCCACGTTCACCTGAAGGATCTGGGCCAACTGGTGGCCGAAGAAATCGCCAGGGCCGGCGGTGTCGCCAAGGAATTCAACACCATCGCCATCGACGACGGCATCGCCATGGGACATGAGGGCATGCTGTACAGCCTGCCCTCCCGCGAGCTGATCGCCGACGCGGTCGAGTACATGGCGAACGCCCATTGCGCCGATGCGCTGGTCTGCATCTCGAACTGCGATAAGATCACGCCCGGCATGCTGATGGCCTCTATGCGCCTGAATATTCCCGTGGTGTTTGTCTCCGGCGGGCCCATGGAAGCGGGCAAGGTGCAGCAGGGCAATGTGGTCAAGGCCGTGGATCTGATCGACGCGATGGTCATCGCCGGAGATCCCAAGGCGAGCGATGAGGATGTGGCGGAATACGAGCGTTCCGCGTGCCCCACCTGCGGCTCCTGTTCCGGCATGTTTACCGCCAACTCCATGAACTGCCTGACCGAGGCGCTGGGACTGGCGCTGCCCGGCAATGGAACGGTGGTCGCAACCCACGCTGACCGCAAGAATCTCTTTCTCCAGGCCGGCCGCACCATCGTCGAGCTGGCCAGGCGCTACTACGAACAGGGCGACGAATCGGTTCTGCCGCGCGGCATTGCCACCTTCGACGCGTTTGAGAACGCCATGACGCTGGACATCGCCATGGGCGGATCGACAAACACCGTTCTGCACCTGCTGGCCGCGGCGCAGGAGGGTGGGGTGCCCTTTACCATGGCCGATATCGACCGGCTGTCGCGCCGCGTTCCGAATCTCTGCAAGGTTGCGCCCTCCAAGCCGGATGTGCACGTTGAGGATGTGCATCGCGCGGGCGGAATCTTCGCCATCCTGGCCGAGTTGGACCGCGGCGGTCTGATCCATCGCGATGTGCATACCGTGCACTCTGCTACTCTGGGCGAGGCGATCGAGAGGCAGGATGTAAAGGGTCCGGTTGCCGAGACTGTGAAGGAGTTTTATCGCGCTGCGCCCGGCGGGATCCGCACCACGGTGCCGTTCAGCCAGAGCGCGCGCTATCCGGATCTCGACCTGAACCGCGAAAAGGGCGTGATCCGCGACGTAGCGCATGCCTTCAGCAAGGACGGCGGATTGGCCGTTCTCTTCGGCAACATCGCTAAAGACGGCTGCATCGTGAAGACTGCAGGAGTGGAAGCCGGCCATCTGAAATTTACCGGGACCGCGCGCATCTTCGAGAGCCAGGACGCGGCTGCGGAGGCAATCCTGGGAGACAAGGTCGTTCCCGGCGACGTAGTGCTGATCCGTTATGAAGGGCCCAAGGGCGGCCCGGGCATGCAGGAGATGCTTTATCCGACCAGCTATCTCAAGTCCAAGGGGCTCGGAAAGGTCTGCGCGTTGGTTACCGATGGACGCTTTTCCGGCGGCAGCTCCGGCCTGTGCATCGGACATATCTCACCTGAGGCGGCCCAGGGTGGCGCGCTGGCGCTGGTCGAAGAGGGTGACACGATTGAGATCAATATTCCCAGGCGGATTCTTCGCCTCAAGCTGCCCGCCAAAGATCTGTCCGCAAGACGCAGGGCGATGAAGGCCAAAGGAGCCGGCGCATGGAAGCCGGCGGCGCGCGACCGCAAGGTCTCGCAGGCGCTGCAGGCCTACGCCGCGCTGGCTACCAGCGCCTCGCGCGGCGCGGTGCGGGATGTGGCGCAGATTCAGACGTAAGATTGAACCCGATCAAAGCACCAGAGCAGCTCTGTGGATGAGAGCTGCTCTTCGTTTGGGGCTGAATGTTGGGAACCCGTGGTGGGCAGTGCAGGGCTCGAACCTGCGACCTCCTGCTTGTAAGGCAGGCGCTCTAACCAACTGAGCTAACCGCCCCCGTAAACCACCGGCGCGATTGTTCCTGCCGTCATCATAGCAGCGCGCTTGCCCGGCGAGCGACGCGCTCCGGTTGATACACTCAGCCGGTGAGCCGCCTCATCGTCAATGCCGATGACTTCGGGCTGACCGCAGGAGTCAATCGCGCGATCCGGGAGCTACACCGGACCGGCATCTTGACCAGCGCGACGCTGATGGCTGGCGCCGCTGCAGCGCCTGAAGCCATCGCGATTGCCCGCGCAACACCGACCCTGGGCGTGGGCTGTCACGTGGTCCTGGTGGACGGCGATCCGGTTCTGGCGCCGGACAAAATCCCCACCCTGATCGACCCGCGCTCGGGCCGCTTCTACCCTACGCCGGGAGCATTTTTGCGGCGGTTGCTCGCTGGCCATATCCGTTCCGACGAGATTCAGGCGGAGGCCGCGGCGCAGATCGCGCTGCCGCAATCGGCCGGTCTGGCGCTGACGCACGTCGATACACACAAGCACGTGCACATCTTTCCCGCCGTGCTCAAGCCTGTTATGCGTGCAGCGGCCAATAGCGGCATCCGTGCGATTCGCAATCCTTTTGAGCCGGCATGGAGCCTGCGCGCCACACGGGGCGCTCCGCGGCTCCGGCGGACAGAGGTGGCTCTGTTGCGCCGGTTTCAGCCGGCATGGAAAAAGATCGTCGCCGCTGCCGGCTTTGCCACCACGGACGGCGCAATCGGCGTGCTGGCAGCCGGCGCCCTCGACGCGGCCAACGTCGATTCCCTGCTCCTCGCAATACCGCCGGGCACCTGGGAGCTGGTTACGCATCCGGGTTATCACGACGATGATCTCGCCCGGGCGCGCACCAGCCTTCTGGCGTCGCGCGAGACGGAGAGGGAGGCTCTGTCGCACGTGAGTGAGTTCCCTGCCATCGAACGCATCACCTTTGCGCACCTGTTGAACGGGCCGGCAGCCAGCCCGTAGCGCGCAAGGATGCATCTTCGATATGCTCAACATCATCTACAAGACGAAACCTTTGTTGCGCGCAGAACTGAGAAAACATTATGCGGATCGGCATCACCTGTTATCCCACCTACGGCGGCTCGGGCGTGGTGGCTACGGAGTTGGGCATTGAGCTGGCGGCATTGGGCCACGAGGTCCATTTCATCTCCTATTCCCAGCCCTTTCGCCTGAGCGGACGCGACGACGGGATCACCTATCACGAGGTTCCGGTCTCGAACTATCCGCTGTTTGAGTTCCCACCCTACGACTTGGCGCTGGCCTCGCGGATGGCCGAGGTGGCTGAGTTTTACGAGATCGACCTGCTCCACGTGCACTATGCCATTCCCCACTCGGTCAGCGCGCTGCTCGCGCGGCAGATGCTGGCCGGCCGTGCACGCCGGCTGCCCTTTGTGACCACTCTGCATGGAACCGACATCACGCTGGTGGGCCAGGACCGGAGCTATCTGCCGATTACCCGGTACGCCATCCAGGAGAGCGATGGCGTGACCAGCGTTTCCAACTACCTGAAGGAAAAAACCGTGCAGGACTTTGGGGTAACGCGCGGGATTGAGGTGGTCCCGAACTTCGTCAACTGCGATGTCTACACACATATTAAGGATGAGGCCAGGCGAGCCGAGGCACGCCGGCGCCTGGCCGCGCCGGATGAGGCAATCCTGATGCATCTGTCGAACTTCAGGCCCGTCAAGCGCGTCCTCGACGTGGTCAAGATCTTCGCGCGGGTGGTGCGCCAGGTACCGGCGCAGCTGGTTCTGGCTGGCGACGGGCCCGACCGCTCGGCGGCCGAGTGGCTGGCGCACGATCTGGGGATTCAGGGTCGCGTACACTTCCTGGGCAAGATGGACCGCGTCAACGAACTGCTGCCGCTGGCCGATCTGATGCTGATGCCCAGCGAGATGGAGTCGTTTGGACTGGCGGCTCTAGAAGCAATGGCCTGCAAGGTTCCGTCGATCGCCACGCGTGTGGGCGGCGTTCCGGAGCTAATCGACGACGGCCAGACGGGACTGCTCTATGAGGTCGCCGATATAGACGGCATGGCGGCCGGAGCGGTGAGCCTGCTCAAAGACAGAACCCGGCTGCAAACGATGCGGGAAGCGGGACGGAAGACCGCACAAAAGCGGTTCTGCGCGTCGCTGGTGGTGCCCCACTACGTACGCTATTACGAGCAGGTGCTCAACGGGACCGTGTAAGCGCTGCGCGGGAAACAGCGGGCATGTGGCCGAAAGCTTCATCCTACCGTTCGCAAGGGGCCGGGTTGCCGCTACGGCGTCTCCCATTGTCCGGAACGGGCGGAGCGGAAGACCGCATCGATGACCGCCATGTTGCGGATGGAATCCTCGACGGGAACGGGAACCTGTTCATTCTTCAAAATGGCTTTGGAAAACGCATCGCCCTGGAGCGTGTACTGATCGCAGGCGGGAAAGGTCTCAGTCGTGATACCCGCGCCGGTGAGGTCGCCGCTCGAGTCGATGAACAGGCGGGTGGGGCGGTCGATGGGCGCGTTGAATGGAATCTCAATCTCAATCCGCCCCCCGGTGCCGAAAAACTGCACGCGTTGGTAAGGAATCAGTTGCGTAGCGCAGGTGAAGATGGACTGGCCGCCGGGAAAATCGAGGATCGCCGAGGTGAGCCGGTCGATCTGCATCTGCGGGTCGCGTTCAATCGCTGCGACCACGCGTGCGGGCTCCTGGGCAAAGGCGTAGCGCGACGCGTGGATGAGATAGCAGCCTATGTCCATCAGCCCACCGCCGCCCCATTCGGCATGGTTGCGAATGTTGGCGGGATCGGGATTGTCATAACTGAAGAAGCCGACGATTGAGCGGAGCTGGCCAATGCGGCGTTCGTCGAGCAGCTGGCGCAGGCGCAGCCATTGCGGATAACTCCGGATCATGAAGGCTTCGCCGATCTTGACGCCGACGCGGTCGCGCACCGCCAGCAGCGATTTCGCCTCGGCGGCGGTGAGACCGAGGGGTTTCTCGCTGAGCACGTGCTTGCCCGCCTCCGCCGCCTTGATGGTCCAGGGAACGTGGAGATGGTTGGGAAGAGGATTGTAGACGGCATCGATCTCCGCATCGGCGAGGAGCTCTTCATAGGAGCCATAGACCCTGGGAATGTCCAGCGCACGAGCCACCTCCTGAGCCTTGGCCAAGTCGCGCGAGGCAATCGCGTCGATGCTGCAGAAACGGCCCTGCTTCATGCCGGGAAGGACCTTTTTCAGGCCAATCCTGGCGGTGCTGAGAACGCCCCAGCGGATTTTGTTCGACATGCAGGCAATGATAAACGCAGAGAACAGGCGCGTTTCTCGCTGCCTGGGTGCGTTTCAGGCGCGCGGCGATCTTGCGCGGTTCAAAGCAGCAGGCGGCTGCGGCGGAGGGCCTGTGCGTATCTTCGTCTTCTATTCGCCTATACTGCCGGAGATGACCTCTGCACTCCAGGAGCGGAAGATGTTTGTAGTGGAGTGCAAACGCTGCCGCTGGGAGGTACCTGCCGGGGTGAAGCAGTTCCCTTTCCAGCCTATCGCGGTCTCCTGCGTCCTGTGCGGGGAACGGCGCCGGTCCCTGCCCTCCGAGGTTTTGCTGGGCAGGGGGAAGCTATCTGCTGGAGAAACAGGCGCGGACGCAGGCGCGCTGAAGGTCGCCGTCTCACAGAGCTGACTGCGGCTTGCCGGGCTTTGGTCAGGCGTGTTCCAAATCACTGAAAAGCCCGCCCGACTGGAGTAAGACTTCGTGCGGATCGATTGCGGGCAGGCAGTTTCTGCCTATTCAGTCAGCGATGAACATAACTGCCAGCAATTGAACTGATTGCGGCGGATTATTCATGTATTTTACCGAACATGAACCCTTGCCGTAGAGCGTGGATTCAAGGGGCAAACCGCATGAACAGAGGCCGCATTGCAAGCCGGCGGGATTTTCTGAAGAGGGCGCTGACCGGAGCTGCGCTTTTGCGCGCCGGCGGCGCGGCGCCTCTGATGGCGGTCGAGGAGCAGCGCCCGTCCCTTGAGAAATCCAAGGTCGTTATGGCTCACGATCCCCTTCTGCGCGGTACCGGGGCCACGGTGGACTCCCAGCGCATGCTGAGCCTGCTGGATCAATCCATGCAGGCTCTCTTCGACCGCGATCATCTCAACGATCATCCCCAGGCGGCGTGGCGGCGGCTGGTTCAGCCGGGTGAGCGGGTCGGGGTAAAGGTCAACACCCTGGGCGGCCGCGGCATCTCCAGCAATCTGCAGCTGGTTGAGGCCATCTGCGAGCGGCTGCAGCAAGCCGGCATCCGGCCCGCGGACATCGTGGTATGGGACCGCGAGAGCGACGAACTGGAGCGCGCCGGATTCCGCATCGTGGAGGGCGGCGACCAGGTGCAGTGCTTCGGAACCGACCGCGTGGATTACGAAGAGGACCTGGTGGTGTACGGCAGCGTGGGCAGCCGCCTGTCCAGGATTCTGACCCAGCGTTCGGACGTGCTGATCAATGTCCCCGTGCTCAAAGATCATGACGGCGCCGGCGTCACCCTGGCGCTAAAGAACATGTACGGCGTCATCCACAACCCCAACAAGTACCACCCCGACGGCTGCAATCCCTACATCGCGGATGTGAACATGCTGCCGGCGATCCGGACCAGGATGCGCCTGTGCATCTGCGACGCAACTACCGCCATGTACGAGGGCGGCCCGGGATTCAAGCCGGAACATAGCTGGCCGGCCAATGCCCTGCTGGTCTCGCAGGACCCTGTGGCGCTGGATTACACCGGCTGGCAGATCATTGAGCGCAGGCGGGCCGAACATGGACTGAAGACGCTGGCGGCCGAGCAGCGGGAGCCGCTCTACATTGCCACGGCTGCCGATGCCGGGCACCGGCTGGGCACCAACGACCCCCGCAAAATCATGACCGTCGAAGTTTAGTTGGGAGGAAGTGCAAAGAGGTTCAAAATGTTGGTGAACAAAAAGGAAGGCTCGAGGACGCAGATGCAGGGCGAGCGAAGCCTGCCCGGGTGCGCGTTGGATCGACGCTCGTTTCTGAAGTGTGCCCTGGCGTCAGGCGCGCTGCTGGGACTAGGCGAGACGGCTTACGCATCCGCCGGCGCGGCCGCGTGGAGCAGCCAGGAAAAACAGGATGACGCGCAATTCACCGTGGAAGCGAAGTTTTATAAAAAGCTTGCCGACCGCAAGATCCAGTGCCAGCTCTGCCCGCGCGGGTGCACGGTGGGCGATCGCGAGCGCGGCTATTGCGGGGTGAGGGAGAATCACGGAGGCACCTACTACTCCCTGGTGCACTCGCGGGTCTGCGCGGCGCATGTCGATCCCATCGAAAAGAAGCCGCTGTTTCATTACCTGCCGGGCTCGCTGGCCTTTTCGCTGGCCACGGCCGGCTGCAATGTCAACTGCAAATTCTGCCAGAACTGGGACATTTCCCAGGTGCGTCCCGAGCAGGTTCCGTCCCATTATGCGCCTCCGCAGATCATCGCTCAGGCGGCCATCCATTACGGCTGTCCGACCATCGCCTACACCTACAGCGAGCCGGTCATCTTCAGCGAATACCTGATGGATACCGCCGACGCCGGGCACCAGTCCGGCGTCCGCAGCGTGGTCATCTCCAACGGATACATCCAGGAGGAGGCGCTGAAGGCCGCGTACGGAAAGATGGACGCGGTCAAGATCGATTTAAAAGCCTTTTCTGAGTCGTACTACAAGAGCGTTGTGGTCGGCGAACTGAAGCCGGTGCTGGACTCGCTGGTCACACTGCGCAAAATGGGCAAGTGGACGGAGATCGTATACCTGGTGCTGCCGGGAATGAACGACAGCGACACCGAGTTCCACGGCCTGGCGCAATGGATCAGGACCAACCTGGGCACCGATGTGCCGCTGCACTTCTCGCAGTTCCACCCCGAGTACCTGCTGAAGAATCTGCCCATTACTCCGGTGCCGACCTTGGACCGCGCCCGGGCGATCGCCCTCGCCGAGGGACTGCACTACGTTTACATCGGCAACGTGCCGGGGCATCCGGCGCAGAATACCTATTGTCCCAAGTGCGGCAAACTGCTGGTGGAGCGGGAAGGCTTTACCGCAAGCAAGATGCTGATCCGGAACAATGGCTGCCCCTTCTGCGGACATCCCATCCCCGGCATCTGGCACACGTGAGTGCGCCGAGGAGATTTGGCAATGAATTGGAAGAGGAGTACAACAATGTGTTGGCTGATGGCTCAACTAATCGCCTTCGCAGTGGCTGTTCCCTGGCAGCACGCCAGCGCGCAAAAGGTGCGCCCGGCTGGAGTGGCCGGCGGATTCTACCCGGCCGATCCGAAAGAGCTCTCCGCGATGATCGATGGAATGCTGGCCCAGGTTAAGCAGCCCGAGACCACTGATCCGATCCTGGCAGCGGTTGCCCCGCATGCCGGCTATCAGTACTCCGGCCCGGTGGCCGCGTATACCTATGCGGCGCTGAAGGGCCGCAAGTTCTCGCGCGTTGTGGTGATTGCGCCGTCGCATTATGTGGCCTTCGACTTCACCTCCGTCTATGACGGCGACGCCTACGCCACACCGCTGGGAAATGTGCCGGTGGACAAGGCCTTTGCCCGCGAGCTGACCAAGATGAGCTCGACCATCCGGCTCTCCGGCCAGGGACATGAGGCCACGCCGGCGGGCGCCGAACACGCCATCGAAGTGGAGCTGCCCTGGCTGCAAAGGGTTCTGGGCGACTTCGAGCTGGTGCCCATTGTCATGGGCGATCAGAGTTACGAGAGCAGCCGCGCGCTGGGCGTGGCGCTGGCCGCCATGATCCGCAACGACAAGAAGAACAGCACTCTGATTCTGGCCAGTTCCGATCTGTCGCACTATCACCCTTACAATGAGGCCGAGACGATCGACCATAAAACGCTGAACGCGCTCACCGAGTGGGATTACTTCAGCATGTCGCGGAATTTTGAGACGCGGGTGTGGGAGGCGTGCGGCGGCGCGCCGATCGTGGCCGCGATGATTGCCGCCGAGCGCATGGGAGCGAACCAGGCCGAGGTGCTGAAGTATGCCAATTCGGGCGACACCTCGGGCGATCACTCCCGCGTGGTCGGCTACAGCGCGGATATCCTTGTGAAATCCAGTCAGGTAAAGGCGCAGGCGCAGCCCTTCTCGCTGAACGAAACGGATGAGAACGAACTGCTCGCGCTGGCCCGCAAGTCGGTGGAATTTGCGGTTACGAACAAGGAGGCCTATCAGCCCGATCCGAGCAAGAGCGATGCCCTGAACCAGGAGCGCGGCGCGTTTGTCACGCTGAGCAAGGCCGGACAGCTGCGCGGATGCATTGGCTATACCTCGCCGGTAAAGCCTCTCTACATGACCGTGCGCGATACGGCCACGCTGGCCGCCCTGCGCGATCCGCGCTTCTCTCCGGTCACCGCGGCGGAGCTGCCGCTGCTGGACTACGAGATCTCCGTGCTCTCCCCGCTGCGTCGCGTTACCGACATTCACCAGATCAATGTAGGCGAGCATGGCCTGCTGATGAAGAACGGCGACAACGAAGGCCTGCTGCTCCCTCAGGTTCCTGTGGAGCAGCATTGGGACCGGCTAAAGTTTCTTGAGGAGACGTGCGCCAAAGCCGGGATGAACTACAACTGCTGGAAGGACGAGAACACCGACATCTTTATGTTTACCGCGGTGGTCTTCGGCAAGGACTAGAGCGCAGATGCTTAGGCTGGAAGCTGCTTCCCCTCCCGGCTGACTCGAGCCGCCAGCAGAGCCGGCACCGCGTTGACCGCCGCGCAGAGGCACGCCGTTCTCCAGAACCCGAAAACAGGGATGAGGTAGGCCGCCAGCAGCAGCGCGCCCACGCATCCGCCCAGCAGATCGATCGCATAAAGCAGGCCCAGCTTGGTCCGGCCGCCGGCTTCATGCAGGTAAATCTCGGCCGCAATGGGGAATTGATACCCTCCCAGCATCCCTGAGAGCGCAGCCAGGGCGGGAAACACGCACTGCGCCGCCAGCCATACACCCGCCGCCGCAGAGATCCCCGCCAGGAAACTGAGGACAGCGATCAAAGCGGGAGCCGACAGGAGAAGAAGAAACTGGCAGCCTGCCAGTGTGCCGCACGACGGCGGATCTTTGCGCGCGGCGCGGCGGATTCCCAGCCAGCAGCCCAAGGCCATCCCCGCCATGAACAAACCGATCAGGATGGCCAGCTGGCGGTAGACGTAGCCATAGATGGACTGGAAGGCAAGCAGCAGCACGATCTCCAGCGCGATGGAGGTAAGGCCGGTCGCAGCCACACAATATACTGCCGCCGTGCGGGCGCGTTTCAGCCGGGCGCGCGCCAGAACTGGAACGGCCGCTCCCAGCAGCAGAATTAGGAAGACTGCTGCGAGCAGCGCCTTGAAATCGACCTGCGCCGCAGTCTGGAACCAGCGCGCAAAGCGCGAGTTGAACTGCGTGCTCCACAGCGCAATATCGAAGTAATAGGCGATGGGCGCAAAGTCGCGGTTGACCGGTGTGGAAGCCAGCGGCCGCAGTTGCTCGTCCACCTGCTCCATGCGATCGGGCATCATGCGGAAGGGGATGAAGTACTCCCGCACGTACAGCGTGGGCAAATTGCGCGCGCGCAACCGGGCGACCATGACCCGCGGATCGCGCGTGAGCACGTTGGACTGCTCCGCGGCAAAGAAATGAATGGTCTCGCCGGGGATAGTCGCCACGTACGGAAAGACCGATGCAAGGGTTCTCTGGATGCAGCGCAAAAACTCCGCCAGCGTGGGGCTGATGGTCTCTTCTGAGGAGCGCAGTTCCAGGGCCAACAGCCCGCCCGGCGCCAGGTGATCGCGCGCGCTGCGGAAGAATTCCTCTGTGTAGAACCGGTTCATTTGCGCCGTCTGCGGATCGGGGACATTGAGAATGATCACGTCAAACTTGTCCCGCGCAGTGCGCAGATAGTAGCGGCCATCGGCATAGTGGGTATGCACCCGTGGATCTGAAGCCAGGGGCGCTGTCGCGGCGGAGAAGAACCTGCGCGCCATGGCGATCAGCGCAGGGTCCAGCTCGACATAATCGATCCGTTCGACGGTAGGATGTTCAAGCGCCTGGGCAACACCGCCATTCAAGCCGCCGCCGATCATCAGAATGCGCCGCGGCGCCGGATGCTCCAGCAGGGCGTATTGAACCGCCTCCTCGGCCGCCGCCTCGTCCGGCGCATTGGCCAGGATGACGCCGTTATCGTAGATGCTGCGAATCTCTCCGGTTTGCGTGACCGCCAGATTGCCATAGATGGAGTCACGCGACGCGACCAGATGGAAGCCCTTCCAGAGGCGCATCTGCGCGGCCCACTCCAGCCGCGGCGCAACCAGGATCAGCAGAGGAATCGCAGTCAGCGCCGCGGCAGCGGCCCATGCGGCAACCTGCCTGCGGCTCATGCGGAACGACAGAACGGCTGCCATGCACAGATTGAGCAGGGTCACGATGGCCACGATCTGAAAGGAATCGAGCCAGCGCAGCAGCACCAGGCTGGCCAGAATGCCTCCCACGCCCGAGCCGGCGGCTTCCAGCAAATAGGCCAGGCCGGCGGCGCGGCGCGAGGGGATGGTGCATTCCTCTTCGACCATGCAGGCTGCGGCCACAAAAAGCGCGCCCGAAACCATGCAAAACAGGCTCAGACAGGCCAGGGAAACAAGAATCATCGGCACCGGCCCGACCAGTTCGCCGGGTACCGGTTGCAGCATCGCGCGGGAGGCGCACAAGGCCCACAGGGTTGGCGGCAGGCTGATGGCGAGCAGGCACTCCAGCGTGGCGACCGCGCGGCGCGCGTGGCGGCGGCTGCGCGCCACCACGCTGCTCACACTGCTGCCGACCGCCGTCCAGAACAGCCAGGCAGCCAGCACAATGCCCAGAGACATCTCATTGCCGTTGAAAACGACAATCAGCTCCCGTGTGAGCACTATCTGCCCGATGACTGCACTGAATCCCACCAGCGCCAGGGCCGCATAGACGGCGTGCGCAGAGCTCGGCCGAGCGCGCGCGGAAACGAACTGGACCGGCGTCTGCACCCGCTGGGAATTAGAATCCCGCCGCCGCTGGAATGCAAGGGGGCGGATCAGTGTGCCATAAGCCGGACCCTCCCGGCTTCCATGCGGCTGGACGATCGCGCCACTGCGCCTGCGCTCAGTGCGGCAGCTCCACGCTGCCGACGATGGTAAAGCTCGCAGTCTGCGCGGGCGCGGGCGCCAGCGGATCGTTGGGCTGCGTGCCGCCGACGGAGATTTTGTAGCTGCCAGGCTGCACTTCGCGCGTGCCGTTGGCGTCGACCTCAGAGAGCTGACGCGGAGTGAGCTTGAAGCTGACCTGCTTCGTCTGGCCGGGGAGCAGGTGGACGCGGGTGAATCCTTCGAGCTGCAGGTTGGGCGAGAGGCCGCCGTTGCCGTCGCGCGGCGGGATCAGGTAGAGCTCCGCAACCTCGTCGCCAGCCAGCTTGCCGGTATTCGTCACGCCGGCCATGGCCGTGAGCGTTTGGCCAGCATAAACGGTGGAAGTAGACAGCGTGAGGTGGGCATAACTGAACTTGGTGTAGCTCAGGCCGTAACCGAACTCGTAGAGCGGCTTGCCGGTGAAGTAGCGGTAGGTGCGGTTCTGCATGGAGTAGTCCGTAAACGGCGGCAACTGCGAGAGCGAGGCGTAGAAGGTGACGGGCAGGCGACCGGCGGGGTTGTTGCGGCCGAGGAGTGTGTCCGCAATGGCGCGGCCACCGGACTCGCCGGGGTACCAGGCCTCGAGGATGGCGTTGGCGTGCTGCTGCGACCAGTCGACGGCCAGGGCGGAGCCGTTGAGCAGGACGACGACGAGAGGCTTGCCGGTGGCGGCGAGATTCTGCAGGAGGGTTTCCTGCTCGGCGGGGAGCTTGATGTCTGTGCGGTCGCCGCCGGAGAATCCTTCGACGTGGATGGGCATCTCTTCGCCTTCAAGGTGGGACGTGAGGCCGACCATGGCGATGACGAGGTCGGAATTTCTGGAGACATCGACCGCGTTCTGAAGAAGCGCGCCAGCGGGAGGCTGCCACGCAAGGGTGATGCCGCCGCCGAGCATGGCGGAGGCGCGCGTCATCTCAATGGTGACGGATTTGGGCTGCGTGTCCGCGAAGTTGAGAGTGAAGGTCGGCGGGCCGGCAGGGCGCATGCGGGCTGCTCCGGCGGCGCGCTGGGCGGGGGGATGGAGCCCAGTGGATTCCGAAACCACCTGCTGGCCGTCCACCGTGACGCTCACGTGGTCGCGTGGGTCACACTCGCGGCAGCGGCCAGCCTGGAGGGTGAACATATAGCTGCCGGGCGCCGGCGGAACGATGACGCCTGTCCAGCGGACGCTGAAGCCGCCGGGCGCATCGTGCGGAAGCGGCGAGGCGGAACTCCAGTCAAAATCGATTTCGGGATCGACGCGGGTGAGGACCGGCTTGCCGGAGAAGCTGTCGCCAGCGAAGTACTCGGCGTGAAGGCCTTCGACCGTGGAAGCCGCCGAGGGACGGAAGATGGTGCGCGGGGCGGGCAGCGGGAGATTGTCCGCGAAGGGTGAGCCCTGGCGGTAAATGACATGCGCGTGCGGGAAGGCCGCGGTGATGGCGTCGACGGGCAGGATGGGATCGAGCGGCGTGCCGTTGTAGTTGCCTTCGAGGGAGATGAGCGAGGCAGCGTTGGGCCCGATGACGGCGATAGTCTTGTATTTGGCGGCGGCCAGCGGGAGAATGCCGTCGTTCTTGAGCAGGACCATGGACTTGTCGGCCGCTTCAAGGGCGAGCGCGCGATGGGCGGGCGAGTTGACCTGGCTGAACGGAATCGCGGCGTAGGGGTCCATCTTTGGCGGATCGAAGAGGCCGAGCTTGATGCGGGCAATAAAGAGACGGCGGAGCGAGACGTTGATGTCGGCTTCGCTGATGAGCCCCTCATGGACGGCATCGGCGAGGGTCCGGTAGTTCGATCCGCAGTTGGTATCGGTGCCGTGAAGGAGCGCGTCGGCAGAGGCGTGGGCGCTGTCCGGCGAGGTGTCGTGCGCGCCAGGCCGCCAGAAGTCGGAGATGGCGCCGCAGTCGGAGGTGGCGTAGCCCTGAAAGTTCCAGTAGCCGCGCAGGATGGTCTGCATGAGCAAATCGGAGCCGCAGGCCGGCTGTCCATCGATGGCGTTATAGGCGCACATGATCGAGTCGGCCTTGGCATCAACGATGGTGGCGCGGAAGGCGGGAATGTACGTGTCCCACAGGTCGTGCGGCGTGGGCCGCACGTCGAAGCGATGGCGGTCGCTCTCCGGGCCGGAGTGCACGGCGAAGTGCTTGGGCGTGGCGATGACGCGGTAGTAGCGGGGATTGTTGCCCTGCATGCCTTCGACGAAGTTGATGCCGATCTCCGACGTCAGGTTGGGGTCTTCGCCGTAGGTCTCCTGGCCGCGGCCCCAACGGGGATCGCGGAAGATGTTGATGTTGGGCGACCAGAAGGTCAGTCCGTAATAGATGGCGTGGTTGCCGTGGCGCAGGGCGTCGTTGTTCTTGGCGCGCGCCTCGGTGGAGATGACCGTGCCCTCTTCCTTGACGAGCTGTGTGTCCCACGTGGCCGCCATGCCGATGGCCTGAGGAAACATGGTGGCGTAACCGGCGCGCGCGACCCCGTGCAGACCCTCGTTCCACCAGTTATAGGCGGGCACGCCCAGCCGCGGAATCGCCGCGGAGCCATTCATCATCTCGGAGATCTTCTCCACCAGGGTCATGCGCCCGACCAGGTCGGCGGCGCGCTCTTCCGGCGGCAGGGAGGAGTCGAGATAGGGCAGAGGCTGCGCCGATTGACCCAGCGCACAGGGCGGAACCGCCGCAATCAATCCGGCCAGGCAACCAGCCAGCGTAAGGACAAGAGAGCGCATGAGATATCTCCGGCAACCGGACGGCAGGATGCCCCGGGCTGGCCCGCCTCCGGTGGCATCCGATCCGTCCATTGAATTGGTTCGGGTCCAAGGGTATTCGGCCCGGCAGGCGCTGTCAATTTAGGAAGAAGATACGGCCCGAAAACACTCTGGACAATCGTAATTCCCGGATGCCATGCTTATGGTCGGCGATCATCGCGGACGGACCGGGCTTCCCCAACCCCAAGACCGGTCCTCAGCAGAACGCAAGAAGATCATACTTTCGCAGTGCGAACGGTAAGAAACCGGCGCGCGTCTGCCGGAAACAGACCCAAGGGCCGGCAGAAGGAGCGGAACCAATTGGCGGCGATTCCCCATAACCAATTGACCTCCGAAAAGATTACCCACGGTCCATTTCGATCGGCTGCCATGCCGCTTCTCGCCTTCGCGCTTCTGTGCCTGACGGCCGGCTGCCACAGCAAACAAACCCAGGTGCGCGTGGCGCAGCAGGTGGATTTCAACGAGGACGTGCTGCCGATTCTGGCGGCCAATTGCTTCAGTTGCCATGGGCCCGATCCGGAGATGCGCAAGGCGGGGTTGCGGCTGGACCTGGAAGAGGCTGCGTTCCGCAAGCGCCCCGGGCATCCCGACGCCATCGTCCCCGGGCATCCGGATAAGAGCGAGCTAATCAAGCGCATCGAATCGAAGGACCCGCACTACCTGATGCCGCAGTCGCCGCAGGGCGAGGCCAAGCCGCTTAAGCCGGCGGATATTGCCATTCTGAAGGAGTGGATCAGGGACGGCGCGGTCTACCGGCCTCACTGGGCCTTTGAAAAACCGGTCCGGCCCGTGCTGCCGGCATCGACCAAAAGCGATCCCTGGGTGAAGAATCCCATGGACGCCTTCGTGCTGGCGCGGATGGAGAAGGAGGGGTTGCACCCGGCTCCCGAGGCGGACAAGCGCACCCTGATCCGGCGAGTGACGCTGGACCTGACCGGTCTGCTCCCGACGCCGGCCGAGGTGGACGCGTTTGTGAAGGACAAGTCGCCGCAGGCCTATGAGCACCTGGTGGACGGGCTGCTGGCGCGGCCGACTTATGGCGAGGCCCGCGCGCGCTACTGGCTGGATTACGCGCGCTATTCGG
This sequence comes from uncultured Acidobacteriaceae bacterium, assembly GCA_963758105.1. GTDB lineage: Bacteria > Acidobacteriota > Terriglobia > Terriglobales > Acidobacteriaceae > Telmatobacter. The sequence continues at coordinate 48,307 of CAVWUC010000003.1, read as the reverse complement.
ATACGTATGGACTCCACTACGATAACAGCCGCGACATCTGGCCGTACCGGGATTACCTGATCCGGTCGTTCAACGAGAACAAGCCATTCGACCAGTTTGCGATGGAGCAGATTGCCGGCGACCTGATGCCGGCGAAAAATCTTGACCCGCTGATCGCCAGCGCCTACGTCCGCCTAGGCGAGAGCAGCAACGAAGGCGGAACGATTCCCGAAGAGCTGCGCACGAACATTTCGCGGGAGCGCGCCGAGGCCTACGGCGCCACGTTCCTTGGTCTCACCGTGGGCTGTGCGGACTGCCACGACCATAAATACGATCCGACGACGCAGAAGGATTTCTACGCGCTGACCGCGTTCTTCAACAACATCGACGAAAAGCCCTTCAACGGCGACCGGCCGGTGTGGGCGCCGATGGTGCGGGTTCCGACGGCGCAGAATACCGCGCCCTACGACAAAGTATTCGCGGAACGGTCGGAGCTGGCCCAGCAACGGCGCGCCATGCGGCTTGAGGAGCGGACGCTGGTGGAGCAGTGGCTGAACTCGGGACAGAATCGGCCGCTGCCCGTCTCCACCGAAAAGCTCATGCTGCGGCTTCGGTTGGACGAAGGGGGCGGCGAGGTGCTGCGCAACAGCGCGCCACACGCGCAGCCGGCCAGCTTCCCCATCGGCAAGTTCAAGCCGCAGTGGGGCGAGACGACCTGGCTGTGGCCTGACTTCCGCATGGAGACTCCCACGCGCGTGATGCTGGGACAAACCGGCGACGTGGATTGGAACCAGGCGTTCTCCTCGGGCGGATGGATGATGCTGCGATCGGCGCCGAACTACAACATCGGCAATGACGCGACGGGCGCGCTGATCAGCAAGATGGACACCACCAAACACGACCGCGGCTGGGACCTGAGCGTGGAGGTTGGCCGGGTGTGCGTGGACCTGGTGAACGAGGAGCCGAAGGAAGCGCCGATTCCGGGAGACGTAAAGAACAAGATGGTGAAGGCGCTGCGGGAGCAGTTCGACTACCCGACGCCGGAGTACTTGTCCGCGAAGGACCTCGCTCCGAACAAGCCGCTATCGAAACCGGGCACGAAACCGAACGATCAGACGCCGCAGCCGAAGAAGAAGATGGCTCCGCCGGATACGACGCCGCGGTACGCGATCAAGGTGATGACGCTGGACCAGCTGCCCATCGACGGCAAGTGGAAGCATGTGTTCTTCACCTACGACGGCTCGGGCCGGGCCTCGGGCGTGCGCATCTATATCGATGGTCAGCCGGTCAGGACCCGGATCGTTTACGACTCCTTGCGGCAGGCGACCGTCAAGACCCAGGCGCCCCTGCAACTGGGATGGCGCTGGCCAGACGCAACGCCGGCGCAGGAGACGCGCTACCAGGACATCCGGCTGTATGAGCGCGCGCTGACCGCCGACGAGGTGAAGCGGCTTCCCTTCGAGGACTACGTTGCGGAACTGGCGGCCAAGCCGACCAGCCAGTGGAACGAAGACCAGTGGCACGCAGCCAGCCAGTTCTACCTGAATTCCGTTGACAAGCAGGCACAGGAGATCGAGAAACGGATCGACCGACTGGACGCGGAGCTGGACAAGTTGTCCCAGGGCGGCGTCCTGACGATGGTTTCGTGGGAAAAACCTTCGATAGCCTACGCGCATGTGCTGGGGCGCGGGGTGTACACCGTGCGGCTGGAACGGGTGGAGGCGAATACACCGCACTTCCTGCCGCCGCTGCCGGCGGGAGGGCCGCACGACCGGCTGGCGCTGGCCAAGTGGACAGTGAGCCCGGACAATCCGCTGACGGCGCGCGTCACCGTCAACCGCATGTGGTACGAGCTGTTCGGCACGGGGATTGTGGAGACGACCGAGGACTTCGGCATCGTGGGCGAACGGCCCTCCCATCCCCAGTTGCTGGACTGGCTCGCGGTCGAGTTTCGCGAGAGCGGATGGAATATCAAGCACATGTACAAGCTGGTGGTCATGTCGGCCACCTACCGCCAGAGCACGCGCTCGACCCCCCAGCAGCTTGCGAAAGACCCCAAGAACCTGCTGCTCTCGCACGGACCGCGCTTCCGCATGGATGCCGAGATGCTGCGTGATATTGCGCTGCAGTCCGGCGGGCTGCTGGTGCCCGAGGTCGGCGGTCCCAGCGTAAAGCCCTATCAGCCGGCGAATGTCTGGGAGCAGATCGGCATTGGCGGCAGCGACACATTGAATTATGTACAGCAACACGGCGATGCGCTCTACCGCCGCAGCATGTACACCTACTGGAAGCGCATGGCGCTGATGCCGGACATGGACGCCTTCGATGCGCCCATGCGCGACTCTGCCTGCACGCGGCGGCAGCGCACCGACACGCCTCTGCAGGCGCTGGTGACCATGAACGACGTGCAGTGGGTTGAGGCCGCGCGCGCGCTGGCGCAACGGGTGATCGAGCAGGGCGGCAGCCAGCCCGAACAGCGCATCAAGCTGATGAGCGACATCCTGTTGTCGCACGATCCGCCGCCGCAGATGGATTCCGTGTTGGAAGGCTCGCTGTCGCAGATGGAAAAGCATTATGATGCGGATCCCAAGGCGGCGGAGCAACTGATCGCCGTGGGCGAGAAAAAGAGCGATCCGTCCATCCCCGCGCCGGAGCTGGCCGCATAGACGATGGTGGCAAGCGAGATGCTGAACCTGGACGAGACGCTGAACAAGTAGAGTTTGGAGGTTTTATGAAGCAACACCCATGTTGCACTGATCCTGAGCATGGCCCTAATATCATGGGCCTTCCCATCCCCATCGGCCTGAAGCAGGAGTGGGCTGAGCTGCAAACGCGCCGCTGCTTCCTGGGACGCTCGGGCAAGGTGCTGGGATGGGCGGCTCTGGCCAGCTTGCTGGGCGAGAGCTGGCTCACGGGCGACGCGCGCGCCGCCAGCCCGAGCGCCCCGCCGGCCGCTGCGGGAAACAACACCGGGTTTCCCAACTTCGCGCCCAAAGCCAAGCGCGCCGTCTACCTCTTCATGTCCGGCGGTCCGCCGCAGATCGACATGCTCGATTACAAACCGGGTCTGGCGGCGCTCTTCAATACCGACCTTCCCGACTCCGTGCGCGGCACGCAGCAGTTGACAGGAATGACCTCAGGGCAGGCGCGCTTTCCCATTGCGCCTTCGCACTGGACCTTCAAGCAGTGTGGCCAATCGGGAGCGTGGTTAAGCGAACTGCTGCCGTACACCGGACAGATCGCGGACGAGCTGGCGATTATCAAAACCACCAACACCGACGCCATCAATCACGAGCCAGCTATCATGCTGATGAATACCGGCAACATGAATCCCGGCAAGCCCTGTCTGGGCTCTTGGCTGGCCTATGGGCTAGGCAGCATGAACGACAATCTGCCCACGTTCATGGTGATGCAGACCAAACTCAACGAGAAGGAAAACAATCAGCCGGTCTCCTCGAGCCTGTGGAGCAGCGGCTTCCTTTCGTCGGAGTACGCGGGTGTGGGCCTGCGCTCCTCCGGCGACCCGGTGCTCTATCTGACCGATCCCAACGGAGTCGACCGCGAGGTGCGCCGCCAGATGCTCGACGCGGTGAACGTCATCAATCGCCAAACCTACGAGGAGCTGGGCGATCCGGAGACCAACTCCCGGATTTCGCAGTACGAGATGGCCTACCGGATGCAGACTTCGGTGCCGGAGCTCACCGACCTGAGCAAGGAGCCGCAGTCCACCTGGGATCTCTACGGACCTGACGCCAAAGAGCCGGGAACCTTTGCCTACAACTGCCTCATGGCGCGCCGCATGGCCGAGCGTGGCGTGCGTTTTACGCAGATCTATAAGCGCGGATGGGACGTGCACGGCAACGTGACCGGCCTGTTGCCCATCCTCTGCGGAGAGACAGACCGCGGATGCTACGCGTTGATCGCCGACCTGAAGCAGCGCGGGCTGCTGGATGACACGCTGGTGATCTGGGCCGGCGAATTCGGGCGCACGGTCTATAGCCAGGGCGGCTTGACCAAGGACAACTACGGCCGCGATCACCATCCTCGCTGCTATACAACGTGGATGGCCGGCGGCGGCGTCCGCGCGGGCATCACCTACGGCGAAACCGACGAGTTCAGCTACAACGTGGTGAAGGACCCGGTTCCGGTTCGCGATTTCAATGCCACCGTTTTGCGCTGCCTGGGCATCGACCACAACAAGCTGACGTACCAGTTCCAGGGACTGGACCAGAAGCTAACCGGTCAGGTGCCGGCCAGCGTGGTGACCGGGTTGCTTGCGTGAAAACTCTGGAAAGCGCCCTGGCAGGTGTGGACGCATGGCTTCCCCAGAACCGGAAGATCCGGAGAACGTGGGCTGCCGCTTTTGCGCTCAGCCTGGCTCTGATGCTGCTGCCGTGGCTCATTCGGCTGGATGGGAAACAGCACGCGGATTGGCAGCAGTTCCTCGGGCGCTTTCATCCCCTCACGGTGCACATTCCCATTGGGCTGCTGGTTCTGGTCCCGGTGCTGGAGATCGCGGGCAAGTCCCGGCCAGCGCTGCGCGATGCGGCGGAGTTTGTGCTCGCGCTTAGTTTCATCGGCTGCCTGGGCGCGCTGACGCTGGGCTATCTGCTGGCCTATGGGAGCGGCGACGCGGGCGCCGGCGTAACGCGGCACATGTGGGGAGGCATCGCGCTGACCATCTCTGTGCTGGTGTGTGCGCTGGCGCGGCCCTGGTGGGTAGCGGGCAGCGAACCAAGAGCCTATCCCGCACTGCTGACCTGCACGCTGCTGGTTCTGCTGTGGACGGCGCACCAGGGCGGTTCACTGGCGTATGGCAACAATTACCTGACCGCGTACATGCCTGCGCCGATGAAGCAGGTGCTGCTGGTGGGCATGGTGAAGAGGGACGCATCGGTGCGCGGCTCCTTTTACGACGCACATATCGATCCCATCTTCGACACCAACTGCGTCTCCTGCCACGGTACCAGCAAAACCAGCGGCGGCCTTCGCCTGGACTCCTATGCGCAGTTGATGCGCGGCGGCAAGGACGGTCCGGTGATCGTCCCCGGCAAACCGGAGGCAAGCCAGCTGCTGAAGCGCGTGACGCTGCCGCCGGGTCACAAGCAGTTCATGCCAGCCGAGGGCCGGCCGCCACTCAGGCCCCAGGAGATTGCCTGGATCAAGGCATGGGTGCAGCAGGGCGCCTCACCCTCTGCAACGAACCTGGCGGGCATCACCATCGACACGCCCAAGGAGTTGCCGCTGCAGCCCGTCGGGGACTACAGCGCGCTGATGCCGCAGATCAGGCAGATGCAGCAGGGGCTGGGCGCAAAGCTGCTGCCGGTCTCGCAAAATCCCTCGGACGGCCTAGTCCTGTATACGGTGGACGTGGCCGGCAATTTTGGTGACGCGCAGCTTGCGCAATTCCTCAAGTTCGCCCCGTACATTGTGGAAGCAGAGCTGGGACGCACGGCCGTGACCGACGCGAGCTTTACAACCCTGGCGCAGTTCACCCATCTGCGCGCGCTTCACCTTGAAGGCACGGCGGTGACCGGCAACGGCCTGGCCAAACTGGCGCCGCTCACCCAGCTTATTTACCTGAACCTGAGCGGGACAAAGGTCACGCAGGCGTCGGTCGCTCCGCTCAAAGCGATGAAGAATCTGCGCTACGTCTATCTCTACAACACGCCGGTTCAGCCCGCGCCTGCCGCGGAGCCGGCTCTGACCGTTGCGAGGAATGCGCCATGAAGCAAATGCAAAATCGAAGCGCTGCCGGAATGATCGACAGGCGGAGTTTTTGTGCGGTGAGCGGGATAAGCGCGCTGGCAGCTCTGATGGGTTCGCGGGCCGAGGCGGAAACGTCCAACAACAACCTCGAAGGAGAGACGATGGAGACAGGTAACGGCGAGTGGACGTACCGCGTGGTGGAAGGATGGGGGCGCCTGCCCGCCGGAACCACGTTCGGCGGCACGCACGGCGGCATTGCGACCGACAACGCCGGCCATCTCTATGTGAGCACGCAGAGTGAGACGGGAATCCTTGTCTACAGTCCGGACGGTGTCCTGCTCGAGACCATCGCCCATGAATATCCCGAGGTCCACTCCATCGTCCATGTCGAGGAGAACGGCACAGAATACCTTCTCACCTCGGTGCAGAAAGGCACGCCGGCGGAAAACTGGCTGTTCGTCAAGATGAAGACCGACGGTACGGTGGTGCAGAAGATCACCGCGCCGCCCGAGGCCGGCTTCACGGCTCCAAACCAGTGGCGGCTTACGGCTGCGGTTCCCGCGCCGGACGGAGGCCTCATCATCGCCAATGGCTACGGCGACTCGCGGCTCTTCCGCTTCAATAAGAACGGCGTGTACCAGGCCAGCTACTCGGGCAGGGGCACGGCCGAGGGCCTGCTGAATTGCAGCCATGGCCTCGCCGTTGACACACGCTACGATCAGCCGCTGCTGCTGATCTGCGACCGCGAGAACCGCAGGCTCTGCCACTTCGACTTCGATGGAAAATTCGTGCGCACCGTGACCCAGCACATGCGTCGCCCCTGCCAGATCAGCTTTTACGGAGACTACGCGGTAATCTCCGAGCTGGAAGGCCGCGTGACCATTCTCGACAGGAACAATGTGCCGGTCGCCTTCCTCGGCGATAATCCCCAGAAGGCGCAGTGGGCTGACTACAAGCTCCCGCCGGCTGACATTGCGCCCACATACTTCAGCGCGGCGCACGGCTGCTTCATCGACCAGCAGGCGAATATTTACGTCTCGGACTGGAATCAGAGCGGCCGCGTGACCAAGCTGGCCAGGGTCAGCATGTAAGCGCATTCTGCATCGAAAATGCGCCGGGGATCTACTCGCGCCTCATCACCTCTTTCCCCAGCCGCCTCCGCCCGGAGTCTCCAGCCGCAGCACATCCCCGCGACCCAGAGCGCGGCTGAATTTCCCCGGCAATTCCGTCTCCACCGCGCCTCCGGCTTTGATCACCACAGCGCGGCCCGGCGCGCCGTCTTCCCCGCCCTGCAATCCATAGGGCCGGAATTTTCTGCGCTCGGACAGCAGCGTCACGCGCACATCGGTCAGCATCTCAATCTCGCGGATCAACCCGTCGCCGCCGCGAAATTGCCCCCTGCCTCCCGAGCCATCCCGGTAAGCGTAGCGCCGCACGCGAAATGGGTAAGCATATTCCAGGGCCTCGATGGGCGTGTTGAGCGAGTTGGTCATGTGCGTCTGCACGCCGGAGATGCCGTCGAGGCCGGGTCGCGCGCCCATGCCGCCGGCCGCCGTCTCGTAGTAGGTGAAGGGCTCGCCGGTGCGCGGATCCACGCCGCCGATGGTCAGGTTACTCATGGTGCCCGCGCTGGCCGCCGGCACGCGTTCTGGAACCGCCTGGGCCAGCGCGCACAGCAGCACATCGACAATGCGCTGCGAGGTCTCCACATTGCCGCCGGCGACCGGAGCGGGTGGCCTTGCATCGACGATACTGCCTCCAGGAACCGCCAGCGTGAGCGGCCCCAGGATTCCCGCCGTGGCCGGCGCATCCTCGCGCAGCAGGCAGCGCAGCACATAAAAGCACGCGGAGAGCGTAATGGAGCGGACCGCATTCACGCTGCCGTCCACCTGCGGCGACGAGCCGGCAAAATCAACGCGCACGCTTCCCGCGGTTGGATCGAATTCGAGTTGCACCGCAATCCTGCGCGGCCTGTCCGTCACGCCATCGTCGTCGAGCCAATCCTCGGCGCTGAAAATGCCGGCCGGCATCTTGCGGAGCTCCGCGCGCACCAGCCGCTCGGAGTACGCGATCAGCTCCTCAATGAGCTGGAGCAGCCTTGACCCCGTGTAGTGCTCCGCCAACTGCAGAATGCGCTGCTCGCCCACGCGGCAGGCGCCGATCTGCGATTCCAGATCCCCCTCGCGTTCTCGCGGCGTGCGTACGTTCAGCAGGATCAGATCGAGCATCTCGCGATCGACCTTCCCGCCGCGCACAATCCGCACTGGAGGAATGCGGATCCCCTCCTGGAAGATCTCGTTCGCCGGCCCCATCGATCCGGCAAATGCGCCGCCCACATCGGCGTGGTGCGCGCGATTGGAAGCATAAAAGTCAGGCTGGCCATCCGTGGACGAGCACGGCAGGAAGACCGGAAGCACCATGGTAATGTCCGGCAGATGAGTTCCTCCCGCATAGGGATCGTTAAGCAGAACGACGTCGCCCGGTTCAAAGCGAATGGCATCGACGGCGGCCTGCACCGACATGGGCATGGAACCGAGATGCACCGGCATGTGATCACCCATGGCAATCACGCGCCCCTGACAATCAAAGACCGCGCAGGAGTAGTCGCGCCGCTCCTTGATGTTGGGCGAAAGCGCGGTGCGCCGCAGCGCCGCGCCCATCTCCTCGGCAATGGAGTGAACAGCGCACTGAAAGATCGCCAGCTCGACAGGATCGACAATACTCATGCAAATACCTCCGTTGCAACGGAAAGGGTCAGGTTCCCCAATCCGTCGACGCACGCGCGGTAGCCCGGCGGCAGCACCGTGGCCGCGGTGTATTCGGTAATCATGGCGGGTCCATCGACTTCATCGCCAGGTTCAAGCGCGTCGCGCCGGTAGAGGCGCGCGGGAACAAATCCACCTTCGAAGTAAATGGAACGGGTCGCGTAGCAGGCGGCGTTTCCGTCTCCCGGCTGCACTTGGCGCTGCACCGGAATATACGGCTCGCCGGCGGCCATCATGCGCATCCGCAAATTGACGATCTCCACCGGCTTCTGCGGATCGCAGAATCCATAACGTTGCTGATGCAACCGATGAAATGCGTCAAGAGATCGCTCCGGAAACTGCACATCGTATGGAACATTGAGTTCATATCCCTGTCTTCGATAGCGCAGGTCGAGGGTTCGCTGCGGAATTCCTTGCATGCTCTCGGCGGCGAACTCCGCCGCGCCGCGGGCTTCCATTTCAGCAAATTTCTCATGGAGGCTTCCGATCGCATCGTCCGGCAGCATGACCGTGCGCGAGTAGTCGCGCACTGCATCCGCCAGCAGAATCCCGACCGCGGACAGCGCGCCCGGCATGGCCGGAACCAGCACCTTGGGAATGCGCAAGGCCTGCGCCAACGAACAGGCGTGGAGCGGCCCGCCGCCGCCAAACGCCACCAGTATGAACTCGCGCGGATCGTAGCCGCGCTCGATGGAGATGACGCGAATCGCCTTCTCCATCTGCGTCTCCACCACGCGGAGAATGCCCGCCGCGAACTCCTCAGCGGTGGCCAGCGAGCCTTTCAGCTCGTGCATCCGCCGCCTGGTTCGCTCAAAGTCGAGTTGCACGCCGCCGCCAAGAAAACTTTCCGGGTCCAATCGTCCCAGCAGCAGGTTGGCATCAGTCACCGTGGGCTGATCGCCGCGCCCGAAACAAATCGGCCCTGGATCGGCCCCCGCGGACTCCGGCCCCACGCGCAACATGCCGCCGGCATCAAAGCGGGCAATCGACCCTCCGCCTGCGCCGGCGGTGTGAATGTCCAGCATGGGCACGCTGACCGGCACGCCGGCCACCATCGATTCGTGGGTAAGCTGCACGCCGTTCGCCGCCGAACCAGCCAGAAACACATCGGTGGATGTGCCCCCCATGTCAATGCCGATGATGCGCTCGAAACCCGCCCAGCGCGCCATCTGGCAGGCTCCTATAACGCCTCCGGCCGGCCCCGACAACACGGTACGCACCGGCTCCTGAGCCGCCATCCGCGCGGGAATGATGCCCCCCGAAGACTGCATCACGTCCACGCGACCGCCGGCGTGCTGCGCGGCGACGCGCTCTTCCAGTTGCAGCAGGTAGCTCTGCATCTTCGGCGCGAGATAGGCATTGACGACCGTGGTCGCAGCCCGCTCGTACTCCCGGAACTCAGGCAGAATCCGATGCGAGGCAGAGATGGGAATGCCGAGGCAGTTCAGCGCCGTCTCCACCCGCTTCTCCGTCTCCGGATTCGCGAACGAAAACAGCAGCGAGATGGCCGCGGCCTCGGCCCCGCTGCCGCGCACCTGCTCAACCAGCGCCGTTAACTCTGCATCCGTAGGCGAACGCAGAATCTCCCCTTCTGCGCTGACCCGCTCCGGTACGCCGAAACGCAGCGCGCGCGGAACCAGGCACTCGGGCACGGGAGCAAACCAATCGTAGAGCTTGCTGCGCGTCTGGCGGCCGATGGCGATGGTGTCTTCAAAGCCCGCAGTGGTGACAAAGGCAACGCGAGCGCCCTTGCGCTCCAGCATGGCGTTGGTACCCACCGTGGTGCCGTGGCGCGCGGCCAGCGCCTGTCCGCTGCCGATCTGCCGCAGCGCGTTGAGCACGGCGCGTGAGGGGTCGGCGGGAGTGGTAAACACCTTGAGCGCGCGCAGCTCGCCCTCTGCGAGATAGACGCAGTCTGTAAATGTGCCCCCGGTGTCGATGGCTACGCGCAAATCATTTCGCTCTCGTATCGTAGTGGTACAGCGCGGCAGCGGTTCTACCAGAACGCGGCCGATCCTGCGGCTCATGCAGACCGGGTTTCCATCCGTAAGCTGCGTTCAGGAATGCCGCAATAATGCAAATTCCGGAAAGTCCATTCTCCATGGTCTGGCAACCGTATCCTTGTACTTTAAAACATGAGGAGCGCCCGTGAATGGGATGTTTAGTTGGCTGACCCAGGCCACACAGAACCAGAGGCGTACGCTGCTGGCCGCCTGTCTGGGCTGGATGCTCGACAGCATGGATGTCATGCTCTACGCGCTGGTGCTGGGCCAGGTCCAGCGCGAGATGCATCTCTCCGCGGCCGTGAGCGGGGCCATGATGTCGGCCACGCTGATCTCCGCGGCAGTGGGCGGCGTGGGATTCGGTTGGTTTGCCGACCGCTTCGGCCGCGCTCGCGCGCTCTCCATCAGCATCCTGATCTACTCCGTGACCACGGCGATGTGTGGACTGACTCATACAGCCGCGCAGCTGATGGTCTGCCGCTTGCTGCTGGGGCTGGGCATGGGCGGGGAATGGGCTTCCGGCGCAGCGTTGGTGGCGGAGACCTGGCCCGCGCGTCATCGCGGCAAGGCGCTCGCGCTGGTGCAGAGTTCGTGGGCGGTGGGCTACGCGCTGGGCGCGGCAGTGGTCGCGCTGGTGATGCCCCACTTTGGATGGCGCGCCGTTTTCTTTGTCGGCATTGCGCCGGCGCTGGTGACCCTGTGGCTGCAGCGGCGGCTGCGCGAGCCGGAAATCTGGCAACAGGAACGCACGCCGCAACCGCGCATCGGCCGGCTCTTCCGCGGCGCGTTCGGGAGCAGCATGCTGATCTGCGCCACCATGAACGCAGCCGCGCTCTTCGCCTGGTGGGGACTGTTCACCTGGGTCCCGCGCTTTCTGTCGCTGCCGGTTGCGCAGGGCGGCCGCGGCCTGAGCATTACTCAAACCTCGGCATGGACCATCGTCATGGAGGTGGGGACGTTCCTCGGTTACGTCTCCTTCGGCTATCTCGCCGACCGCTTCAGCCACAAATACACCTACATCGGCTTTCTGCTGACCGCCGCGGTGCTGGTCCCGTTTTATGCATTTGTGCGCAATCCTGACCTGCTGCTCGTGATCGGCCCGCTGATCGGGTTCTTCGGGACCGGCTATTTCAGCGGGTTTGGCGTCATCGCCAGTGAGCTCTTTCCCACTGCCCTGCGCGGCTCGGCGATGGGGTTCGCGTATAACATTGGCCGCGTGCTCAGCGCCGCCGCGCCCTACATGATCGGGCACATCTCGGAGAGCTCCGGGCTGAGCGCCGCGCTCTGCATCACCTCAGCCGCGTTTCTGCTGGCGGCGGTGATTGCTACGGCGCTCAGACTACCGGATGGGGGGAGTGTGCCCGCCCGGAGCTGACATTTACAGACGGGGGTACCCCCCACCCCCCTATTCTGGGGATAAAATCCTGGGGCACATCAACTTACGGAGGGAGTTGCGCTGCAAAATCCTCTCAGCATTGAAGTTATTTGCAGATTCCTCTGCCGAAAGGAGTTACGGCCGTTTTTCGGGCCGTTCCTCATCATTTGTCCCGCATTGTGACAAGGACCTATGCGTTTCCTTGACAGGTTCTGAGCCTGTCATGACGACCAGGGACGACGGACGCGCAAGCGATGCTGGCGCGCTGATCCTTAATCAAGATTGTGCAACAGGAACGGGTAATTATCTGCAAGGAAGCGCTATTCGCGCCGGCTCTCCGAGGCGGCAATCAATTTTTGCTGGCTACCCAGGACTACGCTCGCTGGCGCAAACTTGTCCTGGGCTACTCTCGTTGCCTCCCTACGGGAGGCTACGCCACGGCGCGTTTCGGGGCTACATGGCTTCGGGGCTCTCAATGCCGAGCCAGCCGAGGGCCAGCACCAGTTCGCGCAGCGCAACCGCCGCCGTGGCTAGCAGGAACATCTTCCGCGCCGGATCTTCCTCGGTGAGGATGTGATGGCGGTGATAGAAGTTATTGAACTCCTGCGCCAGCTGGAAGGCGTGCTTGGCCAGATAGGCAGGCTCCGACGCAGCGATGCACTGCTCCAGCACCTGCGTGCGGCGCGCGGCGCGCAACCACAGCGCCCATATATCTTCGGCGGCCTCACCCTCCAGATACGAGTCAATGCCCTCTAGCTTGGCAAACTCCGCCAGCACCGCATCGGGCGTAGTTTCCCCCTTGCGGAAGATGTTGCGGGCGCGCACCACGGCGTATTGGATGTAGGGGCCGGTTTCGCCCTCGAAGCTTAGCGCATCCTTGAAATCAAAGGCGATCACCGAATTGCGCGTGTACTTCAGCATGAAGTAGCGCAGCGCGCCGATGGCGATCTGTTCGGCGATGCGCTGGCGCTCGGCCTGGTCGCGGCTCGTTTGACGGGCGTCCACTTCGGCGCGGGTGGCGGCGAGGAGCTTGTCGATGAGGTCGTCGGCTTTGACGCCGAAGCCCTTGCGGCCGCTGACTTCGATGTAGGGGCGGGCGAGGTCTTCGTCGGAGACGGAATAGCCTAGCTCGACGGCGCAGCGCGGCGTCAGCGCGACCATCTCGTAGCTGAAGTGTGTATAGCGATCAGCCTGCTCGGTGTGACCCATGCCGCGCAACGCCTGGATGACGTTCGCCTGCGGGTCGGACTGGCGGGAGTCAATGACGTTGTAGATGGCCTGCGCGCCGCCGAAGTGGGGGTGGTTGGGCTGGCCGTGCTCGGCGGAGATCCAGCACTCGCGGTCGGAGTATTTGAAGAACGGCTTGTAGCCGAAGTCCTTGCCCAGCAGGCCGAACTTCCACAGGTGATAGGCGATGTCTTTGCCGACATAGGTGACGGTGCCGTTGGAGCGGACGATCACCTTGGCATCTTCATCTGGCCCATCGTTTTCCGGGGCCATCGGGGCTTCGGTGTTTTGGGCGGGTTTTTCGGCGCTCGGACGCGTCATGACCCAGCAGCCTTTGTTCTTGCCTTCGTTTTCGAAGTAGAGGACGCCGGTTTCTTTGAGCTGCGTGAAGGCGGCTTCCCAGAACTTGAGGTGAAGGATCTCGCTCTCGCGGGGAAGGAAATCGTACTCGATGCCGAGGCGCTGCATGGTCTGGAGATGGCGGCGCAGGACGGCCGTCGAGATGAGCTCGGCGATCTCGGCGGTTTCGTTGCCGCCGTGCTCGATCTGGTGGAGCGTGTCCAATCTGATTTGCTTGCGGGCGGCTTTGTCGGCGCCGGAGCCTTCGCCGTACCACTGCGAGGTGCGGGCGTAGAGGTCCCAGCAGTAGTAGTCGAACGATTCGGCGACGTTGGTTTGGCCGCGCTGTTCGCGGTCGGCGATGAGGGAGCAGACTTCGGGGACGGATTTGCCTTCGAGTTGGAGGAAGCCGACGACGACGTCGGCAACCTGGACGCCGGTGTTGTCGATGTAGTTCTGGACATCGACCTGCTGGCCGGCGGCGCGGAGCAGGCGGACAAAGGTGTCGCCGAGGATGGCGTTGCGGAGATGGCCGATGTGGGCGGCCTTGTTGGGATTGATGCTGGTGTGTTCTACGAGTGAGTGCAAATGACTGGAAAGCTCGGGGGCGGGCGCGGCTGCGGCAAGGACAGCAGCAGAGCGGTCGAGGCGGGCGTTGATGTACCCTGCGCCGGCGACCTCGAAGCGGTCGAAGCCGGGCAGGCCGGCAAGGGCGGAGACGATCTCCTGGGCGATGACTTTGGGGGCTTTGCGGAGCTTGCGGGCTAGCTCGAAGGCGACGGGGGTAGCCAGTTCACCCATCTTGAGGTCGGGCGGCGTCTCGAGGGGGACGTTGTCGAGCGCGAGGTCGTACTTCGCTTTCAAAACGGCGCGAATGGCCTCGCCGAGGCTCTTTTCGAGTTCCAGAATCACCTTGTAATCCTTGAAAAACCTTGATTTACAAGGTGATTCTACCACCTGCGGTGGGGCGGACCGGCCGCCTGCGGTGGGGCAGCCCCGCGAGCGCGGCTCGCGGCAAAGCTATGCAGAGATGGAGGATTCGGGTAGCGGGTCAGTTTGAATCCGCTGATCGAGGCGGCGTTGAAGTAACGGCGAATTTCCGAGTAGGCGACAAACCGCCCAGAGGATTTGGGAGTTGTGAGTGCAATCGCGAGTTTTCGACCATCATCTCGGGGAGGGTTCTAAACCTTTTTCGGCAATCACCTTCTGCAGTTGCTCCTTCGCACAGCCGCGCGAGTTGTGGCCCGGCTTGCCTGAGAACTTGATTTTGCCATCCAAGGACTGAGCCTCTGCAACCTCGCCCGACACAGCGTCATAAATGATGATTCCCCAGACTGTTGAACACTCGTACTTTCGGCAACCATCGAACTGAAATACAATAGGACCACACGAGCTGAAATACACTTTCCAATCCGGATCTGCGAGCGAGAATTCGTCACCCAGCGTTCCAGAAGTCCAAACCTCCTTCCAATTTGTTTCAGCAATACGATTAAATACGTACAACTGCCAGCCTCTTCCGCCAGAAACGACCACAGCGGCCGTTCTATCAGTCAAAAGCCGTAAATCGGTAATTTCGCCGTCTAGTCCTTGGAGCTTCAGCATGAGGCCCGACAGCTGTCTAGGTGTGATGCCGACCTGATCACGGGTGGGCGGAGCGGCTACGGCAGTGGTTAGAGTTGCGCCGAGCATCAAGCTGAGCACCGCGATCATCTTGGGGATCGCCTTCATGTCCATGTTCCTTGCCTCCCAGCGGCGAAGGTATTTTATACCGTGTTGGACACTAAAAATGTGATGGTCGACGAGAAGAGGCAATTACACTCATAGTTCTGACGGGCCCCAATTCTGGGCGCATCGCCGCCAGCTCGGAAACTACCGATTTAGCCCTGTGGATTCAAACTGACCCACTAACGGAATTCGTGCCGAGCAGGAGATCGCGAAGCGATGCCGTAAGATGGAGAAGGAGAGCCGCTTAGGCTGGGCGTTGCGCGCTTTGCCAGGGCGCGGTCCGGCACGATTTCATGAATCAATCAGAGGAACAACCAGGGCGTTATTACCTGACTACGCCGATTTACTACGTGAATGCGCGGCCGCACCTGGGGCACGCGTACTCGACCATCGTCTGCGACGCGATTGCGCGGCGGAAACGGGCGCTGGGCGTGGAGACGTGGTTCCTGACGGGCACCGACGAGCATGGGCAGAAGATCGAGCGGTCGGCGGAGCTGGCGGGGCGGACGCCGCAGGAGTTTGCGACGGCGATTGCGGGGGAGTTCCGCGGGCTGTGGGACCGGCTGGGGATCAGCTACGACGACTTTATCCGCACCACCGAGGAGCGGCACAAGCGGGGCGTGCAGAAGCTGTTTCGGACGCTGCGGGAGCGGGGTTTCATCTACAAAGGCTCCTACACCGGCCAATACTGCGTCTCCGACGAAGCCTACGTGGACGGGCCGCCGGGGACGATCTGCCCGGACTGCGGACGGCTGACCGAAACCGTCAGCGAGGAGAACTACTTCTTCAAGCTGTCGACGTTTGAGCGCAGGCTCCTGGAGTTCTATGAGGCCAATCCCGGCTTCATGGGGCCGGAGGGGACGCGGCGCGAGGTGATCAGCTTTGTGCGCGGAGGGCTCAAGGACCTTTCCGTCAGCCGCACCAGCTTCTCCTGGGGCATTCCGGTTCCCGGCGATGAGAAGCACGTGGTGTATGTGTGGCTGGACGCGCTGGCGAACTACATTACGGCTCTCGGATATGGCTCCGACGACCCCAGCGACCAGGAAAGGTTCAAGAAATTCTGGCCGGCGGACATGCACCTGATCGGCAAGGAGATCAGCCGCTTCCATTGCGTCTATTGGCCGGCGTTTCTCATGGCCGCAGGCGTCGAACCGCCGCGCTCGGTCAGGGCCAACGGGTGGCTGCTCTTCGATCAGGACAAGATGTCCAAGTCCAAGGGCAACATTGTGCGCGCCGAAACCGTGCAGCAGGTTTTGGGCGCCGATGCGCTGCGTTACTTCCTGCTTCGCGAGATTCCCTTTGGCCAGGACGGCAGTTTTTCCTTTGATGCCTTGGTCCAGCGCTACAACGGCGATCTCGCCAACGGCTACGGCAACCTGGTCAGCCGCGTGGTCAACATGGTGCACAAGTACTTTGGCGGCGTCGTTCCCAAGGCCGGCGTGGAGACCGCCGCCGAGGCCGCGCTGCGCGAGAGCGCAATCAAGACCATCGCCGCCTTCGGCCCGGCCTTTGACGAGCTGAATTTCTCCGAAGCCCTCAAGAGCCTCTGGCTGCTGGTGGCGGAGACGGATGGGTATTTGACAGCGAACGCGCCGTGGAAGCGGCCTGCGAGCCGCTCTGACGAGGAGCATACGGTGCTGCAGGCAAGAGTGCTGGCGACGGCGGCGGAGGCGATTCGGGTGGTGACGGCGCTGGTCTATCCCATCCTGCCGGAGGCGGCTGCCAGGGTTTGGCGACAGCTTGGACAGGGTGAAATTCAGGACGCGGCGAAGCAGGCATTTTTGGCAAATCTCGCGTGGGGAGAATTGAAGGCGGGCACAAAATTCGCAGAGCCCGCACCGCTGTTCCCCCGCGCGGAGAAGGACGCAATCGAACGTATGCAAAATCTTGAAGAGACAAATACCGGCAACGCCGTGGAAGCAGTCGCCGGAAAGACGGTAAGCAGTTCCGCCACGCCGGCCGGCTCAGAGCCGGCTCCCGCACCCGCGCCCGCAAAGAAGACCGAAGCGAAAGCGCCGGCCGCTGCCGTCTCCGCGCCCGCTGCTCCAGCACCCGTGCCGGTCGCGGCCGCAGCGCCCGCTGACCCGACTCGCGCGCCCAAAGCAACAGCGTTAGCAGCGCAGCCGGAGCCGTCTGCCCCGCCGCAGGTCGCGCAGGCTCAGCACATCAGCATAGACGACTTCACCAAGGTGGATCTGCGCGTAGCCCGGGTCCTGGTGGCCGAACGCATTCCCAATGCCGATAAACTGCTGCGGCTGGAAGTCGATCTGGGCTACGAGAAGCGGCAGATTCTGGCGGGGATTGCAGGGTACTACGAGCCGGAGAAGCTCGTCGGGCGGAAGATTGTGATTGTGGCGAACCTGGCTCCCAGGAAGATGAGGGGCCTGAAGTCGAACGGGATGCTGCTGGCCGCCTCGCTGCCTGACGGAGCGCCGGTGCTGGCGGGTTTCCTGGAGGAAGTTCCGCTGGGGGCGCGGCTGAAGTAAGCGCCTCGGCCAGCCGTTGCTCGAGCCGCCCTGCGCGTGGCAGAATAGCGCATCGATCACCCCACGCCTTTGGAGGCTCCCTTGCTGATCGATTCCCATGCTCACGTGGACAGCGAGCGCTACGCGGAGGACCGCTCTGCGATGCTGAAGCGCGCGTGGGAGGCGGGCGTGGGCACGGTACTGGCCATTGGCATCGGCGAGCAGGCCGACGGAATGCACCGGGCGCTGGACCTTTGCCGCCGGTTCAACGGGCAGGAGGACATTCCCCGCCTGTACGCCAGCGCCGGCATCTATCCGCACAATACGCAGCAAGCAAGCCACGCCGTGCTGGACAAGCTGGACGGCCTGCTGGCTGAACCGGAGGTGATTGCCTGCGGCGAGATCGGCTTGGATTACTACCACGAGGGCGCGCCGCATGCCGTGCAGCGCGAGGGGCTCATCCGCCAGCTGGAGATTGCCGCGGCTCGCAGACGGCCCATCCTCATCCACTGCCGGCCCAAGGATGATGTTGCGGAGGCCGCAGCAGGCGCGTGGGGCGATCTGTTTGAGGTTCTGGAGGAGCACTGGCAGGCGACCGGCCTCGGCGGCATCATGCACTGCTTCGGGGGCGGCTGGGAGCAGGCGCAGCAATCGCTGGACCTGGGTTTTCTGATCTCGTTTGCGGGGAATCTGACCTACCCCAAGGCGCGGCCGCTACGCGAGCTGGCCGCGCAACTGCCGCTGGACGGCCTGCTGGTGGAGACCGATGCTCCCTGGCTGGCCCCGGCTGCCCGCCGCGGACAACGCAACGAACCGGCCTGGGTGGTCGAAACCGCCCGGGCGCTGGCCAAGCTGCTCGGCGTGGACGAGGAGGAAATCGCCTCCGCGACCACGAAAAACTTTAATCGGCTGTTTCACCTTCGGGCGGACGTGGGAAACTAATAGAGCTGTCGCGTACGGCAGCCTTCCGCAGGCTTCAGAACGAGGCAAATATGGCCCAGGATAATTCGTTTGATATTGTCAGCAAGGTAGACATTCAGGAGGTCCGCAACGCCATCGACCAGGCGATGAAAGAGATTCGCCAGCGCTTCGACCTGAAGGATTCCCACTCGGAGGTCAGGCTGGAGGGCAACGACTTGATTCAGTTGGCCTCTTCGAGCGAGTACAAGCTGGAGGCGGTGAAGGAGATTTTGGGCCAGAAATTGGTGAGACGGGGCGTCTCGCTCAAGAATCTGACCTACGAAAAAATCGAACCGGCCGCGGGCCAGAGTGTGCGCCAGAAGATTAAACTACAACAAGGCATCCCCACGGAAAAGGCCAAGGAAATCGTCCGCTTGGTGAAAGACTCGAAAAAGAAAGCGCAAGTCAGCATCCAGGGCGATACAGTCAGAGTATCCGGCAAGGATCGCGACGAGCTGCAGGCCATCATCGCGCTGCTGCGGGGCAAGGACCTGGGCGTGGAGCTGCAGTTTACCAACTACCGCACGAACTAAGGGGGCGGCCCCTGCGAATTCCGTACGCTCGATGCGCATCGGCGGTGCAAATGAAAAACGGAACGATAGAGGCGGGAACCGGAGAGCTTTGAGCACACTAGCGACAGCGACGGCGAGAGAGATCTTCGATTTACTGCGGGACGACCTGGTGGCGATCGAGCAGGAGTTGGGCCGCGACGCTGCCTCCACCGTAAGCACCATCACGGAGATCGCCGAATACCTGCGCGAGGGCGGCGGCAAACGCATTCGTCCCTCGCTGCTGCTGCTCGCCTCGCATATGCTGGGCTACTCCGGCCAGGCGGCCATCCGGCTCGGCGCGGTGGTGGAGATGGTCCACACCGCGACTCTGGTTCACGACGACATCATCGACGGCGCGGACATGCGCCGTGGCCGGCCCTCGCCCAACACCACCTGGGGCAACGAAAAGTGCGTCCTGGCCGGTGACTGGCTCTACATGCAGGCGTTCAAGGTGGCTCTCGCGGAAGAGAACCTGCGCGTTCTCGACCTGCTCATCGGGCTTACCCAGCAGATGGTCGAGGGGGAGCTCTTGCAGATTCAAAAGCTCGGCAAGGCCGTCTCCGAGGCTGAGTATTACGACCTGATCTTCCGCAAGACCGCCTGCCTGTTCGCCGTCTCCATGCGGCTGGGCGCGGTGCTAGCCGATGCCGCCGAGGCTCAGGAGACGAGCCTGGCCGCTTACGGCCGCGCGGTCGGCCTGGCCTTTCAGATTGTCGATGACGTGCTCGACCTGACCGCCACCGAGGATGTTCTGGGCAAGCCCGTGGCCAGCGATCTGCGCGAAGGCAAGGCGACCCTGGCGGTGATTCACTCCTTCGACCACGGCACCGCGCCGGATCGTCAGGCTATCCAGCGGGTGCTGGACGACCGCTGCTTTGAGCATGTGACGCGCGAGCAGATCCAGCAGATTCTGGTGAAAAACGGCTCGGTCGAGTACGCCATGGGGGTGGCCGACCGCTACGCCGAGCAGAGCCGTCAGGCTCTCGCCCCGCTGCCCGAATCGGAGTTCAAGCGCGCGCTGCTCTGGGTGCCGGATTTCGTGGTCGCCCGGGAGAAGTAACCCCCCTCCATGGCCGAATCACCCATGCACGAAACCTGGCGGCTGGTGGACAATTACTTCGCCGACCGTCTCGCTCCGTCCGACGAGCTGCTCGATACCGTCCTTGAGGTGAACCGTAAAGCCGGACTGCCCGCCATCGACGTTACTCGCCTACAAGGCAAGTTTCTCGAGCTGCTGGTGCGCATGACCAATGCGCGGCGCGTTCTGGAGATCGGCACCCTGGGCGGCTATAGCACTCTATGGATGGCCCGCGCGCTCCCCGGCGATGGGCGCCTCGTGACTCTGGAGTGCAACCCACACCACGCCGAGGTTGCCCGCGAGAATCTGCGTCGGGCCGGCGTGCTGGATCGCGTCGACCTGCGGCTGGGCCTGGCGCTGGAGAGCCTGGCGACGCTGAAAAGCTCCAACGCAGCCCCGTTCGACCTCATCTTTATCGACGCCGATAGAACCGGCTACACGGAGTACCTCGACTGGGCTCTGAAGCTCGCGCATCCCGGTACGGTCATCGCCGCCGACAACGTCGTCCGCCAGGGCAAGGTGATTCAGGCCGATCATCCCGATGCGGATGTGCAGGGCGTGCAGCGCTTCACCGAGCGGCTGGCCGCCGAGCCGCGCCTCAGCGCGACCGTGCTGCAATGGGTCGGCACCAAAGGCTACGACGGCGTAGCTCTGGCCGTCGTGTTGCGCTGAAGCGAACGGCAAACGCGCCTACTCGTCCTTCATCAGCGCCCGCAAGGCTTCAGCATAGTGTTCAGGCAGCGGCTTCCGCTTTAACTGGTCATCGCATACCAGGTGCACAGTTTCGCCCTCGGCCAGCAGCGTGCGCTCTTCTCCCTTTTGATCGGTCTCACGGAAGATCCGGTAGGCGAACTTGACCACCGAGCCGCGCAGCAGGGCGGGCCGCGTCTCAATCTGAATCTGGTCATCGTAGCGGGCCGGCGCACGATACCGGCAGTTGGCCTCGATCACCGGCAGAATGCATTCGTGCTCGGTCTCCAGCTGGCTGTAGGCAAGGCCCAGGGAGCGCAGCAGTTCGACGCGGCCTATCTCAAACCAGACCAGGTAATTGGCATAGTAGACAATCCCCATCTGATCGGTTTCCGCATAGCGCACTCTTACTTCAGTCGTGACTGCCATCCGCGGACTTTCTACCTCTGCTCCACCTTTTTTCTGATCCCGATCCCTTTCTCACGGCCCCACGTGCGTGAAGATCGGCAGCTTGGTTACGTCGTTGAAGATGATGAAAACGGTAAAGACCATCAGCGCCACAAAGGCCGCCTGAAAGAGCCGCTCCTTAACCATCATGCTGATATCGTGGCCGAGCGCGCTCTCGATCAGCAGCAGGAAGATCATGCCGCCGTCGAGGATGGGGAACGGCAGCAGGTTGAGAATGCCCAGGTTAAGGCTGATGGCCGAGGCTAGCCCGAACTTGGGCAGCCAGCCCTGCGTCTCCGCCGCCTCGCCGGCCATCTGGGCAATCCCCACCGGACCGGAGAGCTGGGAGACGGAAACCTGGCGGGTCAAGATGCGCCCCAGCACCTCGACAATCAGGAAGGAGTTATCCGCGCAGAAGGCCGTTGACTTCACGATCGCCTGATTCAACGGCAGGGGCATGTGGTGGAATGGAATCTGAACCGGCGCAAAGCCCAGCATCCACTGGCGGCCATCCACCTTGGCCGGCGTGGCCACGATCGGCGGCAGGATCACGCCATTGCGCACCACCGACAACGAAAGCGGCTTGCCCTTCCCTTCCTGCATGTAGGCCAGCAAGGCCTGCACCGAATGGAACGGATGGCCGTCCACGGACTGGATTTGGTCGCCTGCGAGCAGTCCGGCCCGGGCCGCGGGGGCGTCCGGCATCACCTGCTGCACCCCGATCGGACCGGGCACAATCTGCGGAATCATGCCCGCATCCGTGATATCGAACTCCTGCCCCTTTGCGGCAGACGGCAGGTGCAGGGAAAGCTGCAAGGTCTTGCCGCCGCGGTCGACCGTAAGCGGAACGGTCTGGTTCATGCTTATTGCCGCTTGCTGGTTCACCTGGTTCCAGTCTGGATGGTTCACGTCGTCAAAGCGGCGGATCACATCGCCCGGCTGCAGCCCTGCCTGGGCCGCCGGCGTTCCTGGAACAACCCACTCGATGGTTGTCGTCTTGACGTCGTACTTGGGAACTTCGTTGATCCAGTTGAAGTACATCAGCATCAGCACGAAGGCCAGAATGAAGTTGGCGACCGGGCCGGCCAGGCCGATCAGCATCCGCTGCCAGCGCGGATGCGAGGTGAAGGCCGCAGGATCGCTGGTGGGCTCTTCGCCCGGGTTTTCGCCTGTCATCTTGACAAAGCCGCCGAGGGGAAGCAGACAGACTTTGTAATCGGTGTCGCCGCGCTTGATGCCGAACAGCCGCGGCCCAAAGCCGACCGAAAACGACTCAACACGCACCCCAAAATACTTAGCAACGCAGAAATGTCCCAGCTCGTGAACCACCACCATCAAGCCGACGAGGACGATAAAGGCTGCGGCAGATACCAGAAAATCATGCATACGTGAATGTCTTTTCCTTGGGCAGAACCAGCGGCTCCCGGCCCGCGTCCCGTGGGCTATGCCAATAACGCTCCTGCCCTTTGACGCGCCTCCCGGTCGGCGGCGAGCACTTCAGCGATCGTCGCCGGATGCGCCTCCGGCGTGGAAGCCAGCACCTTCTCAATTGTACCCGGGATTGCCGGAAATGGAATTTTCCGGTCCAGAAACGCCTCCACGGCAACCTCGTCGGCCGCGTTGAGGGCGATGCAGTGGACTCCGCCCTTTTCCGCCGCTTCGTAGGCCAGCCGCAGGCAGGGAAACCGATTGAAATCCGGCGGCTCGAACTCCAGGTGCCGCAATGCGGCCAGGTCAAACGTGAACATCGACGCCGGCCGTTCCGGGTAGGCCAGCGCATACAGAATCGGAAGGCGCATGTCGGTGACGGAGATCTGCGCGAGGATCGATCCGTCTACGTACTCTACCAGCGAGTGCACCGTGGACTGGGGATGCACCATCACCCGCACCTGGGAGGGCGCGACATTGAACAAGCGGCAGGCTTCAATAATCTCCAGACCCTTGTTCAACATGGTGGCCGAGTCGATGGTGATGCGGCGGCCCATCATCCAGGTGGGGTGCTTGAGCGCCTGCTCCGGTGTAATCGTGGCGAATTGCTCCAGCGGAAGCTGCCGGAACGGCCCTCCGGAGGCCGTCAGCCAGATGTTTTTCACTTCACCATGCGCGCCTGCCCGCAAACACTGATGCACCGCGTTGTGCTCGCTGTCGATGGGCAGGATGGCCACGTTGCGCTCGCGCGCGGCCCGGGTGAGGATCTCGCCGGCGGCCACCATGCACTCTTTGTTGGCCAGGCCGACCCGTTTGCCGGCCAGAATCGCCGCATGCGTCGCCTCCAGCCCGGCCACGCCCACGATGGCTGAGACCACAAAGTCCACCTCGGGCAGCGTGGAGCAGGCGACCGTGCCCGCACTCCCGTGTACAATCTCGATCCCGGTAACCCCGGCCTGGCGCAGCCGCGCGGCCAGCTCCCCGGCCAGCTCTTCGCTGGCCAGCGAAACCACCCGCGGCCGCCAGCGGACCGCCTGTGCGAAGGCCTCATCCAGGTTGCGCCCGGCGGCCAGCGCCGCCACCTGGTAGCGCTCCGGATACTGTTCGACGATGGAGAGGGTGCTCTGTCCGATGGAACCTGTGGAACCGAGAATGGCAAGTCGCTTCAAGGGGGTTTTATCAGTCCGTTTCCGTCTATCCGTACCGGATCAAGGCCGCTCAATTCCTATAACCGCTGGTGAATAACCTGAGCGTACCATAGCACCGGCGCCGCCAGCAGCAGGGCATCAATGCGGTCGAGAATGCCGCCATGGCCCGGCAGCAGCGTCCCCGAGTCCTTGACCCCGGCCGACCGTTTGAGGGCGGACTCGACCAGATCCCCCACCTGCGCCGCAATGTTAATCAGAGCCGCCAGCATCAGCCAGTACCAAAGTTCCCCGGGAAAATAAAGGCTTGCCGAGTTCCACATCTCCAGCAGTTGCGCCAGTCCTAGCAGTACGCCGGCCACCATCAGGCTGCCGGCCAGGGAGCCCACTGCGCCCTCCCAGGTCTTTTGGGGGCTGAGGCTGGGGGCCAGCTTGTGCCGTCCCCAGGCGCGGCCCACATACAGTGCGGCAATGTCGCCCGCCCACACGACGCAGAGCAGAAAGGCCACCAGCGAGGGGCCGTTGCTCTCCTCATGGAGAGCAGGCAGGGCGGTTAGCGTCAGGCCGATATACACCAGGCAGAGAATGGAGGCCGCGGAGTCGGTAATCATCTGTTCCACGGGCCTGAGAAAGGTGCAATAGACCAGCAAGGCAAGGCTCAGAATCACAAACAGGGTGGCCGTCCAGTCGGGCCACTGCATGGTGCCGAAGAAGAGCGCCAGAAGCGCCAGGATCACGGCAATGCGCGGCGAGGTAGCGCCGGCCTGATCCGCAAGGCCGAGAAACTCCCAGCCGGCCAGCGCCGCCACGACGGCCACGGCCAGCGTGAACAGCCACTGCCACCGCGGTCCCAGAAAGACCAGAATCAGGACCAGCGGCATCAGGACGAGAGCGGTCAGGACTCGTTTCATTCAGGGATGAGAATACACCGCCGGGACGGGGACGCTGATTCCCTGGCCTGCAAGGCGCAGTCGCCGATAGTCGTTAGACTTTGAGAACAAACAGACATTTTATTGACAAACAGTTTGTCTTAAAATAAACTAGTTTTGCCGCTAGAAATCAACCATCCCAATGACTGCGGCTGGAGGGGACCCCATGAACCATGGTTTGAGCGATCAAGTTCGCGCTGTAGCTCTGGAAAAGTATGTCTATCCCGCGATCCGCGCTGGGAAAACACAGTTCTCTGTTGCGGTACGCGACCTCATGCAACACCTGCAGGCTGAGGGTTTCCCGCGCAAAAACTGGCCTCAAGTCTGCAACGCACTTCAGGCGGAGAGATTTCTTCGCGCCCATGGGCTTGAAATCGAGGGCGTCGATGGCCCACCGTCCAAAATGAGCACCACGGTCGTTGTCCGCTATCGGGTCGCCGGTGGCTCCATGCAACCGGGCACGAAAACGAATCCGTTGGAAGGTAGTGAAATTGCACCTCAAGCTGAAGACGCCTCAGCTCGCGCGTTCCGGTTGACCGAGAAGCTGCGCGGTCTTCTAAAAGAGGAACTGGCGGAATACGGTGGCGGTGAGGCGTTCCTGCGGTGGGTGCGCTCGGAAGATGAGGATGCGGCATGAGCCGTATTTTTTGGGACAGCATGCTATTTATTTACCTGCTGGAAGACCACCCGGCATTCTCCGCACGAGCACAGAAGCTTCTTGACCGGGCCTATCGACGGGGCGACTCGCTTTATACAAGCTACCTGGCTCTTGGCGAAATCATGGCCGGTGCGGAGAATTCTTCCAATCCCGCGAAAACATCCGCCATTGCTGCCACCATTCGGGAGATGGGATTCTCGTTTTTGCCATTTGACGAGGGAGCAGTCGCTCCGTTCGCCAGGCTACGCGCCAAAGAGAAGCTGAGAGTTGCCGACTCGATTCACCTGGCGTGTGCCGCGTCCGCCGGGATTGACCTGTTCCTCACCGGCGACGAGCAACTCCTCAAGCTGGATGTTCCAGGGATTCAATTCATCGCGGATTTCAACACACCTATTCTGTAGATGTGCGCAGCAGAAGATTCCGCAAGCGACCCAAATCGTTGGCGAAGATACTTCCCTGCCCTCTTTAGCTGGCGGCGAGTTTGATGCGCTCGGCTTCTTCTTCCACCTCGCCCGAGCACTCGCCCAGTCCTCCGTAGCGGCGCTCTCGGCGCTGGAAGTCCGCGATGGCCTCCAGCAGATGGATGCCGCGGAAGTCGGGCCAAAAGCGCTCAGTCACGTAGATTTCTGTATAGGCCACCTGCCAAAGCAGATAGTTAGAGAGGCGCATTTCGCCGGAGGTGCGGATCAACAGGTCGGGGTCGGGCATGTGCGCCGTGTACAAATGGCGGTGAATATCCTCTTCGGTGATGCGCTCCGGGCTGAGGTGCTTCCGTTTGATCTCCGCGGCCAGACCGCGGACGGCGTCCACCAGCTCCGAGCGGCCACCGTAGTTGAGCGCCAGCGTAAGCGTGGTGCCGGTGCTGCCCGCCGTGGCCTCCTCGGCCCATCGCATCTTGTCCTGCACCTCAACGGGGAGCTCGTGGGTGCGCCCGATGTACCGGATGCGCACATTGTTGTCCAGCATGCGCTCCACGTTGTTCTCCAGGTAGGTCCGGAGCAGGCGCATGAGAAAGTTCACCTCGGCACGAGGCCGGCGCAGGTTATTCTCCAGCGAGAAGGCATACAGCGTGAGCCAGGGAATCCCGATCCGCGCGGCCGTCTCGGTCACTTCTTGCACCGTCTTGGCGCCCTGCTGGTGTCCCTGGAAGCGCTTCAGCGAGCGCTGGCTGGCCCAGCGGCCGTTGCCGTCCATGATGATCGCCACGTGCTCCGGCAGGCGTTCCGGCTTGAGCGTGGCGTAAACGGCACGCTCTTCCGGGCTCAGGTCAAAGATGCGCTGTGTGCCAGCAGGATACAAGAGACTCGCCTCTACAGTGCTCGTGCAGTTCGCGGGGTCGGCGTCCGCGCGTGCCGCAACGGACGCAGAAAAATGGATTGCCGCGGCCCTGGCAAAGTACCCGGGCGGCTTTCCCGCGACTCTATGACTCTAAACCGAAGGACCTGTCCGAATGAAGCCGCCTTCTCTCCGCTTCTGACCATCCAGAGCTACACAGGCAAGGCAACAGGGCCTCCAAAGACGTTGCGCGCAAGACCCGCCGGCTCCGGATAGGGCTCGCCATCGCCTGCTCTAGAGCCAACCTGCGCAATTCCATCGTACTCCAACCCGGAGGTTCCTGCGCAGCCGGGTCCCGCACCTCTGGGCAAAGACCAATTGATCGCGGTGCAGGCGCGACCGCCGCTCCGCCACGGCGGGGGCCAAGGCCTTCCCGGCGCGCTTCAGGCGCCGTCTTCCGCATTCTATGCGGTACGCCGCCGGCCGGCAGCCGCGTCGCGCACGGCCCCGTAGAGCAGGGTCCGCTGCAGCGGCTCCAAATGCGGCAGACACCCGGCAATCTCCGCCAGGAAAGGATCGGCCAGAATCGCGGCCACCTCCTCCTCCCGCCGGCTGCGCGCGTCGCGCACCAGTTGGCAAAGGTCAACCTCCAGGGCCCCGGCCAGCCGTTCCAGAGAGCCCAGCGTCGGTATCGCTTTGCCGTTTTCGATCTTGGAGATGTAGGTGCGAGGCACCTGCATCCGCCCGGCCAGTTGGCGCTGGCTCAGATGGCGCGCGCGGCGAATCTCGCGCACCTGGTGGGCCACCTGCGCACCCGCCTCCGCTGAAGCGGGCGCGGGCTGGCTGTCCACCAGGTGCGGCACCAGCACTGCCGGCTCCTCGACATCGAGGGGTTTATGGCATCGTCTGCAAAGGGAGTTGCTTGTTCTATACTGCATAAGCCTGCAGTATTCACACCTTACGACCTCGCGTGTCTCCACGCTCGCTACGGTGGTTGCCATCAGCTGTGTGCGGAGAGCCAGAGCTGGGTCTCCGGGGTGCATCCTGCACCGCGATAGTTGGTACTTTCGGGGAAACGAACCATAATTGTCAAGTAGAAACTTCGGGTCAGGCCGAAGTTTTCCCTATCAGACCCGAAAAAACGCGAACCAAGGTGAGCAGCCCCAACACAGGAGCATACCCATGACCACTGTCGGCGATGCCCGCTACGGGCGCGAGCAGGCCTGGCGCCTGCTGACCGAATGGACCGCGAGCGAGAGCCTGCGCAAACATGCGCTGGCGGTCGAGGCCTGCCTTATTGCCTGTGCAGAGGCGGAGGCCGACTGCCTGGGAGTTATCGGACCTGAGCGCGACGCCCTCATCAAGCTCTACTCCACTACTGCCCTGCTCCACGACTTCGATTACGAGCGCCATCCCACCCCCGCGGAGCATCCCTTTGTCGGGGTGCGCGAGCTGGAACGCCTGGGCTGGCCGGCCGAGCTACGCACCGCCATCCTGGGCCACGCCCAGTACTCCGGCGTGCCCCGCGACACCCATTTGGCCAAGTGTCTCTTTGCCTGCGATGAGCTGGCCGGCTTCCTCACCGCCTGCGCGCTGGTCAAACCCAACAAGTCCATCGCCGAGGTCGAGGTGCCCAGCGTGCGAAGAAAGATGAAGGACAAGACCTTCGCCCGCGGCGTCAATCGCCAAGATATGATTGAGGGCGCCGCCGAGCTGGGGGTCGAGCTCGACGCGCACATTGCCTTCTGCGTCGAAGCGATGAAGAAGCGGGCTGCCCAGTTAGGATTGTGAAGCTCGCGCCGAAGCAGAGCCAGCCACAGGTCCGAAACTCCGGCCTAGCTGCGGCAAACTCTCCCTTAACCCTAACCCTGAGTCATCCCAGGTCGAGTTAGATATGGTAAGCGGCGTGTTATGGCAGTCCCTGCGCCGATGGCCTCTGCGGGCGCCTGGAGGCCCTCCTGGCGCCACGGCTCTTCGGCGCAGCCCTCAGGCAGTCTCGCCGCCGTTTCCGCGCACGCGGATCCTGTATGCGCTGCTGGTCAGCCCATCCAGCGCCATGGTCAGCGTGGTCGAGGACATGCCCAACCCGGCCACCCCCAGCGCCTTCCCGCTGATTGAGTCGTAATGCTCGGAGATGCCCACCTTCATCGCGTTTCCCAGGGTCCGGTCGGCAATGTGCGCGGCCAGATCGCGGTGCCCATAGTAAGCCAGTCCGGTGGCGACCTGGTAATTCGGCGCCGGCCACACGTCGCCCCGCCAATAACTTCCTGAGGAGTAGCGGGGGTCCGTGCTGGCCACGGTCGGAATCGGCAGCGGTGTGGCCCAGGTCGGCGTCTTGAGCACTGCGGCCATCGCAGCCGCTTGTTTCCGGGTTGGCACCCGCGCCATCAGCGCCATAAACCCGCCCACCGTCGCCGGCGAGATCTTCTCCAAACTCTCGAAATCCACGGCCAGAAAGCAGCCGGCCGTCTCGTCCCACATATGCTCGCGCATGGCCGCAACCCCTCGCTCGCAGCGGGCGCGGCGGCGCGCAGCCATCGCATGATCGCCAATCGTCGCCGCCATGCGCTCCAGCGCCGCCTCGGAGAGCAGCAGGTAGGCCGTGTTGGCCGGAATGGCGAAATTGCCGTACCAGTTGCCGTTGTCCGGCCCGCCGGCCGGCCCGGATGCGGGATCATCTTCAGCCCGTCCAAGTCCACTTCGTGGTCGTAGGTCTCATAGCGCGCTTGCTGGGTCACGCCGCTGTACGCTCCCACGCCCACCAGCCCCAGTCCCGTTAGGTCGCGTTCCCGCCAGTACCACTCGTGGAAGCTCTCCAGCGGCGCAAGCCCGGCGCGCAGCAGTTCCCGGTCGCGGTTGCGCAGGTAGACCCGCTCCATGCCCCAGGCCAGCAGCGGCGCCTGCGAGTAGGCCGGGAAGGTCTCCCAATCGATTCCCCGGTCGTGTCCCGGCGCGTCGAACGGCTTGATGAAATTGGCCACCATGCCGTGCATGAACGCCGGCTTGACCGCGTTCCAGCGTTGCTGGAAATCCCAGTAATTCTGAAATACTCCGCGGATGATCTCCTTCTGACCCGGCAAAAGCGAAAGCAGATCGACGACAAACATCGTGTCCCACAGCCATTGGCCGATAAAGCCGCCGCCCGGCACAATCCACGCATGTTTCAGGGGCGGATCGGGAACCCGGATCTTGCCCAGCACGCAGGCGGCGTACGCTTCGACGGCGAAGTTGTGCAGGGCCTGCGAACCGGCATCGAGCAGCTTATTGAGAAGAGCAGAAAGCTCCGCGCGGCTCATCGCCGGCTCGCCTGGCTGCTGCCACAACCCCTGGCTCTGTGCAAAGGCCTCCCGCAAAGCAACGCCGAACGCGACCGCGCACGCACCCTGAAGAAAAGCGCGCCGCGGAAGCAGAGCAAATCCCGCAGACAAAAATCCTCGATGACTCATCTTTCACTCTTCCTTCCGGCGTCTTCCGCCCCAGGCCGCCGCGCGCCAGAAAGAGCGCCCCGCTCATGCCAGCGGATTGTTCGCCCGCAGTTCGGCCACAATCTCCGCCGCGGCCGCGCGCGCCCGGTCTGCCTGGCCGGGCGGGAAGCTGATGGCCCCCACTCGTGCGTGCCCGCCGCCGCCGTACCGCTCGCAGATCTTGGCCAGGTTCGCCATCTTCGCCGGGTCGGCCTTGGTCCAGGGATTCGAGCCCACCGCAACCTTGGTACGGAAGCTCGACTTCGACAGCCCGATCGAGTACGTGGCCTTGGGGTAGAGGTAGTACGGGATGAACTTGTTGAATCCCTCCAGTAGGTGATCGGTAATGTCAAAGAAGATGGTCCCGTTGCTCTCCTCGGCGCGGCTGCGGATCAGCTCCAGTGAATACTGATGCCGCTCCAGCAGCGGCGGCAGCAGCGGAGCCACAAACGGCTGGCCGAGCACCTCGGCCAGCCGCAGCTCTGTCAGCAACGGAATCAGCCGCGGAATCAACAGCGGATCCTGTGTGGATTCGATGATCAGGGTCAGCTTCATGGCCGGGGCGGCCATCTCCACGGCCGCCTCCGGGCTCTCGTAGAGCGCGCCGTCCACAATATTGGCCCAGTCGATCAGCTCGGCCACCGGCTTGGTGTCAAACCCGAAGCGTGTCTGGGCGATGTGCGCAATCAAGCAGGTGCAGGAGATGTAATCCGGATCGAAAAACTTGCGGCTGGCGCACTCCGGGTTCTTCCGGCACTCCAGGAAGTGCTGCTGATCCTGCGGAGTGAGAAACGCCGAAAGATGATGGTCGAACCACCAGGTCACCCGCGGCGAGGCCGAGTACTTGAAGTCGACGATCGCGTTTTCGTCGCCGGTAAACTCGCGCTCGTCAAAGAGCGCGCCGGCCCGGTGCACCAGGCCGTGATATTCGTAGCTGGCACCCGAGCTGATGCGCTCGCGATGAAAGAGCGCGAATAGCGAGGCAGAGCAAGCACCGTCAAAGCACTTGTCATGATAGAAGACGCGAACCCGCAAAACCTGAAGCCCCCCTGAGCCCGGAAAAATCGAATCCCCGGAACTGTTTAGCATCAAGGCCCCAGCCGCTTGTGTCAAGGAGGGCAAAAACCGCGCAGGGAAAATGCAAAGACAGAAATCGGGCGAATCCGCACCGCCGGTTTCCTTGCGCCCGCAGGGCCGCCGATGCCGTAGACTGGCGCCAGCACAATGCATCATGGGAAGATTTGTTTTGCGGTGAAGGAGGCTCGATGGAGCCAGGGATTCATCCCCCTGTGAAGCCGGCGCAGGCAGAGACGCCGTCTGCAGGCCCGCCGCGCGCTTCTGATCCTGACCGCGCCAGGGCACACGGCCTGCATTGGGTCTTCGCGGGCAGTCAGGGGTTGCGCGCTGGCTGGTCGATCGTGATTCTTGCTCTGCTGTTCCGCCTGTTTTCCCTGGCTCTGGGAACCATCGCGATCGGGCTCGATCCCGCGCTGACCAAGGCCGCGTTTTCGCCCGGGACGGCTCTTATCGCCGAGCTGATTTCCCTGCTCGCACTGCTCGGGGCCGGCCAGTTTGTGGCGCGCATCGAGCACCGCTCAATTCCTGCATACAACCTCACCGGCCCGCGCCGGATTCCACACTTTTTCTCCGGCCTGGCATTTGGATTCGTGGCGCTTTCGGCCCTGGTTGCGGCCCTGGGCTGCGGGGGATGGTTGCGCTTCGGCCCGGTCGCGCTCTCCGCGGCCGCTATCAGCCAATACGCCGCTATCTGGGCGGTGCTTTTTCTCCTCGTGAGCCTCTTTGAGGAAGGCTCCTTCCGCTGCTATCTGCAGTTCACGCTTACGCGCGGCATCAATTTCTGGTGGGCGCTGGGCATCGTCAGCGCGCTGTGCCTGGACGTGCTCCTGCGCTCCCACGGCATGACCGGAATTCTCGCGTTTATCTGGATATCTGCGTTGCCCATTCTCCACGGCGAAGGCGTATGGGGCATTTATGCCTTCGCCCTGCTGGGTTTGTTTCCCTGTCTGCGTCTCCACGTGAAAAAGGTGCCCACGGCACCCTTCTGGCAGGCGGCGTGGGTCACGTCAACTGTCTTCGGCTTCGTCCACATCACCAACAGCGGCGAAAACTGGATCGGCATCTTTGCCGCCGCCGCTATCGGATTCGTCTTCTGCGTCAGCATCCGGCTCACCGGCTC
The DNA here is from genome assembly GCA_963758105.1 of uncultured Acidobacteriaceae bacterium. Taxonomy (GTDB): domain Bacteria; phylum Acidobacteriota; class Terriglobia; order Terriglobales; family Acidobacteriaceae; genus Telmatobacter. Next base: position 15,898 of record CAVWUC010000003.1, on the reverse strand, counting down.
GGCCTGGTGGGCCATCGGCTGCCACGCCGCCTGGGACTGGGCGGAAACCTTCTTCTACGGCACAGCCGACAGCGGCCTCCAACCCCACGGCCACTTCCTGACCAGCTACCCGGCGGGCAGCGTGCTCTGGAGTGGCGGTGCAGATGGCCCCGAAGGCAGCCTGCTTGTGCTGGGCGCCATCCTGCTTCTGCTCGCGGCGCTGGTCGCCCTGTATGGCCGCAAGAGTCTCGCATCACCAGCCGTCGAGTAGCGCAAAATCTGAATGATGTTCGTGCGATTGCCCTGCTGCTCCCCGTTTCATTCCTTTGCAGATAATTTCCCTCCTTCGGAGCACAATGAACCTAGCAATTCATAAGCCGCCGCACCGTGAGGCCGACGGACTTAAATTCGCAACAGGCTTCGATTGATTCATAGCGGAACGTGGGATAAAACGCCGGTTCAACCCGAAAAAACGCCCGTAATCCCTTCGACCTCACGATGCTGCGGATAACTTCAATGCTGTCACGGTTTTGTGCAGTAAACCACGGGCTAATCCCCTGAAAATAACGTGCTTATTTCCAAAGTGGGGGTGGGGGAGTATAGCCGCTCAAATTCCAGAGGATCGGTGCCCCGGAACGGTCCAGCCAGCCGGGCAGCACCGAAGCTGGAAGTAAGTAGCGAGGACCTATTCCCTGTTTACGTTCCACTGTCCGCTGTCCGCTGAAAGCTGGTAGCTGCCTTTCCCTGTTCCCTGCGTCCAAGGGCTATTCTGTTCTCGACCGATGTTCATCTCTCGCCGCCTGGATCAAACGTTAGCCCGCAAAGCGAATCGGACCATCCCCAGCCGCAAACGCCTCTGGCCGCAACGGCTGTTCTGGTCCGCCTGCGGCTTCGTTGTCTTCGCCGTGCTGTCCTTCTGCGCCGGCGTGTTCTGGCTGCGCTCGGCAGCCATAGCCGCCCTGCCGCAACTCGACGGCGACCTGCACATCTCCAGCCTCTCCGCGCCCATCATCGTCCGCCGCGACGCCCATGGCGTGCCTCACATCGAAGCGTCCAACGAAAACGACCTCTTCCTCGCCCAGGGATACATCACCGCGCAGGACCGGCTCTGGCAGATGGACCTCTACCGCCGCAACGCCGACGGCAATCTCGCCGAGATCCTCGGCCCCGCGCTCGTCCGCCACGACAAAACCCAGCGCGTCCTTCAATTCCGCAACATCGCCCAGCGCGTCTACGGCAACCTGCCCGCGGCCGAGCGCGCCCGCCTCGACGCCTATGCGCGCGGCGTGAATCTTTTCATCGCGCAGCACCAGGACACCCTTCCGCCGGAGTTCAAGCTGCTCTTCTATCGCCCCCATCCCTGGTCCGGCGTGGATTCGATCAGCATTGGCCTAATGATGGTGCAGATGCTGGACACTCACTGGTACGACAAGCTCGCGCGCGAGCAGATCGCCGCCAAACTCCACAACCCCCAACTGGAGGCCGACCTCTACCCAACCGGCTCCTGGCGTGACCATCCCCCCACCGGCCAGGTGCTCGACCTCAGCAAGCCCCATCCAGAGCCTCCCGACACAGGCAACGAAGAGGAGGATGACGGCCCTGCGGCCAGTGCCGCGCTGTCAAATCTGCCGCCGCTGCCAGCTCCGCCGTCGCAGGACGTGCCGCCCAGTGTGCGCGCGCTGCTCGGCCTGTCCTCCTGCCGCGACTGCGCCGCCGGCTCGAACAACTGGGTCATCGCCGGCAGCCACACCGCCAGCGGCCAGCCCCTGCTCTCAAACGACATGCACCTCAGTCTCACCGAGCCCAATATCTGGTACATGGCCGACCTGAAATCGGACGGCCCAACCGGCTATCACGCCGCCGGCATCATCCTGCCCGGCATGACCTATGTGATCGCCGGCCACAACGACCACGTGGCGTGGGGCTTTACCGCGCTGATGGCCGACGTGCAGGACCTCTACGTCGAAAGGCTCGACAGCAAGGGCGATTACCAGGCGCCGGACGGCTCCTGGAAGCCACTCACCGTGGACCACGAAGTGATTCACGTCCGCGGCGGCCGCGATGTCCAACTCAACGTCCAGCTCACCGATCATGGGCCGCTGGTCAATCCAATTCTGGAAAAGGAAAAACGCCCCATTGCGCTGAGGTGGACGCTGTACGATCCCACCCTCAACTCAATCCCGCTCTACCAGCTCGACACCGCCTCCAATTGGGCAAATTTCTCCGCCGCGCTCAGCACATGGTGCTGGCCGACGCAGAACGTGGTCTACGCCGACGACCAGGGCCACATTGCCTACCAGGCCGTCGGCCGTGTCCCGCTGCGTCCCGCGGGCCTCATGGGCGTGCCCATTCAGGACGACGCGCACGAATGGCAGGGCTACATCCCCTTTGGCCAGATGCCCAATGCCGTCGATCCGCCCTCCGGCTTTCTCGCCACGGCCAACTCCCGCGTCACCAGCGATCTGTTCCCCGCGCCGCTCACCCTAGAGTGGACGGATCCTTACCGCATCGAGCGCATCTACAAATCTCTCCAAGGACACAACCAACTCAAACCCGCCGACATGCTCGCCCTCCAGATTGACATTTATAGCGAGGTCGATCAGGAGATCGGCCAGCGCCTGGCCTACGCAATCGACCACACCAGCGGCGTGGATGCGCAGTTGCGCCAGGCCGCCGACCTGCTGCGCGGCTGGAATGGCCGCCTCACCACCAGCTCCGCCGCCGCCTCCATCGTCACCCGCGCTCGCGCCGCCCTCTGGCCGCTGATCCTGGAGCCGAAGCTGGGCAAGCTCGCCGCAGACTACCACTGGGAGGAGTCAAACTTCGCCGAAGAAGAGATCATCATGAACGAGAATCCCGGCTGGCTTCCGCCCGGATACGCGGACTGGACCGCGCTGCTCACCGAGGCCGTCCGCCACGGCATGAAAAGCGGCCACACTCCCGCCGATGTCTCCAACTGGGCCTACGGCAGCTGGCATGTGGTCGACATCGAGCACCCCCTGGCGGCATTTCTGCCCTTCATCGGCCGCATCGCCGAAACCGGTTCGCAGCCGCTCAGCGGAGACACCACCACCGTTAAACAGGTGAGCCGCGATTTCGGTCCCTCGCAACGCTTTACCATGGACTGGAGCAACATCGACGGCTCCACTGAGAACATCGTTCTCGGCGAAAGCGGAAACCCTTACAGCCCGTACTTCCGCGACCAGTGGCCGGACTACTACGCCGGCCGCACCTTCGCGCTGCCTTTCACCCCGTCCGCCGTCGCCGCGCAAACCCGCCACACGCTGCGCCTGCTGCCCTGAGCTCCCGATCTATCATGAACACGCGGCGCATTCTTCCGCGCAGGCAGGAGTTTCAAATTCCATGGGCATCCGATGGACACCCCTTTCGCTGCTTTGTCTGGCCTTGATTTGCCCGTCGCCGTTGCGCTCCCAGCCGTCGTCGTCCACCTACACCTATACCGGGAAGATTTCGCTTGATCCGGCTAAAATCCCCTTCAGCCGCTACGGATCCTATCTCGCGTTCACGCAAGTTCTCCCCGATTCCCCCTTCAAGCTCCCGCCCGGCCTCTACCTGCGCAGCATGCGCAACGGCAACCACTCTGTTTTCCGCCTCGAGTTGCTCTCCGCCGGCTCGCCGGTTCCCTTTCAGATTCACTCCAGCCCAACCCTCCTCCGTCTGCAGTCGAACCAGGGCAGCGTGGAAATCTGCATCCCCCAGCCCGATCAGATTCGCCTGCGCGGTGAAGGCGTCTCGCTGCGCCTCACCGCCGTCACCAAAACCGTCGCCGTCCCCTACGCCAACGACCACTGGGAGATCAACACCCCGCCCAGCGAAAAGTACATGCTCTGGCCCATCGCCGGAACCCTCAGCGTCGATGCACCCTGGAACGGCCATGGAACCATCAGCACGGCGGCAACCTTGATCCCCGCGCCCGCCACGCACCGCTTCGAAGCCGAGATTGACAACTACGTCAGCGTCTGGACCCCGCACACGGCCAGCGCAGTCTTTGCCGCGAGCGAAAGCGCCGTCCAGCGTGACTATCAGCAATGGCTAATGCGCATGCCCGAAGTCCCCGCCGCGTACGGCCCTGGCGCGGAGCTGGCCGCCTACATCGACTGGGCCAGCGTGGTCGCGCCCAGCGGCTACTTCAAGTACCCCGCCATGCTGATGTCCAAAAACTGGATGGACCGCCTCTGGTCCTGGGATCACTGCTTCAACGCGATGGCCCTCGCCTACAAGGACCCCGCGCTCGCCTGGCAGCAATTTGAAATTCCCTTCGACAATCAGGACCCGCACGGCGCGCTGCCCGACACCACAGGCAACGAATCCCTCGAATTCAGCTACACCAAGCCGCCCATCCATGGCTGGACTTTGATGTGGATGATCCAAAACGCTGGCTTCCGCGATCCCAAACAACTCGCCGCCATCTACGAGCCGCTCTCCCGCTGGACCAACTGGTTCTTCACCTACCGCGACAGCAACGGCGACGGCCTGCCTGAGTACGACCACGGCAACGACTCCGGCTGGGATAACTCCACCGTCATGCTCTTGGGCGTCCCGGTCGAAAGCCCTGACCTCGACGCCTTCCTCATCCTGCAGATGGACGCGCTCGCCTCCATCGCGCGCCCCTTGAACAAAGAGCAGGACGCCCGCGCCTGGAAGACTCGCGCCGATCAACTCCAAACCAAAATGCTCGCAAAATTCTGGAAGCGCGATCACTTCGTCGCCTACCGCGCCTCCGACGGCGCTGAAATCGAATCCACCAGCCTGCAACTCTTCCTGCCCATCCTGCTCGGCAAGCGCCTGCCCGCGCCGGTGCGCGAAAAACTCATCGCAGGCCTCAGGCAGCCCGGCCGCTTCCGCACGTCCAACGGCTTCGCCACCGAACTGCTGACCAGTCCCTACTACGCCGCCGACGGCTACTGGCGCGGTCCCATCTGGGCGCCGACTTCGATGATCCTGGCCGAGGGCCTCGACAGCGCCGGCGAGCACGCGCTGGCCATGAAACTGCGCGCCGACTTCTGCCGCATGGCCCAGCAGAACGGCATGTCGGAAAACTTCAACGCCGTCACCGGCCAGGGCCTGCGCGATCCGGCCTATACCTGGACCTCCAGCGTCTACCTAATCTTTGCGCACCAGCTCTGGGAGGAACAAAATGCGCGCCGCAACTGACCGCCTGCCGATCCTCCACGCAATTCCATGGCTGCGCGCGCTGCCGCAGGTTCCATGAATCCGCTCTCCCCAACCCGCGTCCGGCGGCTGGCCGGCCCCGCCGTAATCCTGCTCGCCGCCGCCGTGGCCGTGGCGCCGCAGCTGGTGCGCGGCAACTCCTGCGGCCACGACTTCGACTTCCAACTCGTCTCCTGGTTCGACTGCCTGCAGAGCTGGCGCCACGGCCTCCTCTACCCGCACTGGACGCCCAGCGCCAACTACGGCGCAGGCGAGCCGCGCTTCGTTTTTTACCCCCCGCTCACCTGGATGCTCGGCGCAGCGCTCGGCGCTTTCCTGCCCTGGCCTCTGGTGCCGATCGCCCTCACCTTTTTATTGCTGGCCGCCACCGGCCTGGCTACCCGCGCGCTGGCCCGCGAAGCTTTCGCCGACGCCCCCGCAACCCTGGCCGGATGCGTCGCGCTCTTCTCTGGCTACGCGCTCTTCACCGCCTACGAGCGTTCAGACTTCGCGGAGCTCAGCGGCGGCTTCTGGATTCCGCTCCTGCTGCTCTTCATCCTGCGCGACCGCAATCCCTCCGCCTCCCTCATGCGGCGCGCCCTCGACCGTTCGGCCATGCCGCTGGCTCTGGTCATCGCCGGCGCCTGGCTTTCCAATGCTCCCGTGGGAATCATGGCCTGCTATCTGCTCGCTGCATTCGCGTTGCTTCTCGCCCTGCTCCAGAAATCGTTCGCGCCCCTCATCCGCGCCTCAATCGCCGCCGCTCTGGGTCTGGCCACGGCGGCGATCTACCTGGTTCCCGCCGCCATCGAGCAGCGCTGGGCCGCCCTTCGTCAGCTCATCGACGATCCCGCTGAAATGATCCAGAATAGTTGGCTCTTCGCCCGTCACGCCGACCCCGCGCTCGCCGCGCACGACGTGGTGCTGCGCCGCGCCTCCTTCATCACGGCAGCCATGATCGCTGTCGCCCTCATCGCCCTCGTTGTCGGATGGCGCCGCGGCCGGTTCGCCGCCCGGCCCCGCTGGTGGATCCCTCTCGCGGTCCTGCCGTTCGTCATTCTCTTTCTTCAGCTCCCCAGCTCGCTGCCGCTTTGGAATCTGCTGCCCAAGCTGCGTTTTCTGCAGTTTCCGTGGCGCTGGCTGCTGGTGCTGGAAGCGCCCATGGCCATCTTCTTCGCCGCCGCCGTCTGGCCCTCCCGGCGCAAGCCGCGCCTCGCCGTCGCCGCCGCCTGCGCGGCCTTCTTTCTCGCCTCCGCCACCCTCGCCGGCTGGTCCTTCTTCCAGGCCTGCGACCAGGATGACGCCGTCGCGCCCATGGTCAGCGTCTTCCGCAGCGGCGCAGGATTTGTGGGCGTTGACGAGTACGCTCCTCCCGCCGCCGAAGATTCCCTGCTCGCCACCGGCCTGCCCGCCGCCTGCCTCGTCCCCGACGCAACCTCAATCCTCGGCGCACCCGCACCTCCCGACGCGGACAATCCCAGCCCCGAGTGGAGCCCCAGCCAGCACAGTTGCCAAGCCACCTTCGCCGCAACTACCAATCAGGCCGAACACATACGCATCGCCGCCAACATCCCCCACCCCGGCTACCTGGTTCTGCGCCTGCGCAGCTACCCCGCCTGGCGCGTTCGGGTCAACGGCCGCCCCGTCTCCGGGCTGCCTCACCGCGAGGACGGCCTCATAGCCGTCCCTGTCCCGCGGGGCCCCGTCAGCCTGGCCGTGGACTGGACTACCACTCCCGACGTTCTCCTCGGGCGCTGGCTCAGCGGCCTGGCCGTGCTCGCGCTCACGGCCCTTGGTTTAACCGAGCGTCGGCTCAGCCGTACTCGTTTATCATGAAGACCATGCCTGCCGATGTTAAATCGCTGCTTCAAGAAGGCGTGGCGCTCACCGACCGTGCGCTGGAGGCGCTGATTCCCAGCGCAAGCACGGTCCCAGCCTCCATCCATGGAGCCATGCGCCACTCCACCTTTGCCGGCGGCAAGCGTCTCCGCCCGGTGCTGGCCATGCAGGCCGCCGTCACCATCGCCGGCGCACTCCCTTCCGGTATTGAAAGCCTCGGCGCAGCCTTGGAGATGCTCCACACCTACTCGCTCATCCACGACGATCTGCCCGCCCTGGACAACGACGACCTACGCCGCGGCAAGCCCACCTGCCACGTCGCCTTCGGCGAGGCCATCGCCATCCTGGCCGGCGACGCCCTGCAGACGCGCGCCTTTGAGGTGCTCGCCGGCCTCGCATGCCCGCCCACGGCTGCTGTGCGCATCATCGGCCTCATCGCCAACGCCGTCGGCACCGTCGACGGCATGATCGGCGGGCAGGTGCTGGACCTCGAAAGCGAGCACCTCAAGCCCACTCCAGATCTGGTCGAGTCCATCCATCGCGCCAAGACAGGAGCCCTCATTCGCGTCAGTGTCGTCTCCGGAGGCGTCTACGCTGGGGCCACGGAAGACGACGTCGCCCGCCTCACCCTCTTCGGCCGCAAAGCAGGTCTCGCCTTTCAGATCGTCGATGACATCCTCGACATGACCGTCGATTCCGCGCAGCTAGGCAAGACCGCCGGCAAGGATCAGGCCACCGAAAAAGCTACCTGGCCAGCCGTCTACGGCATCGATCAGAGCCGGCGCGACGCCGCCCGCCTGATCGAAGAAGCTTTTGCCGCCCTCGAGCCCTACGGCAGCCGCGCCGACGGCCTCAAAGCCGTCGCCCGTTTCCTGGTCGAGCGCAAAAAGTAGGCATGGTCACCGAATCCGAGATCCTCGCCGCGCTGCGCGACTGCTTCGACCCCGAAGTCAAGCTGAATCTCGTCGACCTCGGCCTGATTTATGCAATAGAAACCGGCCCCGACCCGAACTCCACGCTGGCCTGGCCGCGCCAGTGGGTCAAGGTGACTATGACGCTGACCACCCAGCAGTGTCCCGCCGGGGGCCTGATCCTGGAGCGGGTACACAACCGCCTTGCCGGCATTGCCGATATCAGCCAAGTGGACGTGAATCTGGTTTGGGAGCCGAGATGGACCCCGCACCGCATCAGCGAGGCGGGCCGCCGGCAACTGGGAATCTAAAGGACACCTACCGGGCCAGAACCTTCCGCAGCCTTTCACGCTGCGCGGACAGCTCATCCACGGCGCTCTGCACCCGGCCCAGAAGCCGCTGAGTCTCTTCCAGGTAGCCGGGCAGAGCGTTCCACCAGGCGCGCAGCACCTCCTGCTGGTCCAGCATCGCAAGGGCCGCGCCCGAGGCCGCGGTAACCATCCCGGCGCGCCGCCGGCCGGTCAGCAGCAGAACGCCGCCAGCCAGCAGGGTTCCTGCCGCGGCATAGGCCGCCCAGCTCATGATCTCCCCATCGCCTGGGCGCGGTTTGCTCTCCGGATCGCTTGCAGAGCTGGGAAACGGCAATGCCATGGTCTTCCTCCTCGTCTCGAGGGCGGCTTTTCCCTCCGTCCCCTGAGCTGTCTCTAGAGTATCCCTGGAATAGGCCCCAAAGTCGAATCGTCGCCCGAATCGCAGCCCGAACCCGAGCCAAAGTCCCCTTGTGCAACCGCCTCAATCCAGATCGAAATCGCGCAACGGCCTGCCCTCCGGCGCGTCCTTGGCCTTGCGCATCGCCTCGGCAAACTTCTTTTCCAGCAGATCGGCCTTATTCTTCTCCGCGTCCACCGACTGCCGGAAGATCGACTCCTTGCGCTCGTCCTGATCGCGCATGGCCTTGGCCGCCGTCTCCAGGTCCTCGAACATCCGCTTGCGCGGCGCCGGCGTGTGACTGACCACCAGCCCGGTGGCCGCGTCCACCTTCAGCATCGCCCCGCAATCCGGGCATGCTATCTCAAAGGCTTTTTCTCTCCCTTTACCCATTCCAATCCAGAATTGTATGCGTTTCGCCGCTCTTTGGACAGTGCGGCCCTTGCATCATGCAACAATATTGCATACTCTTCCCAATAACCAGGGACGACCCGGCCCCCGGCCTCGAGTTCGATATTGCCGGTTAGGGCCTGGCCCGTGGAGATGATTCCGGCTTTTTATCAATTTCAGCGCGTGAGGAGCACTGAACGGGTCCGCACGCAGTAAGGAAGAAAAATGAAGATCGGTACTCTGGGCAAGCTTGTTCTCCTCTCGCTCTCCGCATGGGCTTTCGCGCCGCTGTGCATGGCGCAGGCGCCGGCTGCGGCGGCGGAGTCGCCGGCTGGCGCGGCGCAGGCGCCGGTTACTACGGCGCCGTCGCCGGTGGTTGGGGACTGGAAGGCGATCTACACCAGCCGCGACGGCAATCCTATCCACGTCATCCTGCACATCGCCGCCGACAAGGAAGGCGCCCTTGAGGCCAGCATCGACGCCATCGAGATGCAGGCCAGCAATGTGGTGGTTTCCAACGTCGTTTTCAAGGACGCCAAGCTGACCTTCGACGTGGACTCCGCTCCCGGCAGCTATGAGGGCACCATAAGCAAGGATGCCACCCAGATCAACGGCAACTGGACCCAGGACGGAGCGAGCCACGAACTGAACTTCACGCGCGACACCACTGCCGCCGCGCCCGCTCCCGGCGCCAATTCGTCCCCTGCTGCAGCGCCCGCGCCAACGTCCACCCCGGCGCCCGCGCCGCAATCCTGACCGGCCCCGGCTCGCCTGCGTAACCGTGAGCCCGCCGTTCCATAAAGCGCCCTCACGCAAAAGGCCCTGCTCGCGCGAGCAGGGCCGTCTGTTTTCGGCAGAATCGTTTGTCTTGAGCAGTGTCCTTCGTTTTCGCCGCTTGGATTCAGCGCCCTCAGTGTTTCTCCGTCGCTGATGCGATCTTGGCTTCGGCCTCGGAGATCACGCGCAGGGCCTCGTCATAGGCCACTTCGCTTTCGCCGGCCCGCTTCCACATCTCCAGGCCGCGGTCCAGTTGCTGCTGCGCCCGCGCCACGTCGATCTCCTCGGGCTTAAGCGCGTCGGAAGCCAGGATGGTCACCCGGTCAGGCAGCACCTCGACAAATCCCCAGCTCACGTTATAGCGCGACTCGTCTTCCGCGTTCGCCGGTTCGTCCGCCCCGCCGTGCACGATCACGTCTCCCGCGCCCAGCTCGGCCAGCAGTGGCGCGTGCCCGTAGAGCACTTCCAGGTAGCCGATCTTCGCGGGCAGTTCCACCGCGGTAGCCCCGTGCTCAAAAAGCGTCCGCTCAGGCGTCACCAGCCGGACCCGCAGTTGATTTGTCTCGTCCGCCATAAAAATCCTTAAATTGGTCAGTGGTCAGTTGATTTCAATTCCGCATCGAGCCGCTTTCACTGATCACTGTCCACTGACCACTGTCTTCTACACCGTTGCCTTCAGCTTATCCGCCTCTTCCAGCACTTCCTCGATCGCGCCCTTCATGTAGAACGCCTGCTCTGGAATGTCGTCGTACTTGCCCTCCAGAATGCCCTTGAAGCTGCGCACCGTGTCGGCCACCTTCACGTAGCGGCCGGTAATGCCGGTAAACGTTTCGGCCACGTGGAAAGGCTGCGACAGGAATCTCTGCACTTTACGCGCGCGCGCCACGGTCAGCTTGTCGTCGTCGGAGAGCTCGTCGATGCCCAGAATCGCGATGATGTCCTGCAGGTCCTTGTAGCGCTGGAGAATGCGCTTCACGCCCTGGGCTACGTCGTAGTGCTCCTGGCCAACCACGCGCGCGGTCAGAATGCGCGAGGTCGAAGCCAGTGGATCGACGGCCGGATAAATGCCCAGCTCCGAAAGTGGCCGGCTCAAGACGGTGGTCGCGTCCAGGTGGGCAAAGGTGGTCGCCGGGGCCGGGTCGGTCAGGTCGTCGGCAGGCACGTACACCGCCTGCACGCTGGTCACAGAACCCTTGTTCGTCGAGGTAATGCGCTCCTGCAGCTCGCCCATCTCCGTGGCCAGGTTGGGCTGGTAGCCCACCGCCGAGGGCATGCGGCCCAAGAGAGTCGAAACCTCCGAGCCGGCCTGCGTGAAGCGGAAGATGTTGTCGATGAACAGCAGCGTGTCGGCGCCTTCGACGTCGCGGAAGTACTCGGCGACGGTGAGCGCGCTCAAGGCCACGCGCAGCCGGGCGCCGGGCGGTTCGGTCATCTGGCCGTAGACAAGGGCGGTCTTGGAGTTGGCCCAGTCGCCCGGCTTGATGACGCCCGACTCGGTCATCTCCAGCCACAGGTCGTTGCCCTCGCGGGTGCGCTCGCCGACTCCGCCAAACACCGAGTAGCCGCCGTGGTTCTTGGCCACGTTGTTGATCAATTCCATGATCACGACGGTCTTGCCCACCCCGGCGCCGCCGAACAGGCCGATCTTGCCGCCCTTCAGGAACGGCTGGATCAGGTCAATGACCTTGATCCCGGTCTCGAACATCTCTTCGCGCGTGGACTGCTCGTCGAACAGCGGCGCGGGCCGGTGAATCGGCATGCGCGACTTCTCGCCGACCGGGCCGAGCTCGTCGACCGGCTCGCCGATGACGTTGAGGATGCGGCCCAGCGTCTCCTTGCCCACCGGCATGCGGATGGGGCCGTCGAGATCGATGGCCTTCATGCCGCGGACCATGCCGTCGGTGGCTTCCATGGCCACGGTGCGCACGCGCCCCTCACCCAGGTGCTGCTGCACCTCGAGAATCACGTTGATGGGCGTGGGCGTCTTGAAGCCCTCGCTGGTAACGCGCAGCGCCTGATAGATGGGCGGCATGGTCGCTTCTTCAAACTGCACGTCCACCGCGGGCCCGGAAACCTGGATCACTTTGCCGATGTTCTCTGCCATGTGTCTGTGCCTTCTTGTTACAAACTCTTAATAAGCCTTCAGCTTTCAGCTTTCAGTTTTTCTTTCTCCGCCTCTGTTTTCTCCGAAGAGCGCTCTACTGCGAATAAGCTGAAGGCTGATAACTGAAAGCTGATAGCTAGTTCTCACAGCGCCGCCGCTCCGCTCACAATTTCGATGATTTCCTTGGTGATGGCCGCCTGGCGCACGCGGTTCATATGCAGCGTCAGCGCGTCGATCATCTCCGAGGCGTTGTTGGTTGCCGAATCCATCGCCGTCATGCGGGCCGCGTGCTCGGCGGCCACCGATTCCGTCATGGCGTGATATAGCATGGAAAACACATACTGCGGGATCAACCCGTTGAACAGCTCTTCCGACGACTGCTCGTAGATGTAGTCCACCTGCGCGGTGCCGAACCTGCGCGCCTCTTCATCAGCTTCGGCCGTATCCGCCGGCTCAATCAGAATCCCCGCGCTCAAAGCCGCCTCAGCCGCGCGTTCGCGCTCCGCCTCGGTCGGTTCGGTGGCGCCGGCAATCTGCGGGATGCCGATCTTCATCAGCGGCAGCAGTTTTTCCACTACTAGCCGTTGCGAGATCACAGACTTGAACTCGTTGTATACGATGTACGCCGCATCGATCTCCTCGCTCACATAGCGGGAGATGATGTTCTCGGCCAGGTTGAAGACCCGGCCGGTCTCGAGCTTCAGCAGCATCCCCGGATGATCGCCGGTCACTTCGATGCGGGCTTTGCGCTCGCGCATCCTGCGCACCTGGCCCTCCGCATTGGTCTGCTCCGCGTAGACCGCCGCGGAATAAAGACGGCGGACCTGGTCGCGGCCCTTGCGCCCTACTGCCTCGATGTCGATCTGCTTGTCCGGATTGCCGGCGATGAACTGGTACGCGGTCTTGAGAATGTTGGCGTTGAAGGCTCCGGCAAACCCCTTGTCGCCGCTGACGATCACCAGCAGCACCCGCTTCTCCGGACGCGTCGCAAACAGTGGATGGCGCAGGTTGCCCGTCTCCTCGTCAAACAGATTCACGCGGCGGGTCAGCGACTCCAGCACGCTGGTGATCATCTTCGCGTAGGGACGGGCCGCCAGCGCCCGCTCCTGCGCGCGGCGCAGCTTGGCCGCCGAGACCATCTTCATGGCCTTGGTGATCTGCCGCGTGTTTTTCACGCTGCGGATGCGCCGTTTTAGATCGAGTACGTTTGCCATCGTTCAGCTCTCAGTTCACAGCTAACAGTTTTCAGTCGCCGCGGTCGTTGCTGACAACTGCCAGCTGTCCGCTGTCAACTGCTCTTAAGCCTTCACCGCCGCCTGCAGCTCGGCCAAGAAGTTTGCCTTGTACTCCTTCAGCGCCGCGTGCAGCCGGCTGCGCAGATCGTCGTCGAACGCTTTTTTCTTGGTCAGGTCCTCGATCAGTGCCGTCTGCGCCGCGTCCAGGTACGTGTACAGCCCATCCTCAAAGGCGCGGATGTCCGCAACCTGCAGATCGTCCAGGTAGCCCTGCGTGCCGGCGAACAGGATCACCGCCTGCTGCTGCCAGGTCAGCGGGTGGTACTGCGGCTGCTTGAGCAGCTCGGTGAGGCGCTGGCCGCGGTTCAGTTGCTTTTGCGTCAGCGGATCCAGATCGGAGCCGAACTGCGCGAAGGCCGCCAGTTCGCGGTACTGCGCCAGGTCCAGCTTCAGCGTGGCGCCCACCTGCTTGACCGCTTTGATGGCCGCAGAGAAGCCCACCCGCGAGACCGAGAGCCCCACGTTCACCGCCGGACGCACGCCGGAGTTGAACAGGTCGGTCTCCAAAAAGATCTGTCCGTCGGTAATCGAAATCACGTTGGTCGGAATGTAGGCCGAGACGTCGCCGGCCTGGGTCTCGATCACCGGCAACGCGGTCAGCGAGCCGCCCCCGCGGGCGTCGCTCAGCTTCGACGAGCGTTCCAGCAGCCGCGAGTGCAGGTAGAAGACATCGCCCGGATAGGCTTCGCGGCCCGGCGGGCGGCGCAGCAGCAGCGAAATTTCGCGGTAGGCCATTGCGTGCTTGGACAGATCGTCGTACATCACCAGCGCGTGGCGGCCCGAATCGCGGAAGTACTCGCCGATGGCGCAGGCCGCGTAGGGCGCGATATACAGCATGGGAGCCGGCTCCGAGGCCGAGGCAGCCACGATGATGGTGTGGCCCATGGCGCCGGCCTCGGTCAGCGTCTGCACCACTTGCGCGATCGACGAGCGCTTCTGACCGATGGCGCAGTAGATGCAGATGAGGTTGTTCTTGGCGTTGTTGATGATCGTGTCCAGATATCGACGCAGCGGCATTGTGCTCGACACCGACGCCGCGCTCACTATTGATGTGATCCTCCAGCCGGGAACGGTTCGACAGACGGTGACCGTCGCCGACAACGCACTGCACATCGAGACGTCCAGCACGGCGATGGGCCAGGTGATCGACAGCCGGCAAATGACGGCTGTCCCTCTGGACGGCCGTAGCTACACCGATCTGCTTTCCCTGCAGCCCGGTGTGGCACCTTCGTCGGCCATCACCGCGACGATGGTGCAGGACGTGGGCGCGACCATCCTGAATCCCTCCGGCACGCTCAATCCCGGAAATCTTTCGGTGAACGGGCAGCGGGAGACAGCGAATTATTTCAGTGTGAACGGCAGCGACGCCGAAGAGGATGTGAACGCCGGCACGGCCATCATTCCCAACCTCGATGCCATCGCGGAATTTCGCATCGTGACCGGCGACTACGACGCCGAATACGGCGAGTACAGCGGCGGCCAGATCAGCGTCATCACCAAATCGGGAAGTAACGCATTTCACGGCGACGCATTCAACTTTCTGCGCAACACGGATCTTGACGCCCGCAACTATTTCTCTCCTACACGTGGCGCCTTTCGGCAGAACCAGTTCGGCGGGACGTTCGGCGGGCCAGTCCGGCGCGACCGGCTCTTCTTCTTCGTCGACTACCAGGGAACGCGACAGACACAAGGCATCGATACAGGCAGCATTCCGGTGCCCTCGAACGCCGATCGTACCGGCAACCTGCTCGATTTCACGAATGGGCCGGGTGGAAACCAGCTTACGGGAACGGTGAGCGGGCCGTACTTTGCCAGTCTGCTTAGCCAGAAGCTCGGGTACGCGGTGAGCACGGGTGAACCATATTACCAGCCTGGCTGTACGTCTTCCACCTGCGTTTTTCCGAACGCCGTTATTCCGCAGGAAGCGTGGTCAGTGCCCGCGCAACGAATGTTGAAGTACATACCGGCGCCAAACACGGCTTCGGGCGCGTTCGCCACCTCGGCTTATAACCAAACGGTGCAGGACGACAAGGAGGGGGTACGGCTCGATGGGAACACGCAATGGGGTTACCTTTCGGCCTACTACTTCATTGACAACTTCAATCTGGATACTCCTTATCCGGTCGCGCAGAGCGGCGCAAGCGTTCCGGGCTTCAACGCGCTGACCACGGGGTGCGCGCAGTTGCTGGCGCTGGGCGATACCAAGACGCTCGGCGCGACAATGGTGAATGAGCTTCACCTGAGCTTCATGCGGGACAACACGAATCTGGGACAGCCCATCGGCGGGCGCAACGTGAGACTTGCGTCGCAGGGATTCACGAATCCGGACGGCACAACAAGTATCGTCGCGCTCGATCCCAAAGGGCAGAGCGTCGAGAATCTGAATTTCAACGGCTACTCGACCGGGGCGGCGGCCAACCAGCTGATTCAGGTGAACAATACCTATCAAATCTCCGACAGTTTCGCGAAAGTGATGGGCGGGCACACAATGAAATTCGGCGCGGAATTTCACGCCGATCAGATCAATGCCGCGCCAATTGCCCAGTTCAATGGCAACTTCGTTTTCTCCGGTACCGAAACCGGCGTCGATTTTGCCGATTTTCTTATTGGAGTTCCGAGCCAGTTCAACCAGAGCCAGCTCAATCCGTTTTACGCACGCAACAAGTACGTGGGCTTGTTTGCGCAGGACAGCTGGCACTTGCGCGAGAGCCTGACGCTCAACT